>CAWIBI010000068.1:0-103182 GCA_963834205.1 uncultured Acidobacteriaceae bacterium | reverse complement strand
TGACGTAAAGTACCACGTCGGCGCCACCGGTTACTTTCTTACCAGGAGCGGAGGAAGGATAAGCCTGCACCTGGTGTCGAACCCAAGTCACCTGGAAGCGGTGGATCCAGTCGCCATGGGCCGTGCCCGCGCCAGGCAGACCCGGATAGGAGAAGCCGGTCAGGTCAAGGTGCTGCCGGTAGTCATCCATGGCGATGCGGCGTTTGCCGGCCAGGGCATCTGGGCAGAAACCATGAGCCTTGGCACCATGCCCGGCTTTACCGTTGGCGGCACCATTCAGATCATCGTGAACAATTTGATTGGCTTTACCGCAGACCCGGATGAGTGCTACCCCACGCGCTTCTCCTCCGACATCGGCAAGCGGCTGCCGATTCCTATCTTCCACGTCAACGCAGAAGATCCCGAGGCTGCAATGCGTGTGGCCTCGCTGGCCGTGGAATACCGCTACACCTTCCGCACCGATGTGATCATCGACTTGATCGGTTATCGTCGCCATGGCCACAGCGAAGTAGACGACCCCACCGTAACCCAGCCGCTGCGCTACGCAAAGATCAAGAATCATCCACCGCTCTACGAGATCTATGCCCGGCAGATCGGCGTGGATCCCTCCCCCCGGGTGAAGGAACTGCAGGTTGAGCTGGCCGAGGCGCAGAAGCAAGCGACCCGGATGGCCAAGAGGGTGGCGCTGGCAAAGCTCCCAGCCTATTGGTCGAATTATTCGGGAGGAGCCTACAAGCCGGAATATGAGGTTGACACCGGCCTGAGCGCAGCGACTATAGGGGAGATCAGCAACAGTCTCACCACCTATCCGCGCAATTTTCATATTCATCCCAAGATCAAGAAGCTGCTGGAGCAACGCAGAGAGATGGGGCGCGGCGAGCGGCCCTTCGATTACGGCATGGCCGAGGCATTGGCTTTTGGCTCGCTCTTGCTGCAAGGCACGCCGGTGCGTCTCTCCGGGCAAGACAGCCAGCGCGGCACCTTCAACCAGCGGCATAGCGTGCTGGTGGATATCGAGAACGAGCAGCTTTATTTCCCGTTGGCAAATCTCTCTCCGCAACAAGCCCGCGTGGAAATTTACAACACGATCCTTTCCGAAGCCGGCGTGCTTGGTTTCGAGTACGGCTACAGCCGCGATTATCCTGAGACCCTGGTCTTGTGGGAGGCGCAGTTCGGCGACTTTGCCAACGGCGCGCAAATCATCATCGACCAGTTCATCGCTTCGGGCGAAGATAAGTGGGGCCTTCTGAGCGGAGTAGTCATGCTGCTGCCGCACGGCTACGAGGGCCAGGGACCGGAGCATTCCAGCGCCCGCGTGGAGCGCTACCTGCAGTTGGCGGCGCATGACAATATCCAAATCTGCCAGCCGTCCACGGCGGCACAGTACTTTCACCTGTTGCGCCGTCACGCGATGCGCGCATGGCGCAAACCGCTGATCGTATTCACGCCCAAGAGCATGCTGCGCAATCCCGACGCCAGCTCGCCGCTGGCCAGCTTTGAGCTGCCGCGCTTTCAGCCTGTGTTGCCGGAAACCGAGGTACAGCAGGTCAAGCGCCTGTTGCTATGCACCGGTAAGATTGGCCACGAGTTGCGCATCGAGCGGGCGAAGCACAAGGACAGCACCACTGGCATCGTCTTTCTGGAACAACTTTATCCCTGGCCGGAAAAGGAGCTGGCGGCGGAGATCGCGCGTCATCCCGATGCCCGCGAAGTTGTTTGGGTACAGGAAGAACCCGACAACATGGGTGCGCTCTCGTTCGTGATGCCACGCCTACGCAGGCAATTGCCTGAACGCAGAGTGCTCAGCGTCAAGCGTTCGGCGGCGGCCAGCCCGGCGACCGGCTCAGCTAAAGCACATGATCTCGAGCAGAAGACGCTCATCAGCCTGGCGCTGCGCGACGAAGGAAATCAAAAAGCGCAGGTCATGAAAGAAAACTGAAACAGGCCAGCCTAGCATTGCTATGTGCAGTTGCGAGAGCTGCGATGGTGCCCGCTGCAGGAGACAGGTGGTGAAGCTTCCATGGATAGCTGAACTCCTCCCGCGTCCCCAGCAGCTCCGCCGGCGCGTCCGCAAGCAACCCGACATCGAAGCTATCAAGCGCACGATGAAGGCCCACTCCCTCGGCTTTCAGGATTGCCTCCTTGCGCGTCCAGCAACGATAGAAGCCGTCAAGCCACGCATCCCCATGCAATGCGCTCAGGTCGCAATTCTCTTTGGCGGAGAAATGCGCGGCGGCCACTTCCGGTTCGATCGGCCGCACATCTTCCACATCTACGCCTACCGGTTGTCCGTGCGCCACTGCCAGAACCGCAATGCTCCGGCTGTGAGCCAAGCTGAAGCGAATGGAAGAGGACGCGTCGTAATCGGCCAGTTCGGGCTTGCCGAAGCGTTCAGCGCGAAAGCAGATTTTCGCCGGAGGGCGATCGCAATAACCGCCCAGAATCCTGCGCAGGTTCGCATGGGCCACCGCATAGCGGCCGGCGTCCGCGGCAAAATGAAAATCACGGAAGCGCCGCAATTCCAACGGGTCGAGCAGCGCAATGTGAGCGGCCAGATCGGCAGGAGCCGGTTTGAGAGGCCAGGCCCAAAGATGCACCTCATCAGGCACGATTGCGCTGCGAATCCCGGAGATGGGCCAGTTGAGCGGTGTCATCGACGGCTGCTGTCGAAACTACTCCCCATCGAGACTGCTCAGGCGCCGTTCTCCGGGCTCTCGGGCTTTGCGATTTTTTGCGGGCTCTCGATCCACATCAATTCCAGTTGGCGAAGTTTGTTGGCTAAAAATGCTACCTCGCGCGCGCTGATATCTTCCGACTCCGCGCGCGCGATCTCGTGTTGCAAAAAGTTGAATGCCGGGCGCATTTCCACGGGGAAGTCGTCGCTGCGCAATCCGCGCAGAACCTCCCACGCCTGAAGAAGCAGTGTCCGGTCACCCGCTTGCGCTCCGTCTGCTGTCAGCAGCGAAGCTGCGCGCCGGAGTCTTTCATGAGCATCCAGTTTGGTCATGGGTATTCAAAGTGTGACACGAAATAGTCAAAGTCATCTACCACAACGGTCAGCATAACCATGAGCCGCTTGGTTCCGCTCCCCAATATAATGCATTCAGAGAACCGCAAGACTCGCTTCCATGAACACAACGTTAAGCGAAACGACGGATACTGCCGCTGCGGGCTGCAACTTTCGTGTACGGTTGGCCGAGTATGTGAGCAGCCAGGCGTTGCCAGTCGACAAGCTGGGACATCAGCCGCGGCTGTACGCGTTGACCCGGTTGGTCGGCGAGGGCCTCTCCTACGACGACGACGTGGTCTATGCCGCCGCGTGGCTCCATGACCTCGGCGTCTTCGCCGGTCATCGGCCCGAAGACCCTGGCGAACTTGCCGCCTGGGACAATGTCAGCTACGCGATGAAACAAGCGCCGGCGGCTCTTCTGCGATCCGGCTTTCCTACGACAAAAGTTGTAGACGTGGTGGAGGCCATTCGCACCCACCAACCGCACCTGACCCCGACCGCGTTAGAGGGCACGATCCTGCGCGATGCGGACATTCTCGAGCAGCTCGGCGCCATCGGCATCTTACGTGTTGTTGCGAAGATAGGCCGGGATACGCGTTACTCAACCTTTACCGATGCCGCGGCCACTTTGCGCAAAAACCTGGCCGAGCTGCCGGCTAGGCTTGTTCTGGAGACTGCAAAGACACTGGCTCAGCCACGAATAGCCATGCTTGCGGCCTTCCTTCACGATCTGGATAGCGAATCGCACGGAGCTCTGGGTTAAAAGTGGTTCTGTTATGGTTACCGATGATGTACCAATCCGGATTTTTTCTGCATGGAGTATGAGAGACTAACCGTTGCCACACCATTGACTTAGTAGGCCTTGTGGAAGGCGGTTTGCGGTTGAGGGCCCGTTTTCATGAAACTGAAAAATGCCAAGGTCGTGGTTTGTGGCGCCGGTGGTTTCATCGGCGGACATCTGGTTAAGAGCCTTCTCGACAACGGGGCGAACGTCATCCGCGCAGTCGACGTAAAGCCGATCGATGAGTGGTATCAGACCTCGGCCGGGGTCACCAATCTGGTTCTGGACCTCAAAGACAAAGACAGTTGCATGATGGCGGCCCAGGGCGCCGAGGTGGTCTTCCAGTTGGCGGCCGATATGGGGGGGATGGGCTTTATTGAGAACAACAAAGCGCTCTGCATGTTGAGCGTGTTAACCAATACCCACATGCTGATGGCGGCGCGCGAAAAAGGAGTCGAGCGATTTTTCTATTCCTCCTCCGCCTGCGTGTACAACGGCGAGAAGCAAAAGAATCCCAATGTGATTGCGCTGAAGGAAGAGGACGCCTATCCGGCGCTTCCCGAAGACGGGTACGGCTGGGAGAAGCTCTTCAGCGAGCGCATGTGCCGCCACTTCGAAGAGGACTTTGGCCTGCAGTGCCGGGTGGCTCGCTACCACAATGTGTACGGCCCACTCGGTACCTGGACCGGCGGACGGGAGAAGGCGCCCGCCGCTATCTGTCGCAAGGTGATCGAGGCCAAAGCTTCGGGCAACCACCAGATTGAGATCTGGGGGGATGGCAAACAGACCCGCAGTTTCATGTACATCGACGATTGCACCCTGGGCACGCAGGCGATTCTGCAGAGTGAAATTCATGAGCCTATCAATCTTGGAAGCAGTGAACTGGTGACCATCAATCAACTGGTGGATATGGCTGAAGAGATCGCTTCGGTGAAATTGGAACGCATATACAACCTGAATGCGCCGAAAGGCGTCAACGGAAGGAATAGCGATAACACCAAGATCAAGCAATATCTTGGTTGGGAACCTTCGATCCGTTTGAAAGAGGGCCTGGCCAAGACCTATGAATGGATCGAGAACGAAATGATGGCGGTATCTAGAGCGTAATCAGTTTTCCTGTGATTGATGCAACCACATCGATTACATAGACCATGTCGTGGTCTAGACTGAGGCTGGAGAACCTGTGGGAGTAACAGCGGTGGCGACGGCGAGCGCTCAGTTCCGGCAGATTCTGGGCATCCGATTTTTCGTGGGCAATGCTGATGAGGCGATTGCTCGCATCAGCGCAGGTGGCTTGCTGGTGGTTCCCGCAGCCCCGGCACTGAAGAATCTGGCCCACGACTTTGCTTATCGTGAAGCTCTCCAGGGTGCCGACCTGGTCATCACTGACAGCGCTTTCATGGTCATGATCTGGAACCGCCTTAAGGGTGATTCCATCCGCCGAGTATCCGGCCTTAAGTATCTTTCTTCGCTGTTAAAGCAGCCTGATTTTTACCAGCCCGGTGGCAGCTTCTGGATTATGGCCAGCGAGGAGAGCGCGAGCAGAAATTGCGCCTGGCTGCGGCGGCAAGGGATTGAACTGGACGCCGCTGACCGGTACATTGCGCCGCTTTACGGCAAAACGATTCAGGATCCCGTGCTGCTGAAGCTGATCAATGAACGGCGCCCACGGCATATTGTCGTGAGCATCGGGGGTGGTACGCAGGAACGTCTCGGCCTTTATCTAAGACGTGAACTCAACTGCAAGCCTTCCATCCATTGCATCGGGGCGGCCATTGCTTTCTTGAGCGGCGACCAGGTGCAGATCCCGCGATGGGCCGACCGTATGTACCTGGGTTGGCTCTTTCGCTGTCTCTCGGATCCGCGGCGTTATTTGCCACGCTACTGGGACGCACGTAAGCTTTTTTCTCTTATGGTTCGTTACGGCAGCAGTCTTCCTGATGGCCGCAAAAGAACTTCTCCCGCAGGCGTAGAGTTGGCCACCGCGATCGGACCCTCCACCAACGCCTCTACTCCTACATCGACCCAGTTGTAGCCGAAGCAAGTCGCAGCCGATGGCCTGCGGAAAACACATTTCCGTTGAAGGGGACGGCCTGAAGGCCGTCCCCTTCAAAAAAGCCGCTGTTACTGGTTGGCGCGCACGCTGGCGCGCTGCGTCTCGGCATGCTTGGCTGCCGTTTCCAGCGCCTTTGCCTGGGGCAGGTAGTCGAGCGCCTTGTTGATCATGGGATCCCAGTTGGCACGTACCTTCAAACCCTCTTCCTGGCCAAATTGGGTGGTGTAGATCTCCGCCTTGATGTTGGCCTTCACCCAATCCATCACCGGGGTCAGATCCGCGTCGGTGAAGGGAATCTGCTGGCTGGTCAGGAACTGCTTGAAGGAGTCCATTACCGCGTCGTCCACCTGAAAGTCTTTGCCCACGGTCCGGTTCGCCATGTAATGCTTGGCGAAATTGAAGAACGCGTAATGCTCCAATAGCTGATCCTGGATGGGAACGGACTTTGGCGTGTCAATCCGGTCGTCCGGTGTGATCCCGCCCCCGCCGAAGACGGTTCGACCGGAGTCGGTGGCTTTGACCTCGCGGCTCTTCGTATCCTGCGGCTGGTCGTGGTTGTAGTAGTAGTCGTAGAGGGAAACACCGTTGTAATTACGCTGGATCAGGCGGCCGCTGGGAGTGTAGTAGTGATAGGTCGTCAGCGCCAGGCCGGTGTTCTCAGACAAGGGGTATACGGTTTGCACCAGTCCCTTGCCGAAAGTGGTTTCGCCGGCAATGATCGCGCGATCGTGATCCTGCAGCGCACCGGAAACAATCTCGGCGGCTGACGCCGTGCCGTGGTTGACCAGCACCACGATGGGATATTCCTTGCCGCCGTTTCCATGAGTCGCACGATAGGTTTGCTCAGGGAAGGCGCGCCCACGCTGGGAAACAATCACCTGCCCCTTTTCCAGGAACTTATCGCAGACCGCGACCGCCTCACTCAACAGGCCGCCGGGATTGCCGCGCAGATCGAGAATCAGCCCATCGACACTGCCGAAGTGATCGAGCGCATCGGAAAGCTCACGGCCAGTGGTTTCCTGGAAGTTGGTGATGTGCACATAGCCCACGTTGGGCCGGATCATGTAGCTGAGGTCGATGCTGTTGTGCGGAATTTCGTCGCGGATCAGGTCGAATACCAGCGGCTTGGCCGCACCCTCGCGCGCGATGGTGATCTGCACGTGGGTGCCTTTGGGGCCTTTCAGCACGTTGGCAACATCTTCCGAGTTCATGTTCTCGGTGGACTTGCCATCCACGGCAACGATCACATCTCCCGGCCGTATGCCGGCCTTGAAGGAGGGTGTGCCCTCAAAGGGGCTGACTACCACGATCTTGTTGCTCTGCGGCTGAATCAGCATGCCTACGCCGTAGTACTTGCCATGCTGGTCTTCGCGCATCTTGGCGTAGGCTTTTGGATCGTAAAAGCTGGAATGGGGGTCGAGCACCCGCAGCATGCCCGGGATGGCTCCGTCGTAGACGGCCTTCTCCGCCTTGTCGCCGGTCAGCGGCTCAGCGTAATTCTGCTCTACCAGGTCGTAAACACTGGTAAAGGAACGCAGGTCGTCGCGAAGGGCGGACTCATCGGTACTGGATTGGGCTCCCAGCCGCTGGCTCACCACCGTGCCGAGAACACCACAGGTCACAAAGAAGAGGAAAATGGAGAACAAAAACCGTCGTGTGCGGGAGGCCATCGTGGGGTAATCCTCAGGGTCCGGAGGCGCAGGGAGAGGCGGCGGCCCTGCTGCCCGGCCCGGGGTCTTCTTGACTCGAAGTATATCATTGGACGTAAGCTGGAACGATAGGTACTCAGCGGGCGAAAACAGCAGAAAATACGGTCTGATCCACTAGCTGCGCAACCGAGCTCCTACCAGATCAGTCAAACTACCACGTAAGGGCCAGAGCCTACCACTTAGCAGCTATACGAGATGTCCAGACCATGAAGTTTTCTCAATTGCAGCAATCAACGGCGGTTTTGGTCCTGAGCGCGGCTCTCAGCGCCTTCCCGTCCCCGGCGCAGACTACCAACGCAAAGCCCGCAGGCACCGCCCCTGAGACCCCGCCGGTCACGGGCAAGGTGGTGGAAGACATTGTCGCCCGGGTGAACGACCAGATCATCACCCAGTCGGATTACGATCGAGCCGCGGAGCAAATGGATGCTGAAGCCAAGCAGCAGGCCGTTCCCGCCCAACAATTGCAGCAGAAACAAGCCGATCTGCTGCGCGATCTGATCGATCAGCAGCTCCTGATTTCGAAGGGCAAGGAGCTGGGGATCACCGGCGAAACCGAATTAGTCAAGCAGCTGGACAATCTGCGCAAGCAAAATCATCTCGACTCGATGGAGGACCTGGAAAAGGCCTACGTGGAGCAGGCGCGGGCCCAGGGCGGCGGCTCATTCGAGGACTTCAAAGCGACCCTTCGCAACCGGATTATTACCGAGCAGGTGGTTCGCGATGAGGTTGGGCGGCGCATTTCGATGTCGCAAACCGATGTACAGAAATACTTCAAAGATCACGAGAGCGAGTTTGCCCAGCAGGAATCGGTAAATCTGAACGAGATTATGATCCCAACCCCAGCCAAGAGCGCAACCGAGCCCGCCGATGCGGCCGATGTCGAGGCGGCGCAGGCAAAGGCCGATGCGCTGGAAACAAAGCTGGCGGGGGGTGCAAAGTTCGAAGACCTGGCTAAACCCGCGCCTGCCGGCCCTAATGACCCTAAGAGCCTCTCTCTGGGCGAGTTCCACCGCGGCCAGTTGGACAAGGGGATTGAAGATAAAGCCTTCGCCCTGAATGCCGGCCAATACACCCAACCAATTCGGACCAAGCAGGGCTTCATCATTCTGCAGGCAACGCAACATAACCCTGGCGGTGAAGGCAGCTTCAAGCAGGTGGAGCCGCAGGTGGAAGAAGCTCTGTTTATGGAGCGCATGCAACCCGCGCTGCGCCAGTACCTCACCTCCCTGCGCGATTCGGCTTATGTAGAGATCAAACCAGGAGTGGTGGACACCGGGGCCAGTGGGAATGAAATGCGCTTGAGCTACAGTGCGTATACTCCCCCTCCGGAAAAGAAGAAAAAGAAATTTGCCCGCGCGCGCTTCCGGGGCAAGACGCGTTCCACTCCAGCGCTGCCAGAGGTACAGACGGCGGCGGCGAAGCCTGCTACGGCGGGCGCGCCAGCGGCTGCCGGCACCACGCAGCAGGCAAGCAATGCCGACCAAAAAGTCATGAAGCCCGGCAAGCCAGAGAAGATTCGCTTTGGGCAAGCTCCTCGTGAGTCTCTACCCTCGTCGCAGAACGGCCCTGCCAGCGCAGCCGCGGGGCCCGCAGACGCCAACGCGCAAACTGCGAGTGTCACCACTCCCGAAGTGCGGTTCGTAAACCCCGATGGCACTGTGAGCAGCACGAGCACAGCGGCGCCGGAGAAAAAGACGCGTCTGAGCAATCGGGCGCCGGTGCCCAAGGCCAAGAAGGTCAAGGGTTCGGCGGATACACCACCGGGGCCCACTGCTGACGAGCTAGCGACCCAGAAGGTGCAAGACGCGCCGTTAGGGCTCGCCGACCCCGCCGCTCAGACCAAGAAAAAGCAGAAGGGCGAAAAGACTCGGTTAGCCGACAAACCGAAGGAACCGGATCAAACCCCTCAGCCTTATCTCGGCAGCAAACCGGAGCCAACCACCACCCAGCCTGCTCCGCCTCCGGCTAACCAGCCTGCGCCCCCTGCCAGCCAACCGGCTGCCGGGCCCCAGGGTGCAACCCAGCCTTAGCCGGCGCCGAGGCGAGATGAACGCAGGCGAGATGAAAGAGATTTACGTCGCGGATGTAGGCAAGTTCGAAAACCAGGCAGTGGTCGCTTTCTTCGCCGTGGCTTCCAAGCAAGTGCGCAGCCGGAAGGATGGCAGCGGCCAGTACATGGCGCTGACCCTGGTCGACCGCACCGGCCAGATCGAATCGCGCATGTGGGAAAACTTCGCGGAGACCGCTGCCGGCTTTGAACAGGGCGACGTGGTCAAGGTCCGCGCCGAGGTCTGCCGCTACAACGGGCGCCTGCAGCTGAACCTGGAAAAGCTCCGCCTTGCCGCACCCGACGAGGTGGAACTGGCGGACTATGTTCCGCACACCCAGAAGGATGTGGAGGAACTATGGTCGGCGCTGGTGCGTTCCGTCGACAGTTTTTCCGATCCCTCTCTCCAGGCGCTGCTGCGTTCCTTTCTCGACGATCCGGTCTTCGCGGCGGCCTTTCGCGAGGCGCCCGCGGCTAAGAGCCTGCACCACGCGTGGCTGGGCGGTCTGTTGGAGCACGTAGTCTCGCTCGTGGGCATCTGCGAGTTGGCGGCGCGCCATTATCCCGAGATCAATCGTGACCTGCTCCTGACCGGCGCCATTCTGCATGACATTGGCAAGCTTGAGGAATTGCGCTGGGGCACCAGCTTCGATTACACCCTGCAGGGACAGCTCGTAGGCCACATCACCCTGGGCATCGCGATGATCGAAAAGAAGCTGGCCGCGCTGCCCGATTTTCCACTTGCTCTGCGCATTCTGGTGGAGCACATGGTGCTGAGTCATCACGGCAAACTGGAGTTCGGTTCGCCCAAGCTGCCTATGATTCCAGAGGCGGTACTGCTCCACTACCTGGATGATCTCGACGCCAAGATGCACATGATGCGTAGCGAATTTGCGCGTCATGAAGCAGAGGGCGGGGAGGCGGGTGAGATGACGGATTGGGTGCGCGCCATGGACAGGCCGCTCTTGAACACGGCTACTTTCCTCAAGCCCCCAACGGAGGAGTCGTCATGAACTATCTGTTGAAGACGGAGCCCACCGCATACTCTTTTGCGGACCTGGTGCGGGAAAAGGAAACCGACTGGACGGGTGTGACCAACCCGCAGGCGGTCAAGAACCTCACGGCCATGAAGAAGGGCGACAAGCTCGTCATTTATCACACCGGCGACGAAAAGACAGCGGTGGGCCTGGCTCAGGTTAAGTCCGTGGATTTGTCCGATCCCAAGGTTCCGCTGGTTAAGATTGCGGTTGGTGCAGCGATCAAGCGTCCAAAGACGCTGGCGGAGATCAAGCAGCATCCGCTCTTCCAAGCGTCGCCCCTGGTCCGTCAGTCGCGGCTGTCGGTTGTGCCTCTGGACGAGGCCCAGTATGACTGGATCGTGCGCGAGTAACGTAGTTTTCCGGCCCTCACCGCGGTAATGCTTTGTATCAGGGCACGACTTTAGTCGGGCCGTTGAGGCCCAACAGAGATCTGGGCTTTTAGCCCCTGGGCTTTTTCCTTGCTAGGCAATGGGTTGCAGGGACTGAACAGGTTTGCGGAAAAACCCGCAATCGGGCAAGAAAGACCTACCTCAGGGCCTTAAGCCCGACGTATTTTCAATCGTTTATGGCCCGACTAAAGTCGTGCCCTGATACAAAGCCAAAGAAACAGAATCGTCTACAATCGAAGATTAGGCCTTCTCGCCAACCAAGATGCTACGTTTTTCAACCGCTGGTGAATCCCATGGCGAGTGCCTTATCGCCCTCATTTCCGGACTGCCCGCAGGGCTCGATGTCGATATTGAATTTATCGACCGGGAACTTTGGCGGCGCCAGCAGGGCTTCGGCCGTGGCGGCCGCATGCGAATTGAGCAGGATCGGGCCCACATCCTCTCCGGTGTTCGCCATGGCAAGACCATTGGCTCGCCGGTCGCCATCCGCATTGAAAACCACGATTGGAAAAACTGGACCGAAGTTCTTCCGGTGGCTGCGGGGGATCCGGAAAAACACAAAGCGGTAGCCTCACCGCGGCCCGGCCACGCCGACCTGGCGGGTGCGCTCAAATACGATTTTCCCGATGCGCGCTATGTGCTGGAGCGAGCCTCGGCGCGGGAGTCAACGGCGCGCGTGGCGGCCGGCGCCATGGCCAAATTGCTTTTGAAATCGCTGGGCATCGAGGTCGCCAGCCACGTGGTTCGCGTCGGCCGTGTGGAGTTGACGCGGATCGTTTCCTGGGAGGAGATTGCCGCGCTGACTAAACGCCATGAGATCGTGTTGAACTGCGCCGATGCCGCGACGGAAGCGGAGATGAAGGCCGAAGTCGATCACGTCTTGCGCACCGGCGACTCAATCGGCGGCGTTTTTGAAGTGGTGGTTCATGGCGCGCCTGCCGGCCTCGGCACCTATGCCAACTGGGACGAGCGGCTGGACGGGTTGCTCGCCGCGGCGGTGATGTCGCTCCAGGCAGTCAAGGCAGTGGAACTGGGACAGGGAGTGACGGCTGCGCAGTCTTTTGGCTCCGCGGTGCATGATGCCATTGGCTATGCCCCAGAGCGGACCGATGGCGCACACACACGATTCACCCGAGAGCAGAACAATGCCGGCGGCATTGAAGGCGGCGTCTCAAACGGTGAGGATATTGTCGTGCGCGGCTATTTGAAGCCCATCTCCACGCTGCGCCGGCCGCTGGCATCCGTCTCCTTCAGCACCCGGGAGACAACCAAGGCGGCTTACGAGCGATCCGATGTCTGTGTGGTGCCCGCTGCCGGAGTGGCAGCCGAAGCGATGGTCGCATTTGTTATCGCGAAGCTCGCGCTGGAAAAGTTCGGCGGCGACTCCGCCGGAGAACTCTGCAGGAATTACCAGGGATACCTGGAGCAGATTCGTCGATTCTGAGCATTTGAGTGCTCCTACCTAGCCAATCCCTGTGCCTCAAAGTAATAGTAATAATGCTCTAAGGAAGATACCCGGTCGCATGGTTTATCCGATTGTCAAATTTCCCGACCCGATCCTGCAGCGGCCGTCACAGCCCGTCACCGCGTTCGACGAGGATCTACGCAAGCTGGTCGACGACATGTTCGAGTCAATGTACGCAGCCCATGGCATCGGCCTCGCTGCCCCCCAGATCGGTATTCCCAAACGCCTGACGGTGATCGATCTCAGTTTCCAAAAGACCCCTGAAGACAAAATTGTTTTAATCAATCCTGAGGTTGTCACCAAAGAGGGAAAGATTTACGAAGAGGAGGGTTGTCTCAGCCTGCCCGACATTCGCGAGAAGGTTGCGCGCGCCGCGAAGGTTAAAATACGCGCCCAGGACCTGGAGGGAAAATGGTTTGAACGGGAAGCCGATGACCTGCTGGCCCGCGCCTTTCAGCATGAGATCGACCATCTGGACGGGGTTCTCTTCATCTTCCGCATCAGTGCGCTCAAACGAGATTTTGTGCTGCGCAAGATTCGCAAGCTGCAGCGAGCTGGGGAATGGTAGCCGGGGAATGGTAGATGGTACCCCATCATGAGGCTGGTCTTCTGTGGAACCCCTCAGTTCGCCGTTCCTACGCTTAAACAGCTACTGGGGGCCGGGCACAGCATCGAGCTGGTGATCACCCAGCCTGATCGGGTACGCGGCCGCGATGAGGCTCCTTCGCCGCCTCCGGTGAAAATGCTGGCAGGCCAGGCGGGCTTGCCTGTGATGCAGCCGGAAAAAATAAAAAACAATCAAGACCTGCGCGCCCGCCTGGAGGCGATCAGTCCGGATGCCATTATTGTGGTGGCCTACGGCCGCATCATTCCGGAGTGGATGCTGAACCTTCCTCGGTGGGGCAACCTCAACCTTCACGCTTCCCTGCTTCCCAAATATCGCGGCGCGGCTCCCATCCAGTGGGCGGTGGCCAACGGCGAGACGGTGACCGGCGCAACCACCATGCGCATCGATCAGGGGCTGGACACGGGAGACATCCTGCTGCAGCGAGCCATGCCCATCGGACCAAACCAGACAGCCGAGCAGCTTTTTCCCTTGCTGGCCGAGAGCGGAGCGGGCCTGATGAGCGAAACCCTCGATGCATTGCAGGCGGGTCGAATTTCGCCCATTGCACAAGATGATGCCGCGGCCTCGCTCGCGCCCATTCTCCAGCGCGAGGATGCCCTGGTCGACTTCACCCGACCCGCAGTCCAGATTTACAACCGGTGGCGTGGTTTTCAGCCCTGGCCGGGGGCCTACACTTTCTTCCGCGGCAAAAAGCTTACCTTGCATCGCCTGGTCCCTGCGGAGTCGATCGCCGTCCCTCCCGGTGAGCTGCGAGTGGAACGAGATCGTCTCTTTGCGGGAGCCGGATCCAGCACCTGCCTGGAGCTGTTGGAGGTTCAACTGGAGGGGAAAAAGAGAATGCCGGCCGCGGATTTTCTGCGCGGCACGGCTCCCCGGCCGCATGAAAAGCTTACATGGCCAGCCCCATAGCCCCTGCGCGCAGGGCTGCCTTCGAGCTGCTGCTCGAGCTCAGGCGGAAGCCGGAGTTACATAGCGACGTTCTGCTCCATTCCCCAAGGTCGCTCTCTTCGCTCGACAAAAATCTCATGACCACCCTGGTGATGGGGGTGCTGCGCTGGCAGCTTGTCTTGCAGCAGCGTATCCGTGAGCTGCTCACCCGAAGCAAGGGGCACCTGGGCGACCCGGTCCAGGTTGCGCTGGAGCTGGGAGCGGTGCAGCTCTTGCTGCTCGATCGCATCCCGGCGCACGCCGCGATCTTCGAGAGCGTGGAACTTGTCAGGCAATCGGGAAACTCCTACGCCGTGGGGTTGGTCAACGCGGTGCTGCGAAAATTGGCCCAGGCGCCGAAGCTCGATGCAACCGACGCCTCGGCCTCCCATCCTTCGTGGATGGTCGAGCGGTGGGTTGCCGCGTATGGCTTTGAAGCCGCCAACGCGATCTGCCGCTATGATCAGCTTCCTCCTCCGGTCACCATTCGCCTGGCTTCACCGGAAGCTGAGGCTGATTTGCAGGTGGAAGGTCTGCAGCTGGAACCCGGCGCCTTTGTAGCGCGCGCCAGACGGGTGGCTGCGGGAGAGGTTGCCCGGGCCGCGGCCCAGGGGCGGGTGCGGATTCAGGATGAAGGATCGCAACTGATCGCAGAGGTAGCGGGCCGGGGCGGCGCCATCCTTGATTGCTGTGCTGCTCCCGGGGGAAAGACCGCCATCCTGGCCGAACGCAACCCAACGGCCATGGTGACCGCCTGCGACATCAGCCCGCGCCGCCTCCAAGCCATGCAGGCGATGCTTGGCCCTCAGCCGGGCATTCGTTTCCGTGTCCTGGATGCTACCGAGCTGCCGTTTCAAGAGCAATTCGACCTGGTGCTTTGCGATGCGCCCTGCAGCGGCACCGGAACGATTGCCCGCAACCCGGAGATCAGGTACCGGGTCACAGCGGACGATTTCGCCCGCCAGCACGATCGCCAGGTGCGTCTCCTGTGCTCGGCGATGCGTTCTCTGCGCGAGGACGGCAGGCTGATCTACTCAACCTGTTCCCTCGATGCTGAGGAGAATGAGGATGTAGTGGCCGAGGCTCTGGGATTGCAGGGAGGCTTCCGCTTGCTCCCGTGGCGACAGCAAATCCGGGCGCTGGAGCTGGAGGGCACGCTCCACCCTGGCACTGCGGATACGCTATTCCCTGGCAGCTCGGCGGACGAATTCCTGCGAACACTCCCCGGAGCCTACCCAGGTGATGGATTCTTCGCAGCCTGCCTGGTCCGATGAAGAGATAAAAGCGAACCGCAGGTCCCTCCACTGCGCTACGCTCCGGTCGGGATGACAAATTATTTTGAGATCGATGATCTTGGCAAGAGCTCCCATTTGCAACAGAATTGTCATCCCGACCGGAGCGCAGCGTAGCGGAGGGACCTGCGGTTCGGTCAATCTGGCAACCGCTTTAGATGAGAGCGCCTCTGTCCCTTTGTCATCCGAGCAGCTCTACTTGCCTGCGGCAAGCAGAGGGAGAAATGACACGGCAAGAATCGCCGTGGATGCAAGGCCCGGAGGGCCGACCGCCAAACGTCAGCCCAGCCCGGAAGGGCTGGGAAATCAATCCAGAAGATGCTCCGAGCGCCGTAGGCGCGGCACTAAACCACTCCGTGTCATTAGGAGCGAAGCTGCGGATCTGCAGTTCTCTCAACCAGCAACAGCATTAAACGCCCGGCACCGGCGGACATCCTGGAAATTCGGCCAGATACCCGTTCCCTATGTAACCCAGATACTGAATCCCAATCTTGCTGGTGAAAAATCCGTCCGCCGTCATCTTACGCAGGAACTCGAAGAACTCAACCCCCTGGCTCAGGCTCGCATCCTTCTGGATGTTCTTGCGATAAGCGATGCGATCGAGCATCTCCGTCTGTTGGTTCGCCGCGCAATCCAGGTAGGCCTTGCCATAGCAATCGATACATGCCGAATCAAGCCACATCAGGCCGCCACCGAGCTTAACCTGGAACTCCTTATTCTCGCTGGTGAGCAGGTCGATAAACTCCGGAGCTCCCGCCTCAATGGCGCCCCCCGAATCTGCATCCGCCGGAAAAATCGTCTCGCATAAGGCCTGCAGAGTTTTGTACTGCTGGGGCGGAAAAAACTTTGGCGTGTACACACCCGTCTTGCTCACCGCCTTTTCTGTGGTGATCATGTGGTGAGCGTACTCAGCCGCCTGCAGCGGGATCACGCGCAACACCGAGGTCGCCGCGGCCCCCATACTGAGAGACTTCAATACATCGCGCCGGGATACGGACATGCTATATCTCCCCTTTTCGAGCCTGATCGAGCAGGTACTCTGAAGTTTTCCACGACAACGCCGTGATGGTAAGCGTCGGGTTCTTGTCAGGACCCGTCACAAAACAGGCGCCGTCGGCGACGAAGAGGTTCTTGACGTCGTGCGCCTGGCAATTCTTGTTCAGCGCCGAAGTCTTCGGATCGTCGCCCATCCGCACTGTGCCCAGCTCGTGAATGATCTCTCCCCCTTCGGAGATTCCATGCTGGCCTTTGTCAATGACGCCGGTGTCGGTTCGCCTGCCCCCGTGGAAAACGGTCCCGCCCGCCGCTTCTACGATCGCGCCAAACGTCTCCTGCATATCCTTCGCCATCTTGAGCTCGTAGTCGCTCCAGGCAAAGTGGAAGCGCAGCACCGGGATACCCCATTTGTCCACCACCTGCGGATCGATCTCGCAGTAGGTGTCGGGGTTGGGGATCATCTCGCCCCTTCCTGAAAATCCGATGAAGGTGCCGTACCTGCCGCGGCAGTAATGTTTGAGCGAAGCTCCGTAACCCTCGCGCTCTTTGATGACCCCATCGAACATGCCCACCCCGGGCATATGGCGTCCCCCGCCGAACTCGATGTGATAGCCGCGGGGGAAATCGTTCTTTTGCTCCGACCGCCACCAGGGCATGTACATGTGCATGCCACCCACACCATCATGATTGTGCGCAGGCACCTCTGCCAGTTGGGGAAAATATCCCGTCACACTGGTGCCGACCGAATCCGTCAAATAGCGACCGACCACTCCGGATGAATTCGCCAGCCCATCGGGAAACAGCGTGGAGCGTGAATTGAGCAGCAGGCGCGCGGTCTCGCAGGCGCTGGCCGCCACCACAAAGACCTTGGCCTGGACGCGCATTTCCTGGCGCGTGGTCTTGTCGATGTAGGAGACGGCCTGCGCTTTGCCGTCTTGGTTGACCGCGATCTCCCGCGCCATGGCGTTGGGGATCAGGGTGAAGCGGCCGGTAGCCTGGGCCGGCGGGATCATTACCTGGCTGGAACTGAAGTTGGAAGCACTGATGCACCCTCGCCCACATTGCGCACAGTAGTGGCAGGGCGCCCGCCCATTCACCGGCTTGGTGATAATGGCCATGCGCGAGGGAATGCAAGTGATGTTCAGATGATCGCAGGCCTTCTTGACCAGGGTTTCGGTGCAGCGCGGCTTCGGCGGCGGCAAAAACACACCGTCGGGCGCCGCAGCAAGATTCTCCTTGGTTCCGAAGACGCCGATAAACTCTTCGACCTTATCGTAGTAGGGCGATAGCTCTTCATACGAAATCGGCCAGTCATCGCCCAGGCCATCTCGGGAGCGAGCCTTCATGTCCGCGGCCGACATGCGCAGGGAGATGCGTCCGTAATGATTTGTTCTGCCCCCTTCGATGCGGGAGCGGAACCAGCGAAAGTTTGAGCCCGGAGCCGATGTGTACGGTTCCCCTTCGATCTCCCAAAATCCATTGGGAGCGAGGAATTCATCGTTCAACTCGTGAAAGGCCCGGCCTCCGACATCGGCTCCGCGATGCGGCAGCGCGTACGGCCACACATGCTCTTTGTAATCCTTGCGGGGATTCAGCAGCGGACCCGCCTCCAACATCACAACATTCAATCCGCCTTCGGTCAGTACCTTGGCGGCAGTGCCACCCCCGGCGCCAGAGCCTATGATGCAGACGTCATACACCTTCGGTGAGCCAACTACTTGAGGCATTCAGAATCTCCCGTAAAACCATGGGTTTGCGAGACGAAATACTTCCTTGGCAAATATAGTCGAAACGGGTTCTGTCTGCACCTGGCGGGAACTGACACCTCTAACAATTAGACGTCCGCAGGCGCCCCGGAGTTTCCTGAGCGGGCGCAACTTCGAGTCCGTCCATCCTATGTAAGCCGCTGGTTGCCGGCGCCGGTGGTACTGCGTGTCCACCCGAAATCTCCGTGACAAACCCTTTCGTGATAAACCTTGAAGCGGCCGGCTTTGTCACTGCAGCTTAGTACAGCACATTAACAGTTACATAAACACTCGCCGGCTATCGAAAAACATGCAACTCGATCTTATTTTTTCCGTCTATAGAGTTAGAAAGGAGCACGTTCCATTGAACCATTCAAGCTAATCACAACACGGGAGAACCTTTATGAGAAGTTTGAACAAACTAGTTACAAGGGTAGGATTGATAGCCCTATTTTCCGTTATGCCCCTCGCCGCTCAGGTCATCGACAGCGTGAAATTTACTACTCCGTTTTCGTTTTATGCGGGCGGTAAACTGCTGCCAAGCGGCACGTATTTACTTACTCAGCCGCAGGATCTCAATCTGGCGTTCGTTGTCATTAGGAGCTTGGACGGCCGCCACATCGCAACCGCTGGAATCACTCCCAGCGAATCTCTCAACCCTCCGAGTCAATCCAAGATCATCTTCGAGAAATATGGCGATACTCTGTACTTCGATAGAGTGCTTATTCAAGGTGATCCCTATGGAATAACCGCTGACGCTACCAAGGCTGAAAAGAGAGCGGAACAAGTGGCCAGCGTTGCCGAAGGACGGTCAGTCGCCGTCGCCGGCCAATAACCAACCGTGGGAACCTTCTCGAATTAGTCAGAACTATCTATAAAGAAGCCGTGGCAGTGCGGCCGAGCCGGTGGTGGTGTGTGTATGCCAAGCTTCAACGCCACCGCCGGCTGCAGGCAGTCAAAACTGAGTGGCCGCACTCAAGCCGGCAGGCTTGGATACATTCTTCTTCAAAAATTTGACGCCTTCAAAGGCGATCGATTCCGGCGTGCGTTCGATGTCTCGCCAGATAGCTGCGGCTGCACTCAGATCCCCAAGCGCGAAGCCAAAGCTCTCGATCGTCAGCCACCCGTCATAATCGAGCGCGCGCAGGGCCTCGAATACCTGCGCCCATTCCACATGCCCGGATCCAGGGATGCCGCGATCGTTTTCGCAGGTATGAACGTGCTTGAGATAGGGGCCAATCTTGCGGTAGCCAGCGGCTATATTTTTTTCTTCGATGTTGGCGTGGAAGGTATCAAAGAGAATGCCGATGTTCGGATGGGCAATCTGTTGCGCAAGCGCGGCAGCATCGGCGGCGGTGTTCAGAAAGTAAGTTTCAAAGCGGTTCAGAGGTTCGATGGCAAACGTAACCCGGTTGGCGACGAGCGCATCGCCCAGGGATTGAAAGCCCTCCACGGCCCACTTCCATTCATCGCTCGTCCGGCGGCGGCCGGGCAGGTAGCCGACCGGGCAGTAGAGTGGACCGGCGACAATCGAGGCGCCGGCTTCCGCCGCGGCTTTGGCTACGTCTTCCAGGTGCAGCCGGGTCTTGCGGCGTACGTCGGCGCTCGAGCTTATCAGGCTGAGGCCATCCACCAGGACTGTACAGGCAGTACATTCCAGGCCCTGGGCTTGGGTCGCCTTGCGAATGGCCGACGCGGCAAACTCCGCTGGCCGTAGTAGCGGCACCTCAACTCCATCAAAACCTGCCTGCTTGATGGTGGGTAGCAACTCGAAGTGGGATGGTTCAAACGTCGCGGACCAGATGAAGGTGTTGACCCCAAATTTCATTCTGTGTTCCCTTCGCTGAGAATTATGCCAGTTTCTGCTGCTCAGCGTTTCACGACCAGGTCGGCCCTAAAACGGAATCTTCAACACGTTCTGGATGTAGTTCGCCGACATCCTGGCGCTCTCCTGCGGGGGACGCCAGGGAGACGTATCCAGCTCGACGTTCAGGAACCCTCTCCATTGAATGCTGTCGAGGTAGGCCATAAGAGCGGGAAAATCCACCCCGCCGGCGCCCAGGGGGTAGAAATAGGGACTCTTCATCTGGTCGACCTCGGAGCCCGGCACCTGTTTTGTGCCCCCGCGGTCCTCTGCCCTGGTGTCTTTCAGGTGATATTCAACCACTCGTTTGCCATACCGCTTGGCCATGGCCAAAGGGTCCATCCCCGCCATCGTGAAGTGCCCGGTGTCGAGCACCAGGCCGACATACTTCGGGTCGGTGTTGGCCATAATGAACTCCAACTCAGGCTGGCTCTGGATTTGACTGCCCAGGTGCAGGTGGACCCCGAGCTGCATATCCAGCTCTTCGCTCATCCGCTTGCCCAACGCATCGAGGGTGCCGGCCATCACCTTGAGATCCTCATCCGTGGTGCCGCCGGGGCGCCGGCGTCCGGTGTTCGTCTTCTGTACCTGGCAACCGAAACGCCTGCTGAAGCGGGCCATAGCGAAATGGTTCTCAATCACCGCCTCGCGCGAGTCCAGATCCTCAAAACGCGTGCTCCCCTTGGCTGAACCGCCGGTAATGCTGACGAAGTTGACGCCAATTTCGAAAATCCGCCGCATCAATCCCTCGGCATCGTCAGGGTAGTACAGAGTGTCGGGGCGACAGAACGAAGTACCGAAGATTTCCATGTAGCGGAAACCGGCCTCCCTGCCCTCCCTCATGCCCTTGAAGGGATCGCCCTCCCAGCCGCCTCGCGTATTGGTCGTATAGCTGATGCGGTATTGCTGCTGTTGCGGGTACACCGGCAAGTGCCGCGGCGGCTGATCGGCACATACCGGAGCCTGTGCATTCGCCGAAACGGCGCCCGACGCCAAAACTGCTGCAGAATTGGCTAGAAATTGTCTGCGATCCATGGAGGTTCCCCTTCGCGGCCCGCTAAATGATAAATCATCGGTAGTGAGCCTGAATCTGGCCTAGGTGGTACTATCTACGATAGATCATCGTACGGTCCCCTCGGGAGGAACATGAAGATCAATCCTGAAAAGTGTGTCGCTTGTGGGAACTGCACCTATGTTTGCCCCATGGGGGCCATCTATATCGACCCGGTGCTGAAACGGGCGACGATCAACCGGGACGAATGCGTAGAGTGCTACGCCTGCTTCAACGGCCTCAGCCAGGAACACCTCAACCCCACATTCGTGCGTACGGTCCGTCGTGTCTTTGCCGCGCTGCGCATTCGCTTCGAGCCGGAGCCCGATGTTTGCCCCACCGCCGCTTTTGAACCGGACGAGCTCACTTGGCCGCGCGTAGTGCGGCGCGCTTTTTCCGATCCGAGCGTGCCCCACGAGTCGACAGGGGTTGAGGGCCGCGGCACCGAAGAAGTGAAGACCAACGATGTGACCGGCAGAGTCAAGGTAGGAGACGTCGGCTTCACCATTGAATTTGGCAGGCCCGGCGTCGGGGTCCGCTTCCACGAGATCCAGAAGATGTGCTGGGCTCTGGCCAAGGCCAACGTCAGCTTTGAAAAGAAGAATCCCATCACCTCGTTAATGTCGGACGTAAGCACGGGCACTCTGCGTGGTGACATTCTGAATGAAAAGGTGATGTCGGCGATTGTAGAGATCAAGGTTCCCGTCGAGCGCACCGAAGAAATCATTCACATCGTGTGGGACGTTGAGAAACAACTCGATACGGTAGTGGCCATCGGCGTGGCGACACGTTGCGGCGAGCACGGAGAAGAAGTTGTAGTCGCGCCCATTCTCGAACGGATGGGATACAAGCTGCAACGCGCAAAAACCAACATAGGCCTGGGCCGGATGGTTCAGGTAACCGCCGAGCCGGCGGCCAGGGAGGCTGCAAGCGTATGACCAACACACTGCACCGGTTTGGCGATGCCGAGAGCTTCCACGACGATTACATTGTTTTTGCCATTCCCAGCAAGAGCAACAAAGATCCTGGAGCGCTGCCCAAACTTCACCGCTTTCTGGAGATCGCGATGGAGTATAAGCCAGTCAACCTGGGGGATGCCCGGCACGGAGGCGCGCTGCGCTCCTCAAAGAACCTGGGCCCGTTGTCGCATTGGAAGCGGGATATGAAGCCGAACTTTCAGGCCGTGATCGATGGCCTCACCGTGCCCACCACCTGCGCCGCGGTCTTTGATAATGCGGACGCTGCGGAGCAATTCGTCAAGCGCATCAAGGAAGAGGATTTTGGGATGAGCGTGAACATCTCCACTTCCATCGAGGGCGCGGAACGTTGCTGCAACTTCGCCTGCCTGGACAGGCATAGCGTAGGCTACTCGCTGGGCTTCGAAGGCAAGACGGAAAAAATTCCCAACTCGCAGGTTACGACCCTTTCCACTATGTGCGGGCATGGAATGATCAGCCATTCGCTGGCCAAGAAGATGATCGACTTCGTCAAAGAAAATCGAAGGACTCCGGAGCAGGCGGCGACCTACCTCTCGCGTTTTTGCTCCTGCGGTATTTTCAATCCGGCGCGCGCCACCAGGGTTCTCGAAGATGCCCGGACCAGTTCGAAATAGCGTCCTGCTCTGCCTTTCCCTTCTATTTGCAACTTCCCTGGTTGCAGAGGTCAAGGCTCTTAAAAACTTCACATTGATCGACGGCACCGGACGCGCGCCGGTAGCGCACGCGGCGATGATCATCGACAACGGGCGCATCCTCTGGGTGGGGCGAGCCAACGAGCTCAAGACCGATGCATCGACCCAGGTGATCAACCTGCAGGGCAAGTATGTAATGCCCGGCATCATCAATCTGCATGTTCACCTCGGCGCCACCATCGGCCTGAAACAAAGCGCAGATTTCTTTACCCCGGAAAACGTCGAGAACGACCTGAGGACCTACGCTTCCTACGGGGTCACGACGGTGCTCAGCCTGGGCACCGACAAAGACTCGATTTTCAAGATTCGTGACCAGCAGCGCGCCGGGCGTCCGAGCGAAACCCGGGTTTACACGGTGGGCCAGGGGTTTGTCTTCAAGGGCGGCTACGGCGGTCTCGAAGGCGTGAACCAGCCTGTGGCTACGGTGGCCGAAATTGAGCCGGCGGTGGCCGCACAGGCCGGCTAAGCATGTGGACTTTATCAAGCTGTGGATGGACGACCACCTGGGCACCAAGCCGAAGATGCCTTACGAGATCGCCCAGGCCATCATCGTCAGCGCGCACCGCCACCACCTGCGGGTGGTGGCGCATATCTTTTATCTGCAGGATGCAAAGCAGCTGGTCGACTACGGCGTGGACGGGCTGGCGCATAGCGTCCGCGACAAGCCCGTCGACCAGGCATTTATCCAGGATATGAAGCGCTATGGCACCTGGCAGATGGCCGCCACGCTCTCCCGTGAAGCCTCCATGTTTGTCTACGGCGCAAACGCCTCCGTTCGCGGACGATCCATTCTTCACCCGCAGCGTCTCCGCCGATGTCGTCGCCAAATTGAAGAGCCCTGCCTACCAGGCGACGATCCGATCCGATCCTGATTTCGCCCTTTACCCCGGGTTCCTGCGCACCGCACAGCAAAACCTCAAGACCCTCGCGAAGGCAGGCGTGCCTTATGGATTTGGCACGGATAGCGGGCCTCCTGGCCGCTTCCCCGGTTACTTCGCCCATTGGGAAATGGAATTGATGGTGCAGGCCGGCTTGACCCCGATGCAGGTAATCACCGCAGCCACGGGACACGCAGCTGCGTTCCTGCACGCAAAGGATTTGGGTACTCTTGAGGCAAGCAAGTGGGCCGACCTGATCGTGCTCGACAAGAATCCGCTCGATGATATTAAGAACACCCGCAGCATTGATGCGGTCTATATCGCCGGCAATCGCGTTAGCAGCCGCTGACTGGCGTTAATCCGCAAATAAAGCACGGCGGCCAGGAACGAAAGGCCCGCCATCACCAGGAACGGCGCCTTCCATCCCAGGTACACCACCAGATAAGCCGACAGCGCAGAACCGATGGCGCCCCCGATGTTGCCGCAGGTATTCATGACCGCTGAAACCGAGCCGGCGGAGTCGGCCCCAATATCGAGCGTGATGGCCCACGAAACCCCCACCGTCGATTCGAGCCCAAAGATTGCCAAACAGGAAAACCAGACTGATGTAAGAGGATCGCTGGTAAGAGACGCGGGGATCATACTCAGGGCCGAAAGCAGGAAGCCACCTGCGCCCACCAGGCGGCGCGCAGTCCTTAGATCGCCAGACCGCCTGGCCCAAAGATCAGAGATCCAGCCACCAAAGACGTCGCCCACCGTGCCGGCCAACAAGAGCAGGCTGGCGTAGTAACCCATCTGGTGAAGATTGAAGCCACGGTGGTCATTGAGATATTTGGGAAACCAAACCAGGTAGACCGAGAGGTTATAGGCGTAGCAAAAGTACATCGAGCAAAGAATCCACATCTGTGGGCTCAGCACGATGTGCTTCCAGGGAACGGTTTGCGTGTTCTTGCAGCCTCGCGCGAGCTCGAGCGAAGAGCGTATCAGCTCGCGCTCCTCTGCATTGGTGGACGGATGTTCATCCGGAGTGTCGCGATAGTACCAGTACCAGGCGGCAGCCCACATCAGTCCCAACGAACCGCAACAGATAAAGGCTGTGCGCCATCCGTAGCGCGCGATAATCAGCACCACCACCGCCGGCGTGATCGCGCCCCCGAGGCGGGAGCCGGCATGCGTCGCGCCCTGGGCAAAGCCGCGCTCCGTGGGCAACATCCAACAGGAAAGCGACCGGGTAGCGATTGGAAAAGACCCGGCCTCGCCCATTCCAAACAGAAAGCGAATCAAGGCCATCGAGGCCGCGCTCCAGGCCAACACGGTCGCGCAGGTAAAGAGGGACCACCAGCTCACGATGAGCGTCATCGCGCGCCGCGGACCGATACGATCTCCCAACCAGCCGCCGGGTATCTGAAAAAGGGCATAGGCCCACTGAAACGAGCTCAGAATCCACCCCATGGTCACGATGGAAAAACCGAACTCCTTCTGGATGGAGGGAACCGCGGAGGAGATGACGACTCGATCGACGTAGGTGATCATGTAAGCGCTGATGGTCAGAGCTAACACGATGTAGCGAATGCGGGTCGGCTGATTAGGCTCACGACTGCTTGATAATTGATCTATCATCCTGTCCACAGGTAGTCGAGGTCTAATTTGGTTGCGAGCCGCTTCGTTATGCTGCGATGATAAATGAACGAGCAGGACCGCTATGCCCACCTTTGCTGAAATTGAGCCGCTCTCTCTGAGCGATCGGGTCATCAACGCGCTGAAAGATGCGTTCTTTGCCGGCGAGCTCAAGCCGGGCGATGCCATTGTGGAACGGGACCTTGCCCGGCAGATGAAGGTCGGAACACCCGTGGTCCGGGAAGCGCTGATTTCCCTGCAGGGACAGGGATTCGTCCGCCGGGTAACCAATACTGGCACTTTTGTGACCCAATTTACGGTGGACGAAGTGCGCCAACTTTACACCCTCCGGGTGGAACTGGAGGTGTTGGCGCTGCAATGGGCGCGGCCTCGGGTGACGGAGAACGATCTCAAAGAGTTGAGCCGCCAGATTGCAAGAGTAGTGGAGGCGGGAGAGCGCGGCGACCGGCGCCAGTTTCTGGAGCTCGACTATGCCTTTCACAAGCATTGCTGGGCGCTCTCGGCGAATACGTACCTTGCCGAGACCCTGGACCGCCTAATGGCGCCTCTGTTTACTTTTGTCGTTCTGGCCAGCGGCGCTCCCCTGACAGGATCGATGGGCAGAGAGCACTATGAACTGGTGCATGCGCTGCAAAATACCACGGAACCCGAATTTACCAGCGTGGTCCGCAAGCGGCTGTCTGGATTTGCCTCCCGTTGGCTCTCCGCCTTCTCGGCGAGTGACGACCCGGCCAGGCCAGCTTGATCGCCCGAAGAGTTGGTTCTGTGTTGCTCTCTCTATGCTGCGGCTTTGCTTCAGCGCAGCAAACGCCTATCAAATTGTGGCCGAGCGGTGCTCCGGGCTCGACCGGAAGCCCTACGGCGGAGACGATACGGCTCAGTCCAGAGGGCGAGCACATCGTCTCGAATATTCAGGAGCCGTCGATTATCCCGTATCTGCCGCAAGCGGATGTTGCAACCGGGGCTGCGGTGATCGTCGCGCCGGGCGGCGGCCACAGCGAACTATGGATGGATCATGAGGGTTATGCCGTGGCCGAATTCCTCAGCAGCCATGGCGTCGCCGCCTTTATTTTGAAATACCGGCTGGCCCGACAGAAGGACTCCACTTACACCGTCGAAGGAACTGAGTTAGGCGATATGCAGCGGGCCATCCGCACGGTGCGGAGTCGCAGCAGAGAGTGGAGCATCGACCCGGAACGCATCGGTGTTATGGGATTCTCTGCCGGTGGTGAGTTGGCCGCTCTTGCCAGCACACGCTATGACCTGGGTTCGCCATCCTCCAGCGACGCCATCGAGCGTGTCAGTTCCAAACCTGATTTCCAGACGCTTCTTTACCCGGCGATTCCCAAAGAGCCCCGGCTTACCGCCGAGACGCCGCGTGCATTCCTTGCATGCGGGGGAAATGACCGGCCAGAGATCTCGCAGGGTCTGGCAGAACTTTATCTCGCGCTCGCCCGTCTTCACGTATCGGCGGAGCTCCACATCTATGCGGGCATCGGCCACGGCTTTGGTGTTCGTAAGAGCAATCCTGCGCCGGTGTCGGGCTGGACGTTGCTGTTTCTTGATTGGATGAATGCGCAGGGGTTGCTGAAACACTAAAAGGGGATACTCAACGGGTGATCAACAGGCTAAGGGCCAGGTATCTCTGGGTTGGATTAACATGTTTGACCGTTGCGCAGGTGATCGCACAACGATCGGACGCGCCCGACGTGGTAAAGAATCCCTTTGCCGGCGATCCCGCTGCCGTTGCTGCCGGGCAGACGTTGTATGGGCAGACATGTCAATCCTGCCATGGCGGCGAGGCGCGGGGAGATCGTGGTCCAGCGCTGGCCGGGGGCAACTTCCGGCATGGCGGGGAAGACAACGAGCTGTTCCAGACCATCAGGAATGGCGTTCCCGGCACGCAAATGCCCGCCTTTTCCGCTCTGCCTACCGACACCATCTGGCGAATCATCACGTACCTTCGCAGCCTCAACCCCAACAGCGCGGCCGCCAATGAGATGGTGGCCGGCGATCTGACCGCAGGCGAGCAGACGTTCTGGGGCAAGGGCGGCTGTGGCAGCTGCCACGAGGTGAATGGCCGCGGCGCCGATGTGGGTCCCGATCTTTCTGCCGCCGGAACCAATTCCGCATCTTACTTGCGTAGCGTGATCTTAGATCCGAACAGCCCGGCGCTCCGCAGGAGGCGCTGGTTTGGGCCCCGCGTGCTGAGCATAAAAACCCGTGACGGCCAGCAGCTTCGTGGAATCGCGCGAGCCGAAGATAGTTACAATCTGATTCTTACTGATGAAACGGGAAAGGTGCACCGGATCGATAAGCGCGACCTGGTCGAGGAACATAGCGAGTTTGCATCGCTCATGCCGGCTAATTACGGTCAGCTTCTATCCGACGTTGAAATTCAGAATACGGTTGCGTATTTGAAGAGCCTGAAGGCACGCGATCTGAGCAAGACGATCCAGGTGGACGTGCCGGGCGGACTGAGCTTCGAAAGGCTGCGCAACGCCCAGGCGGAACCGCAAAACTGGCTGACTTACTGGGGCGACTATCAGGGCCATCACTTCTCTGCGCTGCATCAGATCACTCCCGCCAATGTGAAGCAGCTGCAGGCACGCTGGTCGGTGCAGATGCCTGGGAGTTCCATACTGGAGGCGACGCCGCTGGTGGTGGACGGCACGATGTACACCACGGGGCCTCCGGGGCAGATGTTTGCCCTCGATGCCCGGACCGGACTGCGGCTTTGGAAGTACGAGCGCCGGCAGAAGGTCGTGAGCCCCTACCAGATCAACCCTTTTAACCGTGGAGCGGCGGTCCTGGGGAATCGGATATTTTTCGGGACGTTGGACGCGGCGCTCGTCGCTCTCGATGCGCGGACCGGACGTCTGCTTTGGGAAACGCAGGTGGCGGATACGCTTCAGGGTTACACAATTACCGGAGCGCCTCTGGCCATCAAAGACAAGATCATCGTCGGTATCTCGGGTGGAGAGTTCGGTATTCGCGGTTTTATCGACGCGTACGATGCGGCAACTGGCAAGCGGCTGTGGAGGTTCAACACAATTCCAGGCCCGGGCGAGTTTGGCCACGAGACCTGGAGTGGCGACAGCTGGAAGCAAGGCAGTGGCGGCGCATGGCTGACGGGCAGCTATGACCCGCATCTGGATGTACTTTACTGGGCCGTGGGTAATCCGGGACCGGTTCTCAACGGAGCGGTTCGCGAAGGCGATAATTTATTTAGCTGCTCCGTCGTCGCGCTCGACCCGGCTACCGGGACGCGTAAGTGGCATTATCAGTTCACCCCTGGTGACACGCACGACTGGGACTCCAGCGAAGACCTGGTCTTGAGTGATCGCAAAGGGCTGCCGGTCGTGATGCATGCCGACCGCAACGGAATGTTTTACGTGCTCAATCGAACCAACGGGAAGTTTGTTTTTGCCAAGCCTTACGTGAGGCAGACTTGGAACCTGGGTTACGACAAAGATGGCCGGCCAAATCTGGCGCCGGGATGGAAATCATCGCCTGAGGGCAACATTGTCTACCCGAGTCTTGGGGGCGGCACCAATTGGCAGAGCCCATCCTATGATCCTGTTCGCTCCGTACTCTACGTGGCTGCGGCCGACAGCGGATTAGGTTATCGAAGTACGCCGGTAACGTTTGAACCTGGGCGCGAATATATGGGTGGAGTACCCTACCCGGTCAACGGGCCAGACAAAAGTGGTGTGATGGCAATCGATACCACCACCGGGATGGTTAAGTGGAGATTCCCAATTTCTCGTGTGTCTGCCTCCGCCGGTGTGCTCGCCACCGCGAGCGGTATCGTCTTCGTAGCGACGGAAGAAGGAAACCTGATTGCGCTGGATGGTCAATCGGGAAAGTCTCTGTGGCATTTCCAGACCGGCGCTCCGATTGCTTCCTCTGCAATGAGCTATGCCGTGGATGGAAAACAATACGTTGCAGTCGCGGCCGGCAATGTGCTTTATAGCTTCGCGCTTCCTGATTAGGGTCTCCGCGGAAAGACGCTACGCTCTGTCGAAAACATTTCCAGGAATGGTCCGTAGAACTGCAGATCCCTCGGCTGCGCTCGGGATGACAAAGGGTAGGGCGGCGCTTTGTCATCCCGAGCACCTCTACTTGCCTGCGGCAAGTAGAGGGAGAAATGACACGGCGAAAATCGCCGCAGGAAACAAGGCCCGGAGGGCCGGCCGCCAAACGTCAGCCCAGCCCGGAAGGGCTGGGAAATCGAAGGTACGGATCTGAGCGCCGTAGGCGCGGCACTAAACCGATCGTCCACCCTCCCTGTGTCATTAGGTGCACAGCCGAGTGATCTGCAGTTCAGGATGGCGGCAGATGATCCAGGTTGGCGCGAGCCTGCGCGTGATCAGGTGCGAGGTACAAGGCGTAACGGAAATCTTCGCGCGCTTCTGCAATCTTGCCGGCTCTGGCCTCAAGCACTCCCAGGTTGTTCCAGTCATCTGCATCATTGGGCCGCAGATGGAGCGCCGCTTTGCGCTCCGCAATTGCCTGCTGGAGTTGCCCCGTGCTGGCCAGCGCCTGCGAGAGCAGCGCGTGCAAATCAGGATTGTCTGGCGAAAGCGCAATCGCCTCCTTTAACTGAGCAGCCGCATCATCTACTCTCCCCGATAATGCGTACGCGTCCGCGAGCTGCTCGCGGGTATCAGCGTCTTTGGGGCGTTGCTTGACGGCGGCCTCGATCAGCTCCACAGCTTGTTGAGGCTGGTTGGCCTGGAGAGCCAGGGCCCCCAGACTATAGAGGGCGGTGAAATCATTTGGATCGATTTCGAGCGCAGCGCGGAGCTCGGCCTCCGCAGCCTGAGACTGGCCTTGGTTCGCCAGCGCGACTCCAAGACCACTGTGCACTCCAGCGTCAGAAGGACACTGCGCCAGCATGATACGGAACTGCTGGTCGGCCGCGCTCGCTTCATCATGCTTCAACTCAAAACGAGCCAGGTTGAATCGCGCATTGCACGTCTGGGGATGCGCCGCGATGTCCTGCATAAAGATCTTCTGTGCCTGCTGCCAATCACCGGAGTTCTCCAGCGCGGCGCCCAGTTCGTTCAGCGATCGTTCGTCACCTGGATGCAAGGCGAGCGCCTGCCGAAAGGCGACGATGGCCTGCTGATACTTCCCTTGCCCGGCCAACGCCGAAGCCAGGTTATACAGCGGAATGATGTCGTTTGGATCCTTGCGCAGCCAGCTCCGCATCCAGGCTTCTTCCAGCAATAGCCTTGGATCGGGCCCGTTGGTGGGTGTATTGACCGGCAAGACCTGTAGCCAAAGGTGCGCCATCTCATCTTCCGACCGATTCCCTGCTTTCACACGCACCGGCGGGTTATGGGGATTGTGCGGGTTTCCGGATGAGTTGTCGTAGACGTAGCGCATGTGTACGACGGTGCCTTTAGGCAGAAAGACCGGCTTGCGATACCGGTAAACCGATTGCCGGTCAATATCCCAGTTGAGAACAAGGATCAGCCATTTCTTGTGCTGATCAGGCAGCGTGGCCCACGCCTCCATGCGCTTGCCCAGATAATGCGCGTGGGGATAGACGCCGAGAACCTCTACGTCCACCGGAAGCGATAGCGAATCCTCGACAACAAAATTTCGCTCGCCAGACGGAATATCGAGCGCGCTGTCGCGCTCCAGCTGCAGCAGCATTGGATGCTTCGATGGCGGTCGATTTGTGAAGTACAGCCCAACCTGGGCCGAAGCCGTCTCCGGCTTGCTGGAAGGCATGAGATGCATATTGAGGATCAGATCATTGCCCGGGTCAAGCCTCCAGGGCATATCCTCCGGTTCCACCAGCACCGGTGTGTCCGGCTTCCAAAAGAGAAAGTTGCTATCGGGATCAAACTCGTTTCCCGTATCGACTTCAAGCTCCATCCCTGCCACGCCCTCCTCCCATTGCGTCGGGTGGCTGCGGCGAAACGATGCCGTGCGATCGATGAGGATGTTGGCGTGATGAACGATCCGGGGCGCGGCGGGGCGGATCTCCATGGCGCTAACGTAGTGCGTTTGCTTCAGCGGATCGGGCAGGATGAAGTTACGAAAGACGTCGGTTCCTGAAGCAGCCAAATCGAAGGGACGCTTCACCGTCAGGATTAAATCAGGTGTGCCATGCTGCCAGGTCTCGCTGTAGACGTGCGCCGGTGGCAATGCAGATACGTCTCCCTCCGGCATTCCAGTCTGAACCCACCTGGCGATGAATGCGATCTGCTCCTGGCTCAGTCTTCGCTCATCTTCAAAATCTCCAAAGCCATGCTCCGGCAACCAGGGCGGCATATACCGGGCCGCGGTGACGGTCGCCATCTGCTGTCCCCATCGCCTCGCATCCTCATAGGTCAGCAGGCTGAAGGGGCCCCCGCCGCCGGGATGGTGACAGGTAGTGCAGTTATTAAACACCAGCGGCGCAATCTGGTGGGACCAGGTGACTGGATCTTGCGATGTAGCCGGACCCTCGGCGCCGGCTACATAAAGCGCCGCCATCAGCATGGCCAGAATCCAGCATGCGTGCTTCATGGGCAGCCTACCTCCGTTACAGCCCGGGGCTGCTCTGCATCATGCCGCCATCCGTAATGATGGTGGTTGCTGTTATATAGCTCGCGCCATCTCCGGCCAGGAAGGCGACGATGCTCGCAATCTCTTCGGGTTTCGCCATCCTGCCCAACGGAATCGCGGCATTCAATTTCTGCAGGAGTGCGGGATCGGTCATGGTGGAGAGATTGATCGGCGTCGCCACTGCGCCGGGCGCCACACCCACGACCAGAATGTTGTGGGAAGCCAGTTCCACCGCTGCCGTCCGCGTCAACATGCGCATACCGCCTTTGGAGAGACAATACGCCGTGTTGCCCGGCATGGGCCAATCTTCGTGAATGGACGTCATGTTGATAATGCGGCCGCCGCCGCCTTGCTTGATCATCTGTTTGGCCGCCAGCTGGGTGCCGAAAAACGCACTCTTCAGGTTGATGTCCAGAACCTTCTCGTACTGCTCTTCGGTAGTATCCAGAATCGAGGTGCGGGTTTCTATGCCGGCATTGTTCACCATGATGTCGACATGCCCGAAGCGCTCGACGGCAGAGGCAAAGAGGCGTTGCAGGTCCTCCAATTTGCTCACGTCCGCCTGTACCCCGATCACGCCGGCGCCTAAAGCAACGATCTGCGCTTCCAGCGCATCTGTCGCCTCGGGATGAGAGACGTAGTCGATCACGACGCTTGCGCCTTGCTTCGCCAGCCCGAGAGCAACGGCTTTGCCGATACCGCTGTTGCCCCCGGTAACGATGGCCACTTTGTTCGCGAGTGACATGTAGATCCTTTCGAAGACCTGGACTAATCCTGCGGTTTCTCTGGCGCTGTATCCGGCAACTCGTAGCCGGCGCGCGGCTGCAATAGCTTGGCGATGATGCCGGTCCACCCGGTCTGGTGAGAGGCGCCTCCTCCTCTGCCGGTGTCCCCATCGAAAAACTCGTAAAAGGGCACGTAATCCCGGAAATGCTCGTCTTTCTGAAAACGTGGGTACAACGCGTTAACCTGGCGCTCCCCTTCACTGTTCTTGAGGAAGATCCTTACCAGGCGCTTGGTAATTTCCGCGGCAACCTGGTCAAGGGTGATAAATGTGCCGGAACCGGTGGGAAACTCAATCTTGAATTCGTCGCCGTAGTAGTGGTGGAACCTCTGCAGCGATTCGATGATCAGGAAGTTCGTGGGAAACCATATCGGTCCGCGCCAGTTCGAGTTGCCGCCGAATAACCGCGACCGGGACTCAGATGGTTCATAGTCCACGCTGAGCGCGCGCCCGTCCGTAGTCCAAAACGTGTATGGATGCTCGAGGTGGTATCGCGAGACAGAACGTATGCCATAGTCGGAAAGAAACTCGTTCGGGTCGAGCATCCTGCGCAAGAGCGCCTTCATGCGATGCCCGCGAAGCAGCGAAAGCAGCTTACGCTCGCCTTTTCCGGGCAAGGTCCAGCGTGACACCAGCTTGGCAAGATCAGGCCTGTAGGTAAGAAACCACTCCATACGCCGGTTGAATCCTGGAACTTTCTCCAGTAGCTCGGGGTCCAACGTCTCGACGGCGAACAGCGGAATCAACCCGACCAGGGAGCGAACGCGCAAGGGGATAGCTTTGCCGTCAGGCGTGTTGAGCACGTCGTAATAGAAGCTGTCTTCCTCGTGCCAAAGCCCAACGCCGCGGCCGCCCATATCCGTCATAGCTCCGGCAATGTAGAGAAAGTGCTCGAAGAACTTGGTTGCTATGTCATCGTAGGCCAGGTTGTGCTGCGCCAGTTCAAGAGCCATGCGCATCAAGACCAGGGTATACATGGCCATCCAGCTGGTTCCATCGGACTGGCTAAGATAGCCGCCGTGGGGGAGTGCCTGGTCCCGGTTGAAGACTCCGATGTTATCCAGACCAAGGAAGCCACCTTGAAAGAGGTCGCGCCCATGTAGATCTTTCTGGTTGACCCACCAGGTAAAGTTAAGCAGCTTCTTCTGGAAAACGCGCTCCAGGAAGCCCAGGTCTCCCGGATCATCCGGATTCTGCCGGCGCCGTTTCTTACGGTCAATCTCGAATACACGCCAGGCTGCCCAAGCATGAACCGGCGGATTGGCGTCGGCGAAGTTCCACTCGTAGGCGGGAAGCTGGCCGTTGGGATGCAGATACCAGACATGCAACAGTTCAAGCAGCTGATGCTTGGCGAACTCGGGATCGATCAATGCGAACGTGACTGCATGAAAGCCCAGATCCCACGAGGCAAACCACGGATACTCCCATTTGTCGGGCATGGAAAGGACTGCACCGCTGTTGAGATGCTGCCACTCTGCGTTGCGGCCAACTTTGCGTTCAGCCGGTGGCGGCGGGGAGTTGGCATCCCCTTCCAGCCAGCGGCGAACGTCGTATTCGTAATATTGTTTGCCCCATATCATTCCGGCAAAGGCCTGGCGCTGCACCAGGCGGGCATCTTCGTGGGTCAGGCCCGCTTGAATCGCAGAGTAGAAAGCATCACATTCGTTCTTTCGGGCGCTTGCGATTGCATCGAAGCCGGCAAAGGGCGCCGGGTTCTCATGGTGAGAGAGGCGGAGCCGGAACCGTGTGGACCCGCCGCCCTCCACCCGCGCGCGAAGGTGCACGCAGGCCTTGGAACCACGCTGCAATGGGTTTACCGCCGACAGGTTACCGCCCACAAGGTATTCGTGGAATGCGTCTTTGTAATAACCCTGGGATGAAGTTCCGTAGAGACGCGGACCATTCGTCTCGTTTTCACAAAGCAGCAGGTCGGCGTGGTCCTCCGCGTAGAGGTGATAAGCGCCCAGTTGGGGATGTTCCGCAACCAGAACCGCCCCCCTGGCGCTGATCTCCGGCTTCGCGCTGGAGAGATTCCATGACCACGTGTTGCGAAACCATAATTGGGGCAGCACGTGTAATTGGGCAGCGTCCGGACCGCGATTGTGGATCGTTATCTGCGCCAGGATATCGTCGGGCGAAGCCTTGAAATACTCGACGAACACATCCCAGTAGCGATTCTCCTCGAAGACACCGGTATCGATCAGCTCGAATTCGTTGTCTTCGAGACCTCGACTCTGATTCTCCAGGACCAGCTGCGAGTATGGGAATACAGCTTGAGGATACTTGTAGAGCATTTTCAGATAGGCATGGTCGGGCGTGGCGTCGAGATAGTAGTAGTATTCCTTGACGTCCTCGCCGTGGTTGCCTTCACCATTGGTGAGACCGAACAGCCGCTCTTTCAGGATCGGGTCTTTCTCGTTCCACAACGCGAGGGCGAAGCACAACCTTTGCTCCTGGTCGCTGATGCCAGCCAGGCCGTCTTCGCCCCAGCGATACGCCCGGCTGCGAGCGTGGTCATGGGGAAAGTAGTTCCATGCATCGCCGTTGGCGGAATAGTCTTCACGGACCGTCCCCCACTGGCGTTCACTGAGATAAGGTCCCCAGAAGGACTTATCCGGGCTGGGCGGCGTGGCTTCGGTGGGTGCGGACATGAGTCTTTCAGGCCGCCTGCTGGCGGACATGCCCGATTGTACCGGTACTTTTTATTCCGCGTCGTCCTCGCTTGCCTTCACCGGTTGTCGAAGGATCTGCTCCAGACTTTTTGGAGGTGAGCTGTAGGCTTTGCCGTAGTACTTATCGATCTCGTAGCGGTAACTCATCCGTGGTCCGGGAAATCCAATCAACTTCCAGCCAACCATACCGATATTCCCGCCGTGCAGGGGATCACAAAACATGCCTTCCACGGTGTGGGTCCGCAAGAGCTGGAAGAAGTATGTCTCCTGAATTTTCTCCAGACGCAGATCCTGCTGCTCGGCCGACAGGCCGGCAAAATCATCGGCGAGCAACTTCATCCCGGCGCGATAAATCTCCTGGGGCGTTTCCTTGCCCTGGTAGCCATGCTCCGGAATCGATTCAATCCACGGTCCCTTGGTATAGCGGTACTTGTCTTTGCCATAAGGCCCCGCAAGTTGGCGGTCGATGTAAATAACCACGCCTGCTTCGGTTGCGCCCGGCCCACTCTCGTCACTGGGGAAGATTCGCTCGCAAGCCGCCTGAATAATCTTCGCTTCCGGCGCAGTAAAGAATCGCAAGGGCACCTTGACCGGCTCTTCAGCCGCGGCGGGAATCAGCTCTCCCACGAGCGAAGACAAGACCAAACCGCTGAGCGCCCTGGCCGGAATCAATATAAATTCACGCCGCTTCATGATCCCCTCCTAAGCTAACGGGCCCGGCTGCTTCAAGTAGCGATCGATCAAACCATCCGCAGCGCGATGACTGACCGCCACAATGGTGAGGGTCGGATTGGCAGACGAATTCTGCGGAAAGGACGACGAACCGACAACAAAAAGATTAGGCATCTTCCAATGTTGCAGCCACGGGTTGACGACGCTCCGATCGGGAGAGGTTCCTATAATCGCTCCTCCCTGAACATGGGTCGTGCTGTACGCGCTGGCGTTGTAATGATGGAATGCACCTCCCCGCGAGTCTCCCTTAACAAACGTGGCTCCGGAAACCTGCGCAATCGCCTCCATGAGTTGTGTGCCGATGCGCGCTCCAAAGGCCATTTGACGCATCTCGTAGTCAGTCCAATCCAGCGTCATCCTCAATAGAGGATCACCCCATTTGTCAGTGTAAGTGGGATCCAGGTCCATGAAGTTTTGCCGGTAGGCAAAATGCTCCCCGCGCATCTCCACGCCCGGACCGATTCTGTCCCAATGTTGAATGCAGCCTTCTTCCAGGCCGAGCCCCAGTTGCGCGGAGCTTCCCCTCTGGGAACTCGCCCAAAGGATCCGGCAGGGCCTTCGCCGGTAGCTGCGCCACGCAGAAAGGCTCCTCCGCGCATTATTTTTTCGGGAACCTCCTGCTTGAGATCTCCCTCAAGATCGGAGATGCCATAGCCCACCGCGCCCGATCCCATAAAGAGATTCAGCCGCTCCTTAAATACCAGCATCCCGGCCCCCCCACTGGTGACCTGGTGGGTCAGGTTCTTGCCCAGCGTTCCCTTGGCTGTCACTGGATCGTAGGCTTCGCCGATCCCCGATAGAAGCAGGAGCCGCACACTATTCGGAGTCCATGCCGCGAGCACCACCACTTCAGCAGGCTGCATGGTCTCCTCACCGTTCTCATCCATGTATACGACGCCTTCGGCTTTCCCGTTGCGATGGACGATCTTTCTAACCCAGCAGTTGTTGCGTAACAGGAAGTTATTCCGGGTATTCAGCACCGGCATAAGAGTGTTGGTCGGTTGCGCCTTGGCGCCGATCATGCAGCCATAGTTCGGGCAATAACCGCAGAAGACGCATCCCGGCCGCGATACGTTGTCGGGATTGGTATAGCCCTGGCTCAGGTTTGCTGCCGGCAATGGGAAGGGATGATAGCCCAACTGGGTCGCCGCCTTATGGAAGAAGCCCATGGTGTAAGTCGGGGTCAGGGGCGGGTTGGGGTACTCGTGCTGACGAGGACCCTCGAAGATATTGCCCCCTTCCACCAACTTACCGCGTAAGTTACCCGCCTTGCCGCTGATTCCCAGCAGCTGTTCGGCGCGCCAGTAATCATTCTCAAACTCGTCGTAGGTTATGCCCCAGTCCTGGATTGTCCAATCCGGCGACATGCGAGAGGCACCAAATTTTTCGCGCAGATGGGTGGCCAGGACGAAGAAGTCCGGCAGATACCGGTCAGCAATCCCGCCCCAATGCTCGGAGGTGCCTCCGGTGCCGGTACCGGGCCGGAAGGCGCCATACTGGCGGATGGGAGCAGCGGTGTCTTTGAGAGAATGCCGATGGGTGATGGTCTGGTCGGCGGGATTCTGCACCAGGCCGACACGGCGGTTGTTAATTTCGTCCATCCCGCTTGCATATTGGGAGATATTGCGCGCGGGGCCGCGTTCCAGCACGATCACGTTCAAAGCGGTCCGGGTGGCCAGCTCTTTTGCCATCACCAGACCGCTCCACCCGCTGCCGATGACGACTACATCGGTGGCTTTCAGGCGCTTCAACCAGATCCTCTTGCTCTCTGTCGTTAGACGGCTATCTCCAGCGAAAGATACGCAGCGAGATAGCAAATGGCACTACCAGCCATGCGAGCAATATACCCATCTGCGGCGTGAGATGGCCCAGGTTCATCCCCTGCAGCATATTTCCCCGCATGGCATCGATTGCCGCCGTCAGCGGAAGTGCCCTTACCACCGGTTGCATGACCGCGGGAAAACGGGTGGCCGAAAAGAACACTCCAGATAAGATCCACATAGGCAGCATGACCAGGTTCATCAGCCCTGAGGCAGCTTCCATGGTCCTGGCCCGTGAAGCGACTAACAGCCCCAGCGCGGAAAATGCCAGCGAAGTGAGCACACAGAGAAATCCCAATTGCCACATCGACCCGCGAAACGGCACTCCAAATACAAGCCGGGCAAAACCCAGAAATCCGACAACCTCGATCACCAGCATCGCGAGGCGCGACAGCAGGTACGATGCCAGGTATTGCCAGCGGGGCATGGGCGAAGCCACCAGCCGCTTGAGCAGCTTCTTCTGCCTGGACTCCACGATGGAAAATCCCATCCCCCAGATGGCAGAACCCATCAGGTTCATCCCCAGCAGCCCGGGCACCACAAAATCGATGTAACGCGAACCTGTCTCATGCACCAGTTGGTTCTCGGCGTGAACGGCCTCATGCCGCCCGGCCGCCGTTTGTATGGCACGATCGGCCACCATGCGAGCGGTGCGCGCATCGGGATTGGTCTCGTCGTATTTATATGCGACCCCGCCGGGCTGCTGGATGGTGAGCAGCAGAATGCGGCCCGCTGCCAGTGCCTGCGTGCCGTCTGCCACGTTCATGGTGGATGCGGTGAGTCCCTTATCGGCGGCAAGTGCCTGGGTGAGTTGTACCGTGGTCGCGCCCACTTGCAGCACGTCCGGCGGCCGATTGCGGAAGGCCATCCCCAACCCGACCGCCAGTAGAATGGGGAAAACGAAGATCCAGAAAATCGCCTCCGGCTCGCGCCAGAACAGCCGGAAGCGCACCATGGTCAATTGATACAGGCTGCTCAGCTCCAGCTTACTCATCGCGCAAATTCCTTCCCGTCAGGCCTACGAATACATCTTCGAGGGTCGCAGAGTGGGTGCGGAATTCGCTCAGGTGCAGACCCTGGCCGGTAAGCGTAGCAAAGATGCGCGGCACTGCGGTGTGCAGCTCACGAACAGAAAGCTGATGGACACCCGCATCCACCCGGTGGGACTGTACTCCGGCAATCGCGGTCAGCACTGCTGCATCGACCACTCCGTCGCCACTCTCGTGGCCGGTAATGGCGAACTCCACGATATGCTCTCCGCCAATGGAGGCGATCAGCTGCGGTGGAGTGCCGAGCGAAATGATTCGCCCATGATCCATAATCGCCACACGATCGCAGAGCCGTTCCGCCTCATCCATATAATGCGTGGTCAGGATGATGGTACGCCCGGCCTGCTTGAGCCCGTCCACCAGGTCCCACAGGTGGCGGCGCGCCTGTGGATCCAGTCCGGTTGTGGGCTCATCGAGAAACAACAGTTCGGGATCGCCTAGCAACGCGCAAGCCATGGCGAGCCGTTGCTTCTGGCCGCCGGACAGCGTGCCCACGCGTGCGTGGCGCTTCTCCTCCAGCTGCGCGGTGCGGATGGACTCCTCCACCGCAAGGCCGCGGTGAAAGAAACTCCGGAAGAGCCGCAGGGTCTCGTCGACCGTTAACTTGTCCGGGAACTGTGTTTCCTGCAGTTGAATGCCGATGCGCTGGCGCAGTTCGTTTTCGTTGCTGGCCCAGTTCAGGCCGAGCAATTCCACTGTACCCGCATCAGGGGCGGTCAGCCCTTCGCAGATCTCAATCGTGGTAGTCTTCCCGGCGCCGTTCGGTCCGAGCAATCCGAAGCACTCTCCGCGCGTGACCTCGAGGTCGAGACCATCCACTGCGACTACATCTGCAAACGCCTTGCGTAGGCCTCGCAGCAGAAGCGAGGGACCGTTTGCAGTTGTTGGTGATCCGTTTTCCAGCACGGCTGCTGCTCCTGAATTGGTCTTGGAATCTATTTCTTTTTGGCTCTAAAAGTATATGCTGAGCACTGATGATCCGCCGTTGTGACGAAGGGGACTTTGAGTTGATTTGGGCCATCATTAATGATGGCGCACAGGCTTATCGCGGGACGATACCTAACGATCGCTGGACGGAACCTTATATGTCCAGAGAAAAACTAAAGCACGAAATCGATGATGGCGTTGTCTTCTGGGGCTACGAGGATTGCGGAGCGCTGACAGGCGTCATGGGCCTTCAAGATGTCCAGGACGTGACTCTCATACGTCACGCCTACGTTCGCACGGGCAGCCAAAAGCATGGCATCGGATCGCGCTTGCTCTCTCACTTGCGGGAGTTGACGAAAGACCCCGTGCTCATCGGGACATGGGCGGATGCAGTCTGGGCAATCCGCTTTTACGAACGGCACGGATTTGAAATGGTGAGTACTGAGGACAAGGATCGGCTACTTAAGAAATATTGGAAGATTCCCGAACGCCAGATTGAGACCTCAGTCGTGTTGGCAGACGCAAAGTGGTGGGAGCGTCACGAGAGCTCAGGAATGAGTCCCGCAGTGACGATCTGAATGTCAGAGCTGTCCAATCGAGCAAGCCAACTTGTTGGATCAGGCATTAACAGCAGGTCCCTCCACTACGCTGCGCTCCGGTCGGGATGACAAATTTGTTGCAGAACGGGGAGCGGTAGTGAGAAATCATCGATTTCAAAATAATTTGTCATCCCGACCGGAGCGCAGCGTAGTGGAGGGACCTGCGGTTAATGCGATTTGTTCGCCTGAGTCAGGGGTAACGAGCAGAAGCGCGGAGAACCGGGAGATAGTGGGCCGCGTCGGGAACGCGTAGGCCAGGTACTTTGGCCTCGTCGTCCCAATGGCGCAGCGCAATCGCCGCGTTGGCAAAAGGATTGCGCATAAAGGCCGCAGCCTGCTCATCGTTCATCGGCCCGCCCTGTAGGGCGAGACTCTGAACCGATGCGGGAGAGAGCTGCCTGAGGTACTCAGTATCTTTCCAACAGAGAAAGCGCTTGGCAGGAACATGAAGACGGATGGGCACGGTAACCTCTTCATCGAACCAGCGTGCGAGATAGACCGCAGCTAACTCTTCGTGCATGCCATCTTGGCCACGATGGGCGATATCCTCGTCGAGCCCGTGCAACATGTGGCCGACATCGTGCAGCAGCGCGGCGGATATCGTCGCCGGCGCAGCGCCGGCCAACTCAGCGGAGTGAGCCGCCTGCAGACTGTGTTCAAGGACTGAAACCGGTTCCCCGAAATAGGCGCTGCCCCCCTTCTCATTGAGTAGACGAACCAGATCCTCAACGTTGGATGCTGTCATCGTGCGAACTCCTTGTGCGTGAGAGTACTGCCAACGAGCTGTAAAGTCCGTCCGCATCCACATAGCAGCTCTGAAGGTGATCGGCAGAAAAGGCGGTGCGGCCTTGCAGGATGCGGGTGTTATCAAAGAGGACAAGTTCGCCCGGCTGCAACCGATGGACGACCTGTCGCGCCTCCTCGCGGAGCAGCTCAGCAAGCTGGCGGTAGGCCGGATAAAACTTTTTGAGACGAGGGCCTTTGAGCGGGAGCGGCGCAATCGAACGATCGTTGTAATAGATGGCGCGGAATTGTCCTTCTGTATCAGCCTCCAGCATGGTGCGCTCGGCGACGAGATCCGTGGTCGCATCTTGAAAACGATAGAGGATGGGCGTTTGACACAAGGTGGAGAAGGCATCCGGATCATGCGCGCGCACCCGCTCGGCAGCCGCCATTCCATCCACAAAGATGCTTTCTCCGCCCTGGCCGGAGGTCGAGAGACAATGCAGCAGCTGAAACCCGGGCACTGGATCGCGATAAGGATTGTCGGTGTGGACCGGCACGCCGTGGTCTACGCTGCGCACATCGAAGAGGCGGCCATAGTTGGTCTCGCGCACAAAGCCGATGAGAGCGGCAACCTCGAGTATCGCGCCCGGCTGCACAGGAACATCGCGAAGAAAAGCCAATCCATCGCGTCCGGCGTAATAGAGCCAGCCTTCGCGGCTGGCCGGACTCTCCACCCACTCCACGTAATCGCACCAGGCAAAGCCGGTGGCCGGCTGCCCCATCCAAGGCAAACGCGTGGGACGTGAGGCAATGCGCAGGCTGCGGTCAAACGCATGCAACCAACGGAGCGGAAACACGCTGGTTGCGCCGTCTTCCCAGCTCAAGGTGAGGTGCCCTTGTGGCACGCTCTCGGCGGCACGCAGCCGCGGCTCCCGGGGCAGATCGACCAGGCTTCTCAAGCGTTGGCCGGTATGGGCATCACGGTTGGCGGGATCGTTGTCGCGCAGCCATAACGCGCTGTACACGCTGTAAGTAGAATTCTGCCAGGTAAGCACGAGCTCGGCCGGCGTACACTTCACCGCGGTAACATCGAGATCTGGTGTTTTCGCGATCATTGCCCCTCCGCCGGAAGCAGCAGGCCGATCGCGATGGCGCGCCGGTGCTGCTGCCACAGAGCCAGGCCGCCGACAACACTGGTAAGCCCCGCGACGGCGGCCAGTACAAGAAACATTCTCTGCCAACCATACGCGACTACCAAGTGTGCCATGGCGTTGCCGGCGAGAACGCCTGCGAGATAGCCAAAACCATCAATCAGACCGGAGGCCGTCGCACTCCCTTCCTTCCCGCCAAAATCGAGAGCCATCGCGCCGGCGAGATACGAATAAGGCCCCAGCAAGCAGACGGCTACCGCAGCGACCAGCGCCAGCGGCACGAATCGCGGAGCGTGCATGGTGACCTCCGCCAATCCCAGCAACGAGAGAACACAAAAGCAAAGGCCGCCAAAGAGAATGCGGCTGCGGCCTTCAGGGCCAAGGCGATCACTCAGAAAGCCGGCCAACAACACCGAGAGTCCGCCGAAGAAGGGAAAGAGAGCGCTGCCGCTGGCGGCCTGTGCGCTCGTCATGCCGACCATTTGCGTGAAGTAGGTGGGGATCCAGAGGTTGAAGGTTTCGCGCAGCAGCGTGGTGCCAAGCGAAAGAGCGCAGACCAGCCAGAAGGCGTAGGAGCTCAGCAGGGTGCGGAAAATAGCAATCATACCCGGCTGCTCCGTCCCTGGGCCGGCATCAGAAAACAGGTTGAGCGGATTCTCCTCGGGCACGGGCAAGTGATAAGCCTCAGGAGAGTCTCGAAGAAAGATGAGATTGCAGAGAAGAAGCACGCTGAGCAGACAGGCGCCCGCGCCGAACAGTCCTCTCCAGCCGAACCCATGAGCCAACAGCAGCGACATAATGCCGCGCGAAGCCGCGTCTCCGAATAAGTAACTGAGACTGAGCACACCCATCACGCCGCCATAAGTGGTGTAGGAAAACCAGCGTGACGTAACCTTAACCAGCCCGGCCCATCCCAACGACTGCACCAGCCGGTTGCCCACCCAGGCCAGGGTAAAAATGGGAAAGCCGCCACCCAGCATAAAAAGAAGGGTAAACAGGATGGAGCCGAACATGCCTCCCAGAAAGTTGCGGCGTCCACCGAAGCGATCGGCCAGGCCGCCGCTGGGAAACTTGCCGATCGCGTACGCCAGCACTCCAAGGGAAGCGATGGAACCCAGTCTCACCTGGGCAACACCGGCGGGCATGCCCTTATGCGCCTGCTCGGCGATCAACAGCGGCAGGGCGACGGAGTAATCGGAGCGGCAGAAGTAGTAGCCGCCATAGCCGAGGAAAAGTAGAGAGACCGTAAGCAGGTGCCAGCGGGTGATGCGCGCTTGGTTCATCGGGGGCTTTCTCCCGCGGCGATTCTGCGCTCGATTTCGTTCAGGATGGGGAGCGCGTGGGCAACGGTTTCCACGGTGTAGTGGGCTCCGGCTGAGCGGAACTCCTGCTCGGCGAAAGCGAGAAGCTGCTTTTTCTCCTGGTGGCCGAGCTTCGACCAATCGTTTTCCGACAATCCCACACTGTTGCCGCTGCGAGTGACGCCAATGGTCCACACGCCGGCGTTGTGGCCTTCCGCAATATCCGACTCGGTGTCGCCAATCTTCACGCACCAGGAAAGGGGGTAGATGCGGAGATCAATGGCCAGCCGATAACACATCCAGGGAAAGGGACGCCCTCCGCCGGCATCTTCAGGAGCCAGGGATTTATCTGTGCGATAGCCCTGCCGGGCTGCGAGCGCCTCCAGACGGTCGAGCATCGGCCGGGTGTAGCCGGTGGTGCCGGCAATCTTGATGCCGCGTGCGCGCATCGCTTCCACCGCTTCGGGCACACCCGAGATGACGGTTGCGTAGCCGGCCAGCACCTCCATCATCTGCGGCTCAAACTTCGCATACATCTGCTCGACGTCACGCTCTTGCGGCGGCGCGTGGTGCAGCGATATCCATTGTTCTTTTACTTCCGGCTCTTCGAGCATCTTGCGGATATGGTCTTTCTTTGCCAAACCCATGTACCTGCGCACAACGGAACGGGGAGCGTTTACGCCAAATTCATGGAAGATGTTTTCCAGGGCATTGACCGGGGCAATGCTTCCGTGGTCGACAACCGTGCCGGCCCAGTCCAGGAAGACCGCGGGAATTTTTGCGGTGGTGCTAGGCATGAATGAATCCTAATTCCCGGATCGATTGCTCAGCGACTCCAAAGGCCAACGTCATGCCGGAGCCGCCCGGCGAAGCCACAATCCGGACCCCGTCTTCCGGCTGCATCACCAGCAGAGGATTTTCAGGATGCTTGGCATAGACACCATACCATCGTTCCGCAACAGCAAGGTTAGGGGCACGGAGAAACTGCTGTGTGTAATGCAGGATGATCTGGTCGATTTCCTCCTTATTAAAGATGTCGACGGTCAACCCGTACTCGTGGGAGTCGCCCAGGGTGAGTGCGCCATCGGCGGTTTGCGAGACCAGCGCGTGAATTCCCCAGCGGTCGTACTCGGGAGTCTCTTCTGCAATGCGGCGGCTGAGAGCGGCGAGCGTTTTGCACACCTGAAAAGCGGGATAGAAGCGCAGCGTCAGCCCGGCAGCGAGCGAGGGTCCAAGCTGCCACCCGTCGGGCTGGGGACCGGTACGCATCATCTGCAGCTTGCAACGGGTCAGGCCGCTGGCCGCAAAGTGCTCGGGGTAGAGGGTCTCGAAATCGTCGCCGCTGCACACAATCACTGTTTCCGCTTGCCACCGGCGGGTTCCGGTGTACAGGAAGGGGTGCTCGATGGCCGTCACCGCGGTGCCGAAGACGAATTTAACGTTGTATTGATCTTCAAGAAAGCCGGGTAACGATTGGATAACCTGGCGGGGATCGATGGTGAGCTCCGTGCTGCTCCACAGGCCGCCCACGAGTCCATCGGGCTGGACGGCGTGTGACCGCCGCAGCACCTCTTGGGGTTTCAGCCATGCGCATTGATAGCCCAATTGCGGGCCAAGCTCAGCGAACTCCTGCGCCACCGCGGCCTCATCCGCGCGATAGGCTACATGCAGCGAGCCGGTTTCACGCCGGGGCAGTTTGGCCAGATGCAGAATCTCCAGCCACAATTCGCGGCTGCGCAAAGAGAGTTCCAGCATTGGGCCGGCCGGCTGGCCGATCGGCCACACCATGCCAAAATTGCGCACCGAAGCGCCCGATGCGCGCGGGCTCTTTTCGATGACGACTACGGATCTACCCGCCTTCGCGGCCACGTAGGCGTGGGCCAGCCCGAGAATTCCCGCGCCTACGATCGCAACATCCACCCGGGGATGGGACATCAAGGATGAAACTCCTACTTTTCGACCAATCGCGGGCCTTAGGGAGCAGATGACGACAGCGCACCCCCGTATCAGAAGGATAATCGACGCGACATCTGCGCGATTCGCGGCCGGCCAATCGTCTCCCCGGGGTCTCGAAACCGAGACATTTTCTCTGCGGAGGGTGCGAGTTAAGCGAGTTATGCGAGTTAAGCCCCCAAATGTGGTTAAAATGTGCGCTCTATGCGCGCTAAGTCTCCGCAACAACCCCACTCAAGCCAAAAGAAGGCTTGCATGGGCCACCCAAAATTTTCTTGCGGGTAGGGTAGCTGGGTCATTTCTCTCAACTTGCCGCAGATGTCTCTTTCCAGGTGTGGTACCTGTATAGATTCAATTCCGGTTGGTTTAGTTTGCATTTGGTTGCAAAAGGGCAGACTCCGGCCCGTCTATGAAGACCTTCCTTCTGGCGTAAAATGGTAGTGGAACGATCTGGGTAAGGAGAGTGCACTGTGGCGCAATTAATGAGGACATCGAATCCCGTATTGAACGAGAAGCGTTTTGAGGGTTTTGCTGCGCTCGGCGAGGGGATGACACTCCAGGGCACGGTCAACAAGACCGGTCTTCTTCTGCTTTTCGCGGTTGCCTCCGCATCCTGGACCTGGCATCTGTTTATGCAATCGCACTCGGCGGCCGCGGTGCTCCCCTGGTTGTGGATTGGGACCATCGGCGGATTCGTTTGCGCGCTGGTTACGGTTTTCAAGAAGGAGTGGTCCCCGGTAACCGCACCCGCATACGCTTTACTCGAAGGCCTGGCGCTTGGCAGCATTTCGGCGGTTCTCGAGATGCGGTTCCCGGGGATTGCGATCGAGTCGGTGAGCCTGACGTTCGGCACCTTGCTGGTTCTCCTGCTCGCGTATCGCTCAGGCCTGATCCCAGTGACACAGAAGTTTCGGCTGGGCATCGTGGCTGCCACCGGCGCAATCATGCTGTTTTACCTGCTGCAGTTTGGGCTCGGCTTCTTTGGGGTTCACTTTACTTCCATCAATGGCTCGGGACCGATTGGGATTGGATTCAGCCTGATCGTCGTAGGCATCGCCGCTCTCAACCTGGTGCTCGATTTTGACTTCATCGAGAATGGCGCCCGGGCAGGCGCTCCGAAGTATATGGAGTGGTACGGCGCCTTCGGGCTTATGGTCACGCTGGTTTGGCTGTACCTGGAGATTCTGAGGCTGCTTACGAAGATTCGCGGACGCGACTAAGGAAACAGCTGAGAAGAGTACGGACGTTTCCAGGAATGGTCCGCGGAACTGCAGATCCCTCGGCTTCCCCGGATTTCCGGGTTCGCTTCGGTCGGAGGTTGTGACTTTTTTGATTTCTTTATGGTTGGTGGCCGGAAAGCCCTGAAGAGCATCGGCCAGCAAGCATCCTCGGGGTCCTTCGACTGCGCGCTATAAACCCTCTGTTAAGCAATAGATCTGCCAGGCGCTTCGCTCAGGATGACGGTCTTGTGAGGATCGAAAAACATTATGATTGGAGTGCGTCAAAAACCCGACAAATCAAAAAAGTCACAACCGCTCAGGGATGACAAAGGGGAGAGCAGTGCTTTCCTCTACTTCGCATGCTGGACATGCGAACAGCAGGTCCCTCCACTGCGCTGGCTGTGTCGGCACTAGGTCCGGTCCAGGTTGGTATAGATCTCGCCGATATTCACGTTCACCCCGGATTGCAACGGATCCGTCTTCTCATAGCGGGATTGGGTCAGCTGGCTCATGCGCGCGAGGTACCCCGCGTAGTCGTTGGAGTGGAGCGACTTCAGTGAGGCCACGGTGATTCGCTGTTGCATCTCGGCCAGGGCGAGGCCGGCCTTCTTGCCCTGCTCAACCCTCCCCGTCAATTCCTCAATGTAGTTTCGCAAGTTGATCATCACGGTGCGACCCGTTTGCATCGCGGCATGACCGGGCAGGATGTGATTGAAGTCGGCGCCGCCGATGGAATCGATAGTGCCCGGCCAGATCCGGGGAAAGCCGTCCGCAATAAACGGCAGAAAGCCATGAATCACATCACCGGTCGCGATCACCCGCTCTTGCGGACAATAGACGACCACATCCCCAGCAGTGTGGGCGTGCCCGTGAAATTCGAGATGCAAATCATGCGCCGGATCTTGCAGGACGTAGGACTTGTCGAAAGTGATCGTCGGCAATTCCAGGGTGTAGTTTTTAAGCTCGGACTGGTAGGCCTCCAGCTGCCGTATCTGGTCCGCGCAGAACGCCTTTTCACCGGCCGAGGTTGCGTGCGCAGCCTGATCGCGCAGCGTTTCAATCAGGTGCGGTACCTCCCCTACAGACGCCTTCATTCTGGCCACCGCAAGGTCGGCCATCAGCTGTTTGGTGGTCGCGCTGGCAATGAAGTCTACCTTTTCGCCAATCTGGCGATAGGCATGATTGCCTTGCGTGTGATCCCAATGAAAGTGGGTGTTGATGACGTAGCGAACCGGCTTCGGGGTAACCTCCCGCTTCAATTGGCCGATCAACCCCGCGGCGGCCGAGGGCTTGGAGTGCGTGTCGACCACCACCACGTCTTTCGATCGGACGAATATGGCGGCATTGCAGTTAATCTCGGCCTGGGGACGGGCGAACGCAAAGTACACGCCGTTCCCAACCTTCTGAATATCGAAGAGCGCCGGCGCGGAAGTGGGAGCCGCTGCGCGAGCCCACGCTGCCCGATGGTGGGCCAGCTCCAAAATCGAAGCCCCTGCCAGGAACCCGTGAAGGAAGTCGCGGCGCGTCGGTCGGCTATGAGAGTGACCTGTGTGTTGCTTCATAGCTCGATATCCTTTCAGGCAAACCGGATAATTGACAATACCGGAATCATTATGAAAACATGCCGGACTATGAAGAATCTTGCGATCTGCGCGGGCTGTCTGCTCGCGTCGCTGAGCGTTTTTGGCCAGACTCCACAGACATTCAAGGGCGAGATCATCGACAGCCAGTGCGCGGCCTTGGGCGGCCACCAGATCATGGCAAAACCGGGCGAAAGCGAGAAGGATTGCACCAATCGCTGCGTGAACATGGGCGGCAAATATACACTCTTCGATCCTGCGACCAAGACCGCCTACCAACTCGACGATCAAAAGAAGCCGGCAACCTTCGCGGGCGCGAAAGTGACCGTCACCGGGACACTGAACGCGACCACCAAGACGATCCACGTGGCCAGTATCAAAGCTGGGTCGTAAACACTAACTCCCCGTCGATTGCTTTACCTGCGCGGCGCCAGCCAGCCGGAGACGCCGCTCCAGTTCCGCTTGAGAGTTCTGCGGCGGATCGACCAGCCCTACCAGTATCTTCCCCATCCCAATCTCAGGATCAGTGATCACGCCTTTGAAGTTGGGCAGCCCCGCGCCAATGAGCAACACCACCAGCGTGGTCAGGATGGCCCCCAGCATGATCATCTCGTAGATGATGATGCCGTTGGTCCACCCCGGCGTGAGCGACATGCCGCCGGTGAAAATCGGATAGGACTTCTGCGAAAGCGTCGTGAGCAGATAGCCGGTGGCGCCGCCGACAACGGCGCCGAGCACGGCCCAGCGATAAGGACTCGAAGTCGCCTGCGAGTCGGTAAATTCATAGCCCTCATGGGGCTCACCTGAGACGATCACGATCTGCCTGGCGTCGAACTTGAGCTCGGAGCTGGCGGCGCGCAAGGCGTCGACAGCGCGCTGTGCGCTTGCCGCATCGACGTAGAGACCGTAGAGTGCTTTCATTCCGCCACATCCATTACCGGGCCATCGGCTGGGGCCACCACCGGAACCCCACCGTGGGCCTGAAGCCCTACCTTCATCTCCCAGATGGAAATCATAGGCACGAATTTCGAGAACAGCAGGTAGAGCAGCGCCATCATGCCAAAGCTCGAAGCCATCAGAGTATCTTCCACCCAGGTGGGCCGATAGGTTCCCCACGAGTAGGGCAGGAATTTGCGCTCGAGCGCGGGCACAACGATCAGGAAGCGCTCCAGCCACATGCCCACAACGACAGTGGCGGACGCGATCGCAGTTCCAGTAATCGTGCGCAGGCGCTTGATAGCCAGTATGGGCACGGGGATGATGAAGTTGCACACCACCATGGTCCAGAACAGGGGCGCGAACTGTTTGCGAATGCTCTCCCAGAAAACCGCCATCTCCGGAGGAGAGTTGCCATACCACGCGGTGAGCCGCTCGGCAAAGGTGAAGTAAAACCACAGCAGGCTCATGGTCAGCAACAGCTTGCCCAGATTTTCGAAGTGGATCGGCCGGAGGTATTCCTCTAAATGCAGCAGCTTTCGCAACAGCGCCATGGCCAGGATCAGGGCGGCGATGCCGCTGAAGATGGCGCCGGTGACGAAGTACGGGCCGAAGATGCTGGAGTGCCACATGGGCACCGGGGTCATGGCGAAGTCCCAGGAGACGATGGTGTGTACCGAAACCGCGACCGGAACGATGACGACAGCCATGATGTGCATGGCAACTTCAAGCCGCTGCCATTGCCGCGGCGTGCCTTGCCATCCCAGGGATAGCACGCGATAAATCTTTTTGCGAAAGCCGGTGGCGGCATCGCGGACGGCGGCGAAGTCGGGAATGGTGGGCAGATACAGGAAGGTCGTGCTGCCGGTGAGATAGGTGGCGATAGCAAAAAAATCCCACGCCAGCGGTGAGCGAAAATTGGGCCAGATATGGCGCTGGTTGGGATAAGGGATCATCCAGAAAGCCAGCCACGGCCGCCCAATGTGGCAAAGCGGGATGATGGCGCCGATCAAAACCGCAAAGACGGTGATGGCCTCAGCGCAGCGAGTAATAGGACGGCGCCAGGTGGCATTGGTGAGGCGCAGGATCGCGGAAATTAGCGTGCCCGCATGGCTGATGCCGATCCAGAAAACAAAATTGGTGATGTCAAAGGCCCAGAACACGGGGGAGTTAATGCCCCACACGCCGATGCCGGCATAGAGCTGATAGCAAAACGCTGCCACCCCCGCAAGCAGGAGACTGGTCGCGAGCGCCACTGCAATCCAGTACTTCCCAGTGCTGTGGAAGAGCGGCCGCAGCAGATCCTGCTCGATTTGTTCAGCCGTTGTTTGCATCCTGCCAACTGCCTCGTTCGAGATAAGTCACATTCGGCTTGGTACCGAGTTCGCCTAACAACTTGCTCCCGCGATTCCCATTCGCCAGTCGCGCAACTTCGCTCGTGGCATCATTCAAATCACCGAAGACCAGGGCCTTGGACGCGCAGGACTGCGCACAGGCGGTAGTGAATTCGCCGTCTTTCAGCTCGCGCTTCTCCGCTTCCGCCTGTATCTCGGCGGCCTTGATGCGCTGCACGCAAAAGGTGCACTTTTCCATAATGCCCACGCTGCGCACGGAGACGTCGGGATTGAGTTGCAGGTGCAGCGGCTGCTCCCATTCGGGATTGTAGAAATTGAAGAAGCGGACATTGTAAGGGCAGGCATTGGCGCAGAAGCGGGTGCCGATGCAGCGGTTGTAGACCTGCGCGTTTAAACCTTCGGGCGTGTGATAGCTGGCGTAGGTAGGGCAGACGGGCTCGCAGGGAGCTTCGTCGCATTGCTGGCAGAGCACCGGCTGAAAGCGGACACGGGGATTGGGGAAATCTCCTTCCCAGTAGCGCTCGACGCGAATCCAATGTTTGGCGCGACCGCGCGCAGCCTGATCTTCGCCTGCGGTGGGAATATTGTTCTCCGCATGGCAAGCGACGACGCAGGCTTCGCATCCAGTGCAGCGGTCAAGGTCCACCACCAGTCCCCACTTATGAGCCATATCATTCTGCCTTTCCTGGCGCTACGTGCTAACGCCGCTCTTCTTCGTGCGGGAAACCACTCATTCCACCCGCGAACAACACCAGCCTGGTCTGCTCGGGTCCACCCGCACGCGCAAGCTTCACCCGGGTCGCGGCCCAGGCGAGCGAACCGGTTTCGGGCTCCGCGAGGGGAGCAAGAATCGAAAGCGGGTTCGCGCCCCGGCCGGTGGCGAAGCGGCCGAAGTTTTCGTGCCCCTGGCCAACCGGCATGGCCACCGTGTCAGGTGCGATGCCGGGGGAAAGAACCGCGGCGGCACGCACGCTTCCCTGCGGTGACGCGATCTCCACCAGGTCGCCGTGGGCAATACCCAAGCGCTCACCGGTCCTGGGATTGATCTCCACCCAACTCGACCACATCGCCGAGGTGAGCGGGTCGGGCAGCTCCTGTAGCCAGGGCAGATGCGCCAGCGAACCATCGCCCAACGCCTGCGAGACGTAGGGCAGGAAATAGAAGGGGAAATCCGCAACAGCGCCGGCAAACTGCGGTGCGGATGCTGCCATGGGCGCGTCCTTTGGCTTCACTGCGGCAGGGGATGCGTTGGCGCTATGCCCGGGCACGGTCCACCAGCCGCCCTGGGTTTGCGCAGCATCCCAGAAATCATCATCGGTCTTGGCGTCGATGGAGCCGCCGCGGGTGCGCAGCGGAACAAATGCAGCCCGCAGCATGGCATCATAGGTCGGCCAGGGGAGGGCCTTGGCCGCGTCGCCGCCAAGCTGGTGCGCCAGCCCCAGCAGCACATCTGGCATCGATCGCGTGTCGTGCAGCGGCAGCACGGCGGGCGGCGCGAGACTGGCCACCGCTGCCAGCGATCCCGACTCGGGAATGCTGTCGAGCCAACTCTTGAGCGGGGCGTGGTCGGGCAAGATCAGGTCGGCCTGGGCACTGGTTTCGTCGATGAAGCTGCCAAAGCTGACGATATAGGGAATTTTCGCGAGCGCTTCGCGCACCTGCAGTGCCGGCGGCGCAGAGAAAATCGGATTGGCCTGGTACAGCAGCAGCATCTGCGGCGCGGATTTCAACAACGCGCTGAGACTGGCAAGCCCGGCCTGCACGGGAGCGACTCCATCGCCCAGCACCGGCTGGGGTGTGAAGCCCATGATTGAGCCCGTATCAACCACAGACTCTAGGGTATTGGCGGCCATTGCATTGAACAGGCCGTTGGTATGGGCCAGCGGCGCGCCGCCGATGATGGCGGCGGCCGATCCGCTTTGCGTGATCTCATGCGCGAGACGCTTGATCACAGCTGCGCTCACCCCGGTCTGCTTCTCTACCACTTCGGGCGCGAAGTCCGGCAGGCCCGCAGACCAGCCGGCGATGAGCGAACCAGCACGCGCGGCAGCACCCTGCGGGACGAGTTTCTCGCTCAGGATGACATGCGCGATGCCCAGCGCCAACGCGCCCTCCGTTCCCGGCCGGCACGCAACCCACTCGTCGGCATTGGCCCCGGTCTGCGACATCCGCGCTTCTACCTGCACAAATTTTGCCCGGCGTCCAGGGCGGCCCTGGCGCATCTCGCCGTAGCCTGCTGATTGCGCTACGGGCGAGTTCCAGGTTCCGAGAAAATCGGCGCCAAAGGAGATCACATAATCGGCGCGGGCCAGATCGAACGTGGGCAGCGCGGCGTGGCCGAAGCTCAGCAGGTTTGCCTGGCGCAGCACCGCGTCGTCGAAAGGTTCGTACCAGGCTGCGGACGGCGCGCCGTAGGCCTTTAGAAAACGAGCAATCAATTCCTGCCGCTGCCCACTCTGAGGACGGGCCAGAAAAGCCAGCGAGCCGGTGGACTTCGACGCCTGCAGCGTGGCCAGGTGCGCGGCAACTTCCTTGAGCGCATCATCCCAGGTTATTTGCTGAAATTCGCCCGACCCGCGCGGGCCGGTGCGCCTGATGGGATGGGTGATGCGGTCCGGATGGTAGAGCACCTGCAGTCCGGCCTGACCGCGGGCGCAGAGCTTCCCATGGTTGACGGGATGCTGGGGATTGCCTTCGAGCTTTTTCGCCAAGCCCATCTTGATCAGGCCGTGCTGGCTGCGGCGCACCACTTCGGCTTCGCCCTGCATCACCCGCACCAGCAGGCCGCAACCCGCGGAGCACAGAGTACAGACGCTCGGCTTGATGGTGGCAATGCCGGGCACCATCTCTTCCTCGGGAACAAAGCGGATGAGCTGCTTCTCCGCGCTGCGACAGCCTTCCAACGTGGCCATCACGCCGGAGAGAGCCGATATTTTGATAAAGTCACGCCGTTCCATAAAAGGTCTCAGTAATGGCAGGTCTCGCAATCGATTGAGACCTTCTTCTGCGTGTGGCAATTGATACAAAAGCCCATGTTCATATCCACTTTGCGTTCGGCCGTCGTCTGTTTGGTCAAATCGCTGTGGCAGGTGGCGCAGTCGACCCCGGCGCGAATGTGGGGCGCGTGGTTGAAGCGCACGTGCGCCGACTCGCTGTAGTTGTAGACCCGCACCCAGGGAATCTCTTCACCGCGAGCCTTGTAAGCAGCGATCTTCTTGATCTCGGGCCGATCCGTGGCGATCACAGAATGACAGCTCATGCAGACATTCACCCCGGGAATCCGCGCCTCGGGCCCCTGGTCCACGCCGACGTGGCAGAAGGTGCAAGGCAATCCCTTGGCGAGGTGCACGGTGTGGGTGTAAGCGATGGGCTGAACGGGATGTTCGGGATGGATATCGAGAAAATCTTTTACCGCCGCGGCCGCCGTGGGATGAGCAGGGGTGAAGACACCGGTGCTCACGTAATCAGGCGGCCCCGCGGCGCGTGCCGCCCGGCCAGGCAGCACAATTTCAAACACCACCCAGGCGCAAACGCCGGCAATAATTATCAGCAACCACGTTCGCCAACCCATCGGGATGCGCCTGGAAAAGAAAGTGTTAACTGTGGATCGGCCGCGAACCTAGTGATACACGACTCCGGCTCGCTTGTAAACCATGAAGAAGGCTGCGCAGAGAGCCTTCCGCATGGAATGCGTAAACAATAAATTTACCAGCGCCGATGAACGCTCCTGGCCTCCGACTCGTCCATTATTTTGGGTAGCGAAATGGGCTTCGCCCGCCAGCGGCGCCGGCCCCACTTTCGTTAACCCAGGAGGGAAGGAATTCGGATGTCAGGGAATCCCAGGGAGACATTTCGTGGTATCACTCGCACTATTTTTGCCCGCTTGCGCAAGAAGGCCTCGAGGGCCGGCATTCGGGTCGCCAGCCCGAAAGGAGAGGCAGTGAAAGACGGCGTGAGCATCCGCTGGAACTACGACGCCGGGTCGGAATTGCTCGAAGTAGAATGCCAAGCTCCATTTTGGATCGATGCTAACCGCGTGAAAAAAGATCTCCGCCACGAGATCGAAGCGGTCGTTCGATCGGCAGCCTGATTCTCGACCCCGGCGGAACGCGGACAGGATTAATATCCGGGGTCAAGCCGGGGGAGTAGAATGGCCGGCATTGTTGTAGTTCATCCGGACGCGGCTGCACGCCACGCCCCAAAATCCCATAAAGGAGTTGGTATGAGTAATTCCCCCAAAAATCCTGGACTGGACGGACGCGCTCGCGAGAAGAGCGGGCAGATCGATCACAAGCATCCCACCACCAAAATCAAGCACCTGCGCGAACACTACGGCCACAACTTCGCCCCTGATTGGGATGGTGAGCGCACCCTGGGCGAGCTACTCAAGGAAACGAAGTTCGAGTCGCTTACACAGTACGTCAAACACCACGGCCACCAACCTGTAAGTGTGGCCTAACCAATCTGCACCCCGGTGGACGACCTTTTGACCATGGCGCGGCTACAATCGCCGCGCCATGGTGCCCGCTGCCCAACGCGTATTCTCTTCGCCGCATAATGCGGTCTTGCCTTCGGATCAAAGAATGACCTTTCATCGTGGACCGGCGAGCGTTGGCCTGTGGCTGATGCTTTTGACCATCGGCTGCAACAACAACGCACCGCCGCCAGCTGCTCCGCGCAGCGAAGCTGCCCCCCAGCCGGCCGCTCGTGAGTACGGGCCGCGGGACAGCTCAAGCTACGCCCAGAACGATGAACAGACAGGCAGGCGGCGGCCACGCCGCGGGCGCCCCGATGAGCAGGCGCCACCAGGCCAATTCGACTTTTATTTGTTGAACCTTTCGTGGTCGCCCGAGTTCTGCGCAACTCACGGTGACAGTCCCGAGTGCGGGCGCAACCTGGGCTTTGTGGTGCACGGGCTATGGCCGCAGTATGCGAACGGCGACTATCCGCAGCATTGCAGCGATGCGCCGGGCCCGGCCAATGCGCAGGCCGATACGGATATCATCCCGACCGCCAGCCTGGTAGAGCACGAGTGGGAGACACACGGCACCTGCTCCGGCCTGGGTGCCGGCGATTACTTTGCAGAGATTCATAAAGCATATGCGGCCGTGAAGATTCCTGCGAACATCGGTAGCAGCAATGACCCCGACGGAGTAACCCCGGACGACCTGCTGGCGCGCTTTGCGGCGGCAAATCCCGGCTACCCGGCGGGGAGTTTCGCGCTGAGCTGCGGCAATAACCGGCTGACCGCGATTGAGATCTGCCTGGCGAAAGACCTGCGTCCTGAGCCCTGTCAGGGGGTACGGTCCTGCCGGGCCAACGTGGTCAAGGTTACGCCACGCTAGGCGGTTACGCCGCTCACCTCTGAAATCAGCGAGCCCACAGGATTGGTGATGGTCCTGGTCGCGATCGTACCCAGGGTTTCGCCGCGCCGATACATCAGGTACGCTGCCGCGACCCCGGAAGCGATGGTTGCAAAAACAAACAGTTTACGTAGTGTCTCCCGTTCCATCCCACTCTCCCTCAGCCTGAATAACGCCCGCAGGCTTCTCATCTGTGCCGTAGGATGCGCTCGAGCGCATTGGAGAATGCAGGCCGCTCGTCTTTGATTTGGGGTTGGGGTAGGGGCGCTGAATCCGGCTGTGGAAAAGTCCGTTTTGAGGAAAAGGAGTGTCCCTCAGCGGCTAAAGCCGAACTTCATTTCAAAGCAGTTATGGACGGCCTGAAGGCCGTCCCCTTCAACAGAAATGAGTTTGTTCGCAGCCTGTAAAGCCCGACGTATTTCAATCGTTTATCGCATGACCCCAGGTCTCAAAGGCGAGACCTGGGCCACCCACTCATGGTCTTGGATGGAGGTGGTACCCACGCACGCACTTCTAGTGCTGGGGGGCAGGGGGCGCGGGGACGGCTTGAGAAGCAGGCTGAGGAGTGCCACTCTGCGACATCTGCCGAGCCAGCTTCTCCGCTTGTTTTCGCCTGTGGTGGCGCACCATGTCCGGCCAGAATTCGATCACTTCACTGCCTATGATCGCTTCCGCTGTCACGGTAAATCCACGTTCGATCGTGTCGGCGGCGGTACGGTCCGATGCCGGGTAGTACAGGTTGGAAACTGCAGCGCCCATGAGGTTGCCCACCACATTTGCATAATTCGGACCCCATGTGCCGTTATCGCGCTTGCACCAGACGGTGCTCGACGCCGCCCACAGAAACCGGCTGGTATAGGAGCCTGTGCTCTTCTGAAAATAGCGCGGATCTTCTTTCAGCAAGCTCGCCAGCACAGCGTTGCCCAGAAGATTGCCGGTGAAGTAATCGGTGTAAGCAGCGCCGAATCGCTTGCCGTACCCTTCCATGCCCTGCCCATATTCAGGGAAACTGTTCTGTGCCTGATCGATGCCGGCGCCAAAAGCAGTCAGAACAAACGGCCAGGGATCCGATGCACTTTTGAAGAAGAGCTGGTACTTCTGGCCGGTGCTCAAAGGCAGTGCATCTTTGTTGGCGGTGGTGTTGAACGTTGCCATCAAACCAAAAACTCTTTGCTTCTCCTGCAGCTTAAGCTGCTCTGCCGCGGTTAGCGGATCCGTTCCCTGCGTCGCCGGGGTCTCGGCGGCTGAAGCGGGCGTGTTTTGTGTTCCGGATTGAGCCGGCGGCGGAGTTCCACTTTCCGGAGACGTCTGCTGTGCGCTCGGGATCGGATCATCCGGCAGATTCAGCGCAGCATAGGCTACTTGAGACTTCGCCAAAGGGCCTGCAAACACGAGGACGCACGCCAACGATGCAGCCGTAAACCATCGATTTATAACCAAACGGCCGCCTCAATCCTGCGCGCAGACTTATTGCCCAAGTCTGACACCTGTAACAAAGATCAATTCTTGCTGGTCGATCTGCGGTCCTGCCCGAAAGAAGATGATGTCTTCTGTAAGGGAACCCAATACTCCCAGTGAGGCCGGTCAAACATCAGCGCGAAGAAAAGCTAACTGCTTGATTTATTTGGCTCCTCAGGTAGGACTCGAACCTACAACCCTTCGGTTAACAGCCGAATGCTCTGCCATTGAGCTACTGAGGAGTGTCCAGGCGGGGGCAACTTCACACTGGGCTTGATTTTACCGCAAACCCCATCTCTTGCGCCAAAAACCCTCTCTCAGACTCTGCCCAGCTACCATCAGGCTGCCACTATCTTTACCTCATCTTGATCCGGTCTTTATCTTTGATCACTGCCTCGGCAGCGCGTCTGCCGGAAGCCAGCGCACCCTGGATGGAAGCCGTTTCCCGGTAGTCCCCACAGATATAGACGCCGCCCGTGCCGCCCAGGCGTACCGGGCTCTGCTCCCATTCCGCGTGCCGCTGCTGGGGGAGGGCCCGGGCCAGAGGATAGGCCGCGAGCATCCTCCACGAGTCGACCAGCGGGCCGAACCATCTCCTCATGTGTGCCCGTACCGCCTCGTCCAATCTGGTGAGCGCCCCGCTTTCGCTGGGCGCTTCTCCCACGACGCCGGCAACCACCAGGTGCGCTCCGGGGGGCGCGTACCCGGGCGAGACTGCACTCATCACCGCTACGTTATTCACCGGCCCGGAATTGCGCCCGTCGCCGTTCAGCAGAATCATGGGCTCGTTCACCGGCGGCCGCTCCGCGGCATAGTAGAAAGCAGTCGTGCTGTTCCAGCCCCTCACCTCGGGTATATTCCAACCGCCAACTGCCTGGAGCAGCGAATTGCCCTCGTTGCCGGACACTGCGACCACCGCCGCGTGGGCCTCGACCTTCTCCATGCCCTGGATTTGCACCTGAAACCCTGGCGTTGCTGGCGTTACCTTGCTCACCCGCGCACCGGTTATCAGCGTGCCACCGCGAAGCTTCGCCGCCAACTGCAACGGTATCTGTTGCATACCCTGAGCCGGAACGGCCGTGTCTCCGCCCGAGAACATGCGAAAAAGGAACTCGAAGAAGCGGCTCGAGGTCACCAGTTCGCGCTCCAGAAAGACGCCGCCGAAGAAGGGCTCAAAAAAGCGCTCGATGATCGCGGGGCTGAAGGGAAATGCCGTAAGGTAGTCACGCGTGGTTTGCTCAGTCCGGGAAAACAACTCTTCCCAGGTAGCCTGCTGCACCCGCGCACGCAGCTTTGCCACGCGCAACTTGTCCGCCAAGGGCACGATGTTGTCAAACAGGAAGCGGGTCCCGCCCAGGGGGTTGCGGAAGGGGTCGGCGAAGCGATGGAAGCTGCCGGCGTGCCATACCAGGGCTCCGGGTTGGAACTTTTTCAGTTGCAAACCGCTGTAATCCAGCAGCCGCCTTGCTTCCGGGTAGGCAGTCAGCAGGACCTGAAATCCGCGATCGAGGTGAAAGCCATTCACCATGTCTGTCCGCACCCGCCCGCCCGGTGTGTCAGATGCCTCGAGCAGGGTTACTGCGACGCCCGCGGCTTCCAGCGACAACGCACAACTGAGCCCGGCCAGGCCGGCTCCGATGATCACCACCTGGTTCATCGCTTCCTCATTTCGAGGCATACGTGCTGGGGCGAGGGTAAAACGCTTTTGCCCGGACCACCACGGGGGGCGCGGAATGATGTTGACGGGGATGAAAATGTAAACCGCCGCTGGTTGATGGATCGGAGGTAATCGTTTCGCCGGAGCGCACGTCTACATTGGTATGTATGCCGCCCACGCGTCAAATATTCTGCCCTTCGCGGAACAAGAGCTTGCTGTCTCTGAACTCGACGATATCGATCAGCTGGTCCATCGATATCGCGCCCGCCTGCTGCGCTTTGTGGCCTTTTCCATCGGCGATCGAGACCTTGCGGAGTCCATCGTCCAGGATTGCTTTCTCAAGGCATACCGGGCGCGGGCAAGGTTTCGCGGCGAGTGCAGCGTGCAAACGTGGCTGACCAAGATCGCACTCAATATGATCCGCGACCACCAGCGAACCAAGAAGTTCCGCTTCTGGAGGTCGTTTCGCGAGCGGGCACTCGACATCACGGAAGTTGGGTCGACGCTTTGCAGTGGAAGATGCTCCCCGGAAAAAGGCGTTCTTCTGCGGGAGAAGGTCGCCCAGGTGGCAAAAGTACTGGAAGGTTTATCCTTGAACCAGAGGACGATATTCCTGATGCACTTTCAGGAAGAGATGGGCATACAGGAGATATCGCTGGCCATCGATATGTCCGTTACCACGGTCAAGACACACCTGCACCGCGCAGTGAAGGCGATACGGGAAGAGCTCGGAGAGACAAGATGACCGGTCAACATTTAACCTCACACTTAACCCCGCATTTAAACAATGACCAGTTCAGCGATCTGCTTATCGGCGAATGCTCCCTGGAAGTAAGGCGGCACGTGGACGCGTGTCCGCAGTGCGAGGAGGAGTTCAAGCGAGTACAGTCTGCAATCGACAGCTTTGGAGCCGCCGGCCTGGAGTGGGCCGAGCAGCAGGCGCCCTTGTCGATCTCGCCGTCATCGCAGTTGCTTTTCCAATGCCGGTCGTTGGGTACATGGGCCGCGGCGGCCCTGCTGGCGGCCGCAGTCCTGTTTGAAGTTCACCAGGGATGGATCGTTCCAACGCCTGCGGCGAACAACGTGGCGACCCAGGCGGTCGAGTCCACCGCAGACGTTGCCGACGATAATCGCCTGATGATGGCCATCGACCAGGAGATACGCTGGCAAGCGGAGTCACCTTTGTCGATTGCTACCCCGGAAAAACATTACCATTCCCGGCCGCCACGCAGGCTGGCCAACTAATGCACCTGGGTAGCCCATTTTTTTATTCTGTGCTGTTGGCGGGGTGCTTGATTTCAGTTCCCGGCTTGACCGCGCTGGCCCAGAGGCCGGGGGGCGGTGGAGCGCCGCCGGGAGCCGGGGGACCGCCTCCGAGTGGTAGGCATGCCGTCCGGCGGCGGGATGCCGTCGAACAATGGCGCCCCGGGGGCAATCCGCAGCGGCCCTATGCCCCAGGAAAACGGCACGATGAGCACCGTGCACAGCGGTTTGCAGCTCGGGCCGCCCGGTCGGTGGTGGGACGACAAACACTATGTCAAGGCGCTCCATCTGCGATCAGAGCAGCAAAAACGCATGGATTCGCTCTTCGAGCAGAATAAGGCCAACCTGGTGAGCAAATACCAGGCGCTGCAACAAGCAGAGTCCAAGATGGAAGCTCTCTCCCATGCCGACGCACTTGACGAGGACGCGCTGTTTGCCCAGATCGACCGGGTGGCCGAGGCCAGGGCAGATCTCAAGAAGGCCAATACCCACCTGATGCTGCAGGTCCGCAAAGAGATGGACGCGGATCAGACGGCGCGGCTCGATAAACTTCACTAAAGCCTTCCGCGTCCACAAACGGGTAATTCAGGTGCACAAATTGCTTAACAGCAAGTCCCTCCACTTCGCTACGCTTCGGTCGGGATGACAATTTTGTTGCAAGATTGGGAGTTATCGTGAGAAATCATTGCCCTTCCTGACCAGAGCGTCCCATATTTTCTGCCAAGCAGCGCTGGGCAACGCCGCGTGTGCGCCTTTCAGTAAGAAAAGGCGCATGAAATTTTGCCAAGACCACAACTTCCCTAGGGAATCTGGGTCTGCGTAGTCGAGGAACCTGCCGTTCGTGCTTCGTTTTCAGTGGGTCCACAGGGGGTCTCTAGCCCATCGCTTCCAGACAACTTAGTAAGTAACGATAACTCCACTTATTACTCGGCGCCGGGTCTGTTGTTTTGTGCTTTGTCATCGATCGCTCCAATGCCCCGTCTAGAAAGATAGATACGGCGAAAACGATCAATGACGCCGGCGAGATAGCAATGAGTGGGGAAGAGATATGTACACGCAGGTAGACAATTCAGACATAACTCCGCCTGAAACGTTCGGCCTTTTGCCGGCGCCCGATGGAAGACTTAGTTCCTTTGTTCAGAGCCTGGCGATAAACGTGGGCCTGGCCGCGCTGTTTGTGTGCTTGACTCTAACCCAGGTGCATAAGGTCTCCATGCTTCACTATGTAAACACGGAGTTAGTCTTCCCCAGGCATATCCCTCCCCCGCCTCCCCGCATCAGAATACCTATGTCACGGCCAATCGTTCAGGTTCCTCCAAGGCTTGAGATACCCCGGCCAAGGCTTCCACTCCAAGAACCCGAAACTGTGCGCCTGAGCACACCCCCGATGCCTCTCATTGCGGCTCCGCCGGCGAGAGTTGTCGTCCCTGCACCCGCCCTGGCAATCAAGACCGGCGGCTTCGGCGATCCGGCAGGAGTTGTTCCCAATCCCAACGCAAACAGGCCGGCAACCATTGCCGCCACCGGCAGTTTTGAGAATGCTCCTGGAGCGAACAAAGGCGCCGGCGGCGGCAGCACCAATGGTGTAACCGGAGGACGTGGCGCGATAGCCACCGGCAGTTTCGGCGGCAATGGAACAGCACCTAGCGCCGCCGCAGCGGTAAAATCTCCACAGGAGCGCTTCACTCCGCCAAGAGTGCTCTCGGAGCCCCGCCCGCAGTACACCGAGGAGGCGAAGCAGCTCAAGATTCAGGGCGAAGTAACTCTCCAGGTCCGCTTTGGCATCGACGGCAAAGTCGAGGTCTTGCGCGTCGTGACCGGGCTCGGCCATGGGCTGGATGAAGAGGCCACGCGGATCGCCGAGCGAATCCAGTTCAACCCCGCGGAGAAGAATGGTAAGCCCGCGGACGACGTCACTTACATTCACATTCTCTTTCAACTCGCGTAAATGCAACAACGGGACGGGACATTCCAATGACTACAATTTCGAGCACCATCGTTGTTCGCGGCAAGACTAGTTTGCTGCTGTTCACTCTCTGCGTCTTCAGCGCGCAGGCGAAACAGCCAGTCATCAAGCCGGGCGTCCCGCTCACGCCGGCGCAATCCGCTCTGATCGACCGCGCCATCGCCCACGAGAAGATCCTGGCGAAGGAGCTGCAGAAGCGCACTCCGATGGTTCAGACATATATCCAGAACATGAAGACCGATCCCGAGCTATCCCTGGTGCCGTCGTCAGACAAGTACATCCTGAGCCGCGTGGATTTCGACAAATCCTTTCGCGCCGAGGGCTATCGCGACAGGCCAACCAGGTGGAGTCTGAACCACACCTCGACAGCAGCGTTCAGCACCATCAGCAAAGCCCTGGGGCTGGGAGAAGAGTACCTGCCCACCGGCTTCATGGACATGATGTTCATCGATCCTGACAGCTTCGATCGGCAACACTACGATTTCGGTTTCGTGCGCAATGAGTTCCTGGGCAATGTCCGGACACAGGTCTTCGATGTTATTCCGCACAAGAAATCGGGAGACGGCCGCTTTACCGGCCGCATCTGGATCGAGGATGAAGAAGGAAATGTGGTTCGCCTGAACGGCATCTATAGCGGCAACGCCCTTCTCGATGTGCCGCACTACTTGCACTTCGATAGCTGGCGAACCAACCTGCAGCCTGGGCTCTGGCTGCCCGCGGCCATCTACGTCGAGGAGAGCCGCGGAAAGTTTGACGGTCTTCCCGACTTACAGGCGCAGACCACTTTCTGGGGATACTCGCTCAGGATTCCAACGCGCGACTCTGAGAGCACTAGCATCCGCATCGACGACGTAACCGATGAAAGCGACTCCGCCCAGGACGTGAGCCCCATCGAGGCACGCCGCGCCTGGGTTGCACAGGCCGAGGCCAATGTGCTCGACCGGCTGGTGCAAGCCGGAGTGCTGGCGCCCCCGAGCGATTTCGACAAGGTGCTGGAAACGGTCACCAACAACCTCATCATCGGCAACAACCTGGAGCTGCCGGCAGCAATTCATTGCCGAGTACTACTCACCGCACCGCTCGAGTCCCTGGCCATAGGCAACAGCATCCTGGTCAGCAAGGGGCTGATCGATGTGCTGCCCAACGAGGAGGACCTGGCTGCCATCCTCTCCTTCCAGCTGGCGCATATCACGATGGGCCATCGCATCGATACGCGATACGCCTTCAACGACCGGCTACTCTTCCCCGACAGGTCCACGTTTCAACGAATCACCATGAATCATTCTGAAACCGACGATAGCCTGGCGGCGAAGAAGGCTATGCAGTTTTTGAATAACTCGGTCTATCACGATCGGTTGGCCAACGCAGGGCTGTTCTTTGTTCAACTGCAGGCTCGCGCGAAGGAGTTGAAGGCACTGACTACTCCGCGGCTGGGCGATTCCCTGCTGGATACGAATGGAACGCCATGGCTGGTCGAATTGACCAAAAACTCACCCAAGCTCGACGTGGATAACCTGCAGCAGGTCGCAGCCCTGCCTCTGGGCAGCCACCTGAAAGTGGATGGGTGGGATGACAAGGTCTCCAGCTTGAATGCCAAACCGATGGCAATGCTGAATGCCCGCGACAAGACTCCGTTTGAAGTGACCCCGGTCTTTCTCAAGCTGAGCCGCTACACCCAGCCGGGACCCGTGGGCGCTGCGCTATCCTCCGCCGCGCCGGCCGAGGGGGCAGGCAGGCAGCCTCAGTAAAGCATCACCGCCAGCTTGTAGGTGGTGAAGCCCTGGCCCGGGTTGCCGGAATCGCACGCGCCCACCGCGGCCTTATGGTATTTGCCGGTGGCAATTCTCTCTTCCAGCTCATCCGGCAAACGGCCCAGGTCCGTTCCCTCCCAGCGCATGATGAACCAGGGCTTGGGACCGCCGGCCGAACCGTGATCGAGGGCGCAGGTTTGGCGCGCAATTTCGGTCAGCCCCGCCGGCTGCAGGCCGCGTTGCTGCAACAATTGCCCTATCTTCTGCTCGATCCGCGATTGCCCCAGCTGGGCCACGCTGTCGTCAAAGTCCTCTACGGCGTAGTAATTCCCTCCCCGCCGCACTAGGGCTACGCCAATTCCATTCATCATGGGGTTCAGGATATTCGCCCGGTGAAGAGGCGAGTGCATCCATTCCTCTTCCAATGCCTCGGGGCTCGGGGCCACGGCAAGATTCTCCGCGATGGCGCGGAAATGGGCACCCGCCGCGCCACCACGGGCTTCCAGCTCCGGCTCGCCGGCATATTGGTGGGAGAGCGCGGGCTGCCCCGCCATGATCTGAGCATGCTGAGCGGCAGCCTGGGCCAGCGCCGGATCCCACTTGAGCGGACCTAACCCATGCTGCGCCCGGTCCGCGTTGGCTAACTCCATCACCTGCTGCTCCGCCGACTGCTGAGCGAATGCCGGCGCCACCATCATTGCCGCCAACGCCATCGTCAAATACCAGGTTGCTTTGCGCATCGCGTTCTCCTCATCATCACAACCCTATTCAAGCAGGATAGGATGCGCGATAGCCTGCATCGAAAGCGCCATGGTCATTGCGGCCAACTGTGTACGTTCGAACCGGTATGCGATCATGGCCATCAATGGCCTTCGCTCCCACTCTCCGCCACCAACCGCTCGGGGTTATTGGCATCTTCCTGCTGGTGCTCTTCGTCGCCATCGCTGTGCTGGCGCCGGCCATCTCGCCCTATGATCCTGCGGCTATCGACCTCTATCATCGCCTGGCCCCGCCTTCGCATGCCCACTGGTTTGGCACCGACGAGCTGGGCCGAGACATCTTCTCCCGCATTCTCGCCGGCGCCCGGCTTTCGCTCATGGTGGCGGTGAGCGTCGTCGGTTTATCGCTCTCCCTGGGACTGGTTCTGGGGGGACTGGCGGGATTTTACGGCGGCCGGGTCGACACGCTGCTCAATGTCTTTGTCATGAATGCCTTTCTGTCCTTCCCCGGCATTCTTTTGGCGATTGCTTTTGTTGCTTTTCTGGGGCCCGGGATGCTCAACCTGGTCTTTGCCCTGGCCATTGGCGGATGGGTAGGCTACGCCCGCCTGGTGCGGGCCCAGGTGCTCGCCGTCAAAGAACGGGAGTTTGTCGAAGCTGCCCGCGCGCTGGGCGCCTCGGATCTGCGTATTTTTAGCCGCCACATCCTGCCCAATATCCTGCAGCCCATCATCGTGCAGGCGGCCATCGGCATGGCAGGAGCGGTTCTGGCCGAGGCCACCCTTAGCTTCCTGGGCCTCGGTTTGCCGCCGCCTGCGGCAAGTTGGGGTGGCATGCTGAACGACGCGCGCTCCCACCTCTTCGATTCTCCCCACATGGTCGTCTTCCCCGCCATCGCCGTTATGCTGTGTGTGCTCTCCTTCAACTTCATCGGCGACGCGCTGCGCGACTACCTCGACCCCCGCACCCGGCTCTTGATCGGCCTATGAGGCCGCCGGCCTGCCCGCTGATCGGGGTTATTTCCGACACCCACGGCCTGCTCCGCCCAGAAGCGAGCGAAGCGTTGCGCGGCGTCGACCACATTCTGCACGCCGGCGATGTCGGCGACCCCTTGATTCTGGATTCACTGCGCGAACTTGCCCCGGTCACCGCCATAAGCGGCAACATCGATGCCTACGGACCCTGCTCCCACCTGCCCGCTACGGAGGTGGTGACGCTCCATGGTCACACCTTCTACATGCTGCATGACCGCAATGCGCTGGATCTCGATCCCGTGGCCGCGGGGTTCGCGGCGGTTATCAGCGGACACTCCCACCGGCCGCTCATCGAGTGGCGCCAGGGGGTTCTCTACCTCAACCCGGGAAGCGCGGGGCCGCGCCGCTTCTCACTGCCCATTTCGCTAGGCCTGGTAACTGTCAGCCCGAATGAGCTGGAGCCTCGACTGGTGACTCTGCTTTAACGCAGTTTCGCAATTACCGTGGCCTGTTAAAGTTGGCGAGGTGTGGTTTTCCCTGGGAGAAAACCACGCAAAGGCCTGTGGCTCCGGTCTACACCACTTGCGAAACTGCTTTAGCGGCTGCGTCGAGCATAGGCATGACAAGGCCCACCAATTGGGTCACGAACGTCGCCACGGGCGGCCTATCGGGCATCGAAAACCACTGCTTCACTGCCCCGCAAATGGCCCAACTTGCCGCAGCGGCCACCGTCTCCGGCGGCAACTCTCCTCCATGTTCGGCCCGCTCCATCCCCTCCCACAGCAAGCGGCGAATGGCGGCCACGATAGCCGCGTCCATCAGGGGTCCAAAAGCCGTCTGGCGATCGCACGCCCCCTTAGAATGAACCTGGGCAAGGTAATCGCAGGTGGCCATGATAATGCCGCCCACCGCAGCCGGACAGCCGGTGTCGTAGCGCACCTGGCGCTCATCGAGGAACTCATGAAAGTCACCCGCGATCATCGCGTCCAACAGGGCAAATTTGTCGGTGTAGTGGTCGTAGAAGGTGGCACGGTTCACGGTGGCTGCCTCTGCAATGTCCTGAACCGAGACCTCGTCGAAGCTCTTTGTCTGCATGAGAGCACCCAGAGCTCCCTGCAGGAGTTTTCGGGTACGGCGGATCCGCGGATCGCGAACCTGGCAGTCGGAAATTGGCATGGTCACCCTATTAGAGCGTATCCAGCAAGAAAAAGAATCGGGAAAACAACGACTGTCGTCTACTGACTAACCGACATGCGAAGCATAAGCAACGCATGTTGTTAAGGAGATCGCTAAATGCCTACACTCTTACAACTGGATTCGAGCCCGCTGGCAAGCTCAGTCAGCCGCGAGTTGACCCGCGAGTTCGTCAGCAACTGGAAAAATGCCCACCCCAGCGGCCGGGTAATCGTTCGCGACCTGGCGGCCAATCCTCCCCTGCCAGTGGATCAAGCCTGGATCTATGGAGCCCACACTGCGGCTGACGCGCTCCAGCCCGAACAGAAGGCCTTGCTGGCCTACTCCGAGGAATGCATCGCCGAGCTCGAGCAGGCGGACGAGTACGTGATTGGCGTGGCCATGCATAACTTCAGTATTCCCGCTGTGCTCAAGCTGTGGATCGACCAGGTCGTCCGCGGTGGGCGCACCTTTGCCTATGGGCCGAACGGACCGAAGGGTTTGCTATCCGGCAAAAAGGCCACTATTCTTGCCGCCACCGGCGGAGTGTACCAGGCGGGGACTCCTTATGCGGCCCTCAACTTCATCGATCCCTACCTGAAGACGATCCTGGGATTTATCGGAATTACCGATCTGACCTTCGTGACCGCCGGCGGGACTGCACAGCTGATGTCGGGGACGGTCGATCGCGGCCAGTTTCTTGAGCCCCATCTGGACCAGGTAAGAAGTATTGCTGTCTAAAACGTAAAACGGAGAGAGCCATGAAAATTGCAGTTCTGGTCGCACGTATTCTACTGGGCGTGATCTTTGTGTTCTTCGGGCTTAACGGATTTCTCAATTTCCTGCACGCCCCCATTCCCCCTGGTGGCGTCGGGCAATTTATGACGCTGCTTGGCCCGACTATCTACATGCACTTCGTCTTCCTGGTACAGATCGTCGGCGGAGTGCTCCTGCTCTCCGGCCAGTTCATCCCGCTCGCCCTGGTGTTGCTTGGTCCGGTGATCGTCAACATCCTGTTGTTTCACATAACCCTGCAGCCTGCCGGGCTGCCGCCCGGGCTGCTCGCTGCGGTGTTGTGGTTCATTATTTTCTTTGGCGTGCGGAAGTATTTCGCCGGTATTTTCGCCCAGAAGGTGGAGATTTAGGGCCTGGAGGCCCGCTGCTGTTTTGGCCAGAGAGGGCAAGATTTGCTCATCCCAGGTCTCAAAAGCGAGACCTGGGCCACCCTTTGATTGGTGGTAGGGAGAGAGGGTTATTCAGCTGATTGGTGGTTAGGGAGAGGGTTCTTCATTCAGCTTCGGATTCTGGGATTGGCTACGGTGTACAGCACATCCGTCAGCAGGTTGACCAGGACATAGGTCAGGCCAACCGCCAGGATGCAGCCCTGCACCAGCGCGTAATCACGGTTGGAGATGGCCGAGACGGTGAGCCGGCCAATCCCAGGCCAGGAGAAGATGGTTTCGGTCACGATGGCGCCGGCCAGCAGAGCGCCAAATTGCAGTCCCACCAGGGTCATCACCGGGATAATCGCGTTGCGCAGCGCATGGCGGTAGACCACCACATGCTCTGGCAAGCCTTTGGCACGCGCAGTACGGATGTAGTCCTGGTTCAACTCCTCCAGCATCGCGGTCCGCACCATGCGGGTGAGAATGGCGGCCAGGCTGCCCCCCATGGTGATGGCAGGCAGCAGCAGGTGGGCGGGCGACCCTGCGCCGGAGACGGGCAGCCATCCCAGTTTGATGGAGAACAGCAAAATGAGGATGGGCCCCAGCGCGAAGCTGGGAAAAGAAAGCCCCAGCAGGCTCACCACCCCAACCGCGCTGTCTTGCCATCGGGCGCGGCGTAGAGCGGCCAGCACACCTGCGGGAATAGCCAGCGCCAGCGCCAGCACGAGCGCGGCCACGGTCAGCTCCAGGGTGTACGGGTAGCGGGTGAGCACCAGGTGCGAGACGGAGTCGTTAAGGCGTAGCGACCTTCCCAGGTCCCCGTGCAGCACGCCGCGCCAGTAATGCGCATATTGCAGGCTCAGCGGCGCGTCCAGCCCATATTGATGGCGCAGAGCAGACAGGTCCGAGGCGGTTGCGCCCTCGCCCAGCATCTGCTGCACCGGGTCGCCGGGCACCAGGTGGATGAGCAAAAACACCATCGACACCACCAGCCAGATGACCGGCAGGATGTAGAGCAATCGCTTGAGCAACGCTACCAATGCATCTAACCTTTGCCCGCGCCGGAGTCGCGGTGGGCCTGCATGCGACCGGCCACGCCCGTCTTCTTGGACTGCCCGCTTCATGGTGATCCAATCGCTCTACGCGCACCTGGCTGATGCGGTGATCGCTCATTTCCAGCACGGTAAACCTTCTTCCATCGAAATCCACCGTCTCTTCCCCGGTCGGGATCTTGCCCAGGCGCGTCAGCAAAAAGCCGGCCAGTGTTTCCACTCCGCCGCTGCGCGGCAGGTGCCAGTCCATCTGCGTCTCCAGGTCGCGCAGGTTCACCCCGCCATCCAGCACTACCGCGCCCGATGTGGTTTGCAGAGCGGCTCTGGGCCCGATGTCAAACTCGTCTTCTACCTCTCCGATGATCTGCTCAATAGCATCTTCTACGGTTACCAGGCCGACCGTTGAGCCATACTCATCGACCACGATCGCGATATGCCGCCGCCGCTGCTGGAACTCGCTTAGCAGGTCCAAGACCGGCTTGGTCTCCGGAACCACCAGCACATCGTGCATCACCTGCCCCAGCCGCAACTCGGTAAAGGGCGCGCGGGCAAAGCGGGTCTGCGCCGTCATGCGGAAGTGCATCAGCCGTGAAAGGTCTTTGGAATAGACCACGCCCACAATGTGCTCCGGGCCGTGAGCCGGGTCGTAGACCGGCACTCTGGAGTGCTGTTCCTCCACTACCCGCGCATTTGCGTCCTCGATGAGCATGTCCTGGGGCAGGGAGAAGATGCGCTGCCGGGGGGTCATCACCTCGCGGGTGGGCACGCTGTTCAGCTCTACCGCGCGGTGAATCAGCGACTCCTGAAAAGCGGGAAGCATGCCCATTCTGCGCGAGGCCGTGGCGATCAGCTTCAGCTCTTCCGGCGAATGAACCTCACCCCCTTGCATCATCTCCATGCCGAAAAGGCGGAGTACCACCCGGGCCGACCACTTCATCAGCCGTACTACCGGGCGCGTCAGCCGGATAAACACATCCATGGGCCCGGCCACGGCAACCGCAAGAACCTCGGCCTTGCGCAGCGCCAGGGACTTGGGCACCAGCTCGCCCAGCAAAACGTGGAGGTAGGTGATGAGGGCAAAAGCAATGGGCACGGCCATCAGGTGGGCGTATACCTTGGCGTGGGGCATTCCGCTAAACCAACGCTCGAACAACGTGGCTACCGCGGGCTCGCCGATCCAGCCCAGGGCCAGGCTGCAGAGGGTGACGCCCAGTTGCACCGCCGGCAGAAAGTCTTCCATGTTTTCCTGCAGCCGGCGCACTGCCCTGGCTCCCGGCCGCCCCAGGGCGATTAGCCGCTCGATGCGCGTCTCGCGCACGCTCACCATGGCAAACTCCGCCGCCACGAAGAAGCCGTTGGCCAGGATTAGCAAGGCAACCGACACCATCCGAAAGAGCATGTATTCAACCATTTCGCGCAGCAACCGGGCGAAGCATTAAGTCATGATACCGTGCGGGTTGCGGGGACGAAGGGGCTCTCGGTCCCTGTGCATGACCCCCAGGTCTCAAAAGCGAGACCCGGGCCACCCACTCATGGTTTTGGATTTATGGAGCTGGTTCTCAGAGTGCCTTGCCCTTCTTGATAAAGCGGATGGAACCATCCCCGCCCCGGCTGCGTATCCAAAGGCAGGAATCGCCAACGGCAGCCGCACCGAAATTCTCTCTGGACTTCGCGAAGGCCAGACCGTATATCTGCAACCGTAAGGCCCAAGGAGGGCGACCATGCAAATCCGACGTAATTCATCCCGCAAAGCAGTAACCGCCGTCCTGGTCGCCCTATGTCTGCCGGCGGCATTTGCCGCGGAGAAGTCCTTCGATCGCACCCTGACGGTGAACGGTCCGGTAACCTTGCACGTTTCTACCGGCTCCGGCTACATCCACGTCTCGCCCGGCTCGGACAACCAGGTTCACATTGTTGGCCACGTCAAGGGCAGTAACAGCTGGTGGGGCGGCGGCTCGTCGGAGGAGGCGGTGGCCAAAGTCGCGGACAATCCGCCCATCGATCAGGCAGGCAACATCATTCGAGTGGGTGAGGAGCACGGCAACGATTTCTTCCGCCACGTCTCCATTGATTACGAGGTCACGACACCGAGCAACACCATGCTGACGGCCGAGAGCGGCTCAGGCGACCTGCAGCTCTCCAACCTCAGTGGAACGGTCAAGGGACATACCGGCTCCGGCTCCATCCGCGCCGACAAGCTGGGCGCGGGTTCCAAGCTCGACACCGGCTCGGGATCTATCGAAGCCAGCAACCTGATGGGTTCTGCCACGCTCGAGACCGGCTCAGGCGAGATTCATGCCCAGCTCAATGCGGCGGGTGACGTGGTCGCGAACACGGGTTCCGGGTCGATCAAACTGACCAATGTACAAGGAGCGGTCAAGGCGGAGACAGGTTCCGGCACCCTGGAAATCAGCGGCCAGGTTACTTCGCCGTGGAAGCTGGAGACCGGTTCAGGGGATATTTCCCTGCAGCTCGGCAGCAACGCCCACTTCAATCTTGATGCGGAGACCGGCTCGGGTACCGTGAAAACGGACCTTCCCCTCACCATGCGCGGCTCCATGGACAAGCACCACATCGTCGGAACCGTCAACGGAGGAGGCCCCCTCATCAAGGCGCAAACCGGCTCAGGCGATATCCATATTCAGTAGCTAGGTGTCTCGCTAGGTATCGAGGCCGTAGTAGGTGCGCAGGCTGTGCTCCAGGATGCTGTTGGGCGCCAGCCGCTTCAGCCATACGGCGGCCCGCTGTGCCGCCGGGCCAATGGTGTAGCGCAAGCGGGGATTGCGCTGGTTCACGATCCGGTAGAGCAGGCGGGCGATCTGCTCCGGTCCGGGACCGCTTTGCTCATCGTGCGCCGTCCGTGCCAGCGCGGTTGCGAAAGACTTGCGGTAAGCCTCCGGCGGCATTTCGGTGAATTGGCGATTTTGCGTAAGCGACGTCTTGTGGTCCCCCGGCTCGATGATCACCACGCGAATACCAAAAGGCCTTACCTCCATCCGCAGTGCTTCGCTCAGCCCTTCCAGGGCGAATTTGGATGCGCTGTACATGGCCTGGTACGGAATCGCGATCAGTCCCCCGATCGAGCCGATATTCACGATGTAGCCGCTGCCCTGGCCACGCATGGCGGGCAGCACCGCGCGGCAAACCCGCAAAGCGCCAAAGAAATTGACGTCGAATTGCTGTTTGGCTTCCTCGATTGAGGTGGCTTCGACCGGTCCGGCGATCCCCATCCCGGCGTTATTCACCAGAATATCCAGCTGCCCCTCGCGATCGAGCACCGCCGCAACCGTCTTGTCCACCGAATACTCGTTGGTGACGTCCGCTGTCAGCATGGTTAAGTTTTCCGTTGACGTGATGGCCGCCCGCCGCGAAGTGCCGTAGACCCGAAAGCCACGCCCGGCCAAATGCGTGGCGCACGCCAATCCAATGCCGGAAGACGCGCCCGTAACCAGCACAACCCGCTTATTTTCTCTTTCCATATCGCCTTCACCGTATCATCCAAAGCGATTTCACGATCGATTTGCCTATCGGCCTCGGCGAAGTAGGGCTTTTCCTGGTGAAAAGCCCGGTGCAGAGCATTTTCACCCCTATAGCTCTGGAGAAATCGCTTCCGACGCATCCAGACCAAAAAACTCCCGTTTGCAGAGGAAAAGCATTAACCTTGCGAATGATTGACTCGAGGGTAAGACATGGCAAGACAGAGATGGATCGACCGGGCCGGGGGGTTGTTTTGGCTGCTGCTGGTGGTGGCAGGCTGCAACGGGGACAGGAAGGCTACGCCCGAAAACCTGACGCGCGGGTTGAATTTCTATTTCAGCAACAACGACGATTGCCTGTTCCCTTCTGCCATTCGCTTTCCTTATGAGGCGGGCACCGCCAGCGGCGATGTGGACAAAAACAAGGCGGGTCTCGATGCCCTGGCGGCGGCGGGCTTGCTCAGGTCTCTGGAAGACCGGGACATCCATGTCAAGCGATACGAGCTCACTCCTTACGGCAGTCATGTACCGCCCCGCTTCTGTTATGGGCATCGGGTCGTGACCAGTATTGTCAGCTTTACTCCGCCCGCGGCAGTGGACCGGCAACTAACCACCCAGGTGGATTACCACTACAAGATGATGGACGTTCCGGGGTGGGCCGACTCCGATCAGATACGCAAGACCTTCCCTGCTTTTGCGAAGGCGACCTCCGGCGATCCCGAGGACCATGCCACGTTAGTGCTGACCGTCAACGGCTGGCGCATCCCGGAGTAGGGACTCATGGGCTGCATCAGCTAAATTAGAAAGATGGTCAAGATCAATCGCCCCATCCCGGCAACGTCGCTTCGTCTGCTGGTGTTTGACCTTGATGGGACGCTGATTGATTCCGGGGCCGATCTTTGCGCATCGGTCAACGCGATGCTGCGTCACTACGGCCGTCCGTCGCTGCCCCAGCCCGTGATCTCGGCTTACATCGGCGATGGCGCCGCGCGGCTGGTCAGCCGTTCGCTGGGCGAGCCGGTGGACAGCGACTTTCTGGATGCAGCGCTTACCTACTTCCTGGATTACTATCGCGAGCACAAACTCGACCAGACCTACGTTTATCCCGGTGTTTTTCCATCGCTCGACAGCCTGCGGTTCGAGCCGGCGGGCGCACCCCGACCCATGGCAGTGCTCACCAACAAGCCGATCGGTCCCTCGCTGGCCATCTGCGAGGCACTTGGGCTCAGTCCTTATTTCTTTCGCACCTACGGCGGCAACAGCTTCGTGACCAAGAAACCCGACCCCGAAGGACTGCTTGCCCTGATTCGAGAGGCCGGTGTCACCCCGGAGGAGACGCTCATGATCGGGGACTCTGACGTGGATATTCTCACCGCCCGCAATGCAGGGGCGTGGAGCATGGGCTGTTCCTACGGCCTTTCCCCGCATACCCTGGTCTCCGTCCCTCCGGACTGCGTAGTCGACTCACCCGCCGACTGGCCACTGGCGCTGGCCAGCGAGGACGAAAAGGTGACCTGCCAGGACTGACTTGGACCCAAATAGGAGCGCCTGCTTTCGTGAGTTTTCCGCCAGTCGCCGCGGGATGCTTTGTATCGCGGTTCCCGCGGGTAGCAACGTCTGTCTATCCCTCGGTATCCGCGTATCAGGGCACGACTTTAGTCGGGCCGTTGATGCCCAACCAAGATCTGGGCTTTTAGCCCCTGGCTTTTTCCTTTTGTCCCGTACGGGTAGCAGGGGCTGAAGCCCAATTCTTTTTCACCTTCGTATACGGCCCGACTGAGGTCGTGCCCTGATACAAAGCAAAAACACCGTTGAAATATCATCCACCTCGCCCTGGAATATGTGGATGTACAGGACGTCACATTGGGACCGGTCCCCCGATTTCCCTTAAAGATTGAAAAACAAGAAAGAAAACCTAACCGGAAGACCCATCTCCTGTCTAATGCGCTGAATGGAAGAGAGCGACGACACCATACGCCGGGCAGTTCTAGCCGGCGATAAGGACGCTTACAAGGTGCTGGTGGCGCGCTATAGCCAAGTTGTGTTCCGCGTGGCCTTTCGCATTACGGGGAATGAATCCGATGCCGAGGAGGCGGTGCAGGAAGCGTTCCTGCGCGGATACCAAGGGCTCGGGAACTTCGCCGGGCGGTCCAGTATGGCGACCTGGTTCTATCGCATCGGCGCCAACTGCGCCCTCGACATGGTGAGCCGAAGAAGGCCGGAAACACAGAGCCGCATAGCGGAAGAGAACGATCCGCAACAGGGCGAGGTACAGCTAGCGGACATCAAAGCCGGACCCGACCGGCTGCTCCTAAGCCGCGAGATCGAGGCCAGGCGGCAAGCGGCGATGACCGAACTTACCCCCACGGAGCAGACAGCTTTCGTTCTGCGGCACATGGAAGACCGCTCCACCGAGGAGATCGCAGCCGCCTTGAAGATCGCCCCCAACGCTGCCAAACAGGCAGTCTTTCGCGCGGTACAGAAGCTCAGGCGCCAACTGGCGCCCCTGTGGGTAAACACATGAAGCACTTGAACGAAGAAGAACTAATCGAGCACTACTACGAAGAGTCTGTCAATATGGCCGATTGCGAGCGCCACCTGAAAGCATGCACCGGATGCGCCAAACGTTATGCGGAGCTGCGGAGAGATCTCGACGGAGTGAAACCGCTGGCGCCGCCGGCACGCGGCGAAGATTACGGCGAACAAGTCTGGCAATCCATACGCAGCTCCTTACCGGTATATGAAAAACCGAAACGGAGCTTGATCCGACTTGGACGGCCGCTCGGCTGGGCAGCCGCGTGCGCGCTGCTGATCGCCGTGGCCTTCATTGCCGGGCGCCGTTGGGAGCGCAAGCAGACACCGACGGTTGCCGTGGCTGTGGACCCTCAAGCACGACAGCGCGTGGTGATTGTCGTTCTGGGAGATCACCTTGACCGCTCCGAGCGTTTGCTGGTCGAGCTCAATCATGCCGGCAGCGACGATATTCCGGCTGCCCCTCTGCGCAGCGAGGCCAGAGAACTGCTGGCCAGCAACCGCCTGGTGAGACAAAGCGCAATGCAGGCCGGCGACCTCAATGTCGAAGCCTCACTTGACCGTCTGGAGCGCCTGCTGGTCGAACTCGCAAACGAGCCTGAGGACCTGAGCGAGGCAGACCTCAACCGGCTCAGGCAGGAGATGAATACCGACGGCCTTCTCTTTGACATTCGCGTCTTGCGCTCCCGGGTTAACACCCAGGGCGCTCCCAAAGCAACGAAAGGGGTTTCCATCTAAATGAATACGAAATCGCTGCTATTCGCAATGCTTCTTTTTGCCTTGTCTGCGGGGCCGTCGGCCCTTTGCGGCAAGACAACGCGGCTGCCAAGTCGAAGGAAGACGCGCTCTACTCCGAAGGCACAAAAGCCATCAACGATGCCCGTTGGACCCAGGCGGAGGCGATCTTCACTAATATCGCGCAGCAGCATGGCGCTCGCGCGGAAGCAGCACTTTATTGGGAGGCGTACGCCGAAAACAAGCAAGGCAATGCAACCCATGCCCTCGAGACTTGCAGCCAGCTAAGACAAGCTTATCCGCACGGAAGTTGGATCAACGAATGTGGCGCGCTGGAAATAGAGATCCGCGGCAAGAGCGACGATCCTCTGCCACCCCAGGCCGAACAGGATGAGGAACTCAAGCTGCTTGCCTTGAACTCGCTCATGCAGCAGGACGAAGCCCGCGCGCTGCCCATCATTCAACAAATCCTGAACGGCGACAAATCAGAAAAGCTCAAGGCCCGCGCACTGTTCGTGCTGGCCCAGGATCAGTCACCGCAAGCGCAAGCGCTGCTCGGCCAGGTAGCGAGCGGCGAACGGAACCCGGCGCTGCAGCGCAAGGCGATCGAGATGCTGGCGGTTGCCCGGGGCAAGCAATCCGCCGAAACCCTGGCCGCCATCTACCGCCAGAGCACCAACGACGAGGTAAAGAAAGCTATTCTCCACACCTATCTCATCATCGGCACTCCCGATCCACTGGTGGAGGCGGCACGTCATGAATCGAATCCAGAACTCGTCCGGACGGCGGTGCATACCTTGGGAGCGATGGGCGCGACCTCGCAGTTGCTCACTCTCTATCACGACACCAGCAGCCCTGAGACCAAAGCCGACGTCATCAACGGTCTGATCCCCGCCGGACAAAAGGGCGCCGAGGCGCTGGGCAACATTGCCGGCTCGGAGCAGGATCCGGAACTGCGGCGTAAAGCGATTCGCAATCTCGGTATCGCGGGCGGAATGTCGGCGGCGCCATCGCTGGTCGCGACTTATAAGAAGAATGAAGATCCGGAGACGAAGAAAGCCGTGGCTCAGGCGCTCTTCCTGGCGGGAGATAGCCACGACCTGGTCGAACTTGCCCGTGCCGAGAAAGATCCGGGCCTCAAGCAGTCGCTGGTGCAGCAACTCAGCCTGATGCACAGCAAAGAGGCCACCGACTACATGCTGGAAATTCTGAACAAATAACAGGAAGGAGATTCGCTCCATGAAGACCAACGCGCTTATGGTTTTAGCACTCGCTGCCTCCGCGCTCATCACCTGCGCTCAGGAGCCCCGGGTCACGCACACGCAATTTAACTCCGGACCGGTGAGTCTGGGACTGTCCGCGACGGTGGACCGATTTCGCCACTCCAACAGCGCGCTTTGGTTGGGATATGCGGTGCAGGCTCTTCCGCGAACACATTTTTCTTCGTGTTCATCTTGGACGGGATCATCAGAAGTGGAAGCTGGATGCTGCAATGAGCTTCGGCTGGAGGACACGGCAGACAATCTAAACAGCGCACAGCAGCTCGATTCGCCTGCGCCCATTGTTTATGTGCTTCTCCGGCTCGACCACGGAGAGGTCACGAGGACGCGCATGGCGCCGGCGGGCTGTACCCTCGATGCCGGCGGAGTGCCGTTTGAATGGGTGACCGATGTGCAGCCGGAAGACAGCGCCGCATTTCTCGGCAAGCTCGCCGAGAGCACCGCTGCCTTGGGCGACACCGGCGCTCACCGCGGCCGGGCGGTGGATGAGAATCTGGTTGCCCTGAGCATGCATGCGACGCCCAAGGCAACCGAAGTGCTGGCCTCACTCGCCGCACCCGCAAACAGCGCCCACCTGCGGGAGAAGGCAGCGTTTTGGCTGGGCGCGCAGCGCGGGCACGACGGGTTGCTGGCCCTGCGCCGTCTGCTGCAGAGCGAGCAAGACAGCAAGCTGCGCCAGAAGCTGGTCTTTGATCTCTCGATTAACTCAGACCCCGGCGCGATCGACGATCTGATCGTAATGGCGAAGTCCGACGCCGACAGCGGCGTACGCGGCCAGGCTCTTTTCTGGCTGGCGCAGAAAGCGGGGAAGAAAGCTATCGGCGCTTTGAATGCGGCCATCGAGAATGACCCCAACTTTGAAGTCAAGAAGAAAGCAGTTTTCGCCCTCAGTCAATTGCCCAGGGAAGAGAGTGTGCCGCAACTGGTCCGCGTTGCCGACACCAATTCCAACTTCGCGATTCGCAAGGAAGCGATCTTCTGGCTGGGGCAAAGCAACGATCCTCGCGCCCTCGCCTATATCGAAGAAGTTCTGAAGCGATGACCGGAAGGGACCTGCAGCCTAGGCACGCTTGGCGAGCATGACATGGGTTGCTCCCGGAGAAGGGATATGGTCTTTGAGTTCATATCCCAGGCTGGGCAGATCCAGGTCTCCAAACAGGCGTTCTCCCGACCCGATCAAGGCCGGTGAGATAACAAAATGCATATCGTCGACCAGTCCGGCGCGAAGATACTGCTTCATCGTGGCGACGCCTCCGCCAAGCCGGACATCCTTTCCATTTGCGGCGTCCCTGGCTCGGTCCAGTGCGGCGTGAATGCCATCGGTCACGAAGTGGAAGATGGTTCCTCCGCGCATAGTGATTGAGGCGCGTGGATGATGGGTAAGCACAAAGACTGGTGTGTGGTAGACGGGATCGTCGCCCCACCAGCCTTTCCAGGCATCGTCCGGCCAGGGTCCACGCACCGGGCCGAACATGTTGCGGCCAAGGATCCAGGCGCCGATGCCTTCGAATCCGCGCATAACCATGTCGTGGTCGAGGCCCGTCGCGCCTCCCTCGCTGCCGTGCATCTGGTGATGGGCGCGCGTGGCAAATTGCCATCCAAAAACGGCTAGACCGCCCACCCCAACCGGATTGCCGAGATCCTGGCCGGGACCGGCGCTATAACCGTCGAGCGACACAGAGAAACAATGGACGCGAAGCCTGGACATGATTGACCCTCATAAGTTTTTGTCTGCTCGCAAGCGCCACTCAGGAGTCCGTCCAGGGATTGAACAAGGACACACCGGTAGCAGCGACATCCTTGGTGTTGCGGGTTACCAGAGTGAGATTATGTTGAATGGCGGAGGCAGCCAACAATCCATCGATCACAGCCACGTTCGCGCCTCTGCTGCATGTCAAACCGGAAAGATGTCCCCAACGATCGGCAACCTCTGGGTCGATGTTCAATATACGGCCAGAAAAACGCAACGGCAAATCCTTACTGAGCCAGGCTTCCAGGGCAGTACGGCGAGCACTGCGGGGCAGCAGCACAACCCCTTTACGGATCTCTCCCAATGTGAGGACGCTTAAGAACAAAAGCTCCTCATCGGTGGTATCGATCCACGTTGTCACCTTCGGCGACGCCTTGGGCTTGATGAGTTCGGAAATGACATTCGTATCCAGCAAGAATCCGCTCACAGTTCGACCGCTCTGCCATAATCGGGTTTTCGCTCCAGATCGATGGACACCTTGGCCAGAGGTGACTCAGCAAAGAATTTGGATAGGCTTTTGGGCTGCATGGCTCGCTTGGTTAACCGCTCGAAGTCTTCAATGGCTAGGATAACGACGGCTTCCTTGCCTTGTTTCGTCACCACCTGCGGAGCCCGTTCTTCGAGCTCTTCGGAATACTTCGCTGAACTGCGCCTTCGCTGTCTGTAACTGCCAACGCTGCAAGGATGATAGCTCCGGGTTGCGGTAGGATTCGCGCTTCTTAGAGATTCGAGATGGCATATATATATCCTGACTAGTCAGACTAGATTCTAGTGTGGTCTTGAGGTTTTTACCAGCGCAATCGCGGACCTGCTACTTCGATTGGACAGGAAACTCATTGGATGCTCAATTCTTAGTCCGGCAAGGGCAGCAGACTCTGAAGTCCAATTCTCTTTCATTCTCTTTCATTCCCTTTACGGCCCGACTAAAGTCGTGCCCTGATACGCGGATACCGAGGGATAGACAGACGTTGCTACCCGCGGGAGCCGCGATACAAAGCCAAAAACACAGCATCCAAAGAAGCTTCTCTCGCCCTTGAAATGTAGAGTAAAAAGACTACCCTCGCATGACTCCTAAATCTTTAGTTGACAAACCTCCCCGTCGTCGTATTAACCTACTAACAGTTTAGGAGAACCATGCAATCCAGAAAAAGCCCGACCCTCACGCCCCTGGAACTGGAAATCATGCAGGTGCTTTGGCAAGCAGGGCCCTGCACCGTGGCCGAGGTCCAACCCAGGTTGCAGGCGGAGCTCGCTTACACCACGGTGCAAACCATGCTCAACGTGCTGCTGCGCAAGAAGAAGGTAAAGCGAGTGCAGGAGGGCCGCGCTTATCGTTACCGGCCGGCAGTGAGCCGTGAGCGGGCATCCGGCAGCGCGTTGAGCGACCTGGTGACGCGCATGTTCGGCGGTTCGAGCGAGGCGCTGCTGATGGCCATGGTGGATACACGGCAGATCAGCGCAGAAGAGTTGGCACGAGTGGCGCAGAAGCTGGCCGACGCCGAAAAACGCGCGCCCGAGGAGGAGCAATGATGGAGCGAGCACTGGCCGAGTACATCGTAAACGCACTCTGGCAAGTCCCCTTTCTTGCCGGCGGCGCCTGGTTGCTGGTGCGGGCGCTCAGGCCCGGGCCGCTCATGCAGCATCGCCTATGGCTCGCCGTTCTTGGAGTGGCCGTGGTGCTGCCGGTGTTTGGGATGGCCGGCGAATCGGCGAAGCATCCGCCACACTCAACCGCGCTTACCCGGCTGTCAGCGAGTCGCGACCTTCTGCCACTTCCCGGCAGCGAGATGCAGTATGAGCAAGCGCTTCCCCAGGCGCGCAGCATTCGTTTGACCGCAACCGCGACCCACTGGCTGGTTAGGCTGTACCTCGCCACCGTTGTCTTCGGTCTGCTACGGATTGCGCACGCGTGGAGGGCCGCTCTGCATCTGGCTGGGCATGCGCGAGAGACATCCCTGCACACTGCGGAACTGGCCCGCTACAGCCGGCGGTTCGGCGTGAAGCCGCCGCAGCTGCGTGAGTCCTTTGAGGTGTCGAGTCCGATGATCGTGGGTGCGGTGTCACCGGTGTTGCTGTTGCCTGAGGGCTTCGCCCAATTCACTGCGGACGAGGTCGAAGCGGCCCTGTGCCACGAGCTAGCCCACATCCAACGGCACGATTATCTAATGAATGTGGTCTGCCAAGTGGCGGCTCTGCCGTTGGCCTGGCACCCGGTTATATATGAAGTGCAGCAGCGTATTCGCTTGACGCGTGAGATGGTCTGCGATGCGATGGCGGCGCAGGAAATGAAATCGCAGATCGGATATGCGAAATGCCTGCTGGCCCTGGCGCAAAGCATGCTAGGGGCAAGCCGCGTCTCGGGACACGCCCAATCTGTAGGACTGTTCAGCAACAACGCAGTGGAGGAACGAGTGATGCGACTGATGGAAACGACGACCATGGGTGTGAAGGCAAGAGTAGCCAAGGCTGCGAGTGGGGCGGTGGTGATGATCGCAGCAGTCGCGACGGCCGCAATGTTTCATGTCACCCCGACGATGGCAGAGGCAGGAACCGGCGCGGCGCCTCAAGCAGTACAGGCTGCTCCCGCGGCTCCGCCGGCCCAGCCTCTCGCCTCCCAACCCGAGTCTTCCACTGCGCCCGGGGATAAACCGGCTGACACCCGGCACGCTGCGCGTTCCGTTCATCGGAGCGGCCGCAGTGGGCAGCACCAGCCGCTCACTGCGGCGGAGCGAGAGCAGATCGACAGAGATCTCAAGCTGCAAATGGAGGAGATGAAGCGGCAAATCTCCGAGGCGACCTCGCATCTGAACAGCCCTGAGTTCAAGCAGCAGATGGAAGACTCTCAGCGCGAAATGCTAAAAGCCAGGACCATGGCCGACAGTCCGGAGTTCAAGGAGCAAATGGAGGAGATGAAACGGCAGGTGGCAGAGGCGACCGCACATATGAACAGCCCCGATATAAAGTTGCAAATGGAGGATATGAAGCGGCAGATATCAGAGGCGACCGCACATATGAACAGCGCCGATATCAAGCTGCAGATGGAGGAGATGAAACGCCAACTGGCGCAGGCCACGGCACACCTCAACAGCCCAGAGTTCAAGAAGCAAATGGAAGACATGCAAAAGGAGCTTCAGACCGACGAGTTCCAGCACAAGCTGGAAGAGGATATCCGGAGATCCGAGGAAGCCCCTTCACAGCCTGAAAACACGCCCTGATCTCAGATCTGGACTTCGCCTTCCAGGTAGAAGACGCATGTGCCTTCTAACTCCGCGCGATCCCCTGCTAGCCGGCAAATAACTTCCCCGCCGCGCGGTGAGGCCTGAAAAGCGCGAAACTCAGTTTTGCCCAGCCGTTTAGCCCAATAGGGCACCAGCATGCAGTGCGCAGCCCCCGTCACGGGATCTTCGGGGATGCCTTTCGCCGGGGCGAAGTAGCGGCTAATAAAATCATAGGTTCCATCGCCCGCCGCAGTTACGATCACCCCACCGCGGTCCACACCGGCCAGCGCCGCCATATCGGGAGCGAGCGCACGCAGCAGCTGCGGGCTCTCCAGCAAGGCCAGGTAGTTGAACGCATTTGCGAACACTTCAACGGGAACGGCGCCCAACGCCGTGGCTAGCCCGGCAGGTGCCGGGATCGGCTCGGATGGCCGCAGCGGGAAGTTCATCATGTAACCCGCAGCGGTGCGCTTCACGGTCAGGGGCCCACTCGCGGATTGGAAAACCACCGTGCTACGGCCCGGCTCAAGCCGCTCCATCACCACTGCGGCACTGGCCAGGGTCGCATGGCCGCACAGGGGCACCTCCGTGACCGGCGTGAACCACCGCAGCCGGTAGCTACCGGCATCCGATACCAGAAAAGCGGTCTCCGACAGGTTGTTCTCGGCAGCAATGGCCTGCAGCACGGCGTCCTCGGGAAAGCTCTCCATGGGCATCACCGCGGCCGGATTTCCTGTGAATCGGCGACTGGCGAATGCATCAACCTGAAATATCGGCGTGCGCAAAAAGAGTTCCCCCCATTTCGATTATCGCCCCGCTACAATGCGGTTTACACGCATAAAGTCTGAGGATGGTTCCCACAGGGGGTTCGATGACACAGGTGGTCCGCTCGCCGAAGCAGTACGACGTCTGCATCATAGGGTCTGGCCCCGGGGGCGGTACCGCCGCCAAGGTGCTGACAGAGGGTGGACTGAACGTTGTCATGATCGAGGCAGGACCGCCACTGGACCCTCGGAAAGACTTCAAAGAGCATGTGTGGCCTTACCAGCTGCCACATCGGGGAGTCGGGATAGGCGGGCTCGGCGATGAATTCATCGCGCCCAACGGGTCCTTTGAAATCGAAGGCGAGCCTTACACCAACGCGCCGGGCTCGAGCTTCAGCTGGTTCCGGTCGCGGATCGAAGGCGGCCGCTCCAATCATTGGGGACGCATAGCACTGCGCTTTGCGCCCGTGGATTTCAAGGCCCGGTCAACTGACGGCAGAGGAGACGACTGGCCGATCACGTACGAAGAGTTAGCCCCCTACTACGACAAGGTAGAGTCATACATCGGCGTCTTCGGATCGAAAGAGAATATCCCCAGCGCTCCGGACGGAGTTTTTCTACCCGCACCGCGGCCGCGCTGCACCGAAACCCTAATCAAGAGTGTCTGCGATCGCCTGAATATTCTTTGCGTTCCGTCGCGCATGGCCATTCTGACCAAGCCGGTGAATGGACGTGCGCCATGCCACTACTGCGGTCAATGCGGCCGAGGATGCATCAGCGCATCCAACTTCAGCTCCAGCCAGGTGATGATTCCTCCGGCGCAGGCCACTGGACGATTCACGATGATCTGCAACGCGATGGCCCGGGAGATCGTGGTCGATAAGGCCGGGAAAGCGCAGGCCGTTTCCTATATCGACAAGCTTACAAGCCAGGAAGTGCGGGTCCACGCCAAAGCTTTTGTGGTGGCGGCGAGCGCCTGCGAATCCGCGCGCTTGCTGCTCAATTCGCGCTCCACGCTTTTTCCGGATGGGTTGGCAAACTCATCCGGGGTGGTTGGCCGCTACCTGACCGACTCGGTGGGCAGCGACGCGTTTGGATATTTCCCGCAACTGGAGATGTTTCCCCGGCACAACCATGACGGTACCGGTGGCATGCACATGTATATGCCGTGGTGGAAGTTCGATCGCAAGAATGAGTTTCTCCGCGGGTATCACATCGAGTTCGGCGGCGGCCTCGAAATGCCCGGTGTCGGCTCGTTCGACGACGTATGCCAGCAACATGAGGGCTACGGATCGTCTTTGAAACACAAGTGCCGCAGCAGCTATGGGGCCGCCATCGGATTTTCCGGGCGTGGCGAGATGATTCCCAACCCTGACAGCTATTGCGAGATTGATCCGGATGTCGTCGACAAGTGGGGTATCCCGGTGCTGCGCTTCCACTTTGCCTGGGGCGACAATGAAATCAAAATGGCCAAGGACATGCAGGACACCTTCCGTTCGATTGTCGAAGCAGGGGGAGGAACTTTCTACAGCGACGCCAAGCCCGGGGGAGACCTGCCTTACGGAATCGCCGCAGGTGGGAGGATCATCCACGAGCTGGGAACGGCGCGCATGGGAGACGATCCGAAAACCTCTGTGCTGAACAAGAATTCTCAGGCGCATGAGGTCAGCAACCTATTCGTCACCGACGCTGCGTCGTTTGTGACCAACCCCGACAAGAATCCCACGCTCAGTATTATGGCGTTGTCGTGGAAAGCCTCGGAACATCTGCTGGAAGCGGCCCGTAAAGGTGAGGTGTAAGGCTTCTTATTGGCTGACACACGCGGTTTGCAACTTCTTGTAGACTTCGGTGGCGTGATCGTACGCTGCGCGTGCGGCCGCTTGCTCAGCCGGCGAGATCCGGGGCGCCTTCTGGGTCCATAGCTGGTGAACCGCATCTAGGTCCCAATCGGCGCTCGCGCGCGAAGCACAAATCGGCTTTTCACCCACGATCACGAATATGGGATTGGTATGCACCGCCGGCAGGATGCGCATCGCAACCCAACTGCTCTGTGTAATCGGCACGTCGAATGACACACTCCGTACATTTCCGTCGGCGGCAATCTTCCGTTGGGCCACCACTTTGCCGTTGACCACAAGCTCCAGGGGAACCTCCTGTGAGCTCCCGATGCGAGCGCGTTCAATCGTCCAATACGGCTTCTTGTCGTAGGACAACACCTTGATAGCTGGGTTTGGCACAGCATCGAGCAGAGCGGAAACACGAACCGAAGCGTGAACCGTTCCGGCGGATGGCAGATTTACCTCGCTCGAGTGCGTGCCGACCTGGACGCCATTGATGGTGTAATCGATCAGATGAGCACGTCCATCGGACACATAACTGCGCCCCGACCGTAGCCCCTCGAGCCAGTCCGCATAGCTCAAGGGACCATCGCTCTTCACATAACTGCGGGCCTCTCCGACGCGCGCGTCGTCGATGCAGGGAAAGTCTGTTTCGCCGGCAATCCTGGTGCGAAATCCAACGTTCAGCGTGTGATACCAAATGCTAAGCTCCCAAACATAGGGCGTGTCGCCGGCTGAAATGAAGTCAACCGCATTCGGCTCTGTCACGTCTACGATGTACTCATTGGCCCCGATGCCGTCAAAGGCGGGCATCTGGAAGCTGGGTACTTTGTCATCGGCAACCTCCAGCCCCCACCCGGAATGGGCGAACCCGGCAACCGCACCCTGGCTCTTGGCCCATTTAAGAATCGGCATATCCCATGTGGGCCAGTCTTCAATCCTCTTGGTGTTTGGATAATCCTGGTCTTTCAGTCCCAATAAGACAAGATGGCCGGCATGGCTGGAGGGAAAGCCCGAAACCTCGAGATCGTAGTGCATCTTGGCCGTGCTTTGCGAAAGCGGATCGTCATGACCGGAAAAAAATTGCTTCTGGTAGTAGTAATCCGGTCCCCAGGTAAGCACCGCACCAATGTTGAGCTTCTCTCCCTGTATCTGCCGCATCATGTCCTTGGGCAGAACGCCCTCCGCCGGGTTCTGGTAGTGGGAACATCCGGCAGCATGGACGTGGCTGTCACCCGAATACCAACCGAACTCTGCAGGATCAATCCAGCGATCTAATTTGAAGCTAAGCTCCCGAGGGCTGCCGGCATCGACGGATACCTCCTTCACCTGGGCGCGATACTCCGGACCACCGGTACTCACAATGGTGTAGTCACCAGGAGGCAGAGAGAGCGACTCACCGTCGGAACGATAAATTTGCGGTTGAAAAAAGAAATCGGGCGCGAGGCGTTTGGAGGGGTTGGGGTACACACGATTGAACCGGTCGCGGATGGTCAAAGACGCCATGGTCGGCCGGCCAGTCTCGTCCGAGATGTGTAGTTGGATCGGGTGCTCTGGCTCTGCATGAAAAAGAACGAGCATGTCGTTGCGAAAGCCGATGTCCTGGGTGCCCTGCCCCACATTGAAGCTGATGTCGGCGGACCGTTGGCCGGCGTCGCGGCTATAAACCTCCAGCAGCTGATATTCCACGGGCAGGCCCGAAAGCTCCTTCTCCATCGGAGGGCTTTCGACAATCGAGATGCTTGCCCAGCGATCGCGTACATCACTCTCTGTCAACACCATCGGCGGAGAAGGATCGAACCGCGATCGAATATAGACATCCCCGCTATTGGGACTGACTGCGGCAAGGGGGGAAGTGACCCCTGCGCGATTGATCACCTTCACCAGGAAGAAGCGCGATCCTCCCTGGATAAGGGCAGCGTCAGCCGGACCGCGGACCACTTTGACCCGGCTTTCCGCGTTGATGTCTACCACGGCGAGCACTAACGGATCTAATGCTTGCTGCAATGAGTTTGCGGCGGCCTGATCTTCGCGTTGGGAGAGCGCTCGATTGATCGCATCCTGAGTGCTCTTGGGAAACGGCTGACCCAGGAATTCTAGTGCGGCCTCAATGCGCCGCACTTGCTGGGCCAACGGCTGGATAGGAACAGCGGGCAGGTCGTTCCCTAGGAGGGCGCCTGCTGCATCGGGGTGGTGGTGCTCGCTCGAACTGGAAGCTGGGGCAGTATTGACGGGATCGGATACCCCCGTCTCCCACGCGGGCCTTTGCTTGTCTGGGCCGGAGGTCTGCGCGACTGCGCACGCCAGCGCCGAACCTGCTAAGAGCAAAATAAGCAGGGCATGGTAGCCAACTGATTTCGCGCGCGCTTTCAGAGTTCACCTCCGGGTCATCCGGGGTAGCGAAGTCTTGCCGGCCACAGTTTAGCAGTAGATCATCGAATTCGCCGTACGCGACGCCGAACGCCACTCTCCCCTTTGTCATCCCACTGAGAACGAAGCATTAACCGCAGGCCCCCTGCGCTACGCTCTGTCGAAAAACATCTCCAAGAATGGTCCGCGGAACTGCAGATCCCTCGGCTACCCCGGATTTCCTGTCAAGGTCGGTGGCGTCGCGAACTCCATGCGGTTTTCCTTACAGAAAACCGCACACGCTGCTCTCTCCAGTGCCGCTTGCAGGAAATCCGGGTACGCTCGGGATGACAAAGGGGAGGGCGATGCTTCCATGAAGAGCGGTTGCTAGATAGAAGGTGTTTTTCATGACCTTGGGTGGGCCGCAGGCCCATGATTCCTCCGGTCGGGATGACAATTTTGTTGCAAAATGCGAGCTATCTCGAGAAATCACCGATTTCGAAAATGAATTGTCATCCCGACCGAAGCGAACCCGGATTTCCTGCCAGGCAGCACCGGACAAGGCCGCGTGTGCGCCTTTCCGTAGAGAAAGGCGCATGAAGTTCGCCGAAGCCACCAACCTCAACAGGAAATCCGGGGGAGCGTAGTGGAGGGACCTGCGGTTTTTCTCGGAAATTGACAGTTCTCACACGCCCTCTTTAACCCCTGAGGTAGGCGCTTTCATGCTTCGGCTTGCGCGGACGGCTAAAGCCGCTCATGGGCGAGAGGGTTACGGCACAGTCGAAAACCACCTTCATTTTATCTATAGGTGAAAAGCCGTACCTCAGCGGCTTCTAAAGCCGAGGTCATTGCAAAAGCAGTAATGGACGGCCTGAAGGCCGTCCCCTTCAATAACACCACCTGGTTTTCATCACCTTGGGTGAGCCGCAGGCTCATGGGGACACGGCTGAAGCCGTGCCCTTCGTACACAGTTCTCTTTTTCTCCCTCTTGACTTACGCAAACATGTGTAGTAGAAAATAACACGTATGTAGGAGGAAGAAGTGGCTGAGCCCAAACTGTCGAAGCTTGAGTTTCAGATCATGGAGACGCTTTGGACGCAAGGCGACCTCTCCATCCGGGAGATTCAAGAGGCTTTTCCGGCCAAGCGAAGGCCGGCGTACACCACCATCCAGACCACCGTTTATCGGATGGAAGCAAAAGGCGTAGTTAGCCGGGTGAGGAAGGTCGGGAACTTCCACATCTTCGCCCCCGCCGTCTCCCGCGATGCGGCCCAGCGAAGGCTTATCGATGACCTGTTGGCCCTTTTCGGTGGACGCTCCCAGCCTGTGATGGCGCACCTGATTGAATCAGGCAAACTCACACTGGAAGACGTGAAAGAAGCTGAGAAAGCTCTCCGCAAGCTGGAAAGAAAGGACAAATCATGAACCACGAATCCTTATCGACGTTGTGGACCGCAACGGCTAACCATCTCTGGCAATCAACACTGTTTGCAGGGCTAACGGCACTTCTCGTGCTGGCACTGCGGAAAAACTCTGCGCAGGTTCGCTATCAACTCTGGATGGTCGCTTCGCTCAAGTTCCTGATTCCCTTTTCCCTGCTGATTCGCCTGGGGGGCCATCTGGCAACGCCCTACCGCTCGGCAGAAACGCGACCTGTCTTTTATTTTGTGATCCAGCAGGTCAGCCAACCCTTTACCCAAGCCCCTAGTCTGAAGGAGTGGCTTACCGCTTCCCTGCCAGGAATTCTCGCATTGCTTTGGCTTTGCGGTTTTGTAACTGTCATCGCGTTAACCTGGTTGCGCTGGCGACGGGTCACTGCGGCGATGCGGGACGCGCTCCCTCTATCTCACGGCCGCGAAGTCGATGCGCTGCGCCACCTGGAGCGCATAGCAGGCATTCGCAAGCCGATCGCCTTCTGCATTTCACCAAGCTCTCTGGAGCCGGGCATCTTTGGCATTTTCCGTGCTGTCTTGCTTTGGCCGCAGGCGATCTCCCAACACCTTCGGGACGCCCACCTGGAGGCTATTCTTGCCCACGAGGTCTGGCATGTGCGGCGGCGAGACAATCTGGCCGCCTCGGCACATATGGTGGTGGAAGCGCTCTTCTGGTTTCATCCTTTGGTTTGGTGGCTGGGAGCGCGCCTGATCGAGGAGCGCGAACGAGCCTGCGATGAAGAGGTTTTGCGACTGGGCAATCCGCCGCAGGTCTACGCGGAGAGCATTCTGAAGACCTGCGAATTCTGCATGGGATCCCCGCTGCCCTGCGTCTCAGGAGTGACGGGTGCGGATCTCAAGCAGCGGATTGTTCGCATCATGACGCCGGACTCAGCCATGAAACTTACTCTTACCCGGAAACTCCTTCTGGGTGCGACGGCAATAGGAGCCCTTGCCGGACCCATCCTCGTCGGCCTGGTCAAGGCTCCGCTGGTCAATGCACAAACGCCCCAGGCCAGCGCCGCGCCGAAACCAGCAGCGGTCGGTACAAGCCAGGAGCCCGCTCACTGGCTGGCACCCCAGAATCAGCTCTACCATGTAGGCGGTGACGTTTCTGCGCCTCAGCTCATCTACGCGCCTGACCCCGAATTCACCGAAAAGGCCCGCAAGGCAAAGTATCAGGGGGTCTGCGTTCTTTCCTTGATTGTGGACGAGCAGGGCAATCCACAGCGTGTTCAAGTTGTGCGTCACCTGGGAATGGGGTTGGATAAGAAGGCTGTGGAGGCAGTGAGGCAGTACAGGTTCAGGCCCGCGATGCTGCACGGCAGGCCCGTCCCAGTGGAAGTTAATATTGAGGTGAACTTCAGAATTTATTGACACATGCACCAGCGCGCTACCTGAGTTGTCGACCGACGGCCCGCTGACAAATAAACTACACTCGGCAAGGAATGGAGGGCCGCCGCGCATGCGCTTATGCCTAACAGCTCCGGCGGCTCTGTTGTTCGCGGCAGTAAGTTTGATCTCTGACCTTCCCCTCGGCGCTTCAAACTGCACGAATACAGCTGAGGCCACGTCTACCTCTGCCTGGCGAACCATTACTCCCCCAAAGGAAGATGTCGAGGTCGTTTATACCGCCCCTATTGGTTGGGTGGGACTGAACCATATATACGCCATTCGGCAAGCATTGAAACACAGGAAACGGGGCTTGATTCCATGGATGATGCCGCAGATCGTTACGGTGTTTCCGTTCGCACATGCGCTGCAGGCACCAGCGAATAGAGCGCCCGTGTTCTATGTCGATCACACGGACACAGCTGCACATATTGCGGATATAAGTCCTCGTGAAATCCATCTTGTACGTCTCAGATTGAGCGGTAAAGATCGCGAGTTGGCTGCGACATCCGGCGCATCAGTTTTCAACCTTCATCCCGGACTCTCATCAGAGGAAATTCCGTTAAGGGTGACCGCTCTTTCAGATACAGTTTTTACAATCCAGCCCAATCGGACCCTGGCGGACGGGCAATACATGATCGTTCTGGGGCCAGTCGCGGCCAGCGGCTTTGAATTTGAGATTAGTTGCCTTGGTGAAAGCGGAGCACCAATACCCCACATCGACGTCGAATCGCGAAAGGCCAAATGAGCTTGCAAAATCGATGGCATTCACGCATGGCTGTATTGCCCATCCTGTTGGGCCTGCTCGCCGCGGTTCCAGGCGGAGCCGCACCGCAAACCGCAAGTCCCCCGTCTTACGATGTTGCTTCGATCAAACCGTCCAAGGCCCCCGAGGGGTCCACGTTATTGTTCAGAACTGGCGCCTTTACCGCAAAGGGCATGACTTTGAAGTCTCTCATTAAAGAAGCATACGGAATCGAAGACGATCAGATCTCGGGAGCTCCGAAGTGGGTTGGGTCTCAAACCTACGACATCGAGGCGAAGGTGGATGGTGCGGATGCAGCCACCCTGGAGAAGTTGAGCGAAGACCAGTTCAAGCTCATGTTTCAGTCGTTCTTAAGGGATCGTTTCCAACTGAAAGTCCATTGGGAAACGAAAGAGCTTCCTGTATTAGCGTTGGTGGTGGCCAAGGGTGGCCCTAAACTTCAGCAGGCAAAACCTGGCGATACATACCCCGATGGACTCAAGGGCCCCGACGGTAAGCCGGCAGGACATGCAGGCATGATGATGTGGGGTCGAGGCCGTCTGACCGGCCAAGGCGTTCCCATCGGCAACCTGGTGCCACCGTTGACCCAGGAGCTTGGCCGCATCGTCCAGGACAAAACCGGACTCACCGGCAAGTACGATATCGAGCTGCGTTGGACGACGGATGACGCAGCGCCTGACAGCAGGTCTGCATCCGATTCTCCCGGCCCCTCGATCTTCACCGCGATGCAGGAGCAGCTCGGATTAAAACTCGAATCACAAAAGGCGCCGGTTCAGGTTCTGTTGATCGATCACGTCGAACAGCCTCCCCCAAACTAGCGCTAATTCGTTTTGTCGCCGCTGTCTTTTGGCATCTCGAGATAGACGAGGCCAAAGCGGGTCGAGCCGTTGTGAGACTCGTCGATCCCCACGATGCGGTATTGTTGGGGAGACCCCGCGCGAATCTCGTGATCCGTGGAGGAGTCGGTGTTGCCGTTGACTTGTACATGTCCGCAGGTAAGTCCGCTGCGGGTGACAGTCAGGTTGCCCACCGGTTTACCGTGGTCGCATTCGAGCACTTCCCCGTACCGTGAAAGCGGTTTGCGATAAAATGCCAAAACCTTGTCCGGCGAATCGCTGGTCACGTAATTCACTGCCAGGAGGCTGAAGTGAAAGTCATTGAAAGTGAGTCCGAGGTCGGCTCCTGAGTCGTTATCCTTGTCTTTGTATAGAGTGGCGCCAGGATAGGGGGGTAGACCGATGTCCGCTGCCCTGGCATGGGAGTTGGCGTGGAGCGCAAGATTGACTCCCGAGTTCTGCCCAAACAACACCGCACTGCCACAAAATAGTAAGTCCGCGAACAGAATAACTGCCGCTAAAGCCGGGAAAAATCGAATACGCACAGGCATAGAGATCCTTTCTCACCTGGAGGTACAGCTAAAGGTACGCCTCCACAAAGAGCAAAGTTCCCAAGATTCCGCTTGCATAGGCTATCTGGCCGCCAGACTTACCCAAATTAGGCGCACAAATGGCTTAACAGCATTCCTCCGACTGGTCGATTAGACTTGCTAGGCGACTTCCATGCCCCTTTGCAAAGGCGACAAACTCGGTGCGTATGAAATCCTCGCGCATATCGGCGCCGGCGGGATGGGCGAGGTATACCGCGCGCGGGACCCACGTCTGGGGCGCGACGTGGCCATCAAGGTCCTGGCCGCGGCAATGGCGCACGATCCCGACCGCCTGGCACGCTTTCAGCGGGAAGCGCGCGCGGTGGCCGCGCTCAATCATCCGCACATTGTCACCATCTTTTCCGTGGAGGAAGCCAGCGGCGTCAGGTTTCTTACCATGGAACTGGTTGAGGGGCAGCCGCTGGACCATATGATTCCCGCCGATGGTCTCGCTGTCGAGCAGGTTGTGGAGATCGCCACGGCGCTGGCCGATGCGCTTGCCGCGGCGCACGAAAAGGGAATCGTGCATCGCGACCTGAAGCCGGCCAACATCATGGTCACCCGCGAGGGCCGGGTCAAGGTGCTGGACTTCGGGCTGGCCAAGGACACTCGCTTGGCCGCTAACCACGACCAGTCGAGCACCTCGCTGGGTAAAACGCAGGCGGGTTTGGTAATGGGAACCCCTGCCTACATGTCGCCCGAGCAGATCTCCGGCCGCACCGTCGATCATCGCACCGACATCTTCTCCCTGGGTGTGGTGCTGCACGTGATGGCGACCGGCCGGCAGCCGTTCACGGGCGCCTCGGTCGCTGAAGTGATCTCCGCGATTCTGCGCGACGTTCCCACGCCGGTGACCGACATCCGGCCCGATCTGCCCGCCGATCTTGCCCGCATCATCCGGCGTTGTTTGCAAAAGGATCCGCGCCACCGGGTGCAGACCGCGCGCGATGTCAGCAATGAATTTCGCGACCTGGCGCGACAGACGCCAGGGAAAGCGCCAATCGCGAGCACGCCTTCACGAGCCTTGCCCACCGCCGATTCTGGGTCTGCCCGCGCCGACGAGGGCTTCTGGGTCGCCGTGCTGCCCTTCAAGTCCACAGGCACCAGCACCGATCTGGCGGCGCTGGCCGATGGGCTCACGGAGGATATCGTCACCGGCCTCTCGCGCTTTTCGTATCTGCGCGTCATTGCCCGCAGCTCGACGTCACGCCTCGCCAAGGATGCAGCGGATATCGGCTCCGCCGGCAAGGAACTTGGCGCGCGCTACGTGCTTGAGGGCAGCCTGCGCCTGGCGGGGACCCGGCTGCGGCTCTCTGTGCAGCTGGTCGACGCAACCACCGGAGCGCATCTGTGGGCGGAAAATTATGAGCGCGCCTTCAGTCCCGACGCCCTCTTCGAATTACAGGACGATCTTGTCTCCCGCATCGTCTCCACCACCGCCGACACCTATGGGATTCTGCCCCGCAACATGGCCGAGATGCTGCGCACCGTCGATCCCGCCACGCTCAGGCCTTATGAGGCCGTGCTGCGCAGCTTTGCCCACTTCCAGCGCGTGAACCGCGAGGAGCACGCCGCCTCGCGAGCGGCCCTGGAGCGCGCCGTCGAACAGCAGCCCGGCTATGCCGATGGCTGGGCCATGCTGTCGCTCATTCTCAAAGAAGAGTTCCTCCACGAATTCAATCTCCAGCCCGATTCGCTCGAACGGTCACTGGCGGCGGCACTGCGTGCGGTGGAGGCTGGGCCGTCCAATCACCTTGCCCATCACGCTCTGGCTTCGGTCCAGTTCTTCCTTGGAGACAGACCGGCCTTCCGCATTGCAACCGAGCGCGCCTTGCAACTCAATCCGCTGGATGGATTCACCGTCGCTTTCCTGGGCACCCTGATCGCTTACGACGGCGATTGGGAACGCGGCAGTGCGCTAGCTGCCCGCGCCCGCGAACTTAACCCTCACCACCCCGGATGGTATTGGCTGGTCGCCGGCTTCAATGCTTACCGCCTGGCCGACTACCACCTCGCGCTCGCGTTCGCCCACAAGATCAACATGCCCAACTTCTGGCGGCGATGCGTCATCGTCGCCGCGGCCTATGGGCAGCTCGGCGAGCAGGACGAGGCGCGCAAGGCGCTGCGAGAATTGCTGGCGCTCAAGCCGGACTACTCTGAATTTGGCCCGCGCTTTTTTAATAAGTGGTTTCAGCCGGAAATGGTTGAGCTCATCTCGGATGGGCTGCGCAAAGCGGGGCTTGCGATCGGCGGCGAACCGGCAAAGTCTGGTGCGATGGAGTTGTCAGCATCGGGCGCGTTTCGCGCCGGCGAGGGCTTCTGGGTCGCTGTGCTTCCGTTCAAATACGCCGGCAGCAACGCCGACCTCACCGCCCTGGCCGACGGGCTCACCGAAGATATCGTCACCGGCCTCTCGCGCTTTTCCTATCTGCGCGTGATTGCCCGCAGTTCGACCTCGCGCTTCGCGCAAGAGGGGGTGGATGTTCGATCCGCCGGCAAGGAGCTCGGCGCGCGTTATGTGATGGAAGGCAGTTTACGCCAGGCAGGCTCGAAGCTGCGCCTTGCCGTGCAGGTGGTGGATACGGTTTCAGGCGCGCATCTGTGGGCTGAGAGCTTTGAACGCGCATTCAGCGCCGACGCCCTCTTCGCATTGCAGGACGATCTTGTTCCCCGCATCGTATCCACGGTTGCCGACCAGTCTGGCGTGTTGACCCGCGGGATGAGCGAACTGCTTCGCAGCAAGAGCGAAGACCAACTCACGCCGCACGAGGCAGTGCTGCGCGCCTTCATCTACTTTGAGCGCGTAACTCCGGACGAGCACGCCAGGACCAAGCGATTTCTCGAACGTGCCGTCCACCAGGCTCCTGATCAGGCCGATTGCTGGGCCATGCTTTCCATGCTCTACCGGGGCGAATACGCGCAGGGTTTCAACGCCGAGCCCGACCCGCTTGGCCGTGCGCTGGCGGCGGCACAGCGAGCCATCGAGCTTGCTCCCTCGAATCATCTTGGCTGGTGTGCCCTGGCCGCAGCTCATTTTTTCAAGAAAGAATTGCTGTCCTTCCGCGCGGCCGCGGAGCGTTGCATTGCGCTCAATAGCATGGACGGGTCGTCGTTGGCATTTTTGGGCTTGATGCGCGCGTACTCCGGCGAGTGGGAAGAGGGTTGCGCCCAAGTAGAAATCGCCGCAAAACTGAATCCCAATCATCCCGGCTGGTACAGGTTCGCGGCTTTCACCAATGCTTATCGCAAAGGGCAGTACCATGAGGCTCTGGAAAGAGCTCTGCGCATCAACATGCCGGGTTTCTTCCTTACCTACGTTGCTCGTGCAGCGGCGTACGGGCAGCTGGGCCAGCGCGAAGACGCACAAAAAGCGCTCAAGGAACTACTCGTCCTACGGCCTGATTTCGCCCAGGCAACCCACCATGAGTTTGCCAAGTGGTATGCCCCCGAGCAGGTCGAGCAACTTATCGACGGCCTGCGCAAGGCGGGACTGCACGTTGCTGACCCGGCAACAATACGGTAATTCGCGTTCACCGCCCCCGCGTTCACCGCCCCAGGGCAAACACGACATTGACGTCTGTTTCTACCTCAACCGGCTGGCCATCCAGCAAATAGGGCGTATAGGCCCACTGCCGCACCGCATCGATGGCAGCCTGCTGCAGCATCGGCGGCCCGGCGAGCACCTGGAGTTTTTTGAAATGACCATCTTTACCGATGACGCCATTGAGGATGACCGTACCTTGCACGCCTTGTAGCTTCGCCGTCGCCGGGTACATCGGGAACACTTTGTTAAGCAGGTGGCCGCCGATGGCCTCCCCTGGCACGTCAACACGAACGCTCACCGGCGATGCACCGGCTGGAACCGTCAACGCCGACAGGCCCGCCGGACCTATACCCTCCAGCACGTCCACGTGAATCTTCAGCCACGGCCTGCCCTCGATGAACACCTGCATATCATTGGCAAGGTAATGACCATGAACCAGCGCGATATGTTGAAACATGGTCTGATACATCTGATTGCCAGTGCTTGCGTAGAAAAGAACAGCATTGTTCGGAGAGAAACAGAAGGATGGGGAATTTTGCGCTGTTGCTTGCGGGCCGCGACCCATCAACGCTGTACACACCACCTTCTCCTTGCCAAAACTCCGTTCGTAATTCTGCAGCGCCGTCTTTTCCGGATTTCGCTCCGGAGAAATTGGCCGCCCAACCATCGATTGGATCAAGCTCAGCGGTTTGTCCGGCCAATCTTGTTCGCCGGTGCGGAAGACACCATGATCCGTGCCATACACTTCCACGGAAACGGAGGAACCGTGCAAAGCCATCCGGTACTGGGTGGCGCTTACCCGCCATTCCTCATAGGTGCCCGTGTCGCTCGACTTGCCATCAGCCGCAAAGACCTCATAGCTCGCCTTCAGATGCCACGGAACATCCAACCCCTGCAGGCCGTTGACCTTCCGCGCCAGATCCATCCGTTCTTTTGGATCCTTGGGAGTCATCACCTCCGCTGGGCCCGCGGGAGGTGCGGGTAGAGACGAGGCGCCACCCGCCGCGGGCGGTGCCGGAACGGTCGTCGATTGGGTCAGGGCAAACAGGACAGCAACGCTAAGGTAAAGCATTCTCATGCTGAAACTAACCACTCCATGAACCGGTAGCTATTTTGAAGCAAGGCGAAACCCACAGCCTGCATCGACTGCAAATTCCAGAGTTGGCCTGAAGAACAGGTGCTTAAAGTCGTCGACAATCAAACCACAGCAAGTCTGATAAAGCCAGCCCATCCGTCACGCCGGCCAGGCCACGTTCACAAAACCACAACGTTACTATGAGAAAAGACTGACTATGCAGACACGACGCGACTTCCTCAAGCTCGCCGCGATAGCATCCGGCGCCGCAGGCATTTCCGGCCTGGTTCCCGAATCCATCCAGCGCGCCTACGCGATCGAGCCGGCGCCCGGTTCCACTTACCTCGATGCCGAACACATCGTGATCCTGATGCAGGAGAACCGCTCCTTCGATCATGCTTTCGGCACCCTTCGGGGAGTTCGCGGATTTAACGACCCTCGTGCCCTTCGACTCGCCAACGGCAACTCCGTTTTCGTGCAGACCGACGCTGCAGGCAACTCCTACGCTCCGTGGCGGCTCGACATCCGTGACACCCGGATCACGTGGATGGGGTCGCTTCCCCATTCCCGCGACAGCCAGGTCGATGCCTGGAACGAAGGCCGCCATGATGGGTGGCTGGAGGCCAAGCGTTCAGAGACTCAGGAATACTCCCATCTGCCTCTGACCATGGGCCACTACACCCGGGAAGACTTGCCTTTCTATTACGCCCTGGCTGACGCGTTCACCGTCTGCGATCAGAATTACTGCTCGGTGATGACCAGCACATCGCCCAACCGCAGCTACTTCTGGACCGGGACCATCCGCGACCAGCAACGCGCCGACTCAAAGGTCTACATGCGGAATGAGCAGATCGACGGCGGCGGAATGAGCTGGAAGACTTTCCCCGAGCGCCTGCAGGAGGCGGGAATCAGCTGGAAGGCTTACCAGAATGACCTGACTCGCTCCGGACTTTCCGGTGAAAAAGATGCCTGGCTTGGGAATTACGGTGACAATGTGCTCGAATGCTTCTCCGCCTATAACGTCGAGGCGTATCCGGGATTCGCTCGAGCCGCGGAGCAGTGGATTTCGGAGTTATCCGCCCAGGCGGCAAAGCTCGAAACCGAGATATCTGCGCAGAAGGATCCCGCGGCAGCAGCCAAGCTCCGCGCACAGCTTGGAGATACACGAAGCCGGATCGATTCACTCAAGGCGTCGCTCGCCAAAAGCGGCGAGGCCCGATACCAACAGCTCTCCGCACAGGAAAAGGCGCTGCATCATGCGGCATTTGTTACCAATGCCGAAGATCCCGATTACCACGCTCTTCTCCCCTTGTCATTTGAGGACCAGGGCAAGTCTCAGACCATGCAGGTTCCCAAGGGGGACATTCTCTATCAATTTCGCAAGGATGTGAACGAAGGCAAGTTGCCCGCGATCTCCTGGCTGACTGCCTCGGAAAGATTCTCCGATCACCCAAGCTCACCCTGGTATGGCGCCTGGTATATCTCTGAAGTGATGGACATCCTGACGAAAAATCCCGAGGTATGGAAGAAGACCATCTTCATTCTCACCTACGACGAGAATGACGGCTACTTCGACCACGCGCCATCGTTCGCCGCCGCCGACCCCAAGCGTCCGGAAACAGGAGGAGCATCCGCCGGCGTCGATACCGGCCTCGAGTACAGCTATAAAGAAGACGAGTTGCGCCAGGGAGTTGGCGAGAAGGAAGCACGATCCGGGCCCATGGGCATGGGCTTTCGCGTCCCCATGATCATCGCGTCTCCCTGGAGCCGCGGTGGATGGGTCAACTCGCAGCTCTTTGACCACACCTCCACGCTGATGTTCCTGGAAGCGTTCGTACAAGGCAAGTTCGGCAAGACGGTTCGCGAAGAGAACATCAGCGCGTGGCGGCGGACGATCTCCGGCGATCTAACTTCTGCCTTTCGCCCCTATGATCCCAAGGAACCTGCGCTGGACTTTCTTCACCGCGACAAATTTGTCGTGAGCATCGAGAAGGCGCAGTTTAGGGAGATCCCATCGAATTACAAAAAACTCACCTCCGAACAGATCGAGCATATCAACCGCGCTGCGGAGCGTTCCGGGTTAGTCGGCCACCAGGAAGAAGGCATCCGGCCGGCCTGCGCGATCCCCTACGAGCTTTATGCCGATGGCAACCTCAGTGAGGATGGCGCGCATTACGAACTCCACCTCAGCGCTGCCAGCCAGGTGCATGGAGCGAAGTCAGCAGGCGCCCCGTTCAACGTCTACCTGCGTAACATGAAAGATGGAGCGGGGATGATGTCCGCCACCTACGCAGTCAAGCCGGGCGACACTCTTACCAGGCAAATACCGGTGTCCATCTTTGCCGATTCAGGCTACTCCATCGAGGTGCTTGGCCCGAATGGCTTCTACCGTTCCTTTACCGGCCGATCGGCTGGGGTTCCTCTTGCCGTGCGCACCTCCTACGAACACGGTGCAACGGAGCTCACTGGAAACGTGCAGGTGCTGCTGCATAACAAGTCCGCGGAACCTGTCAGCGTTGCGATTAAGGACAATGCCTACAAGTCAGATACGGTAACCAGGAAAATTACTCCTGGTCAGGAAACCTCCGTCGTTCTGAACTTGAAACGAAACCACGGCTGGTACGATTTCACAGTGCAAGCCGATGATTCGAACCAGCAAGCCCGTTACGCCGGACGCGTGGAGAACGGAATGCCCGGCTTCAGCGATCCGCTGATGGCGGGAGTTGAGCTACGATCCAACCCGAGTTGATCGCCCTCCGTCTTTCTGTATCTGAGAAGAAACAAAGCTCCGCGTGTTTTTGTTCTCGTGCCACAGATCAACGGGTGCCCCATTGGGCCGTGGCAGGGAAAGATCCCCAAATAATACCGTTTCATCTTCCCGTGGGCCGGCAAAGCCGGCGGCCAACTTTACGGTTTGTTTATACGCTTTTGAGCTAACCTTGATTGCGGGTTAGCCCGGCTTCGGCCGAACCGAAAGAGCACTCATGTCGTTCTTCGACGTTGTCGTCGGTAAGCCGCTTGCAACTACAGAGGAGCGCGCCGAGCACATCGGTCCCATCTCCGGCATTCCCGTCTTCGGCCTTGACGCTCTCAGCTCGGCAGCTTATGGTCCTGAAGCGGCTCTAACGCTTCTTATCCCGCTTGGGCTCGCGGGTATTCAGCACATCGTACCCATCAGCTTCGCCATCATCGGTCTGCTGGCCATCGTCTTCGTCTCCTATCTTCAGACCATCGATGCATACCCCCACGGCGGCGGCAGCTATACGGTCGCGTCTGAGAACCTGGGCGCAACCGCCGGCCTGCTGGCCGCCGCTGCGCTGATGATCGACTACATTCTCAACGCCGCCGTCGGCATCTCCGCGGGCGTGGGCGCGCTGGTCTCGGCCTTCCCCCGCCTGGAACCCCACACCCTCGTCCTCTGCCTCGCCATCCTGTTCATCCTCACCCTGATCAACGTTCGCGGGGTCAAGGACACCGGTAGCGCCTTCCTCATCCCCACCTACCTCTTCGTCGGTACACTGTTGCTGGTGATCGGCGTCGGAGCGGAGCGCGTCTTCGCGGCCGGCGGCCATCCGGTCCCTATCGTTGAGCCTCCTCACCTACCCGTGAGCGGGTCGATGTTATCCCTGTGGCTCCTGGCCAAGGTTTTTGCCAGCGGATGCACCGCCATGACGGGCGTCGAGGCCGTCTCCAACGGCGTAAATGCGTTCCGCGAGCCCACGCAGAAGAACGCCAAGCGAACGCTCACCATCATCATCATTCTGCTCATGGTCTTTCTCGCCGGCATTGCCTTGCTCTGCCGTGCTTACTCGATCGGCGCCACCGACCCCGGGGCCGCGGGTTACCAAAGCATCCTTTCCCAGCTCACCGCCGCCGTCATGGGCCGCGGCTGGTTCTACTACCTGACCATTGGCTCGATTCTCGCCGTGCTCGCGCTCTCGGCGAACACCTCGTTTGCCGACTTTCCGCGTCTCACCCGGGCCATCGCGATGCACGACTACCTGCCGCACGTCTTCAAGATCCGGGGGCGCCGTCTGCTTTACTCCCACGGCATCGTTGCCCTGGTCGGCTTCACCGCGCTGCTGCTGACCGTGTTCGGCGGGGTAACGGACCGCCTGATCCCGCTGTTTGCGATCGGAGCTTTTCTTGCCTTCACGCTTTCCCAGGCCGGCATGGTGATGCACTGGAAGCGAGAGGGCGGCAAAGGCGCGCTGCATCGCATGATCATCAACGGGGTGGGCGCCGTCGCCACCGGCATCACCCTGGTTATCGTGCTTGCCGCCAAGTTTACCGAAGGCGCCTGGATCACTGCGATCCTGGTTCCCGCCCTGATCATTACCATGAGCGCCGTCAAGCGCCATTACGATCGTGTCGCACAGCAGATCGCCGTCGACTGCCCGATGCGGGTTGAGAACCTCGTCGAGCCTCTGGTCATCGTCCCGCTCGACCGCTGGTCCCGCATCACGGAAAAGGGCCTGCGCTTCGCTCTGAAGATTAGCGACCAGGTGCAAGCCGTGCACGTCGACGCTGAGGACTGCTGCGAGGAGGTGAAACAGATGTGGCAACACAATGTCGCCCTGCCCCTGCGCGCGTCGGAAAAAATAGTTCCCGAGCTCATCCTTCTCTCCTCCCCTTACCGTTTCGTTATCATGCCCCTGGTCGAGTACATTCTGAAGGTCGAGCACGACCATCCCGATCGTCAGATCGCCGTGCTCGTGCCCGAGCTGGTGGTCAAGCATTGGTGGCAGGCTCCGCTCCACAACCAGCGCGCACAACTGCTGAAGTTACTCTTGCTGGTACGCGGGAATCAGCACATCATGGTGATCAATATTCCCTGGTACTTGTAATCGAAACTCCCCTTCGCGAATGCACCTTCTCAAGACGCTTCCCTAGCCTGATAATTCAGCCGTGACTACAAGGCCGACGAACGATCGCACAGGAAGCAACCGAGAAACTGAAGACGGGACTCTCAGCCGGGTCAAGCTGGTGACTTATTTCCACGAGTACAAGCCACCCTTCGACGTGCGTCCCTTGCTGTCAAGGATGTTGCGATCAGTGCCGTCTGAGTATTTGGCCGGGCTGGGTTCAGTTGTACTCACTAGTGCCGACACCCTCTCGCGCAAACGACGGCGAAGCAAGACCAGGTCCAGAAAACGCACCGTGAAGGTAGTGCAGGCTCGTGGTCTCTATCACTACGCTTGGGCAGGCGAGAGTGCTTGGATCGAGATATTTGTAGATCGGATATTGCAGGGTTGGGACCGAGGATGGTGGTGGAAGCTTCCTCTGGTGCAAGATTTCCTGTTTGCGCCCGTATTGTTTCACGAGATCGGGCACCACATCCGCACGACAATTCGACCTGAATTTCGAGAGCGGGAAGACGTGGCGGATAAGTGGGGGGTGAAGCTGGAGACGATCTACTACAGGAAGGAACGTCCATACATCAGATTGCTATCGATGATTGCCAGACCGTTCCGTGCTGCGATTAAGCGAATTTTGGCCGCAGATGCTGCCCGGCACTGAGAGATCCGTCGCCTGCCAGCTCCGCAGCAAACGAGCAAGTCGAGCCGGCAAACAAATAAATCCAGCCTTTCTAAATTAGCTTTTCAGAGAACTTCCAGCACGGTGCAGTCCCGAAGGGACGGCGGATTCCGTGCGTTTCTCACGGCCCGGACCCGGATTTCCTGCCACGCTGCACTGGAGAGAACCGCGTGTGCGCCTTTCCATGAAGAAAGGCGCATGAAGTTCACCGAAGCCACCAAGTTCCACAGGAAATCCGGGGGAGGGCCGGTCGCCAAACGTCAGCCCAGCCCGGCAGGGCTGGGTAGCGTTTCAAGATGATCCGAGCGCCGTAGGTGCGGCACCAAACCCTTGCCCTTCGCGAAGCCTTCCACGCCCACGAGATAGATAAATGTCCGCGTACTCACGCGTCCGTAATCGAACACATGGAGAGGCAGCGATGCAGCCGGGACAAACCAATAACACAGCAAATATAATGCGTAGCGGCGAGCCAAGCAGCGAAGTTCGTACGTCTTACAGACGACATTTCATTTCGCGCTGTCTCGATTTGCCGGGCCCATTATGTCGAGAAGCCTACCGAGAACTGAATCTACATGGCCATCAAGCTTCGCACCATTGCTCTTCTTTTTCTGGCGATCTCCACTGCGCTCGCTGCCCAATCCATCCCGCAGCCCACCTCCGCTTCCACCGCAGCGACGCGAGACACCAGCTACATCGACGCACAGGGCACCGCCTACGTCACGCGCGTCGTCCCGGTGCCGCCTGACCTCAGCCCGGAAGCCCGCAAATCTCTCATCCGGACCACTCCTGATCAAGCCCCTCCGGAGTCTCTCGAACATCGCCGGGCCCAGATGGATCTGTCGGCCGTGCGCGCAAATGCCGCCTGGAGCAAGCTTTGTCCCAACACCATCACAGATTCAACTCTCGCCGGCGTCCCGGTGCGCATCGTAACTCCATCCAACCTGTC
>CAWIBI010000067.1:0-13870 GCA_963834205.1 uncultured Acidobacteriaceae bacterium | reverse complement strand
TGGTTGGGGAACAATGCCGCGTGCCTGGCGCGAGTCGCATCTTTGCACGCATCGCAGACGATATGCGGGTGATGGCCGCCCCTGTTCTCACCGCGAATCCGGATGGGTTTGCGGTACGGATAGATGGATTACTGAAAGCACTGCCTGCTGCCTCCGACGATCTGCTCAAGCCGGAGGCCGTCTCTGCCATGATGAAAGCCGGGCATGATGACCCGGACAGCCTGCATCGCCTGGTCATGGACTTGCATAAGCGGCTCAATGCAATGCAGGCGGAGTTGGCCGAGGAGAAGCTGGACGGTGCTGCAGTTTATAAGCTAGCAGAGCAAGATCGTCCGTTTGTCTCGGCCTTCATGGCTGGACTCAATCGCACTGCGAAGCTGAAGTTCAACCATCCAGGCCTTGCGACGACGGCCACCCGCGATGCAGACCGGTTGATAATCCAGAATGACATTGGTACCACGGATGCACATGTGATCGTTATTCACGTGCAAGGCCTGACGGTTAGCGTCACCTATACCGATCTGCATGCTGAACGGCTTTCGTTCTTCCAGGACCTGTTGAACCCGCGCGGTGTAGCGTGGGAAAAAGATAGTAGCTCCGCGTTGCCTGCCGGCACCCCGTTTCATATGACTACGGGAAGATTCGAAGCGAAGGATGCCGGCGACTGTTCTGCCTACCTTGAATTTCTTGGCTCGCGGCTGGTCTTCCTGATCGACTGGAACCGGGCGCGCAAACAATTGAGAGGATTTTTGCGCGGACCCGATCGTCTGGCTCTTCTAACCTGGGCGGCGGAACAGGAGATCGGGCATCGCGGTTTTTTGGAGCTGGGCGGCGCGCAACTGGTAAACCAGGCAATTGAGACAACCGCCGGATCGTCGATGCATTTTGGCGATCGGCTTTGCGAGATTCTGGGCGATGCGGAAGCGCTGCGATTCATGCGCTGCGTCTTCCAGGCTGCCACCGAGGGTCTTTTGTCCGGCCAGTCACAAGCTTTGATCCATGACCGTATCCGAGTGACGCTAGCCACTCATTTCAGCAACGAGGAACAGCGGTTATTGCGTCTCGCAGCAGATCACGCCGGGCTCATTTTTGAGCTTGCGAGTCTGGTGCGCGACGGGCTTCAGGTCGAGCCGCAGGAGGCGACTAAACACGCCCGGCGTGCTCGCCGCTTTGAGCATGATGCCGACCATCTGGTAATCGATACCCGTGAGGCGGTGCGCGTTCGGCCAGAGTATTCGGTGTACCTGTCATTAATGCAGGGCGCAGACGACGCGGCGGACGAGTTGGAAGACGCGGGCTTCCTTCTCAGTCTGGATAAACTCCACGGCAAACCGCTTGATTCATTGCAAACGCTTGCCAACTTGCTTGCAGAAGCATCGCAGGAATGGATCAGGGCGCTTGGTCATGCCACACAAGCGGCTCATGCCGCGAACTCTCTCGAGACCGACGATTTTGTGGCTTCAATCGATCGGCTCAGCGCACTTGAACATCAGGCTGACGATGCGGAACGCGCTGTAGCGGCAGCAGCCGTTAAACATGCGGAAGATTTTCGCCAGCTCCATTTGTTTACTGCAATCGGCAGCAAGTTGGAATCCGCGGCGGACGCGCTAAAGCGAGCGAGCTTGATCTTGCGCGAACATATTCTTGAGAATGTCATCGATGGCTAACCTTTATACAATTTCGCCAGGAACGGCGCCCTCGAAAGGCGGGCCGAAGGAGGTAGGCAACAAGGCCTGGAACCTCATGCGCATGGCAGAGATTGGCTTGCCGATTCCACCTGCTTTCGTACTCCCGACGTCATGGTGCCGATCCACTCGACCGGCGGACGAACCCGTGCTGAAACAAACACTGTCTGAGGGTATCGCCCGGCTGGAGTCAGCCACCGGCCTTGGTTTTGGTGCAACGCGACGGCCGTTACTCGTCTCCGTTCGCTCCGGCGCGGCGGTATCTATGCCGGGCATGATGGAGACCGTGTTGAATGTCGGTTTGAACAGAGAAACGGTCGACGCCCTGATCCGTCTCACGGGCAATCCACGGCTGGCCTGGGACAGTTACCGGCGGCTCGTGCAAGGATACGCGGAGGTAGTGGCCAATATTCCTACGGCGCCGTTCGACGCGCTGATAGTGGATCTCCTCCAGCGTGAGGAAGTGGAGAACGAGCGGGAGCTCGATCATCGCGCTCTCCGCTCGCTCACTCTCGCGATGTTGGACTGCTACCGCATGCAGACTGGCGATGAGTTTCCATCCGATCCACAGAAACAGCTCGCCGAGGCGGTCGCGGCAGTGTTCCGCTCATGGGACGCGCCCAAGGCGGCCAGCTACCGCCGATTGAATGGCATTAGCGACGAAGCCGGCACGGCGGTGACGGTGCAGACCATGGTTTTTGGCAATGCCGGGGGCGGGTCGGGCTCTGGCGTGGCTTTTACGCGCAATCCTGCCACCGGCGCCCGGGAGTTGTATTTCGACTTTCAATTCAATGCTCAGGGTGAGGATGTGGTCTCTGGCCGCCAACAATTGGGCGACAAGGACCGCCTGCCCCTGGTGCTGCCCGCCGTCTGGGCGCGGCTCAACGGCATCTGCCACGAGCTGGAGATGCTCTTTCACGATGCACAGGATTTTGAGTTTACCGTTCAAAGTAGTGTGCTGTACCTGCTGCAGGCACGGCGAGCCAAGCGCACGGATTGGGCGGCGCTGGCCATCGCTGTGGACATGGTTGGGGAAGGTCTGCTCACGCCGGACGAAGCGCTCGAGCGGCTCAACGGCATCGACCTGGACGCCGTGGCCAAGACCAGCTTCGCCCCGCCGGTGCCGAAGACGCTGGCAGTAGCGCAGGTAGCTGGTATGGGTGTAGCAAGCGGTGCCGTAGCTCTTGACCCTGACGCGGTGAAGCAGCTGTCGCAAGACGGCGCCCAGGCAATCCTTGTGAGGAGCGAGACGATAACGACGGATATCGAGGGGATGGCCTTAGCGGCAGGCATCCTCACCGCCTCAGGCGGGCGTACTTCCCACGCAGCGGTAGTAGCGCGACAGCTTGGCAAGGTCTGCCTTGTTGCTTGCCCAGACCTTAAGATCGACCTGGATCGTCGTCAATGCGAGATCGGCGATACAGTCCTGAATGAGGGCGACTTGCTTTCGCTGGACGGTAACACCGGCGCGGTTCACCTTGGCCGTATTACCCCGGTGATCGAGCGGCCAGAGAAAGCTCTTGCTGCCATTGCTGCCTGGCGCGCCGTCGCGGTATAGAGTGATTGCGATCACCTTGAAAGGTCCCGCTCTAGATGTATAGGTAATCCTTGACCGTATGGTTAAAGGAGAGGATTACGGTGTCCGACGCGGAAAAGATTGCTTTATCCGATAGCACGCATGCAGTCGGCGCTGAGTTGAACGACCGGCCACATCAGGCGACGGTCGCCTCAACACCCATTAAGGGCAAGAATATTCAAGTATCGCCCGCGGTAATCGACGCCTCCCGGATGCCCGACGAAGAGCTGCTTCTGAAGCTGCAAACGGTTCCGAGCGGGTTGACGGAAGCTGCGGCTGAAGAGCGGGTACGTACCGTAGGCCCGAATGAGGTAGCGCAGGAGAAGCCGCAAACCTGGCCCATCCGTCTTCTGAAGATCATCCGCAACCCTCTGGTAATTCTCCTTGCCACTCTCTCGGCGCTCTCCTTCGCAACGGGTGACGCGCGTGCGGGTACGGTGATGGCGATGATGGTAGTCCTGAGTGTGGGACTTCGCTTTCTGCAGGAGGCAAGAGCCGATGCAGCGGCAGCGAAGCTCAGGGCAATGATTCATGTGACTGCCACGGTTGTTCGCGACGGCGTGCCTAAAGAGATACCGCTCCACAACCTCGTGCCTGGGGACATCATCCACTTGTCCGCCGGTGACATGATTCCGGGAGATGTACGGCTGCTTTCTTCCAAGGACCTCTTTGTCAGCCAGGGAAGCCTCACCGGCGAGTCGCTCCCGGTTGAGAAGATTCATGACCAGGAATCCAAAACGGTAGCCTCCCCCACTGAACTCAAGAACATCTGCTTCATGGGGACGAGCGTCCAGAGCGGGACAGCGACAGCGGTTGTGGTCACAACAGGGGTGCAGACTTATTTCGGCAGCATGGCCAGATCCATCACGGGGGAGCGGGTCCAGACCAGCTTCGACCTGGGCCTCAACCGCTTCACCTGGCTGATGATCCGGATCATGGCGGTGATGGTGCCTCTGGTCTTCCTGATCAACGGCTTCACAAAACACGATTGGAAGGGCGCCTTTTTCTTCGCATTGGCCGTGGCCGTGGGCCTCACGCCCGAGATGTTGCCCATGATCGTATCCGTCTGCCTGTCCAAAGGCGCGCTGGCGATGAGCCGCCGCAAGGTGATCGTCAAGCGACTCAACTCCATCCAGAACTTCGGAGCCATGGATGTTTTGTGTACTGACAAGACAGGCACGCTTACCGAGGATCGTGTCGCCCTGGTGCGGCACTGCAATGTCGCAGGACGCGAAACTGAGGAGGCGCTCCTGAACGGCTATCTGATTAGTCATTTCCAGACCGGTCTCAAGAATCTGCTTGACCGCGCAATTCTGGACAGTCCCGACTTCCATGGGATGGCGGTTGTCGAGAAGTATAAGAAGCTCGACGAGATTCCATTTGACTTCACCAGGCGCATGATGTCTGTCCTCGTGGAAGACCCGGAAGGCAAGACGGTTCTCCTCACCAAGGGGGCTCCGGAGGAGGTCTTCCAGCACTCCTCGTACTTCGAACTGGACGGCAAGTTGTCTCCGATGGAACCGTCCCTGATGGTGGGCCTGAAAGAAGAGTACGAGAGCCTCAGCAATGATGGCTTTCGGGTGCTGGCGCTGGCAACCAAGGAGCTTCCGGGAAAGCAAATCTGTGCCAAAGCCGACGAGCGGGAACTAGTACTTCGAGGCTATGTCGCCTTCCTCGACCCGCCTAAGAGCACTGCTGCCAGCGCCCTTGAAGCCCTCCACCGGCACGGCGTGGTGGTGAAAATCCTAACTGGAGACAACCCACTCATCAGCCGGAAGGTGTGCAAAGACGTGGGCCTCGCAGCCGAACCGATGCTGCTCGGAGCAGACGTGGAGAAGCTGTCCGATGAAGAACTCGGCGAGGCAGTGGAGAAGACCACCCTCTTCGCTCGTCTCTCTCCGGCTCATAAGGAAAGAGTCATCCGTATGCTCAGGCTTAAGGGGCACGTAGTCGGGTTCATGGGAGACGGCATCAACGACGCACCCGCATTGAAGGCCGCCGACGTCGGCATCTCGGTGGACACGGCCACAGACATCGCCAAGGAATCTGCAGATCTAATTTTGCTTGAAAAAGATCTGACGGTTCTGGAAGGGGGCGTGGTTGAAGGCCGCAAGGTCTTCGCGAACATCTTGAAATACATTCGTATGGGGGCGAGCTCTAACTTCGGCAACATGTTCAGCGTTTTGGGGGCCAGCGCCTTTCTGCCTTTTCTGCCGATGGCACCGATTCAAGTGTTGACCAACAATCTGCTATACGACTTCTCGCAGGTGCCGATCCCCAACGACGCCGTGGACGACGACCAAGTGGCGCGGCCCAGGCCATGGAACATCGCAGAGATCAAGCGGTTCATCCTCTTTATTGGGCCCATCAGCTCGATCTTCGACTACACGACTTTCTTTGTTATGCTCCGGGTGTTCCACTGCTGGGATCCCGGCCGTGCTTCCCTGTTTCAAACCGGCTGGTTTGTAGAATCGTTGATGACGCAAACGCTCATCATCCATGTCATTCGCACCAATAAGATCCCTTTTGTTCAGAGCCAGGCTAGCCGCGCACTCACGTTCACAACTCTATCCATCATGGCGTTCGGGATCTGGCTGCCATATTCCCCATTAGCCTCGTCGCTCGGCTTCACCCATCTCCCAACCCTGTACTGGCCGATCCTGGTCGTGACTATGCTTGCCTACGTGGTGCTGACGCAAGGCATCAAAGTTTGGCTGCTACGCAGGAGATGGATTTAGGACTGAGGGTGAATGAGACGACGCCATCGTCTCCAGGACGATATTTCGTCTCAACCTCTCGTCTCCGATTCGATCCGCGCCGGGTGCAGGCGGGGCATTCCCGTCGCTAAACCCCCTGTTTTCAATAAACCTCAAGATGATGTGGGACTCCCCCGTCTTTGGTGACCTATTTGCTCTATAGGAGCGCAAGGAAGTGCAGACAAATGCTGAAGATCTCGATAAAAGACGATTCGCCGACGGCAACTCTAAAGATCGAGGGCAAACTAGTTGGTCCGTGGGCCATGGAGTTGGGAAGAACATGGCACGATTTGTGGGCGTCAGCGAACCAAATGCCTTTGCGGTTGGACATTTGTGGGGTGACCTTTGCGGACGAAAAGGGAGCCCATATTCTTCGAGAAATTGTCAGGGAGACGGGCGCCGCGGTTCTTTCCGATTCTCCCTTAACTCAATACTTTGCCCACCAAGCTACGAGCGGTGTGGCGCTCGAGCAAGAGGAGAGCTAATATGCAGACCCCAAACGGACAAACTTCGATCTGTGAAACTTGCAAGCTGAAAGAGAGCGGCTTTTTATGCCATCTCACGGCCGCTGCGGCGAAGGAATTTCAATCCATCAAGATCCCCACGTCCTATCCGGCGGGAGCCAGGCTGTTTCTGGAAAACGAACCGGCCAAGGGAATTTACCTGCTCTGCTCGGGAAAGGTTAAGGTCTCGGTCAGTTCCAAGGGCGGGAAGACCTTGATTCTTCAACTCGCCCGCCCGGGCGAGATACTCGGCCTAAGCGCGGCAATGTCCGGCATTCCCTATGAGGTGAGCGCCGAAACACTTTATCCGTCACAGGTCTCATTTATCCGCCGTGAAGACTTCATTTCGTTCATCGGCCGGTTTCCAGAGGCGTATCAGGCAGTGATCCGGCAGCTGAATTCCCAATATGCCGGTGCCTGTGAGCAATTGCGGACAGTCGGCTTATCCACCAACGCGCATGAGAAGATCGCACGGTTGTTCTTGCAGTGGTCGTCTGAAGAAAAGCAAACCTCGCAACAAGCGAAAATCAAAATGCCATTGACACACGAGCAGATTGCCGAATGTGTCGGTTCAACCCGAGAAACGGTTACCCGCACCTTAAGCGAGTTCAAGAACAGGCACCTGGTTATGCTCCACGGAACAACGGTAATGATCCCCAACCGCGCAGCACTGATGGCGATCAGTGGGGACTGATGCGCAAAGGATCAACAGGCGGGGCAAACCGATGCTCTTTTAGATCTGGCGCATTCTGCCCGTGGGCATATGGTGAAATTCGCGTAGCTATTCCGATCCACCCAATTGGTTTTCATGCCGAAGACGACGGTCCAATAGAGAGGCGCCTTTCCTGTGAAGTTCGACACCGGTCATCCAAAGCACAAAACTGACCCTGCCGGAACGAAGGTATACCTCGTGGGGGGTGGCATCGCTTCTCTCGCCGCCGCCGCATTCCTCATCCGAGATGCGGATTTTTCGGGCCCAAACATCATGATCCTGGAAGAGCTTGACCGGCTTGGGGGGAGTCTCGATGGGGCTGGATCTCCCCAACAAGGATACGTCCTGCGTGGCGGACGCATGATCGAAAATAAGTATCTGTGTACCTACGATCTGTTCTCGTCGATCCCCACGCTCGATGAGAGCAAGACGGTCACGAAAGAGATCTTTGAATGGAACGAGACCATGAAGACCTCGTCCCATTCGCGGCTCGTGCGTGACGGACGACGGGAAGATGCCCCCGAATTTGGGCTGAGCGAAAAAGATATCCTCACGCTTGAGCGCCTCATGCTGGAACCAGAAGGGATGCTCGGCAAGAGCAGCATCGCCGACCAGTTTGATCCTGGGTTCTTCGTGACGAATTTCTGGTTAATGTGGTGTACGACCTTCGCCTTCCAACCCTGGCATAGTGCGGTGGAGTTCAAACGCTATCTGCTGCGTTTCACACACATGGTCGAAGGATTTAACCGGCTCCACGGGATCATGCGCACCGTGTACAACCAGTACGACTCGATGGTGAGGCCACTGCAACAGTGGCTCGACGCGCACGGAGTACACTTCGCATTGAATACCCGCGTGACAGACCTTGTCCTGCGCGAGAACGCAGACGGCAAGCGGGTTGAGCGCATCGTCTGCGACCGCCAAGGGCATACCCGGGAGATTACAGTAGGTGCAGACGATCTGGTCATCGTCACGCTGGGCTCTATGACCGAGGCCTCGAGCCTCGGTTCGATGGACTCAGCGCCTGCTCTTAAGACGAAGACCGACGGTGGCGCCTGGTCGCTATGGGAAAAGATCGCAGCCGGCAGGCCGGAATTCGGCCGGCCCTCGGTTTTCGCTGATCACATTGAAGAGTCTAAATGGGTTTCGTTTACCACCACCTTGCACGATCCAACTTTCTTCCGACTGATCCGTGACTTCACCGGCAATGTTCCTGGCGAGGGCGGACTCATCACGCTTGCAAACTCCAGCTGGCTCGCTTCGATTGTGCTGCCACACCAACCGCACTTTATTGGGCAGCCCAAAGGCGTGGATGTCTTCTGGGGTTACGGCTTGTTTGTCGACAAACTGGGCGACTTCGTTAAGAAGCCCATGCACGCATGCACGGGCCGGGAGATCATGACGGAAATCCTGGGTCACCTCCGTATCGAAGCAGAGGTGTTGCGGATCCTGGAGACCTCGACCTGCATTCCCTGCATGATGCCGTTCATCACCAGTCAGTTTCTCCGTCGGGAGATAGGCGATCGACCTCAGCCGGTACCGAAGGGATGGACTAACCTGGCCTTCACTGGACAATTTTGTGAGCTGGCGGACGACGTGGTTTTCACCGTTGAATATTCCATCCGGTCTGCGATGGCCGCGGTATACGGACTGCTCCGCTTAAAGCGGGAGCCCCCTCCCGTCTACAAGGGTCAATACAATCTACATACGTTATTCCGTGCATTCGCGACATTGCATGATTTAAAAATCTGACAGCATGCCAAGGGTATTTTCCACTGGCATCCGAGTTCAGAAGTGTTTCCAGAACCGGGAAAGCACCCTGAATAAAGTCAGCGAATTTAAGCGAACAGAGTCGCCGCACAGCCGGTCTGCGTACGCGAGGGCATAACACAACGGCACTTCCAGGAGTTGGCGACATCATGCACTTGAAAATTGCAAACTCGCGCAAACAGATCACTCAGTTGCATAAACTGTTGAAGCGATTTCCCAGGCAGCCGCTGCCGGAAGATGTCCATCGCTTGCGGGGACAGATACGGACACTGGAAGCAATCGGGGATGCCCTCACCAGGGGCCGCGACCGGAAGGTTCGTCGTCTCCTCAAGGCTCTCGTCCTAATCAGCAAAGCGGCTGGAAAAGTGCGCGACATGGATGTGCTCGTGGGACTCGCTTGCTCGCTCCCAACGAGCCCCAAGGACGAATGCCTGGTGCAATTGCTTGAGTATCTGGGCGAGCGACGCTTCAAAGCTGCTGCCAAACTTCATGCCATCATTTCCGCAAAGAGAGAAGAAGCCTTTGACTCGTTAAAGCAATGCTCGAGACTCATCGACAAGAGCCTTGTTCGTTCAAAGAGGAAGGCGGCAACGAGATTATCCATGAATATAGTAGCCGTCGCGGAAGCTCATGCCCGGGAGCTGAGCAATTGCCCTCGGTTGACTAAGGACAGCCTGCATTTGTTTCGGCTCCAGGTGAAAGAACTTCGCAGTATTCTTCAATTGCTCGCCGGCAGCGACACGAAATTCATTGCTGCCCTGGGCGAAGCAAAAGATGAGATCGGGGCGTGGCATGATTGGAATGTACTGGCAGCCATTAGTCAGCGGGTAGTCGGGCGCAATCCTGCGTGTAAACTCCAGAAGCAGGTTCAGCTGATCTCAAGGGAGAAATTGAAGAGAGCGATAGCGGTCGCCAATGAACTACGGAAGAAAAGCCGCTCAGTCACATTCCCAAAGCAATAAATCTAGCTTGGTTTGCTGCGAATGATTCGAGGTGGCGACCGAACCGCTCGTCCGTCCTTCTGGCCTTCAATAGAGTCTTCCGGATACCTCAACAAACACGCGATTTGATGTCAATCTCCCATCCTTTTCCTAAAGGCGAATACCTGACAAGCTGAGACAAGATTAGCTTTGCTGTTCCGCCACACTTGCCTGTCAGTGCTTTCGTCATGGAGTATCTAATAAAGAGTGTACGAAATGACTACCGACTTGAACCACACGGACGCTGCTGAACATGCGCAGGCGCTGTTCAGGCAGCTCTTCCTGGCGTCTCCGGATGCGATCGTTGTCACTTCTGTTAACGGCAATATCTCCGCGGTTAATCCTGCTGCCGAACAGCTTTTCGGGTATTCCGACACGGAAATGATTGGGAATTTGGTGGAAATGCTCATCCCGGAGAGGTTTCGGGGGCATCATCCTGACCACCGTGAAGCCTATGTTGCCGCGCCAAGCGCGCGCCCCATGGGGACCGGCCTCGAACTGTATGGGCGGCGGAAGGATGGAACCGAGTTTCCGCTCGACATCATGCTCAGCCCAGTCCAATCGAGCGGCGAACGATCGATCTTGACGGTTATCCGGGATATTACGGACCGCAAACAGGCGGAGACAGCCCTCCGCCGCAGCGAGGAGCGATTTCGCCTGCTGGTGGAAGGCGCCAGTGATTATGCAATCTTCATGCTCGATCCTGAAGGAAGAGTCGCGACCTGGAATTCCGGCGCGGAACGAATCAAGGGCTACCGCGCCGAAGAGATCCTGGGCCAGCATTTCTCGAAATTTTACCCGCAGGAAAGCGTAGAACGCGGCAAACCACAACACGAGTTGGAAGTGGCCTCGACCGAAGGTAGGTACGAAGATGAGGGCTGGAGGATCCGTAAAGACGGCTCGCGCTTTTGGGCTAACGTGATCATCACCGCCTTGCGCGGAAAAGACGGTCGGCTCAAGGGATTCTCCAAAGTTACACGTGACTTCACAGAGCGCAAGAGTGCGGAGGAGTCGCTCGTTCTTGAACTCAGCAAAGCAGTCCTGGCCAATCCCGACATCCGGCAAATGTTGTCCGCGATGGAGTCGGCTATTCAGCGCTTGATCCCTCATGACTATGCAGCCATAGCGCTCTACGACGCCAGCAACCCCCATCAAATGCGGATACAACAATTGGCATCAGGGGAAGAAGGGGGCCCAGTCCGGGAAGCATTGGTCCCAATCGAAGGCACGCCGGAGGGGTGGGTGTTGCTTAACCAAGAACCGCTCCTGATGAGCCAAGTCGAGGACCGGAAAGCCGGCCGGCCGACTCAACAACTCAAGGCGGGTATTAAGTCGGGCTGTTGGGTTCCATTAGACAGTCGAGGTGAAGTAACGGGGGTTCTGTTCGTAGGATGCCAGCGCGAAAACGGCTTCGGACAACGCGACGCGGAGGCCCTTCTCCTACCGGCCAGCCAGATTGCGGGGATCGTCAAGATTGATGATAGCTTTCATAGAATCTCCCAGCTCACCAGCAAGCTGAAAGAGGAAAAGCGCTATCTCGAGGAGGAGCTGCGCACAGAGTACAACTTCGAGGAAATCGTCGGCGAGAGCCACGGCCTTAAGGCCGTGTTGAAACAAGTGGAAACCGTTGCTCCCACTGCGGCAACCGTACTAATCCTTGGGGAGACCGGTACCGGAAAGGAATTGATTGCGCGGTCGATTCACACCATCAGTCCACGCCGTGACCAGGCCTTCGTCAAATTGAATTGCTCTGCGATCCCCTTTGGGCTATTGGAGAGCGAGCTTTTCGGCCACGAAAAAGGTGCCTTCACCGGCGCGATCTCTCAGCGAATCGGACGGCTGGAATTGGCTCATATGGGCACCCTCTTCCTGGATGAGGTGGGGGATCTGCCTCTGGAACTACAGCCCAAGCTTCTGCGGGCGCTGCAGGAGAAGGAGATCGAGCGCCTTGGCGGCCGAAGAACCATCACCGTCGATGTTCGTCTTATCGCCGCTACAAACCGCGACCTCACCAAGATGGTCAAGGCTGGTGAGTTCCGTAGCGATCTGTACTATCGCCTCAGAGTTTTCCCGATCACCGTTCCGCCGCTGCGTGAAAGGTCTACGGACATCCCCTTGCTCGTCAACTACTTCGTAAATAAGCACGCCAAGCGGATGGGCAAGCGTATTGCAACGATTCCACCGGAAACGATGACCGCCCTGTGCGCCTGGCAATGGCCCGGCAACGTAAGAGAGCTGGAGAACTTCATTGAGAGGGCCGTGATTCTTACGCCAGGATCAACTCTGCGTGCCCCGCTAGCAGAGTTGGAAATGCTTGAAGAAGAGACGCCAGCTACAGCTGACCCGAACTTTCACGCGGCGGAGCGAGAACACATTCTTCGTGTCTTGAGAGAGACAAAGGGAATGATCGGCGGAAGCGGCGGGGCGGCGGAGAAGCTCGGACTCAAGCGGACAACATTGAACTCCAAACTTAGAAAGCTGGGCATCGAGAGAAGCGACTACGCTTAGCGCTTGCTGTGTCGCGGACTACGCTCGGATAGTAAGCACGGGGCAGCGGCTGCTGCTGATCACCTGGAACGCCACACCCGTTTTGAAGTTGTCGAACCAGTGCGAAGTTTTGCGCGTCCCCACCACAATGAGGTCGGCCTTAACACGCTGAGCGAGCAACAGAATCCCATCGGCTGCAAACCCATGCTCGAGGACACATTCCGGTTCGCACCATTCCCGGGGTACATCGGGAACTAACCCAGGTAGCACGCTGGTAAACCTGGCATTCAGTTCATCATCATCCATTCGAGCAACGCTCGTAGGTTCTGGAAGCACATGGCAAAGGTAGAGATGGGCGCCGAAATCCTGGGCAAATGATAAGGCAAAAACGGATGCCTTGGCGGCTTCCGGAGAGAAGTCCGTGGCATAGACAATCTTCTGAAAACTTAGCGGCTGCTCTCAAAACAGACCATCCTCCCGCGGGCGTCAGAACCCATCTGGGCTCTGTGACAATCATCACAGCCGCCCTGCGTAGCCTCTGCCATAGTTCATACCTAACGGTTCCTGGCCGAGTAAGTACGAGTAGACGACTTTCCAATGGGAGAATCGAAATGAGTATCCTCTTCACATTCGTGCGCCGCCATGTGTTGGCGCTCATACTTATAGCAACTTCCTTCATGATTGTTAACCGGGCTATGGCAATCCGGAATGCTGAGAATCAGGATGTCCGCGACCTCCTCTCGCTGGCCGCACAGCAATCCGCGTCCCTGGACTACGACGCGGACCAGATGCAAAGCTTGCTGCATAACGACGTTACTTGGCAAACACATGCCACTCTGCTGGAGGCGGTCAAAGGACATGTGAATCAATTGACCCGCACTATTGCCAAGCTCGAAGCGGAACGAAACCAGGCTTCTACCTGGCAGCAAAAGGGGGTCGACCGGGTGGTGCCTCTGCTGCGCGAGCTCGCCGAAAACACAACTGCTGCGATCAACCACCTCAATAAGAATCAGGCTCGCCCCGTTTCTGGGTACTATTCCGACTACCTCGATGAGAACGCTGAAACGGCCCATGACTTGAATCGGATCATCTCGGCCACGATCCAGTACGGGCACACAAGAGACAAGCTAGAAAAGCTCGAAGAGCAAATCCAGCCCAGCACGTAGGCACGGCAAGCTAGATTGTGATACGCGTCACAGAAATGGATCTGACAGAGGAATAGAGTAGCTACGGTTCTTTAAGTTTCGGCGAGCCGGTCGTAAAGAGTTCCCGAAGTGGAAGATGATCCTAAAGTCTTTTTTAGGCACTTTGACAAGTATCACTTTGATTTTGATAGCACTCGGGATTACTGTGTTCTGTAACCTGACCTTTTAGATGAGCAGCTAAGCTTAGTCCACCAGC
>CAWIBI010000066.1:0-19069 GCA_963834205.1 uncultured Acidobacteriaceae bacterium | reverse complement strand
CCGCCCCCGAGGATGGTGCGTGGGTTGGCATCTTCGAACTTGGAAAAGATGTCAGCGGCAGACTTGCCGATGGTGTTGGTCATCACGTTCAAACGTCCGCGATGGCTCATCCCGATCACGGCCTTCTCCGCCCCGTAGTCGGCGGAGTGGTTCAGGATCTCGTCGAGAAAGGGGATCAGGACGGTGACGCCTTCGAGCGAGAAGCGCTTGGTGCCGAGATAACGTGATTGAATTACCTGCTCGAAGAGGTCTGCCTGGGTCAGCCGTTCAAGAATATGGCGCTGGTCTGGCACCGACGCTGCCTGTTCCATGCGCTCCTGGATCCATTCCCGCCTTGCCGGGTCTGGAATGTGCATGAATTCGACCCCGATGCTTCCGCAGTAATAGCCCTTGGCCTCCTCGGCGTCCTCGCCGTCGAAGTTCAAGTCGGGGACGGGTTCGGGCAGCAGGTATTGTCCCAGCGGGTCAAGTTTTGCCTGCAGATGACCCCAGCGGCGAAAGGCATCGAAGATCTGATCACGTTGCGAAATCAACAAGTTGCGGGAATGTTCCAGGGGGAGATTTTTCGTGGCCATAACACTTCATTATAACTTTGAGGGGTAGCGATAGCGGGAAGCGAGGATGGGTGCCCCATGTTCGCGCCAGCGTACATGGGCCGAAAACGATCCCTTCGAATGCTTTTACTCTGCTCCCGGACGGTTGCTCTCGGAAACAGTATCTTGCACTCATAACAAAAGCATTCGAAGGGGCTACGCCCCAGCGTTTTCGTCCCACGTACGCTGGTGCGAACCCGGATTCCTGTTACGCGGCATCAGATACAACCGCGTGTGCGGCTTTCTCCAAGGAAAGCCGCATGCAGCTCGACAACGTCACCAACCTCAACAGGAATCCGGGGAACGTGGGGCACCCGTCCAGAGGGGCGGCTTTGGCTGCTTCCCGGTTCTCCCGTTACTCCTGCAGGACCGCTTTTACCAGGTTGCGTGGCTTGTCCACATCGATGCCGTTTTGAATTGCCATTTGATACGCGAGCAATTGCAGAGGGACAACTTCCAGCATGGTGGCTAACAAGTCTTCTGTTTGGGAACCTCGATGCAGTAATTGGAAAGCTCCGCGGCCTCGCCATCTCCCTCGCTCGCGATGCTGAGTATGGTCGCGCCTTGCGCCCGCATATCCCGCATCAATTGCAGCACCTTGTGATAACGCAGCATCGCGTCCGGATCGGATGGGTCGCTGGTGGCGATCACCACCAGCGGTGAATCCGGGCTCACCAACGCATTCGGGCCATGCTTCAACTCGCCCGCCGGATACCCCTCCGCCTGTAAATACGCCGACTCCTTGAGCTTAAGCGCCCCTTCGCGAGCAATCGGATAGTGGACGCCGCGCCCCAAGTAGAGAAAAGCGCGCGACGCCTTCAGCGACGGCGCCAAGGTCGCGATCTGCTGCTGCCACTTCTCCAGGGCGGGTTCGAGCAGTCCGGGCAGGCGGCGCAGGTCCTCGACATGGCGTTCCACGGTGGGCGAGGTCATTCTTCCTCGAATGCGCGCCAGGTAGAGCGCCAGAGAGTAAAGCACCGCAAGCTGCGTAGTAAAACTCTTGGTTGCAGGGATAGCCTTTTCCGGCCCGGCGCAGGTGGGCAGGGAGGCATCCGCCTCTTGCGCCATGGTGGAGCGGGCATTGTTGGTAATGGCCAGCGTAGGCAAGCCGCGCGCCTTTGCTTCGCGCAATGCGGCCAGCGTGTCGGCCGTCTCGCCCGACTGAGAAATAACCAGAACTCCCGGATCCTGCAGGGTGTGGGTCGAGCGGTAGACGTACTCACTGGCGTACTCGACATCGACGATCAGGCCGGCCAGATCCTCCAGCACGATCTCCGCGGCGAGCCCGGCGTGGCGGCTCGAGCCGCTGGCAGCGATCACCAGCCGCTCCCGTCCTCGCAGCGCCTCGGCAACTGGTTGAAAGACCTCGGTGGCAAGCTTGCCATTGGGGGCGTAGCGCTCGATGGTGTCGGCGAGCGCTACGGGCTGCTGGTAGATCTCGCGCAGCATCTCGTGTTCGAAAACGGCGGCGGTTGGCGTCATGGGCATTCCGTCCTGTGGGTTCTCTATACCTTTACGATACAGATAGAATCGTTGAGCGCGGTTTACGTTTGTCGCCTGAGGTCGCCCTTGTTCCGGATCGTCTGCATGACTCTTCTGCTCAGCTCCCTTATCGCCGGCGTTGCAGCTGGCCAGGCTGCGGCTCCGCCGGTCCCGCTGCCCCTTATGCCGTTACCGTCCCAGCTCAAGCCGGGCACCGGCGAGTTTCTCATCAACAACGGCTTCGGCATTACCCTTCAAGGTTTCACCGAGCCGCGCCTGGAACGCGCCCAGCAGCGCTTTCTGAACACTCTCTCGCGGCAAACCGGGATCCCCCTCTGGCGCGAATCCTACCTCAACAAGGCAGTGTTCTTCATCAAGACTGGTGGGCCGAGCGCCCCCATCCAGCAAGTGGACGAAGATGAGTCCTACCATCTGCAGATTACGGCTGATGCGGTTCACCTGGAAGCCGCCAATCCACTGGGCGTGCTACACGGCCTGCAAACCTTTCTGCAGCTGGTCCGCGGCACACCACAAGGCTTCGCCGTTCCGGCAATGACCATCGACGACCAGCCACGCTTTGCCTGGCGCGGACTAATGCTGGACGTCGGGCGGCATTTCATGCCGCTGGATGTGGTCTATCGCACACTCGACGGGATGGAAGCAGTCAAGCTCAACGTCTTTCACTGGCACCTCTCGGAAAATCAGGGCTTCCGGGTGGAGAGCAAGCTGTATCCCTTGCTGCAGGAGAAGGGCTCCGACGGGCTTTTCTACACCCAGGAAGAAATACGCAGGGTGGTCGAATATGCCCGCGACCGGGGCATCCGCGTGGTGCCGGAATTCGATATGCCGGGCCATGCGACAGCGTGGTTTGTGGGCTATCCGGACTTAGCCAGCGGCCCCGGCCCGTATCAGATCGAGCGCGATTGGGGCGTATTCGACCCCGCGATGGACCCCACGCGCGAGAGCACCTATAGCTTCCTTGACGCCTTTATCGGCGAGATGACCGGCCTGTTCCCCGACGCCTACTTCCACATCGGAGGAGACGAGTGCAACGGCAAGGAGTGGGACCGGAACCCGAGCATCCAGCAGTTCATGAAAGCCCATGCAATTAAAGACAACGCCGCGTTGCAGGCGTATTTCACCGGCAGGGTGCAGAAGATCGTCGCCGGCCACAACCGGATCATGGTGGGGTGGGACGAGGTTCTGCAACCCAGCACGCCGAAAGACGTTGTGATCCAGTCCTGGCGGGGTCCGCAATTTGTGGGTGAGGCGGTGCGCGGCGGCAATCGCGCCATGTTGTCGGCTGGCTACTATATCGATTTGAACCAATCCGCAGCCGAGCACTACGCGGCCGACCCAGAAGGTGACGGGCCAAACACGTTGAGCAGCGACCAGAGCAAACGCATTCTAGGCGGAGAAGCGACCATGTGGTCGGAATATGTCACGCCGGAGAATGTCGACAGCCGCATCTGGCCGCGAACCGCGGCCATTGCCGAACGCCTTTGGTCGCCGCGCGATACGCGTGACGTAGCGTCCATGTACGCGCGAATGGCCGTCATTTCGCAGCACCTGAACTACTATGGCCTCGAGCATAACTCCAGCTATCCGGCGATGCTGAGCCGCATGACAGGCGAGCCCGATCCGTTGCCCTTGCGTGTCTTCGGCGACGTGATGCAGCCTCCGCGTGGGTATGCGCGGGGAGACCTGGGACACTACGATGCCTTCACCCCGCTGAACCGCATGGTGGACGCGGTCCCCCCGGAAAGCGAGACCGCGCGCGAGTTTTCGCTGATCGTCAACCGCATTGTCGCGGGAAAGGCGAGCGTCGCTGATTGGGAGCAGGCCCAGGAATGGCTGCTGTTGTGGCGCGACAATGATGCGCAACTGCAGCCTCTGCTGCCTAAATCCCAACTTACCCAGGAGCTCGCACCGGTGTCGGCCAATCTCCGTCAAGTCTCGCAGACAGGCCTGGATGCCATTGGCTACCTGCGAGAACACCGCAGTGCGCCTCCGGGCTGGAAGACCCGGCAGCTGGCATTTCTCAAAACCTCTGAGAACCCGCAGGCCGTATTGCTGAACATGATTGCTCCAGCGGTGGCCAATCTGGTGCAGGTCATGCCGAACTCCCCGAGTTCAGCACATAAGGATTGAAACATGCACGTAACACGATTCGTTGAGACTGCAAACTATGAGTGATGGCCGTTGGGTACTGTTAATCGCCAGTGAGCTGGGTGGAACCAACTCCGTCTCGGACCGGGCCATGGAGCGGTTGTGCAATGCGATCGGAGAAGAAGGCTACGAGGTGGTCCGAACATCCACACCGGAGGACGGGCTCTCGCTGGTGAAATCGGATCCATCGCACAGCGCCATCCTGCTCGATTGGGATCTGGAGCAGGAACATCAATTCGACGAACGAGCTGCGCTGAAGATCATTCGCGCTGTGCGTCGCAGAAACAAGAAAGTCCCCATCTTCCTCATTGCGGACCGGACTCTGGTCAGCGAGCTGCCTCTGGAAGTGGTGAAGCAGGTTCACGAATACATCCATCTCTTTGGCGATACGCCGGCTTTTATTGCGAACCGTGTGGATTTCGCCGTCGCCCGCTACAACGAGCAGCTGTTGCCACCCTATTTTCGCGAGCTCAAGAAATACACCGACCAAGGCGCGTATTCCTGGGACGCCCCGGGACACATGGGCGGCGTGGCCTTCCTCAAGCATCCGGTGGGCATGCAGTTTCATCGCTTCTTCGGGGAAAACCTGCTGCGTGCCGACCTGGGAATCTCCACCTCTTCCCTCGGTTCGTGGCTTGACCACATCGGACCTCCGGCAGAATCGGAGCGGAATGCCGCGCGCATCTTCGGAGCGGATTGGACCTTCTACGTCCTGAGCGGCTCTTCCACGTCGAACCAGATCGTGGGCCACGGAGTGATTGGCAACAACGATATCGTTCTTGTAGATGCCAATTGCCACAAGTCGATTTGTCACTCGCTCACCGTTACCAGCGCGCGGCCGGTTTACTTCAAACCTACGAGAAATGGCTATGGAATGATCGGGCTGGTACCGCTGCGGCGGTTTTGTCCTGAGCACATCCAGCAGCTCATTAAAGACAGCCCTTTCAGCGCGGCTGCGTCCTCGCAGGAACCCAGTTATGCGGTGGTCACCAATTCCACGTACGACGGTTTTTGTTATGACGTACAGCGCGTTACCAGTATGCTGGCGCGCAGCGTGCCGCGTATCCACTTCGACGAGGCCTGGTATGCCTATGCCAAATTCCACTCCATTTATCGCGGACGCTTCGCCATGGATGTGCCGGAAGACATGCCCGACCGGCCGCTGCTGTTCGCCGTCCAGTCCACCCATAAGATGCTGGCGGCCTTCTCCATGGCCTCGATGATCCACGTAAAGCTAAGCGACCGCGCGCCCCTGGACTTTGACCAGTTCAATGAATCCTTCATGATGCATGGCACCACTTCGCCGTTTTATCCCATGATCGCTTCGCTCGACGTGGCCACCTCGATGATGGATGAACCGGCTGGTCCGACCCTGATGTACGAGACGATTCAGGATGCCATCAGCTTCCGAAAAGCCATGTCTTCCATCGCGCATCGGCTGCGCTCGGCCAACGGGGACGAATGGTTCTTCAGAATTTACCAGCCGGATACAGTCACCGATCCCAACACCGGCAATACCTCTCTCTTTGAGGAGACCCCTGACTCGCTGCTCATCCAGTCGCCGGCCTGCTGGACACTCAAAGGGGAAGAAGACTGGCATGGCTTCAGGGATGAGGATATCGCCGAAGACTATTGCATGCTTGACCCGACCAAGGTCACCATCCTCATGCCGGGCATCAATGCCCAGGGGCAGTTGGCGGACTGGGGCATCCCGGCGGCGATCCTTACCGAGTTTCTCGATGCGCGGCTGGTGGAGATTGCCCGCACCGGCGACTACACCGCCTTGATTCTCTTCTCGGTTGGGACGAGCAAAGGCAAATGGGGCAGCCTGCTGGAAACGCTGTTCGAGTTCAAGCGCCTTTACGATAACGAGGGAACCCTATACGAAGCATTGCCTGACCTGGTCGCGGAGCATCCGCATCGTTACCGTGACATGACGCTGAAGGAACTGAGCGACGAGATGCATGCGGCGATGGGGGAATTGAATCTGACCAATCTGCTGCACCAGGCATGCGATGTGGACCCGGACCCGGTGCTGACACCTGCGGAGACGTATCAAAAGCTGATACGAAATGGCACTGAGAAGGTCCGCATTACTGAGATGGCGCGCCGCCTGGCGGGCGTGATGCTGGTTCCTTACCCTCCGGGGATCCCGGTTCGCATGCCTGGGGAGCGCCTGGGCGACATCGATAGCCCCACCATTCGGCTCTTGCTGGCTTTGGAAAAATTTGGCAAGCAGTTTCCCGGCTTTGAGCGCGAGGTTCACGGCATTGAGGTGGATGCCGAAGGCGACTACTGGATGCGGAGTGTCATCGAATCCTCGCCGACAGCGAAAAACGGAGCTCCGAAGCGCAACACCAAGCGTAAGGCCAAGAAAGCCGGACCTCCTTCTTAGCCTGCCGCAACAATGAGTAGGTGTGAAACCGCAGGTCCCTCCACTGCGCGCTGCGCGCTCCGGTCGGGATGACAATTCTGTTGAGGGAATAGACTTCTGCCTTCAAAATGAATTGTCATCCCGACCGGAGCGTAGCGGAGTGGAGGGACCTGCGGTTCGCTCGATGAGCACATAGCCTTACCGTGCCGCGTAGTCCTTGCTCTTGCTGGTGCGCGAGTTGAATACAGTGAAAGTGCCATTCTTATTCACCGTCAACTTCAAATAGTGGGCCGCATCCTCACCCGGAGGATTAGCGATGTACTCCTCTGCGCTGTTGTGCTCAACCCCTGCCTCATCGGAGTAGTGAAGCTGCCATAGGGTCTCGAGCCCGGGCGTTTTCGCCAGCGTCTCAAAGGTCGGTGTGGAGCCGCCCTTCTTGGCTCCGTTATCCATAACGGCGATGCGGGGCTGTATCGCTTCCACCAGCGCTGGGCTCGAGCTCTGAAATAGCCCGTGATGTGAAACCACCAGCACATCTACCTTGCCCAGCTTGTTCACCGGACACATCAACTCCATCTCTTTATCCCAGGTGAGGTCGCCGAGGTCGAGGATTTTGCTCTTGCCAAAGGTAATCAGAACGCCCAGCGAATGCGCATTCTCGGTCTGGTCCGGCTGTCTGGTCTCCGAGGCCTGGCAGTACTGGTTCGGCTCCCCGGCTCCGGGCAGCGGGTGGTCGATCAGTTGTCCGTCAGCGCTGATCACCAGCACCTTCATCTTCTTGATGGGCAAAACATCTCCCGGCTTAGCCACGATGTGGCCATAGTGGCCGCCGGCCAGAACCTGCTGATACGCCTCGTAACCCTTCTCGGTTGCCTCGTTTGTGGGTTCCCGGTTCGGCCCGTGATCGATGAAGGTGGAGACAGGAACTCGCTTGATCAGCTCCGGCACGCCTCCCACGTGGTCAGCATGGTAGTGGGTCAGCAGCAAATCGTCGATCCTGCTGATGCCGGCATCTTTGGCGGCAGCCGCGATGCGATCGGCATACACGCCATCGGCCCAACCGGTGTCGATCAGGAATGACTTGCCTCCCGGAGCGACAAACAGCGTCGCCTGGCCGCCGTCCACGTCAATGAAGTACACCTGCAGCGGCTTGCTTGCCGCCCACGCAACCTGGCCCAGCAGGGACAACCCAGCGCCCAGCAGACACAGCCGGGCAGTTGCAGCAAACGCTCGATTCCTCTTCATGTTTTTCCTTTATGCGCCAGGATCCAGCACTATCTTCATCAAATTCGGCTCGCCTGCGTGGAGCCGGGCGAACCACCGCGGACCATCGCTCAGAGGAGCAACCGCGGTGATCAATTGTTTTACCTGTATCTGGCCGTTGGCCAGCAGCTCCATTGCCTGAGGATACTCACCCGACGAGGCGCATGAGCCCTGCAGGCGAATCTGTCGCGAGACCACAACCTGCAGCGGTATCTTGACCTCGGGAGAGATGTTGCCGATCAGCGTGACCGTCCCGCCTTTGCGCACGCTCGCGATCGAGGCGGAAATGGTTTCTTCTCGTCCCACCGCTTCGAGCACCAGGTCTACCCCTCTGCCGCCGGTGCGACGGAGAATCTCCTGCACCAGCTCGGACCCGGAAAGCAACAGCGTCTCGTCGGCGCCGACGCCCTGGGCTCTCTTCAGGCGAGATTGATCGATGTCCGCCACCAGCACCCGGGAAGCCCCTGCGGCCTTCGCCGCCTGCAGGGTAAGTAAACCGATCATGCCTGCCCCGATCACCAGCACCGTCTCGCCGCCCTTCATCTCCGAAACCCGCACGCCGTGCAGCGCTACCGAGACGGCCTCGAGCATGGCAGCCTCCTGGAATTCAAGAGCATCGGGCAGGTGGTAGACGATGCGCTGCGGCACCACCACATACTCCGCAAACGCACCGGCGCGGCGAAAGTCTCCGCAGGAGACGCCAATCACCTGCCGGTTGTTGCACAGGTTGATCTCTCCTTTGCGACAGAACTCACACTCCCCGCAGTAGACGGTGGAATCGAACGTCACGCGATCGCCGGGCTTGAAGTTGCTCACACCGGGCCCTGCCACGGCAACCACCCCCGCCGCCTCATGGCCCATCACAATCGGCGGAATACGCCTGCCGGAGGTGCCGTCGTAGCCGTGTACATCGCTGCCGCAGATTCCGCACGCGGCCACGCGCACCAGGATCTCATCCGCACCCGGAACAGGGGCGGGAAGATCTGCGATGTCGAGCTGGTTATATTGCGAAAGAAGCAAAGCTTTCATATGGGTCTCTGTTAAGGGTACATGGTGACCCTTGCATCCTCAAGCAAGGGTGGCACGGTCCATGTACCATGGTGCTATCAGGCTGCCGGTTCCCCCCGTACTGACCGACCCCATGAGCACACGCAGTCTTAGACAGAGGCTGATTGCCGGATTCGGCGCCAACACCTTCAGCCGCCTCTCCACCACCCTGACCCAGATCTTCTCGGTTCCCGTCTTCCTCAGTCACTGGGGAGTGCACCTGTACGGCGAGTGGATCCTGCTTAACACAATTCCCAGCTATCTCGGCCTCAGCGATGTCGGCTTTGGCAGCGTTGCCGGCAACGAGATGACCATGCTGGCGGCGGCGCAGAACTTCGATCAGGCCCTGGTCGTCTTTCAGAGTGTCTGGGTGCTTACCACGGTGATTACCGGTCTGCTGGGGCTGCTGTTGATCTCAGCGGTATGGTTTCTTCCCTTGGACACCTGGCTGCACATGCACGCAATCAGCGCCGCAGACGCCAGGCTGATCGTATTGCTGCTTGGGCTGGCGGTGCTGCTGGGCATGCAGGAAACCTTGTTCCAGGCGGCTTTTCGCTGCGTGGGGAAATATCCCCTGGGGACCATGGCCAAGAGCCTGGTAGTGCTGGCAGCCTTCCTGAGCACCATGGTGGGCGTTGGCCTGCACCTGTCTCCTGTCCCGGTTACGGTTCTTTATGTCGCGGTCAATGCGGTGGGCGTAGTCGCGCTGTGGGTGTTGCTGCGCCACGAGGTGCCGTGGATTCGCTTCGGCATTCGCCACGCGCAATGGGGGGTCATTCGCCGCCTTACCGGGCCGGCGCTTTCGTTCATGAGCTTCCCCTTGGTCAACGCGCTTAACTTGCAGGGAATCCTGGTGGTGATCGGCTCGGTGATGGGTCCCGTCGCGGTGGTCACCTTCAACACCGCCCGAACCATCTCTCGCAGTGCTGCCCAGGGAATGAACCTGATCAACAACTCGATCTGGCCGGAGATGTCGGCCGCCTTCGGCACAGGAGCCATGGACATCGCTCGCATGCTCCATCGTCGTGCCTGCCAGATCTCGCTGCTGCTTTGCCTGAGCATCACCCTGGGAGTTGCTTTTTTGGGGGATTGGATCTGGAAAATCTGGACCGTCGGCAAAGTGCCGACCGACCCCGTGCTGCTCAACATCATGTTGTTGCAGATGCTAGTTTCGGCCTTCTGGTTCACCAGCTCAGTGGTGCCGATGGCCACCAATCAGCACCAGCGGATGGCGCGGGCCATGCTGGCTGCTACCTGTCTCGCCCTGGTGCTCGCCTGGTTGTTAATGCACGTAAGCGCGCTCGGACTGCGGGGCGCCGCAATCGCCCTGGTGGCAGGAGACGCGTTCACTGCCTTCTATGTATTACGCGAGAGTCTGCGTTTACTGGATGACAACCTGGGCGACTTTGCCCGTAGCATGGTGGATTTGTCACTGCTGCCGCGACTGCGGAGAAGACCAAAGCTGCCTCTTGCCAACGAGGAGTAATTTACGCCGGATGGAGCGTAGGTGTCCCACCCTTCGCAAATAACGCGAAGGATGGGCACACAATGATTTGTTAAGCGGGAAGGATCGGAGACTTTAGACTTTTTCGGCGGATTCCGGCACCACGGCTGCCGCGGCCTGAAACCCTATCTTGGAATGGGTTCCATCACAGAAAGGTTTGTTGGTCGATGCTCCGCAGCGGCACAGGGAGATGGCGGGTTTACCGCCAAGATCCAGCACCTTGCCGTCGTAGTCCACCAGCTTGATGGGACCCTCAACGCGCAACGGTCCGTTCGGTCGCACCGTGATTGTTACTTCACCTTCAGCCATTCATCACTCCAGTTCAGAGATATGAGTTCGACTCGAGTCTAGCAGCCCTAGTCGCTGTCGAGGTTCTGCGTAGCCTTCGGTTCGTCCTGCGGAGGTTTCGGCTGGGTAACCTGGGTATTTCCCGGAGTACCGGTGGTGGAACTCGGAACCGGGCCGGAAACGTTTGAGCTCTTGCCGACTTTTTGCCCTTTCCATCCGGTCGTGCTGACATTTTGTGCGGTACTACCGGTATCGCATCCCAAAACCATTCCGCAAGAGACAAGCAGCAGGAGGAGGACAGACGCTCTAAACATGATTTCTCCCTGAAAGGGAACTATGGACAAGCGATCTTAGGCTAACCGGTTTCAACTCAGCTCACAAGTCAGGAGTCTGGACGTCAGATAGGTAGGGTGTTGGATTGATTAGGATGGGGAAAGCACGAGGAGGCCTGATAGAGCCGGCAACAGTCTTGCAGGGCCGATCTTCATTTGAAACCAGACCATTGAAGCTGAAGGAAAAGACGGCAGTAAGCCGCCTTTTCCTTCAAAAAGCTGACTACAGACTACAGAACTTGAACGTTCTCTGCCTGCCAACCCTTAGGGCCTTTGGTTACGTTGAACTGAACCGCCTGGCCTTCTTGAAGAGTGCGGAAGCCGTTCGCTTGAATCGCTGTGTGGTGCACGAATACATCCTCACCATTTGCACGGCTCAAAAAGCCGAACCCCTTGGCATCGTTGAACCACTTCACTGTACCTTGTTCCATTGTTTCTTCCTTAGTAAAGAGATGACGCTGAATTCAATCGGGGTATCTGCAGGTAGTGCGGACTCCTAAAGCAGAACGAGCTGAGAACCAAAATCGTATTCGACGCTCTTTTAGGATATACCGCTGAAGCAACAAGTGCAATGAAAAAGTTGCCTGCCAGGGCAAAAAACCGCCTCAAAATGCCCGGTTTCCCCGCCCCAACCACCCAAAATCGGCGGATTTCATCCTACTCGTACTTCAGCGATTGTACCGGATCCATCCGCGCCGCCCGCACCGCGGGAACCGTTCCAAAGGCAATCCCCACCGCGCACGAAACCAGGATCGCAATCACCGCCGAAAGCCATGAAACCTGAAGCCGGTAATCGGTGAAAAAGGCAACAGCCAGCGGTAAAGCCATGGCCAGGATCGTTCCCACCACCCCACCAGTCAGAGAAATCAGCACCGCCTCGGCCAGAAACTGCAGCTGGATCTCGCGGAAGGTCGCTCCCAGCGCCTTACGAATCCCAATCTCCCGGATCCGCGAACGCACCGTCGCCAACATGATATTCATGATGCCCACGCCGCTCACCAACAGCGTCACCAGGGAAAACAACAACAGGACAATGCTGAAGGCCGTGGCGGTCTTCCCGGCCATAGAAAGCACCTCGGCAAGATCGCCCACGTCGTACACCGACTCAGGGCGATGCCTGGACTTGAGCGCCCGCTTAATGGCTTCGCTTGCCCAGGGCACGCTCCCCGAGTCGGTCATGGAGAAATAAATCTGGTTCACTGCATCGGTGCCGGTGAAGTAGCGTGCCACGGTATACGGGATGAGGATAGTCTCGTCCACTATTTCCGACTGGCCAAAGGTGTCAAATCGCTCCCGAAAAACGCCAATGACAATGAACGGTACACCGGAGATGGCAATCGTCCTTCCTTCAGCTTCCCCGGGGCTGCCGAACTGGGTCAAAGCAAACTTCTCCGTAACCAGAGCCGCATGGCTGTGCGCCAGCGAGTCCTCCTCATCAAAGAAACGTCCGGCGACCAGGTAAAGACGACGTATGGCCGCGTACTCCGGGTTCACTCCGAGGATCAGGACATCGCGGTCCCGGCCCGCGCCGCTGGTGAAGGACTGGTGCAGGTTGAGCACCGGAGACGCCGCCTGAATGCCGGGCACCTGCTGCTCCACCGCGTGCATGTCGTCCACTGTCAGATAATCGTGGGTCGATGCGGTGCTCGCGTCCGACAGCCCGGCGTACTCCGCCCAGACAAGGTTGGTGCCGATGTTCTGTATAGAGGTGAGAACATACTTCCGGCCGGAGAGCCCAATGGTGACCACCAGGATCAAGGAGGCGGTCCCGATGACCATGCCCAGCGCGGTGAGCGCAAAGCGAATCTGGTTGAGGCGAAATGAGTCGATGGCCAGCAACACGATCTCACGGATCGCAATGCTCTGGGTGCCGCGAATTGCTGTCGATGTGCTCATCGATTACCCAGGAACACCAGGGTTACGCCCACCGCGACCAGGAACACGCCCATCCAGCGCTGCGCGCTGACCCGCTCCCCCAGAAACAACGCCGCGCCGCCCGCACCGGCCACGTAGCTTAGCGCGGTTACCGGCACTACGAAGCTTACATTCAGAAACGACAGCGCGCCTAGCAGGGAGAAAAACGCCAGTGCCATCATGCCTATGCCGGCCCACATCCACCCCGACCGCAGGCCGCGAAGAACCACCCGGGCGATCGCCATTGGCCGAAAATCCTTCACTTCGCCCACCGTCTTCATGGCGCGCGAAACGCACAACTCCCCGCCCGTCCCAGCCACCACAATCAGCGAAAAGAGTATTGCCTCGATCAAACTAATGGTGCTCCAGACTCCGCGGATTGGTCTGCCCGACGACAAAGACGCCCAGGCAGATGACGGCGATACCCAGCCAGCGCAAGGGTGAAACCGGCTCGCCCAACAGGAGATACCCGAGCAGCGCGACCACACCATAGCCCATGGAGGACGCAGGCAGGACGAAACTGTAGTCGGCCCAGGTCAAAACAAGTAGATTGGCCAGAAAAAAGGTAAGCAGAGCGGCAACCCCAAGCCAAATGGAGCCGGTGCCAAAGACGCGAACCGCCGTATGCACCGCTTCGCTGGGCGGCCATACGGGAAGCCTGCCTGCCTGCTTCATGCCCTTGCCCAGCATAACGTTCCCCAGGGGGCCTGCGATGACCATCACCAGGATGAGAAGAAAGGTTTTTAAATGCAGTGGTTTCTGAGACGTCATCTATTCGCGGCCGCAACTTAGATTGTACTAGCGCGGTTGCGGGCTCGCGGCCGGGCCAAAGTTTGCTTTTCTCCCGCCGCACGGCAGAAACCGATATAACTATAGCTTGGGATATAACGCTGGTTCCCTCATCAGGAGCCTTTGCATTTTGGGAGGTGTTGACAGCTTTGTGCGGCATTGTCGGCTTTACCCAGAAGGGCTGGAGTTCCGATCCTGATCGAATTCACCAGGCTACCGCGACCCTGATCCATCGCGGACCAGACCAGCAGGGAGTTTTCTCATCGCGCTTGTGTTCCCTGGGCGCAACCCGACTTAAAATCCTCGATTTAGCCGCCGGCGATCAGCCCATCATTTCCGAGCGACGGCGATACCGTCATCGCCTTCAACGGCGAAATTTACAACCACCTGGAATTGCGGCCCGAGTTGGAAGCTCTTGGCTACCACTTTCAAACCCACTGCGATACCGAGACCGTGCTTTATGCATTCCTGGCGTGGGATACCGCATGCTTTGCCAGGCTGCGCGGGATGTTCGCCGTGGCCCTGTGGCGCAAGTCTACCCGACGCCTGATCCTGGCGCGAGATCGCATGGGCATCAAGCCTCTCTACCTGGCCAGGTATGGAGAGGATCTCCTCTTCGGTTCCGAACTCAAGGCCATCCTCGTTCACCCTGAAGTCGAGCGCCGTTGAGCATGGAAGGGCTGGACTGCTATCTGTCTTTGAATTACGTCCCCTGTCCCTGGACCCTGGTGGACGGAGTGGAAAAGCTGCCGCCGGGCTCTTGGTGCGAGTGGCGGGATGGCCAGGTGCGCTCGGAATGCTACTGGAAGCTGCCCGAAGCCGCCGCCGCCGAGACTCGCGATCTCGAGAGCGCCAGGGAGGAGCTGGATTTTCTGCTGCAACAGTCTGTCCGCGAGCACCTGCTCTCAGACGTTCCTCTGGGTGTCTGGCTCAGCGGCGGCATCGATTCTTCCACCATCCTGCATTATGCGGCCGCGCCAACCATGCGCGCCTGAAGACTTTTTCCATCTCCTTCAACGGCCACAGCTTCGACGAGACGGCACTATATTCAGCGGGTGGTCGCGCACTATGGAACCGATCATGAACAGCTCGACCTGAACCCGCAGGAGGATCTGCAGGGCGCTATCGAGCAGTTCGCGTACTACTCGGATGAGCCCAGCGCCGATGCGGGCGCGTTGCCGGTATGGTTTCTCTCCGCTGTGCAAGACCCACGCGACCGTCGCTTTGAGCGGGGAAGGGGCCGATGAGATTTTTGCCGGATACCTTACCTATCGCGCCAACCAGCTTGCCCGGATGCGCGGACCTCCTGCTGTCGCCCTCCGCCTGGCACTCCAAGGCCTGCATTTTTGGCCCGTCTCCGATGAAAAAATCAGCCTGGAGTACAAACTGAAGCGTTTTCTGAAGGCTGCCTGCTGCCGCCGGAACGCGCCCATGTCCACTGGAATGGAACCTTCTCCGAGCAGAAAAGGCGGCTTTGTTGCGACGCCCCTTGCCGCTGCGATGGACAACATCCTGGCTGGGCTGGCCAGCTCCCTGGCGCTCACCAGGGCCTGTTCCCGTATCTCGCCTTCGACCAACAGTACTATCTGGCCGACGACATCCTGGTGAATCGGACCGCATGAGCATGGCCCATGCGGTCGAGGTACGGCCTCCGTTTCTCGATCACCGCATCGTCGAGTTTGCCGCGACCCTGCCTGACACGCTGAAAATGCGTGGCACACGCCAGAAGCTGCTGCTGAAAGAGCTGATGCGCGACAAACTGCCGCAATCGATTCTCAAGCGCAAGAAAGTGGGCTTCGATATTCCCGCGCACGAGTGGCTCCGCGGATCTCTGCGTCCGCTTCTGCTTGACACTTTAAAAGAAGGCCTTTCTGAGCACGCTGACTTGTTCCGCGCCGATACCATCGAGAACTATCTACGGCTTCACCTCGATAGGCGAGCCAACCTGGGATACCACCTATGGGGTTTAATGATCCTGTTTCTTTGGATGAAACAATGGCGCATTCAGTCGACGCCCGCGTTGACACGTAAGCTGCCGGCTTTAGTAGGTGAAGCAGCTGGCACACCTATCTAGCTCTAGTTATCCATTTCGAGAACCTTTATAACACCCGGAGGAATTATGAAAATTGCCGTACTTGGAGGGGATGGCTACTGTGGCTGGGCTACCGCTCTTTACCTGTCCAACCGTGGCCATTCGGTTGCGATTATTGACAACTTTGTGCGCCGTCTTTGGGACCACGAGTTGGGCGTGCAATCCCTTACGCCCATTCGCCCGCTTGCCGATCGCCTGAGGGTCTGGCACGAGCTTACCGGCAAGTCGATCGAGCTCTTTGTTGGCGATGTGACGGACTACGATTTTCTGGCGTCAACGGTCAAAGCTTTGAGCCAGAGGCTGTGGTTCACTTCGCCGAGCAGCGCTCCGCGCCCTATTCGATGATCGACCGCAACCACGCGGTTGGCACGCAGGTGAACAATGTCGTGGGCACGCTGAATCTGCTTTTCGCACTGCGCGAATTCCAGCCTGATTGCCACCTGGTCAAGCTCGGCACTATGGGCGAATACGGAACACCGAATATCGATATCGAAGAGGGATACATCACCATCGAGCACAACGGCCGCAAAGATGTGCTGCCTTATCCCAAGCAGCCAGGGTCGTTTTATCACCTCTCGAAGGTGCATGACAGCCATAACATGATGTTCGCCTGCAAGATCTGGGGAACACGCGCCACCGATCTGAACCAGGGCGTGGTGTATGGAACCATGACCGATGAAGTCGCTCTGGACGAAGCGCTGATCAATCGCTTCGACTATGACGAGGTCTTCGGGACGGTACTCAACCGCTTTTGCGCCCAGGCGGCTCTTGGATATCCGCTCACGGTCTACGGCAAGGGAGGCCAGACGCGCGGCTTTCTGGACATTCGCGATACGGTGCGATGCGTGGAGCTTGCTTGTCTGAATCCCGCGGCGAAGGGAGAATTCCGCGTCTTCAATCAATTCACGGAGCAGTTTTCCGTGTTGGACCTCGCCCACCTGGTGCAAGAATGCGGGCAAGCAAACTGGGTTGAATGTTGAGATTGACTACTTACCGGATCCTCGCGTCGAAGCGGAACAGCATTACTACAATGCGAAACATTCCAAGCTTATTGACTTGGGCTTGCGCCGCATTTTCTCTCCGATTCCTTGCTGGATTCGCTCATCGATATTGCGGTTCGCTACCGCGACGGATCGACACCGCACTCTTTTTGCCCCGAGTAAACTGGCGCCAGGCCAGGAATGATCGTCGCGTAGAAAAGCCTGCCTTGGCCAAGACGGCCCCGTAGGTAAGAAATAAGAACCGCAAGTCCCTCCACTACGCTACGCTTCGGTCGGGATGACAAAGTTTTTTAGGGCACTAACCTATCCCTCAAAATGAATTGTCATCCCGACCGGAGCGTAGCGTAGTGGAGGGGCCTGCGGTTTCTCTACTTAAATCCGCTCTGCAGCCTTCTCTGCCGAACGAATGGCCGTAGTGGGGTCTACCGGAACCAACTCACCGTCGCGAATGTAGTAGTACCCATCTCTCCAGCGAATGCTGTTACGAGTAAAGCTGGTAAGCCAGATACAAGCAGCCAGCAGATCCCAAAGCGGAAGCAGCCACAGCTTCTTGTAGATCCCAGGCTGTTTCAAACCCCACTTTCCGATCACTTCCATCATGGCAATGCGGAACGCAAAATAGGCACTCAGGTATACGAATGCTACTTCAGGTGTGGGTTGGACAAGGATTGCCGCCAGCGCCCAGGGCAGACCAAGGGTAAAAATCAGGCCAAAATGTCCCCAGGGCCGCATGATGCGCATCACCACGGTCCAACGCAGGCGTTTCATAAAAAGATCGCGCAGCGAATGAAAATCTGAAACCGTGTCGATGGTGTAGTTCAGCAGTTTGACTTCATAGCCTTGCTCCGCGATCAAGCGTCCTACCAGCAGATCGTCTGCCGGGCGATTCTCGATTGCGGCATATCCGCCAAAACCCGCGAGGTGCTTACGCGTGGTCGCAATGGTTGGACCCAGGGCGAACTTAACTCCATCCAGTTGCCTTGCTACCAGGATCCCAGCATAAAAATCAGAGAGCATGCCTACGGATTGAACGCGCTGAACCAGGGTTTTTTCTTCGCTGGGAACCGGCGCGTAAAAGCAGGTGACTGCTCCAACCTTCGGCTCCGCAAGCCCGGCTACGACGGAGCGCAGGTAATCAGGTTGCACACGAACATCGCTGTCGCTGATCACCACCGTTTCATATTTTGCTTCCGCCGTCAGACGCGCCAGCTTCGCGACTTTGTCGTTGGTGGCGACCCTGCCCGAGCCCATCAGGACGCGGATCTGGCATTCCGGAAATTCGCGGATGAGCCTCTGGATTGTCGGTAGGGCAGGTTCCGATGCATCGCCGACACAAAAGACAATTTCGTATTCCGGGTAGTCCTGGCGGCAAAAACTGGCGAAATTTTCATAGGCATCGGGATCGAGTCCCCGGATGGGCTTCAGGTTGCTCACAGGTGGGGTGTAGAGGGGAGCGGGGCTGGTCATACGCGAACATCGAAAGAACTGCCACGCGCTGAACAGAACCAGCGAGTAATAAATTACAGGGATCGCAGCCATCCCTAATATCGCGAAATGAAAAAAACTCAGTAGCATTCAGCCCCTAATTCCAATGACAGAATTTGATTATCTCGCAAGCCTGTGATGCGGCTCTTGTTGTACTTGAGACGAACGCCGGAGATGTGCTGTTTCATCACCCGCTTAGATCACAAAGCAGGTGTATCGTCCCTACCTGCCAGACATTTGTTGATAGCGTCAATCACCTATTTCACCTGAGACCCAGTCTGAGTCTATAAGTTTCTCATTTTAAATTGCTTGGGCGGATCAGCAGACTTTTCCCACAACCAGCGGTTGACACTAGCAACCTGCAATAGGCGAAAATAAGGCGAAGATCCAAGATGCCTACCGCCCAACACTTGCGAGCACAGATAGAAGCTACCCTGGCGGAAAAAATGCCTTCTGCGCTCACTCCTCTGCACCGAGCTCCCTACTCGCTTGTTTCCACCGGTATTCGCGAGATCGATGAACTGCTGCATGGCGGGTTGCCGGCCGGCGCTATCAGCGAGATTGTTGGACCGGAGTGTTCCGGACGCACCTGCTGGCACTGGCATTGGTCGCCGGTATGACCCGGGCTGGCAAGGTATGTGCCTGGGTAGATGTTTCCGACACCTTGCATCCAGAATCGGCAGCGGCCATAGGAGTAGACCTCTGCGCGGCTGCTATGGATCCGCTGTGGTGCATC
>CAWIBI010000065.1:0-17657 GCA_963834205.1 uncultured Acidobacteriaceae bacterium | reverse complement strand
TAAGCAGAATGGCGCAGGTTCGAGTCCTGCCGGGCGCGCCATCTCATTGAACTGAAAAGAGTAAAAACAACGCTCTTCAGCGTTGACGTTCTGCACTGTTTGCAGGTGCTCTCGAAAACTGATCTGTCCCACTATCACGCGCATCCTTCCCCGTGTAAAATACTTACAACGGTTTTGCGAGCAGCTCCAATTTTGATTCTCGGTCCATTCGGTCCAAGAAGGCAACAATTCGCCATGTTCGCGGGGGTAAAGGGCCTGCCGTCATTCTGATCCATGGACTCGCGCGAGATTGGTTCGAGTATAATCCCAAGATGGCATCAGCAACGGATGGGTCCTCACGACCTAAACAGGCGCTAGACATTCGTCTTGCGATCGACGCTATTCCGGCGTTGGCATGGTCGAGTCATTCGGACGGTTCCGTAGATTTCGTTAATCAACGATGGCGTGACTATACAGGTTTGTCCACTGAAGAATCGCATGGTCCGGGATGGAAGGCAGCGGTTCATCCCGATGATCTCCCCGGATTGATGCAACAATGGGAGACGCAGCCCGAAGCTTGATCACGCGGGTGAGCATGAAGTGCGGTTGCGCCGTTCAGACGGCGTGTTTCGCTGGTTTTCGATTCGTCGTGAGCCGCTGCACGACCAGGCCGGTGCCCTACTCCGATGGTATGGGACGGCGACCGACATCGAAGATCGCAAACGCGCAGAGGACTTGGCGGCTGGCGAGAAGCGGCTCCTGGAAATGGTGACGAGCGGCCATTCGATGCAGGGAATACTCGAAGCGCTCTGTCAGTTTGTCGAAAGCATGACCAGTGGGTGTTACTGCAGCGTTGTGTTGGTCGATCCGAGCGGCACGCGTCTTGAACACGGAGCGGCTCCGAGCCTTCCGGACAGCTTCGTCACCTCCATTGTTGGCAGACCCCTAAACGCCGATTCGGGTCCGTGCGCGATGGCCGCGTACCTGAACGAACAAGTCATTGCGGCTGACCTCACGACGGAGACACGATGGGCAGCGGACGAGTGGTGCCCTATGGCTTTGGCGCACGGGATACGAGCATGTTGGTCAACGCCGATCTCGTCCTCGGCGGGCAACGTCCTAGGCGCGTTCGCGATCTATTACCCGGAACCCAGAATGCCCACACCACTGGACCAGGCCATAATCGACCAGTTCACACACATCGCAAGCATCACCGTCGAGCGCCAACGATCGCAGGAAGCTCTCACAAGCGCCCTAGACGAGATCCGCACATCAGAAACCAAACTTCGGCAGGTGATTGATACGATTCCCACACTGGCCTGGTGCAATCTGGCGGATGGTCCAAACGAGTTCCTCAACAAACGATGGCATGAGTACACAGGCCTTTCTCCTGAAGAATCGCATGGCTGGGGCTGGCAAGCTGCGTTCCATCCGGAAGACTTACCGTCGGTGATGGAAAAATGGCGGGAGCTGTTGGTCTCAGGAGAACCAGGTGAGATCGAGGCCCGTCTTCGCCGCCATGATGGGGTCTATCGTTGGTTTCTGATTCGCGTCGAGCCGTTCCGCGACGAAACCGGAAAGATCATCGATGGTACGGAACAAGCACTGACATCGAAGCCCTCAAGCAAACGGAAGAGAAGCTGCGGGAGGATGAACGCGAGCTTCGCAGGATTACCGACGCAATCCCGCAGACCATTGTGGTCCAGGATCCGAGCCGGCACTCCGCTCTACGCCAACCAAGCGACGCTCGATTATACGGGCCTTACGCTCGACGATGTCGTTAGTCCGGGCTTTCGAGAACGAATCTTCCATCCGGACGACTTGGAAAGATTACGGGACGAGCGAAAGGCTGCTCTCGCGCGGGGGCTTCCGTTCGAAATCGAGCAACGAGCGCTTCGGGAAGGACGGCCAGTACCGCTGGTTTCTGATTCGGTACAACCCTTTCCGAAACGAGCGGGGGCAGGTGATTCGCTGGTACGCGACGGGAACCGACATTGATGACCGTGTCCGGGCCGAAGAGAGGACACGCAACGAAAATCTGGCGTTGCGAGAGCAAATCGATCGTGATTCGATGTTCGAGGACATCGTCGGCTCTTCGGAAGCGCTGCGTAAAGTGCTGCGCCAAGTCGACAAGGTGGCCGCTTCCGATTCCACCGTTTTGATTCTGGGCGAAACGGGCACTGGAAAGGAATTGATAGCTCGCGCCATCCACAAGCGATCCAGGCGTGCGGAACGAGCATTCATCGGCGTGAATTGCGCCGCCATCCCGCCTTCTTTGATTGCGTCGGAACTCTTCGGTCACGAAAAAGGCGCTTTTACGGGTGCGACGCAACGCCGCACTGGGACGCTTTGAATCGGCCAACGGCGGCACGATCTTTCTCGACGAAGTCGGCGACTTACCTGCGGAAATCCAGATTGCACTGTTGCGAGTTCTGCAAGAACGTGAAATCGAACGCGTTGGCAGCAGCCGGCCCATTCCGGTCGACGTGAGAGTGGTTGCAGCCACGCATCGCGATTTGAACGCGCTTGTTGCCGAAGGCAAGTTTCGCCAGGATCTCCTGTACCGGCTGAATGTCGTGCCTATCCAGATGCCGCCATTGCGCGAGCGAGTAGCTGATATTCCCTTGCTGGTTGAGTACTTCATCGATCGCTTCGGAAAGAGGGCTGGAAAGAAGTTCAGAACCATCGACAAGAAATTCCTAAAAGTGTTTCAGGCATATGGATGGCCAGGGAACGTCCGTGAACTACAAAATGTAATCGAGCGCGCCGTGATCCTCAGCGAGGGTGACACCTTAGCCGTGGACGAGACATGGCTGAAGCGGGAACCGGCCCAAAACCCAGTGCGGCCCGTACGCTCGATGGCGCCCTCGTAAGGCAGGAGAAGGAAATGATTGAAGCCGCGCTTGGCAGAAAGCCAGGGCCGAATTTCAGGGCCCGCAGGTGCGGCAGCTAAACTCGGGCTGCCGGCGCGGACCCTCGACTCGAAAATCAAGCGTTTGAAAATTAACAAATATCGATTCAAAGCCCCACAGGCTGACTGATCCGTCTAGCGAAGCCCCTCAAGCACTGTGTTTTCCTCATCAGACAGGAATTCCTGAAATTCAGGACTCCTCCACAACTCTAACTTCCTTCCTTGCAAGGAATTGCGAATGGCTTGTTATTGCATTCGTTCGACTGTTCTTCAGGACAGGAGATCCATGACGCTGAAGATCAGACCGGTTGCTGGCGAGCGCGAGAACGCGGATTTGTTCTGAGCGGGCAGCTTCGATCTGAGCACCTTGATCAGTTGAAGTCTGAGGTCGAACGTGGCGGACCACGCGTCAGCGTTGGATCTGGAGGAGGTCGATCTCGTGGATATCGAAGGTGTTCGTTTTCTGAATGCGTGTGAGTCGGCAGGCGTCTCGATCCTGCACTGTTCACCTTACATCAAGGAATGGATGCTCCGAGAGCGAGGAGAACAGGCCAACACGAAGTAAGAGAGGCGACGTACTGATTACGAAAGCGGCCAATAATTCAAAGTCAAATCAAAGGAGGCAATATGGAATCGAAACGTAACGGCGTCATCAAGAACGTGGTTCTGGTGCATGGTGCATTCGCCGACGGCTCCGGCTGGGAAGCCGTCGCTAACATCCTCAAGAATGATGGGTACAAGGTGTCGGTGGCGCAGCCCCCCGAGACCTCCTACGCCGAGGACCAAAAGTACACGAAGGCGGCCATCGACGCCATGGGCGGGCCAGTGGTTCTGGTGGGCCACAGTTATGGCGGGTCCATCATCACCGAGGCCGGCAATCATCCAAACGTTGCGGCGCTTGTCTATATTGCCGCATTTGCGCTCGATGAAGGTGAGAGCTGTGCGTCGATCGAACAGGCCCTGCCGCAAGCCTCCAAGGCATTCAAGCCGGACAGCAACGGCAACTGGTGGATAGAACAGGAGCATTTCGCGGCCGACTTCGCAGCGGACATTCCGCCGGAGAAGGCGGCGTTCATGGCTGTGTCGCAGGTGCCGATCTCCACCGACTCGTTCACCCACAAGGTTACGTCGCCCGCCTGGAAGACCAAGCCCACCTGGTACATGGTGGCCACCGCAGACCGGTCGATCAATCCGGACCAGGAGCGCATGATGGCGAAGCGCGCCAAGGCCAAGACGGTCGAAGTGAATTCCAGCCATGTGGCCTACATGTCTCACCCGAAGGAAACAGCCAAGCTCATCGAAGAGGCTGCCACCTCTGCGGCCGTGCCATGCAGTGCCGCCGGCTGAACCCGCCTCGCTCGATAGTGGGCCTCCGCCGATCCAGACGACGAATCGGCGGAGGCCCGGATGAACGTCGTCGTCTGAGGAGAACACAATGAACGATCGCATCACCATAGAAGGACGATGACGGCGCGTTTGGCGCCTATATCGCGCGACCGAAGACCTTGCCGGCTCCCGCCGTCGTTGTTCTGCAGGAGTTGTTCGGGGTGAACGCCGACATCCGCAAGACCTGCGACGAACTGGCAGAACAAGGCTTCCTTGCGGTCGCGCCCGACCTATTCTGGCGGCAGGAGCCGGGCGTTGACCTCAATGTCACCTCCGAGGCCGACTGGCAACACGGCCTTCGTCTGTACGGAGCTTATGACCGAGACGCGGGCGCCAAGGACGTCAAGGACACCGTCAACGCTGTACGCAAACTCCCGGAGTGCAACGGCAAGGTTGCCGTCCTCGGCTATTGCCTCGGCGCGCTGATGGTCTTCCTGACAGCCGTGCGCTGCCACGGCGTCGACGCCGCGGTCGCTTATCACGGCGGCGACACTGAAAAATATCTGGGAGAGGTCGATGGGCTTAATGCGCCCCTTCTAATGCATCTGGCCGAGGAGGACGAGTTCATTTCCAAGGCTGCGCAAGCTGAGATTAAAGCGGCACTTGCTAAGAAACCAAACGCGACAGTCTACAGCTATCCGGGTCAGAATCATGCCTTCTCTCGGCATAATGGGACACACTACAATGCCGCGGCGGCAGCGCTCGCCAACGGGCGGACAAGCGAATTTCTACATCAACAACTGCGGTGACCTTCGGACGCTCCAGCCGTTTCGGGCGACTGGAGCACCTTCGCCTTCGGACAGGACGGCGTTTTTGCCGAGCTGAAAAGCGCAGCCGCGAAAGGCCTGAGTAAAGCAGGACTGATGCTGTTCATGCAGCCTGGATCAAGGCGCGGTTGTGTGTAAAGAGGTTCGAGATGATAAGAAAAATCGAGATGGAGCGGTTCAGTCTGACCACTTCCAAGCGGTTTGATGAAGTAATAAGTAGTGTGAACGCCGCCATCGGTCATCCGGATATGGCTGAATTTGGGAGATCAACTCACGAAGCGCACTCTTTTGCCGAACTGAAAAACGCGGTTGAGAAAGGCTTGAGCAAAGTAGGACTGATGCTGTTTATGCAGCTTGATCATGGCGCGGTTCTGCGCAAAGAAACTGGTCGCGACACTCCTAGGATCGTTCGCTTCATCATTGGCAATCCCCTCATCATGAAGGAAATGGCGAAGCATGTTCCGGACGCAGGCTCTTACGCGCCGGTTACAGTGCTTGTCGATGAGCGCGCCGATGGCGTGCATTTGTTGTATGACAGGATGGCGAGCTTCTTAGCTCCTTATGGGAATCGCGATGCGCTAGAGGTCGCCCGCGAGCTGGACAGAAAAATCGAAAAGATATTGCGAGCAAGCTGCGGCTTGAGTAAGGAGCGCAGATGGTAGCGCAGGACACCGGCGATGATGACGTTCTTCGAAGGTTAATGCGGGCATCTAGCAGAGCAATGCCTCTTCAAAGGAGGGTGTGATGCACACCTTTGTCTCAACGAGGGGTTCACTCTGTAGGATTTCTGATGGAACTCGACTGTGCACCAACTGTGCACGAATCCAACGTTTTCATACTGCTCGGGATAGCTTTGAGCGAAAAGCAGATTCCCCGATTTATTGGAAACGTTAGCAGTTAGAATAAAGAGGAGTTGTGGAGTCGAGTTCGGTGCGCCCAAGGCAGGCGCGCCATTTAAACTCAACCCCGGGAGTCGGAGCTCCAACTTCGCGCTGTGGCGGTTTCCTTGGCCGGACGACTACTCGTAACGGACTTGGCTTTAATCTCGAGGCCGTTCTTGTTCATGTCGAACCTCTGTTTCCGATCCAGTCCCTTGACGAATTCGCGGGTAGCCTTGGCTATTGCACCGGAAAGGCTTGATGCATCAATCTTGGCGGTCGCCCCCTCTGGGCCGGCCTTACGATCTTGGTAGCGAAATGAAACGTCAAATGTCTTCATAGTTTCTGTCTCCTGGAGGTTCGTGGTATTGACGTCAGTTAGCGTAACCCGATCTAGACAGGCGACGCCTGAGGTATGATCGACGGCAATAGTGTCGAGAATCAAAATGCTAGTCCGTGAGGGTGTAAAAAAGATTGTGTAAACGGTCGTCGGGAATAGAGCAGACTCAAACAAGGAGAAACTGATGACCATAGATCCAAAGCTAGTTGATGAACTGCTGGCGGGCTACAAGAAGCCGGAAGACATTATCGGAGAGAACGGACTGCTGAAGCAGCTCACCAAGGCTCTTTTAGAGCGGGCGATGAATGCGGAGCTGACGGAGCACGTCGGCTACGAAAAGCATGATCCGGCGGGCTACAACAGCGGGAACTCGAGAAACGGAGCCAGCAAGAAGAAGCTGAAAGGCGATTTCGGGGAGATGGAATTGGAGACGCCGCGGGATCGCAACGGGAGCTTTGAGCCGGCCATTGTGAGCAAAGGGCAGACCCGCTTTGACGGTTTCGACGACAAGATCATTTCGATGTACTCGAGGGGGATGACCACGCGAGAAATCGAGGGGCATCTGAAAGAGATCTATGGGGTAGAGGTTTCGCCCACCTTGGTTTCCAACGTCACCGAAGCGGTGATGGAGGAAGTAAAGACGTGGCAGAACCGGCCTTTGGATGAGGTGTACCCGATCCTGTACATGGATGCGCTGCGGGTGAAGGTGCGCGATGGCGGACACATTCGGAACCAAGCGATCCACGTGGCGATCGCGGTGAACCTGCAGGGCAACAAGGAGGTTCTGGGACTCTGGGCGGCGCAGAACGAAGGGGCGAAGTTCTGGCTGCAGGTGCTGACGGAGTTGCAAAATCGCGGGGTGAAAGACATCTTCATCGCCTGCGTGGACGGGCTGAAGGGGTTCCCGGAGGTGATTGAATCGGTGTATCCAAAGGCCGAGGTGCAAACCTGTATCGTGCACATGATACGGGCCTCGTTGAGCTACACGAACTGGAAACAGCGCAAGCAAGTGGCAGCGGACTTACGGAAGATCTATCAAGCGGCGACGGCCTCGGAGGCGAAAGTGCAACTGGATGAGTTTGCGGAAAAGTGGGATGCGGTGTACCCGGTGGTGAGCCAAACCTGGCGCCGGCACTGGGATCGGATTACACCGTTTTTTGCCTATCCGGCCGAGATTCGGAAAGTAATTTACACGACCAACACGGTGGAATCGCTGAACATGTCGCTGCGTAAAATCATCAAAATGCGGGGTTCGTTTCCGAACGAGGAGGCGGCTCTGAAGCTGTTATACCTAGCGTTGAAAAATGCCTCCAAAAGATGGACGAGGCCGGTACAGGATTGGTGTGCCGCGCTGAACCGCTTCACCGTTCTCTGGCCGGACCGCATGCCGGCGGGGGAGCGCGCGTGACAGTTGGCGCCAGCCTTGCGCGAGAAAATTTCGTGAAACAGAGCTATGGAAATGACGGAGCTATGGAAAGCCAACACCAGGCTTTCCACATCTCCTTGGAAATCTCGGGTGGCTGAATCGCCTGAGGACACATAAACAATATCGGAATCTGCAGAGCCGCCGATCACTTGGTCCGTCTCGGTGAGACCGGCTACGCGCTTGGGATCACCACCGTCGATTGGATAGAGGCCGACGGCTCCCGTCTTGTCGCGGGCGCCAATGTAGTCGGAATGATTGACGGTGACGAATAGGCCGTCAAGCCCTTCCGGTGTAATGGGCCGAGGAGCGGCACCGTCGATGTTTTGTACCCAGAATCGGAGTGGGCGGTCGGCTTGGCTTGCGAGCACGACGAGCCTGTGGCCATCGCTCGCCCAGTCTGCGCTACGATAGTGAAAGTTGGGCGCTGTGATGGTCTTCGTCTCACCAACGCCCGTGGGCAACAACAGGACGTTCGTCGCGTTGCTAGGAAGGATGGAGGTCACCCATTTGTTGTCGGGAGATATCCCGCCGGCATGACCGCTACCGAGCATGACAGCAGGCGACCCATCTAGCCTTGCTAGATAGACCCCATAGTTAGTCTCACTACCATAGTCGGTTATCACTGCGTACTGACCATCGCGCGACACGGACGACGGTTCCATGATTTGGAGCCAGCTTAGTAAGTGCGTTTCGCCGCCGATTTGACCCAGCACCACTTCATAACGCCTCTCCTCTCGCCTCAGCAGAACGCGGCTATCGGAAGCGATGTCTTCGAGATAGAGAGCAGCAGGTGAGGACAGTACCTGCCGTAGCCGGCCCGAACGACTGACGGCGCGGAGCGAACGATGCCAGTCACGATCGTCGGTAGCCGTAAACCACACCTCACGGCCATCGGTAGACCAGGCCAGCCCCTCCTCCCCAGCCCATTCGTGCGTAAGTGTATGCTTGTTCCCCTGAAGGTCCACGAGGCCTACGCTTCCACGGTCATCTCCGATCACCGGATGATCCAGGAAGGCGATTGCATCCCCTTGGGGAGAAAAGCGCAGGTGATCGATGAAGCCAATCGTTTCGTAAAGCGGCTTACCGATCGGGTACTCCAACCGGCACTTGCCGTTCTCGAAGCGTGCTACCGCGAGCTGACTACCATCGGGCGACCAGTCAGCAGCGACGGCATCTTTAAGCAATTCGCGGGGCGCGCCGCCGCTGAGCGGAGCTCGTGCCAGAGTGCCATTCGCCATAGTGATCAAAACGTCCCCCAAATGCGAAACGGCCAGTAGGCCGCTCGAAGGCAAGTCGAGACCACGCTGGTCAGTTCCGTCCGCACGCGAACTATACAGCTTGGTCTCCGGGCGACCCCAGGCGGCACTATAGATAATCGTTTGCCCGTCAACTACAAAGCGCGCAGCCGTCAGGTAACCCCGCTCGAAGGTGAGTTGCCGGTAGTCGGCTGGCTGTGAAGGCAGAAGCGCATGCAGGAGCAGAATTGCCGTTGCCACAAACAAGAACACGAACGTCAGGGTGGCGATGCGCCACCAGTTCCGAACCCGTGGAAGTTCCGCGATTATTTGAGTTTCGGTCGTTCGTGGTGTGGATAATCGAGTCCCTGCCCCAGAAGAAGCGGCCAGACGTCTGTCACTCTTCGGACGTGAGCCCGGCGGAATATTCGATCCAGTTCTGAGTTGGTCTTCAGGGCTCGCCAGCTCCTCGAAACTGTGAACCGTTGTCCTACCGGAAGAACTGTCTCGTTTGAGTCGCTGAAGGTCCGCGCGAATGTCGGCAGCATTCTGGTAGCGCAGTTTCCGGTCTTTCTCCAGCGCCTTCACGACGATTTCTTCGAGCTTTAGAGGGACGTCGGGATTCAGTCGTCCGGGCGCGGCTGGCACGCGATTCAGAATCGCTTCTGCAATTACACCCGAAGTGTCGCCCCTGAAGGGCAGAAGGCCGGTCACCATCTCGTAGACCACCGCACCAAAGGAAAACAAGTCGGTGCGTGTATCCAGCACTTCGCCGCGCACTTGCTCTGGCGACATGTACGTGAGGGTGCCAATCGCTGTTCCAAGTCGAGTGAGCTGTTCTATGTCGCTGGTCGTGGGCGACACGGAAAGATTTGCGCCGCCCGCCGATACTAATTTCGCAAGACCAAAATCCAAAACCTTAGCGTGGCCGCGTTCGGTGACGAATATGTTGCCGGGCTTGATGTCCCGATGAATGATTCCTTTGGAGTGCGCCGCATCAAGTGCGTCCGCAATTTCAATCGATAGGTCCAGAGTTTCGTCGAGCGGCACCGGTCTGCCGGAAATGCGGTGCTTCAGCGTTACGCCGTCTAGAAACTCCATGGCGATGAATGTCCGCCCCACGTCTTCGCCAATGTCATGAATCGTGCAGATATTCGGGTGGTTGAGCGCAGAAGTTGCTTTGGCTTCACGCTTGAAGCGTTCGAGCGCCAGCGGGTCGTGCGCCACATCGTCGGGGAGGAATTTCAGAGCGACGGCGCGGTCGAGTCGAGTGTCCTCGGCCTTGTAAACCACGCCCATACCGCCGCCTCCCAGCTTTTCGAGGATGCGGTAGTGCGAGATGGTCTGGCCGATCAATTTCATAGGCCTATACAGTGTGCGCCATGTTAGGGGCCAAGCCTGGGCAAGTCAACATATTGCGGACGGAGTGAATTTCTGTTGCCGGGTGGCGGGAACAGCAAGGCCGGCGCGAACTTAGTAGCGCTTCTCAGGTCTTTTTCAAACGAGCCGGTTAGAACCTATACTATCGGCAGCATCGCAGCCCACCTCCTGCGGAACCTTGTTATTCTTTACGGCGTTCTGAGAGGATACTTCTGTGGCCACCGGAAGCGCGGCCGTTACGACTCTTATCGAGAGAGAAGCAAGTCCGATCAAGAGGCTTAAGAGGTTCTTAAGTCGATACTTCTATCTCTGCATGGCGCTGGTGATGGCCGGAGTTGCGGCCGCGGCCTTCGGCCATACCGTCGATGCCCACCTGCTACATGCCAACCCGCCACGACCACCGCTGCTGTGGTTTCACGCCGCTGTCTTCTCGGCTTGGATCGTACTGTTCGTCGCACAGTCGGCCCTCGTGCGTGTGCGCAAGGTCAGTGTCCACCGAGCGCTGGGCTGGTTTGGTGCGGCATTGGCCGCAACCATGGTCGTCTCTGGTGTCATCGTGTCGGTAGTTATGCTGCGATTCGAGATCACGGTGTTGCACCGGGAGACTGCTGCGAAGTTCCTGCCGGTCCTGTGGTGCGACATGATCATCTTTGGTGCATGCATGGCGCTGGCGATCTATTTTTCGGAAGCGACCAGAGTATCATCGCCGTTTGGTTTTCATGGCCAGTTGCCAGCTTATGCAAGCCACGTTTGTCAGATTTCATTACATCGGTTATCACGACCTCTTTTATCCGGCGCTCGACGTACTGATTGTGGCTGGAATGTTGCGCGACCTCGTAGTGGATGGCCGAGCTAACAGAGTCTATCTCCGCGTTTTCCCGGCAATGATCGCGCTGCAGGCCTGGGCTACGTACTTGGAGCGGGCAAATCCGAGTTGGTGGCAAACCGCAACGCAGTCGATTTTAAGGTCATGAAGTCCGAGCTAAAGGTCGCACACGAGCCGAGAGGATCCAGAATCGTTTCGCAAAACATAACGGCGCCCGTCCTCAAGTAGCAGGCTATTTGTAAGGCGTGTTCACGTCTTTGCTCGGGGCTTGCTTGGCCGGCCAGCGCTCATCAATCCGGCGCATCAATTCTTCCGCAAGGTTGATCGATTCCTTGAAAGCCATCATTCGTGCCGGAGAAGGCCTCCCATCTAGCGCCGCGAGCTTGCGGCACATGAAAATCGCCGTCATACAGCAAGCGTTCGTTTCCGTCCCTCATCCACTCGAGGCAGTCTAGCATATTGATTCGCTTTATGTTCGCCATGACGAGCCGATACCGCGAAGGTGGTCGGTCTCCGATTGGGCTGACTTGTTCCTGGCTGCGCTTTCACCGTGCCGGCAAAAATTAAAGCAGGGAATCGTTCCGCCGCGTACAGGATTACACTTAGGCCATTGCCCTTTAGCTTTAAGACACCCCCGCCAATACCTGTACCAACGTACAGTATCCTTCCGCAATTTCCCTCCATACCATCGAGAGAGCACGAAGTACTCGGTGTCTCGTACTTCAGACATTGCAGCCGGTCCACTCAAGCTCACCGGCTAACCCAAAGTGAGGTTCTAAGATGAATTGCGGCCCGCGACTCGCGACCCGAAGTTTCAGAATGGCATCTCTAGCCATTTCCCTCTTGGCAGTCTCCACTGCGGCCACTGTTGCCCGCGCGCAACAGAGCCCCAACGACTCTCGCGACGATTTCAGTTTCAGTGACGACGCCACGTTTGCCGTGCCCGTCTTCGCGCCTGCGCCCGGCGTTGCGGTAACGTCTGCGGCGCTCGACGAATTGGCCGCTGGGCCGCGCGAAGTGAGCGCGCCATCCGGGAAAGTGAGCAGCGCCACGCCCGCACACAAACGCCAGCCGGTAGTCACCGACTGGAGCACGAAGCACATGGTGTTCGGCCCGCCAAAGACGGAAGAGCAGAAGGCGCGCCTGCGAACAACACCCGCTACAAGATGCAGGTGGCCCGCCGCAACGCCCCGGCGTTCCGGAAGCTGGCGGATGCTAAGGCTGCAGTTCCGACCTGCTCGATCGCTTCTCGCACCGCGGCCTCGACCCGAACACCCGGCCCTCCAAGGCGAGTCCCCTGGAGCGCGACTGGAGCGTCGCACTGACTGGCCCGGCTTCCCGCAACCGTCGCGGCAACGAACAGTTCCCCGCCAAGTTCAGTTTCGACATTAATGCACCGCCGGACTGCACCAACGACTTCGTTGTTTACAACACCAATACATCCCTTCTAGTTGCCTTTAACGACCTCTATACCGGTGCACACTCTGGTTACCGCGTATGCGGCAACAGCGGACCTAGCGTCTACTGGGCATATAACCCCATGGACATATACGGACGGCAGTGACCAGCACTTCGGTCACCCTGTCCTTCGACGCCACCGGCTCGACAGTGATTTTCGTTGAGAGCTCGCCGACCCATGGTTCCGTATTGCACATCCTGAAGTGGAACGCCGGAGACGGTGTAGGAGCGGGCAACACCATCGCGCCCACAACCCTTGGCGCGGTTACCTCAGCGACAACCTGGGAAGCTGGTTGCACGCCGGGACCGCTTGCGAGTGGGAAGTTAATTTCGCTCCGGACCCATATAGCACCTTTACATTTCCCAGCCCCGGCGGTCACGCGGTCAACGCGACGGACAGTAATTCCGCGCCGTATTATGACTACGACAATGACATCCTCTACGTGGGCGACGACAATGGGTACATCCACCAATTCATCAACGTGCTTAACGGCGCGTCTCAGCCGACACCTGTGGCTCCATCGGAAGCGACCGGCAACTGGCCAATCTGGATGGACACCAGCGCCTTTCCCCAACAAACCGGCCCGATCTATGATTCGATCTCTAGCCGCGTCTTTGCAGGAAATATCAACGGAGCGCTGAAATATATCAACCTCGACGACACCAGCGGGGATGCGTGCATCGATGCCGGCACGATATCCGTGCTTGGGGACTAGCTATCTAGTGACGGGCTCGTACCCGCTGCCGGATCCCCCAATTGTGGATGGCACCTTCGGCTACGTGTTCGTCTTCCAGGCTGATGACGCAGGGGAAGCGGGAGTCTACCAGACTCTGACGAACACCTGCGTCTGCGGTAGCTCCAGGGATGCCCGGCACCAATGTGGCCTTCAGCAGCTTTTGGTACTTACAGGGCGGCGTCCAGATACACGCCGGAGACTTCGATAACAACTACTACACGAACGGCGACGGCTACCTTTACGTCTGCGCCTTCGATGCCGACTGGTTCGGTCGGTGCTCTTCGGCGAATCTTGTGACCGGCGGAGTAATGGGCACGGACCGCGGATACCGCCCTCGCTCGCGGTCACGACCGCAAACTACGACGAGTGCTCGCCAGGGACAGAAGTCTTCAATCCTAACGACACAACCGCGACCCCCGATGGAACTGACTATATCTTCTTCAGCGTGCAAGGAGCAATCAGCGGACACTACTTGCACTGTTGCCGGGTAGCTCTGGTTCGGATGCCGATCCGGGCTCGTTCGACCGTCGTTTATCTGCGGATAGCAGCATTCAGGAGCGGTCTGATCGCCGATCAGCTCTCGACCGCTTCGCTCTACGGAATCCGGGCGGGACGAGCGGAATCGTCATCGATAACGTCTCGACCGACTGGCCAAGCTTCCAGCGTCTATTTCACGCCACTCGGATCTGCGGCGGATGTGGGCACGGGTACAGGCGGCGATCCATGTGCCACATACCGGTTGCGCGGTGAAGGCCACGCAAATCGGCTTGAACTAAACCTCAACCCTAACGATTCACGCGGCGGCCGTGCGGTCCGTTCTGTTCTGGGCAACCAGGCAGGCCGGGGCGCACGGCCGCTTCGCTTTTGAAGGCGTTGCTGGCACGGCAACAAAAGCCAGAGCGCCTGACCGGCCGCGCGGAGTTTGTGATAGTTTGATTCTGGAGGCTGGCCGATGATCCAGGAAGTCGGTCAAAATCATACCCCGTTGCAAACCCCACTCGATGGAACAACCAAAGCGAAGCTCGACTACGAGCGATCCTCCTGACTCTAAAAAGGACAGCGACGCAATACCGTCGGCTCACTGGAAGACCATTAGGGGTCGTCACGGACGAGGTGGCGCAGTACATAGCCGCTGAAGCTCTTGGATTGACGCTCGTCATTAATCGTAACGGTGGCTATGATGCCCTGCGAGGAAAAGAACGGATACAGATAATGGCACGCGCCTATCCGTCTGGCTCACGCATGCCTTGCCCGAAACTGGATCAATCGTTTGACAGCCTGATGCTCGTAATTCTTGACGACAAGACCATGAATGCTCGCGAAATTTGGGAGGCTTCCTACGATTCAGTCTGTGAATGCGTGAGCCGTTTTGACGCGAGAAGCCGAGCCAAGGGATTGCCGATTCCAAAGTTTAAGGAAGTTGCAAAGCGGGTGTTGAGAAAACTCTATCCGTCGTACCAACGGAGGTCCGCTTAAGCGGCCTTAGCTTTCGCTCGCACCTTTGCCCATTTCGGCGCCTCGTCGGTACATTTCGGATTTGCGATCCCAAGGTCAACGTGCCGCAAATCCCCAGGCAGGCCCGTGCCAAGCCAATACGGTGTCGCGGATTTTAGGATTCCTAAAATCAGCAGGGAATTGTGAGTCCAACTAGAGTCCAAGAATTGGCGTTACTGAGGGTGTTTTGCGGGTAGGAGCGGGGTAAGGGTGCGGGTTCCGGAAAATCTGGCCCCATTCATTCCGGAAATTCTGGCCGGTCTAGTACCAAGCAGAAGCGCTAAGAATCTCCCTTTGCCATCGGTCGTTAGGCCGGTCGGGCGGAGGGAGAGGGATGATTGGGATGCTAAAGCGTCACGAAATCGAGATTCTCCTCAAGGCAGGCCATTCGCAACCGGAGGTGGCCCGTTTGAGCGGCGTGGGGTTACGCTCGGTGCGACGGATCGCCAGGGAACCGTCGGTGGTCGATGTCGACGATGCCGCCGAGCGGGCGAAACGGCGGATTGGCAGGCCGAACGTCGTGGAGAATTTTCGCAAGCAGGTGGAAGCGATCCTGAAACAAGAGCCCGACCTGCCTTCCCTGGAAATTCTCCGTCGCGTGCGCGAGGCGGGCTACCCAGGAGGGAAGACGGCGCTGTACGAACTGGTCGCCTCGCTCCGTCCTCCGCTGGCCCAGCCGCTGGTTCGCTTTGAAGGTTTGCCGGGGGAATTCAGTCAGCATGATTTTGGAGAAGTCGAGATCCCGTTCCTCAATGACTCCATCCAGCGAGTTCATTTCTTTGCCTCGCGGTTGAAGTACTCGCGCTATATCCGCGTCAGTTTGGTTCCGAACGAGACGGTGGAACCTCTGGTGCGCACCTTGGCGGGGCACTTACAGGATTGGGGCGGACGTCCCCTGTTGTGCGTGTTCGACCGGCCGAAGACCATCGCTCTGAAGTGGAAGAAAAACGGGGAAGTGACGGAATGGAATCCGGTCTTCGCCACGGCCACGCTGGAGATGGGCATCGGCGTGGAGTTGTGCTGGCCGTATCAAGCGCGTCAGAAAGGGAGCGTGGAAAACTTAGTGGGCTTTGTGAAGTCTTCCTTCTTCAAGGTGCGGAAGTTTTACGATGAAGAAGATCTTCGTCGACAACTGGTCGAGTGGCATCGCGAGGTGAATGAAGAACGACCCTGCCGTGCGACGGGAATCATTCCTGCGGTGCGTTTGGCGGAAGAGGCCCCCCGGCTGCGGCCACTGAGGGTGCGACCGGAAGAGTTGGCCCTGCGCATTCCGATCTATGTGGGACCGACGGGGACGGTGCAGTACGACGGGCATGGCTACTCGATGCCTCCCGAGGCCATCAGCAGGCCAGCCACGCTGTTTCTGTACGGCGATCGGGTGCGGATCGTAGCGGGTGAGTATCAAGCCGAGCACCCGAGGAAATTTGTGGGGCGAGAAAGCTCCTGGAGGGCGGAGCACCGCGCGGCGCTGGTGGCCGCGGTATCGGGCAAGCGGGGGAAACGCTACCTGAAGCGACAGCAGTTATTGGAGTTAGGAGAAACCGCGCTTGGCTACCTGACGGAGTTGGTGCATCGACGGCCGCGGGGATGGTGGGCGGATGTCGATCGCCTCCACGACATTCTGCAGAACTACGGCCCCGAAGTTCTCCGTGAGGCGATGGAAGAAGGGCTGAAGGAGCAGCGGTTTGATGTCCGTTTTGTGGAATATTTTCTTCAAGGGAAGCTGCCTTTCTGTGAGGTGAGTCCATGAGCAGGCACACGGGCCGTAGTTTTTCTTCCTGTCCTTCCCTCGCTAGCAGAGCCGATTCGCTGCGGCCCGCAGCGGTCAAGGTCGCGGCGGAGCCGCGGCGTAGCGAAACCTTGACGGCGAGGACCGCGGCGATAGAATCGGCGAGCGAGGGAAGGAGGACGGGAACGATCGAAAAAATTCGCGCTACGGAGTGCGTAGAGCGATTTTCCCAAGAAGGCATGACCTCCAGCACTCCGGAAAAATCATCCTCCGAGCAGCTCCGACCAGAAATCCCGAAGCTCAGCGCCGAGGAGATCGAAGTTCTGCTTCGCCGTTTGAACCTGGCGCTCACGCGCCGTACTTATGCGGAGGTGGCTGATCGCGCGGAGAAGGAGGAGTGGTCCTATCGCGACTTTCTGGCTTTTCTTCTGGCGGAGGAGGTGGCCCATCGCCAGCAAACGCGGCTGGTGTGCTTCACGCGCAAGGCGCACTTCCCCTTCTTCCGAACCATCGAGGAGTTCGACTTCCAGCGACAGCCGGTTTTGCGGAAGTCGCATCTCGGTTCTTATCTCGAGCCGGATTTCGTCCGGGAGGGGCGCTCGCTGATCCTGTACGGGAAGCACGGGCGCGGCAAGACGCATCTGGCGGTGGCCATTGGCTATCGGGCCATCCAAAACGGCTTTGAGACGCTGTGCGTCAACGCAGCGGAACTGATCGAGGATCTTTCCAACGCCAGCCAGAAGGGACAGCTGCAGCAGGCGCTGTTCACCTACACCCATCCTCACACCTTAATTATCGATGAGATAGGATATTTGGCCCATGGACAAGATGCCGCCAACGTTCTGTTCCATGTGGTGAACGATCGCTACTTGAAGAAGCGTCCGACGATCTTCACCACCAACAAACCGCTCAGTGCGTGGGGCAAGGTGCTACATGATGAGGATCTGGCGGCTGCCATCCTGGATCGGGTCCTGGAACGCGGACGATTCATCCACCTTGAAGGGCCTTCTGGGCGTACGGGGCATCAGTTAGATGGGCAGGAGCACTTGCCGGCCACGCCAGATGGTGCCAGAATTTCCGGAATTGACCGGCCAAAATTTCCGGAACCCAC
>CAWIBI010000064.1:0-13652 GCA_963834205.1 uncultured Acidobacteriaceae bacterium | reverse complement strand
TGCAGAAAGGTCTCCATGTTGAAGTTGCCGGGGAGCCCGGAGCAGTGACCATTGTTTACAAGAGGGTTCGATAGGCATGTTGCGAATAAGGTCGATCATAAAAATTCTTTCGCTGACGCTTACCTATGTGCTTCTGCTCGCTTCCCAATGTCTCGCCAGCGCGCAGAGACCAGTCAGGACGCCTACATCACGACGCACGGCACGGAGTGGACCCTCGGTTCAGCCGCGGTAGAAATAACCATTGCTTTGCGGAACGGCATGCTGGTCACTACCGGATTCAAGAACAAGGCCAACGGCCACGAGCTGGCGCCTTCCGACTCGACGGGCCCATGGACGTTGGTTGACGCAAAAACATCGAAGCTCAAGCAGGGAGAATTGCAACTGGATCTCACCCTGCGACGAGAGGGCTGGCCGCCACCAGGAGCTATGTGGTCTATCCCGGCTCCAGCGTCATCCGCCAGTGGGCTGAGTTGAAGAATGTGGGATCGGTCCCTCTGAAAGTCTCGGATCCGGAATTTCTGAACACCAGCGCCCGGCTGGGCGATCCAGCATCGGTCGATTTCGACTGGATGACTGGCGGCAATAATGCCCATGGCTCCTGGGTTCTCAAAACGGAAAAGCTGAATGCCGGACAAGCCGCGCAACTTCGATTCCAATGATCCGTTTCCCGATCGGGGTTTGTGCGGAGATTTCGTGGACGGCCAGCCCAACGTCTCGGTCCTGTTGAACGGCAAACAGATCTGGCCGTCGCCAGGGCAGACGGCGACGCAAAATGCGAAGCGAGTCGTGCCCCATCGACGCGAGCGCCCAGGTACAGAAGGGCGACCGGATTATTTTTCTGGTACGCCCAATCGCGCCTTTGATACCCTCGAGTTCGATCCCACCATCCGCTATAGCGACGGCGAGACCCACGTCGCCTCGAAGGAGTTCTCCACCCAGCAGGGTGAGAACGGCTGGCGCTATCAGTTTGCCGAGAAGGAAAATTTGCCGACCTGGTGCTGGATGAAAGTACACCATGAATGGCACGTAAAGAAAGGGCGATATGCTGGGGCCTTTTGTCGCTGCCGGTGCGCAGCGCGGCGGATTGACCGGAGATGCCGCACGGATCTGGACGGCGAACAAAGCCCGGAACGGTGCGCATCAGCGGTAGCGTTTGCTCGCTCGCCATGCCCACGCCACCGACGCGTTGCCAGATTTTCGTCCCGGCTCCTCGAGTTATGCTCCCTGGGTCGCCCTTTACAACCATGCTTCGCGAGATGGACTCTTCATCGGCTGGGATTATTTCGGTCATTGGGCCTCATCGTACACGCATGGACGGCGACGGCGGCGTCGCGGCACGTATGCATGTTGCCGGATATCACCGGGACCTTTCGCCCGGCGAAGCCGTGACCACACCCAAGGCTTTCGTAGGACTCTTTGCGGGCGACCTGGATGACGCCGGCAACACGCTGCTCGACTGGCAGTATCGCTATCTGTGGGACTACACCCGCGATGGCTGGTTTCCCGGGCATCCGCATGTTGGGCGATTGGTGGAAGGGCACGTCATGGGGGCTGCCGGAGGGAGCCTGGACCGGCGGGGGCGGCGACTTCGACAGCACGTATCGGAAGGTCTTCCGCCTTGCGGACATGATGCGCGAGGTAGGCGCTGACGTGTACCACCGCGACTGGGGATGGTGGGACCGCGCCGGCGATTGGAATGGTCCCGACTTCCGCACCATGGGAGAGTATCTGCGCAAGTCCGACATGGGTCAGTTGATCTATGCCTTCCTCTACACGGTCGACGCCAACTCCAAGGTTGCCCGCGAACACCCCGATTGGATCGCCAAGGACGGTTCCGGATGGAACGCGACCTACACGCTGGACATGTCTAGGCCCGAGGTTGTGGCGTTTATGCAAGGCCAGCTGGATCAATTTGTTGCCCAATGGGGCAATTTCGAGTGGCGCAATGACAGTTTCATGACCAGCCGGAAGAACGGCGACGAGACGCCCTGTACTCGGCCAGGACCAGGGCATGCGCGCAGTGCTGCAGGGTTTTCTCGACAAGCATCCGGGCACTGCCTTCCAGGCGGTCAATGGCGGTGGCATGTATGCGGGATATGACTATGTTCGCTACTCATCGAACATTCAGTTCAGTGATGCCGCCGTTGGGCTGATGCGGAATTACTGGACCGCGCTGCTGCTACCGCCTGACAAGGTCGCGGACAATCCTGACGCGTGGCGGGATGTAAGCAATTACGACAAGGCCACCTGGCGGGGATGGCTTTGCCTCAACCCGGATACCGTGGGCGATACGTGGGACCCGGTGAAGCTTGACGGTTTGCGCGAGTTCTTCGGTATTTATCACTACCTGCAAGCTCAGGGGGTGGTGGGCCGATGGGTTCACGTGTTCCGGCCCGTGGTCACGGGCGATGATCCCACCATGTATTTTCAGCGTATGAGCCGGGATGGACAGCGCGGCATCGTCATTCCCAAGCGCGTTGCTCCTGGCCCGGTCACGATCAAGCCCAAGGGTCTGATACCAGCGGAGACGTATGTGGTCAATTATCAGGAATCCCGCAAAGTCGAGAACCGGACCGGAGCGGACCTGATGGCCACGGGAATTACACTCGAGAAAATGCCGCCAGGTGAACTGATCTATCTCAATTTACCTATGCATCCGGGCAGCCCGCTGGATAAGGAGCCCCCGAAACCTCCCTCAGCGGTAGCGAAAGCGCGAGCGGACAACATGGGTTTCCCGGGTGTCGAGCTCAAATGGCAGCCCGGATCCGATAACAATTGGATCTACTACTACGAGATTTTCCGTGATGGCGCGCCTCTCGACAAGGTCGCTAAAGGTACGTTTTATTTTGACCACTCCGCCGGCGCAGACCTGGCCACTACCTATGAATTGCGGACGGTTGACGGAGCAGGCAACGTGTCTGAGCGCATTCCTGCGCAGGGGCCGGCCGTCAGGCCCTCTCGCATTATCGACGATGCACCCGGCAGCGGGATCAGCTACGGTGGCGATTGGAAACATCGCAAGGAGGAACCTCTGGTGGCATACAACGGGACCATCACTGCCTCCAACGTGAAGGGCGCAACGGCAGAGCTTGCGTTTGAAGGCAAGCGTGTGCTGTGGTTCACCAAGCTCGGGGCGGAGAATGGCGAAGCAGCTGTCAGCATCGATGGCGGCCCAGCTGAAGTTGTCGATACCTACTCTGCCGACGATATCTGGGGAGTCGCCGCTTATCGCAAGGAGTTCCCTACTTCGGGACGGCACACCATCCACATTGAAGTTCTGGGCCAGCGCGGCGCGCATCCGAATGAGCGATCAAAAGACACACTCATCTTCGTGGATGGAATTCGGGTCGAAGAAGAGTAGAGAACAGCAGCTGCGCTACGCTCTGTCGAAAATGTTTGCCCTCAGTGGCTAAAGCCACCTAAGTCCTGTTGCTTCATGGACGGCCTGAAGGCCGTCCCCTTCAACTGATTTTCATCACCTTGGGTGGGCCGCAGGCCCATGATTCCTCTGCCGAAGAACATTTCAGGGAATGCTCCGCAGAACCGCAGGTCCCTCCACTGCGCTGATCTCAACGCGAGACGTTCCCCACCAGCGGTTGATCTTCCGAAGTGAAGGCGGCGGCCGGGAGCCCCGTACTGTTGTAGAGATTCGCTTCTGGCGCATTTGCCCACGCATAGCGGATATAGAGCGGGCCCGGCACCTTTACGCTACTGGCGAAGACTCTATCCCCGGATACTCGTGCCACCGCTGGGAAGAATTGCCGATCCTCTCCGGCTACCTCAAAGCCGACGAGAGAATTGCCATGAAACCTAAGGCCGTTGGCGTGATCGAAGGAGACACACATCTCAGCGCCTTGCGGAACCGCCTGACGGAAAAGAGGGCCGGAGTATTCCACCGTCTCTCCATAAGCGATCGCGCGCGCCGCCAGGGCCAGGCGACTGCCGACTGTCTCTTTGTCGGGAGGGTGGATGTTTTGCGGATCTCCAACGTCAAGGCTAACGACCATGGCGGTATTTGCCAGAGCCAACGCGCGCCGCTGGGCATCACGCAGGGTTCCCCAATCGAAATCCTTCGTCTTTAGATCTACGCCCGGGGTCGAATCGAACGTGGAGATCTGCACGAAGAGAAAAGGGAAATTGCCCTGCCGCCACTTTGAGCGCCAGTCCATGATGAGGGCGGAGAAGAGCTTCCCGTACATGCCGGCTTGCGGCAACAAGCTGTTGGATTCTCCCTGATACCAGATCACCCCTTTGATTGCATAGGGCGTCAGAGGAGCGATCATCCCGTTGTAGAGCACCGCGGGAGTGAAGGAATCAGGTCCCGGATGCCATGGATGTATGGGCAGTGGTTTGTTGGCCAGCCTGGCTGCTTCATCGGCGCGCTTTTCCAGGGCGACGGCCAATGACGCGTCCGCCTGACGTATCCATCATTTTCGAATAGGACGCGAAGACCGGCAGCAGCGATGAATCCGAAGACAACCTGTCAAAGCTGACCCATGCCTCAATGAAGGTGCCGCCCCAAGTCGAGTCGATCAATCCCACGGGCACATTTTCGTGGCTCTGGATGTTGCGGCCGAAGAAATACGCGATAGCAGAGAAATCCGCGGCCGTCTGCGGAGTGCAGGCCGTCCAGCTTGCCGAGATGTCATCCAGTGGGTAGGCCGAGGCTTTCGTCTCCAGCCGCAGCAAACGAATCTGCGGGTGCGTAGCAGAGCGAATAGTTGCAGGGCCATCTTTCACTGTTGCAGTCGGAAGGCCCTTTAGGGGCATCTCCATATTGGATTGACCCGAGGCAAGCCAGACGTCTCCAACCAGAATGTCTGAAACCGTTACTGTGTTTGTGGAGCGAACGGTCAGTTGATAGGGGCCACCGGCGGGTTCAGGTGCTAGATATAGGCTCCACTGGCCGATGGTATTACTCCTGGCCTTGGCGCGTTGGTCGTGAAATGCAACCGTTACTTCTTCGCCGGGTGCGGCCCATCCCCAGATGTGCACCGGGGCATCCCGCTGCAGAACCATGTGGTCGCTGAACAGGTGTGGCAGCCGTATTTGCGCTCGGCCTGACCAGGGCGCGAATGCCGGGAGAACCAGCAGGAGAAGCCTCAGATAAAGTCGCCGCAAAGTTAGCCTCGCAATTGATCTCGATCGGGCAGCGACCCGGAGGTCAGTTCGCGCCGTCAAGCAAATCTATCCGGACAACAAGACCGGTTGTGTCGCAGTAATTCGTCTTGTTCTTTCCGTACCCGACCGCAAACGTCACGATATCGTTTGCTCTCAGCTTCACTTTTCCGGAGTACGAGGCTGTAGGGCTAGCCCCCAAGACAGCGTGAAAGGCCGGATCCCCACCGTAGCCGGCAATGTCGGCGTCAAAGAGCGACTCACTGTTGTGCAGCACATGGACGTCGGTTGAAGATAAGCCAAAATGGACGCCTTCGAATCGGGCGGTTACGTTATATGTGCCTGCTACCGGCGCCACAAAACGAATCATGCTGTATTGGCCTGTGTTGCTGCCTTCCATAGCAACCTGACCAGAGCGCACGGACCAGCCCTTCTGCGAACCAAACTGCGTCTGCCCGGTAGTGTTGTATGCCACGTAGGGATACCACCCTGGGCCGGGTCCGCTACTGACGCTCGGATGCCAGAAGCCAACCGGACCCGCAGGGTCAGCATACTTGTCGAATCGAAACTCAGCGGGGTCAAGCGAGTTTGTGGCGGAGTAGCCATACTGCCATACCTTGTTAGGGTTATCTCGAAAAGAGAAATCGGTGGACAGGTCGAATACGGTTGCAGCGTGCGCAATTGCGCTCAAAAGAACAAGAACAATCAGGATGCGACGCATGTAATACCTCCTTACTGCCGCACTCTTGAGACACTCTAGCAGATCCCCGATGATTGCTCTTCAGTCATTTGTTGACAATCTTGTCTGCTCTGCTGTACGTTTTGTGCCGCGTGACAAAGCCGCGCCAAAGCAAGTCCCAAAGGAGAAATTGAATGCCAACGCCATGGGAAGCGGAGCTACATGAGTTTGAAGAAAACGGCTACATCTTCATTCCGAACTTCTTGAACGAGGAGGAGACAGCATTGCTGTTCGGGGCGGCGAAGAGTGACAGCAAATTGATGGACAACGCGTTTGACGTGGCCGATGCACAAGGGGGCAAAAGCCGCCTGACGGGTTGGAGCCACATAGGCGACGACGTTTACGGAATGGTCGCGGCAGCACCGCGAGTTGTAGACCGTATGGAAGGTTTTCTCGGCGGGGAAGTCTACCATTACAACTCGAAGATGATGCTCAAGGAGCCTCGTGTCGGGGGCGCCTGGGAGTGGCATCAGGATTACGGTTATTGGTATCAAACCGGGTGTCTGTACCCGTACATGGCGAGCTGCATGATCGCTCTCGATCGGGCGACGAAAGAGAACGGGTGCCTGCAGATTCTGAAAGGTTCCCACCACATGGGGCGCATCGAACATGGCCGATTCGGCGGCCAGACTGGCGCCGACCCAGAGAGAGTAGCCGCCGCGCTGGAGCGGCTGGAGCTGGTGTACTGCGAGATGGAACCCGGTACGGCCTTGTTCTTCCATGCCAATCTTCTGCACATGTCGGCGCAGAATCGAAGCGACAAACCGCGGTGGTCGTTCATCTGCTCCTACAACGCGGCGCGGAATAACCCCTACAAGGATTCTCATAACCCGCGCTATACCCCGTTGAAGAAGGTGGACGATGGTGCGATTCTGCGCATGGGCCTGAAGATCAGCAGCCCCGATAAGGTATTCGTTCAGCCAGAAGACGACAAGACGGCCGTGGGCGAGCGCGTCAAGGCTTGACTGCAGGCGTCACAGCGGAAGCGAACGAGAGTGTATGCGACTTCAAAGGTTATGGCTCGTCAACGTGGGGGTACTTTTCTGTGTTGTTTGCGGTGCATCGGGTCAGGCCGTAACCACACTTGAGAACGGTGTGCCGTTTTCGTTCGTCTGTGACGGTAAGCCGGCGAAGCAGTTGCTTGCATCATGGCAGAAGTCGGAAAAGGTTCAACCGCTGTCTCAGGGCCGTACGCTCCGGACCATCACCTACCGCGATCCCGCCACCCACCTTGAGATAAGCCGCGAGATCACTACTTTCCCTGAAAAAAATGCAATCGAGTGGGTGCTTCGGTTGCGCAATGCTGGAAGCAACGACAGCGCGATGTTGGAAAACATCCTGCCGCTGGATGTTGACATTCCCGTCCCGGCAGGTGGCGCCGTAACATTTCATCACGCCCACGGAAGCAGCCAGGGCGCCGCGGATTACACTCCCGTAGACAAGGATCTCAGCCCGGGCACAACCGTCCAGCTCGCACACTACGTCCTGCAGAATGGCCTTCACAAAGATGGTTATATCCCGTTCTTCAATCTTCAATGGGCGGGCGGCGGCCTGGTGGGCGCGATCGGTTGGAGCGGGCAGTGGATGGTGAGCGCAGCGCGCTCCGCCGATAGCGTAGCGCTGAAGAGTGGTCAAGAGCTCACCCATCTCAGGCTGCATCCGGGGGAGAGCATTCGCACTCCCAGTATCTTGCTGATCCAGTGGAGCGGAGCCGATCGCATCCTCGGCCAGAACGCACTCCGCCAATTGCTGCTTTCCTATTACGCGGCGCGGGTAGACGGTAAGTTGGTGATGCCTCCCGTTACCCACACCGGTGCCTACGCGCTGATCTTCGACGGCATCGCGCAGAAAACCGGTCAGAATCCGCTCGACATTTTGCCCACGCTTCGCGATCAGGATCTGGGCGCCAACGGCGGACACGGCTTCCCTGGGCCCGACGATGCGCTGAATTTCGTCACCGAGAAAAACCAGTTGGAGGTGATTCGCAATATGCCTCCGATAGGGATCGAGGCCTATTGGCTGGACGCGGGGTGGATGGAAGGGTTGTGGCCCAGCGGGCGAGGCAGTTGGGTGAACAACAAAGATTTCCCCGACGGGCTGCGGCCGCTGGGCGAAGCCGCGCACCAGAAAGGCCTGAAGTTCCTGCTGTGGTTCGACCCGGAAGGTGTGAGCCCAGGAAGCGTGATCGCTAAGGAGCATCCGGAATGGGTTCTGCACCAGCCTCAGGAAGGCAGGTGGGGCGGCATCTTTCGCTTTAGTGATCCAGCGGCGGAGAAGTGGATGACGAATCTTCTGGCGAGCCGGATTCAGGATTGGCAGGTAGATATCTTTCGCATGGACCGCAACACCAACCCGCTCCCCTTTTGGCGGAATGCGGACACGCCGGACCGCCAGGGCATAACAGAGATACGCCAGATTGAGGGGCTCTACGCCATGTGGGATGGATTGTTGCAACGCTTCCCTCACCTGCTGATCGATAACGCGAACTGGCGTGAAACGGGACCGGATATCGAAGCGATGCGCCGTACGGTCGGGTCCTTGTCACGGAGTGAGGTGACTGCAGCAGGGGTGCCGCACCCCATAGCCGACCAGGCCCACACTGCTGAGTTGAGTATGTGGGTTCCATTCCATGCCCAGATTCTGAATGCAGTGGATCCTTACAACTTCCGCAGCACGGCGACGACTGGAGTGGCGATTGGGCTCGACCTGCAGTCGCCTTACGTGCCGCTCGATGAGCTGCGCAAAGCGATCGCCGAACTCAAAATGCTACGGCCGTACTGGCTGGGCGACTACTACCCCTTGACACCTATCAATCTCGAACAGAACGCCTGGTGTGCATGGCAGTTCAACCGTGCGGATCTCAATGCCGGCTTCGCCATGTTCTTCCGTCGTCCGAAGAGCGCTCAGACCAGTTATGAAGCTAAGCTGCAGGGCATCGATCCTCGATCGTCCTACGAAGTCAGTTTCGCGGAGACATATGACGTGGGCTCCAGGCGCGTGATCACAGGCAGTGAGTTGGCCCACCTGCGGGTTGAAATCAACCATGCTCCGGGGAGCCTCCTGGTGCGTTATCGGAAGAACTGATCAGTTGGGAATGATCAAAACCGGCCGTGTGGCTTCCGCCTCAACCTTAGGGTTGCAGCCCTTCAAACCGTAGAAAGCGATGTACACGTAACACATGGCGGGCACGATAAACGAGTAATGAACACCGACCCGGTCGGCGATAGCGCCCTGCAGAACAGGGATCACGGCTGCCCCTACCGCGGCTGACATAAGGATCCCTGAAGCTTTGCCGGTCAAATTCCCCAATCCTGCAATGCCTAAGGTGAAGAGACTGGGGAACATGATGGAGTTGAAGATACCTACCAGCAAAATGGTCCACATGGCGATATGGCCATAGGCGGCTATCGAAGTCGTCACCAGCAAAAGGGCAACCATTGCATTGATGCCGAGCAGCTTGCCGGTCTTGATTTTTCGCAGCAGAGCTGAACCGACAAACCGTCCGACCATGGAACCCCCCCAGTAGATCGAAACATAACCAGCAGCCGCCTTGGGCGTCATGGCGCCGATGTTGGGCAGGCTGATGTAACTCACCAGGAAGCTGCCTATGGTGATCTCGGCGCCGCAGTACAAGAACATCGCTACGATGCCAAGCACCAGGTGGCGATAACTCCACACGCTGCGCTGCTCCCCTGGTATGGGATCAGTAGTCTCTGACTCCTGGCCACGCGGCAGTTTCTGCAAGGCGACAACACAGCCGAGTACGAAAAGAGTGACGGCGATACCTATGTAGGGGCCTCTGACGTACGAAGCTTGCTGCATGCGGAAGGCGTGGAGCGCGGCGCTCGACAGTTGGCGCACGTCTTCGATGGTTCTTGTATCGCCAGCCCCCAGGATCAGAGCGCCACCAACCGAAGGCGCAATCGTCGAGCCAAGCGAGTTGAACGCCTGGGTCAGGTTCAGGCGGCTGGATGCAGTTCGGGCCGGGCCGAGCAAGGAAATGTATGGGTTTCCAGAAACCTGCAAGGCAGTTATGCCTCCAGCGAGCACCACCAAGGCTCCCATAAAAAGCGCAAATGACGGAACACCGGCCGCCGGCATGAATAGAAGCGCTCCAGTAGCCATCATGAAGAGCCCAAAGACCAAGGTCTTCTGATATCCGATCCGTTCTACCAATTTTCCAAAGGGATAAGCAAAGATGAGGAATGAGGAAAAGAAGCTGAACTGGGTCAGCATCACCTCCGCGTAGGTGAGATCAAAAATCAACTTCAGATGAGGGATCAGGATGTCATTGAGAGTGGCCAGGAAGCCGCACATGAAGAACAGTGCGGTCATCACGATCATGGCTGTCCTGTTGTCGTACGTATGCCCCAGCGCCACTGCTGCGGATGCTCTCGTCTGTGGGCGGGTGGAATGTCATCGCGGATAATCATACAGAGCATCCATTTGCCACCTTTGGGATTCCGTCTTGAGTGAGGGCCTCCACGAACCGTGTTGTCAACAGTACTGTTAGCAAATATGTATTGACACTGGTTTATACTTCTACTATAAGGATCGGTACGTTACGAGAAGCGCCGATGGAGTAAAGGCTTTCACCTGAACGCGGGGGCCCCACTCTTACGTGCCAGGGCTATACTGAGCTTCAACCTTGGCCATCGCTTCACTCATCATCATTTTGGTCCGTAACAAAAACGAGGTTCCATGAACGGGGTAGAAGTTTCAACGCAAGAATCGAGCATTGCATCGCTCGAGCAACGAGCTGTTTCTTTGCGCAGGCATGTTCTGCGGATGGGAGAGCGCGTCGGCCAGGGTTACGTCGGCCAGGGCCTGGGGATTGCAGATCTACTGGCGGTGCTCTATTTCGGGGAGATGAAGTACGACCCCAACAATCTTGCCTGGTCTGACCGCGACCGGTTTTTGCTCTCGATCGGGCACTACTCGATCGGCTTGTATGCGGCCCTGGCCGAAGCTGGAGTAATCACCGTGGATGAACTTGACACCTACGGTGCGGATCAATCGAGACTCGAGATGGCCGGCAGCGAAATTACGCCGGGATTTGAAATGACCGGTGGCTCTCTGGGCCACGGCCTGGGGCAGGCGGTCGGCATGGCGCTGGGTGCGCGCCTTGATCGGCAGGCCTTCCCGCATCTTCAATCTGCTCTCGGACGGCGAGTTGCAGGAAGGCGCGACCTGGGAGGCTGCCATGGCAGCCTCGCATTACCGTCTCGACAATCTTTTCGCGTTTATCGATTGCAACAATCAGCAAGCGGACGGTCCTCCCGCGCATGTGCTTAACGTCGAGCCTGTCCATAGCAAGTGGGAAGCCTTTGGGTGGGATACCCAGCGCATCAACGGCAACGATATTGGAGCGATCGTCAAGGCTCTGGAAGCAGCTAAGAAGATCAAGGACAAACCGCATGCGATCGTGCTCGATACGCTGATGGGGAAAGGCGTAGCGACCTTCGAACAGCGGGAGAAAAACCATTTCATTCGCGTTGACCCCAGTGAGTGGAAGATTGCCCGTGAGCAGCTTGAAGAGAGCGCTCAAGCCTCAAAGAAGAGGTCGTTATGAGCACCGCAGCGCCACGCGTAACTGGTAATATTCTCAGCTCTGACACCTATGGTGCGGAGCAGACTGCAAACGCGCCCTTTGGAGAAGCTTTGATCCGGGCCGCGGAGGCCAATCCGCGCATTGTTGGGCTTACTGCGGACCTGGGCAAGTACACCGATATCCATTTATTCGCAAACCGATTCCCCGAGCGGTTTTTTCAAATCGGCATGGCCGAGCAGAATCTAATCGGCGTAGCTGCCGGCTTGTCCCGCAGCGGGTTTATTCCCTTCGCCACGACCTACTGCGTGTTCGCGACCAGACGAGCCTACGATTTCATTGCCATTGGGGCAGCGTTGGGTCACGCAAATGTGAAGATCATTGCCGGCTTGCCGGGTTTAACCACCGGCTATGGCGGTACGCACCAGGGCATCGAAGACCTGGCCTTAATGCGGTCCATACCTAACCTGACCGTGATCGATCCCTGCGACGCGACAGAACTATCGCAGGCCGTTCCCGTGATCGCGGAGTATCCCGGACCGGTTTATATGCGCCTATTGCGCGGTCAAGTGCCCATTACTCTTGATCCGGCCAAGTATCAATTTGAGTTGGGCAAGGCTAAATTGTTATGCGAGGGCAACGACGTGGCCATCATCAGCACTGGCCTGATGACAGCCCGGGCCCTCAAAGCAGTTGCCCAGCTCCGCGACAACGGAGTGAGTGCGGCGCTCCTTCATGTAAGCACCCTAAAGCCTTTCGACAAGGAAAGTGTCCTCTCCCTGCTAAGGCGTGTACCGCGCGTGGTGACGGCGGAAAACCATTTCATCACCGGGGGACTGGCAAGCGCGGTGGCCGACACAGTTGTGGACGCGGGCCTCGCGGTGCAGATGCGCCGGGTTGGAATTCCCGATTGCTTCTGTGAAAGCGGTACGATTCCGTACCTGGTACAACGCTATCAAATGGATACCGAAAACATAGCCTCCGCCGCTTCGGAATTAGTAGACAAAGCAATTGGCCTAAACCGGGTGGGCACTTCATGAAGATTCGCTCCGTCGAAACGATTACCATCAGCGCCGGCTGGAAGAACTGGCTATTCGTCCGGATTCATACCGACCAGGGCTTGTATGGCATCGGTGAAGGCACTCTGAATGGCTTTATCCGCACCACTGAAGCCGCCGTTCGCGAGCTGGAGCATCTTGTTATCGGGCAAGATCCGCGTAACGTCAACGCCCTGGCTAAGCGCTTGATGGAGAGTGTTTCGCTCGATGGGGGCCATATCCACCGCACCGCCGTGGCCGCCATTGAGGTTGCCTGCTGGGATATCCTCGGCAAGTCACTGGGAGTTCCGATTTATCAACTGCTTGGCGGAAAGGTCCGGGAGTCAATCCTCTGTTATGCCAATGGTTGGTATCGGACCGAGAGATCGGCGGAGAGCTTCGCAAAAGCGGCAGATAAAGTTGTAGAAAAAGGATTTCATGCGCTTAAAGATTGATCCGTTCGGCGTTGCGAGGGATTTCATCGAAGCTGAGGAGCTGGAGCTTAGCTACGATATCATCGCTGCGCTGCGTTCTCGTTTTGGCAGCAACCTTAAGATTCTTATCGATGTCCACGCTCGATTCACAGAGGCGGATGCCCTGCGGGCCGCACATAAGCTGGCCCCTCTCGATATCTATTGGTGGGAGGAGCCAACGACGCGCGAGCGTGAGGCGCCGGCAAACTCGGTCGCCGCACGATGTCCCATCCGGGTTGCGACCGGCGAGATGTACGACACCGTCGGCCAGTTCTTTACCCTGGCCGCGGGCGGCAACATCAATATCTTCCAACCGGAGCCCATGAGCCTGGGCGGCATTACCAATACATTGGCAGTGGCAAATCTCGCATTGACACACGGCAGTTATATCGCGCCGCACCAGAGTGGCGGCCCCATCGCGACGGCAGCCTGTTTGCAACTCGCTGCTTGTGTGCCTAATTTTCTGATCCAGGAGCATTTCGATCCGTTTAACGACCCGTGGACCAAGGACCTGGTTACGTGGGTCCCCACTATCGACGCCGCCAACGGCCACATGAGCCTGCCGACCGCCCCGGGCCTTGGCATTGACATCAATATGGAGATTGCGCGGGAACATCCTTACGATCCGCACGCTTACCTCAATGTCAACCAGGCTGGATGGGAAAAGCGGCTGGGAGCCGACGGTTCACAGCGCACGCGGCAGACCACCGCCGTCGACTAGTCCACTCAAACAGCGA
>CAWIBI010000063.1:0-16705 GCA_963834205.1 uncultured Acidobacteriaceae bacterium | reverse complement strand
AACATCCTTCGTTGCTTATCCTAACCACCGCTGTGATTAGCATCACCAATCATCGTCCTGGATACACGTTAGACTCGCTCTCAGAATGGCCAGTTGGGTATATGTGCGTTGGAATGGATATCAATCGCGATGGTTCGGATCGTCGTTATTATCCGTCACGCACGCACCTCGAACTACTGCGAGGCGCTCGGAGAAAGTTATCGGCGAGGTGCTGAGGCCGCCGGGGACGAGGTGAAGCTCTTCGTCACCAGCAAGATGACGTTCGACCCTATTCTGCATGAAGGCTTCGAGCGGGTGCAGCCCCTTGAGCCCGACCTGCAGGCAGCGCACGATGCAATGATGGCGGCCGACCACCTGGTAATTATCTTTCCGCTCCGGTTCGGCTCAATGCCGGCAATCCTCAAGGGCTTCTTGGAACGCGTGCAGCAACCCGATCTGGTTGGGCCGTCAAAACAGGGCAAGTTCCCCAAGTTGCTGAAAGGGAAGTCGGCGCGCGTGATCGTTACGATGGGAATGCCGGCCTTTGTCTATCGCTGGTGGTTCGGGGCGCATGCCCTCAAGTTGATTAAACACAACATCCTTCGCTTCATGGGCGTTCATCCGGTCCGCTCCGTTGTCTATGGAAACTTTGAAGGAGCCGGACCCCAGGGCCGGCTCCGATGGCTCAAGCAGGTTGAACGGTTAGGGCGTCACGCGGCCTAATAAAATCGAAGGCACAGACTAAAATCGCCACGCTTTTGAGTAAGAGCCTCGGCTGGATATCCCGGTGAGATCAACTTGGCCGCAACATCTCCATATATTGAACGTGAACGTAGACGCCGGTGTGGATGTTATAGAGCAAATACCAGCCGATGTGATCCGGGTCTTCGTAAACCACAAAATCATCACCGCAATCCCAACACCAATCGGCGAAGACTGGCCAATCCCAGGCTGCAACTTCGAAATAGAAGCCGCTCGGAAGCCAGAACCAATGACGGTATGGATCGACTCGCAGCAGCCTGTATCGGAAATTCGGACCAAAATGATCGAAGTGTCCATGGATAAAGGGTCGATCCAGGCGATACATCGGATCGTCAGGCGAGTCATGCCCGTACCATTGATTATGGTTCACATGGGGCGTGTTGTTGATGCGCCCGTCTTCCAATCGTTCTCCGCCTTCTCCAGGATTCGAGCTTCTCGCAGGAGGCGGGGGAGGGAGATGACCCTCATTGGCGCGGGGAGTCATTTGTTGCGAGGTGCTGCCACGCTGGGTTGCTCCCCCTTGTTGATTGCTCGCGGAGAGTGCCAGGGTCAGGATCAAAGTAGAAACCAGCATCTTCATGTGGAAATCACCCTCAACACTCGATGAAGTGTGGACACACGTTCGCGGAGTGTCTCAACCCACCTGGGAATGACGTAGAGTGAGAACCGGACATTTAGCCTCGGCAATCACGTTGTACACAGTGTTGTCACCATGAATCGGCCAAAAGGCTGTGTCGGGGTCTGAGCCCATAACGATCAAATCAGCTCGGAGCTCCTCGGCCGTGCGAAGAATCCGTTCAGAAACCTCTCCTGCTTCCACCATGATCGAGGCGGTCGTCCACAGTGGCACCTCATCTGGTATAAGGCGCCCCAACTCATAGGTAGTCCAGTCGATAAGACGCGTAGCTGAATACTCGGCCAGTGCGGCATGGGGCAGCACGTGCAATAGGGTGATTTCGGCTTTATAAAACTCCCCCAGCTCAACCGCGAGCTTAGCCGTCTCCTGGTACCCGGATGAGAGGGAGACTGGGTGAAGGATTCTGCGCGGTTGACCGTGAGCAAGAGGGCGTGCGTGCGGTCCTACGGTCCACACGGGAACTTCGACGCTTTTCAGAATTTCGTTGGCGGTCGATCCCAGGAAGAACTTTTGTAGATTGCGCCGGCCATGCGTACCCAGAATGACTCGGCCGGCGTGTACGTCGCCAACGAGCTCCTTCACGCCGTCACGCGGATAACCGTGTCGAATCACGACCTCGCAATCGATTCCGTCGACACGCATCTTCGCCGCGACTTCCCCAAGAGTCTTTCGTGCTGCTTCGAGAAGTCGTTGGTTCGTCTGCCTTGGCAGCATCTGCGATAAATATGACAGCAGCATCCAGAGAGCTGGACTCGATAGGCGGAATCACGTGGCAGAGAACAAGCGAAGCCCCACTTGCTTCACATTGCGCTTTGGCATGCGGGATAAGGTAGTCGATGTCAGTCAAATCTGTTGCCACTAGAATTTTGTCTGGAGCGGTGAATGCCCAGTTGCGGATCTCCGGCTTAGTTTCGACGCGTGTCATAACTGCTCTCCTGTCTTCTGGTTGTCTCGATTTCCCAGTAGGCGTTCCGAGCGCGGGCACTCATCTGCCAGTGCCCGCACCGGGAATCTAGGACTCTAGAATTGTCATCACCGGGCAAGGAGCCTCGGCCAGCACTTTCGCCGCTGTTCCGCGGGGAAGATGTGTTGCCATCGAGGAAGTCGGATGGGCGCCCATCACAATAAGATCGGAACCGCGCTGCTTCGCGAGATCAACAATATTGGTAGCAGGCGAGGCACTGGCAAGACGAGTGCGTAACCACGAACGCGTCCCAAGATCCTCGGAAACATAGTGATGAAATGCCTCTTCGAACGATACCCAATCCACGTCCGCTTCCGGCTCGCTTGAACTCTTCACGTGAAAGAGAACCAGCTCTGCTTCATACAGGGCAGCGAGCTTATGCGCGTAAGCAACCACCTCAGCCGAGCGCGGCTCGAGATTCGTTGCGCAAATGACCTCGCGTATGCGCCATGTCTTGTCCTGTAGATTCGGTACTGCGGGGCCCACGGAAAGGACGGGGCAATGCGCGTGCCTCAGGACAGCTTCGGCATCGGAGCCAAGCAAAAGGCGCTCCAAGCCCTTCTTACCGTGGGTTCCCAGGACGATCAAGTCCACTTTGTATTGCTTTACAGTCGAAAGAAGCTCATCGTAAAGCGGTCCGGTAACTGAGATCGCCTGGGCTCGAAAACCCTCTGAGCGCAAAGCGGCGCCACTTTGCTCCAACTGTTCTTCCTGTAGCGATTGGACCTCTGATTGGTCGATCCATGCTGCTTCGGGCGGAGTAATCAAGTCAATTGGGGGATTCACATGAACCAGCAGCAACTCAGAGTTGCCCAACTTAGCTATGACTTTGGCGTACTCCAACGCACGTTGGGAGATTTCAGAGAAATCTGTGGGAACGAGTATGCGCTCAAATGTGACGGCGGCGGGATTCATGGTAGCCATAAGTGCCTCTCTTGTTGAGTTGTCGAATGACCGTCCTGAATTAGGGCAGTCTTACTACACTCACATTAGGGGTCCAGCAATCGGCTGGCTGTGACAGAGATCACACCGAAAGCATACGTTCAAGAAAGGGCTATGCTGTCGCTCTAAAGAGGAGCAGCGAGTGCTTTAATTAAATAATGCTTTCTTTAAGGTGCAGCTCGGTTCTAAGCGTTCCCATACTCATGCTATGCTCCACGATTCTCGGATGCCTTTCGCAGGGTACGCCTCCTCCCGCTACGCCGGGCAGTGCGTCGAACTCGGATGGGGTTGCCTCGCGGCTTAGAGCCATAGTTGCGGGAAAAAGCATCGCTGACCAGCGGTGGCCAAACTTCACCGACTATCGCCAGGAGTCTCAGCAGCTCTATGCTGCCACCAGCTATGCGCCCGTTTGGGTACACGATGGGCAAGCCACACCCCAGGCGCTGGCCGTGATTGCCGCCCTTGAAAGCAGCCAGCAAAAAGGGCTGAATCCTGAAGACTACGATGCGCTACGCTGGCCGCAGCGCCTGAGTACGCTGAAGACCGCGCCCGGGGATGCGGACACTGTGGCGCATTTCGACGCGGCGCTTGACGGTTAGCGCCATGCGCTACATCTCTGATCTCCATGTCGGACGGGTCAATCCAAAGCACTTCGAATTCGGCATCGATGTTGAGCAAAAGAGATACGACCTGCCACAGTTTCTCGCGCATCAGCTCCTTGGAGCTAGCAATGTGGCCCAGGTCTTGAACGAAGTCGAACCGCCCTATCTCGCCTACCAACGCACTGAGGTTGCTTTGCAAATGTATCTGGCGCTCGCCGCCCAGGATCATAGTCTGCCGTTGCCTGAAGTGCAAAAAACGCTGGTCGCGGGCGATTCCTACGCCGCGGTTGAGGGACTTGCGCAACGCCTGCATCTGCTCGGCGACCTGCCGCAAAGCGCGTTTGCAAATATTAAGTCAGGCATCTATGACGGCGCGTTGGTAGATGCGGTAAAGCGCTTTCAATCCCGGCATGGTCTGGGAGCGGACGGCAAACTCGACAAGAAAACCGCTGCAGCAGCTGAATGTGCCGTTGAACTTTCGTGTCCAGCAGTTGGAGGATGCGTTGGAGAGATGGAGATGGCTGCCGGCCGACTTTTCACCGCTGCCGGTCGCGGTAAACATCCCCGAGTTTGTTTTGCGGGTCTTTTCAAGCGATCACCGCATTGCCCTGCGCATGAACGTCGTGGTGGGCAAAGCGGTGCGCCATGAAACTCCTGTCTTTGGCAAAGACATGAAGTACATCATCTTTCGGCCGTACTGGAATGTTCCCTTCAGCATTACTCGCGCTGAGGTCATCCCCGCCGTGCAGAAAGACAGCAGCTACCTGGCGCGAAAGGATTTTGAGATTACCGACCAGAGCGGCCGCATCGTGTCCAGTGGAGCAGTGAGCGCTGACGTTCTTGCTCGACTGCGGTCGGGCAAACTGCTGGTGCGCCAGAAGCCGGGACCGGCAAATTCGCTGGGGCTAGTCAAGTTCATGTTTCCCAACGAGCACAATGTTTACCTGCACAGCACACCGGCTACGCAACTCTTTTCTCAGTCGCGGCGCGATTTCAGCCACGGATGCATACGCGTAGAGAAGCCGGAAGAGCTTGCGGCATGGTTGCTGCGAGACCAGCCAAAGTGGACAGTGGACAGCGTAAGGGCGGCTATGCAATCCGGTCCGGATAATCAGCAAGTAAACCTTAGCAGGCCAATACCGGTGGTGATTATCTATCTCACGGCGGTCGTGGAGGAAGATGGCGAGGTTTATTTCTTCGACGACATCTATGGCCACGACCGCTCGCTCAATGCGGTGCTGGCCAAAGGACCGCCTTATCCTCAGTAGGGATGAACCGAAAAAAGGCTACCAACGGCGTACCCGGCCAACGTCAACGTGCACGAAATCGGATTGGGCATAAAAGCCAACTCCCCCTCGGCTCAGCGACAGGGCCGCATCGCGGACATCCGCACTGGACACCCCCGGAATGCGAATGTCAATCGCCTTCGCTTGCTGGCATTTTCAGCCCTATCCGTGAGCTTCACACATGTGCTTGATTGAGCCCTGAAGCCGCTTCGATCGCTTTAAACGCCTGCTGTTGCAGAAAGTACATCGTGAGCAGCATCTGAAAACCCATAAATAAGGAATAGCTGGCAACCACGGCCAGAGACGCTCGCTCGTCCTGGCCGGCAAACCCAACCAGTGCAGCACTGAAAGCGAGCGCAACCGCGGCTAGGATGTACATCACCGCTTGTTCGCGCCTGGAGCCATTCCAGGATCTGGCAAGGCCGAATTTGCCCACACTGAGCGCAAGGGCATAGATTGCGATGAGGTAGCACAGCATTTGAATGGTTGCTCCGGGATAAAGAATGAGAAAAACGCTGCAGGCAGCCACGGCTGTGCTCAGGGATAGAAGTCCGCGTAGTCTCGCTACCTGGCGGCGACCAAGGCCGACAGCGCAGAGCCAATCAATCCCAGCGATAAAGAGCAGCGATGCCGCGACCAGCAACAGCGCAAAAGCGCCTCCGAATACGTAAAAGAAGAGGTTCGACATCGTCGCCCGAATGTAAAAGAGCGCCAGGCCCAGTGCCAACATCGCGAAGCCGTGAATCAGCATCAGTCTTGCACGTGTGTTTTCCGTCAATCGAATCATTTGCGTCACCTGCCAGCTAAGAGCTTCGCAGGACTGCGGTGTGCCGGCTGTGATGGCTGTCACCGTTGAGGTCTCTGCCGGATCCACTCAGTCCCCCCTCAACATCTAAGGGAGGTGAGCAGCTGTTTTGGCGCTAACCTCTTTCGATGACGGCAGTTGGGCGGTGTCCCATCCGCCGCCAAGCGCTTCAATCAACTGAACGTTCGAGAGCATTTGTTGCGTTTGAAACGTGATGTAGGTCTGCTGGTAGGTCAGCAGGTTGACCTGAGCGACAAGGACGTTAAGGTACGGATCGAGACCACTCAGATTTCGAGTGGTCGCCAGCTTCACGTAGCGCTGCGCCGACTTCACCGCGGAGTCCTGCTGCTGAAGGTCCTCGGCGAGAATGCGAAGCGCCGCAAGATCGTCTTCCACCTGTCCGAAGGCAGCGAGAGCGGTCTGGCGGTAGTTCGCGACAGTTGCGTCGTACTGGGCCTGATATTGCCGGACCGTGGCTCTTCGCAGGCCCGCGTCAAACAGGGTTTCGGCGAGTGAGGGTCCAATCGACCAAAACCGGCTTGGCCAGGTAAACCAATCTGTAACGTTAAGACTTTCCAGCCCACCGGTTGCACTCAGAATGACGTTAGGGAAATATGCCGCTCGGGCAATGCCGATCTGGGCATTGGCGCTGGCCATGGCGCGCTCGGAGGCGGCAATATCCGGCCGCCTTTCCAGAAGCTCTGCCGGGACGCCCGTAGGAATGGAGGGAAGATGGACGTTTCTTGAAGCGGATGCGAGCGAAAACGAAGACGGCGATTGCCCCAAGAGAATGGCAATAGCATGCTCGTATTGTGCGCGCGCAATGCCGAGATTTGTATCCTGAGCCTGTGCTGCCTCAAGCTGCGACTCAGCCGCCGCGATAGCTTCATCTCCAGCGAGACCGACCCGCAAGAGCCCACGACTGAGATCCAGGTATCTAGACCAGGCGATCACAGTTGCATCGAGCAGCCGCTTTTGTTCCTCCACGCCCCGAAGCTCGAAATAGTCCGCTGCGAGATTCGCATGGGTGAGCAAGCGAACATTCTCAAGATCAGCGGCGCTCCCTTGGGCCGCGTACACGTTAGTCCGAACGTTGTTCCGAATTCTGCCCCAAAGATCCGGCTCCCACGAGGCGGTGAAAGGAAGAGTATAGATCGTGTCGGTGTAGCCCTTGCTTGCGATACCAGGGATAGTGATGGTAGAGACTCTGGAATTTGTGATGGCCGGGTTTGTTGTGAGAGCGGGAAAATACTGGGATCGAGCCTCCCGGACGAGCGCTCGCGCAGCTTCGTAGTTCGCAGCTGCGGCGGCTATTGTCTGACTCCCCCGGTCGACGCGTGACTCCAGGTCGTTTAGCTGCGGATCTTGAAATATCTCCCACCATTGGCCGCGCATGATTGTATCTCTGGGCTCGGCCTGCTTCCAGTCGCCTGACTCCTTGTATGTGGGAGCTAATGCAACAGCGGGGCGGTGATATTTCGGACCCACGCTGCAGGCATTCAACAGTGCGCAGAAACTCAGGCAGATGATCCATCGGCTCACTGAGCAAGCCTGCACAATGTGATGAACGACGCGATGGACATAAACGGATTTCATTCTTGCTGCTCCTTGCGTTTGGATCATCGGCCGATGTAGACATCTACCAGCTCACCCGGATAAATGTTCACGTTCGTGGGCCTTTGCAGCCGGAAGACAACGGGCAGCACCCTCACGTCAACCCGTTCCTGCCTTTGGTCAGAGAGCTCAATTTTGGGCGAGATTAAGGGCTGGATGCGATCGAAGGTGAGGGGGACGTGAATATCCGTACCACGGATCGTCATCTGCGCCTTGATTTGCGTCGGCGGTGGAATCTTGGAGACGAGAATCTCGTCAACGTAGCAACGGACATTGAGATGAGCGCCGCTATCCCCCACGACCAGGATGGGATCAGAGCCTTGGGTGTAGGCGTTGTATGCGCCTTGTGGAGACACATAGGCACCCACGATCGTATTGATGGAAAGAACGACACCATCCCGAGGTGCGTGCAGCATATATTTACCGAGCAGTGCACTTGATGCAGCGTATGCCTTTTCCAACGCCAGGTACTGTTTTTGCTGATTATTTATGTCGTAGATCCAGGCGCCGGCCTTGGTGAGCGCGTACTGTTTCTCCGCAACCTCAAGATTTTGCTTCGCGATGGCTGCCGTGTTCAAAGCGCTATCGAGGGAGTCCTTGCTGACCGTTCCTGGATCGACGGCGTAGGCTGCCTGAGTCTTATCGAGCGTATCCTTTGCCAGCTTCAAACTGGACTCGGCAGCCTTCACTTGTGCCGAAGTGACGTCGAGGGTCTCCTTTCGCGGCTCAGCCTTGAGTTCCTCTAGCATTGCTTGCGCCGCCTGGGCTTGCGCCGCCTGTTGTGCTGCCGTGGCACGCTGAATCGACTCGTCGATGAGCAGGAGAGGTTGACCCTTCTTCACCAATTGGCCTTCGCCGACCAGGATCTGTTTAACGGTGCCGGCTACCTCGGGATACATGTTGATGTTTGAACCACTGGACTGGACGCTCTCCACGATTCCTTCTGCGTAGATCCCTTGTGCATAGGGGTCAGCCGCGGGATTGAATACCGGCGGCTCGGCGGCCTTGGTGATGGTCGCAAAATACGCTGCGTAAGAGGCACCTAGTATGCCAAGGAATGAGAGCACGAAGAGCCATTTGTTTTTCACTGTTGATGCCTCTCTTCACCGCTGAGCCTGCCGTCTTCCATGTGCAGAATCCGAGTCGCAAATTCGTCGATTCTCGAGTCATGGGTGACGATCAGGATGCAGCGATTCGCATTGAGGAACTTCTCTTTAACAAAGGAAACAATCGACCGGCCGGTGTCGCCATCGAGAGATGCCGTGGGCTCGTCCATGATGAGGATGTCCGGTTGGCTGATCATGGCTCGCGCAATAGCCACGCGTTGCTGTTCGCCTCCGCTCAATTTGACGGGTGGCAGATTCGCCCGTCCCTTCAAGCCAACAATATCCAGATACTTAACTGCTTCAGCCAGCGCCTTATCCCAATCTGTCCTTCGCAGGATGAGTGGGATCGCAACGTTTTCCGCTGTCGTAAGACGAGGAAACAGATGAAAGTCCTGGAAAACAAAGCCGATTTTGTTAAGCCTGAACGTAGCCAGCTCGTCATTCGATAGACTCCAAAGGCTGGCTCCCTCGCAAAGCACCGTACCGGCATCGGGTCGAAGTATGCCGGAGAGCACACTGAGCAGCGTAGTCTTGCCGCTGCCGGACGGCCCCACGATATACACCATCTCGCCAAAGAAGGTTTCCAGATGGACATCTTTCAGGGCCGCAGTTCTGGCTTCGCCTTCGCCGAACCACTTATTGAGTCCATCTGCCTGGATTGCAACAGCGCCCATGATCAGCCTCTAAAAATATCGAACGGTTCTATGCGAAGGACCTTGCGGACACCTATATAGCTCGAGACGGCCGCAATAATCACCACCATGACTAATGCCAGCCCTAAATTGGTGTAGGTAATCATTGCCGCGTAATCAGGAAGGCGCATTTTAGCGAGAGCGGTAACCAAGGTACACAAGCCGATCCCCAAACCATAGCCGGCCAAGGATGTAAAGGTGGCCTGAAACAGAATCATCAATACCAGTTCGCGGCTTTTAGTCCCGATCGCTTTCAAAGCGCCGAACTTATCCAGGTTTTCAAGGATGAAGGTGTAAAACGTTTGTCCCGATATCGAGAGACCGACAACAAAACTGATGACTGTCATGATCAGAATGTTCATGCCCAGGCTGGTCTGGAACATGTAGAAGTCTGAGATCTTGTCCTCAAATTGCTCACGGGTCAGCGCCAGGTAGCCAAGCGCCTGGACTTGCTTTTGAATGGACGGAATGTCACTTTCCTTTTTCGGCTCTACAAGAAGGTACGAAATGGTGAATCGAGGATTGGGGATGTACTGAATCGCACGGTAGTACGTGGTATAGAGTGACGGTACGCCAAAGAGGGCGCTGGTGGCTACTCTCGCAATTCCGGTGACAACCCCCCGGTTGTCGTTCAGCTCAAATTCCGAACCCAGCTTAGGGTTGCCGAGTTTAGAGAACTCGGAATCGTGGACAACAATAAACGAGTTCTCCGCGTAGATGTTTTCGATCTTGCCCTGCTCCATCTGTGGTCTTCCGAACAGGCTTGTGTCGTCAAGGCCGATTACCGTCACGGCTTGATATGTCCCGTCTCGAAGCTTAACGAGTGCTCCTCCGGAGAAGAGGGGAACCGCGAACTTTACGCCGTCCATACTACGCACAGCATCGAGTGTGTAATCAGGCATGCCGATCGTATTGGCGACAGTCTGTACAGATGGATCCATAACCCAGATTCGGGCGCCTATGTTGATAACCGTAGCCGACGCTCGATTTAGCACGCCGGCAAACATGGCCGTGATCTGGGTCATCAGAAAGACAGCGAAAGTGATGCCGATCAGCAGGGCTGTGAACTTAGCCTTGTCGTTCACGAGCAGCTTGTAGGCTAACCTGAGAATTCCGAACATCAATTAGCTCCTTGCCCTTGAGTTTGCGGGCACAGCCGTTCGTCAGGCTGTGTCATTGCGCACACCGATTACGTGACCGGCGTCATATGCTTTTGAGATGTAGATCTCTTTTGTGACAAAAATCAGCCACCAGCAGATTTACGTCTGTGACCGATATCACCAGGATCTACCTTGCCGGCAACAGCCGCCTACTCAGGCACATGTGTGATGGTTATCACCGTCTGCCCGCAACCGGTCCCTGTAGAGTGCTCCTAGCCGAGGAGACGCATTATGCCGGTTAAGGGTCTGGGAGCAGTGGCACGCGCGTTCCATAGTCCGCTTTGTCTTGAGGAGATCGTGTTCCGCGATCCGGAGCCGAATGAACTATTGGTCAGGTTGAGTGCCTGCGGAGTATGCCATATGGATTTGCACGCGATAGATGGCGAGTGGCCTCAAAAGCCCGTTCTTCCGTTTATTCCCGGCCATGAAGGGATAGGCCTCGTCGTCAAGGCAGGCCGGCAGGTAAAGGGCGTAAGTGAAGGAGACCGCGTGGGCCTCCCGTGGTTGCGCGCGGCCTGTGGTGATTGTGAGTGGTGCTTAACGGGCTGGGAAACGCTGTGCCCTCGCGCGGCCTACGGCGGTTTCACGGTCAACGGTTGTTTTTCGGAGTATGTGCTCGCACCTGCTGCTTTCGTGGGCCATATTCCTGTTCGTCTGACAGACGTCGAGGCTGCTCCCATTCTTTGCGCAGGGGTCGCCACATGGAAGGCACTAAAGGAGGCCGAAGTGAAAACCGGACAATGGGTTGCCATATCCGGCGTTGGCGGCCTGGGGCAGATCGCGGTGCAATATGCCGTGTCCATGGGGCTGCACGTGATTGCAATCGATGTTTCCTCCGAAAAACTCTGGCGGGCGAAGGATCTGGGAGCGGAGATCACATTGAATGCACAGGAAGTGGATGTAGCAGAACGCGTCCAATCGGAGGTAGGCGGAGTTCACGGAGTCATTGTGACTGCCGTATCACTCACCGCGGTTCGTCAGGCGATCGACATCACGCGCAGAAAGGGGACTTGTGTGCTTGTCGGCCTGCCGCCGGGCGAATTTCCCGTCCCACTCTTTGATGTTGTTCTGAAGCGTCTGACAATACGGGGCTCTCTGGTCGGCACTCGCGAGGACCTGCAGGAGGCGCTGTCCTTTGCCGCTGGATCGAATATCCGGTCCCGCATCCAAACACAACCGCTGGAAAAGGTAAACGACGCGCTCGACCAGCTGAGAGAAGGCAAGGTCGAAGGTCGCATAGTCTTGACGATGTCACAAGGATCATGAGTGATGTGACTATCGCTCCTGGCCAGGGTCCGCCCTGGCCAGGTGTTCGAGACAAAGTAAATGAAACCCTGAGTCTGCCTTCCTGATGTTAATACCCATGCGAAACCTTGTCGTGGCCTCGGAATCAAAGGTGGCGAATCGTGAGGACCGGGCAATCTGCGTCCGCCGCGACACGGTACGCTGTTCCTCCGCCAAGATGAGATACGGCTGATGCCACACCGCTTGGTCCTCGGGCCCCTACGACGATCAAATCGGCCTGCTCGCTCTTAGCTTCCTCTACGATCGTCGCTGCCGGGGTTCCAAAGCCTACGACGTAAGATACCTGCCGCTCTAGACCCATTCCCTCACGTCCAAGCTTCCGGAGGTGTTCTAGTGGTTCGACACCAGCCATTGCGCGATCGAAAGAGAATGGCACATCTTTTTCATGATCGACGTGAAGCAGAACCAGGTGGGCATGGTGTTCTCTTGCAATCGAGAATGCATAGGGCAAAGCCAGGTCCGAGCCCGAGGAGAAGTCGGTGGCATAAAGAATAGTGTTGAGCACCATGGCTTCTGACCCGTGGCAACGGCAATTGGGTCCAACTGTTAATACAGGAACCGTCGAGGAGCGGAAGATGGTCTCCGCGGTCGATCCCAGAACCGTCTTTGCAACGCCTTTTGCGCCAGACGTTCCGACAACAATCAGGTCGACGTCCTGAAGTTCATTCAGAAGTTCCGTTGGCAGTCCTTCGTGAAGAACGGCAGTGCACTTTATATCTCTGAGATAAGAAGCGTCGGTCTTGCTAAGCAGTTGATCAGACCATCGTTTCCGAGAGGCATCTAGAGTTTGGTACACAAGCTTAACCTCGGGAGCTGAATATGCGCAGGAAGATGGGATATATGCATGTGCCAATACGATGTCGGCCCCATATCCTCGCGCGAACGTCGCCGCGAACCGCAACGCGGTATCTGAGTTCTGGGAAAAATCGGTAAGCACAGCAATCTTTCTGATCTTCGGCCAGGTACGCGGAATCGCTTGTTGAGTTGTGGCCACAAAGGCCTCCTGTCAAATACGATTGCTCCATTGTCGATGGTTGTGCATTGATTCTCAGTGATACAGGTCACACGGATTAAGTGAGGCTTGTCACAGCACCTGGCCGGGATGAATGCGATTCACATTTTGGGACGGATTTCTGGTCGGCAACGGCCTGAGGTATAGAAAATCATGAAGCTGCTAGCCATCGCACTCGATTACGACGGCACAATTGCCAGGGATAATAGATTGGACGATCGCGTCAGAGCGGCCATCGGCGAATTTTGTTCACTACTCTCAAACTTATTCCGCAAGGATGGGATTGGCAGTGACGTTGCGCACACCAGTGGTCCGCGGAAAAGCAATGCGACGGTGGATTTAAATTCCGCTGTCATGGGGCCCGCAGTCGCATCCAGATGACATTACGAAGCGGTGACGACAGGGCGGTCGAAGATCAGGCACGCAAACGCGAGGAATGCTATCGCGACAGTCAGGATCAGCGACGCAACGCAATACACACACCATATGTGCAAAATGTGCGCTTCAATGTTTGTGAGGTAGAGTCCGTAGGCAAGTCCTATACCCGCAAGGTAGACCGTGAGCACTACACGGCGTAGCAGCGCGAGAACCGCCAGGAGCAAGTAGCCAGCTACGCCCAGCAATGCCACGGGCATCCCATAGAGCGTGGCAAAAGAGCTTTGATTCACGTATGCGGAGTTCCACACCGAGTGTGTGAGATCGATCGGCTGTGCAGGGGCGCCGTAGTGCTGAGCCAGGGCAAGACACGACACCACGATGCCGGCGGCGGCGAGGACCGCGATGACGTAGCGCATTTTCTCCTCCACCGTGCTTGATTCGAGTGCTCCCACCAGCGATTTCAATATCCGAACATCGGCTGTATCTATCGCGATCATCCACAAGGCTGATTATCAAGAAGCCACCGGAACGCTTTAGAAGAATCAACCCGGAAGAGAAGATCCACTCTGTGCTCCAGAAAACTCGCGATAGGTCCCGTCGGGGTGTGTCTTTGACCCGCTCGGAAGGGTGAAGGTCGGACATGGGGCTTGGGCTATCACCCTGTAAGCAACGCCTGTCCGGAATCGCGCGCTTACAGGGGACGCAGGAAATGCACTCAGAACGAGCAACTCGGCCCCTAGAGCTGTACACTCGGCGACTATTTCTTCCGCCGGCTCACCGCTTCGAATGCGAATGTGCGGCTCGACTTGCGTGGGTTGTATTTGCAGCAGCAGCTCGTTGATTTTAGATAGCGCCCCCGCGGCAAGACCCTCGTCCCCAAGATCGTGCTCCGTGACGTGGAGCACGGTGAGTTCAGCTGGCAACCCGGCAGCAAGATCAACTGCGAATCTAAGCGAATGTTCAGGATGATGGCGCAGCGAGAAAGCAAAGAGAATCCGGCGAGGTTGATTCTGAGCAAGTGGTTTGAAATGCGGACCCACCGTGCAAACCGGTATCTCCAGACTACGTATCAACTCCTCGGCAACCGATCCGATCAGAAGCTTACCCAATTTCCCCTTGCTTGAAGTACCCACAATCAGGCGTTTCACGCTGTGTTCGCGAATAAAACCCTTAATCTCATCCACGGGGTAGAATCGCCGGACCTCGTAGGAACAAGCCAGATTTTTCTCCCGCAACTCCAACGCCACCTTTGAGAGAGCGGCTTCGGCAATGCGGTATTCCTTCTCTTTTGCGACAAACGGATAAGCTCCGGATTCGATAGAAACGTATGCCTGCGGAGGAATTACGTGGAGTAGCCAGATCATCGCTCCTGTCATCTTCGCTTGGTCCATCGCCACTGGAAGCAGGAAGTCCAGATCATTCAGATCTGTGGCCACCAGGATGGACTTTGGCCGTGTGATCGCGGATAAGTGCATGGTATTCATGTTGTTCTCCTGTACCCGACTTTGCGGCCAAACTGCTCCCACGCCGTATTCGCCGCGCACGGTCGTTACGTGATTGGCCTCGCCAGAATTTTCTGTCTGTTCGGTTGACTCACATCAAAATTATTGAGTTGGCACAACGAGCACGGGGCAGTGCGATCCGCGAATGATCGCCGAAAGTTTGGTCCGCGGTACATGATCTGCCAAAGGTGCTCTGTGCTTTGCTCCCAGGACGATCAAATTAGCCTTGTTTATCTGTGCTGAGTGTAGGATAGCCGGGGCGACGTCGCCGGTTTTCACCTCGAAATTCAGAGTGCACTGCTCTCCGCAGTCGCTTGGCACGAGTTGATGAAGCTTCTTGCGAGTGCTCGATTCAATTTGATTTTGCTCGTCTGTCGTGCTCGCCTGAGAGAGCACGTTCAACACGGTCAGTCGGGCGTTATAATCCTGCGCCATTGAGCTGGCATACAGAGCCGGGCTCAAAGCCTGCGAAAGATCTGTCGCAAAAACAATCGACCGAATTGGCCGCAGGTTTTTGTCGCACATTGGGCCTGCCACCAGCACGGGATAGGTAAGGCGGCGGATGGCCCATTCAGCGACCGAACCGAAGGTCAGCTTCGCCAGTCCTTGTCGGCCATGAGAACCAAGTACCAGCAAATCAATGTCATTGGACTTCGCCAAAGACTGGATCGCCTCACTGGCAGAACCCGGGAACACTATTTTCTTGTGCTTCGCCGTCCGCAGCTCAGGGATGTGCTCGACATATTTGTTTAGGTTCTCACGTGCATTCTGCAGCTCCAACAGCGCGAGCTCAGGAGCCGGACAGCGCATATCGGCCGCATCGAGCCAAGGTCCGGTCGAATGCAGCACATATAGCTTGGCATGAGCCTCTTTTGCCAGGCGAGCGGCTAGCTTCACCGCGGTCTCACTAGCCTGCGAGCAATCCGTGGCTACCAAAATGGATCGGAATCGGAGACCGGCCGACCCCAACCGAGGATTCTCCTGCTCTTTCTTAGGGGAGCTACTAGTAGTAGTTGTCATGGCCAACCCTTTCGCGCCAAGGTGTTTGTCTTGGCTTTCAGGAGTATTTCCCTTGTAAGCATCACTTGACAGCGGGATTTCGTCTGTGACGGTCATCACCGGCATTTGGCTTGCTGCTTGCATTCGCCTCCACGCTATTTCTCGTCTGGAGTGGGGGTTGACCGTCAATGCACTGGACTTTTTTGAGCCACACGTAAACCGCCTTGTCGATCGTTCCCTCACCGCGGTCGGTCCCAGGTGGAACCAGGAGCACCGGGCAGTGGGACTCAAGGATCGCGTGATAGACGGTGCTGTTATCCAGGTGGCCGTTGTCGATCGCAACGGGAGGTGCACCCAGTGCCAACAAATCAGGGCGCACTCGCCGCGCAACGGCCACGAGATGCTCGACAGGTAAAGTATGCGACTCGTTGAAGGGCGCAAGCATTTGAAGCCGCGTCATGCAGTGGCTGCATTGCTGCTCTTTGCCGCATTGCGTGCTGTGGAGCACCACCAGCCCTCACCCCGCGATGCGTTGCGCAACGTCCAGGGCGGCAATGCCTGCCTCAGAAAAATCGGTGGCTGCGATCACGTTCTGCCACATCCAGCGCGGCAACTCGTCTGACTCTGCTGGGGTCGGGATGGTCAAAATGGAACAGGGCGTATCCGCCATTGCGCGCAACCGCTTCGTTCATCTGAGATTAGGGGCCACACCCTCTTACCATGTGTGGCCGCCCTAAAACCCTGTAAGAGTCTGCGTCAGGACCCACTGATTCAGACTTCAGTCCAGCGGGCGAGGCATAGTTTCGCCACACCGTAAACAAATGCTGGGTGCCCCATTCAATCCTTCTGTTGCCTGCCCCCGCGCGCCGTGGGGCTTGAGCGTGATAATGTCTCTCGATGTGTCACTTCCCGCCCGCCACGCCCGCGCAGCAAACAAAACTTTCCGCAGAAGGAATCAAA
>CAWIBI010000062.1:0-183675 GCA_963834205.1 uncultured Acidobacteriaceae bacterium | reverse complement strand
CCGCCCCGCGTAGTCATAGATAAATTCCGTGGTCGCACTCGCCGTCTGCACATGGATCCGTGATTGAACACATCGTAAACGTACGTCGCCGTGCTGCCCCTATCCACCGCGGTGATGTTTCCCTCCGCATCATAGGTGTAGCTGTGAAACGTGTCGTTCGTCATATTACCCGCGGCATCGTAAGTGTAACCGCTGCTGGTGATGTGGTTGGTGGTCGCGGAGTAGGTAGGGTTGAAGTTGTATCCGGTCTCAAGCGCCGTCTGCCAGCGGTTCCCGTAGCGGTCATAAGCGTAGGTATAGTTTTGCACCGTGCCGCTGGTCACCGTGCGCGCAGTCAGCCGGTTAAACCCGTCATAGCCCAGCGTCACCTGCTGGTTCAGCACCGTGTCGTACTGGGATTGCATCTGCACGCCCTTCCATTGGCTGGTGGTGCCATAAGCCGCGTTCCCCCGCTGCAATTAGCCGCCGGCGGGCCGTTGCATACCCACGGTTGCCCTACCGCCCCAGCGCATCGTACGAGCGATAAACATTCAATCCGTTGCCCAGTGTATAGCTCACCGGACCGTCCGGCCATTGACCACATTCGAAACCAGGTTGGGAGGATTATAAGGCAGGTTCTGGTAGGTCTCGTTGGTGATCGAGGTCACCTCCCCGGCAATCGACGCCCGTAACTGATCGTCCCGCTCGCGGCGTCAGATTCCTGGGTCAGATTGCCCACCCAATCGTAAGCAAAAGTCAGCGGGCGCTCGCCTGGTAGCCCGTTCCACAGGTCGCCGGCCCGCAGGCCCATATGTTGATCACCCGGCCCATCACATCGTAGCTGTACAAGGCGCCGTTCGCGGTGGCACCCGAGCTTCCGCCGGTTACGGCGAGCCGCCCCTTGATGTTCGTCGGCGTCTGAGGCCAACAAGTATTGGTATCGTAAGCAAAAACCTTGTTGGGGGTCAGATTGTCATTATAGTTAACACTCACCACTCGCCCAACGGAGTCATACTGGGTGGTGGTCGTGGTCTGTGCGCTGCCCGTCTGATTGGCCTGCGGTCGAACCCGCGTGACCGTCAATCCCAACCCAGCCGTGGCGCTGTAGGCGTAGCTGTAGGTGGTAGTCCCCGATTCTGGTTCGACCACCGAGATCGTTCGGCCCAGCGAGTCGGTCTCGAAGGTGCGCGTCTGTGCCCCCTGGGTCACAGCCACCTTCAGGGCGTTACTTTTGCTGGTATCGGTGGAGTATGCATAGGTCGTGAGAAAGCCAGTGCCCGTAATATCGAGGTTACACGCCGAACCCCCCTGCGCCGTCCCCACGATCTCGCACACCGCCGTGGACCGGCCAAGCCCATCGACCTGCACAATCCGGCTGACCCCATTCTCGTCCGTCACCTGCGTCGCCCGCCCGTTGTAATTATAGGTAACCGTCGATGAATCTCCATGGGTGATCTTCAGCTTGCGGCCTAACGCATCATACGTGTAGGTGTCGCCGGCACCGGTGCAGACAATCGTGCCGGAAGTGAACCGGTACGCCGCAAACTGCAGATTACCATTGCCATCGTAGCAGTAATTGTTCCAGTAGTACCCGCCCGACGCATTCTGCACCGCGACCCAGTTCAGACGGCCGTAGCCGTCCAGGTTGGTTTGCGTGTTGGTGTGCGTGCTGGCCGTCATATAGTGGTACACACCCGTTTGGTCGTAGGTGTAACTGGCCACCATCTTACCCCCATCCGGGTAATCAATCTCGGTCGGTCTCAACAATGGGTCGTAGCTCTTGTAGGTGACGGTCTGGCTGTTGGGATCGACCGACGTCAGCGGCATGCCGGAATTCGGATCGTAGGTTGCCGAGGAGGGCAAAGAGACGCCGCTTGAAGGCGTCGGAGGCGTGGCGGTAATCGTGAAGGCATGGGTTGCCGCATCGTAGGCGTAGCTCGAGACCCCCGAAGGCGCCGTTACCGTGAGCGCGTTGCCCGTGTCTTCGTACCCGGCCGCCGTGTACAGATAGTTCGTTCCGCTATTGGGGTATTGTTGAATCGTCGTTAGGTTGCCCCGCTGCCCGCTTTCTGTGCCGTGTTGGGGAAGCCCGGACGTAGTCACCAGCGCCGCATGCCCGGTGCCACTCGTCTCGTCGTACAAATATCTGGTCAGGCCGATTTGGCTCGTTCCGTCAGTCACTGTGTCCACTGACAACAGGCTTGGGATCCCTGAGGTGGGGTAGGTCCAGGTCTCTTTCCGCAGCACGGCTCCCCGCGTTGCTGCTCCGAAATCGTAGTCGGTCTCCGAGGTTTGCAGCCCGTACGTGTTGTAGGTCAGCGTCGAACCATGCTCTTCGCTGTTCAGGGCTTCATAGGTATCGATCTGGGCAATCGGGAGCCCGACCGCGGTTGTCGTGCAGGGAGGGGCAGTGCCCCCATAGCAGGTCTGCCGGGTGAGCAGCACACTGCTGGGCGAGGTCTGATTGACCGTTCGAGTTGTCTCGTAGAATGATTCCGGCGAACTCGCCATCACAAAGTCGAAGTTTGTAACGTTCCCCAGCCCGTCAGTGACGTCGGTGTGGCTCGTGGTGCTGGTTACCTTGGCCGCCGGACGTGCGTAGGCTCGGCTTCCGCCGGGGATCGACCGACTCAACCCCGCCGCCGTTCCGTCCGCGCAGATGATGCCGTTGTTGGCGCCTGAATACGCGTAAGTAATGACGCCGCCCTGCGGCAGCGTAAGAGAAATTAGACGTCCGGTGACGGCCGATCCGTTGTTCGGTGTTTTCTCGTAGCCAAACGTGTAGACAGTTCCATCCCCAAGCGTGATCGTGTTCGGTAGGTCCTGGGATAGATTGTATTCCGTCACGTTGCTGCAACCAAAATCGGTTTGCACCGTGTAAGTCTTATAAGCCACCGTTACCACTGCTGTGCCGGTCGGTGTGCTGTAGGTAAACACCCGGGGCGAGGACGCGGTGCCGCTGCCCGTAATGGTCAACGCCGTTTTACCTAAAGTGTCGGTGAATGTTCCGTCTCCATTATTGTTAATGACATTCCCATTCGTGTCGGTGATGCTGCCGCTGGCCGTCTGGCTGTTGGACGGGGCGTAGATCTGCCTCCCATCGGCGGAGGTCAACTTGCTTCCATCGTAGGAATAACCGGACCCGTCCGTCGCTGGAACTCCCGAACCCGTGAACGTATACGGGTAGCAGTACTTCGCCGTGTATGGCAAAGGATGCGATACGCCAGACGCGTCGTGGTAAACGTAGCCAACGTAGTACGGTACATAAGTCAGTGTGCCGCTGGAAGTGCAAGCCACGGTCGCGCTGTCGTAGGAAATGTAGCCCTCGTAGCCCTCGTTGTACTGGCCGTGAAGCCCCCATCCGACTGCCGGTGTCCAGACCTGGGAACCTGCTGATCCAACCGGCGTCCAGACCAGCGAGTCATAAACCAGCTGATACTGAAAAGGCAAGCCCCTCCCCTGCTTATTCACCACGGGAATAGAAAAATGCACGTTGAGGCTGCCACGATCGATCGAGTCGACGCCAGGTTGTCAAAGGAACCGTAAGGATAGATTCCGGTCGCTACTTGCGCCGTTAACGGCAACACACTGAATGCCAGCGAGAGGCAAAACACGATCTTTTTGGGCACGATAGCCTCCGATATGAAGCTGGATCAAGAACCTGACTAGTTGGCCTGCGCAGAGGTCACGGCAATCTGCAGCTGCAGCGATCCGTTGACGTAGCGCTCGATGGTAAACGGTATCTGCACACCATTGATCAGCTGGTAGTTTGCGTAATGAATCTCGATCGCGATCGGGATCGCAGCGCCATTGTCTGGCCAGATGGTATAGGCCAGCACCGCCGGCAACAGCGACGTGGGATCAAGACCCAGATCGGCCGTGCTCCGCTGCATCATGGTGCTGGCCAGCGTGCTCGACATGTCGGGCAGTACCAATTGGCTTTGCAGATGGCGATAGGCCGCCGTGCCAAACCCCACCGTGCCGGTCCCCATGTCGACCGCTCCCAGCGAGCTGGACAGCAGTGACGGCTGCAGCGAGAGCGGCGGCAGAAACCACAGCATCGGCCGCCAGCAGTTGCCGGGATCAATCGCGTGCGTCGTCCCATCCGCGCCCGTCCAGGTGCAGCTTAGATCGATCCCTTCGCCGCTCTGGGTCTCGATTCTCTGCCCGGAGGCCGAGAGCGAGAGCTGCAGCTGCGCCGCCCCGGTCGATGCCGCCGAAAGCGTGGCCGTGCCGGAGTCGTTCAGGCTGCCCGCCTGCCAGGTTGCATTCCCCGTAAGCTGAATCTGGTGTACGACGTTGCCGCCGGAGAAAGCGGTTGATAGCTGGTTGAGAAGCGTGGTTGCCGTTGTGCCGGTGGACGAGGTGGTGGTGCCGGAAGCCGCGCCGAACAGCAAGGTGGACGCCGCGAACAGGTAGCCGCAGGAAACAAGAATCGGAGCTCTTCTCACACACGTCCCTCCGCTCGCCGGCCATGCGAATACCTGAACCGAATCAGCGAGTGAGGGGAAAGTAATTGTGGCGGTTATGTTTTAGCCAGAGTACGAAGGTGGGATAACCAGCAATTCGTCTTGTTACCGGCTAACAAGTAAACAGTGTTTGGCAGGCAAACTGCACACACCGTGGTGCTAGTTCTGTGACAGCGACGAATCGAACGTGAGCTCGCCTTGACTGCGATCCGTAACAATCTTTTGGTAGGGCCCCCGCCGCTCATTCGCGGCGTCGCATTCTTTCACCAAACCCTGAACTTTCTTTCGCAAGTTGCATCTATATAGGTAACCTCGCTTACGCCTGAAGAAAATGTCTCAAGGGTAGAGCTCTCGGAGTAGTTACGTCTCGCTTCATCTCTGGCCGCGGTCCCCTCACCACCCTCTCGTCTGCCATCGATCACGAATACGCGGAGCGGATGCAGGAAGAATCCCCAAAGAATCCCCAAAGAATCCCCCCGGCAGGCAACTTACCACGCATACCACGCATACCACGCACGTTTTAGCCATTTCCCGCTGCCGCTATTGTTCAGAGCGGTATAGGATCGGGCACAGCCGGCCTCTTACCCCATCCGAACACTGCGGCCGCGCCGGCGATCATCAGCATCCCCAGGATGAGTGCGACACACGCCGGCCAACCGCCGCGCTTCCACAGCAACCCCGGCAGCACGCCGCCTGCGGTACCGCCCACATAGTAGCTGCAGATATACATTCCCGCAGCCGAAACGCGGCTGCCCGCCGGCGCGGCATCGCGAAGAAAGCTGTTGGCGCAGGTCTGTGCGACGAACACCCCCGACGCTGCAATCGCCAGCGCCACTGCCACCATCCCGAGATGGGGAACAAGGGTCAGGGCTACGCCGGCCATGCACGCGGCGATGGCCGCCAACATGCCGGAGCGCAGCCCTACCCGCGCCAGCACCGTACCCGCCACCAGGGTCGTGCCCAGGCCGCACAGGTAAACGGCAAAAAGGTAACTCAACTCTTGCGTCGAGAGATAGAACGGCGCCGCGGAGAGGTAGAACGTGATGTAGCTGAACGTTGCCACCAGCGCAAACAGCATGCAGAAGCCGATGGCGAAGGTTGCCACCAGGCGAGCATTTCTCAGGTTCGCCACGACCGGCGCCAGCCGGGAGTAGGATCCTGCCTGCGAAGCCCTCGTTCGTGCCGGCCGTAGCAGCCGGCGGGTCAGCCCCGCGCCGCCGAGTCCCATCCCCCCGAGCACCAGAAACACCGGCCGCCAGCCGTAATGCGCGGCAATCACTCCGCCCAGCAGACGGCCCACGAAACCCCCAAAGACCGTCCCGGCGACGTAAAAGCTCATGACCCGCGGGACCAGCAACGCAGGCCATTCTTCTGTAACGTAGGCGATGGTGATGATGAAAATCCCCGGCGTGACCAGGCCCTGCAGCAACCTCCACATCGCTAACACCGGCAGGCTCGTCGCCGTCGCGGTCAGCAGCGTACACAGCGCAAGCATCGTCATGCAGCCGACGATCATCTTTTTCCGGTTGACTCGTTCGGCAAACAGCGCCAGCAATGCTGCCGAGAGAGCGACGCCCAGGGTCGAAGCGCTGATGGTCAGGCTGACCTTGGCCTCCGATGCGTGAAACACGCTGGAAAGCAGCGGCAGAAGCGGCTGGGTGCAGTACAGGTCGATAAACGCGAACATGCCGCAAAGAAATGGCGCCAATACCTGGCCGTAGGGCTCCGGAGTCTGCGTGAGAACCACCTCCATCAATCCAAAGCCACGAGTGGGTGGCCCTCTCACCTTTGAGACCTGGGGGTCATGCAGAGGGACCCCAATCCTGCTCCTTGGTGGACAGCAGGTGAGCCGGGTTGGTGCACATCATCTGGCGAAGCTGGTCCACCGAGAAACCCGAGCTGCGCAGCCGCTCTGCGTAGAGCCGCAAACCCTCTGCGGGCGGAGGCGTTTGTGGCTGACCCAGGTCAGTGGAGAGCACCGTCGTCTCCACTCCAGCCTCGATAATCGCCTGCTCAATCACCTGGAAGGGCACACTCCCGCAAAGATGAGTGGTCGAAACAAAGCACCGTTCGAACCACACGTTGCCCAGCTGCGCCAGTTCCTTTTGCTGTTGGAAGCTGTAGAACGTCGGCGCCCATTCCGGGTGGGTCACCAGCACTTTCCGCACCCCGCATCGCCGCGCCTGGTGGATCAGGACGATCGCTTCCCGGGGACTCAGGTGACCTGTGCTGAGAATGCAATCTGTCTGCGCCACCGCCTCCACAATGGCCTGTGCCGCCGGAACCAGGCCGCCGCTCGCGTCCAGAACGAAAATACCTCCGTCCTCCCCCTGATAGGAGCGGTGGTTGCGAGCGGACCGGGTGGGCATCCAGATCTCCTTCGCGCCCATGGCCAGGGCGAGCTTCACCGCTGCCACGTTGAGGCCGCCAACCGTCTCGTTCAGAACCAGCCCGCCGAAGACCCGGATGCCGGTGACTACCTTTGACACCAGCCACGCCCGCTCCACCGTAGAGTTCTGGTGAGACTTGATGAGGATGGCGCCCATGCCGGCGCGCTCCGCTTCCCGGGCCAGATCCAGATCGTTGAAGCGCCGCTGATCCACGTCCGGCGCGCTGTGCACGTGAAGATCAATAGCGTCTTCCAGGAAATCGGGCAAAACACTCATCGCATCCACTCGTCCATCCCGCCGCTTATCCGCGCCCGACAAAAGGCATCTGCGTCGCCATCACTGTCATGAAGAGGACATTCGCGTCCAGCGGAAGATTGGCCATGTAAAGCACGGCCTCCGCAATGTGCCGGGCATCGATCCTTGGTTCTACCATCACATCGCCGTTCGCCTGCAGAGCTTCTGCGGCCGGTTTCCCGCTCATTTCCAGGCCGGCGTTGCCGATATCGATCTGGCCGCAGGCAATGTTGTGCTCGCGCCCATCGAGCGCGATGGACTTGGTAAGACCCGTGATGGCGTGTTTCGTGGCGGTGTAAGGAGCGGAAAGCGGCCGGGGCGCATGCGCGGAAACCGAGCCGTTGTTGATAATGCGGCCTCCTCGCGGTTGCTGGGTCTTCATCAGGCGAAATGCCTCCTGGGCGCACAGGAACGCCCCGGTCAGGTTCACGCTCACCACTTCAGACCATTGTTCGTAACCCAGATCTTCGAAGGGAATGCCGGTAGCATTGACGCCGGCGTTGTTAAACAGAACGTCCAGCCGGCCGAATTTGTCGCGGGTGCCGGCAAATAAGCCTCGGACCGAATCGGGTTGGCGAACGTCCGTCGAGATGGGATGCATCGCTCCGCCCTGCGGATCGGCCATGGCCGCTGTTTGTTCAAGCTCCGCCATGCGCCGGCCGGCCAGCGCCACCGAGTATCCGGCGCACTGCAGCGTAAGCGCGGTCGCTCGTCCAATGCCACTGCCCGCTCCGGTGACGATTGCGATCTTGCCGTATCCAGGGAGGTCGGTTTTCACTGCGTCCCCTTGGCATAGAAGCGATAGTGGATATCCCAATGAGCCGTCTCTCCCGGCGCGATCACCAGGTGATGGTAGGCCTCGGGACAGATCGTGGTGCGAGGCGACCAGAAATTGAAACGCGACAAGGGGTTGTCGCCGGTCTGCTCCACGCCCACTCCTGTCTTTATATTCTCGACCACGATGTCGTAATCCGAAGGCTTGTCGGAATAGCCCGTGAGATAGCTTTCCACGTACTGCCCCTGCTGCAACTCGTCATGATAGACGATCTGCTTGCCGTCGATCCCGGCCAGCGGCTCCAGCGGCTTTTCCGCCTGGGGCGCGAAGGGAAAGCGGATCACCATTTCCGGACCGCTGGGAGCGCCATCCAGCATGAAGAAGTCGTGGTCGTATACCTGGGTGTCGATGGTTTTCGTCCCCGTGTTCTTCAGCCTGTGATGCAGGGTAAGAACGGGCTCGTGGGGGTCGAGCGAGACGGTCTTCTCGTAGTCGTAGGCGATACCGATCGGCGATTGCAGCCGCTGCCGGAAAGATACTGCGCGGCGGCTGGCGTGAACCGTCCACTTGCCACCGTCCACCAGCGGATAGGTGTACATGAACTTATAAGGAGAGTCGTCGGCCTTGCGCAGCACCCCGACTCCCAGCTTGACAAAAACCTCCCCGGGCTTCGCCTGGCCATAGTCCAGAGCACCGTCAGCCGAGCGAAACTCCTCGACCGGGCCGGCAATCGCATCGGCCACCATCGGATCGTAGTGCGAAAACCAGATGCCAAAGTAAGTGTGCCCTTGAAACGCCAGGCACGGGATCACGCCCGACCAGTCGAATCGTGACGCGCGGTAGTAGCCATTCTTCGCATCGGGCAAGTAGAGTACGGCGTCGACTTTTCCATTGGAGATGGAAGCCTTGGGATAGCTTGTCTGCAAAAAAGAACTGCACGCCGAGGACGCGGGTTGGGCCGCTGCAGGAAGAACCGCAGTAACCAGGGTGAGCACAGCACTTACCGTGAGTTTCAATGGAGCCGCCTTTACATTGCTGACTGTATCAGCAGGTATTTTAGTATTGCCTGGAGCTTCGGAGACATCCAAACGAGCCAAGAGTGAATCTCCATTAACTGTTGTTGGTTGACGCGGAGTACTCCGCGATGGAGAAAAGTATGCTGCTGATCATTCTCATTGTTCTGCTTCTCGTCTTCGGATTTGGTGGCTATAGTCTGGGGCCTGGAATCGGTTACTACGGGGGCGGCGGTGTGAGCCTGATCATCTTGATCGTCATCGTTCTGCTGCTGCTCAAGGTCATTTGACCGGTGAAGGGGACGGCCTCCTCGCCGCAGCGAGCATTAGGCCGTCCATAACCATACAAGACCTATGTGGCTTTACAGGCTGCGGAAAAACTCTTGTTTTGTATCAGGGCACGACTTTAGTCGTGCCGTAATCGATTGAAAATACGTCGGGCTTTAGCCCCTGAGGTACGCCTTTCCCGACCGATCGCGAGTTTTTCCGCAGCCTCTTTTGCCACTGAGGGAATGGTTTCGACTGTCTGATTCGCAATCCCCAAGGAAACAGAAACAATCTCACGAAAATCACCGTTCGAGCGGTAACCATCCTTTAATGTCCGCGAATATTTCCTTCCCAGGTGAGAACTTTCCTCCGCCTTCCGGCATCCATATGGCAGCGGAAGGATGCTCTCTCGAGCAGACGTCCTTTCGGTCAAGAGAAGGCGTTACATTAAATACATGGTCGAAGCCAGCTCAGAGCTCCCGTATTCCGACGCCGTGGTTTTTTTTGGCGCTACCGGCGATCTTGCCTATAAACAAATCTTCCCGTCCCTGCAAAAACTGGCAAAACGAGGCAAGCTGACCGGCCCGGTGATTGGCGTTGCCAAGGCGGGCTGGAACCTCGATCAGCTCAAGCAACGAGCCCAGGACAGCGTAGAAAAACACGGCGGACTTGACCCCGTAGGTTTTCCCATACTCCTGGGGAAACTCCGCTACGTGGACGGGGACTACAACGATCCGGGGACCTTTGCGGCAGTCCGCAAAGAGCTCGGCACGGCGAAGCATCCGCTGCACTATCTCGCCATCCCCCCGTTCTTGTTCGGCGAGGTTCTTACGCAACTGAAGGCCTCAGGCTCATCGCAGGGCGCGCGGGTGGTGATTGAAAAGCCCTTCGGCAACGACCTGGCTTCGGCCATGGCGCTCAACAAAGTTGTGCACGAGGTCTTTGACGAAGACGACGTCTATCGCATCGATCACTACCTGGGCAAGAACACCGTGCAGAATGTGATCTTCTTTCGTTTCGCCAACAGCTTCCTGGAGCCGATCTGGAACAACCATTATGTCGAGAGCGTTCAGATCACCATGGCGGAGGAGTTCGATGTGCTGGATCGGGGAAGCTTCTACGACGCGGTGGGAACGGTGCGCGACGTGGTGCAAAACCATTTGCTGCAAGTGCTCAGCAACATCGCCATGGAGCCTCCTCCGAACGCGAGCGTAGAGACCCTGCGCGACGAACGGGTCAAGGTGCTCAAGAGCATCCCGCCATTGACTGAGGAGAACATCGTACGCGGTCAATACGCCGGTTACCTCGACACCCCGGGAGTCAAGAAGGATTCAAAGACGGAGACCTTTGTGGCTCTTCGCCTGGCGGTCAATTCCTGGCGCTGGAAAGGGGTCCCATTTTTCATCCGGGGGGGCAAGTCTCTGCCCAAGACAGAAACCGAGGTCGTGGCCATCTTGTGCCCGCCATGTCCGGTCTTTGCGATGGAGCCCCCGCCATCCAACTACGTGCGCTTCCGCATCAGCGGCGACCCGGTGATCGGGATTGGAGCTTCCATCAAGACCGCCGGCGACCAGTTGCAGGGATGCCCGATCGAGTTGCTCGCCGAACAGGAATGCGGCGAAGAAGGCACCATGCTGCCCTATGAGGAGCTGTTAGGTGACGCCATGGCTGGAAACCAGACCTGGTTTGCCCGCGAGGACTACGTCGAGGAGGCGTGGCGCATTGTGGACCCGATCCTGGACAAGCCGAACGTGTACCCCTACAAGCCGGGCTCCTGGGGGCCGGCGGAAGCAGACAAGCTTATTTCGCCGGTCGGGACCTGGTGGGATCCTAAATAGCTCAAGCCAGCGCATTTTTCGTAATGGTGTAGACCGAGGAGCCGAACTTGACGCGGCCATTCCGTTGAAGAATGGCCGCACATAACCGCTCTCACCAGAGCACCGTATTACGAAAAATGCTTTAGCGCATCTTGCAGCCGGAAAAGTGAGGCAACGCGATGCGAAGGCCGACGGCTGAGGCTTTGCCAGTCTCCGGATTCCGCAACGCGGCCGTCTTCTATGACGAAGATCATCTGCGCGCGTTGAATAGCGGAGACCCGGTGGGCGATCAACAGCACCGTAGTTCGACCCTCCAGCCGTTCGATCGCGTCCAGGATCCTTCGCTCGTTTTCAAAGTCAAGACTGCTGGTAGCCTCGTCAAGAATGAGCAGCCCGGGTTTGCGCAGCAGCGCGCGAGCCAGCGCAATGCGCTGTCGCTGGCCATGGGAGAGGAGCATTCCGCGGTCTCCTACCGTTGTATCCAGCCCCTGCGGCAAGTCAAAGACGAACTCGGCAGCCGCCAGGTTGAGACCCTCTTTCATCTCCTGTTCGGAGGCGGCAGGGTTTGCCCAGCGCAGGTTGGCCCGCACCGTGTCATGAAAGAGCACGGTGTCCTGGGCCACGTAGCCGACGTGCCTGCGCCAGGCGCGCGCCGCTTGCGCTGTGAGCTCCACCCCGTCGATCAGCACCTGTCCAGTCATCGGCACAAGCAGGCCGGTCACCAGGTCGGCAACGGTGCTTTTCCCCGCGCCCGAGGCGCCGGCGATCGCGGTTACTTTTCCCGCCGCAATGGTGAGCGACAAATCCTCCAGCACCAGGGGCCGCTGCGCTTCGTAGCGGAACGAGATGCGCTGCAGATGGATTTCATGGGCCAGGGAATGCCCGGAGCTGGCGGTGGTGGGAACCTCGGCGTTTGCCAGGCAGTCGCGGTAGATGGCCGTCAGGTTTTCAAAGGCCGGAATCTCGCTGAGCAAGGCCTGGAACTGGTTTTGTCCTGCGGCCAGCCGGGGGATAAGACGGGTGAACACCGCCAGCAGCAAGAGAATAGAGGCCGGGGCTACCCTAAGCACTTGCAGCGAAGCGAAGACGATCGCGCCCAGCACGATCAGGGAGCCGGCTTCGAACCAGAAGGCGGCCGCTGCCTGGCTTCTGGTACTGGCCAGACCCTGCTCCAGGGCGGTGGACTGAAGCGAGGAAAACATGGCGAAGTCGCTGGTCTGCGCGTCGTAGAACTTCATCGCTTTGAGGTTTTGCAGGTGTTCCGTCGCGGCCGCGTAGACCTCGCTTACGCTTTCCGAGACTGCGGTTCCGCTCCGCCGGACAGCGCGCATCCAGCGGCGCGAGAGCAAGAGCAGAACCGCGCCGGTGGCCAGCACCAGCCATGTCATGCGGGCCGACAGCTTCAGCGCGAGGGCGATGTAGACCAGCGCGAGGATGGTGTTTGCCAGCGTGCCGATCAGCAGATACGTGCAATTGGTTACCCGGGCCAACTCTGCGGTAAGCGCGTGGGTAAAGTCGGAGGAGCGGCGACGCACCAGGAAGAGCCAGTCAGCCTGGATGATGGCCCGGTAAAGCCGTCTGCTGAGGGCCAGCTCATAGCTGAGCGCGGTGCGGAAGGTGAGCACGGACTGCACCCGGCTGAAGAGCGACCGGAGCGCCATGAGCAGCATGAATATGAGCAGCAAGATGGCCAGCCATAAGGAGGGAGCGAGTCCGCTGTGGACCAGCAAGGCGCGTACCTCCCCGGTGTAATGCCCCACATGCCCCTGGTTGGTCAGGTCGAAACCGGCCACCTGCAGGATGGGGAAGAGCAGGGCAACGCCCAGGCCTTCTGTCAGCGAGGTGAGGGTCATGATGACCACGGCGGCGAACAGCTGCCACCGGACAATTTGCATCAGGCTGGAAACAAATTGCAGAAGGAGGCGTCCGGATGTTGTTGCTTGAGTCCTCTGCCCGATGGGGACCGGCATGCCTCAAACGATAGCAGAGGCAGGGCGGAGTTATCTGGAGAGAGCTTTGCTACGAATCCGACTGGTACTGCAGATCCCTCCCCTTTGTCATCCCGAGCACCTCTACTTGCCTGCGGCAAGTTGAGGGAGAAATGACACGGCAAAAATCACCATAGATGCAAGGCCCGGAGGGCCGGCCGCCAAACGTCAGCCCAGCCCGGAAGGGCTGGGAAATCGATCGAAGAGGATCCGAGCGCCGTAGGCGCGGCACTAAACTGCGCTGTGTCATTAGGAGCGCAGCCGAGGGATCTGCAGTTCAATTTTTCGGGTGCAATGAATTTGTCATCCCGACCGGAGCGTACCCAGATTTCCTGCCACGCTGCACTGTAAAGAACCGCGTTTGCGCCTCTCCGTAAAGAGAGGCGCATGAAGCTCGCCGAAGCCACCAAGTTCCACAGGAAATCCGGGGGAGCGTAGTGGAGGGACCTGCTGTTTCACTCCACCAGCCTGCAACGCTCCTGGAAGCGATATATTGCTAAAAGATGGACTTGAATCTCACATCCGTCGTATGTCACACACCCAACCCGGTGGCCGCGGATGTGGCCGGGGAAACGGTGCTCATGAGCCTGGAACGCAGTCGCTGTTACGGATTAGGCGGCATTGGCAGTGAGATTTGGAGCAAGCTGGCATCTCCCGTCAAGGTGGCAGACCTGGTCGAAGAATTCAGCGGGCGGTACGAGGCCCCTCCCGGGGTGATCGAACGCGATGTGCTGCAGCTGCTCTCGCAACTTGCCGACGAAGGGCTGATCAAAGTCCGCTGAACTTGACAAATCCTCCGCAGAACGCAAGAATGCCCGCTGATTGCTTTTTCACCAAACGGCATGGCATCTCATAATGCGGTACAGGTGAGCGTTTATAAACTGCAGGCGCTGGACCGCGCCTTTGCCGTGCTCGATCTTCTCGCCTCCAGCACCACCTCGCTGGGCTTGGCGGAGATAGCCGCCGCCCTCGGGTTGCACAAGAGCACAACCCATCGCTTCCTGATGGTGCTGGAACGGCATCGGATGGTGGAACGCAACCAGACCGGCAAGTTTCGTTTGGGGTTGCGCCTATGCGACTTTGGCAGCCGCGCTATCGAGCAGTATGATCTGCGCGAGCGGGCGCAGGTTCACTTGAAGAGGCTGGTCGACGAAGTGGAGGAGACGGCCCACTTGTGCATTCTCGAAAAGACGCACATGGTTTATATCGACAAGCAGGAGCCGGAGCGTAGTATCCGCATGATCTCGCGAGTCGGCGCCAGCAGCCCGGTCCACTGTACGGCAGTGGGCAAGGCGATGTTGGCAACCATGCCGCGATCCCAGGTCGAGCAGTTGTTGCCGGCTCTCCGCCTGGAGAGGTTCACGCCGCGCACCATGACCAGCCGGGAGGCGCTGCTGAAAGAACTCGATCGCACCAGCCGCCGCGGCTATGCAGTGGACGATGAAGAACGGGAACAAGGAGTGCGCTGCGCAGGAGTGGCCATTCTCGACGGTCAAGGCCAGGCGATCGCCGCGGTAAGCATCTCCGGCCCTTCGTTCCGTGTGACAACGCAAAGGATTCCGGCAATCGCCGGCAAGCTGATGACGTGCGTCAAAGGCATTCAGCAGGATCTGGGATATACACGACGATAAAGCGTTTTCACAAATGGTGTAAGCGAGGAAGTGGCACTTTACGCAGGCGTTCCGCTAAAGAACGACTGCACATAGCGGATCTCAACACATCACAGTATTTGTGAAAACGCTGTAGAAGGGCGGCCATGGAAGAGTTATCGATCAAGAGCGCGGAGGCGACACGCTGGGACTGCCTGAGCCTGGGAGAAGTGATGCTGCGTCTCGATCCGGGCGAAGGCAGGATCCACACCGCGCGGCAGTTTCAAGCCTGGGAGGGCGGGGGAGAGTATAACGTGGCGCGCGGGCTGCGCCGCTGCTTTGGCATGCGCACCACGATTGCGACCGCGTTTGCGGACAATCCCATCGGCAGGCTGGTAGAGGATTTTATCCTGCAGGGCGGTGTCGACACCTCGCTGATTCGCTGGGTTCCTTACGACGGCATCGGCCGCACGGTGCGCAATGGCCTCAACTTTACTGAACGCGGTTTCGGAGCGCGCGCGGCTGTCGGCTGCTCCGACCGCGGCAACACGGCGATCTCTCAGGCAAAGCCTGGCGATTTCGACTGGGAGGCCATCCTGGGTCCGCGCAGCGGCGCCCGTTGGTTGCATACGGGAGGCATCTTCGCGGCGCTCTCGCCCACGACTCCTGGGGTTGCGGTAGAGGCGATCGACGCTGCCCGCAAGTATGGCACGATCACTTCCTTCGATCTGAACTACCGCGACTCTCTTTGGAAATCCATTGGAGGCAAGGCGAAGGCGCAAGAGGTGAACCGCGAGCTGGTGAAGAAGCTGGACGTGCTCTTCGGCAATGAAGAAGACTTCTCCGCCATGCTGGGGATCAAGCTCGAAGGAGTCAAAGAAGATTTCGATGAGTTGCCGGTAGCCAGCTACGAGACCATGCTGCGCGAGGTCGCCGCTTCGTACAGCAACCTGAAACTGGTGGCGACAACCTTGCGCACCGCGCAAACCGCTTCCCGCAATGCATGGGGCGCCATGGCCATCTACCAGGGTGAGATCTTGTATGTGCCGCAACGGGATATCGACATCATGGACCGGGTGGGGGGTGGAGACTCGTTCGCCTCCGGCCTGATCTATGGAATGCTCAGCGGAAAACCCGCCGCGTGGGCGGTGGCTTGCGGAGTGGCGCATGGAGCTCTCGCCATGACTACGCCCGGAGATACCAGCATGGCCACGCGCGCGGAAGTGGAGCGCGTGATGCAAGGCGGCTCAGCGCGTATCGCACGTTAGAGACCAGAGGGAAAAAGAATGTCGATCGAAGTGCAACAGCAATTGGAAGCAGCAGGAATCATACCCGTTTTGCGGGCCCGCTCCTTCGAGGAAGCCATGGGACTGGTCGAGGCGCTGGTTGCCGGCGGCATCACGGTGATGGAAGTGACCATGACCGTACCCGGCGCGATCGACGTACTGCGGCAGTTGAAACGCAGCTATGGCAGCAAGTTGCTGCTGGGTTCGGGGACGGTCATCGACGCGGCGGAGTGTGAGGCTACCATCGACGCAGGGGCGGAGTTTGTGGTTAGTCCCAGCTTCCACGCGGATGTCGTGGCCCAGACTAAGGGACGGGGCAAGGTCTCGCTGCCCGGGGCGCTGACGCCGTCCGAGGTCATCACAGCATGGCGCGCCGGAGCGGATTTCGTGAAGGTGTTCCCCTGCTCAGCGATGGGCGGGGCAAGTTATCTGAAGGCGCTCAAAGCCCCGTTTCCGTTCTTGCGGCTGGTACCGACCGGCGGTGTGAATTTGCAGACTGCCGCCAGTTTTCTTGAAGCCGGTGCCTCGGCCCTGGGGGTGGGCGGAGACTTAGTGAACGCCGCAGCGCTGGCCGAAGGCAAACCCGAGCTCATCACCAACGCCGCACGCGCGTACCTCGATGTGGTCGCGCGCACACGCGCCGCGGCGAAGGCGTAGACTGCTTCTCACCAAGGATCCAAGGAAGGGTAATTAGCTTATGAAAATGAATCGTAGGATTGCGGCGGCGTTTCTGTTGAGCATCGGCATCGTGACTGGCCGGGCAATCGCGCAGGACGCTGCGAAGACGCCGGACACATACTCGCCGGACACCTTGATGGCCATGGAGAAAACGCTGGCGCAGAAGGCCGACGCCTCTGGATTGGCCACGGAGACGATCAAGAAATATTCCACGGATTACACCCTGCTTGCCTTCCGCAGCCAGAGCGGCAAGGCCGAGTTGCATGAGAAATTCGCCGACTTTTATTTCGTGGTCGACGGCAACGCGACGCTGGTCTCCGGCGGGCAAATTGTGAATGCCAAGACCACGGCGCCGGGGGAAGTGCGAGGCGACTCTATCACGGATGGTAAGGAGACCAAGCTGAAGAAGGGGGACATTGTTCACATACCCGCCGATATCCCGCACCAGTTGACGCTGGCTAAGGGAGACACCTTCCAATACTTCGTCATCAAGGTCCAGGAAGTTAATTAACTACTTTGGGGCCGAAACTCGCCATGCCCAATTCACATCTATATACGTGTTTAGGTACAAAGGCTCCGGCCGTGACTTATGGCGCTTGAGGCGCGCCGGGCTGTTCTGCGGGGACTGAAAGTGTTAGCCCACCCTCTCTGCCCGCCGATGTGGGGGCTTAGTGCGCATAGTGCGCACCAAAAAGCACAATCCCGGCCCGATGCGGGGGAATTAACTCGCATAACTCGCTTAACTCGCACCCTCCGCAGAGAAAAGCGGGGACTTAAAACGACTCCAATAGAAGCGTGAGGGACGTGCGGTTCCTTTGGTTGACGAGAACTCAAGCCAGTTCCCCAACAGAATTGTCATCCCGACCGGAGCGAACCCGGATTGCCTGCCACGCTGCACTGGAGAGAACCGCGTGTGCGCCTTTCCGCGAAGAAAGGCGCATGAAGTTCACCGGAGCCACCAAGTTGCACAGGAAATCCGGGGGAGCGAAGTGGAGGGACATGCGGTTAAGGCAATTTACGCAACTGTAATCCTAGCTAACAGCTAGCGCGCGCTGGTAGACCTCGACGGTGCGAGCGGCCATGGTGCTGGCGGTAAACTGCGCGCGCCATAGGCGTTGCCCAGCGCTTCCCAGGGCGAGACGCAACCCGGGGTCGGCGATCAGGCGTGCGAGTGCTTCACGCAGGCTCGGGACGTCTCCCCGGCGCGCCAGTAAGCCCGTCTCTTCGTGACGCACAGACTCAGGGATGCCTCCCACGTTGCTGGCCACTACCGGCAAACCTGCGCGCATGGCCTCAAGAATGCTTATAGGGAGCGCCTCGAAGTTGGTCGATAGTACGAAGATTTGCGCGGTCATGAGCAAACGGGCAACGTTGGTTTCCAGAGGGAGTACTTGAACGCGCCCACCAAGGCCGAGCGCGGTTACTTGCGAAGCTACCTGCGGCTCCAGTTTGCCTTCCCCCACCAGCAGCAGGCGCCATTCCATGCAGAGCAAACCAGAGAGCGCGCTGAGCAGCGTGGCATGATCCTTTTGTGCGGCGAAGCGCGCCACCATCACGATCAACGGGGGTTGGTCATCGATCGGCCGCTCGCGGGCCAGGCCAATCTCGGCTATGCCGTTGTGGACCACTTCCATCTTCCTGGGTGGGCAGACGCGGAATTGCTGCGCGAGTGTGCGTTCGAACTCGCACACGTTGATGATGCGCGAGCCCAGCCGGCCGGCCAGATTTTCTGTCCAGCAGTAGAGCGGTTTCGGCTTGAGCGACACCCGATCGAACATGGCCCAACCGTGCGGAGTAAACACACTGGGAATGTGGTGCAGCCGTGCCGCCGCGCGAGCCAGCGAGCCTGCCTTGGCGGTATGAGCGCACACCAGGTCGGGTTTCAGGCGGCGGAAGGCGAGTCCAAGCTCGACCAAAGCCGCCAGATCGAGGTGTGGTCGCAGCGGCCGAACCAGGTTCCTGACCTGCATGGAAGGAATCCCCACCAGGCAGAGGCGCCGGGTGAAAATGCCGGGCGCTCCGGTGATCACGGTGACGTCGTGGCCCAGGCGGAGCAGCTCCAAAGAAAGCTCGCGTACATGACTCTGCGCTCCGCCCAGAACATCGCCCCGGGTGAGCACCTGAACAATCTTCATAGGCGGCTCGCTTTGTCTTTCGCTTGCACCACCAGGGACACAGGGACGAAGATCTCGTTGCTCGGCCGGCCATACCAGGCAGAGAGAAGAATCCACAAGCTGCGCCACTCCGCCAGTTCTTCCGCGGTGGGAGCTAGTGCGGCCTGATGACCCAAGCGTCGCTCGGGACCCGCCAGCACAGCAGCACAGTTGGCCACGAACCGCGCTGTCGTTATCAGCAGAAGTTGCAATTGTTGCCAGCTCCCGCGGACCGCCCCAGGCTGGCCGGAGACGTATCGGATGTGCAGCAACTTATAGCGAAGAAGCTTCTTGAGGGTGACCTGCTCCTGCCGGTATCCCAGCAGGATCTGGGGGAGATTGGCAAAGCAACTATCACTGTAGCTGCGCAGCAGCAACTCCTGATCCTGAGCCAACCAGGCGCTTTCTTCGTAACGCCACCGGCGAAACCACTCGATGCGGCCCATCCACAGCGGATGCCATAGGGGAAAGCCGCGAAAGGGTGAATGAGTGATGCCTGCGTGTTCCAGGGCAGGGGCAAAGCGCCACAGCGGCCGGCCGTACTTGCCGAAGACCATCGCCCCGCCGCTGCATAAGTCCACCTCCGCGCGAGTGACCAGGAAAGCGAGCTGGCGGGCGAGACGATCGGGGTAGGCGATATCGTCGGCGTCCATTCGGGCCAGGAACAGGCCGCGCGCCCGATCGATACATTCGTTTAGGCGGGCCGCGAGCCGCCGCCGCCGTCCGTCGCTCCAGCAGATCACCCGCGGGTCCTGAAAGCTGTGCGCAATCGCCAGGCTCTTATCGTTGGAACCGTCGTCGCACAGCAAAAGTTCAAAGTCGGTGTAGCTCTGGTGCAAGAGCGAGCGAATCGACAGCTCCAGAGTAGCGGCGCTGTTGAAGAAAGGCATGGCGATGGTGATCATCGGCGTTTGCATCTTTAGATAATCGCGCTCGGAATAGAACCATCTCTCTGCAACGCTCCACCCAGGGACTCGAAGACGACCGCATATTGTTGCGCCAAACGGTGCAGGCTGAAGTGGGCTTCCACGACGGCACGCCCCGCGGCGCCCATGCGGCGGCGCAGCTGCACATCGTCGAGCAGCGCAATGAGGGCGTCGACCCACTGGCGTTGGCAAGAGGCGCTGAAGCCGAACTCGCCCAGCGCAAGCACCTCGCGATTCATCCCTGCCGGGGTCACGACTACCGGCAGCCCAGAGGCCATGTAGCACAACATTTTGTAACTGCACTTGCCCAGGCACCAGTCATTGTCGGCCAGCGGCATCAATCCGATCGACATGCGGCCGAAGGCAGCTAACTCCATCTCCGGCGCCCAGCGTTGGAAGCGGATGCGGGAGCCCGGAATGCGCTTGAACTGGGGTGGTTTATCGGCGACGATGAGCAGCTTGGCGTAGCGGCAATGCTGCATCACCGATATCAGTGCTTCCTCGATCGCATACAGGAAAGGAAAGTTGCCGCTGGTTCCGGTCCAACCCAGGAACAGCGGGCGGGCGTCAGCCAAGGCTCCATTGGGCCGATACCAGGACGTATTTACCGCCGTTGGGATGATGGTGATGTTCGCATTCCAGCGGGAGTATTGGTCGGCGAGAAAACTGTTGCCGCACACCACCAGGTCGCTGGCCCGGGCCAAATCGCCGGCGCGATGGCCACCGGTATTGAGCCAAACCGCGTCATCAACGTCCAGGATCATGGGGCGTTTCGCCATCGCCTGGAGGGGTGCGAAAGCGGGCAATAACTGGCGCGAAACCCAGGTGACGTCGGCTCTCCAGGAGCAGGTCAGGGCCGCCATGCGAGCGACTGCAGTGGCGGCCATCCAGAGCGGGCGCAGGCCGTGGTGCTGCGGCAGTATGTTGCCCCAGGGCAGAGGGTACTCGCGCACCGAGATGCCAAGGCTGCGGAACGGCTCGATGTACTGCCGCACGCGCGCCCGGGCGCTGGGCACCATCACACCGCCGGTGTACGCGGTTACTCGCACGGTTGGGTCTCGGGCTCGCCCAATTGTGTCCACTGCGAGCGGGTGCGCCGAATGACGCCGGGGACGAAGTAAACCAGGGTTGAGATCGCAGCCGCCTTGACCCAAAACATGATCTGGGCGAAGTACTCTTCGGAAAAAATGGTCATGGCCGTCGCGTAGACAAAGGCTCCAAGAGTGAACACGGCCCAGCAATTGCCACGAATGGCGCAACGATATACATAGGTGCTGAGAAAGCCCACCAGGAACATCAGCGCGATCACTCCAACCATTCCGCCATGATCCATGTAGTAAGGCAGAAACGCGGTGTAGACATTGGTTATCTGGGTGGGGGAAATCTTGGTGTATTCAAGATTGCGATCGCGCTCCGAGTAGTTTGCACCGAATCGATTCAATATCCGCTTGGCGAACTTCGCCAGATCCCACCCGTACCTCAACTCAGGATTTTGCCGGTTCTGGTCAAAGGCAATGATTCCGCCTAGCCAGTAAGTGGCAAAACCCTGGGCGACGTGGGGAATATTGTCGGTGAGGGATGCCCGGGAACTCGCACCATATTTGCCCATGGATATCTGGCCCACGGAGAAAACCAGCAGAAAAAGCAAGATCATCATGCCGAGCAACCGGGTCGGCGCGGCGCCTCGCTTGAGCCAGAGAATCACGACGGAGCTGATCAGCAAGAGAAGTACTTCGGAGCGGGCGCCATTGATTAACTGATAGCCTGCGGCCATCAGAACGAGCAGGAGGGCGCGCCCCATGCGCCGGCCGGTATCGGCATGTTCATAAACCGCGATCAGCGCCCCGATGCTTAGGATCGGGAGGAAGAATGACTCGAAAGGAGGAGCACCGTGGGCGGATATGTTTGCCTTGCTGGCGGCGATGCGCAACTGTCTCCACAGGCTTTCCCGGGGAGCAATGGTTTCGCTGATTTGTCTGAAATAGAAATAAGACACTGGGATATTCAGCACGAAGACGATCACAGCGGCGTTCAACCATCGGTCGACCTGGATACGGCGCGTCGCGGTAACCGCGGCGAGTGTTCGCCCCCGCCACAGGGGAGTTGCGACCGAGGTGATTCCGCCTAGAGAGAAAGCAAGTACACCGGTGAGGACGATTGCATCGGCCGTGCTGGTAAGCGGGAAATAAACATCTCCGCATAACCAGATGGCAAAGAGCGTGAGGGTCCAGACGATTGCCAAAGTTGCCGGTGGAAAGAGGACGGAGCGCCCGTAGCGGACCATCGCCAGACTCCACAATGTGAGCAATGCAACCGTAATTGGCAGTGTCATCCTGCCCTCCATGGTGCTTGCGACACAACGCCGTCGCAGAGTTGTGCAATCAAAGTAGAGGTGCCGACCTCGGTGTAGAACTAGCCCAGAGCGGTGTAGTAGCGGGCATAGGCTTTGTAGGTCGGGTCGGTAGCGATAGCCGACTCATTGAGCACGATCCCGGCGATCGGTGCGTTGACCCGGCGAAGAGTTTCAACGGTTGCTGCGAGCACCTTTATGGGAGTATGCCCGCTGCGAACCGCCAGCACGGTTACTTCAGCCGCCGCGGCGAGTTCCAAAGTCTCCGCGCAGCCCAACAACGGGGGTGAGTCCAGAATGACCAGATCGAACTCCTTGGTGGCCTGGGCAAGAATTTCCCGCATCCGGGGTCCGATCTGCGCCAGTGCCAGTGGCAAGGGCATCCCGGAGCCAAGAACGAACAGGTTCGGACGTGCGGCGACCGGACGTGCGGCGCTTCTCCAATGAGTCCTTTGGGCCAGCACTTCCGCCAAGCCGGCATCGGGGTCCAGACGTACAAGCCGTTCAATCGCCGGCTGGCGCAGGTCGGCATCGATCAAGAGTGTGCGTCTGCCCTGTTCCGCATTCACCATGGCGAGGGAGAGCGCGAGCGTCGATTTTCCTTCGCCGGGCAGGGCGCTGGTAAATAGCACGCTTCGGGGCATACTCGTCTGGACCGACAGCATCAGGTAGCCGCGCAGGTGGCGTACGCCCTCATCGAAGAAGCCGTCTTGCAAACTGGGCCGCTCGCCTACAAGCCGGATCGCCTCAGAACCAAGAGCGAGCCGAATGCGCAGGTCGGACAACTTGGGCAAGGCACAGACCACGGGGACGCCCAGCGCGTCTTCCACCGCCTCGGCCTCTCTTGCGGTCACGTCTGTGAGTTCTGCAGAGACCACATATGCGGCCCCGGCAAGAGTAAAGAAGGCCAAGGGAGAGCCCGACAATGAACGGCCAGTTGGGAAAGATCGGGGTGGCGGCGGGGCGGGCGGAATCCGCCAGCCGAATGATGTTGTTTTGCAATTCGGAATTGATCCCTGACTGCTTGATCTTTGCGAATAGATCTTCATACACGCGTTCCGCTGTATCCGCTTCGTGCTTGAGTTGCAGGTAGTCAAAAGACTGCGCAGTCAGGTCGTCGACTTCCTGCTTGGTTTCTGCGACCGCGGTGGATAGCATGCGTTCGCGAATCAGTGTTTGGCGATAGTCCACGCCGATGCGGCTGGCGACATTCTTGCGGCTTTCGTCGAGCGCCGCGCGGGCTTCGTCAACCTGCGCCGCCGCCTTCTGGTACTCCGGATGCTCGTCTCCGTAGGTCGCGCCCACGATGGCCAGGTTTGCCTTGGCTACCTGCAGCTTCTCTACATCCTTGGTGAGGTCCGTTGATTGAGCAGAAACCTCGACCTCCGGCAACGAGCCTTGTTTGGCCTCCCGGTAGACCGCTTCCTTGGCGATTCGATCCGCTTCGGCGACGCTGTTCTCAGTATTGAGTGCCTGCAGCCTGGCGACCAGCACGCTTGTCTTCTGTTCCGGATCGGCTGTTCCCAGGTCTCGCTGGTACGCCATCAGGGCGTTGTGTGTCGACTGCATCTTTTCCTTCAGGTCGATGAGTTGTTGCTCCATCGAGGAAGTGAGGCGCCCGGCTTCCTTGATGCGCGTCTCAAAAATATTCCGCAGGTAGGAATCAGCGACGGCGTTGGCTACATCGGCGGCGACCTGGGGGTTTCGATCCCGGTAAGAGATGGTGATGAGATAGGTGTTGGGAGTGCGTTCGACCTTGAGATGCTTCAGTTGTATAGGTGCATTGCGGAGGGCACGTTCCTTTTCCGGTGTGTTATGCCAAAACCAAAAGCGCCGCAATTGGTGCTCTCGCCGGAGCAGGTCATAGCGCTCGGCTACCGGGCGGAGGATGGTGTCGGCCAGCAGCAGGCTTTGCTGGGTAGCCATGAACTGGTCGTCGCCGGTGCTCAGCAGCCGGTCGTCCCCTATGGTCTCCGGCGTGGCTTGCCGGTCAACCGCGATGGTCGCAGAGCCGACATGGATTGGGGGCGCGAGGGCGCATATGAATACCACCAACACCGTGAGCGCAGTGCTGACTAACGCGATCGTTACCCAATGCCGTCGCACGATCTGCGTGTAAAAGGTAAGTGGCCGCTGGGATTCGGCGGGATCGCTCAGACGGAGCTGGGGCTTGCGTATCGCGATCGATGCGGGCATTGAGGTCGCTCCGTTCCAAGTGCAGGGTTTTGGATGGTGTTACCGGCTCCAGATGGCGGCCGATACGGCAGTATTGCCCATGCCGGTGACGTGATTCAGCACGCTCGCGCTGGCCTTGAGCTTGCCGTTGGTTGGGATGTAGAGAATGTCATTCGGGGCGAGCTGGACATCCCCGGACTTCCGGTCCAATATGCGACGCAGCGGCACCACTATCTCCTTCTTCTGTGTATTACCCGGCTGGGCGCGGTAGATGTAAGCCTTTTTCAGGCTGAACGAATCGAGGCCGCCGCTGAGCGCCAGCAACTGGAGCACGGTGGTGTCGTTTACATCGCGGAAGGGAAAGGCTCCCGGCCGTTTCACGTCTCCTACAACAAACACCTGATCGCATTCGGGCACGCGAATCTGGGCGCCCGCCTCAAGTTCGATATTCAGCGCCGTGTGGTATCCATCGAAGAGCTCGCGAACAGAGATGCGCTGGGAGCTGCCATTCGCGTGCTCTACGATAATCTCCGGGCCAGCCTCGGGAAGCAGGCCTCCTGCCTGACTGAGCGCGGCCAACAGACGCAGGTTTCCGAATTCCTGAATGACGGTGGGGGTTTTCACGGCGCCGGCAACGGTGACTTCGCGACTGCGATATTCAACTACAGAGACGTCGACCACGGGGTTTACCAGCAGATGCTGGGCTTTGAGTGCGGCTGCGATGTCGTCGCGCAGGACATCCGGCATCAAACCCACCGCCGGTAACGGATGATGTAGCAGCGGCAGGTTCAGATTTCCCTCTTTGTTCACGCGGAAGGTTTGCGAAAGCTCCGGCGAATCATCGACGGTGAGATGAATAAGGTCGGAGGCTCCAATTGGCTGAAAGGGCAGATTGGAGCCCCCGATTGTAGCAGGCACTGCAGGGAACGAGGGCGCAGGTTGAGGGGACGACAAACGTTGCGCCGCGGTGGCTAGCGAGATCAGCGTCAAAGCAACCCCGGATGCCAGACTAGCTTTTCTCATGGCTCACGCTCGTTATCGAGGAGCCTAGGGTGCTGGGATTAAACGAACGCACCGCCGGAGATTAAGTTTCTCTCACGGCTCTTGTCGAAAACCCTTACTGCCGATAGCCAATGACTCTCGCCGGGACACCGGCGCTGATCGACATGGGAGGCAGGTCGGTTGTGACCACGGCCCCGGCGCCGACTACCGCGCCATTCCCGATCGAAACCCCTGCGGTAACGACCACGTTGGCACCGAGCCAGACGTCATCGCCAATCTCGATGGGCGCATCTTGTCCGGGCTGGTTGCGAATCAGTCCGCTGCGTGCGGTTCCGTGATTTGAGGAAAAGATGGATGCGCAGGGGCCGAGAAGCACGTTGCTGCCGATGGTGATCGGGCCCCCGGGAGAGGCCCACACGGAGCAGAGATGATTGATGAAGGAGTGGTCGCCGATCTCGATCTGCTCGGGGTACTTGAAGAAAACCGTGGGGGAGATTTTTACTCCCTTTCCCCGCCGCTTCAGCCTCGCCTTGCGCACATAATGACCGCCGGTGATAAAGGCGAACAGGTACAGCCATCCTTTTATGACCTCTGCCATCGCTCGAATCACGGCGCCCTCATGCGGCTTGCGGTGCGGAAACAATAACAGAGCTGTTCTTCGGGCGCCAGTGAGAGCTGGACGGGAGCGAATTTGGGCCACCCCGAAGCGCGAAATAAGTTTGCGCTTATGGGCCACCCACCCGCTCTACACTCCTCCGGCGTTTACACTCCCACGCACAAACTATCTCAGCTATCAAGCTGGTACCTAAGTATCCAAGTAACTGCGTTTTGGCACGCTCATAACTTTAATTACGCTGGTAATACACAGCACTGGTCATTGTGACCCAAACGCAGCGGACCGGATAGTTGGATCCAGATAAGTTTGCGTCTCGCATACATCTCCGTTGTATTTGCGCTGCTTTGTCTAACGGCAGACTGCACACCTGCGCCCGATCGCCGAGGTTGTCATGAAAACTATCGTAGCGCTCCTCATCTGGGGCATGAGTGCACAGGTGCTGGCCGCCACTTACAGTGTCACTGCCGGTTCCAGCTCGGCCGAAATTCAGGCCATCGTGAATACGGCCGGTGCGGCGCCCGGCAATACGGTAGCATTCGAGCCGGGCGCCTATAGCTTATCCGCCACGGTAGCTCTTCCATGCTCCAATGGGACCATCTATACCGGGCCGAACGTAGGCACCGTCACCCAGAGCAACGTGCCGACGGCGGTCTTGACCAGCACCGTGCCAACGAGCTATGCCCTATCGACGGACAGCAACGTTACCACTTTGACCGGGAGCCAGGGATGCATGATCGAGTATCTCCGTTTCAGCGGCACCCAAGGCGGGATTCTGGTGTGGTCCCCGGCGTCAGGGATCACTATCCAGGAGAACGCTTTCGATAACAACAACCCTCCGGCAGGGGGCGCCAGTTCTGAAGCAAACATTTATCTTAACGGCTACAACACGGGATTCACTCCGGAATCAGGGGTGGAGAACATCTCTATTTTGTGGAACACGTTCTTCGACAACTGCGCTGCCATTCGCGAGGTAGCTTTCCCTGACTCCGGGGGCGGCTGTGCCGCTACCTGGGTGAACGGATATAACAACGGGTTGACCTGGTCGAATAACACGATCAATCTGACCGAAGAAGGTCTGAAGCTCTCGCAGCAGTCAGGACCGGGCATCATGAGCCTGAATGCGGATGTCGAGAACAACAATATGCAGGGTAACTCCCGCATCCTGATCGAAACGCAGCAGGAGACAAACGGCGTAGCCACGTATAGCCACAATGCGTTTTATCAACCCTTCAATCCTGGTTTCAACACCTTCGAATTGTCCATGCCGCAGTACACGTCGTCTGTTTCGCCCACGCATCGGGCAAACGACGATGTACTTATCGGCAATGTACCCGTCACGCTCACCGGTTCGGGCGGCCACTATGGCATAGGGATGGAGCTATGGGGCGCCGGTACCATCGCTGAATACAACCTACTGCAAGGGGGCAATGGACCGGATACATGCGCGGCGGGATGGGGTTGCACGGGCTGGCAAATCTGTATAGGAGAGCCTTTCACCAACGCGACGGTTACCAATAACTACTTCTCCGGCACGGACGTATGGAGTGGCACAGCGAACAATGTGAGTGCCGCGGTGACTTACGAGGACGGCGGTTCTTCGTCGAATGCGGGGCTCGTTCTGAGCCCTAATACCGTGGTTGAGACGAGCGCCCCCATCCCGGTCACGGCGCCCGAAATCTCAGAGGTCTCCAAGTCCGGGGGGACCACTATTTCGATGAGCGACAGCGATACCAACCATCGACTCTCTATTTTCTACACGACGGACGGGAGCACCCCAGCGAGTTTTCCTCCCGGCGGCTCAGCTGGGACCTCTCAGGTCTACACAGCCCCGTTTGTTGCGACGGCGGGAACCACGGTTCGTGCTCTCGCCTCATGGGGGCAGGGCGCCAACCAGGGGATCGTATTTCCTTCCTTCGGGTATATCCCCAGCAGCGTGGTGAGTGTCGCGGTTGCAGCAACGGCCCGCACCCTGGTGAGCGCCTATCTGAGTGCGCCGAACAACGCAAACACCATGCCGGCTGGGGGTACGCTGCAGTTCACCGCACATGCAATTTACTCCGACGGCTCGACCGGGACCTTACCCGATGCGCAAGGTAACGCAGTGACCAGCTGGAATACCACCAACCATCGGGTGGCGAAGGTCAGTTCCCGGGGCCATGTTACGGCGATGACGGTGGCGGGAACGGCAAACGTGGAAGCGATGGTCGGCAGCCTTCCAGTGTCTCCGTGGACAATTACAGTGGACGCCGCGAGGAGTCCTAATACGCAAGCAGCCGCTGCTCCCAATGCTGTCGCCGGCGATACTGCTGGTGCTGCTGCACTCAACGAGACACTCAACCAGGCGCTCAACCAGGCGTCCCCGGCTGCCGCGATGGAGACGGCTCCGGTTGCGAGTGCGTTAGGCCCCACGCCGGCTGCTGCGGGAGCGCCTTTAACAGATAAGTTCCTGGGGCCATTCTGGAGATTAGTGGCACCGGCGGGCGGGTCGGCTTCCATTTCCAATTCCCATCTTTTCATCGCCGTCCCGGGAGGCAGCAATCACGACACATTGGTTCCGGCCAATCAGGCTGTGCGCGTGGTGCAGACGATCGGCAACGAGGATTTTGATGTAGCCATCAAGATCGATTTCCCGATGGTAGCTACAGAAGGGGATACCAGCCAGGGTCTGATGGTGCTCTCCGATGACGAGGACTTCGTCACTTTCGCGTTGGTGACGGACGGCAGCTCGATCGGCCTTCGCGCCCGCACCGTCACCCACGGGGCGGGCATCGATGTGCTTAACGATATGGGCTTCAGCCAATATCAGAATCCAATGTATTTGCGGCTCACGAGGAGCAAGAGCAACTATGTTGCTTTCTACTCGATAGACGGTGTGGGCTGGAACGAGGCGGCCAGTTTCAGTTATGCGCGGGCTTCCACCGCGGTTGGTCCCTTCGCCAGCAACTCAAGCGACGCGCCTGCGAATGCCTTTCCTGTCCTAATGTCGGTGAGCTGGTTCGGCGTTCGACAGCAGTAAGGCAGGGGCTAAGTTATAAGAAAGGCGCCCACACAGGTAAGTAGGTCCATCAAGCCTATCAGAACTAACGTAATGCACATCAATGGTAATTGCTGTCAGAAGCGCTCCACCGGATAGTGGGTGTAATTAGCGGAGCGATTGTGATCATCCAGCACGTCAGGCCAGGAGTAATCGCAATGTATGAAAATCGATCACAGTGTCTCCGCGTTCTTGTATGCTGCTTAGCCATCACGCTGGCCGCCAACGCCGCGGGCGCAAGCAACCCGCTCCCGGCTGAACCGGGGGCGCCCCTGCGCAGCAGTTTCGAAGGCGCGCTTTGGCAGGTGCTTACGGCCCCGGGGGGCACGGCCTCAGTTTCGAATGCGCATCTTTTTATCGATGTTCCAGGAGGCAGCAACCATGACGCGCTCGGTCAGTCGAACCAGGCGGTCCAGGTAGTGCAGCCGATCGCCAACCAGAACTTCGATATCTCCATCAAGATTGACTCAGAAGTTGTGGCGACGAATGCGGATACCAGTCAGGGTCTGGTGGTGCTCGCCGATGACCGGGACTTTATCATTTTTGCGCTGGTCACCGACGGTGCCAATATCAGCCTCGCCGTGCGCAGCGTCACCAGTGGTGTTGCGGAGACGTTGTTCAATGAGTCCCGGTTCAGTGAATACCAAAATCCCATTTGCCTGCGGCTCGCCCGAAGCGGGACCGACTACGTAGCTTATTACTCAGTCGATGGCGTGGTCTGGACAGCGGCGGCCAGTTTCACCAGCACCCAGGTGCCGACACTGGTTGGGCCCTTTGCCGGCAACTACAACAGCGTGCCTGCGAAGGCTGTTCCTGTCGTGATGGCGATTAACTGGTTCAACGTTCTGTAATACACGGCTGCCGAAACGCGAGAAATGCAGCAACAGAAAATGCGGACAGGAACCCATGACGCAAAAGAAAATTCTGGTTGTCGATGACGACCCCCATCTTCGCCTTGGCCTGCAACTACGGCTTAACGCATACCATTACGATGTCGCCTTCGCGGTCGATGGGGCGACCAGTATTGTTGAAGCGCGTAAATACAAACCGGATCTGATTCTGCTGGATCTCGGCCTACCTGCGGGGGATGGCTTCAGTGTTCTGGAGAGGTTGAAAGCCACTGGAGGTCTGTCTTCGATCCCGGTCATTGTACTTTCCGGGCGCGACCGCGTCGGCAACCGAGAGCGCGCGCTCAAGGCGGGAGCGAAGTCTTTTCTGCAAAAGCCGATGGAGAATGACATGCTCCTGGCGGCCATTCGATCGGTTTTGGAAGCCAACGGCCACGACGCGGCCGTTGGCTACAGTTCACCGTTAAGCTGACCTGATCCGGGCTCCACCTCTGGCTCCCTCGACTTGCCCCCTACCGCATTATCGTGCAGCATGGTCGTTGCGGCTGTTTAGGAGGTGTACGTGTCCTCATGGCGTCGGCCATCGCTCGTTTTCTATTGCACGGTTTTAGTGTTTGCCTCTACTGCGAGCGCTCCAGCGCAAGAGACGCGGGTGGTGCTGGACCGCGGTGGCGCCACCATTGTGCTCGAGCCGTACGCACCCAACATCATCCGGGTCACGCTTAGCAAGCTGAAACAGCCGGCCCTGGCTGCTCCCGGGTATGGTGTGACTGCCACACCTTCCGCTGCGGGATGGAGCCATCAGCAAAATGATGGCGGAGATACCTACCGCTCCAGCCGCCTCAGCGTCACGGTCGCCGCCAACAAGCCAGGCAAGCCCCCAATGGCCACGCAAGTGGACATTGCCAAATACTTCGTCGGCTCGGCTCCCGGAGCACACATCACCTTCAACACGGCGGAGGGAAACAGACTGCTGGACATGCGGGGATGGTCGATGGCGGTGCCCAACCAGAAAGACGGCACGGCCGGCGTGCTCCACGACAAACGGCCCACTGATGCGGATTTTTACCAGGTAGGCGCTACCTTCGCTTCGCCTGATGACGAGCACTACTATGGGCTGGGCCAGAACCAGGAGGGTTACCTCGATCACCGCGGGCACACCGTCGAGTGCTGGAACAATTACACCGCGACCGGCGGTCCCACCTTCTGCGTGCCTTTCCTGGTCACCAACAAAGGCTACGGCGTGATCTGGGACAACCCCTCGCAGACTACCATCGAGCCGGGCTTCAACGAGCAGACCAAGTGGACCTCCCAGGTGGGTGACCGGGTCTCCTTCTTCGTGATCGCGGGCAGTAACACGGACGAGATTTACTCCGGCTACCGTCTGCTTACGGGATCGACTCCCATGCTGCCCAAGGCGGCGTATGGCTTTATCCAGTGCAAGCAGCGTTACATCACGCAGGATGAGGTGATGGCCGTGGCCAAAGGCTACCGCGAGCGGCACCTGCCCGCAGACGTTATCGTGGTGGACTGGTTCTATTACAGCAAGATGGGGCAGATGGATATGGTGCCATCCAAATGGCCCGATCCGGTGGCCATGAACAAGCAACTGCACGACATGGGCTTTCAGACCATGATTAGCGTGTGGCCGCGCTTCGAGCGGGGTAGCCGTTTCTACGATCTGGTGCTGAAGAATGGCTGGTTTGAGCATCTAGCCGATGGCACACCGGTCGATGGTCTGCCTTATGACCGCGCCGGCTCCGACATCGACACCACCAACCCGGCGGCAGCGCACTGGTTTTGGGAAGTGATCCGCAACAATATCCTCAGCAAAGGCTTCGACGCCATCTGGGCGGATGAAACCGAGCCCGACCTGCCGCCGAATGGCGCTTACTTTTCCATCGGACCGGGCACCCGGTATTTCGACGTTTATCCCCTCTTTCATACTGCGGCTCTTTATGATGGCTTCCGCCGTGATGTGGATCATCGGGCGCTGATCCTGTCACGCGACGCGTACCTCGGGGCGCAGCACAACGGCGCCATCTTCTGGTCTTCGGATATTTATCCTGATTGGGACACGCTGCGGCGGCAGATTCCCACCGGGCTTGACGTCACTGCTTCCGGCATTGCTTATTGGGGAAATGACATTGGCGGTTGGCAGTACCTGCCGGCGGAGCATCATCCCGCGCACCCGCCTCTGCTCGACCCCTCCGACGCGCGCGACAACGTGGGCGGCTACGACGATTACCCGGAGCTCTACGCCCGCTGGTTCGAATATGGGGCTTTCCAACCCAACTTCCGTACCCATGGCAGCCGGCGGTACAACGAGGTCTGGTCCTATGGGAAGCAGGCAGAGCCGATCCTGGAAAAATATCTCAGGTTGCGTTATGAACTTATGCCTTACATCTACTCGCTCGGCTACCGGACGAACCAAACCGGAGCTCCCTATATGCGGGCGCTGTTTATGGATTTTCCCCAGGACGCGAAGGTGGCAAAGATAGGCGATGAATATATGTTCGGGCCGGCATTGCTGGTGGCTCCGGTTACGGAACAGGGCGCCTCCAGCCGCCCGGTTTATCTGCCTGCCGGCACGGATTGGTATAACTACTGGACCGGGGAACGAGTGGGCGGGGGCCAGGAGGTCAAGGTGAATGCGCCGATCGATACGATTCCGCTGTTTGTTCGCGCGGGATCGATCTTGCCGCTCGGGGAAGCTGTGGAGAATACGGGCCAGGTGCAAAAACTGGCAAAGGTTCGGGTTTATCCCGGCGCGAATGGCGACTTCACGTTGTATCAGGATGACGGCAAGACTTACGCTTACGAGAAGGGAAACAGCAGCATCACGCAACTGCACTGGGATGATGCGGCCGGGAAGCTTAGCGGTGCTGATAGCGCGCTGCTGGAGGTTGTGGGCCGGTAGCCTTTTCCAAATTAGTCACTTAACCGCAGGTCCCTCCACTACGCTGCGCTTCGGTCGGGATGACAAATTTTTTGCACAACATAAGTTTTCGTATCGAATCACTTTGACTTCTAACAAATTTGTCATCCCGACCGGAGCGCAGCGTAGTGGAGGGACCTGCGGTCCGCTCTATATGCCACCATAACTGAAAGGAATCATGCCACCGTCTCCTACTATCGATGAACTGAACCGGTGCTTCGCTATTTCCGGAGCCGCTTCGATCACTGCCGGCAATCAGGGCTTGCCGCGGGTAAGCGTGCTTACCCCGGCGGCTTCGGCGGAGATTTACCTGCATGGCGCGCAGCTTACTTCCTGGCGTCCGGCCGGCGCGGAGGAAGTGATCTTTCTCAGCCAGCACTCGCAGTGGGAATCGGGACGGGCGATCCGCGGCGGCATCCCCGTTTGTTTCCCCTGGTTTCGCAATAAGGCAGACGACCCCAAAGCGCCTGCGCACGGTTTTGTGCGGACGAAGGCCTGGCAACTCGACTCCGTGGAAAAGCAAGGAGACGCGGTATTGGTAAGCCTGTCGACCGCAAGCGACGAGGCTACGCGGGCCTGGTGGCGACATGATTTCCGGGTGACGCACTGCTTGACCATAGGCGAGGAACTTGCCCAGGAATTGGTGGTGAGCAACACAGGCAACGCACCCTTGCGCTTTGAAGAAGCACTTCACACTTACTACCGCGTGGGCGGGGCAGAGGTGGTTCGTGTGCAGGGGCTGGATGGCGTGGCTTACCTCGACAACACCGACGGCAACCGCAAGAAGCAACAAGAGGGCGACGTGGTTTTCACCAGGCAGACCGATAGCGCCTATATTGACACCACGCATGCGGTCGAAATCTACGACCCGTTGCTGCGCAGACGGATCCGATTAACCAAGCAGAACTCCCTTACCACAGTCGTGTGGAATCCGTGGAGCACCGCGGCGCAGACGCTGAAAGACCTGGGTGGCGACGAATGGCGGGCGATGGCCTGTGTCGAGGCCAGCAACATCCGCGACTTCGCCGTTGATCTTCTACCCGGACAACAGCACACCATGACGACCATCATCAACGTGGCCGCGGCAATTTAGATCGAGAGCTTCTATCAAGGGCAGCTCCCATCGGCGGGCGGAAAACATGTAAGGCTGCCTGCCGGTGGAGAGCCGTACGTCGACGGTGTCCAGTTCCTCGGCGGAGGCAAAGCCAAAGAGCCGCAAACGCTCACGAAGAAAGTTCCAGGAACCGAAGGTATAGACCTCCTCCGCTTCGGCCGTCACCGGCTTGAGAACGAGGACCACGCCAGATTGCTTCCGTGGACTGGTGCGAGTGATTTTCGGTTTTACGATGGCGATGTATTCGGCGGCCGGGATTCTGCTTCCTGTGGTCATTTGCTTGGCTCTCTTCTCAGGTATCGGCGGAATCACTGAGTCGAAGAGCCACGATCGTCCCGTATTGCAACAGTGTTCTACGCACGCCCCCCGGAGGGCTGCAGCAGGGAGACGATGGCATCCACGTCGTAGACGCATCCGCCCCAGACGCCTCCACTGGCCTGCACCAGCGCGGCCCACAGACGAGTGTCCTGGGGAAGCGCGGGATGGGGTCTGAGATCGGCACGCGATGGCCGCGCCTGCAGACGGCGTGCGCCTTCCTCCGCGCCGAAGGTCTCGCCTGCTTCGCCCACCAGGTTGACGGACCCGGTCAGTTTCTGGCGGTCGATAATGATTTCGATCTGGTCGCCATCCTGCAGCTTGCCGATGGCGCCTCCAGCAAGGGCTTCGGGCGAGATATGCCCGATGCAGGCGCCGGTGGATACACCGCTAAATCGGGCGTCGGTAAGCAGAGCCACGTGCTTGCCGGTGGGCAGCCACTTGAGCGCGGACGTGATCTGGTAAATCTCTTCCATGCCGGCGCCCGCGGGGCCGGCGCAGACCAGCACCATGACGTCGTTCTCGCGAATCTCGCCGTTCTTGATGGCGCGGATGGCAGACTCCTCGGAGATAAAGACCCTGGCCGGTCCCAGGTGGTGAAAGATGCCATCGGGCCCGATGAGGGAGGCATCGATCGCCGTGCTCTTGATCACGGAGCCGTCGGGGGCGAGGTTGCCGACGGGAAAACACACCGTGGGGGTGAGTCCGCAGGACCGCGCGCGATCCGGGTCCATGATGACGTCGTCGGGATCAATACCGTCGCGCGCGACCAGGTTCTTGCGCAGTTCATGGCGGCGTGCGCTGCCCTCCCACCAATCCAGGCAGCTGTCCAGGGTCTCCCCCGAGACTGTCGTCACCCGGGTGTTGAGCAGCCCGGCTCGTCTTAGGTGGAGCATCACCTCGGGCAATCCGCCGGCCAGGAATACCTGCACCGTGGCAAAGTTGCGAGGGCCGTTGGGCAGGGCGTCCACCAGCCGCGGAACCTGCCGGTTGACGTCGGCCCAATCAGACGCGGCTGGCCGCTTCAGGCCAGCGGAGTAAGCGATCGCCGGTAGGTGCAGCAGCAGGTTGGTGGAACCGCCGAAGGCAGCGTGGGCCACCATGGCGTTTTCCAGCGAGGCCTGGGTCAGCACGTCGCGGGTTCCTATCTTCAATTGATGCAGCCGCAGGATGGCCGCGGCGGAGCGGCGTGCAGCATCCAGCCAGATGGGCGCGCCTGAGGGAGAGAGCGCGGTGTGGGGCAGGGCCAGTCCCAGGGCTTCCGCGATGACCTGCGAGGTAGCCGCAGTGCCGAGAAACTGGCAGCCGCCGCCAGGCGTAGCGCAGGCGCGGCAGCCCATCTCCGCCGCTGTCTCCAGGGTGATTTGGTGGTTCGCGTAGCGAGCGCCAATGGTCTGGACCTTGCCGGCGTCTTCACCGGATTCGGGCAAAAGCGTGACTCCGCCGGGGATGAGGATGGTGGGCAGTGGGCCCGCGGAAGCCAGCGCCATCATCATGGCGGGGAGTCCCTTGTCGCAGGTAGCGATGCCGATCACGCCCATCCGGGTGGGCAGCGAGCGCATCAGGCGGCGCAGCACGATGGCGGCATCGTTGCGAAAGGGCAGGGAGTCGAGCATGCCGGTGGTGCCCTGGGTGCGTCCGTCACAGGGATCGGTGCAGGCCCCGGCGAAGGGGATCGCGTCCAGCGATTTCAGAGTGATGGCTGCTTCCGCCACGAGGGCGCCGAGTTCCCAGTGCCCGGTATGAAAGCCAAGAGCAATGGGCGTACCATCGGGGGCGCGCAGGCCGCCGTGGGTGCTGAGGATGAGCACTTCCGAGCCCAGCAATTTTTGCGGCTCCCAGCCCATGCCGGCATTTTGGGTCAAACCGAAAAGATTGCCGGAGGGCGCGGTGAGCAGCATTTCGGGGGTGATGGGCAGCAGACCGCGCGGGCCGGGCGCGTGGGTCGCCACGGCGTCCAGCCTGAGCGTGCTGGTTTCGAGGACCGATGCAAGGGAGATGGTGGGAATTGGGGTCTCCTGTTCTTATCGATTGTAGAATGAGGCCCGCATGGTAAGTGGGTTGGAGCGGTATCACCAGACGGGTGACCTGCACTTCGTAACGTTCAGTTGCTACCACCGGCTCGCTTATCTGGAAAGCCCTCTTCTGCGAGGCCTGGTTGTCGACGCGCTTGAACGGGTGCGCTACTGCTATGAACTTGAGGTCATTGGGTATGTGGTGATGCCGGAACATCTCCATCTGCTCGTAACCGAACCCGGCAAAGAGTTGCTTGCTGTAGCTCTTCAGGCGTTGAAGCTATCAGTCGCAAAGAGAGCCAAGGAACGTCCTTTCTGGCAGGCACGCTACTATGACTTCAACGTGTTCACCGATGACAAGCGCATCGAGAAACTCAACTACATCCATTGGAATCCGGTGAGGCGTGGATTGGTGGAGAATCCCGAAGATTGGCTTTGGTCGAGTTGTCGTTACTACGTGACCGGAGAGCAGGGGCGAGTGAAGGTTGGCTTACGGGGCAAAATGGTCAGTGAATAGCAGTGGTATCCCACATCTCGCGAAAAACGAGCGAGATGTGGGATACCACGAACCTCAATTGAGAGCTCTTAATTTCGATAAGCTTCTTGGATGGATAAATTGAGCGACCGCCCACGCCTTCGCATCCTGGCGGTCATTGCTGGTTATGTTGCGGTTGCGCTCACCAGCATTTGGGCGGTGATGGCGTTGGCCATTGATCTGCCTTTTCCGCGGTTGCGTATCATCGCGGCCGTGCTTTATGGGCTGGCGATATTGCTAATCCTATTCTTATGGCGCCGCTTGCTTACGTGCCTGCTTTGCTTCGTGGTTGTCCTGGTTTGGTGGCTGACTCTTAAGCCTTCCAATGAGGGGCGATGGCAGCCCGATGTCTCCCGCACCGCCTGGGCCGATGTGCAGGGCAACGAGGTGACGATCCATGACCTTCGCGACTGCGACTACCACACGGAACTCGATTACACCTGCCAGTGGCTGACGCGGACCGTTGACCTAAACCAGATCGACGGCCTCGACCTGTTCATGGATTATTGGGGATCTCCGCTCATCGCACATACCATTCTCAGCTTCAACGTGCGCGGAGAACCTCCGGTTGCCTTTTCCATCGAAACACGCAAGCAGGCTGGCCAAACCTATTCTGCGTTGCTGGGATTTTTCCGCCAGTTCACGCTCGTCTCCATCGTGAGCAACGAACGCGACGTGGTGCGCGTGCGCACAAATTATCGCCACGGAGAAGATCTTTACCTCTACCGCACCACCGCCACTCCAGAGTTCGCGCGCTCTCTGTTTCTCAACTACATTGGCATGACCAACCAGCTGCACAACCGGCCGCAGTGGTATAACGCCATCACCCACAACTGCACCACAGAGATCTATACCCTCAAAAGCATGAAGGGCCAGCCCTGGGACTGGCGGGTTATGCTCAATGGCAAAGGGGATGAGATGGCTTATGAGAAGGGTCTGATCGTGACCGGCGGCCTACCCTTCAAGGAACTCAAACAACGGGCATGGATCAACCCGGCCGCGCGCTCGGCCAATGACGACCCTGATTTCTCTGCACGCATTCGGCAAAACCGGCCCGGGTTCTCGGTTACTGCTGGATTTTGGTATCGGCCTTGCTGGGCTTGGCCGTCACCTGCGCCGGAGTGGGAAGCTGTGATGTATCCCAACCGCCGCCCAAGGCCTCCACCAGTTCCACCGCGCCGGTCATCTGCTCGATCTGCAAACTGGTCAGGGTCTGCTGGTTGCTGAAGACCGTGTTCTGCAGCGTAACCACATCGATGTATGGATCGATGCCGGTCTCGTACCTGCCCATCTCCAGATTCAAGGCAGTTTGCGCCGAGTCGACGGCCGCGCGCTGCTGCTGGATCTGCTGCGAGAGTATCCGGGTTTGCGCCAGATAATCTTCGACTTGCTGGAACGCCGTGAGCACGGTTTGGCGATAGCTGAATGTATCAGCGTTGTAAATGGCGACGTATTGATGGAGCTCCGCGCTAAGCGCGGCATTGAAGATCGGTTGCGAGAAGCTCGGGCCCACTGACCAGAAGCGGCTGGGCCAGTCGGCGAGGTGCTTGAACAAATAGCTCTCGAATCCGCCGCTCGCCGAGAGCGTCAGGGAAGGGAAGAAAGCAGTATAGGCCACGCCCAATTCCGCATTGGCTGCCGCCATGGTTCGCTCGGCAGCGGCAACGTCGGGCCGGCGCTGCAAGAGCAGAGACGGCACGCCAATGGGGACTGGCGGAGGGGCGACGAGGAGAGGACGGGCAGGAAGAGAGAAATCGGAAGCCGGTTTGCCAATCAAAACGGCAATCGCGTGTTCATACTGTGCCCGTAAAATACCCAGGTTGGTCAGCGAGGCCTGGGCTGACTGCAGGGTGTTCCGCGCTTCCACCACGGAGATCTGATCGCCCACGCCGGTGTCGTATTGTGCTTGCGTCAGGTCCAGAGACTTTTGATATTCGGCGACGGTCTGGGTGTAGAGCTTGATCAAAGCGTCCTGTCCCCGTATCTCAAAAAAGTATTCGGCCAGGTCAGCCTGCTCGGTGAGACGTTCATTCTCCAGATCCGCGGCGCTGACCTGCGCGTTGTATTGCGCATTGCGCACTTCATTGCGGATTCTGCCAAAGAGATCGGGAGTCCAGGAAACATCCAAAGGCAGGGCGTAGATCTGGGACTCTTTGCCCGGGTTGGCCGTGGTGGAGGTCGAGCCAAGATTTCCTGAAGAACGGGCACGGCTGTATGACGGCCCGAAGTTGATCGTGGGAAAGTACTGGGCGCGCGCCTCGCCCACCAGGGCGCGTGCTTCCATAAAGTTCTCAAAGTAGGTTTTGATGGTTTGGTTGTTGATATTGAGCTGGCCCTCAAGGTCGTTCAGCTCGGGGTCGTTGAAGATCGCCCACCAGTCCCCGCGGATTTTTTCGTCAGCAGGTTGCGCGACGGTCCAGTTTCCATTGTCCTGCGACTGAGAAGCGCTTGCGGGCGGGGTCGCAGGGGGCGCTTCCTTGTACGCAGGGGGCGCCTGGATGGCAGGCGGGTGATATTTCGGACCCACCGTACAGCCGGTCAGCATGGCGCACAGCAGCCAGCCTAGCTGGGTCCGCCGATTTGTCGCGGTCGTTTTCATAGCAGCTTTCTCAAACGGCTCCTTCAGGGTTGGCGGTGAAGGTGTCGTGATGTTTACCCATCATGCGCAGCCGCAAACGATCCATATATAGATAGATTACAGGGGTGGTGTAAAGAGTAAGCATCTGGCTGACAATTAGGCCGCCCACAATGGTAATGCCCAGGGGCCGCCGCAGTTCGGAACCGGTGCCGGAGCCAAAAGCCAGGGGAACGGCCCCAAACAACGCCGCCATGGTGGTCATCATGATGGGCCGGAAGCGCAGCATGCAGGCCTCGAAGATGGCGTCGGTGGTGTTCTTGCCATGCTCCCGCTCGGCCACCAGGGCAAAGTCGATCATCATGATGGCATTCTTTTTCACCAGGCCGATGAGCAGCACGATGCCGATGATGGAGATGACATTGAGGTCGTTCTTGAACACGATCAGGGCCAGCATGGCGCCGACGCTGGCCGGAGGCAGGGTGGAGATGATGGTCAGCGGATGCACCAGGCTCTCATACAAAATCCCCAGCACAATGTACACCGCCAGCAAGGCCGTGGTTACCAAGATGGGCTCCGTGCCCAAGGACTGCTGGTAAGCCTGCAGCGTGCCGGCAAAAAATCCGCGGATGGTGGAAGGCAGGCCGAGCGTGGTCTGCAGCTGGTTTATTTCCAGCGTTGCATCGCTGAGCGAGAGACCGGGAGCAAGATTGAACGACACCGTTACGGATGGGAATACACCCGTATGGTTGACCTGCAAGGGCGTGGTATTAGCCCTCGACACAGCCACCGCCTTGAGAGGAGTGAAGCCAGAGGAGGACGCGGATGGATATATAAAGTTGAGCCCCTCCGGAGATTGCCAGTATTGGGGCGCTACCTCCAGCACCACATAATACTGGTTTAACTGGGTGTAGATCACCGACACTTCCGCCTGGCAAAAGGCGTCGCACAGCGCCGTGTCCAGGGAGGCCGGTGTCAGGCCGAGGCGGGCGGCGGAGGTCCGGTCGTAGGTCACATATTCTTCTAATCCGCCGTTCTGCTGGTCGCTGTTCACGTCCAGGAAGCCGGGAAGCCGCTTCATCTGTGCCAACAGGATGGGTCCCCAATGGGCCAGATCCTGCACATTGTCCGCCTGCAGGGTGTACTGGTAGAGTGCGGCGCTACCGCGGCCGCCGATGCGCAGGTCCTGCGCCGCTTGTAGAAACGCCTGCGCCACGGGCAGCCGGTTCATCTTGGGCCGCAGACGGTTGATGATCTCCGGGGCGCCCACTTTGCGCTGATCGAGCGGCTTGAGCGCGGCATAGATAAATCCGCCGTTGCTGCCGCCACCGCCGCCGCCGGTATAGGCGTTCACGTTGGCCACCGCGGGGTCAGACTTGATGACATTGACCAGAGCCTTGATAGACGCGTTCATTACCCCGAAGGAAGCGTCCTGCGGTCCTTGCACCCCGCCCACCAACGCCCCCGTATCCTGCTGGGGGAAAAAACCCTTGGGTATTTTGATGATCAGCACCACGTTGAGCGCGATGGTGAGCAACAGCACCACCAGCATCAAGCCGGAGTTGTCCAGCACCCATGACAGGGAGTGCTTGTAGACATTCAGCATCCCGTCAAAAAACCGCTCGCTGGCGCGGTAGATAGGGCCATGCTTCTCCCCCGCGTGCGGTTTGAGCAGGTGGGCGCACATCATCGGAGTGGTGGTGAGCGAGATCACCATGGACACCAGGATGGCGGTGGACAAGGTCACGGCGAACTCACGGAAGAGCCGGCCTACGATGCCACCCATCATCAGCAGGGGAATGAAGACGGCAATCAACGACGTGCTCATGGTAAGCACGGTAAAGCCGATCTCCTTGGCGCCCTTGAGCGCAGCTTCCGCCGGCTCCATGCCCATTTCCAGGTAGCGTGAGATATTCTCCATGACCACGATGGCGTCGTCCACCACGAACCCGGTGGAGATGGTCAGCGCCATCAGGGAGAGATTGTCCAGGCTGTAGTCCAGCATGTACATAACGGCAAAGGTGCCGATCAGGGATACGGGCACAGCGACACTGGGAATGAGCGTGGCGCGGCCGTTGCGAAGGAAGAGAAAGACCACCAGGATGACCAGCGCGACGGAGATGATCAGCGACGACTCCACGTCATGCAGAGAGGCCTTGATGGTGGTGGTGCGGTCGAGAACAATCGTGGCATGAATTCCCTGGGGCATCACTGCCTGCAGGAAGGGAAGCTGGGCACGAATGCGATTGTTGGTCTGGATGATGTTGGCGCCCGGCTGGCGGAAGATGATCACCGTCACCGAGGGAATGCCATTCAGGTAACCGGCGGTGCGAATGCTCTGCGCCGAGTCCTGCACGTTGGCCACATCGGAGAGGTGGACCGCGAGCCCATTGTGATAGCCGACGATCAGAGGCCTGTATTCATTCGCCTTGGAGATCTGATCATTGGTGATGATGTCCGCAGTGATTACGCCATTGGAGATTTGCCCGCGCGCTATGTCGGAATTCTGCAGGCTCAGCAGCCTCTGGATGGTGGCCAGGGTGATGCCGTAATGGTTCAACTGCGGAGGATTGACGTCCACCCTCACGGCGGGATAGGACGCACCTCCAACCGATACCTGGCCCACTCCCTGAATCTGCGAGAGCTTCTGCTCCATGATGGTGGAGGCGGAGTCATACATGGCTTCTTTGTCGTATTTGTCGGAGGTAAGGCCGATGATCATGATCGGCGAGTCGGCCGGGTTGACCTTGCGATAGCTCGGATTGGACGGCAGGTTGGCCGGCAGATAGGTGCGTGCGGCATTGATGCCCGCTTCGACATCGCGCGCGGCGGCGTCGATGTTGCGGCTCAGGTCGAATTGCAGGGTCACGTTGGTGCTGCCCAGGGAGCTCGACGAGGTCATCTCCGTGATCCCCGCAATATGACCGAACTGGCGCTCCAAAGGAGTGGCCACCGAGGAAGCCATGATCTGTGCGCTGGCTCCGGGGAGGCCGGCGGAGACCGAGATGGTAGGGAAGTCAACCTGGGGAAGCGGAGAAACGGGCAGTACGTTAAAGGCGATGGCGCCGGCAATGGCAATCGCCGCCGTCAGCAGGGTAGTGGCCACCGGCCGGCGAATGAAAGGAGCGGAGATGTTCACGCTTCACCTGCCGGAGCCGGCTGCGGGCCACCTGCTCCCGAAGGGCGCCGCGAACTGGAGAATCTTTGCGACAGGTTGTCGAAGAAAATGTAGATAACCGGTGTCGTGTAGAGCGTGAGCACCTGGCTCAACAGCAAGCCGCCCACCATGGCGATGCCCAGCGGCCGGCGCAGCTCCGATCCAATACCGGAGCCTACGGCCAGAGGGATTCCGCCCAGCAGCGCGGCCATGGTGGTCATCATGATGGGGCGAAAACGCAGCAGGCTGGCCTCGTAGATCGCATCCGTCGAGCTCAGACCCCGCTGCCGTTCCCCTTCCAGGGCGAAGTCGACCATCATGATGCCGTTCTTCTTCACGATGCCGATCAGCAGGATGATGCCGATAATCGCCACCACGCTGAGATTCTGATGAAACAAAATAAGAGACAGCAGCGCGCCCACACCGGCGGAAGGCAGCGTGGAGAGGATGGTGATGGGGTGGATAAAGCTCTCATAGAGCACACCGAGCACAATGTACACGGTGACCAGCGCAGCCAGAATCAACAGCGCTTCGTTGGAGAGGGAATTCTCAAACGCAGCCGCGGTTCCCTGGAAGCCGGTCTGCACGCTGGCGGGGAAGTTTAGATCCTTGGCCGCCTTGTTGATGGCCTCGATGGCCCCGCCGAGTGCGGCGTTGGGGGCCAGGTTAAACGAAACCGTGACTGAGGGGAACTGACCCTGGTGATTGATGGAGAGCGATTCCGTGCCGGGTTCAATCTGGGCAAAAGCGGTCAAAGGGACGGCGTTGCTCAGTGTGGAACTGGTGTTGGTGTTGGCCGAGCTGGAGCCAATCGTGCTGCTCTCGCCTGCGGCCAGGGCATTCTGTGGGGGCGTCAGCACGCCGGATGACGGTGTGTAGAGGGTGGGCTCGCTGGTGGCGTTGGTGCCGGCCGTGGCCGAAGCCGAAGCCGAGAAGGAGGTGCTGGCGGCCGCTCCAGTGGCTGACGAAGACGCGCTGCCCTGGATGTAAATCTTGTTCAGCTTATTCGGATCGATCGTGAAGTTTGGCTGGGCCTCCATGATCACGTGGTATTGGTTGAGCTGGGTGTACATGGTGTTGATCTGGCGCTGGCCAAAGGCGTCGTAGAGGGTCTGGTCCACAGTGGAGGGAGCGATGCCCAGCCGTGAAGCGGAGACCCGGTCGATGGCTAGAGAGACGGTCAGCCCCCCGGTCTGCTGATCGGTGGCAACGTCTTCCAGCTCCGGCAACTTCTGTAGCTTGTCGACGAAACGGCCGGCCCAGAGATCCAGCTCGTTTACGTCCGGATCTTCCAGTGTGTACTGGTACTGGGTGCGGCTCACCCGGTCATCGACGGTGATGTTCTGCACCGGCTGCATGAACAACTTGATGCCGTTGACCTGGGTCAGGCTGTTGTTCAGCCGCCGGATTACGTCGGAGGCATTGAGATCGCGCTGGCTCAGCGGTTTCAAATTGATTGACATGCGCCCGCTGTTCAGGGTGGTGTTGGTGCCGTCGGCCCCGATGAAGGAGGAGAGACTCTCCACCGCCGGATCCTGAAGGATGACTTTCGCCAGGTCCTGTTGCGCCTTGGTCATGGCGGTAAAAGAAATGGAGGCGGGCGCCTGGGAGATTCCCTGGATCACGCCTGTGTCCTGCACCGGGAAGAAGCCCTTGGGAATCACAATGTAGAGAAAGATGGTAAGCACCAGGGTACCCAGAGCAACCAGCAGGGTGATTCCCTGGAATCGGAGGACCACCTTGAGGGTGCGCCCATAAAAGGCGATCATGCTCTCAAACATCCGTTCCGACGCCTGGTAGAAGCGCCCCTGCTTCTCGTGCGGGTTGTGGCGCAGGATGCGGGAACACATCATCGGGGTCAAGGTCAGCGAGACCACAGCGGAGATGATGATGGTGACGGCCAGGGTAACGGCGAACTCACGAAAGAGCCGCCCCACCACATCGCCCATGAAGAGCAAGGGAATGAGCACGGCGATCAGCGAAACGGTCAGCGAAACAATGGTGAAGCCGATCTGCTCGGCGCCCACCAGCGCCGCCTGCAGCGGCGTGTAGCCTTCTTCCAGATAACGGGAGATGTTCTCGATCATCACGATCGCATCGTCCACCACGAAGCCGGTGGAGATGGTCAGCGCCATCAGGGAAAGGTTATCCAGGCTATAGCCGAGCGCATACATGGCCGCGAATGTGCCGACGATGGACAGCGGTACGGCGACGCTGGGAATGATGGTGGCGTACAGGTTGCGCAGGAAAAGGAAGATCACCATCACCACCAGGGCAATGGTCAACATCAACTCGAATTCAACGTCGGCGACAGAGGCCTTGATGGCGGTCGTAAGGTCGGTAAGGGTGGTGATGTCGATGCCTGACGGCAGATTGGCCTGCAGCTGGGGCATCAGCAACTGGATACTCCTGACCACGCTGATGGTGTTGGCGCCGGGCTGCCGCTGGACGTTGAGAATCACTGCAGGGGTCTGGTTCATCCAGGCCGCCTGCTTGGTGTTCTCCACCCCGTCCACGATGTTGGCCACGTCGTGCAGGAAGACGGGAGCATTGTTGCGGTAGGCGACCACCACATCTTTGTAATTGGCGCTGGTGATCAGCTGATCGTTGGCGTCGATCTGGTAATCCTGTCGGGGACCGTCGAAGTTACCCTTGGCCTGGTTAACGCTGGCGGAGACCAGGGCGGTGCGTACCGCCTCCAGATCAATTCCGTAGGATTGCAGCTGCGCCGGGTTCACCTGGATGCGCACCGCCGGCTTCTGGCCTCCGCTGATACTCACCAGTCCAACCCCATTGAGCTGGGAAATTTTCGGCGCCAAGCGAGTATCGACCAGGTCCTCTACCTGCGAAAGGGGCAGGGTTGTAGAGGTGATGCCCAGGGTAAGCACCGGCGCGTCCGCCGGGTTGGTTTTGCTGTAGATAGGCGGCGCGGGCAGGTTGGCGGGCAGGAAGCTTTGCGCGGCGTTGATCGCCGATTGCACCTCTTCTTCCGCGATGTCGATGTTCAGCGAGAGGTTGAACTGCAGCACCACTACCGAGGTGGCGCCGGAGCTGGTAGAGGTCATCTGGCTGAGACCCTGCATCTCGCCAAACTGCCGTTCCAGCGGGGCAGTCACGGTGGTGGCCACAACGTCTGGGCTGGCTCCGGGGTAAAACGTCAGCACCTGGATGGTCGGGTAATCGACCTCAGGCAGGGCAGAGACCGGCAACTGGGTGTAGGCCACGATCCCCACAAGCATGATCGCGGCCATCAGCAACGAGGTCGCGACCGGCCGCAGGATAAATGGGCGGGACGGGCTCACGGGGCATCGCTCTCGTTGTTCGAGGGAAGAATCTTCTGCTTGGAGATGGTGATCTTGGAGCCGTCCTGCAGCTTCTCAAAGCTGCTGTCGGCCACCACGTCTCCCGGGTTGAGTCCCTGCACCTCGGTTTTCGAGGCCTCGCTGACCCCGGGCTTGATGTTGTGGATGTGGGCGACGCCGTTTTGGATCAGGAAGACGAAGGCCACGTCGCCGTTGTGCTGAATCGTGGAAGAGGGAATCAGGACTACGTTTTGCAGGGTCTCGAGCAGCAGTCGGGCGTTGACGAACTGGTTGGGGAACAGCGCGTTGTCTTTGTTGTCGAAGACGGCGCGAAGTTTCAATGTTCCGGTGGTGGTGTCGATTTGATTATCCGTAGCCTGCAGCTTGCCCGAGGCCAGCTTGCCCTGGTTGGAGCGATCGAGCGCCTCTACATCCAGCGTCTTGCCCTGGCGTAGCTGTTGTTCCAGTTGGCCCACGCTGTCTTCCGGAATGGTGAAGACCACGGTGATGGGCTGCAGCTGGGTGACGACAGCTAAAGGAGTCGAGCTGGAGGCTGTGGCCAGGTTTCCGGGATCGACCAGGCGCAGGCCGACGCGGCCGCTGATAGGCGACGTAATGTTGCAGAACGCCAATTGCACCTGGTCGTACTGCAAAGTTCCCTGGTCGGCTTTGACGGTTCCCCGGTCCTGCAGGACCAGCTTCTCCTGGTCGTCCAGGGTTTGCCGTGGGATGGCATTGCGCGCCCAGGCATCCTGGTAGCGCTTCAAGTCCATTTCCGCCTGGGCGAGCAGGTTGGTATCGCGCTCCAGCGCTCCCTGGGCGGTCAGCACGTTGGCGGCGAAGGGCCGTGGATCGATTTGAAGCAGCGGCTGACTGCGGCGTACCAACTGCCCTTCGCGGTAGTGAACCTGACTGATCACGCCGGTGACCTGGCTGACAATCGTGTCGGTGTACACCGGGGTGACGGTGCCAATGGCATCGAGGTAGACCCCGATGCTGCCTTTCTTGGCGGTCGCGGGGGTGAGGGTGACGGTGCCACCTGCGGCGCCCCGCCTGCCGCCTGGGGCCGCCGCCGGAGCCTGGCGGCGGCTGATTACCCACCAGAAAAGCAGGCCAAACGCTAGCAGAATAACCAGCCAGACCAGTATGGTAATGCCACTGGAGCGCTTGGGAGGGGGTAGTTGGTGATTTGGGCCGATCTGTGATTCCGGTTTAACTTGGCCGTCTCGGGTCTCGCGTATGTCGTCTTGCATTAATAAACCTGGTGTCCTCTAAAGGTCTCCCGGCGGGCTCGGGGGGTGCCGGCAAGCTAAGCCGGGGAAGGGCGATGTAAGGCGAGTTCACGCATAGGCAGGTGTTCCAGAACAGTGGATTCTTTGGCCCGGGAAAATTCTCTGGGACTGTAAACCATAGACGATGGATCGGCGTCGTAGGACGCACCCTCGCCAGTGCTCTGTGATGAGGATAGCGCAGGCAAGCCACACGGGAAAGGTATGCAGGGTATCGACTTGCGGGCTGCGACGCCCATGCACCCCGGATTTCCCGCTGAGCATGCTGGCTTGTGCGATGGTGAACGCATTGCGCTGCCCACGTTTTGCCTCGCAGGGAATCCGGGTTTACTTGGCCTGGTTGTGGAAATCAGCTTAGCTTGCGGCGGGTTCTTTCTTGTTGGCCGCCGCCGGGGCGGCGGCTTTTTTCTGACTCTTCACCTTAGCCCAACGCTTGCGCTGCGCTTCGGCGATGGCATGTCGCGCTTTGGCGCTCAGCTTCCGGCGCGGCTTCTTCTTCGGTGGGGCTGAGGAGGAAAGCCTGGTTGCGGTTTTTCCGGCGGTCACGGTGCCGCTCTCCTGGAGAATGGCGCGCGCCTGGCGAAGCCTCGCGAGCTCTTCATCGATGGCGTTCAATATATGGTCGTTCAATCTTGTTCCTTTCGCGGGTAGAGGACTCGAACATTCACAAGCCCTCTCTGTTCAAAGAATAACAGGTTGGGATTTTCCACCAGCCAACCCAGTGGCTTTTACGCGAAGTTCATGGAGCGGGCAGCAGGATCCAGGTACAAGCAGCGGTTCGCGTTGCAGTGTTCGGGCAATAAGAAACTATTGTTGTTTCAATTTGGCCATCATCGCATCGTCACCAGTGGCATGGTTACCCTTGTGCGCTCCAGTAATGGCGCTAAAGTGACACCACTCGTTCGCTATGCTACCCGTTTCGTAAGATGGCGTTCTGCTGAATCTGCAGTAGTCTCACTCTTGTAGCAAGCAGCAGTGAAGCGAGGGGGACCATGAAGGGGTATACGAAGGCACTTAAAGTTGCAATGCTGGCGGCGGCGGGAACCATGCTGGCGGCCGGTTGCGCAGATTCCAGAGTGGCAAGCAAGCAGAATCTTGCCGTTGCACTCAACCACGATTATTCAGCCAACGAAGATTGTCTGTTTGCCAAGCCGCTGCCCTTCCCGTACGAAGTGGCGGTGAGCGACAAGCTGCTGTCGGAGACCCGCCGCCGCCTGGATGCGCTGGCCGAGGCTGGATTGCTGGAGAGGGAACAGAGCCCTTCGGGAACGGATACTATCAACCGCTACGTTCTGACGGCAGCGGGCAGCCGGACGGAAGGCAAGGGCCGCTTCTGCTATGGGCGCCGCCAGGTGACCAGCGTGGAGAAGTTCACTCCGCCGGTCGATTACCAGGGCATGCCGCTGACCAAGGTCGAATACCATTTCGTGCTCAAGAACCCGCCCAGCTGGGCGAAACAGGATGAAGTGCGCAACGCGTTTCCTATGGTGGCTAAGTCCATGTCGCCGGAACCAGTCGATGACGCCACGCTGGTGCTGACCAACGAAGGCTGGGAACTGACCTACTAAGCTTCTCCCTAGCGCCCATATCGGCCACGTGGTTGGTGGCTGGTATGGGCGCACTTGTTTTTTCTGCTGAAAATTCCTTCCTACACATCTTATTTTCCCTGGGGTCCAAGTTTTTGGCCTGTAGCGGCGTTCGCCGGTTTCACAGGCTGCGGAAAAACTCATGATCGGGCAGGAAAGACGTACCTCAGGGGCTAATGCTCGCTGCGGCGAGGCAGCCCGACGTATTTTCAATCGTTTATGGCCCGACTAAAGTCGTGCCCTGATACAAAGCAAGAGTTTTTCCGCAGCCTGTTCAGCACTATCGGACCCGAATGGAGTCACCGCCTGCGTTGTCGTCCCGTGGCGGGGGCCTTGTCTCCCGGGAAATGGCTAAAAAGTGCGTGGTATGCGTGGTAAGGGTCCTAAGTTGTCTCCTCCCAGGATTCTTCGGCTTCATCGGCATCTTCTTGCGTCGGCTGTGTGGATTCGCAATCGATGGCGGACCAGAGGATGGTACGGCGGCCGGGGCCGTTCACGTATCGAGAAGTGACTAGTTGGAGAGAGCTGAGCCTTTCGAGTGCCTGGTCGATCAAGCCGCTGCTGACGTGGCCGTGGAAGAGGTTTCTGATCTGTTCCCGGGTGAGGCCGTCGGGCGAAGCCTGCAGAGCCTCGCGGATGCGATCGGCAATGGAGTCTCCGACGCAGTTACCGAAGAGGGAGGCGGCGGAGTAGGAACAGAAGTCCCACAGGGTGAGGGCCGCATGCAGGTGAGGCAGCTGGATGATGGGGCTGCAGTCGAGAGCAGCGTAGATGGCGCTGAGGCGCAGCACTTGTGCTTCGGCGCGGCCGGTGGCTGTGCCGTGGAGACCAGGGCGATCCTGGCTCAGGGTCGCGTAGTAGTCGTTCCAGAGTTCGCTTGCGGCCTGGTCGCGGCGAAAGGGGATTTCCGGGTGGCCTTGTGCCCACTCGACGGCACGGCTGAGGCCGCGGGCGATGGCGGATAGTTCCTGCGGGTCGACGTTGCCGCCATCCGGCAGGCATCGGCTTCGCTCGACGCAGGCCCAAAGGCAGCGGTTGGCGAAACCGTTGTGGGCTTCGGTGCGGTGGAGCGACTCGGCGAGCTCACGCTGGGTGATGTGACCGATGAGGCTGAGATGACCTCCGCTGGCCTGCAGGAGGCGGTCACGGTCGAGCATGCGCAGGGTGCCGCTATCCCAGGCGCAGCGCAGCAGAGGCGAGAGCTGCGACCGGCTCCTGCCCATGGTGTGGAGCACGGAGGCGAGTTCCTCGGCGAGCACAAGCAGGCGGCGGTCGCCTGCCTGCTGGCCCATAATGCCGATGAGGCCGCGCGCGGTAAGACGCGCGCTGGTCACACGATGATCCGCCCAGGCGGCATCCACTTCGGCGAAGAGGCGGGAGATCTGGTTCCAACTGGTGCCCTTGCGAGCCTTGCTGGATTCGCCGACAAGGACGACAAAGAGATTCAAGGTGTGACGGGTGGCGCCGACCATGCAGTGTGGGCCGGGGCCGATGATGTTGCCAAAGGCGGCGAGCAGCTGCAGGAGGATGGCTTCGGGCTGGGCCTCGGTGTGCGGGGCCAGGGCGCGCACGGCCTGCCCGGCTAGGCCGTGGAGCGCGAATCGGTCAAATTCGGGGTGCCCCACGGCAGGCCGGGACAGGCTGGAGTGCTGGGGGTGGGGAGCCTGGGATTCCGGCGGGAACGGAGCAGGGTTTTCGGAGAGACCGTAGAGGCCGGCCTGGGTGAGCAGTTCGTGCCTTCGCTGTTCTATGTCTGCGAGGGTGGGCGGTTTGTGCCCGGTTACCGCTGTATTTGGACTGCCTATCATCATTCGCCACTCTTGCGGTTGCTAGTTTCGGATGGTTTCCATCGGAAACGAGCGGTTCCATGGCGGGATAATCCGCCAGCGTGCCTTGCTTGCATGCGTTGCGACCTAGCGTCCGGGTGCACTCCACAAGATGTTTGGTCTTTGGACGCCACGGTACACACTGGGCCTAGACGCACGACGGCGCTTTACCCTTGAGACATTTTCTTCAAGCCTCCGCGAGCTTACCTATATAGATTCGATTTGCCGGAGGAAAGTTTAGACTTTGTTGGACTATTGGACTGTAACAACTGATTCAATAGTGCCCCAGGGGCTAAAGCCCAATTCTCTCTCAGCCCTTTGCGGCCCGACTAAAGTCGTGCCCTGATACAAAGCATCAGAGCCGCGCCCCCCAAGGAAGAGTCGCGCTTTGCCGCAGAATTGTTTCTACTCCTTAATCAGTTGTTACAGTCCACTAGAGATGCGACGAGCCATGTCCGCCGCTCCTTGCCGGGGCGGGCTTTCCGCGGCGCCCGGCGGTAAGGAAAAATGGCCTATAATGTAAGGAGGAGGAAGTATGGCTTTACCTACTCCCAAAAAAGCCACATCCGTTGAAGCGACAGTTACCTCGAAAGGGCAGGTAACGTTGCCCAAGGAGTTGCGGATGCACCTTGGAGTTCAAACCGGAAGCCGGATCCGGTTCAGTATTCCCGTAAAAGGGTCCGTCAAAGTCGAGCCTGTGCTCTATGACCTAGAGGATCTTTGGATGATGGCTGACCAAGGCGGCGAACCTGGAAGGGTTATGACTTTTGAGGAGATGGATGAAGCCAAGGCCAGGAGGCACTGGTGATGATTGCGGCCGATACCAAGGTATGGGCGAGGGCCTATCTCAACGATGATGCTGCTCAAGCACGAAAAGCCCGTTCTGCCCTCGCGGAGGCCCGCAGCGCTGGAGGAGTGCTCGTTCCACTTCTTGTTCTGGCGGAACTGTCGTGGGTGCTTCGGGGCAAATGGGATCGAGAGAGAGTCTTGCATACGATCGAAAGCCTCCTCCAGACGCGCGGTGTAACCGTCGAATCACCGTCCATCGCTTCGAGAGCTTTGGAGTCAGCCCGAAAAGGGGCGACGGGATTTGCCGATCACCTTATTGCCGAGATTTTCTTTGAATCCGGCGCTGGAGAGATTATTACCTTCGACAAAGCCTTCGGCCGCATACCAGGCGTTCGTCGACTGAAGTAAGCGCGGATCATGGCAGAAAGCCAATCCCTGCGGCGGCAGGATCGCGTCCCGCCAATGTATAAATTCTGCTTGATCTCGCCCCTCGCGACGCAACTCACGAGACAAGACTTGGGCGAAGCTTGCACAAAAAGGAAGTGGGAATGACAGCGATTACGCTTGAAGAGGCACGCCTAATTATTAAACGGTGGGTAGAGTCATCCGCTTTGCTACTGGTCGCAACCTCTGAGCAGCCTGTGGATGTAGTCGGACGTTTCTCAGTCGCCGAAATGACCGATGGTGGCGTCCTATTTAGGTCTGTTCGTGGTGACACGCAATTTTCGCTAGACCTATCCCACTATGAGACAACCTGCTCGTACTCTGAGCCTAGGGAGTACTCCGAAACGGAAGAATACAAAGCGTGGATTTCTACAGTATCGGACTCCGAGGAGCTAACATCATGTCTCGGGTTTTCCTTTTGTGTGCGCGTTATCGCACCACCACCTCTAGATCTAGAGGATTTATTTGTGCCTGTGGGCAGAGTTGTATTGATAGAGTTCGCTCGATGATCGATAAAAACAAACCGACTCAATGAGTAGCCTAAAACGGAGCGTAGTGGAGCGGCTGTTCCTTCGACGCGCATTCACCTTGGTCGAAAGTGCCGAGTGTTCCAAGCACGTCGTGGGGATTACTAAAGATTTAACCCGTATGCATATCCAGTTAATACGCTAAACAAGTATGATCCCTGACGAGTTCGGCCCGATAATCTGGAGGATTTAATGAAACCCCTTGCACTATTTTCTGCCTATCTGATCGCCGCCGCCACTACTGGAGTGGCCATGGCTCAAGCCATCGATCCATCCTATAAACGCCCAGAACCAACCGTTGCCTATGTCTATGTTCAAACCTCACGAGGGACCGTTCTGTACGATGCATCCTCGAGTGGAATGCTCACCCGGGTCACCGGTTCTCCCTTTAACACTTCGGGAAATTTGATAGGGACTAACGGCGAATACCTTATCACTTCAGGTCCCCATGATCTGCATACGTACAAGGTCGGCGCCTTCGGCCAACTTGGGCCGCAGACATCACAGTTCGATACACATTCCCATGCGGGCGGTCAATGCGGCGACACTGCGGGCGCAGTTCTCGACCATAGTGGGAAGGACGTATACGTCTCCCTCAAGGGCGCACCTGGCGAGGGCGGCAACGAACTGTGTGATGCGCTGCAGACTTCTTCTCTGTCCTCCTCGGGGACGTTCACCTTCAAGGGCGATCTTTTGGTCGACGAAGAGAGCAAAAGCTCCGGTACCGGATACGCTCCCTGTATTGCTTGGGAGCAATAAATTTGCCTATAGCCTGGAAGGTATCCCTGATGCCTGCGAGCGTACCATTAACATATTCGCCCGCGAAAGTAGTGGCGCGCTGGAGTTTGCCCCGGGCCAGCAAGTAACCTTTCCAGCGGGTCCGTCCGGTGGCTACTACTATTACCCCCTGTTCCCCTCGAATGTCGACGCGTCGTCGTGGCCGTCATTGATCACCGACGATCCCACCGATCATCTGGCCATCGCCCTTTACGCGGAGGCGGACGCGCCTTGTGGTATTACCAAAACTCCGCAGCTTGCGAGCTTTACCGCCGACAGCAAAGGGAACCTCACCACCACCAACACTGCGGAGGACATGCCATCGATTGCCGGCAGCGGCATCAATATCATGAGGCTGTCCCCATCCGGAGATCTACTGGCGGTGGCCACCGGAACGGGCGTGCAGATCTTTCACTTCAACGGATCCCACCCCATCACCAAGTTCACCGGCGTGATTGGCAAGACCGGCTTTATACGCGATCTTGCATGGGACAAGAACAATCATCTTTACGCCATTAATGGGGCAAATGGAAATCTGCATGTCTACACCATCACCACCACCACCGCTGTCGAGGTCGCTGGATCGCCGTACGCCGTCGCGGGAACGCATCTCGTCGTGGTACCAGAGTGACCGGGGACCGTGCAGCGCGCCCGATGACCCGCCCCATAACCAGCTAATCCGGCCTCGCTTTATCCTTGATCATGGACATAAACCTGGTGACAGATGGAACGTAACCGTAACTGTATAGTATTAGCTAGGTAAACGGCCCGTCTGTCAGCAGGTTTTCTCACCAGGTTTTCTCGTCACCAGGTTTTCTCGTCTGGAGTGCAGGTTTTCTCGTCTGTCACCAGGTTTTCTCAGGGTTGTCCACGCTTTCCAGAAGAAATCGACGCAGGGCGTCAAGACGCCGAAACACGAGATCGACCTCATTAAGGACCGTTTGAAGAGACTGAAGGAGATGTTGGGATGAAAAAGGAAAAACTCGAGGTGGTACGCGGGAGGGGGAAGGTTTTCCGCGACATGGGATACAAGAACGCGGACGCGGAGCAGTTCAAGGCCATCCTGGCCGCCGAAATCATCAAGGCGATAGACCGGGAACGCCTGACCGTGCGCGCCGCGCACAAACGCACCGGCATTGCTGCCGCCGACTTCTCCCGCATCCGCAATGCGGACCTCGGGCGCTTCACCGTGGATCGTCTTATGGCAATCATTAACCGGCTCGGCTCACGGGTCGAAGTGAAGGTCCGGGTGCGGCCGCTTGAAACGGTCGCGCACGAGGCGACAGCCTGAGCGCATACCCCTGTAATCAAGGTTTGGTCGACATGTGGGGACGCCCGTCCCTTCAATGCCCCCACCAATCAAGCGGCAAGAAATACGTCGACAGGACTTCCTGTCGACGTATTTCTCCTCCATCTACTTATGCGGCAGTTCGGCAAGGTACATGTCGGACGAACCCGAGCCTTTCAATGTGAAGGCTCCAAAGTGGGCTGTGCCGGAGTAGCCACCAGACACAAAAACATTTCCAGCCGGGTCGAGTCCGAGCGACGGAGAGGTTCCCTGAGTCTCCCAGATCCCGATGTCTTCCGCGTGCTGCTGCCATACCAATTTGCCGTTCGAGTATTTTCGAACAAACAGCGTAGGGCCTGGCCCGGCCTGTCCTATAGAGATCCCCGTATACGGTCTGGAAAGCCCAGCGATGTAGAGGGAACCGGCTTCGTCGTACCTGACGCTGTTGCCGGTTTCGTCCTGGCTGCTGCCGTAACGAAAGGCTCGCTGCAACACGCCGGCTGAGGTGAAGGTGGCGGCGAATACATCGGAGGTATAGGGATCGGTGAAATGGCCGCCGCCGAGATTGATGTTCGCTCCAGGCGGTTGCGAGGTGACGATAGTCTCGGCCTCGGATGTCCCGTCGTCGTCTACGTTGCCGATGAAGCCGGTGACGCTGACTTCGCCATTGGCCAGGGCGGCGACGGATGTGCCGATGGCCTTGTAGCCGCCGATATGGTTCACCCATTGAACATCGCCCTTCTTGTTGTACTTGGCGATGAAGGCGTCGCCGGGATAATCCGTGTTGCTTTGACCGGGGCTGAAGCCGGTGACTGTGATGTCGTTGCCGTTGGCGCTGAAGAAGGTGGTCTCGTTCTCCATCCAGCCGGTGACATAGGCATTGTCATCGGCATCGACCGCCACTCCCTGGGGAAGGCTGTTGGGGTCGGCCTGGTTGGGCTGGGCCCACTGAAAGTCGCCGGCGGTGTTGTATTTGGCCAGAAGCGCGTGCCATGTTCCGGCGCCGGAAACCGTGCTGGAGGTTCCGTTTTCAGAAGAGAAGGTGGTGTTTGCCTGCGCCTGCATGCTGAGGTAGACGGTGTCGTCATGGGAGTTGATGGCAATTCCGGTGCCGCAGTTCAAACCCGCGGAAGACGAGACGCCTGTTTGAATCCATACCAGGTGGCCGGCGGAGGTGTACTTTGCCAGAAAAGTCGTTTGGCCGTTGCCACTGACGCTTTTCGACTTGTGATCGGTCGAATTGAAGGTGGCCTTATTGGTGAAGGAGCCGGTGACGTAGACGTTGCCTTCGCTGTCGAGGCTCAAGGCCTGTCCCGCATCCTCCTCGGCTCCCCCTCCGGCCTGCAAGACCCAGAGAAGCTTCCCGGAGGCCTCGTACTTAGCCAGGAAGATATCCGTGCCGCCCTGGGCGACGAGCGTGGTGGTAGAAAACTTCGCTTTCAGGCTGAACTGGCCGGTGACGTACTGATCGCTGTTGGGCGCAACTTTGATGGCGTTGGCGGCGGTCGATCCGTTGCCCCCTGCGGTTGTGGCCCGCACCCAGGCAGGGGTTGGAGTAGAGTTGGTGATGCTTTCTTCAGTTGTTTGAGCCAAGGCGGGCACTGCCAGTAAGGCAATACCGAAAGTTAGAACTAACTGGAATGCTCGGTCTTTCATGGAACTTACCCTCAACTTGCAGGTCTTGCAAGGTACCGTTCGGGGGCTCGGACCATGTGGAGCAAATGCGACGGATAACTCTAGCACACTCAATGAGCCGACGTACAAAGGGGAAAGACGACCGCATGATGCGGTCGTGCATCATCCTCGCCGGCGCCACGCAATGTTGATGACAGTCGACGATGGCGGCGACGGCCTGCCGTTGCCTTATCTCCCATGACCGAGCTGCCGCTCGGAGGCGCGCTCGATGCTCACCAGGGCTGCCCGCATGAATTCGAGCGCATGGGCCATGGAAACTTCGCCGTCCTATCGGCCTACCAGGAAGCTCTGGCAGAATGGGTGGTGAGGTGACCAAGCGATGTATGAGTATGTAGTTTTTGAGGGTACCAAGCGTCTGGGTAAGGGGAGGTGTCAGCACGAACTGACGGTCAGGGACGCCATCCAGCATCATGGGCGAGTGCTCAAGATTGAGAACGTGGGAGGAAGGGCCGGCAATCATCAATCGCTCACTGTCCACGAGACCATTGACACTGTGTATGCAGAGTTCGAATGGGATGAAGCCTAGCTCGCAAGGGTGGGCGCTAGTATCCGCCGGCCCGCTATACAATCGCTCACCGATATCGGCGCCTCATGAAGGGAGTTAAAAGATGCACCGCGAGACAATGGAATTGGACGAACTACTCTCCAGGCTAGAACGAGTAGAGAAGGAGAACAGGAGAGTCAAGCAGATCATGATAACCGGACTCTTAGTTCTTTGCTCCGCATTTATCATGGGCCAGAGTCGCCCGAGTAAGACGATTGAAGCGGAGCGATTTATCGTGAAGGATGGCAGCGGTAAGACACGTGGTGAATTTGGAATGGACCCTACGGATGCCGGAGGCGCCACTCTTGCAGTTGGCTCTCTGGTGGAAGGTGGGAGGGGCACACCTGGTGAAAAATACCTCGTTACCCTGCACGGGGGAGACTACGCCTGGATCAATTTGCGGTCAGCTGATAGCAAAGAGTACATCAACGGTCGGTTGAACAACGAAACGAATGAGATTAGTCGTCAGACGGGAGTGGTACTTTCCGTAATGTACCACTCCCGTCTGACGACTAATCTTGACGAGGAAACTCGTTGAAAGCCAACCGGGGGGCTTGGACACGGCCCTACGCAATCGGCGGCGAATGGCTAACCTAGCAGTTAAGCGACTTGCAGCTCACATTTATAATCTTGGGAATGATAACGACTCAAGCCGCTTGCTGCCTTATCTTGTCAAAACCTGGCGCGGCGAACACGACGACTCTCACGGGGCGATTCACCCAGCCAGTGAAGTGCTTGTGCTGTGACGCGGAGTTTCCATCGAATACCTCCCGAGCGACCGCGAGCGGATAGAAGGCTACGATGACCTGCTGCGTGCTGCGGCGCAGGAAAAGGCAAATCAGGACCACCCGTCCGACAGTTCCGGCGATAGGCACGCGCCGATTATCAGCATCTACGGGATTTAAAACTGAGACAACTCGTTCCCTCCAAAACGCAGAGCATAGGGAACGTTCTGAGCCCACCACTCTAATGCTCGTCTCACTCGCAATTGCAAAGCACAGTGACTTCTGGTGGGTTGGCTGGTTGGCTCTCAGATTGACGAACAGGTTCTCGGAGATTTAAAGGGACAGACTCCCCTGACCGGGCCTAAGCAGGAGGTTGGTTCGACATCCTTTGGGCCGGTTGTGATCGGCGCGAGTATACTTTAGCAACAAACACGAAGCCTTATTGAACTGGCGAGACCGACGCCCTGAAAAGTAAGACCGCAAACTCGATTGGCGACGTTATGAGTATCGTCAAAGACGCTCGCGTCGAATGGAAACTTAGTCTAGACCAAGAGATTTGGTTTGGAGGTGAAGACGCAAAGCACCGGCGATCCACCCTGCTACCCAAACTCTATCGGCATCTGCCACCCACCACCCGACTTGTATCGAAGGACATACTGGAAGTAGAAAATAATTTACATGAGGAGTTCGAACATTGCGGCGCACAGCTCTACGACCATGATGATGTCGATGAGTTTCGCGACAGACGAAATTGAGTTAAATTGAGTTTCGCGACGAGTTTCGCGACACGAGTTTCGCGACGAGTTTCGCGACAGACGAAATAACCCCCATTTGTTCTGAGCTGCAGGATCGGATGGAATTTGCATGGCGAAGGCAGCCCTAGGAGGCCTCACCTCCCGATTCAAACAGCTTTACTCACGAAACTTCTTCGGAGATGGATTCCGGTGAGCTTTCTCGATGGGGGTTATTTTCGTCCCTTCAATGCGCGTGACCGAATCTTCGCCCGAAACCGGCCAGGACTACTCAAAAAACGAGTAAGGTCCGGGCGGGCGGTCATCGGCCCGTAGAATCAGTGAAGAGGACTAAAATGACGATCATCGAGCGTGGTAGCTCCCGGGGGAGCGTGCGATGGGTAATAGAAACAAGGAGCACATTGATTTGATCCTTAGGGCCATAGACGGCGATCGCTCAGCCTGGGAGCGCATCACATCGGGCGACTGCAATTTTTTCGTACCGATGGCGGATTTGGAGGAAGAGGAGCAATCGAGGGTAACCGCGTTCTTTAGCAAAGTGGACACTGACGCGGCATTGGACAAGGTTGATCCTCGATGGGCTGAAGAACACCCCCAGCAAGTGGAGATGTTGCGACTCTTGGCAGAGCGACTGAAGACAGGGCGGAGTAATGCGGCGCCAGCATACCTATTGCCAGAAAATGAACGCTCTTAAGGTGAATAGGTATCCTGTCGACGCATTTCGTCCTGTCGACGCATTTCGTCCTGTCGACGCATTTCGTCGACCAAAGCCGTGCTTATAGCAACTCCTCAGATGAGATCGGAATCCGGCCTGACATTCCGTCCGAATCCAAAACTTTCCGGAGCGGGTTAGCTGAGAACGTCAGCTTCACCCTTAATTCCCGCGGCCTCCTTCGGTTAACCCTCATCGTGCGCCCCGGATCGGCTGCGATTTTATCAAAAAGCTGCCTGCCAGTTTTGTGATTCCTAATGCCATTGTGGCAGTTAAGGTTTAGAATGGGGACATGGCATTGGCAAACAAATCCGTCGCCGAATTGGCCCTTTCCCATGCTCCAAAAGACAGACCGCGGATTGGAACAACCCTCGGGCTGAAGAGCATGGACGTTCCCACGCTCATCAACGCGGCGCGCGCCGGCCTTTCCTGGAACTCCGTCAAGAGATTTTTGAGAGCGACCGGGCTCAGTCAGCAACAGCTTGCGAATTACTTGGATATTCCGGAGAGAACATTCGCTCGCAGGCGTGAGACCGGAGCTCTCGACCGGCGTGAGTCCGAGAAGTTGCTTCGTCTGGCAGAAATCTGGGAGGCGGCCCTGGACCTTTTCGACGGAGACGGGGCACGCACGCGTGGGTGGCTCGTGGCGCCAGCCCTCGGCCTGGGAAATGCATCTCCTATCGACTACGCTCGAACCGAGTTCGGCGGCCGTGAGGTGCGTGCTCTCATCGGACGCATTGCCGACGGGGTATTTTCTTGATCGAGGCGTACCGGATCTCGAAGGAACCCAACGCCGCAAAAGCGTTCTCAGGACAAGGTGCGAAGGATTGGGGCGGCAGATGGAACAGCAGGGGCGTTGCGGTCGTCTACACCGCTGCGCATCGCTCCCTCTCAATACTTGAGGTCCTTGTTCATGTAAAGGGCGGCGCGGGTATGCGAAAGGCGGCCATTAGCACGCCATTCTATGTCTATCCTGTTTCGTTTGACGCGGCTTTGCTGGAGAAATTGCCTAGCTCAAGCCTCTCGGCTGGATGGAATTCTGAACCGCCCACGGCCGCCAGCCAGAGTCTCGGAGATGCCTGGGTGCTGGCTGCGAGAAGCGCCATTTTGGCAGTGCCCAGCGTAATTGTTCCTGAAGAACACAATTACCTCCTGAATCCGAACCACCCGCGCTTCCCTGAAATTAAGATTGCGCTACCGGTTGCGTGCTCGATCGATCCTCGGCTGCTGTAAGCCCCACAGGCTGTCGCTTCGCGTTTCCAATCCCGAGGGGATTGTTGCTGGATTTTCTGCTCTACGCTAGTTTTCCGGAGGTGCGGTTCGAGTGCATCTCCGAATGCTGGAACGTTTGACGGGGCGGGACGGACGGGACGTTTCCTGATCGGATCAGTGAAGCAATGGTAACGTTCCGTCTGTCCCGCCGCGGGTCCCCGCCGCGGGTCCACCTCTGGTACTTGGCCACCCTCCCTCCGGAAGTGACCCGAGGCAACATCAACGGCCAGCTCAAGGCCACCGCCATGTTCGCCTCCTTTGGAGGGCTGTTCCCGGAAGCCTCCGCCGCCCACCCCGAACAGCCCTCCGTCAAGGCGCATATATACCATCCCCCCTGGTTCGGGGAGCAGCAGGCAAAAGAAGCCAGCCAGCAATCCAATCCTGCCGTTGCCCAGCAGGAAGAGGAGCCGGCCCTTCCCTCGGCCGAACCCACCCCCGCCGCAGCGCCAGATGCTCGAAACTCAGGCTTGGACACAGGCCAGAACTCAATCCAGGGCTCAATCTTGGACCACGGCCCTCAAACCGCCTCTGCCTCCGGCCCTGTCTCTGACGCACCCCGACCCCCCGGCACCCGCATCCCCACCTTTGCGGAACTGGCATCGTCCCGTTTTACATCGTTTATTCCCGACACCCGTGTGCCCTTCTCCATCGACAAGACCCGCTTTCGCAACCGCCGCTGACCATTTGCAAAACCGGAAGCACGCCTGACACCACCCTTGGACGCTGCAGAAAGTGCTAAAAACATCGAATTTTATGCAGATTTATGAAAAGACCCACGCTCCGCAGATGGACCATGACAAATTTGTTTTGGGTGAAGAGTGTGTCAAGGATGCTTGGCTGCTTGGGGGGCAAACTGGACTCTTGCCGATCTACTTTTCGAAGACGACGTGTTTACGCAGCCAAGGCACGAGTTTGTCGAAGGTGAATTGGCTTCCGTCGTAGAGCGCAAGCACGAAATTCTGCGTCCCCTGGGCGGTGGCCGTGAGCCGTGCGCCGTTGATCGCGAGAAACGTATAGTTGGCGGCGAAGGCGGTGCGCTTATTGCCGTCGAGGAACGGGTGGTTTTGGGACAGGCTCTCCCAAAGGGCCGCGGCTTCTTCGATGAGATCGGCATAGTAGCCGGTCTGCGGCCGGAAGAGGGCGGATTCAAGCAGACCAGGATCGCGAACGCCGTGACTGCCACCATAACGCTCGATCTGGTCGACATGCATGGCCAGAACCTCGGCCACGGTGAGGTAGTCCGTCATTCAGCGAGCTTTTTGTAGAGGGATGCGTATCTGTCGTGGCTGGTAAGGTAAGCGTCCATGACACGCGCGCGGGGCCTGGAGGCCTTACGCTTCTCGATCAGGTCCGCGAGTGCCTCTTCCACGAGCACTTGCAGTTGGCGGCCTTCCTTCTCGGCAAGGCTGCGCACAGCGGAGAGGATTTTGGAATTGACCTGGGTTGCGAATTTCTCACGGGTGGGCGGCACGGGGATATCCTCTTATTGTTTCATTTCTATCATGATTTGTCATGATGGATCAAGAAACCTGTTGGTCAACAAAGCGCGGGCAACAGCGGCGCACCTGGCCTTGCATTCATGGCCATTTGAAAGATTGGTCGTCAAAGATTAGTCGTCAGACGAGGAAACTTAGGACGAGGAAACTTTGACCTTTTCCTTGCCGGTCAGCGAGGAGACGCTCTCGCCATCCAAAATTCGGTGCCCTGGGAATCCGGAACTCCGCCGTGAAGTTACGTTACCCTGCCATTCAAAACCGTGCGCCCTGACAAAGAAATTAGATCGGCGCGTAACCTTCTAAAAATAGGCTACTTACTTGGTTAGAAACAATCAAGCTCGGCTCTATTGACAGTGGGCGCGTGATCCTGTCATAAGTGCTCAACTCTCGAAACTCCGTTCCGGGTCGACGGTTACCAATAAAAGGCCGTTCAAGGCAACCACGAGAGATTTGCGGTCGAGATGGATCTATGAGAGGTCTGCATGAGTAAGCTATCGCGTCTGGGCGGCATCGCTGTGCTTGCCTGTCTCTTCCCCTGGGTCGGGTCTGCGCAGGACAATTCGTTCGCGATGACCATTCAGAACGGCGCCATGTGGCAGGCGAACCTCTCCAAACAGATGATCAATCTTGGCGGCACGCCGACCAGCGGCGGCGGACGCCCTTTCTCGCCGGCCAACTGCATGCCACCGGCCGACCTGCAACGTGGGGCCGACGGCCATGTGCCCCCCGAGCTGCAGGGCGATCCGCGGTACCAGGAATACCTGCGCTGCAAACAGGGTATCCCGCCGCAAGATGCGTCCACGGGGGGAGCGCCACAATTCCCGGTGGCGACCCATCATCTGCCGATCACCGCCACGGACTTTATGCCAGCCAGGCCCGGTCACCCGACTGTGGACGAGGCCATCGCCAACATGTCCATCACACCCGAGCAGCGCAAGCAGGTGCATGACGGAGTCGACAAGACGTTTCGCCATATCGCAACGCAGTATCGGGGCAACAATCTTGCCGTCTCACTGGCCGCTGCCTACACAACGTCGATGATCACGCTGAATGGTTCCCTGATGACCCCCCAGCAAATCCAGGAGTTTATCTACAGCGTGAATGACCAACTGGCGCAGAACCCGCAGTTCGCGCTTTTGTCGGCGCAGGAGAAGCAGGATCAATCCGACAAGTTTATTTTTCAGGCAGCCATGATTGCCGCGCTGCAGGACGCGGGTAGGAACAGTCCGGAGGCGAAACAACAGTCGCTCGATCTCTCTCGCGTTGTGCTGCGGCAGTTCGGGGTTGGTGATGCCGCCTCGATGCCGTCCAGGGACAAGGCAGTTCTCGGCGTGAAATATGGCCCCTTGAGCCCAGCGGTGGCTGCTGCGGCAGGGTTCATCGGTAGTGACGGAGCCTTCATACTCGAAGTCATCCCCGGGAGTCCTGCGGAAAAGGCCGGTATCAAGGCGGGTGACATCCTTGTGCGCGTAGGTGACCGGGATATCAGGGCGGTGGTCGATGTTCCGAGCGCGATGGCATCCGTTAGTCCCGGAAATGTGGTTCCGGTGAGGGTCTTTCGGCGAGGTTCGGAGTCCGATATCAGCGTGGTCTTCTAGCCGATGTTTGTGCGGCCCCCCGGAACGTGAGGAACTCGGGGACTTGAGACCTTTACCTTATCGGCGGCGACTGGCTTGGAATGGATACTTTGGATCTGATAGCGGATGTCACATCATTGTATCGACAGCACAATTTTGCAGAAACTCCGCTGAAGGAAGATCGCTCATGCGAAAGGTTATCTCGGCGGTCAGGTTCGCCGCGTTCGCGGTGGTCGCAACGGTGCTCACCGGCGAAGCGGCCGCGACTACGTCTCGCGCCATGCAATTTCACTGCACGCTCGTACCTGAGTACAAAGCGGGTGATCTCAGCAAGGACGACGCCGCGATCGCAAACAGACTGAAGCCCTTTATGCCCGAGCCAGGTGCGCCTTCACTAAGAATCACCTCGATGGAGCAGCAGATTGAAGTAGCGGAGGCGATCCAGACCATTCGTGCTACCTGCCACGACTACCGCGCCGGTCATACGCCCGAATCGGAGGCTGACGGCATTCTGTCTTCGGCCGAAGAAGTCATTCAAAACTTTGAGCAGAATCTGGCCAACGAAGCAAAGATACGCGCTGCCAACGGGCAGGTCGCGCAAATGGATTCGATCCGGGCGGTGCTGACGGTTATGGCTTCCGCCGCGCGGCAGAATGCTCTACTCGGTGAGGACATGCTTGCCGACGCCGCCTTGCACATGATGGTCGAAACCGCCGAGGTGTTCGACGACGCATTTGCCGCGGATTGCATGAATCAGAGTTTTGATCGGGACATCGCGTTTGCCCTTGAGAGACAGCGGGAGCTTCTGTCAATTTCGAGCGATCTAAGCCATTGTGCCTACCGGTATGCAGACGCAAAAGCGGAATTGGGGTCCGTATTATCCATCACATGGAGAATTTGCGTTGCCGTCGAGGGGAAATTGAAGGTAAAGATTAAGGGGGAAACCGTTGGCGAGGGAAGCGGCGTCATTGGTGCCGACGGGGAGGGCGAGTATACGGCTCATTTCACCACCCAGTTAGCCCGGAAAGCCGATATCACGGATAACGGAACCTTGACATACGCCTGCCAGTCCTCCGAATGCGCCTGTCTGTACAACCCCGCTCGCCCGGAGTGCGCAGGCGTGGACACCTCTAAGGCCGAGTGGAGTTTGATTGCGAAGGAGGGCAAAAGTTTCACCGGTACTATCTACATGCCGATTCTCAGGGTACACGGACCCGTGGTCTGGAAATACGTTAGTGTCGCGGACCCTTCTTTACACCACAGCCTACTCTGGGAGCCCTATCTGCTCAAGGTGCACAAAGTGGGCAAACCGTGTAACCCGGACGAGATAGAAATCCCTTGAAAGGAGAGTGTGTCAAGGATGCTTGGCTGCTTCGCGGGCTCTTTCTACCAAAGCCTTGAAGCGCGGGTCCGGATGAAGGCTCTCCAGGTCGGTGTCGGCGGCGATCCAAATCGGGGCCGGTCAATCCCAGATCGATGGCCTTGCCTAGATACAGGAGCGCGTCTTCCTTGTGCCCCGTGACAGCGGCGGCGCCGGCAAAGTTGTACCAGACCGAGGCCAGCACGCCGGGCTGATTTGCTTTCTGCGGCGCGGAAATGGCTTGCTGAAAAACCTTTTCGGCCTCAGGATAGCGGCCTTCATGACTCAGGCTGGTCCCGATACCACACACGCTCCGCAACGTCCGCTGATTGTCAGGCCCGAGGATGCGGCTCTCCGTGGCGGCCGTCTCCCGGTAGAGCTGTTCGGCGTCTCGATTGCGTCCTTCATCGACGAGCGTTTGCGCCAGCAGGCCCTGCGAGATGAGGGTTTCCGGGTCTTCCGGGCCCAGGACGCGGCGTTGGATGTCGATCGTCTTCCGTTGCAAGGCCTCCGCTTCCTTATCGTGACCCTCCTGGGTCAAGGCATTAGCCAAGCCGCCCATGGCGTTCAGCGTGACCGGATTCTCCGGCCCCAGCACCCGGGTGCAGGCAGCGAAGGTATCGCGGTAAAGTTGCTCCGCCTCGGCAAGGTGGCCTTCATTGAGAACAATGACCGAGAGCAGGGCCATGGAATGAAGGGTATTGGGATGATCGGGCCCGAGGACGCGGCGCTGGATCGCAAGCGTGTCGCGCGCCAATTTTTCTGCTTGGGGCAAACGGCCTTCGTCCACCAACGCACCGGCGAGATTGCCCATAGTGCGCAGAGTTCGGCTGTCCTCGGGGCCGAAGACGCGTTGCTCGTTCGGGAGAAGCTCACGATAGAGTTTCTCCGACTCTGCAGTATGACCGTCCATGCGCAGGATCGTCGCCAAACGGAAGGAGCCTACGAGCGTATCGGCGTCGGTGGATCCAAGCACCTTGCGCTCTGTGTCGAGGGTGTCGCGCGCCAGTTTTTCCGCTTGGGCGGGGTGGCCCAGATCCGCTTGTACGGCGGCCAGATAACTCTCAGAACGAAGGGTATCGCGATGGCGCCGGCCCAGCACCCGCTGCTGAATCTGCAACGCCTGCTCGAGCAACGATTGGGCTTTGGGATAGAGGCCGAGGCCGTAGTAGGTGTTGGCCATGGTGTAAATCATCTTGGCCTGCAGTTCGGGGTCGTTGCCAAGGCCGGCATTGACCTGGGTTGCGCCCTTGTCGAGGAGCTCCCGGGCGGTGACCGTGTTGCCACGGGCGATGCTTGGATTCGGGACACGGAAAATGCCGGTCATGAATTCCGTAATGCGGTCGGCACGATCGCGTTCCCGGGTCACGCGGCGAAGCGCAACCGACTGGGCAATCGCGAACGCGATCAGCAGCAACACGGCCATAGCAGCCAGGGCGACGCCCAGCGTGTGGCGACGAATATATTTGCCTGCGCGATAGACGGCGCCCGGGGCGTGCGCGTTCACTGGCTCGTTGCGCAGCAAGCGGCCGATGTCCGCGGCCAAGTCGGAGGGCGATGCGTAGCGACGGGCGCGGTCCTTCTCTAGGGCTTTCAGGGTGATGACGTCGGCGTCGCCGCGCAGTTGGCGAACCAGCAAGGGGAGATCGGCGCCGCGGTTCTGCGCAGTGATGGCGGAGTCGGCACCGAGCGAGCGCAACCGCGTGCTGGGTCGCGGCGCATCCTGTTCGCGCAGGCGACGCAGTACTTCGTCGAAAGCCAGCTTGCGGAAGTCGAGGGGCAGCTGACCGACGAGCAGTTCGTAGAGGATGGCGCCGAGCGAGTAGACATCGCTGCGGGTGTCGATGTCGTGGCCGGCGGAGTCGGCTTGCTCCGGGCTCATGTAGCCCGGGGTTCCCAGCACCATGCCGACCCGGGTGAACATCGTTTCCGCATTGAGGCCCTGGGAGACAGCTTTGGCTACGCCGAAGTCGATGATGCGGGGCATGGGCTTGCCGTTGACTTCGGTGACCATGATGTTGGAGGGCTTGAGGTCACGGTGGATGATGGCTTTCTGGTGAGCGTGTTGCACGCCTTCGCAGACTTCGATGAAGAGTTGCAGCCGCGCGCGCATGGTAAGCCGGTGCCGCTCGCAGTATGTCGTGATGGGAATACCGTCGACGTATTCCATGGCGAAATACGGGCGGCCTTGCTGGGTGGCGCCGGCGTCGAAGACTTTGGCGATGGCGGGGTGGTCCATCAGGGCGAGCGCCTGGCGTTCCGACTCAACCTCGCGACTACCTCGCGGGTATCCATGCCAGCCTTGATTAACTTGATGGCGACGCGGCGGCGGACGGGCTGGGTCTGCTCCGCCAACCAGACTTCGCCCATGCCGCCTTCGCCGATGATGCGCAAAAGGTGGTAAGGACCGATGACCAGATCGGGCGCGTTGGACGGGAGGCCGGCGGAGGCTTCGGAGACGGTTTCGTCGTGGCCAGGATCGTGGCCGGGATGTTCTTCAGGCGCCATGTTTAGTAGGTTGCCACGGAAACCTCCGATGAATCTGCGGAAAGGGGTTTCGGGACATTCAGACGAAACAACCCCCATTGTTCTGAGCGGCAGGATCGGATGGAATTTGGGTGGCGAAGGCAGCCCTGTTAGGCCTCACCTCCCAATTCAAACAGCTTTACTCCCGAAACTTCGTCGGTGATGGATTCCGGTGAGCTTTCTCGATGGGGGTTTATTTCGTCTGCTCCTTCAGTGCTTCCGTCCCTTCAATGCTTCACGGCTTCGCTCGGAGCTTGTGACTCTATTGATTTGGCTTGTATGATTTGGCTTGTAGTTCGTGGCTGGAAAGCTTCGAACAGCATCTGCCAACAAGCATCGCCGGGGTCCTTCGACTCCGCGCCATAAGCCGTCCGTTATGCGATAGATCCGCGCGGCGCTTCGCTCAGGATGACGGCTTGTGGGGGATTCAAGAAACATCCGGTTAGTTGTGCAGAAAACACGAAAGATCGAAACTCTCGGGACGACAAAGGGGAGGCCGACGCTTCCCTGGAGAGCGGTTGCTGGACACAAGCCGTTTTCCATCACCTTGGGTGGGCCACAGGCCCATGATTCCTTTGCCGACTGACACAAAGCGATCGAAGGGGCTTCGCTCCGTCGTTTTCGGCCCAAGTACGCTGAGGCGAACCCGGATTTCCTGTTACGCGGCTCCGGGACACAACCGCGTGTGCGGCTTTCTTAACGGAAAGCCGCATGAAGCTCGGCAAAACCACCAATCTCGACAGGAAATCCGGGGGACGTGGGGCACCCGCCGGGGGTAAGTTTTATTTTTGAGTCGGCGGTCTAGCCGGCCAGCAGGATGCGCAGATCGCGCAGGTTGTTGTGGGTGGGCCCAGTGACCAGGGTGTCGCCCAGCGCGGTGAAGAGCGGATAGGCGTCGAAGCGGGCGAGCGCGGACGCAGCCTCCATCCCCAAAGCCTGACCCCGGGCCACGGTTGTCTCATCGGCTATGGCGCCGGCCGCGGCGCTGTTGCCGTCGATCCCGTCGCTGCCGGCACTGAGCACGACCAAGGGAGCTGCCAGGCCAAGCCCGGCGAGCGAGAGAGCGCAGGCCAGCGCGAACTGCTGGTTACGGCCACCAGAACCGTGCTTGTGGTCAAGGCGCACCGTCACTTCGCCGCCCGAAAGCAGACACAGTTTTGGGGAACCAGCCCGCAGCTGGTGGAAGCGGTCCAGCAAATAGCGCGCGGCATCGCCGTAGTCCCAATCGTCACAATTGTTGTCGATCACCGTCTCATAACCCAGGGCGACAGCCTTCTCCCGGGCAGCATCGATCAGGTCGTCGCTGGACAGCAAGGTCTCGACCGGCGCATGGGCCAGGGCCGGCGTCTCGGGGAGTGCGGGATCACCAAAGAAGGCCCGGACCGCCGGGGTGAAGCGTTCCTCAAGATAGTAGCGGTGGATGATCTCGCGGCACTCCGCCACGGTCGACGAATCGGGCAGGGTGGGCCCTGAGGCCAGGGCGTCAAGAAAGCGGGCCGCCACGTCGGAGACCAGCCAGGAGAACCTCGCCGCCCGGGAGGCAGCCGCCGCCAGACGGCCACCCTTAACCGCAGAGAAGTGCTTACGCACCGTGTTGATCTCCGCAATTGTGGCGCCTGAACCCACCAGGGCCTGGTACAGGGCGCGCGTGTCTTTCAGTGAGATATGCGCGTCCAGCGGCAGCTCGAACATGGCGGAACCGCCACCGCTAATCAGAAAGAAGACGAAGTCTCGCGCACTCGTGCCCTGCAGCAGGTGCAGCGCTGCTGCTGCAGAGGCAAAGGAGTCCTGATTAGGCAACGGATGGCCGCCGGCGTAGTAGTCGACGCCGGGTATCCGCTCCGCAGGCAGCAGGGGAGCACAGCAAACCCCGCCGGCAAACTCAAAAGGCAGGCGGGTCCGCAGCGTCTCCAGCATCGGCAGTGCGGCTTTGCCCAGGGCAACGGTGTAGATGCGGTCGTACTGCTGCAACGGAATCGATTTCGTGCCGAGCCGCCGATCAAAAGCTAGCGGAATGCTGGAGGAACGAAGTGCGTGGTGAAAAATGTCGCGCGCCTCGTCATGCAGTTTGCGCCGTGCCGCATCGCTTCCGGCGAGGCTCATGGCGCCGTCACCATAAAGTGGGACCCGATCCAGGAGCGCAATGCGAGCTGCATCGGCTCCAACTTACCGACGAAGAAATGGTCGGCATCCTCTATCAGAACGAGCTCGGCCGGTGGGGCCGCGGCGGCGACTACGGCCTCCACCGCAGCGCGCGGACCGTATTTATCAGCGGTGCCGCTGATAAATAGCTTGGGCTTTCTGCAGCCTGTGAGAAACGCATAGTGATATTCGCGCCCGCCGGCACGGACGGGAAGCCCCAGCGACGCGATGCCATTGACTCGCGGATCGCCGCAGCAGGCGCGCAAGCCAACGCTCGAGCCGAAGGAGAAGCCGGCGAAGAGAATCGGCAGTTGATACTCCCGCTCGAGCCAGTCGAGCGCAGCGCGCACATCGTCTGCCTCGCCCCGGCCGTTGTCGTGGGTGCCCTCGCTGAGGCCGGCGCCGCGAAAGTTGAAGCGAAGCACTGGCAGCCCGAAGGCCTGGAAGCACTTCATCGCGTGATAGACCACCTTGTTGTGCATCGTGCCGCCGAAGAGCGGATGAGGATGGCATACCAGGGCAGAATAGGGGGCATCCTGTTCCCCCAGATTCAGCAGCGCTTCGATGCGGCCGGCCGGCCCTCGCAGATCGTCCACGTTGCGCAGCAACCCGGGTGAAGTGGGATGGAGGTTCATCGCTCCTCCGTATCTTAATGCTCAGGTATGCTGAAAAACGATGAAGCCCCTCGATCCTGTGGACTTGACTCGCCGGCTGGTGGATATCGAATCGCTCACTTACAACGAGGGAGCGGTGGGCGCGTATCTCGATGAACTGCTGCAGGCGCGGGGCTTTGCCGTGGAACGGACCGCGGTGTCCCAACCGCCGCAAAGCCGCTATACGGGCGAGCGCTTCAACCTGTATGCCGGCAACGGACAGCGCCCGGATGTGGTGCTTTCCACGCACATGGATACGGTGCCCCCCTTCATCCCCAGCAGCGAGGATGATCTGTTTATCTACGGGCGCGGCGCCTGCGATGCCAAGGGGATCATTGCTGCCCAATTGGCAGCCGCAGAGCGGTTGCGCGACGCCGGGGTGGCGGCCGGGCTGCTGTTCGTGGTGGGCGAGGAGCGCGATTCGGCGGGCGCCCTAATGGCCAATCTACATCCCAAAGGAAGCCGTTTTCTCATCAATGGAGAGCCTACCGACAACCGTCTTGCGCTGGCTTCGAAAGGTGTTCTGCGCGCCGAAATTCGGGCCTCCGGCACCATGGCGCACTCCGCTTATCCGGAGCTGGGCGATAGCGCGGTGCACAAACTAGTGCATGCGCTTGAGCGGCTCCTGGCACTGGAGCTACCCAGCTTGGAGGAAGTGGGCCCAAGCACGCTCAACATCGGCGTCATCCATGGTGGACATGCCCCCAATGTGATCGCCGATATCGCGGAAGCCCAGGTGCTGATCCGGCTGGTAGGCCCTTCGGAGGAGACCCGCAAGTCCATTGAGCAGGCAGTCGCCGGCCTGGCCGAAGTGGAGTTCACCCTGGAAATTCCCTTCATCCGCATGCGCGAGGTGGAGGGCCTCGAAACTATGGTGGCGGCCTTCACCACCGATATTCCCGCGCTGACCAACTGGGGCGAGCCGCTATTGCTCGGTCCCGGATCGATTCATGTGGCGCATACCCCGTTTGAGAAGATTGCCAAGCGCGAACTGCTGCAGGCAGTCGACCTGTACTTCGAAGTGGCGCAGCGGCTCGCCGGATGAAGAGATGACAACATTCGGGTGGCTCCCGCGGCTGAAGTACGGATTTCTAGCTGCGTTGGCAGGTTGGTGGACAGCCTGGGCGGTCTGTTTTCCCTTTGAGCTTGCGCTCGCCTGGCGCTATGTTGACGGCAATGCCCACCAACTGCCGAGTACGCTTGCCAAAGGATTGGTAGTGTGGGGTGGCTTCAGCTTCTTCATGGGCATGTCCGGGTTCGTGCCCCTGATGCTGCCCCTGCTCTTGCTGGTGTCACCAGCTTGGATCGTCCGTCTCCGCCGTATCCTCATCCCCGCAGCCCCGCTGGTCGCCCTGCTGGCCATCTACCACCGCATGGGGTTCCTGCATCCCTATTACTACCGCCATCCGCGTGCGCTCGGTACCTTCTTCTTCACCGCGCCCAATTTTTTCGCTATTACCTTCGCCCTGGTGGTGGTGCTGGTGTATGTGGAGCTGGCCAAGCGCCGGCTCTTTAAGCCAGGCGCGCGCAGTATAACGGCGCCCCTGCTTGATCGGTCCTAGGTAGACTTAGCAACAGATGACACATCCGACCAACTCCCTTGCCCAGGCTTCGTCCTCGTACCTGCGATCCGCGATGCACCAGCCCGTGCAGTGGCATGAATGGGGCCCCGCAGCTTTTGCCCGCGCGGCTGGTGAAGACAAGCCCATCCTGCTGGATATCGGCGCCGTGTGGTGCCACTGGTGCCATGTGATGGATCGCGAAAGCTATGAGGATCCCAGTCTGGCGGAGGTGATCAACAGCCACTTTATCGCCGTTAAGGTCGACCGCGACGAACGCCCGGATGTGGATACGCGCTACCAGGCCGCGGTGTCCGCCATCAGCGGGCAAAACGGATGGCCATTGACCGCGGTGCTGACTTCTGAGGGCAAGCCCTTCTTTGGTGGGACCTATTTTCCCCCAGACGACCGTTACGGCCGGCCTGGCTTTGCCCGGGTCCTGCTCACCATGGCGGACGCGTGGAAGACACGCCGCGACGAGGTAGTGGAGTCGGCCGGCAGCGTGGTGGAAGCCATTGAATACAACGAGAATTTCGCCGGCCGCGGGGGTAGCCTCAGCATGGACATCGTCGACAAGATGGTGGGCTCCGCGCTGGAGAAGTTCGATCGTCACCACGGAGGCTTCGGTTCGCAGCCCAAGTTTGCCCATCCCTCGGCCATCGATCTACTGCTCGACGTGGCTGCACGCACCGGCAACGAAGCGGCGCGGGAGGCAGCTACTGTAACCCTGGAGAAGATGGCCCGGGGTGGAGTCTACGATCAGCTGGGCGGGGGCTTTCATCGTTACTCCGTCGATGAGGCCTGGGTGGTGCCGCACTTCGAAAAGATGTTGTACGACAACGCCGAGCTGCTGAAGAACTATGTGCATGCCTTTCAGAGCTATGTCGATCCCGAGTCGGCGCGCGTGGCCAAAGACATCATCCGCTGGATGGACGAGTGCCTCACGGACCGCGAACGGGGCGGCTTCTATGCCTCGCAGGATGCGGACATCGACCTGGACGACGACGGCGATTACTTCACCTGGACGCGTGCCGAAGCTGCGGCGGTGCTGAGCCCGGAAGAGATGGAAATTGCCGCGGCCTACTATGACATTGGCGACCTGGGCGATATGCACCACAATCCTGCCAAGAATGTGCTGCATGTGAAGCAGCCCCTCGATGTGGTGGCCGCGCGTGCCGGCAAGACAAGCTCCCAGGCTGCCGAGCTGTTATCAGCGGCTCATACGCGTTTACTGGCGGCGCGCGCCGAGCGCTCCACCCCGTTCATCGACACCACGATTTATACCAGCTGGAATGCCCTTGCCGTCTCCGCTTATCTCCAGGCGGCGCAGGTGCTCCGCCTGCCCAGAGTGAAAAGCTTTGCTCTGCTTACCCTGGATCGTCTTCTGCGCGAGGGTATGCATGCAGAGCGCGGCTTGGCCCATGTGATCTCCTACACCGGCCAGTCAACTGGCACCAAGTGGGTGGCGGGCATGCTCGAGGACTATGCATTTCTCGCTCACGCCTGCCTGGATGGTTGGTTCGCGACCGGCTCGGCCAAGTATTACGACGCAGCGCTGGACTTGGCCGAGCACATGGTGGCGAAGTTTTACGACACCGCCGGGGGAGGGTTTTTCGACGCTGCCGCCAAGGGAGAAGAATTGCTGGGCGCACTGACGGCACGGCGCAAGCCGCTGCAAGATTCGCCGACGCCGGCGGGAAACCCGGCAGCGGTCGCTGCATTGCTGCGCCTGGAGGCGCTCAACGGACGAGCCGACTGCCGAGAAAAGGCAGAGGATACGCTGGAGGCATTCGCCGGCGTGGTAACTCACTTCGGGCTTTACGCCGGCACCTATGGTCTGGCGCTCGAGCGCCTGTTGCTGCCGCCAGTCCAGGTGGTGGTCATTGGCCAAGACAGCGCCGCCGATGAGCTGGAAGCGGCCGCTATCCTGGTCTATGCAGTGAACAAGAGCGTAGTTCGATTGACTCGCGCCCAGGTTGCCGGCCCGCTGCCGCCCCTCCTGGCTGAAACGGTGCCTTTGCTCCCGGACCTGCAGGCATCGCACAGCTTCGCTGTGGTTTGCCGGGGAAGTTCTTGCTTGCCACCGACCGCCGACCCGGAGCAGTTGCTCAGATTATTACAGGCCTAAATCGGTCAGGCTATTCGCCGGTGAAAGGGTTGGTCTCGTTGGGCTTGGCGGTGGTGGGGTCGGGGGCTTTCGCCACTTCGCCTTCACGCGGTGCGGTTGGATTTTGACTTGAACCGCTGAACACGCGATAAGGGCTGCCCGGCAGCAGTTTATGCTCTTCCAAAGCGAGGCGGATGCGCCTCTGCATCTCGCGCATGGCGTCGAACTGCTTGCGCGGCAGGGTCCTGACCTGGATGGGGTAGATGACCTCAGTCCCCTTGATCGAATCCACCCCGAAAACCTGCGGATCGGCGACAAAAATATCTTTGAAAGCCGGCTCGTTGCGCACCTCCAGTGCGATCGTCTTCAACAACGGTATGACTTGGTCAGGGTTGGCGGAGAAATCGACCGAGACGTTGAGGGTGGAGACCGAGTAGTCACGGCTCTGGTTCGCCACATTCGTGATCTGGCTGTTGGGAATGATGTAGATGGTACCGTCGAAGCCCCGCACCGTCGTCTTGCGCAGCGTCATGGAATCCACCGTGCCGGTCATCCCCGCCAGGGTGACGACGTCGCCCACGTTGTACTGGTCTTCGACCAGGATCAGGATGCCGTTCAGCACATCCTTGACGATGGTCTGCGCGGCCAGGCCGATCGCCACGCCGGCCACGCCGGCGCCGGTCAGCAAAGGCGACAGGCTGAAACCGAAGACGTTCTCCATGATCTGGAGAAAGGCCAGGAAGGCCACGATGACAACGCCAGTGGCGCGGATGACCGTGGCCAGGGTCCGAATCTGGGCGCCGCGGGCCGGTCCCAGGCTGTCGCGATGGTCGGCCAGCTTGATAACGCGGTCGGTGATGAAGTTAACCACCAGGATCAGCGCCCCTGTGTACAAGGCGATAACCAGCAGCTTGGGCAGGCCCACGTGGAGAAAATTCTGCACATCGGAGAGCCATTCCTGGTCGAGTTTGCGCAGGAATGAAGACGCAGGATCGCGCCCACCGAGGATGACTAAAGACATGGAGGCGAGGGACAAAATGGAGGCGTACACTGGCCCCTATGATGTTACTCGAGCGATGGGTGGTTGCGACAGTGCTGGGCTTAACCATGCCCCTCGTCTCGACGGCTGCCGGGTCATCCGCTCCGCAGCAGGCGGGCAATGCGCAGACCGGGCAGCCGGCAAAAACCGAGCAGGACCGGGCAAAGGCTCCGGATAGCCAGGACCCGCAGGCGGCGAACGCCGACGATGACTGGGACGAGAAGCCGGGAACTTCCGCCTATGACCGGGATACTCAGAACGATGATCAGGACCCGGCTAAAGCCGGCGATGACCAGGATGCGAAACCGGCGATTTCTGCATACGACCGGGACACCCAGACGGATGATCACAGCCCAGTTAAGCCCGCCGACGACGCAAAGCCGGCAAACTCTGCAATTGACCGGGACACGCAGCCAGGAAAAGGTAGTGATGATCAAAACCTGTCTAAGGCGGCCGATGACAAGGACGCAAAGCCGGCCAAGGTTGCACAGGATCAAGAGGCTCAGCCGAACAAGGTCAGTGATGGTCAGCCCCCGGCGAAGGCTTCCGCGCATGCCCTTGCCCTGCCTCCAGCGACGCCGGAGCAAGCCGAGCAGCAGCAATTGGAGAAGGACAGCGCCACGCTGCTGCAGTTGGTGCAGGAGTTGAAGGTCGAAGTAGAGAGAGCTGGGAGCAACACGTTATCGCTGGCCGCTCTGCGCAAGGCCGACGAGATCCAGAGACTAGCCAAAAACCTCAAGGAAAAAATGAAAGATCAGGGGCAAATTTCTCAAAACAAGCCGTGACCGAGCGACTTGTTTCATATCAGATGTGAGGGTCGAAGTGAGCAGCTTATCGGGTAGAGGTCGAGTGGTGTTGGTGGTCCTGGTTGGGGGCTTAGCGGTAGCGGTCGGGCTGGGCAGATCGGCGGCGCAGTTTAATGGGCCGATCAGCCCGGATGTGAACTCACAAATGAGACAGCCGAGTCCTTCACACTCCACAGACGATGAACCCTACGTGGCGCGGGAAATGCAGGCAAAACAGCTCAAGCGGCTGCGGGAAGAGCATCAGAAGCAGGTATTCAACGACACCGCAAGACTGCTGCAGTTGGCGACCAATTTGAAGGCAGAAGTAGATAAGGGAAGCAAGCCGTCGCCTGATGTCATCAAGGACGTGGATGAGATTGGGAAGTTGGCGAAGAGGGTCAGCGACCGGATCAAGACTCAGTGAGTCCAAGGAACGCCGTGCCAGGCAGGCCCGTTGTCCTCAAACCGCAGTTGCTAAAAGACTGATTTCCAGCTCTGAACTTTCTCCACAAGTGAATGGATTTGAGACGCGCGAGGTTACTTGAGGGATGACGACCGAACCGTGTCGTGCAGGTAACGGCTAGACTGGTAATGAAAGATTCAGGGAAAGGCATTGAACGTTACCGCCTGGACACCCAAGTCATTCCTCGCGCTGCGGGATTATAGCGCGAGGAAATTCGCCGCGGACCTGGCGGCGGGCGTCACCGTGGGCATGGTCGCCTTGCCGCTCTCGATGGCGTTTGCCATTGCCTCCGGGGCTCCGCCGGAGGCTGGTCTCTACACTGCCGTAGTAGCTGGATTCGCCATCTCCGCTCTGGGCGGCTCGCGCAACCAGATTGGTGGTCCGACGGGGGCTTTTGTCGTGATCATCGCCGGCATTCTTTCCCGCTATGGCTTCAACGGCCTGCTGGTGTGCACCATCATGGCCGGCTGCCTGCTCATCCTGTTGGGAGCCACCGGTCTGGGTGCGGCGGTGAAGTTCATTCCCCGGCCGGTGATCGTGGGCTTTACCAACGGCATCGCCATCCTCATCGCCAGCACACAGATCAAAGACTTCTTCGGTTTAAAAACCGGAGTGGTTCCCGGGGATTTTGTCGGGCGTATGCGAGTCGTGCTCGAAGAATGCACACACCGTATCCCTGACTACCACACTACTTTCGTGCGCATCACTGCTGCTGATCGTGCTGGCCGTCCGGTTGGTGCCACGGGTTCCTGGGTACATTGTGGCCTTGCTCGCGGCCACCGTCACCGCTTACTTCCTGCATCTGCCGGTCGAGACCATCGGGACGCGTTTCGGGGGCATACCTTCCGGCTTCCCTCGCTTTCATTTGCCGGTCTTCGAATATGCCATGGTCAGGACGCTGATCTCTCCGGCGATCACGGTTGCGCTGCTGGGCGCGATTGAATCACTGATGTCGGCCGTGGTGGCCGATCGCATGAGCGGAGATCAGCACAACCCGAACGTGGAACTTACCGCGCAAGGCATCGCCAACATCCTGTCCCCGCTCTGCGGGGGACTTCCGGCTACGGGCGCCATCGCACGCACCGCGACCAGCATTCGCTGCGGAGCGGTGACCCCGGTCGCCGGCATGATCCACGCCCTTACCGTGCTCTCCGTGCTGCTCTTCGCCGCCCCGTCGGCCAGGTTCATCCCGCTGGCCGGCCTGGCCGCGATTCTCATGGTGGTCTGCTACAACATGGGCGAGTGGCGCGAGATACCGCAGATTCTGCGGCACTCCAAACTGGAAATTGGCGTATGGCTCACTACCCTGCTGCTCACGGTCTTTGCCGATCTGACCGTCGCGGTGGAGGGCGGGATGATTCTGGCGGCGCTGGTCTTCATCCGCAAAGTCACCCTTACTACCACGGTGACCCGGGTGACCGAGGATGATCTGGAAGACGGACGGATGCATGTGCTGCAGGGCAAGGATATACCGGAGTTTGTTGCCATCTTTCGCATCCACGGCCCGTTCCTGTTCGGCGCGACAGAAAAGATCGACGAGATTCGACGCCAGCTACCCTTGCTCCCACCAATTATTGTGTTGCGCTTGCGCAATATGACGGCGATTGATTCGACCGGTCTGCAGGCACTGCAGCGGCTCGCAGTCGAGGTCCGAGCCTCCGGACGAACGCTCTTGCTATGCGGCGCCCGCGAGCAGCCATCGCGATTGATGGGGCAGGCTGCTTTCGCGCAGCATGTCGGCCCGGAAAATATCTGCGCCCACGTAACCGCGGCATTGGTAAGAGCGCATGTCATTCACGACCAGGCCATCGCCGATGCAATGGCAACCACCTAGCGCCCGAGAGACACCATGCAGAAAATCTATGTCGGAGTCGACGTGGGTGGAACCAAGACTGCGGTCGTACTGTCCGCCCGCCCGCCTGAAAGCCTGGGACGAATCGAGTTCGTCACGCTGCCAGAGAAGGGACCGGAGCGCGCTCTCGGTCTAATCGTGCAATCGGTTCGGAGCCTGCTAGCGGAGCATGGGTTCGGCGAGGAATCGATCGTTGCCATCGGTGTAAGCTGCGGCAGCCCGCTCGACCGGGTAAAGGGAATCGTCCAGGCGCCCCCCAACCTATCCAGCTGGGTGGATGTGCCCATCGCCCGCTTGCTTGCGGAGAGCTTCCACACCACGTGCCGGTTGGAAAACGATGCGAACGCGGGTGCGGTGGCGGAACATCGATACGGTGCAGGCAGGGGGGCCGAGCATATGGTGTTTCTGACGCTGGGCACCGGGCTGGGTGCGGGTATCATCGCCGCCGGCAGCTTATATCTGGGGGCCAATGGAAACGCGGGCGAGATAGGCCATGTGCGGCTCAGTCCGACGGGGCCAATCGGCTATCACAAGGCTGGCTCGATCGAAGGGTGGTCCAGCGGAGGGGGCATTGCGCAACTCGCCGTAAGCATGGTGGCGCAAGCGGAACGTCGCGGCCGCTCCAGTATCTTGCATGCGCGGGCAATGCATGGCGGATTGACAGCGCGAGACGTGGGCCACGCAGCAGAATCCGGGGACGCGGTCGCGCTGAGCATTCTGCGTCGTTCCGGCGAGCGGCTGGGGCAGGCGCTTGCCATGCTAATCGACGTGCTGAACCCGCAGAGAATCGTGCTTGGAGGATTGGCCTGGCGCTTGGGCGAGACCTTGCTGGCGCCGATGCGCAAGGTGATCAAGCGCGAAGCCTTGCCGCAAACCTACCGGGCCTGCGAGATTGTTCCGGCTGCCCTGGGGGAAAAGATCGGCGACGTGGCCGCACTCTGTGTCGCTATCGGCCTCGAAGGAAAGCACACAGGATAGAATCGAAAGTTGCCGGAGAACGATGCTGCGAATAAGGGTGCATGGATGAGTGAGAGACTGGCTGGCAAGACCGCTGTGGTCACGGCCGCGGGACAGGGAATTGGCCGGGCGACGGCGATTGCCTTCGCGCAGGAAGGGGCCACTGTGTGGGCCACTGATATCAACCGGGAAGCACTCAACACTCTCGCTGCGGAATATCCTCAGATGATCTGCCGCGAGCTCAATGTGCGCAATCCGAAGGAGATCGAACAACTCGCGGAACAGCTACCCCAGCCCGATATCTTGTTCAACTGTGCCGGATTCGTCCACCACGGCACGATTCTCGATTGCAAGGAAGAGGACTGGGAGTTCTCTTTCGATCTCAACGTCCGGTCGATGTATCGCACCTGTCGCGCATTCCTTCCCGGCATGCTGCGCGCGGGCAGGGGGAGCATCGTCAACATGTCTTCGATTGCGTCGAGCGTCCGAGGCGTACCCAACCGCTTTGTGTATACCAGCTCCAAGGCAGCGGTGGTGGGATTGACCAAGGCGATCGCTATCGACTTTGTGCGCCAAGGTATTCGCTGCAATGCGATTTGCCCGGGTACAGTACAGTCGCCTTCACTCGAAGGGCGCATCACCGCCCAGGGCGATACGGAACAGGTGCGCCGTGAATTCATCGCCCGCCAGCCCATGGGCCGTCTCGGCCGCCCCGAAGAGGTAGCCGCGCTCGCGGTGTACCTCGCATCGGATGAGTCCAGCTTTACCACCGGCCAGACGCACGTCATCGATGGCGGCTGGAATATATGAACCTCCACTCGCCGCGGCTTACCAGCTCTTGCTTATATAGGGAAATCTCCTGCAGGTCCCAGTACCAGCCGATTGTTAGACCTGAGCCTTTCTAACCTTTGCCCAGCGCTTCCGCTGCGCAGCCGCGATCTTTTTCCGAGCTTCCGCGCTCAATACGCGCTTGCCCTTGACCTTAGGGGCTGCTGAACCATTGAGGGAGCCTGCACTCCGGGCGTGACCATTCGTACTACCTTGCAACAAAATCTTTACTTGCTGCAGCCGTGAAATCTCACTATTGATGTGCTCTAAGATCTCTTTCGTATTCAAGGGGATTCTCCAGACGCAAAAGTCGTCCCGAATAGAATATCAAATTCGACTCGTCGGAGATACCTAGGGCCGACTCTGAACGCTGTGAAGCGAATGGCCGGGCTTCTAAGTGGCCTTTTCCTCAACATCCATGACATCCATGGATTGGTATCATCGAAGGCGTGTGTGGCCGTTACGTTCGTAAGTCAACCCGAAGAGAAATCGCTGTCTGGTTTGGCGCTGAGGATGTAGGAGGCGAGGAGTGGGTTGCGAGCTACAATGTTGCGCCGCAAACTTTTCAACCGGTAGTACGCCTGAATCGAGACACCGGAATGCGAGAAATAGCCCTCCTGCGTTGGGGCTTGATTCCTTATTGGTCAAAGGATACGAAGATCGCTTACTCCACCATCAATGCCAAGGCCGAGACGGTAGCCACCGCTCCGGCCTTTCGTGAGGCTTTCAAGCGCCGCCGCTGCCTGGTACCTGCGGACGCGTTCTATGAGTGGCAGAAGCTGGATGCCAAACACAAGCAACCCTTTGCCATCGCGCTCTCGAGCGGCGAGCCTTATGGTTTCGCCGGGGTGTGGGATCGATGGAAAGACCCGGCCAGCAGGGAATGGCTAGAGACCTTCTCCATCATCACCACCGATTCTAACCAAGTCGTCGCCCCGTTGCACAATCGCATGCCGGTCATTATCGAGCGCAAGAATTATGCTCGCTGGCTGGGCGGAAGTAATACGGAGCAGCCGCCGCTCGACCTGCTGCGGCCCTTCCCGGCCGAGCAGATGATAGCCTGGAAAGTGGATAAGGCGGTGGGCAATGTGCGCAACGATGCCGCGCAGTTACTCGAGCCGCCGGCTCCCGAAGATTGCGCCCGGCACCATCGGTAGGGAGATATAAGCCATCATCTTATTTTTGTCGCGGATAAGCAACAGCCTGGGTTTCAGTAATCAATACAGGAGCCTCGGGCAAACGTTGATCCGGCAGCGATTTCGCCGGCTCTCCTAAGATGGTGTTCCCGATTCACAACAAACTGACCGTCATGCAGACAACGCGTATCAGGTAAAGTTACATAATAGATAACAAAAAAAGGTACGCAAATAAAATAGCACGAATGTTATTCCCCGTGCATTACTTAGGGACATAGAAAAAGTAGTGCTTCAGGTTATTGCGTGTTATAAAAACCTGAGGCATACTGCTCTTAGTTAAGTCGTAACTATGACAGATGTAGTTATGTATTGAAGGGTGCCCCTCCTTCCCGGCTAACCCTTCTTTTCTGCCGTCGGTTCCTCCCCCAAGGAAAATTGGAGATGCTATGAGTCCACTTCGGAGACATGGCGGCGGACGGCCTCGCTCCGCCGATTCTATCCTGGACATTGCCGAGCGTTGGAGTATATCGGAAAAAGCTGCGCGTCGTTTAGCGGCGCGAAAACTCAGTGACGACGCAATGGCTATCCTGGTGTGCGACAGCAAACGCTACGCTGCTGCGCAGCGCCGTGAAATTCCCGCCCACGGCAAGTACACAGGCGGCATGAAGGCCTTGGGCATGCGCAGCCGCGTTCCGGCGGCCCGTGCATGACCCGTGAAGATCCTCTCTCGTTGCCGGCGCGCCGCCAGCAAGTGAAGGACCGTGCCCTATCGCGTTTCGGCCTGGAGGTGGGAAAGCTGGTCCGGCAGGCTCTTATCCACCGAGTGAGCAATGGTGATGTTAAATATGCCCGTAAAGTTACTAACACACGCACCGTGATCGTGCTTGAGCATGACGGCGGTGAGATGGCCTTTATTTACAGCAACGCGACCAAGGAGATCGTCAGCTTCCTGGGCCCTGATGCGCCGGAGACAGCCGACTGGCGGTGCTCACAATCCCTGGCACTGGCATTATTCCGCGGCCCACCGCTCAGACCGAGAGGGAGATGCTAGTGCGAGCATGTCATGGACTACGGGCGAGGAGTACTTCGGCGGGCAAAGGCGTGATAGTAAAGTGACGTTGAGCAACGGAACCGAGTTACCCAAGGGCACGATGTTGCTAGGAAAGGTGAGGACCGGCGATATGCAGCAGCAGGGTATGTCGAAGCTTGCGCTGGGCTTCGATCAGGCGCGGCTCAAGGATGGAACAAACTTGTCGATTCGAGCGACTATCGTCCGCTTTTGCGCTCCGCAGGCTCAGGAAGCGGTGTTGGGACCCACGGATACCGGCGCCGGGGCACCGAATGATTGGAGTGCGAAGACCCTGCAACTGGATCACGAGAACGTGGTCTCCGGCGTGGATCTGCACAGTAAGATTTCCAGCCAGAACTCGGGCGTCTTTGTCTTTACGAAGAAGGACGTCAAGCTAAGGGCTGGTAGTGAAATTCAGTTCATCATCGCCGCAGCGGCGGCGAACAGCACACAAAATACTGGCGGCCAGTAGCCAGGCGTCACAGGTAGCCCTGGGTGCTTATGCAGCGAGCTCAGCATTCGGCCGCATCAGCTCGGAAACTGTCTTCCGCCCCGCCTCCCTAGTCCCACACGCAGGCTTGTTCGGATCGGGGCTTCCTCACGATCCAACTCTTCTGCTTTCTGTTGCCAGCGAATCGCCGCAGAGCCCACATCGAGGCCCCGCACCGCCTGCTGAAGCACCAATTCTCGCGGCTGCGCTGCCTGCTGAACGAAAGTGTATAACGCGTATCGGGTCTCGTCGGCTACGTCGTCCAGCGGATCGCCGGCGATCTTGCGAATATCTCCCGGCCTGGCGTCATCATGCATGCGCGTGCGTATGGCTTCGAAGCTTCGCGGGCATACGTCGGTGATCTCGAACTCACCTGTGCGCAGCATTCGATATAACAGCTGCCAGCCGCCCATGCGGTCGTTCGACGCTCGCTCGCAGACGATATCCCACGGATCCAAAACTTCGTTGATTTGATCCGCAATGGTATGTCCGTCGCCTATTTCCCTGAAGTTGGCAGGGTCAAGATAGGCGGCCACAATACGCCGCCGCTGTCCGTTCACATCGGGCTTGATGAAGGCATCCACCACCATGTTTGCCAGCTCATATGCGGGCGCATGGGGTACGACCAGCTCGCCAATCTTGCGGATGCGGCCTTGCGGGAAATCAGGGCCATCCTCCTGCTCCAGGACGAGTGCTTGGATGCCCTGAATCTCTAGCTTCTGTCGAAGCTCCGCCGGACCGCGCACGTATAGCCCAACCGACGAAGACGATTTGCCATAACCATAATCAATGGAAAGAAAGTGGTTGTGCCACCACTCCACGCCCGCCTCGGCCAGGGGGCGGATCATGCCGGCGTGCACAAAAGGGAAATAGGCCCCTTCGAGAGTGCACCAACAGCCCTGCTCCATCGCCGCAGCGGCCCCGCCCGACATCATGTGCAGGCGCTTGGAATAGTTGGTGTCTAACAGTTGGTGATCGGAAAGTTTGCCCGGGATGAAGGCAACGGAGAAGGGAATTGCCTCGCCATCGGAGGGCCAGCGGCAATCACGGTAGAGCTCGCCCGGTTGGGCTGCGTCCAACCGATTGTGCACCGGGCAGTGGCCCCGTAGGAACAACGTCTGATGCCATGCGGCGCCGACATTGCCGGGGTTTGAGGTCAGCCGCATGCGCAACCGAAGACGGGTATCGGTAGAGCTCAACCGGCCGAGAATGTTGCGCACCTGCTTTTCTGTGTGCAGCGTGCTTTCATCGAAACCGATGAATGAGTAGCGCGGCCCCAGGTACTTCCATACGTCGTCGTCCGTCTTCATGTAGGCGAAGCGGATGGTGGCTCCGGAAGGAAAGCTCCAGGTCCATTTAGGAGATCCCACAAAGACGCCGCCCAGCGGAGCGTAGAGCCGGCGGGTCTTGTCGACGATATCCGTCATCTCGACGAAGGAGGAGCGGAAGACGATGGCGCGCAGGTTGGGGTTCTCGTACTCCTGCACTGCGTCCATCAACATGGTTTCGGTCTTGAGGGAACCGGCGGAGCCACCGAAAAGCAGGATGTCTGCTTTTGAATCGAGCGCGGCCTGTTGCGCCGCAGTGGCCGGCATCCAGCGATAGTCGTCCGCTGCATCGGCCGGCATCACCCCTTCCTCGTGCGGGTGGTTACGATTCGGCCATCCACGCCGCCCGATAGACCCCATTCAGGCGAAATTGTTTTGTGGGTATTCTGGTAAGCGCGGAGGTCTGTTCTTCGCGCAGGGCGTCAAGCGCCTTCAGTTGCCCCAGGATGTTTCCTTTGGTCTCATCCGGGCCGAGCCTCGCCAGCTCCCAATAACGGTTAAGCACCTGATCGGCGTTGAACTCCAATCGGGATGCGGTTTTTACTTCCAGGAGAGATTTATTTGCTTCTAGCATATGTCGCACCTCGCTTTGCCAAGCTGTTTGTGTAATATTTGGCTTCATGGGAAGCAAAGATAAAGGTAAACGCGAAACCAAGAAGGCACCCAAGCCTAAGCCCAAAGTTGAGCCCGGACGCAAGCGCGGGGAAGATACCCGCCTCGGTGGGCCACCCAAGAGCTGAGCGCAGGCTAGCGATCAACGGGCCCACGCAGGTCTTTGTGGCGCACGGTAATGTTTCTTCCGTCTTCGGTGCGCACCCGCGCGATCCGCATGTTCGGGTCGACGTAGACTACTCTCGCCACCGCGCCGTCGGCCAATCGTACCCGCGAGCCCTTCATCACAGCGCCTTTCACCACCCTGGCGCCATTTCTGGAGTTGAATCGCTCCATGGCCGCATCATTGATTGCGATCGCCGCTGCCTTTGCCCGGTTGTCGCTGCGGCCGGCCAGCTCCGCGTTGCGCGCCTTCTTGTAGTCGTGGTGCTCCTGCCGATTTGCTTGCAGCACCGGACGGGGGACGATCTGCAGCTCTTGGGACGCTCCATTCGGCATTTGCACCTGTAGCGAATAGCTGCGAAAACGGTATTTCGGATCTCCCAAAGCAAAATGATCCTGCTCCCGCAATACTGGGAAATGCCGTTTCACCGCGGCCACCACCGCATCCTTGGCTTGCGGAGAGTCGACCGCGATCTGTGCTGCGCCGTAGTCGCTTACCGTCCCGGCCGGCTGTCCTTCCCCAGTGATTTTCTCCGCCAGGCGGATAGGATTCTTGGCGTCACGGCTGGCCGCCAGCCTCGCGCCGGGGATATCCCTGATCGCCGCTAACAGCCGGGTTTTGTAAAACGGCATCGCGTCGGTGGCCAGCGCCTGATTGACCGCGGGGTTATCCGTTGGCTGTACGATCCGGCGTCCGGAACGGGGATCGATTGCGCCCAATGGTTGCGGGTGCGCGATCAAGGGCTCGCTGACGGCCTGGATCGCGGGCTCGAATCCCAGCCCGGCCAGCGAACCAGGTTGACCGGGCGAAACAATGGGCTCAAAGCCCAGCAGATGCAGCGGGTGTGGGGGCATCAATGGTTGCTCAAGCAGGAAACAACTATGGGCAAATACGGACCGAAACCACCGGGCACGAGCCGGGTTAGTACCGGGTGAGAGGTTGGAAGGAGAGAACGTATGAAAACCAAATGGATAGCGAGTTTGATCCTGGCTTCGGCACTCGTGACCCCGGCCTTTGCGGGGATCGGCGTATATATCGGGGTTGCTCCGCCTCCGCTCCGCTATGAAGTTCCCCCTCCTATCCCGGCTCCCGGTTACGTATGGGTCGATGGATATTGGAATTGGCTCGGGGCGAGGTATGTGTGGGTCCCCGGCGTCTGGCGGAGACCACCTTATCCCGGAGCTTACTGGAGCCACCCTCACTATGATCACTATCCCAATGGCTGGGCGCTGCATGAAGGTCACTGGGACCATGAAGACCATGGCGACCACCACGACTGGGGACATCGGTAATATCGACATGAATCAATCGCAGAGGCCTGATCGCAAGGTTGGGCCTCTGTGTTTCCCAGCGGGCTAATCCTGCTCAGTCCTCACTTAAAACTTTGAGATCGCTGTCTATCTCCCTGGCTAATAGAAGATTAGCTCTTGGCAGATATCCGACCTGCCCCTTCGAGGAAACCTTGACGTATTGTGGATCGCTGCTGCGGTCGGGTGCTCCCTGTGACTGCGTGGAACCGCCGGCGAAATATCCCGCCAGCCCGCGACGCGGCGACGTACCGGGCTGTGGTGTTCGCTCGATCTCATCCTTGGCATGGTCGCGGGCATTGTCGCGCGACGGGGTCGATTGCGATGGTGGCTTTGCCAGGCTGCCTGTCAGCGGGGTGGACTCTCCCGGGCCGCTGCGCGGAGCATGGGCGGGCGGTGGCGGCACCAGGCTCTGGGCCTCAGCCGGCGACAGAATCTTCTTGAGCAGCCTGCTGGCTTCATCTTCTTGGGGAGCACCGTAATCCTGATCATCGGCCATGACTAGAGCTTTCCTGCAGTGCTGCCAAGATTCCCGGCAACACTGTTGCCCACCTCATCCCAAAAGCTGGGTGTCTTGGCTGCCTGGCTTTCATCACCCAAGACGCTATCCGCCGCATTCGATGACGTACCGTAGAGCGCCTGGTTGGCGCCGATCGGCTGGGCCGAAGCGCCCAGCGCCGCCTGGTTATAACCGGCTTCGGCACCGATGCGCTGTTGCTGCGCCTGGGCCAGGTCGCTCGATAAATCGCGCGTGTTCTGCTGCGATGCGGCGGCCGCGGTTGCCGCATCAGCGGCGCTGTTTTGGCCAGTGCGCCTGGCCTGGGATTGCAGTGCGCCGGCGAGCGAGTTTGCGCCCGCGTCGGACACATTGGCCAGGCCGGTGTTGATGGTCTGGTCGTATTCGCCTCCCGGAGTATAAGGGTTGCCGGAAACAAATTTTGCCAGCTGGTTGTTGTAGTTGCCGATGGCATTTTCGGTCGAACCAAACGCCGACTGCGCGTTGCCAAAGTCGGTCGCGTTCTCATCGGAAGCAGTATTGAATGCTTGTGTGGATTGGCCTCTGCTCATACGTTCCTCCTCAAGTCCTTGGTAAAGTGCGCGAGCTCTCGATCGACACAAACGAAGCCCGCTCGGCGCAAAGGTTTCTGGATCATCTTCTTAAGTTGGCGAGGGACAAAGCACTCCAGCCAGCGAAATCCCAGCAGCTTGATTGCGTAACTTAGTCCCTCGACATCCCGGCTGCAGAAGGCGGTCGCTTTGGGGTCGCATCCCACAAAGCGCAGCTCGGCAATCGCTTCAACGTAGATACAGCTCCGGATCGTTCCTTGTGCTTCCACGCCTACCAGGGCAAGGGGAATCGCCGGGCCGAATAGGTCGGGCAGCTCATAATTGGTGCCCTGTGCGGCCTGGTGCTCCCGGTGCAATGCTTGAATCGCCGGCCAGTCTTCCCTCGTCGCCAGGCGAAGGGTGATGCGCCTCATCTCACGATGAGGCCGTGCTTGCCGGCATAATTAAGCATCTGTTGTTGCGACGTATTCAGCGCTTCATTCACTCGGGCGATGGCGGCGACCGGGTCCAGGGCACCCAGGCTGTCTTTGGGATGAACTGCGCCGCATGCCGGGCAGGCGTCGTGGCCAACCGCAAGCTGGATCAGATGCCGATTGCCTCGTTCGTCGCGCAGCTCGATCACATGAAAGCCGCTCGCCACATCCAGATATTGTTGGTGCAGGCTATACATCGGCGTAGAGCCTCCCCCCGTTGTTACCGGTTGCGCCGCCACCACCGGCGGCTCCTCCGCTCACTCCGCCTGAGGCGGTCACGGTGGGGCTACTGGAGTAGCCGCTGCCCGCGCTTCCTGGAGTAACCTGGGTGACCGCTCCTGCGGAGACCACGGCCGTGGCCGTCGCGCCGCTGCCGGAACTATCTGTAATGGTCAACAGCGGCGCCGATGTGAGGCCGTTGCCGGGGTTGACGATTTGGTAGGCGACAATCGCCCCCCCGGTGACTACGGCGTGGATCACGGGGAGCACCAGTCCACTGCCGTTCGCAATGACCGATACCTTGCCTACCGGCACCCAGGCATCAGGAAAGGTCTGCGCCAGTTGCGGCTTGAGCTGATATTTCTGACCGTCCCAGACCACAAACCCATTGGCCGCGTAAGCCACATTCATTATTGTTCCCGACGGAATCACCCTGGAGCTGCTGCCCAGAACTGAGGTCCACGCAGTGCCCACCCCACCCGACCCGTAGACCCGAACGGTTGCCGTGCTGCCATCGGCCACCGAGTCTACGGTTGCGTAATTCGATTGGTTGAGCGAGAGGTTGCTCGCGGTCGCCGCCGAGCTCATCAGGCCTGAGCTAACCGCCCCCGGCAGCGCTAGATAGCTGCTCCAGTTTTGCTGGTTATAACTCGATCGCAGCCGCCAGTAGAGAGTGACGCCCGGGTTAGGTAAAACATAGCTCGTACCGGTACTGACGGGATAGGTGGTTACCCCGGAGACAAAGTTGGCCACCGGCGAGCTCGAGATCTCCTGGTAGATGGGTGCGTTGCCCGCACTCTGGGGTGTAGTGATAGAGACGCTAAAGTTTCCATTCGCCCCGCTCACCGCAAGCTTCGAAGGCGCAGGGGGCGAAGTGAAGGCAGCTGCTGTTGCGTCAACCTTGCTCAGAGGCGTAGTGCCGGTCTGCGCGTAGAGCGACTGCAACGCGAGATGAATGCCGGTGAGGGTCTCTCGCAGATCGCTGTTGCCCCTTGCCGCGCTATTGATCTGCGCCAAGTTAACCTTAAGCGCCATTACCGGTCCTGCCTGTGAAGATAGGGCGAGTGAACAGACTGCAATACTTCAATGCAAACCAGGCGTTGGCTACTGTGCCGTTGGTAAAACGAATGCGAAAGCGCTCATTCTGCCCCCTCGCGCCGCCATCGTAACCTCTCGAGTTCTCCGGCGTCAGGGGGAACGGCGCCAGCTTGATCTCATTTGTGCCGGCGGCGCTGCTTGCCGGGGACTGCTGCTGCGAATCTACAAAGCTTCTGGCCACCATCACGGATACGGTCATGGAACCCTGGCCCAGCGCATTGATACTTACCCCGCCAAGCATGGAAATATCCATCATGTCCTGGGTGCTGGTGGTCTCGTACTGACAAGCGATGCCATCGCCGTTGTCGTTGTAAATACCGGTGGCGATCATCTGCACGGTGCCGTCTGGCGCGGAGGATCCGATCAGCACTTGCGATTGCCGCAGGGCCCCGAACGGGGAGGCGTTTTCCAGCAACTGGCGCTCACAGCGTACAGCCATCGATCCGGCTATATCATCGAGACTCCATTTGCGTGCCGCCCCCATGGCTACCTCGCGCCCGGCATACTGGCTAAAGTGGATCGGCCCGGACATGCCCTCCATATAATTCATGGTCAGTGTCTGGTTGGGCGCGGTCGCGCCGCCCACCGGGATGCCAATCCGTATCTCCTTGTTCTCTTCGTCCACGCAGCACCAGATCAGATGCTGATAATCCCAGTTGATGGTCTGCCACAGGGTTGGAATCTCCTTGGTCAGGAGCTTGGGTTGCGGTTCACTCGGCGTATAAGCGTAAGCGCCGCTGCGATGGACAAAGAACAGAAACTCGTTGGTGACGCAAACGGCCCGCGGCCCGCATGGCCCTACGCCTTCCCAGCGCTGCTGCACCGACCAGGTGGAAGGATCGGTGGCGGTAGGCGAGATGGTAAAGCCAGAGCGCTCTTTGAGGGAAAAAAGAGTTCCCTGGAATTCGCGGGCGCAGATGCAGCGCTGTCCGTTGCCATTCGCTACCTGGATTGGGCTGGTGTCACCGTAGTAAGACTCGGAGTCCGCGGCCAACGAAATGTAGTGTCCGGATCCGTATCCATCGACCCCGCTCAGCACCACGCGATCATTCGAAGGCGAATAATACACGTCGACCGCCGGCGGTGGCAGCACGCAGCGCAGCCGGTCGGTCATGTCGGTCGACGTCTCCCCTTCAAGAAACTCGTCGGTGAAATTGAAAAATGCCGTGCGTGGTGATGTTGTCGCCGATCACGGTGGCCGTCATCGGGATCGCGGCGCTTACAATCGCCGAGGGGATATAGAAGAACGGCCCCACGTTCGTGCCGTCCGCAACTGTGAATCCGATGGTACGGTTGATGGTGTTCTCTGGTCCAATTGGAATATTGGCCATGTACAGTTGATCGCCGGGGACATCCACGCTGATGGAAGTGAAAGCCGCTACCGTGGGACCGAGGTTTCCGTTGCGGTTGGTGAAGGCAATGCTGGCATAGCGAAGACCGGTGCCTGAGTCGGGCGCGATATTGCCGGCAGCCCCTGAGCTGTTTGCCAGGGGAGGCGCCGGGCCATTAGCGGCTGTGGTAATGGTCGCGGTGGTAAGCGGCTGAAACGATCCCACGAGCGCGTAGTTGCTGGTCGCCGGCGCGGCCGACCCGGTGGCAACGTCGGCCTCGTAGAGGTTCACGCCGGTAATCTGGTACAGCGTAGAGGGAATGGGGACCTGCACTGCGTCGTCGAGGATGGTGTCGATTAGCGTTCCCGCAACCGAAGGCAGTGTTTCGCCCGACGCATTGGTGAAGGTCGCGATCACATAGACATCCCGGCCGGCAGGAAAGCTGCCCGAGCCCGAAGCACGTTCGACCGTCAGGTGTCGGCGGGGGCTGCAATCCACCGGGAGTTACCCGCGCGGTATTCGACGAGGGCGGCGCAACCCCGGCCGCCGTGGCCGTTACCGTGACCGTGGACCCAAGCGCAAAGTTTCCTACCTGGGCAAAGCTCGCGGGAGCGGGCGCGGCCGCGCCGGTGGCCACGTCGGCCTCATATACATTGACGGAGACCGGCTGATACGCCCCGCCAGCCCACGAATCCACCCGCCAGGCTGGATAAGGCAGGCACCGTGAACTGGGCTGCATCATTCAGATTGGTGTTGACCAGGATGCCCGGAGCTGAGGCAATCGACTCTCCCTGCGCGTTGACATAGGTCATCGCAGGTAGACGTCGCGGCCGGCGGCGAATGCTCCTCCGCCGGCCAGCCGGCCGGGCTGCGGGCTGTTGGGTGCCGGCAGCCGGTTCACCAGCACCGGGGTCAGCTCTTCCCAGGTTACGCCGCCATCTGTAACCGTGGCGTTTTCTGTGAGCGGCCACGCCGGCTCGGTCGCGTTCGTGGTGCCGGCGACGGTGCATCGGTAGAGGTGTCCGTTGCCGCCCGTCGCTGTTGGTTGTACATACTCGCCCACCAGATATGCCGTAGACGCAAGCCATGCCGCGCCGAGCGGCTTCTGCCCGTATGGGTCCAGCTGCTGCGTGCTCAACCCGTAGACATTGATCGGGGCCTGAGGCGTCTTCAGGTCAGAGTAGGCGATCAGGGCGCGGTTATACGCCTCGGTCACGATGGCATGGGCGTTGGCCGGCTGGCTTACCAGCGGCCCCTGCACCCGCACCAGGATGCCGCTACCCGCCGGCCTTTCCACCAGCAGATAGCCGTCGGTATCGAAGACCAGCGGAACCTGAAAGAGCGTCTCGCCAGGATTCTCCGGGGTGTAAATCAAAGAAGCCAGGCCGGAGATAGCCGCCTGGTTTGGCCCCTGCAAGGCAGTCTGCAGACCATACCGCGTGGCCACCGTGGTGAGCTGAAACCTGCAGTTCTTGCAGACAGCCGCAACGCCCATAGGCAGCACGGTCGGATCGTCGTTGTCGACGAGCCCACCAAAGCGCGTGAACTCGTGCGGAATGAAGCCGTCAAAATTCATTGCAGGTCTTAGACGCGACGCTTCTGCATGGTGAGGATCACGTTTCCGCCGGTCACCGCCGTGTTATAGGCTCCGGAGACGATCGTTCCGCCCGGGTGCATACACGTTGATGAGAAATGCACGTCACGGTCGAGCCGGTGACCTTCGGCTGCACATAGTACCCGCCGATATCTTCCAGGTAGACCGCCGGGCCCAACGACAGCGGAAGCTCGAAGACACCTTCTACATCAAGGCCGTTGGGGTTGGTCAGTGTCGTCAGGTTGAGTGGATCTCCACCGGCGGTGAAGCTGCCGCTGAAGGTAAGCTGGATGAAGACGGTAAAGTTGCGTCCCCGGCCCCAGCCGTGTAATCGATGATTGCTCCTGAAACTGCCATGGTTTCTCCTTATTAAGAAATGAAACTAAGATTGCCGCCGCCGGGTTTGTCTCGCCGCCCGGCGCACCTGGCCCTGTTCAGCGCGGACAAGTTGCTCCATGATTTCGTCCATGCCTTCCACTGCCTTTTGTTCGTACTGCTGGGTCCACGCATCGTTGCCGCGAACCGTTGCCATCAGCGCCGCCGTGCCATAGGCGACGACATAGCCAATACGTGGATGCGACAGCAGCACGCTGTCATCGCTGGTCAGGGGGGGCGGTCCAAACTCGCCCCGGACACGCAGATCGACGGCGATGGAGCAATTGGTGAGCCAGATCACCTCGCTGCGAAACTCCCATCCCGCCATGCCCTCGCGCGGCTGCAGGTCGGGAAGGACCTCGTAGTTGGGCACCAGCCGGTAATAGGTAGGGTCGTCTCCTGCCGGCTTCCAATCGATGCGCAGCGGCTGGTCGGTCAGGGCCGCGAGCGGGCCGTTCCCGGTTTGATAGGGCGCCAGGTTCGGAGTGCCCGGCGGAATGCCCGGCACCTCGACCACCGCGATATCCCACGAGGACTGAGTGGACGCCAGTTGCGAGTTGGCATCGTCGTACACCTCGCAGATCAACGGCACGAGGAAGCTATCCGTCAGATACGATCCCTGGGGATCATCCAGCAGGTTGCGTACCCGCGCCTTTACCTGGCCTAGCGTCCAGCTCACGAGGCGCCTGCCTTGCCTTTCGCTCTATCGCGTTCGGCCTTGATCTGGTTTACCGATCTTCCACTCTTCTGCGGTCAGGCGATCCATCTCCACCGCGCCATAGGCGATGCGGGTGTTTTTGTAGGCCTGGACTACGTTGAAGATATGGCCGCAGTTGACGCACAGAATGGCGCCCGTCTTAGGCGTCGAGGCGCAGCTCGGGCAAGGCTCGGGCTGCTTTTCAGTGAGCGTGTTGGCCTGCATCACCCAGCGCGGCAATTCGGGAATCAGCCCTTCTTCCACCGCCAGCCGCGCCAGGTCGCGATGGGTATCGTTGACGTTCATGCGCTGCGAGTCGTTCTCATACCACGCATTGGCCGATTGCAGCCGCTGCAGGATGGAGCTGTTGCGCTTCTTACGGATGGCAGTCAGCGTTTCGTGAAAGTCGCGCTCGCGTACCTCCACGTAAAACTCGCCCCGGTCGCTATAGGCCACTTCAGGAACGCGGATGCTGCCGCCCTTCTTGATGGTGGCCGGGTCATGATCGCCGACATAGCAGAGCACGCCGCCGAAGCCGCCATCCTGCTGCACGTATTCGCGAATGTATTCGGCTGCCAGCACCAGCGGAATCGCCGGCACCGGCTCCATCTGCATCATGTTCTGCGCATCGCAGCCCAGGTCTTTGTGTCCCCAGCGTGTTTCCCGGATCACGTGAACGGTGTAGGGTTTGCCAGGAGGGCAGGCGGCAATCTCTTCCGGAAAAAAGACACCGCCATTGATCTTGAGCGGAAAGGGGTTCAGGTTGAGGATGGTGACGGGCTTGTCGGCTTCCGCCTGCTTGAGCAGCCGCTGAATCTCGGCATACCGCTTGGCGGTCCAGCGCTGGCCGGGATCACGGAACTTGCCGGGATCCTTGCCCAGCAGCGCCTCCGCGTTGGCTCGCTGCATTTCCGGTGTAATAACGACTGTTGCCATGTGTGAAGCTCCTTAGGTGTAGTTCATTTGGGATTTCTCCCTGCGACGAACCCCGGGTGCCCCACATCTCGCTCGTTTTTCGCGAGATGTGGGATACCACGAATCTTGATATAGCGTGCCGTTTGGCCGTAAGAGTTAGAGGGAAACCGCTGTGGTATCGGCCACATCTCGCGAAAAACGAGCGAGATGTGGGGCACCCGGAGTCCATCTATGTGCCGGAGGGCTTAGAGAATGCCTATATGTTCGTTCGCATTGCCGGTCGCCGGGCCAGGTCCTGCCTCCAGCGGCTGGCGGCGAGGCTACTGCTGTGCAGGGGCGAGATATGGTCACGCATCATGGCCTCATACTCGACCTTCCGTTTCGCCTCTGCCTGTTCCTCCTCGTATTGAAACCGCAATAAGTACTCTTGCGCCCGCGACTCCGGGCTGCCGCGGCGGCTGTTAATGCCGGCACTGTACTTTGCAATCAAGCCCTGCAGCGTGTCGCTCGCAGGCACCTTGGCCCACGGACCAAAGACCATCTCATAGTCGCCACACTCCGGATACGGCCCCAGCATGGGAGTAAATCCATCGATCGCCTTATACGAATACCACTCCGCCTGGGTGCCATAACTCGAAGCAGGGAACCACTTCTCCAGGATCCACCCTTCCGCGTGGGGATACTTCCTTACCTCGCGCATCTCGGTGACCACGCGGATCGGCCGGTTGTCATGGCGGGAGAAGTTACACCCCGGCGCATTGGGGTTGGGCTGAAAATTCAATCCGCCCTTCTCCGCTGTAGAGAGCCCGGAGCCCAATCCCGATAGACGCCCGATTCCTTGACCAGCCGGTCGCTGCCCACCAGCAGTCTCCATTGCGGCTTACCGAAAGGATTCTTGCCCCCATAACTCGTAAGAAACCGCTGTGTTGCGCTGGGCACGATATGGCTCATGATTTGTCGCCCGCTGTAGGTGAAGGGCGCCGTCTTTCGACCGTACCAATTGGCCGACATGGAGGCGTCTGTGCTTTCCAGGTGATACCCCACGACCTCGGGGATAAACCCGCGTTTCGCCCGTGGCCACCTCTTGGCAAACACCATGTCGCCCCGCCCCGCATCGGTATGCTCGACCGGGTATTCATCGATGCCCGAGACCGTCGGGTACCACATCTGAAAGAACCCGATGGGAATATACCCTCCGCCATCCTTGCTGGTGACGCGCGTGCCCAGGGGAAAAGCGTTCAGGTGAACGTAGGCATCGCATTCATGCTGCAGCGCAGGCCTCTCGAGAAACGGTCCCACTCGGCATAACCCTTCACGCAGAAGCGGTCGATACCGTAGATCATGCTCGGGTCGAGGTTGGCATTCTGCAGCAGCAAGCGGGTCTGCGGCGGCAGCCAGATATCCGCATCCAGATGCACCACCCAGGCATTCCCGCTTGAGCCGGCTGAGCCCCTCATTGATGCCCGCGCCCTTGCAGAAGCTTGTTCCAGCGTGAATTCAGCGCATCGGTCTTGACGCATTCCACGTGGTGAAACTCGCAGATGCGCTGCGTGTCGCGATCTTCGGCGGAGGTGACCACGACGATGCGGTCGAACAAATGTTTATTGGCCGGCAGCGTGCAGCGTAAGAAATCGGAGTAGCGGTCACACACCAGCACTGCCTCCATCTTGAAGTCAGGGATCGGGCACGTTCACCGTGCCTCCGGGGCAAGGGCAGTTATAAGACATCGCGAGCTCTCCATAAACCAGTGAAAAACAAAGGGCTGAGATGGTTATCTCAGCCCTTCGCCAATGTATACTTATTGGTTAGTTGTAGACAGGCACCTTCAGCCCGGTAACCGAGCTGATAGCCTGAGGATTATCCACCGCGTACTGCCGCGCATCCACGTAGTAGCATCCCTCATTCGCCGTCGGATTACCCGAAGCCGGATCGTAGATCTGAAACACCCACTGTCCGCTGCGGTTCTTGAACCAGAACGGCGCCTTACCCCACACCACCTTGAGCCACGAACCGAACTCCATGAAGTCGATGCGGGTCTGGTCTGCGTGGATGTTCCGCACCACCTCGCGGCCGGCGATGGTGAACTGGCCCACGTTTGCGGTGAGTCCGTCAAACCCTGGCATCTTGCCATTGGTCATCAGGATCTCCTGCTTGGCAAAGCCCATCTCCTCGTACGCCTGAATCTGCGAGGGATGTGCATGCCACACCTGCGACTTCAGCGCGTCCGTACCCAGGCTCTGTTCCACGCGGCTGAGGGCCGCGCGCAGCATAGGCAGAGACAACGGAGCCCCGCCGGCAGCCACACCGTTCGCCACTACATAATTCTGCGTCCGGTTGATGCCGAGATAAGTACCCGTAGTGCCGTGTTATGGAAATACGGAATGCCGTAGAGGAATACAGGCGTGGTAGCCGCAACGCCTGCAACCATGATGAAGTCGCCGGCGGTTGTGCCCGGCGGGCACCGCGTCCACGGTTATGGACTGCGCCGACCCGAGCTTGTTGTTGACGTTGTTGACGTAGCAGGTGCCGCGCAGCGTGTAGGTGTTACTCATCACCTGCACCTGCTGGCCCTGGGAGATAAGCCTGGCGCCCCATGGGGACGACGCCAGCACGATCGGGTTAGCTCCGCCACCGGCGTAACTCGGATCCACCTGGCCAATCTTGCCGTCACCCGCCTGTTGCAGGAACTGGTCGCGGTTCTTCGCCATCTGTACTGCGACGTCCGCCAGCGTTTTGGTGACCGGATTCTCGGAAACCACCTTCGGGTCCGCCATCGCCGATAATGTCAACCAGTCGCGAGTACTCAACAGGGATGACGGTAGCAAGCGGGCGTCAGGGTACCCTGATCCCATGCGCTGAAGTTACCGGCCGGCAGAATGCCGCCGTCCAGATTAACAGAGGCGACGTTGCCGGGAAATGCGGTTTGGAAGCGCAGACGAAAGCTGCGCAACGAGACTGGGGTGATAGAGCCGCGCTCGGAGATACGGGCATCGAGCTTGGCCTCCTTTTCAATGAGCAGCTTGATGACCTCGTTCAAGGCCTCAAGCTGCAGCTGCTGTGTGGTTGATGCTGTGCCGATTATGTTTGACATGAATTGATTCCTTATCTGCGGCTGTAAGCCGCGCTGAGTCACTATTCCCTCACCGAGATGTCATCAGCTGCAGGACGCGAGGAAGAATCTGTTCCCTCGCGACCTTGTCGAAGGGCTTACCCGGATTGGCGCGTTGCCATTCCGCCTGCGCGTGGTCGAAGGCAGCGTTTGAGGTCATCGCCGCACTGCCACCGCTGGCTGGTCCGGTGGATCCCTTAGGCTCGGTCTTCTTTGTGCTGTCGATCTGGGCGTCTACCTTGGCGCGTCTGGCTGCGGAGGCGTTGGCGATCTGTACCCCTGCCTCGCGTAGTTCCTCCCGCGCTACTTCGGGGAGATACTGCTGCACGGCCCGGTCAATGGCCGCGAGTCTGCGTTGGCGTGAAGCATCGCCGATGGGCAGCCGCTGCAGTGAGTGCATCTGGTCCTGCAGCGCCGGGTTCGCCTGAATCTTGCGAATCAGCTTGGCGCCGATGGCTTTGGGGAGAATGTTCTTCAAGTAAGGACTGACGACTCCACCCTGCTTCTCCACGTTTGCGATGATCCTGCTGATGCCGTCGTGGATACGCGTTTGAGCCTCCGTCTGCAATCCGCTTTCGAACGACCGTCTCTCCTCCACCTTTTCGCCGTGCTGGCGCACATTGAGTGCGCGTTCCCTCCGGTCCAGTTCATCTGCCTTACGCCGAAGTGCTTCGGGCTGCGCCTCTATCGCGGGGGAAGTGGCCGCGGATTCTTCCCTGAGGACGTCGAGTGCATCTTTCACGCGTTGGTCGCGATTGCGTTCTTCTTCAGAGCGATAACTATTCGCCCTGAGGCGTGAGGTTACATCCTGTGCACGGTGTTCGAGATCGAGCGACACCACGTTGTCAACAAATCCAAAAAAATCCTCGCCGATGACCGGCTTGCCATTCTGCATGACGACGTTCCCGTCCGCATCGCGCTCGTAAGAGAGCTCGGCGATCTTGCTGAGCGAGGCCATGGTGCCTTCGCGCGTGGTCGATCCCAGGAACGTCTCGCGCACGTCAATCCAGGTGGAGGAATGGTCCAGTGCTGCCCTGGCCGAATCCAGGTCAGGAAAGATCTCGCGGTAGGGCTTAAGCTCCGCTGCCTCACGTGCCGTCTTGTAAAGCTGCCCTTTCAGCCTGGAATCGGCGTCCAGCAATTTACCGAATGCAGGATTGTCAATGACCATCTGGCTCAGAACCTCGGGCGTGACGACTGCCTCCAGTTCCAACTGAAAATCCTCTTCCGCCGGCGGTGTTGCTTCTGCGGGTGAGGTGACCGTCACCTCGGCTGGGACCTCATCGGGTTCAAGCAAGGGCTCCGATGGATCGGCTACCGCGATTACTTCCTCGTCATTTGCCGGCCGCTGGTCGGGTGGAGGGATCGCGGCCAGCTTCTCTTTGAGCAGCGCCGCCGCATAGTCTTCGCGAATAGGAAACTTACCCGGGTCGACCTGGGACGTTGGCACGGAACCGCTTGCCAAGGAAGGAGTGGAAGACGCAGGGGCGGGAGCCGGTGAAGGCGCAGAAATAGGTGCCGCCCCCGGAGCTGGGGCCGTGATCGTTGCTTCAGTCATAGGTTCTCTTTCTATGTCAAGAGCATGGAGACGATCTCGTCCAAATGCGGTACCAAGTTCGGACGTGAGTAAGATTCGCTGTTGCTTTCTCGTGTAGGAATCAGGCCGTCAGCTAACCTTGCAGCTTATCCGCCAACTTGATGAGTGCATTGGCCGCCTGTACCTGGCCCTGGATATTCCCGGCAGTGGCTTGTGGCGGGAGATGCATCAGCCCACCCACCGTGTTCACCACATCATCGATCTCATGCGGCGGTATCTGAGCCGGCGTGGGGGAGCCTGCCTGCGCGACAAAAACCCTCTGCTGAGCCTGCTCCGCCATGAGCTGTGTCTCGAGGGCAACCGCCGCCGTGAAGTATGCCAGCAGGTTCTGCCAGCCGGCGGGATTGTCGTCCGGCAGATCTGAATTTTCCTGGCAATACTGGCGGACCACTTGCTTGAGCACCGTAAAGTCGTCGATGGCTTTATCGGGCATGATCGTCGGCTTTACCTGGCCGGTGGGCACCCCTGTCCGCGGGTCAACAACAGGCATAGCCTCGGCCTGAAGGAGACGCTCGATGATCTGCAGCACCTTGGACCGCATCGCTGCGCCAGGAACCACCATGTTCGGAACCCCCAGCGCCGTAGCGGCCTGCTCCTGGTTCGTCGGATCATCAAAGATTGCCTGGGCCAGCGGATTACTTGTTGCCGCCTGCATCAGATCCATCCATCGCTGGCGTAGCTCGGCCGCAGTCACGGGCAGGCCCTGATCAGTATCCGCGTACGCATGGATGCTGCCCTGCAGATCGTCAAGGCGGACGTAATCGTTGCGGAACTCCGAGCCCCGTTCCAGGATGACCTGCCTCATGTCAGCCGTTAGATTGTCTTTGGCGCAATTCACCGCCAGCTCATCGGCCTTGGCGTGCTCTTCTTTCAGGTTCTCCCAATAAATATTCAGCTTGCCCAGCGCGACATTCAATTGCTGTTGCTGCCCACCAAAGGTCTCGACGGAAGGGTCACCGGCGCCTCCATACACCTGGGGAGGAATGCCGGCGAACATCTGCGCGTTGTAGGCCAGCTTATCCAGGTAGCTGAACGCCTCTTCATGCATCTGGAACTGGAACTGATACAGTGCGTCGGCCATCCGAACCGCACCCGGAGCCCCCGTCCGTTTCAGCTTAACCAGGTTTAGAACCCCAGGAAGCATCGGCTTGCCCTGCATCGACTTGGTATCGATCAGATCCGCATTGGCCAGCGTCACTCCCGAAGAGCAACGGTCCATGAATTCATGCAGGATGTTGGCCATATCGTTGTAGCGCTTTTGAAAAGGCACAACAATGTCGCCGATCGATGGCGGAAATAGGCCGAATCCCTCGTGGGTGCCGGCCCATGTCCATTCCGTGGTCAGCGAGGCTTCGCGTGCCGAGAGGAAAGTGGCGCCGGTATTCACCAGCAGCAATCCCGAAGGATAAGCCGCGCGCATCCGCTCGCCGAACTCCCGGTCGTCCTCCAGATCGAAGGCCCAGGGCTGAATCCAGGTCCGCGACAGCGTAGGCCGCTGGTCCTGGAGAATGCTCGACCCTGCACCCGTCTGCGAGTACACCTGCTGCCTGGCAATCCGATCAATGCTTCCGTTGGCAGAGAGCTCGCTGGTGGCGCTGGCCGCGATCTGGTCATACATGTCGGGATATGCGGCGCGCAGCGCGCCTACGTGTACCTCGACCTCAAGGTTGAGAATCGGGGTCTGTCGCAGGTTGTTCGCCGCCGGGTCGCAGTCCACCTCCAGCGGACAGTAAAGGTTCTGCGCCACCATGCCGTTGGGCACGACTTCCTCGCCTACCTTTTGGATCACGGGCCCGTACTCGGCAGGGAAGAAGGAGTCATCTCCCAGCGGCCGATGGCAATTCTGGCAGCGCCGCGCATCCATTCCCACCGCGTCTGCCGAGGCAGTCGCGCCGCAATGGAAGCAGTGGTAACGGTCGGGCGCCAGCTCCGTTTCCGTCTCGTTAAAGACCGGTTCGCGCGACGTGCCTGCGCGTTCCGCATCCACCACATAGCGGGTGTGCCGGAAGACAGCTCCTGTCGTGTAGAGATACAGCAACTGTTGCTTGAGCAACGACTGCTCCCCGTTCTGCTGCTCGATAATGTCGATCAGGATCTGTGCTGCCTTCGCGGTCGTTACGTCGGAGAGCTGCTCGGCGTCTTCCGGTATCCATTTGGATTTGGGTACCTGCGGAGCTAGCGCTGCCACAAAGCCCGTCGCTAGCATCTGGTAAAAGTTGTTGCAATACTGGTATAGGTCCTTGTCGTCGGAGTCCTGCGCGTGTTCGCCCCGGTTCATCCAGTCGACCGCGTTGAAAAAGTCCGATTCGCCTGGGCCGAACGAGATGAATTGGTTGCCCTTGAAGAACTCCAGGTTTTGCAGGCAGCGCTGCATGAGCACCACGCGGTCTTGCGACCACTGGCTCTTGTAATTGCGAACCAGTGCAATCAACCTCTGCTGATCTTCCTCGCTCAGCTGCGCGCTGTTCTGCGGCTCATCTGCATCGCCCTGCATTGGGTCTGACGGCGTATGCTCCATCCCACGCTGGGTCTGGGGTATCTGCATCTGTGTACTCTGAATAAGTCCAACGCCGGGATGTGTGGCCATTTATGCCTGTTTCTTTCCTAACGCTTCCGCTTCGTCGAGCGCTGCGGTAACAGCTTCAACCTTGGGTATCCACTTAACGCTGGGGCCGGCCTGCACGCGGTTGTAATCACGCTGAGCCTTGCGGGTGAGCGCGTCGGCCAGCTTTGAAGGACGCCGGCGCCACGAACTCATCAATTTCTCGATTTCATCTGCTTCCGGGTCGATTGGCTCCTCCGCCGTGCTCTCGGAGGAGTCCGGCCAGGATGGCGAGCTGAAGAGGGGTCCACCCAGCCCAAGCGTTGCCAGCCGGTCGAGCAATACTTGCCTCTCCGCCTTCAGCTCGCCCAGCTGCGATATCACCAGGCCCATCATCTCCTCGTGCGAAGAGCGGGATATCCATGGGAGCTTCAACTGGCATCCCCCGGAACCCTTACTGCGTACACGTATAGCCCCAGATATAAAGTGTCGATGCTGCCAAAGCCGCCGTGCCCGAAGTGATCGTGAAGGCAGTGTTCGAACCCACAGGGACATACACCTGGCTCGCCCCGCTAAGCCCAGAGGCGGCTGCGTTGGCTGGCCAGAGCGAACACTTCGCCAACGTGGCGTAGGCTGTGCCGAAGGTCCCGGTGGCAATGGTGGCCGAGGCCGCCGGAGAGCTGCCGGTGGTCACCGTTAGAAAGCCGCTGAGGTCATTCGAGTTCGAGTTGGCGGCCAGCGTGGCGCCAGTGCCCGCCCCGGTTCCGGCGGCGAAGGTAGGCACGGAAGCATAGGTCCCCGTCGCATATCCGCTGAAGTGCTGCGCGCTGACCGTGCCGGTGGAATTGATGAGCGGTGACAGCACCGAGGTGGCGGCCGTCATGTCGATGGTGATGGGAAAGCCGCAGCCGCCGAAATGGTTAAAGGAAAAGCTCTCCGTCGAAAGCGTGGGGTATTGGTCCAGCCAACCGACCGATTCCGTTTGCTGCGAGCCGCCGGACCAGCATTTCGACTGGTAGTACAGCACTGCACCGTTGACGTACTGCGTCGGGGTCGCGCCAGCGGTGGGCAGAAAGTAGTAATTCGGCGGCACAAAGCTCTGGATCATGCCGCCGTTGCGGAACACCATCGAGTGACCCACGTCGGAATAGGTAAACGTGGTCTGCCCGTTCGCCGCGGTGGGTCCGGTCGGCGTTACCAGGCCGGTCGACCAGATATTCCAGATGGCGTGGCTGCCGGTCGTCGAGGCATCGAAAATCGAGCTTGAGTACGTCGTGGGATTGGTGTCATTTACGGATACATTCGTAAGGTTCACCAGGCCGGTCGCCGTTGCCGCTATGTAGATCGAATCCGTCCCCGACACCTGGGAGACGGCGGAAAAGTTAAGACCGGTGCCCGTCAGCCGCAGGGTGTTCTGATCGTAGAGCCCATAAGTCCCGACGTTCGTGCAGTACACGGCATTAAAGTTCACCTGGTTGCCTTCGGTCTGCAGGCACCCGGTGCTGTTACCGTTGCCCACGTCGTAAAACTGCAGGTTGCTCGCCTGTACATCGTCATTCTGGAACTCCGCCATCTGCAAACCCCACCCGCTGATATGCGTGGCGACAATATTTGAGAAGGCGATGTGCGAGATGACGCCCGCTCCCGGGCTCGTGCCCACGTTGATATAAAGCGCCTGGGCGGTTGCCGAGTTCCGGGCGTTCGACCCATACCCGCTCCCATAGATCGTTCCATTGGAGATAGAGATCCGGTCTGGCCACACCGCCGTGGTCGTGGTCGGGTCCTGGCCAACAAAGACTGCCTCTTTCCCAGAGTTGACCGAGGTAAATCCATCCACCGTGACGTTGTTGCAGGAATTGATTAGGATGGTCTCGGTGTCGGTGTTGGATGTGATGTTCGAAGCCGTGATGTTCTGACACGGAATCCCATAGCTTGCGTACTGGGAGTCATACCACGAGGTCTCAAAGCAGGCATCCTGGTTGTTGTAGCAGGCCTCCCCATCCACCCGCAGGTCTTGATTATTGATGGCGAACAGTCCGTTCGCATAGAAATTCGAGATGCTCAGGTTGTGAATCTGGGTGTGGACTGAGCTCGCCAGACGCATACCGCTCAGGTCGCCATTGTTGAGCGTCAAACCTTCAAACGTGCAATTGGTGCAGGACTGGATGTCGACGGCGTAGCCCGACGTTCTCGCCGTCGCTGTCGGGCCAAAGGAGATGGCTAGGTTCTTCAGCCCGAATCCCGTGGCTCCGGTCGATGCGATACAGTCATTGGTGCCAATGGTCTGGCACGCTAGGGAAGACGACGGACCATCCCCATAGATCAGCACGTTCTGCGCCCCGGAGAGGACGGCTGCCGCGCTGTTATTCAGCAGATAGTTTCCTGCCGGCACGTAAACGGCTTTCCCAGTGCTGGCCGCCGCCGCGACCGCGGCTGCGATGCCGGCCGTGTCCGCGGCCAGATGAGCACCATCGCCCACCGCGCCGAAATCCTTGACGCTGATGCTCTGCTGCAATTTGGCCGTCACCGACTCGGTTACGGCGCCCGCCGATCCCTGGTTATAGTTGCCTGAAGAGGAAGAAGACGCCACCACGGCGTACTGCGAGCCATTCCATTGGTAGAACGTGTAGGGGGTGGTGGTGATGTCTTCAAGCCCGAGATCGGGGATGCCATGAACCGAGGCGATAATACTGGCCGCATTGCCTGGGGCGATGAGCCTGTACCACTCCGGGTTCAGCAGGATGATGTTCGGCCCATCGTTGGTCTGGTTCGCGGTGATTGCCTCCTGCAGGCCGCCCGTCCCTGAAGTCAGGTAAAAGGGTGGCACATGGCTATAAGTCGTTGCCATGTTCACGCTGCACACCCCGATGTAAACAGAGCTCGGCGTGGCCACTTCGGTCAGGCAGGGTTGCCGTCGACAATCTTGATCGGCGTGCCGGCAGAAAATGCGGCAAAGTTTTTGCCTCCGCCACTCACCTGGCAAGTTGCAGGGGGAAAGTAAAACCCACCTGAGGTCGAGCCGGCTACCTGGAATTCACCGTACTGTGCGGCGATGATCTGGCCGGCGTTCTGCGCCTGGGTGCAGCTGAAGCAGAGAACGATGGCCAGAACCACCAAGAGTGTCTGTTTCATCATTTGCTGGCCTAATCGAATTCCGTCACGCGCACGATCGTGGTGTTGGTGCTGGCCGACCTCAGGTTAATCAGCAACGTCGCTGCAATCGCATACCCGCCCGAGTTATCCGGTGGCGTGCCCACCACTGAACCAAATCCTGCGCCTTGCGGCACCGGGGTCCCCAGCACAATCGGTTCAGACTGTGGCTCAATGGTATAGGTAATGGTGAAGGGCGTGGTCGAGCCGTCGTTGAACTGATACGCTAGGCCCTGCCCCGTGCCGCCGTTGGCACTGCCGTCTTCGATAATCTCGACCCGTCGGGTAACCTGGGTTGCCGAGACGGCGACAAATGCGCCGGCGCTCCCGTTCAGGGTAATCAAACGTGTGTGAGCCATGGGTTAGCCTTTCTCCTTTCGCATCTTCAGCAGGGTCTCGGCTAGCCTCGCGCGCTTGCCTGTCTTGCCCGTCGCGTCCTCGCGTTCATTGGCGAACGCCGCCGTGCTCTCACCGGCGTGTTCTGCCTGTGCTTTGAAGACTTCCGGGTCGCTTGATCGCCCTTTCAATCCAATACTTGCTGCTCATATGAGCTGCTCCTCCTTAAGCATTTCGTCGAGTGCGACCAGTGCACCCCAGTCCTGGCGTAGCTTACTCACGCATTCGAGAAACTCGCCCCTCTCCTCTTCCTGCTGTGCCATGGCAATATCGGCTTTGACAGTTGCGATCTCCACCCGCTCATACCTCGAGATAGCATCGGCGTCCCACAGGGGCATCTTGTCAGCTACCGCCGCCACGAAGTCCTTGCCTGCAGAAATCTCTGGATCGGGGAGAATCACGGCGGTCACAGACCTATGCGCGGAACATCCCGAAACCAGTGCCAGCAACAGAACGTGGATCAGGCACGAGATCCGAAGGGCCATTGGGTTTACCCCGTTAAGCATGGAATGACTTACTTGCTTTTGCCGAATGCTGCCTCAACCTGGGCGACCACGTCTCGGGAAGTCGGCGATCAGCTTCCTCACCTCCGCGATACAGAGGCATCGAACGATACGTTGACGCCATTGGAGCCGGCCGCCGTCTCGGTCGCTTGCACGGCCGCAACCAACTCGCCCAGCGCGCCGAAAGCAATTTGCTCCACCGCCGCCGCCTGTGGGCTAACCAGCGAAGTGAGTGACTCGATCAGCGTCTCTTCGTTCTGCAGACCACCAACTGCAGTGACCACCTTTTTCGAAACCGTGACTACATCCTTGAATAGGGACGCGAATGCGTGCCCGGCTGACTGCCAGGTGAATGCCATGAGTAATCTCCTTATGTTTTTCGGTTGTTGTTAAATGTGGGACACAGAGATGGGCGAAGCCCCATCCCGGCTTCTTACCTGACTGTAGCCCGCTGCCAATCCACGTAATCTACGGCCATAGTCACCGATGTTGCACTGAGGGCGGTCGCTGACCATGATGCCGGGTACTGCGCCGTGCTGGGCACGCTCGCGATGGCTACGCCCGTGCCGCACACCTGGGTGCCGTTTACGTACCAATGCACCAACGCGCCATCGTTGACCAGAGTAAGCCGCACCCATCCGACGGTTGCGGCCACCGTCGTATCCGTGTAGGTCGAGGAGTACGCGCAATACCAGTCGTTGGCAACACCGTTTGCAGACGAGAGATAGAAGTTAATCCCCGACGTCCAGGGATTCGCGTTCGGAGTGTGCACCAGGCCAGCCTGAAATGAGCCCGCGGTCGTACCGGGTAGCACGGGAACATAGACGGCCGTCTCCCACGTCCAGCCCAGCGAGGAGTTGGGATTAATCACGGAAGGGCTTTCATTCTGCAATCCGCAGGTGATTCCCGTGCCCGTTCCGCCGGTTCCCGACGTCAGCAGTAGATTGCCGGGATGGTTGCTATCGGTATACGTGGTATTCACCGAGCAACTCGCCCCGGTCGGCGTGCCTATGTTGTTGGCAGCGTTATTCGCGCCCGAATAGAAATCATCAAAGAAGGCGCTATATGGTCCGGTCAACCCAGACTGCAAGTTAAAGGCAAGTGAAGTCAGCGGCCCGGTCGTGGTTTGTTGTCCTAGGCACGGGGCCGCTACTAGAATTGCCAGCCCAGCGGCAAAACGCTTTATTGAGTACATGTGTACCCCCACTCATAGGCGGTCGCGGCGGCGAGTGCGGTCGCCCCCTGGGTAAGAACAAATACGTTGGTCGAAATATTTGCCGGAAAGATTTGTGCGGCCGCGGCCCCAACCAAGGCCTGGGTCGCGGGGTTGGCAGGCCACGCCAGGCATTTCGGAGCCAGGGTGTAAGCCACATTAAACGTCAGCGTGAACACCGCCGCCGATGCAGTTGGTGTGGTTCCGGTTGTTCCGGTCACGTATCCACTAAGATCGGTGGATCCCGACACGACAGCTAAGGCTGGGCCTGTCCCCGCGCCGGTGCCCGCCGCGACAGTTGGCGCGCCAGTGCTTCCAATCGCGTGTGGTAGGCTGACCGGCTGGTCGAAGCTGTAAGTTTTAGCTCCCGTGGTGAGTGTGCCGCCCATCGTGAAGGCCAGGGCCGCGGAGGGGTTTGTTCCGTTCCCGAACTTTAGCTGTTCCTGGACATTCATTGGGACAGAGGCACCATTCCAAAAATTGGCATCGATACCAAGGGTCGGGGAGTAAAGCTTCTGGCTGCTGGTCGCGGCAGTATTGTTTTGCAGGTTCCACAGGAATGCACCCTGATTCTGTCCCGTTCCCTCCGGGTTGGTGACTGTCATGGTCCCGCTACCGGTAACACCCATACCAAAGTCCCAGACGTTCCCTAGCGTACCGTTACTCCACGCATAGGTTTGGCCAACATAGTTTGCAGGAGTGTTGAGCGCCGCATTTGTTTGTGAGCAATATGTTGTCTGAGAGACGTTGACGAACGGCGGCATTGCTGCGGCGCCGCCGTCAATTGAGCCGGCGGCCGAAACAAAGTGGTTATAACCTGCGAACGAGGCTTTATTGCCGCACGCGTCGCCGTAGATGTTAATGGCATAAGGCGAGTTTTGTCCCGGGTTAGCGATGGTTCCGAAGTAGTAATCGCTAGATCCCAGTTGGCTCTGGTTGTTCCACTCAAACGCCGTCCCGTAAACATTGGTGATGCTGGTTGCGCCCTCAAAGTCAAATGCGTGCAGAAAGATCGTGTCCATCTGCGTCGCGATCCAGCTATTAGCATTGCCCGAGTCCTGGATACCATTCATCACCGCGATCGGGTGCGACTTGAAGAAGTCATTCTCGCTGCTGATGTTGGCAACGTAAATGGCATCGATCGCTCCCACGCCTCCGCTGATCAGGCTGTGGATGAAATGGGAGTCCGTCATGTGTGAAAACTTGAAGCCGTAGTTTACATTCACATTCGGATAAATCACCGTGAACACCGGGGCCACACAGCCTGCGGCCGTGGATGTAACCCCCGTCACCACGCCGCCAACGATGGTTGGTGTGGTTGTGCCCATGGTGGTGCACGCGTTGCCATTGATCGCCGCCGTGCCGGTGATATAGGCGACGGTTTGGCCAGAGTTGTTATAGTTCGCGCCTCCACTGCTCACGCTAAAGACGGGAGCTCCCCCTGACACTGTGGTGCTGATAGTCGCTCCGCTCCCCTCGCCGGTGCCGAAGGCGAGATTTAGGTTTTCTAGCGTAGCCTCATAGTCCCAGCCGGCGTTGCTCCCGGAGGGGTCCCCGAATTCGACATAGTGGTCGCTTCCGCGCGTGGCATCGCGAAAATCGATATCTTTCATCACAAACTGTTGCGCGCCGTAGATATTGGCAACTGCCTGCGCCATGTTGTTTGCTTCAAGTGTGAACCCTTCCCACTCGAATCGGGCAAGAAGATAATTCGAGGGTGCGTCCGGCAAGTACCACATCGCATAACCATCGCCGCCGGCGCCGCTATTCAAATTGCAGGTCTGCTCGATGGTCGTAATGGTTGGACCGCCCCCGTGGACGCTTATCGTCGGATTTCCTGCCGCGGTGACGGTAGGAAAATAGGCGCCGATGCAAGTCGGGTAGACGCCCGCTCCAAAGCGCAGGTCCTGCCCCGTGGTTGAGGTTATCCGCGACGCTGCAATATAGAAGGCACAGTCAGCCTGCGTGGGCGTGTAGGCATTCGGCACAGGGTACCAGATCAGCGTGTTCGTACCCGGGGTCACTCCAGTAGCCGCCTCAACCGCAAGATAGTTACCCCCGGAATAACTGACCGCGGTGCATTGCGGATATGCAGTCGAAGAGGAGTAGGTGGTCTGTGCCACGCCAATGCCTGCCCCGTTCACACCGTCCACGTAGAGAATGTTATTAACCATCGCGGGCGTGATCGTGCTGCCGTTGAGGCTTGACGCCACCACACTCGAGGCGAGCCCGGGGTTGGGATAGGTCCCTGTCAGCGCGCCGCCGGCGGGCCCGGATGCTGTGCCGGCAGATGCGCCAGGCACGCCGTTACCGCCGACCGTCTGGCCGAAGAGTGATATCGTCGTCAGAAGAAAAAATGAAAGAATAAATTTCATAGTTCTAGAGTTTTGTTACTTCGAGGGTTTTGCTGGTTGTGAGTGTGGCCGCAATCGCCGGTATCGGGCTACTCTTGAGGTAGGCGAATACTGCTAGCAGAGCCGGCACGGTGGCAAGCTTGGCCATGTTGATGAATCCATTTCGGTCGAATGTAAAAACGCTGGGCAGCGCGAGCGCGCCGCTTGCCGCAGAGGCAAATGCAGAAATGGCCGCGGCCGCGAGGCCATGGAACCAGACTTTTAGGCTATTCATCTTGGATCCCCTACTCAGATTTGTGTGTCACGCCGCTGCTCTCCGCAGCCATCCAGCGCGGTACACCGCCAAGTTCGGATACGTTGCTATCAGGGCATCGTAGTAGCTCTCCGCCTCTGCCCGTAGATCCTCCACAACTCTTTCTGGGTCGGCCAGGTCAAGCGCATGCAGGGTCAGCGGACCAATGCGGCCATCACCTACCACCGTGACTGCGTCCTGCAACATCCTTGCTGCGTTCACCACTCCCACATTCACCCCCAGTGACAGCAACTTGTTTGCGATCTCCTGACTTGCGATCTCAGCGATGCACAGCGGCTGGCAATAGCTGATATCGTAAATCCCCCTGGCAATCTGCAGCGCGGCCACTTGGCCCATGGAGCTGAAGTACAGACAATTAGTCAGCTCTGGATGCCAGTGTTCATCAATCCCGAAGCGGGTCCGCTTTCCGTCCGGGGCTGTCGTAACCACGCCCGAGAGCGTAGCGTCTTCCCATTCCAGCACGTAGTCGATCGCTGCATCCACGTTTGCCATCACACCGATCTCCTGTTAAACCCCGTGGCGTTGCTAGACTGCATCCGGTTTCAGTGCACTCCAAGCAAATGCGCCAGTAGCGCAATCAGCGCACCGCCGGCGCCCCCACCGAGCAGCGCAAGTGCGGTGGCCACCAGCTTTGCTTTGCCATTCGCCTCGCTATAGCCTGTTTCCAGTTTGTCTATGCGCGCGTCACACTTTTCCATGCGCGCCTCGTGACGGATCAGCGTTGTCTCCATGATCGGTAATCGTCCATGCTGGCCATCCAGTCCAAGCTCCCGGCGAAGCATCTTCAGCTCGTTTCCGTTTTCACGGCCCTGCTCCAGGCTCTCCTCCACCTTGCCCTTGACCTCCGTGAGTTGTTCCAGAATCTGTGCTTGGAGAGTGGCGTAGCCGGCGGGCTTCACGTGCGGCGCCATCAAAACGTCACCGTTCCTGAGATAGTTACCGGTCCCGTGATAGTGATGGTGTAACTACCAGGGGAATCGCGCTTACCGTCAGTGGGAGTGCCGCGCTGGTGTGTCCGCCCACCGCAGCGCTAAAGGTCGGCGGATCCGGATGCCACCCCGGCAACCAGGCCCGAGCCACTGATCGTGGCGAGCGGACGGGTTAGAGCTGTCCATCCTGCTGCGTAGTTCCCGTGGGAATCCGCCGTGTTGCAGGAGGTTGTCGAGCCGTCAGAGTAGGTACAGGTAGCAATCAGCCGATTGGTTTGACCCACGGCTATCGAGGTTACGCCGCCCGTGGTCGCGAGCGAGATGTTGGACAGTGTAACCGGTGGGTTGCTGATCGTGAGTCCCCAGGTTGAGCTGTAGACCGCGCCGATCGTTGCTTGGATGCTGTCTGAGCCGGGGGCCACTGCAGTGACCAGTCCGGCGTTAGCCGACCCCGCTGCCCCAATCGTCGCCACCGCTGTGCTCGAAGAGGTAAAGCTGGTGGCCGCATCCCCGTAGATGTCGGTGCCGGTGCAGTTTTGGTCAGGGCCCGACGAGTAGTGGCAGAACAGCGAGAACTGCAAAGTCTGTCCCACGGTGAGCGAGCTGGGGCTGCCCGGCGCCGTCAGGTAGGTGCTCAACAGCGTGGGGTTGGCGCTGGTGACGGTCATCGGCAACGTTGCGGTCAGCGGGTTGATGGTGTACGCAAAGCTGGCCGCAGGGCTGATCTGACCCGCGGTGATCGATGCCTTGTCGATATATTCGTTGATCGAACAAGTGCTGCAGTTGGCATCCATTTGAAACTGAGTGGTCGCCAGAGTGTACGAGGCCCCAGTCTGCGTGGCGACCACCTTGCCCCAGTTGGCGTAGTACGTGCCGTTGATTGCCAGGTAATCGAAGTACAGGCATGGATCGTTGCCCGAGGGTGCGGGCACGGTCTTAGAGTTCGCCAGGCATCCGGTGGTGGTAAGGTGTACGCCCTTCTGAATGTGGATCCATGAGTTCTGGGGCATGTTGACCGTACCCGAATGCCGGCCATCGTTGCAGGGGACCGTGCTGTTCTGCCAGCCGGTGCCGCTTTGGTTGGAATATTGCCACACCCCCGAGGCGAGGTTGCACTGCGTTCCCCAAACATTTTGGTACCCCGTGACGTCGTCGAAATCGTCGATGTCATTTTCCATCTCTCCCTGGTTGTGGCCGTTGCTCGACGGGAAGTAGATGTAATAGTCCTCGTAGAAATACGTGCATTGCGCGCTGGTGCAAATCGGGGGATCGCTTGGTCCGGCAGCCTTGTAGACCCAGAGCGAGTTGTATTGGCCAGAAGTGCCATTTGCCGTCTGCCCAAACTGGGTCGCGCTTCCGCTGAGCGTAGCCACACTGCCCGGCAGCGTCGTCACGATTGCATGCACCGTCGATGCGGGAACTTGATCGCCCCCGCCGCAGGACCCTCCAGTCCCGTCGCATACCGCCTTCCATTCGGGCCATGGGCTCGTGGATGAGGTGGTTGCCGTTTGACTCTCGCCGCAGTTCACTCCAGTCGTGGGAGCGCATATTCCGGAGCTCTGCTGAATGATAGGCACGAACGCATAAGCCTGGATAGTCTGGGAGGCCGTCACGCCAACAGCATTGGCGTAATGCGTGCTCAGGTAGGTCGGCGTCCCCGCGGTCGAGTAGATTACCTGCGCTGCGTAGGGTGCTTTGGCTTGCAAGGTAGATACCCCCCCGGTAGTGGTGGCGAGCGTCACGTAACGGTTTCCGGAATAGGTCCCGGCCGAGGGCGATGCTGTGGGCGCGGCGACGGTGATCTGAGCGCTGGCCAATCCCGGTGAACAAAGCAGTGCCAGGAGAACGAGACTCTTCATGGCAAGGTCGCGGTAAAAACCGTCCCACCAGCCGCGACTCCAGTCGCCAGCCCGCTCGCCGAAACCGTGGCGATGCTGATAGCCGAGCTGCTAAACGAGGCGTCGTTGCCGTGTATGTCCGTCGTGCTACAGTTGGTGCTTGAGCTGTCCGAATAGGTGCAGGTAGCGATCAGCTGGAGGGTGGTGCCTGCGCTGAAGGAGGTCACGCCCCCGCTGGCTGTGACCGCCAGCCCGGTGAGTGAGAGAGTCGGCGCAACCACGCTGATCGAGTAGGCCGGCGAGGTTACGATGCCGCCGGTCACCGTCGCGGTTGCCGTTGCCGTGCCCGGCCCAATCGCCGATACCACGCCCGCGCTGCTGATCGTGAAGACCGCGCCGTTCGAGCTGGCATAGCCGGTCGCCATGTTGCCATGGGTATCGGTGGTGGTGCAGTTGGTGCTCGAGCCGTCCGAATAATGGCAGGTGACGGTGAGCTGCTGCGCCCCGCCCGGATTTATGGTGGCCGAGATCCCGGTGACGCTGGCCGTCGCCAGTGTCTGGCCGCGCGCGCCGCCTATCCCGGCGACGATCAGAGCGATGCTCGCGAGGTATTTGAGAAGCTTTCTCATGGGACCGTCACCGCCGTCCAGGTAGTTCCCGCGCATGAGTAAAATGAGGTGCTTGCCGTACCGTCAGTGCGCAGCCAGAGTGATCCGCTGCCTACCGGAGCGGTTCCGCAAGTGCTGGTTGGGGCGCCTGTGCCAGTCGATATGTTTGTTGGGCCGAGCTGAATGCCAGGCGTACCGCTACCTGCAATCGAGAGATGCGGGTTCGAAGTGTTCGAGGCCGGAGGTGTGCCTCCAGACGAGGAGCCATCGAAGTCAGGGAAGCCGTATCCAGGTCCTGTGCCGCTCGATACGAGGCCCTGATTTACACCACCGACGGTCCGGTAAATTTGGTAAGTGTTGACTCCCGCAACGTAGGGGCAGATTACCTGGATGAATTGGGGGAAAGCCCAAGTCGAGGGTCCATTCGTGATCGTCGCCGTGGTGCCGTTGATTAGATTTCCATCAAAGTCTGTTCCCGAGCAGACATAGGAGATTGTGGTCGAGCCTGTCCCCGCGAAGCTGTTTATTATCGGCGCGGTGATGGTCGGCGTTGTGATGATGTTCAGCGATCCTGCGTGGCCCCCACCCAGAGTCATCGGGTAGTAGGCCGAATTGGGGCCGTTGGTCTGTAGTAGGTCGCCAGATTCGGTGATTAGCGGTTGCTGGGGAGAGGTCCCGACTTGAAGGTTTCCCTCCATGATGTTGGACGCGCTTGTCCCGGTTTGCCGTAACGCGCCAGAAGTATCAAAGTAGGTCTCGTTCGCGCCTCCATTTATCTCGAAGACGTTTGCGCCTCCGTGTCCATTGGGAAAGCCATTGTTGACGCTAAGAATGGCGGCGCTGGCACCCCCACCAGCGATCATGTTGGCGGGGGCCTGCTGAACGCTACCCAACACTACGTTGACCGAAGTCGCAGTTGCACCACTTGAATGGCCAGCAGGGGTAGTAGTATAGGCTCCCCTGCTGAGGCCGGTGAGTGTTCCTCCCGAAATCCCCGTATAGCATTCATACTCGGCATCGACGAAGAAGCAGCCGGCCGGCGACAGGCCGGCGAGTGAGCCGTTGAGCGAGATGGTGGTATCGGTCGAGAGCTGGTTGGCCGCGAGCGTAGTGCCCCAACCCTTGGTCGGGCATGTGTAACCGTTGTTGATACCGGTGACCGGCGACGCCGCGCATCCGTTGGCCAACCCGGAGCCGGGCGGGGTGATGAGGCTGTTCACCGTGATGGTGTTGGCCCGCAGGTTCTCGGCCAGAGGGGCGAAGTCGAGATAGCCAACTTCGATCAGATCCGCCGCGCTCGCTCCCTGGAAGGTCACGGTGACGTAGCAGTTCGATCCGGTGGCGGCGGTGAAATCGATCGCCGTGGTGAAGACCGTGGCCGCCGTGGTGGGCCAAGCATTTGTGATGGGGATTGTGAAGGTGTTCGAGACTGATCCGCAGTTCGATCCCACGGTGAACGTCTCGGTGTTGGATGCGGTGACCGCGTCTTTCATCGAGACATACATGGTGTACTTTCCGGGGGCCAGGCGCTGTCCGCGGCCGATCGAGATCTGCTGCTGGTTGAACTTGAAAGTGCTGCAGTAGACAGTGCCGGGATTGTTTCCCACGCTGCAGGCCGCATAGCTACTGGTGATTGGCGATGCGCTGTCAAACGTCCAACCCTGCGTCATAGCCTGCGACTCAAACGCGAACGACGCATTGAATTCTTCCGGAGCGATAAATCCTCCGCCCGAACTGGTGTACGGCATGGTCAGGTTGCCTGTGTTGAAGGTCTCATTGGTTTGCGACGGTATCGGTTCGCGGCTGTTGCCTGCCTGCAAAGCGCCGTAAGGACCGCTTGCGCTGCCATACGCCTGCGCGGTCGTTCCAGAGAACTTGCTGTTGGGCTCGAAGTTAATCAGCGCGCCGGTGCCGTACACGTTGCTCTTAGGTTCTGAGCCCAGGTTAGCGACCATATCGGCGCTGTTGCTGTAGCCGAAGTTGATCGCCGGCAAGCCCGGGCTGTTATTGAAGTTCCCGCCGTACCAGTGTTGGCCGTAGCCCCCGATGTAGACCTCTCCTCCACCGCCCATGTGCTGGTCGACGATTTCGCTGTTGTTGGTGTCCCACTCCCAGTTCGGCATGGAGTTGCTGTGCGCGCCGGCTTCTGGTTCGCAGTAAAGGTTGGTCATCACGTCGAGTGAATTGGCCTCGACCGCCCCGCCCGTCTGGTCGTCCCAATCCGCGGTGAAGTAGTAACAGGTGTCCGCTCCAAGTCCGCCCGAAGAAACCGTCCCCTCGTTGGAGTACACATTGAAGTTCGTATAAGTGTTCTGGTTGCCCAGCGGCACGTTGACCGGGTTCGCTGCCCAGATGGCGACCTGATCCCAACTGGTGCCGTCCGCTGTCGGTTGTGCGGTCCCCCAGTTGCCGTTCTCAATCGAAGGTGGCCCTTCGGCGATTCCGTAGAAGAGATACTGGCTCATCAGATTGCGAAACTTGGTAGCGTACGATGGCTCGACAAAATAAAACATCGCCGTGTGATTCACCTCACCCCACGAGTTTCCGTTGATGTCGTTGGGCCACGGATAGAACGACAGGTTCTCGATGCTGGCGTTGGCGCTCCATGCCCCCGCCGCGCCGCTGCCGGAATTGATTCCGCTAGCGACCGGGAAGGCAAAGGCAGCGTTACCTACGTTCCAGCCAGGAAAGAACCCCGCGGTCCCGGTCGGGGTTGTGTCCCCCGTGTTGATGGTTGGTGTCACCGGCCACGGACAGGTGGATTTGAAATTGTTCAGCGGAACGACCGTAGCAGAAGCGGAATGCGCCACCCGAGTAGTCCCATTCTGCGCGCATTGGATGTTGTAAAGGGTGTTTGCCGGGGTTGGATTACTCGCATTCGACTTACCGAAATAAGTGAACTGTTCCCCGTCAATCTGGATCAGCCCGAAGGGAGCCACGTTCGATTCGTACCCGGGGACCGGGCTGATCGAGTTGCTCAACGTGATGCTCGAAGGGCAGGATCCCGAGCCGATCGCAGTCGACAGGTTCTGTGGGCTGCTGCCGGCAAACCATTCCGCTTGCCCATTAGTCGACCCCGAGGGCAGCGCAGAAGAGAGCGTGCGCGCGTTCGCGCCCGGGCAGCTTCCGGCGGTCGATGAGACTGTAGCCGTGAATACATTCGCAAGGTAAGGAAACACAATTGTTTGGCCGGCTCCTGGGGCCGCTTCCGAGCTGGGCACGCAGATCACAGCCGAGGACGCCGTGATTGCGGCCACGCCATTCGTGGCTCCGCTAAGGTTGGGTCCCGGCCCTTGAAACCATCCGGGGGCTGTCGGATTGCTGGAGACGCCGCTCTTCTGTGCGATGGGCCGGTAGAGGGCCGCCACCGCGGTGGTCCCAGAATCGTTCACGATCTGCCAGGGCTCGGTGGCGTCGATGCGTGCATCCACGTTCAGGGTCAGGTCGTGGATATGAGCGGGGCCCTGGTTGACTCCGGTCGTCTGGCTTGGATCGGGAGCGGCGAAGACATCCTCGCCGGGAAAACCGGTAATCGCTGACTGCGGGCCGAGCCCGGTAGGGCTTTGGCCTCTTAAGCTTTGCGTGTGGGTGAGGCAATTCCCGGCTGGGAAAATCAGCGTCCCGCCGCCGCCCACTGCGTTCATGGCCTGTGTGATGGCCGCCGTATCGTCGTGCCCCAAGTCCATTTGGTGGTTGATGGATTGGCTGAACGGTGCCGGCGTAGTCGTGACGGCGTGATTGCTGTCGGTAATCGACGCGATCGTGGTTTCGAAAGCAGTAGGCGTGCCCGCCACCGTGCCGGTCGCCACCAGCGTGCGCCCGATGTCCCCGCTGCTGAACAGCGCGCTATAGCCGCCAATGATGGTGACGATTTTCGAGCCCGAAGAGAGCGTGCCATAGACGCTGCGCAGATCACAGACCGCTCCGAATTCCGTAGCCCCGCGTGCCGTTGCCGCCACATCGGCCCGGTTATCCTGCACCCTTACGTTTCCCGTATTGACAAAAGGTGCGCGTCCAGAATCCGGTTGCAATATCACTGTCCATTGTGTGCATTGGCTGCAGTTAGCGCCGCCTGGGGGTTGTAGAGAGTCGGGTCGGTGGCGACAAAGTCATTGAGATCTTGCCATGCGTTGCTGGGGCCGTTGAGAACAGGTCGTTGACCAGCGTGCTGCCGCCATTGGTCGGAGGGCCGACAGCGACATACTGGGAGCCGTTCCACCGGTACCAGATTGTCGGCACTTGCGTCACGTCCACCAGGCCCAGGTTCGTGCTGCCCTTGAACGGTTGCGATTACCTCCGCCACGTTGCTTGACCCGCCTACCAGCTGGTAGAACGCGTTGTCAAGAATGATCGTATTGGCCTGGGGTTGGCTAAAGTTTTGATTGAGGGCTTCTTGCAGCCCCCCCGTGGCTGACGTCACATAGAACGGGAGCTGGTGGTCATTGACAGGTGCGATCGAAATGCTGCAAGTGACGTTGCTATCGACTAAAGCGGTAGGCGTCAGCGCCTCGGTCAGCGAAGGATTCGCGTCTACGATGGTAATCGGCGTGCCTGTGGTAAAGGCGAAGAAGAAGCTTGCTCCACCCTGCACCCGGCAAGAGTCGGGTGCAAAGCTATAAGTGTTCGCCGAATACCCGGGAACCCGCCACTTGCCATACTGCGACGCAATGATCTGGCCTTCGATATTCTGCGCCTGGACGCTGGCACAGAAAAACACAATGGGAAGCAGTGCAAATGATTTCATGGGTGCATCCCGATGCAGTCGATTTCAGATAGGCTGATTGGATTTGCCCCGCTGGCATCCGCGTTTTGGATAGCCAGCGTGAAACCGGAAGCGGTCTTGCTGGTGAAGTAAATCGTGTTCAAAGTCAAAGCCGTGGGCGTTGACGGTGTGCAGGTCAGGGCATATGAGCTATTAGCGAACGCAGCTGGCCATGACGCGCTGATGCTGCAAGTGGAGAAAGCCGTACCTCCGGTGGAACAAATGCCGGAGTTGATAATCAAACCCTGAATCGTCGGGATCGCCGGCCCGTTGGTCGCGCCGTCGCACGCCCGAGCGCATCGAAGGTGACCGTCGGATTGGTGTATGTACCCGCTGTGACACCTGATGCCTGCAGTTCTATGTCGGTGCGATTTGCGCTGGGATTATCAACTCCGAACAGCGGCAGAACGAAATTGAAATATGGTCGGCGCGTGAGAAAGCTGGCGTTCGATTCAATGTACTGGTAATAAAGCGTCGGCGCCGCGCCGCAACTTCCTGGGGCGAAATAGGTGCCGTTTGAGACCAGGCACTCGCCCAAAGAACCCGCGCCCCCTGCGACCAGATAGCCAAGGTTGGTGTTGATGTAGCCATTCTCCACATCCACCGGATATGAGGGTGTGCTGGTGCCGATGCCGAGTGCTCCCACGTTAAGCAGGTTGTACCCGGTCATGTTCAGCAGTCCGGAGATGCTTTGCGGCCCATGGTTTAATGGCTGTGACAGAATCGGCTGCGGGTAGACGATCGTGCCGTTCCACAATGGCGCGCCGTTCGAAATGTTCACGGTCCCGCCTGACCCGCCATTCAGCTGCCAGGTCTGCGGCCAGCCTGGGTAAGCATTGCCGCTCGACGAAATCAGCGAGACGCTGTACCCGGAGTAGGGAATTATCGTGTCATTAAAGGCAATGGTGCATGGCGAAGAATTGGTTGCCGGGATTGAGATCGCTGTGGTAACGGGCGTTTCGTTCTGAACGAATGTCCCGCTGCTGCCGGTTGAGTTGCCCTGTGCCGTTTCCGTTCCGCTCGCGGTACCTACGTAGATAGTCATGCCGGTTGCGCCGGCAGGAAACGTAGCCGGCGGCGAGATGATCATCGAACCGGTGCCGGTTAGTTGGACTTCGAGCTCGGGGGAGGTCAGCGTTTCATACCCTGCATTGCTGTAGAACGAATAGACGATGTAGTAGATCCCGGGCGCTGCCGTGCCTGAGCCGTAGGTGATCGATACATTGGGCAGCGTGAGTGGGTTCGGAGTCCCGACAACCGTGCCGTCAACCGAGGTGTAGCAGGATGCCGTAGTCGGGACGACGTTGCCCGTCCCTACTATCAGGCCTGCTTGCTGTAGGCTGAAGTTGAGCGTAGCGTTCTTCACTGGTAATCCCGAAGGCCCTTGCAGCATTCCGGTTACAGTTCCACCGTACGCCGTGGCCGTACCAAGGATCAGGGTCAGCAGAGCGTTCATTCTTGGCATGTTTTTAGGAGTTGATCGTCAGAACCCGCCACCACCGCGTACCAGCTGCATCCCGCACGTGATTACTTCGCCGTATTGGTTGCGCAGATATGTCTTGATCCACGAGCGTGCATTGCAAAACGTGGCGACCTTCTTGTGTTTGCCCAACCACACCAGTTCCCCGTCTTTTACCAGCGCATCTGCCTTGCTTTTCGAGTAATGGTGATGGCGTCTGCTGGAGCATTTATGCGCAATGCCCCCATAGATCAGAGATCGGGCATCGTCTTCATTGAGAATGCAGACATACGGAGTCATACATCTCCCTCTCGTAGCTTAGTCCCAAGGTCGCACGCGCTGGGAGCGCAAAAAGAAGCAAGCGTACGAGAGCTTATCTTCTCATCTGGGTAATCGTTTAATGTGTATCACCTATATAGATTCCAATTGCCCCCGAAAAGTTCACCTCTTCTTATGTATTTTCAACAGCTGCGTCTTGGCGCGGTGTATTTTGTTTTTCACTGAAGAGAGGGGTATGCCCAGCTGTTCTGCTATCTCCTCGCCAGGCGTGCCCTCCAGATATGCCATCTCTAGAACCCGGCGCTGAATGGGATTCAGAACCGTTAGCAGTCTATCGAGGTCCAGCCGCGCTGCTAGCCCTTCGAGACCCTTATCTGTGCTTGCAAAGATCCACCGGTCACGACCTAGGCCCGCAGCCAGCTCTGCATCGATCCGTATAAGGTGCGACTCCCCATTGCTTGCCTGTCGTGCCTTGCGAAGCGTCATTAGGCACTGGTTGGTTGCGATGCGGCTGATCCAGGTTCGAAACTGGCAGTTACCTTCAAAGCTGCGCAGGCGTGTAAACGCCAATAAGAACGTGTCCTGGCACATGTCGTCTAGATCGCTCTTATGAAGAATGGAGCGGCCGATAGCCCTCACATAGCTCGCATGTTGCCGATAGAGCTCCGCGAATGCATCTTCATCTCCCAAACGCGCAGCGGCGATCAATGAGGCTTCATCCATGGTTGGTTCCTGAAAGGCCTCCGTTAAATGGGTGAAAAGCAAAGCTGTCCCCGGCGACGGGAAGCTAAACCGCGAAGCTCGTTAAACTGTGTCATTCAGGTCTAAGTGGAGGACGAGCCACTTAACCTGGGTTCGGCGTAACGCGAGTATCTCGACCGAAGCGCGCCAGTTGGCGTCTGAATGAATTGTCGTCCCGGCCGGAACGTACCCGGATTACCTGCCACGCAGGACTGCAGAGGAACCACGTTTGCGCCTCTCTCGACTAAGCCCTGGTCGCAATCAAGTGCGCTTACCCCCAGCGAGTGTTCTGCTTCAATCCGTATCCTCGCCGTACAACTCACGTCGCAGGTGTTCCGCCGCAGCCACACGGACGAACTCGATCATGCCCAGCGTATCGGCGGCAATCTGCCCGCAACTGTCGTAGCTGATCTCGCCGTCGTCGGTTCGAGTCACGATCAGAACCTGGATAACATCATCCATCCCCTCCATCTTGGAGATAAGAAACTCACTCGGGCTGGGCTCCTCGGCCATTGATGGTCTCCCTACGTTACCGACTCGTGTCAAAGCGTCTTGGCAATCAAGGTAGCCTTCGCAGCCAAGATGTTCAGCGCGTCCACGTACGCTTGGTAGTGCGGCCTTCGAACCGGTTGCTCGCTCTCAACGGTTGCCATCAGCAGCACGTATCCGTAGACCCGGCGCAGCATTATCAACCCACGGAGTGCCCGCCGTGCCCGCCGGCTCAACAGCAGGGTTGCCAGTCCGCGCATCCCAATAGAGAATGTCCACGTTAATCCGCTCATCGCTTCACCTCCCTGCAGAGGCTTTGCCCGGCTTGCCGGGCCAGCACCAGTGATCGTCTCGGTCCCTGTAATGCCGCCGTTCCAGGCGTTGCACATCCCACTTTCGTTTAGATCGATCCAGCGCATCCCGTAACCAGGCGGGATTCAACCCTCCTGCCACGCTCACTGCCCAGTCATAGTGTTTCTGGCGTTCGGATGTTCGAGGGTAGAGAAACTGATCCGCATCCCTGTGCACCTCATCATCCGCGCTGCGGTAGTCACCGATCGCAGCCAGCAGGATCGCGCCGCCTAGGCTGCCCCTCCGTACTCGTGGCGGCACGTAGATCGAACCCGCCGAGAAGACTTCATCGTTCACGAAATCCATTTCATCCGTCACTGAGTCCTCCGTAGGGGGAGTGTGAAGGCGGAGTGTACCGCCCGTATCAAGTGCTACTTGTGCGCACGTTTCCGCATAGCCCCTGATAACGACAAATCCATCGTCCTTTTACGCGCTCACTGCTCTGTGAGCCTGCGTCACCGGCAATGTCATTCCAACGCTTAGGTGGTGCCCGGAAGAATCGAGGGCTGTTCATAGCGCTGACGCTGGTTGTGACTTCGATGTGGCATCGCCAGGCACGAGAGCGCATGGTGCAATACCTGTTGCACTGTTGGAACGCAAGCAGGCTTCGACTGCCTACTTTGACCGCGGCGGTATTGGTCCACCCTGCCGCGGGCCGCTAGCCTTGCTTTATTGGGATTGGATTGTGGGTTGGCCGCGATACGGCTGCCTTCTTGCCAATTGTACCCTCGGTGCCAATGTCCAGCGTGGATCACAAGTAAGTCCGCCGGCACGTTCCAGGCATTCGGAGCAGATCCTGTGATCCGGGCGAGCACTACGTCGTCGCCGTCCAGGATCTTGAGGGGCAAGAAGTGGAAGAGAAGTAACAAATCAGCACTATGCTGCTCCGCAACAAGGTGCAAGGTGTCGGCCAGACAATCGCCGACGAGGACCGGCGTCCAGATGTCGGTCGTGCTCCAGCTCAAAGTCTCGGAATTATCGTGCTATGCCCGCAACACCTCATAGATTCCTCTCATTTGGTCGCATGACAAAGATGGCATCGGGTCGCGCCGCCCGCAAGTACAGTTACCAAGAATCCTGAGGAGAGCGGGGTATTTAACTGAAAGGTACTAACTGATCGTGTTACCAGCACACAGCAAAACGAACGGCGGCTGACAGTTGAATTCGCCAAACTCTCTGGGCGCATCCCTGAAACCTACAGTCTTAGTTACTTGTAGTTTACCCTCCCGAGTTCCTCATCATTCGGCCTTTCGTCTATTGACCGGGCAATGCTGCACGTAGCAAGCTCACAATAGCTAGCGGCAGCTGGAATTCAGGACACTTTATCGCTGGTGCTTTTCATCTCTGGATTCTGTGTGTCAGGCCAATGGATGCTAACCATGCTGATCCCTTTTCTTATTCGTCGCATACCGTGGATGAGGTCATTGAGGCGCTATCGCACTTTACGGCCGACCAGCGCTCCCTCGCTTGGTCTCCTGAGCCGCCCTGTGAAAGCGCCGGTGCACACGACTGCCGCATCGGCGGAAACTGTGGTCTGGATTTCAGTCGCGGGACTGCCCGTGCCCGGTGGATCCAGGCCCGTCATCGTTGGAATCGCGAGCAGCGGACGCTACAACGTCAGTCCCGTTTGCGCTCCGGAGAGCGTCTTCCGCCCTGACGCAATGCTCGCAGATCTTATTTCTGGCGCCGCCTTTTGTTGCTGTGCATGTGAAAGAAGGCGTCCGACCCGGTTGCCCCATGCGCTTCGAAGGAGATTTGGCCAGGGCCCTGCGCCGGCCGGGGAAAGAGCTGATGAATAGCGAGCAGCGCCGGCGGCGCCACTTCATCGAAGGTCTCCGTGCCATCGCTAAATTCTATGATGAAACCCCAGAAGCCTATTACGACGGCATGCACATTACCTTGAACATGTACGTATGGGGTGGCGCCGCGCGGCAGACGCTTGCACAAACGGCCAGGGCCTTCGGCCAGTGTAACAAGGTATACGATGACAGCAACGTTACCGTCTCCAGGCAGTTCAGCGAGCAACTAACCGTAGCCGTTTTTGCTCCCCGCGCCAAGGTGTGCCGGCGCTTGGTGTTAGGTGCACGCATGTTACCTGCCAGGATCGTGCCCGCGACCCCGAAAGTACACATTCCTGCGGCGCGCGTGGAGATTGTCGAGTGGCGATGCGACCCTCTACTGTCGGTCGATCCCTCTTCATGACCGTCCCGTCCCTTCTCTTGCCGGACTGAAAAAATAGTCCATCCTTTTGTTTCCCCTCTGTGCTCTGTGGCTTGGGTTGAGTTACACTTGAGTGCGATGACGATAGAAGAGATACTTTCCCACATAGATGCCGAGATTAGCCGTTTAACCGAAGCCCGCGATCTGGTTGCCGGAACCGCTCGTCCCAAAGTTGCCCGCAATCCGCGCAAGAGCGGATTGGTTGCTCCCAAACCGAGGGCCCAGCGCACCAAGCGAGTTATCTCACCCGAGGGCAGAGCGCGAATCGCCGCCGCGCAGAAGCTTCGTTGGGCCAAGCAAAAGCGCGCCAAGGAAAAACGCTAAGACCCTCGTAAGGGCGCAAACGGCCACTCGCGTCGCCGGTATGCACGATGCGTGTAAGTGGCCGTTCCCGTAAGCACCACGACCATCGCGAAGAATATCTCGCGCGCAAAGTGGGGCCGCGAGAACAATATATAGAGAAACCCTGCGATCGCCACAAGCGGTGGCAGCGGGTAGAGCCATATCCTGAACGGCCTCTCCATCACCGGTTGAGTGCGGCGTAGAACCATCACTCCAACCTGTTGCAGCAAAAACTGCAATAGGATGCGTATCACTACCAGCGCCGCCACCAGGTCAACGAGTTGCAGCATGCAGAACACCATCGACGCTCCAGCCAGCATTAGCAGGGAAACGTTGGGAATGCGGTGGCGAGGGTGCACACGGGCAAAAATGCGGAAATAGTTGTCATCGAGTGCCGCGGCGTAGGGCACGCGCGAATATCCTAGCAATAGCGCGTAGACCGATGCAAAAGCCGTCCACACCACCAGCAGCGCGACGACCTGCCCTGCCAGCGCGCCGTATGCTCGTTGCACCACCACGGCCGCTACGGAGAGCCGGGCATTGGCTCCCGCCTGTCCAACAAGCTCCTGCCACGGCATAGTCCCTAGCACACTGGTATTCATCAGCAGATACAGGGCCGCCACCAGTGCCACCGACCACACAATTGCCCTTGGAATCGTCCGCCCTGGGTTGCGCACCTCTGCGCCGAGAAAGCATATGTTGTAGGCGCCCCAATAATCATAGGTCGCAATCAGCAGCGCTGCTCCCAGCCCGGTAAAGAATCCGCCGGATAGCTGAAACGCCCCCGGGGGAAAGCTAAAGGCCAGTTTGGCGTGAAAGTGCAGCAGCCCGGTTAGGATCACGCTCAGCAAGGTGCCCATCACCCCTACCCACAGCAAGCCGGAGAAGCGGGTCACGCTCTGTATATTGCGGTACAGTAAAGCCGCGGCGACCATGCAGCAGAGCATCGCTACCAGCGTGCCAGGTCCAAGCAGAATAGCCAGCGGTAATGTGCGCGCAAAGGGAACAGGGATGGGCAGCTGGTAGGCAAAATATACTTTGCGCAGGGAAGGCCACAGATAACCTGCATATTGTGCCAGGCCGACGCATCCCGATGCGATCGACAGCGGTGCGCTAAAGCTCAGCTGCCAGATATACAGGAACGAAAGAAATCTCCCCATGCGGCGGGGTCCATAGATAGTCCGCAGGTACTCGTAGGATCCTCCAGCCTTGGGCATTGCTGCGCCCAGTTCTGCCCACACCAGTCCGTCGCATGCGGCCAGCAACGCTCCGAGCACCCAGCCAAGAATGGCTTGGGGTCCTTGCATGGCCAGAATGATCAATGGCAGCGTAACGAACGGTCCGACACCGATCATATTGATCATGTTCAGTGAAATCGCGCCTGGCAGCCCAATACCGCGTACCAGTTCCACTCCTTTTGCGACCCGGCTCATAAGCCCACCATTCCCCGCTATCCCTCCTACAAGCCGGTGCCAATCAGGCAACCAAACCCACCTGTGTGACAGAGTGAATCGAAAGCCGCGGACATCCTGTCATATGCTATAGCTAGCAAACCACCTATGAGATGCTCCCGCCCAGGCCCTCCCCTATTCTTACCTCTCTGCGCCACCTTCTTCCTGGCGGCTGTTTCCGTGCTGGCTCAGACCCCGGCCGCCAGCTCCATTGCTGCCACCCCTGATTACCAGCCTCTCGGTATTGACCGAGGTGCCTCTGCCCTCCAGCAGTCATTGCGCAAGCTGGGCACTCGTGCCAGCCTCATGATGATCGTCGCCCATCCTGACGACGAAGATGGCGGAATGCTCACCTATGAGTCCCGTGGCCAGGGCGCTCGCGTCGCCTTGCTCACGCTCAATCGCGGGGAAGGTGGCCAGAACATCATGTCCAACGACCTGTGGGACCAGCTGGCGTTGGTGCGCACAGAAGAGTTGTTAGCCGCCGACCGCCGCTACGGTGTCGATCAATATTTCACCCGTGTTGCGGACTTCGGCTTTTCCAAGACCCTCGACGAGGCGCTCTCTGTCTGGGGTCATGACCGCGTGCTTTACGACGTGGTGCGTGCCGTCCGTCTCAATCGGCCCATGGTCCTCACCGCTGTCTTCGTCGGTGGCATCACGGACGGTCATGGCCAGCACCAGGTCTCCGGGGAAATGGCCCAGGAAGTTTTCAAGGCCGCTGGGGATCCCACGGTCTTTCCCGACCAGATCAAGGCCGGTCTCCTCCCCTGGACCCCGCTCAAGGTCTATGCCCGCGTACCTTCCTTTTCCGTCACCCCGAAAGGGATGTATGACTATGCCACCGGCAAGTGGGCCCCCGTGCGCTTTTACGACTACGTCGCTGGCAAATGGACCAATGCGGTGCCCACTACCACTCTCACGATACCCGAAGGAACCTACGATCCCGCCCTTGGCAGGTCCTACATTCAGCTCGCGCGAGAAGGCCTCGGCTTGCAAAAATCCCAGAACGGTGGTACCGGCGTTCCTCTTCCGGGTGCCTTCGACGTGTCCTATCACCGCTACGGGTCCCGTGTCGCCGCTCCTGCTGCCGAGCACTCTTACTTCGACGGAATCGACATCTCCATTGCCGGCATTGCCTCCCTTGCTCATGGCCAGCACGAATTCCTCATCACCGGCTTGCACCAGCTGGCCACATCCGTAGCCCAGGCGACCCGCACGTTTTCCCCATCCCACCCGGAAAACCTCGTCCCGGTGCTCGCTGCTGGAATGAAACAGACACAGGTTCTTATGCAGAAAGTGAAGGCCTCTGATCTGTCCGCTGAAGAGAAATACAACATCCTTCACGAGCTCGGGGTCAAGGAGGCGCAATTCAACACTGCCATCACCGAGGCGCTCGGGGTCACGCTCACTGCCGTAGTCGCTCCGTCCGCGCCAGATCGCGGACGCTCTGGCTTTGCCGTCGACGCGCAAGACACCTTTACCACCGCGATCCCCGGTCAGTCCTTCGGTGTCACGGCATTCGTCAGCAATCCCAGTGCACTACCCCTGCAGAGCGTGAGCGTGTCGCTGCGCTCCACCGGCTCGGGGGACTGGCGCATCACTTCCACCGCGCCGCTCAAAGGCGCCCTGGAAGCTAACCAGCGCCAGGCCGCCGACTTCCACGTAACTGTGCCGCCCGATGCGGGATTAACCAAAGCTTGCTTCCATCGCAAAGATGTCGAACAGCCCTATTACGACCTGGACAGTGTCGCCTGCCTGGACCAGCCGCTGCCCCCATATCCTTTGGAGGCATGGCTCGACTTCACCGTTGATGGCGTGAGTGTCCGTGCCGCCCAGGCAGTGCAAACTGTTCAGCATGTGGTGGGTCGCGGAGGTGTGTACGAGCCGCTGGTCGTAGCCCCCGCTATTTCTGTGGCCTCGACCGCCTCGGCGGGCATCATTCCTTTGGGCGAAGAAAAAACCAGGATGGCAACCGTCAATGTTCGTGTTCGCAGCAACGTCAAAGCATCGGCGGAGGGCAGCGTGCGTCTGGATCTCCCCCCGGGTTGGCAAGCCACTCCGCAATTGGCGGCCTTTACGGCGCGCAAGGACGGAGATGAGCAAACCCTCGATTTCTCCGTTATACCCCATAATCTCGCTGCCGCCAGCTATCCCATCGCTCCCGTCGCTGAGTACCAGGGTCACCAATATGCCGAGGGGTACGAGACGGTTGGCTACGCCGGTTTACGCCCTTATAACTACTACCGGCCTGTTCCTTATAAATTAGTGGGAATTGATGTCAAGCTGGCGCCCGATCTCAAGGTGGGCTACGTCATGGGCACGGGCGACGATGTTCCCCAGGCCCTTGAGAGCCTGGGAGTTAAGGTTCATCTGTTGCCGCCGGCGGAAATCAACGCCGGCAATTTGGCTGCATACGATGTGATGGTGCTCGGTATTCGGGCCTACGCCGCCCGTCCGGAGCTTGCCGCCTCCAACCCCCGTCTGCTCGAGTACGTAAAGCAGGGCGGCGTGCTCGTTGTTCAGTACAACAGCCGCGAGTACGACCATAACTACGGCCCATATCCAATCAGTCTGAGTGGTGACCCGGAGAAAGTCGTGGATGAGACGGGTCCGGTCCAGATACTAGAACCAAAGAGTCCCTTATTTTCCTGGCCCAACAGGATCACTGCTGCGGACTTTCAAGGCTGGGTCGAGGAGCGTGGTCATTCCTTCATGCATTCCTGGGATCCGCGCTATCAGGCTTTGACCGAGACTCACGATCCCGGTCAGGATGAGCAGAAGGGCGGTTTGTTGTACGCGCGTTATGGCCAAGGGGCCTATGTCTATATCGCCTATGCTTTATACCGCCAGCTGCCCGAAGGTGTTCCAGGAGCTTACCGCATCTTCGCCAACCTGCTAAGCCTCCGCAAGAACCCCGATAGATAAGACCATGACAGCGCCGCATCCCCGTTGTCATCCCGGCTGCCGTCGGACCGAACGAAACGCGGCGGAGCAACCGGCTGTTCCATCAATCAGCCTCCCATCCGACCGGCAGCAACCACCCTCTACTGGTACTCCGCGCAGAATCCGGGTGCGCCCTGACCGATGAGCGCGCAACCCCGCTTGATTTCGTCTACGATCAGCGAGCATGCGTTCTGTGCATTGCAAGGCGGGTGGGTCGCGGGTGAAACCTGCAGGCATTCGTTCACCAGCTGCCGCGACCGCTCGATACCCACAGCATTCAGGCACGTTCCAGTACTACTGGGCGCCGCCGAAGAGCTCCCCGGTTGCGGCGCGAAGTACGGTTCGGGCACGCCGAACGCCTGTGCGATCTGGTGCAGCTCGATGCGCAGCTTCTCCCACTGCGACGTCGTTTGCGGGTTCAGTTGCAGGCTATAGACCAGGGGGTCGATTCGTGCTGCCGTATTCACCAACGCAGCCACGGCCTGGTCCGATTTCTGGTCGTGCTTAAAAGTATCCAGTACTCCGTTTGCCTGTTTCGCAAAGGTATCCGCTAGCGCCCGTGCGTCCTTTTCCTGGCTAGTCTTGCGGATCGTACTCTTCTTTAGCGCATTGGCGAAGCTCCGCCGAAAAGGCTGGGCGTCGTCTTTCAAATTCTGCATGAGTCGCTCCAAGTCTTTGTCGCTCAACCGTCCTTGGGCTACTGCCAGCCTGTCGGTACCCAGAATACCGATCAATAGAATTAGAAAACTGAAACGAACCCACCTTTGCATGTCTTCTCCTCGACTGCCCAGCTTCCGGTCCGCGGCGCCAATCAGGAACCTCTTTGCCGCTTTCTTTAAGCAAAGCGCATCAGGTTCGTTGATCTCACCAACCTTCATCAGAAATTCGTGTCTGCGCCCCTGTATCCTATCGACGTTCCCACTCCGCGGCAACTGGGTAACTTTGTGTCTCAGACAGAGCCGTTTCAGACAATGTCCGCTGCCTCCCCAGTGCCCGCCGCCCCTTTCCTCACCGATAGCTACATCTTCGATTGGAAAGCCCAATCCTTCCGCGCTGACTCCATCTTTGTACTTCCCATGGCGATCTGCCTCGCTGTTGGTATCTGGTTGGGCCAACCTGCCGCGGGAATGATCGCCGCCGGCGGCGCCTTCACTGTCGGCTTTGGTGCCAAGCAGCATATAAGCGAATCCTCCCTCTTGCCTATGATCCTTGCGTCCCTGGGCATTTCCGTCGCGACCTTCATCGGCATGGTGGCGGGCCACACCAACTTCATCCTGGTGCTCCTTGCGGCAGGTGCGGGTTTTGTCTACGGAATGCTCTCCTTACGCCAGCCCGGCGTCAGCTGGGTAGGTCAGCAGTCCGTCGTCTTTCTTCTCGTCGCCTCTGCTTACCCTTTTTCTCCCCGGGCGGCTGCTGTTCGTTCCGCGTTGGTGATGGCTGGGGGCGCCTTGCAGATCATCACTTCCAGTATCCTGCTCCGCGTGTTGCAACAGCTGCGCACAGACCTGTTGTTGGTTGCGTACCATCTTCGCGCTGAGCACCAGGCCCTGCGAGACTCTGTGGAGCAGGCAGCGCGCGCACTGCTTAAGCGGCAGGGCGCACCCAGCGCCGTTCCGTACGCGCTTCGTCTTGCCTTTACACTCGGGGTTAGCACGGAAATCTACCGGCACTTCGGCTTTGCCAATGGTTACTGGATACCCATGACCGCTTTGCTGGTCCTTCGGCCTGGGCTCAGCGACACGGTCAACCGAGCCGTCGCCCGAACAATCGGCACCCTGGCTGGCGCCATGCTGGCCAGTTTCGCCCTCGCCCATCTGGCCCCGGCGCCGCCGACACTGGCGTTCTTGGTCCTATTCTTTGCCTGGCTCTCGTACTCGCTGAACAATGTGAACTACGGCCTTTTTACCCTGTGTCTCACGGCGTACATCGTCAACCTGCTCGCCCTCAACAGTCTCCCGGGGAATGTTGTCGCTTACCATCGTGCCATCAGCACAATGATCGGCGGAGGGCTTGCCCTCACAGTCAGGTTGCTTGTCATCCGCTATCGCCAGAAGCACTCAACCCCGCCAACTGCATAGACGCGGGGGGAGGGAAAACTCCCATCCCCAACATGTCTTGTGGACAAGTCCAGCAGCTGCCGGTGTGTTTACAATAGCGCCGGGTAGCGCTAGCCACCCCCGCCCGCTCTTCCCTGTTGCGCTTCCTCAAAATCACAGGAATACTTGAACAATGGAAGTTGCTTGCTCTTTCCGGCCACTGCATTGGTAGTCCGCCCGGAATCACGTTGTTGACCGTCAAACCCGGTCTTGCCGCTACGGGAAATCGTCAAAGAAAAAGAGAACGAGCTTAAACACAGCAGATTTGATGTTCCTCGAGGGTCCTTAATGAAGAAGTCAGAAGTGCTGAACGCCTGGGCTAGCATCCTGGTTGGCCGGCAGCCGAGCCTTTCCATCGAAATCACCCGGGAATGCCCGCTCCGTTGTCCTGGCTGCTACGCCTACGAGCCTGAGCATCTTGGTACCGGCATCAATCTGCGCCAATTAGCCGACTACAAAGGAGACGACCTGGTCCGCAGGTTGCTGGCTATCGTTGATCGCGAAAAGCCCATCCACCTCTCCCTGGTGGGCGGCGACCCTTTGGTGCGCTACCGCGAGTTGGACGTGCTCCTGCCTCAGCTCGCGCAGCGCGGGATCCATGTACAGCTGGTCACCAGCGCCTTCCGCCCGTTACCAAAGGCATGGAGCTTGCTCTCTAATCTCAGCTTGGTCGTCTCCATCGACGGGCTCCAGCCGGAGCATGACGAGCGCCGCAAACCGGCCACATACGAGCGCATTCTCAACTCTATACGCGACAGCTTTGTGACTATCCATTGCACGGTCACCGGTCAGATTGCCGGTCGCTCCGGCTACCTGGAAGAATTTCTACGCTTCTGGAGCGCCCGTCCGGAAGTAAAGCGGATCTGGGTCAGCCTGTTCACTCCGCAGCAGGGAGCCGAGGGCCCGGAGATTCTCACCCCCGCCATGCGCCGGCTGGTGCTTGACGAGCTGGAGCATCTTTTTCCTCTGTATCCCAAGTTCCAGATGAACGGGGCGTTGATCGAAGAGCTTCGTAATCCACCGCAATCCCCGGAGGAGTGTATTTTCGCGCGGACCACCCTGTCCCTTTCCGCTGACCTTGAAACGCGGATTGGGCCCTGCCAGTTCGGAGGGACGCCTGATTGTTCGCAGTGCGGCTGCGTAGCTTCAATGGCGTTGGCTGCTGTGGGTCACCACCAGGTCTTGCCAGGACTGACGGCAGGCGACCTCATGTTCGCCTCTGAGCGCGTAGGCGCAAAAGTCGCCAGGGTGCGCTCCCTCGTCCGTGGCAAGCAGCAGAATCTTCCGCCAGCAGCCCCACCCCTGACTCAAATAAGCCAATAAATCGCTAGGGCTGCATCGGCAAATCCATCAAAGGACTCTTCGAGTAGAAATCAAATGGTCGCAGCGTAAAGTCATGCCACATCGTCGGCATTTGTGGCCAGTCCTCCGGTCGCGGCACGTGGTGAAACGCCATGGTGTACCAGGCGACGATATCCGTGTTCACGATGGTGCGGTTTTGCTTCACCCAAACCGGCAGCCCGTCGGTCCCTTTACTCCCGGACACGTAAACACCCGCGGCATATCTCTCCTTAGGGTCGTAAGGAGTCACCCACAGCTGATGGTCTGAGAACCCGGCCCGTTTTTGCGGCCAGTCGTCCAGAGATAGCAGCGAAGCCCCTGTCAATCCCGGCATAATCTCAAAACTGGTAGGGTAGCCCAGCTCATTTTTCACCGCCGGGTTAGTAAACCGCCACATCGCCGGGTGCTCTATGCTGATGTTCTGCATCGCCGTGCCTTCTGTGGTCATGGTCTTCGGCATCATCGCCCATATGGTCTTCCGCGGGCTTGTAGATGGCAGCTTGAACTGCACCAACTTATCCACTTCAAAGTTATTCTGTGTGCCGTCCACATCCAGATCCAGCCGGAACGAGAAGAAGTGGTCATGATCCACTCCGTCGGTGTTCGGCGCCACCAGGTGACCGAACTCCACAGGATTTCCGTCCGGGTCCTTGCCCATGATGCCGCTGGACATCATCTCCGAAGCCATCTTGTCTTCTACCGGCTTCACCTCCAGCTCACCGGTTGCGCCCACAGCAACCGTGATCGCGCCCTCCTGCTCAAAACGCCAGTCGAGAATGTAATCGTAGTTGCCCACCACTGCGACGCTGCGGAACACTAGCTCACGACCTGGCCTGCCCGCGATCGACTCGGGCTCCCCAATGCCTTCGAAATGCCGCCAAGCAGGATCTCCCAGCGTGCGTTCGAACAGGCACGCTAGTTGCGGACGCACGAACGGCGTCCCGTTATCGTGGTAGAAGGTTGCGCTGAAGTAAGTAGCGTAGTCCGGGCAATCCGTCCCCTTCTGCAGCGGCTTTGGAATGCCCAGCCCCGTGTTCATGAAGTACTCTCCGGCGTCCAGAAACACGTGAGAATTCCAGGTCTCCTCCGGATCCATATAGGGCACATACATCTCAGAAAGCGATCCTTCATAAAGTACAGACCGCCGCTTTCCCTGGTAATCCAGTGACGCCATGTTGATCACTGGGCCGCTCCGCGGATCGATACGGAAGCGGAAATGCCAGTTCTGCCAGCTCACTTCTCCATCCTTCATCGTGAAGCTGGGACCTTCGGGCTGCGAGACAATTATCGGCTTGGTCCCAGGTTGGGCAGGGCCGCCCTCGGAGTCGTAGAGTTCACTCACGGGAGGCATGGGCACAACCCCGTAATCGGTAAACCTCGTCACTTTCTTGCTGACCATGTCGACGGTAAAAAATATCCCGCCGACTTCGCGATCCTCCGCTCCATTCTCCGCATCGATGTTGTACTCACATCCGCCCCAGCCAATCCTGCGGCCGTCCTGTTCGGGAAGCGCAATGTACCCGCCCGGTGTGGCGTAGCACGTAACTAAATTCAGGTCTGTGATGCCTCGCTTCTTCAGCGCCTCCACGATGCGCGGATCGTGCTTGATCGCTTCGTTTACCTCATATTCTTCGGTTGTTGTGAAGGGCGCCTGCAGCCCTTTCAGTTCCTCGAACGACTCTACCTTAGCCGTTGAGATATTCACCAGCGCGGCATAGGAGTGTCCCTTGTAATACAGCACCACGTCCGCCTTGCGCTCGATGGGCGAGCCTGGCTTCCAGTCCAGCACGTCCTGCTTAACCGGCTCGTGCAGCAGCACGCTGCTGAAAATAGTCTTTTCTTCGGTATGGCCGGCATCGTGCAGCGTCTTATAGACCACCCAATATTCCGCCGGAGTAAGGGCGTCCAGTGGATGGTGAACTGTTGGGGGCAGCGCCGCGCCAGGAAGGGCGGCAAAGAGCGAACCAAGGCATATGAGGGAAGCGAAACGGAAAACTGCGAGGCGAACAAACACGTCGGAATAACCTCCGGGACCGAAGGAACGATGAACAGACAGGACCTAAGCTGAAACAAATTCAAACTGCGGGCCGAAGATGGAGACTGGGAACCGGAATACTTGAGTTTTGCCAGGCCCACGCGGGTACATTGCGCGTGACACAGGGCGTGTTCCATGTTGGAACAGCGAGTTAGCAACAGGGCTATCGCGAGATTGAAACCAAAGATAGCGAAGCAGCCCTGTAAAGTCAACGTCTATCGAGCGATGTAAAAACCGACCCGAAGGCTCCACTTCATCTAATTTCCTTCTCTCCCACAGACAAATCAGCCTAAAGTGGTAAACAAATAGAAGAGGGTCATCCACGTGCGACCGCTGGCAGTAGGCAAAAAGAAACCAGGCCTCGACCGCGTGTTAGGTCGCCGCGATCTTGTGCTCCTCTTCGTAGTTGCGGTTGCCAACCTGAACCTCATCCCCGCGGTGTCTGCCTCCGGCCCGGTGACGCTCTGGTTATGGCTGTTAGCGCTCTCCTGTTTCTTTTGGCCGCAGGGCGCCGCAGTCACCGAGCTAGCCCAAAAGTGGCCCGGCGAGGGGGGTATTTATCTATGGGCTAAGCGGAGCTTTGGCGAGGAGCACGGCTTCCTCGCCGGCTGGTGCTACTGGCTTTCGAATGTCTTTTATCTACCCACGGTGGTTCTCTCCTGTGTTGGTGTGGCGGTCTACGTTGCGGGTCCGAAAATCCAGAAGCTGGCCGACAGCCACGCCTTTACCGGCGGCGCCTCGTTCCTCATCATTCTATTTCTGCTGGTATTGAACGTGCGCGGCCTTTCTCTTGGTAAATGGATCAGCAATCTCGGCGCCCTCGGAACCATCGGCGGCGCGGCCATTATCTGTCTGCTGGCGGTGTTGACTCTGTACCACAAGGGAAGCGCACTGCATCCTGCCGATCTCCGTACCAATTTTCATGACTGGCGTCTCTTAGCCGCCTTTGGCACCATCTGTTACAGCCTTATCGGCCTCGACCTGGCGTCCATCATGGGCGATGAGATTCGCGATCCTCGCCGCAATCTGCCAATCTCCATCCTCTTAGGCGGCGTAATTGCAGGTTTGATCTACTTCGGCACTACCCTCTCGATGCTCATTGCCATGCCCCAGAAGGAGATTGGTGTGCTGGCCGGAATCCTGCAGGCCATCAACGTGATGAGCGCGCGCACCGGGCTGGTGGGGGTCGTCGCTCCGCTGGCCTTGCTTGAATGCATCGCCATCCTGGGAACGGCTTCGGCTTGGTTCAGCGGCGCGGCGCGGCTACCCTTCGTCGCCGGAGTCGATCGTTATCTCCCCCCCATCATTGGCCGCGTGCATCCCCGGTACCACACGCCTTATGTGAGTCTGATCCTTTTTGCCGTCTTATCCTCGTTGCTGATCGCGACCAGTTTCTTAGGCGTCTCGGTGGGCGAAGGGTATCTCACCATGCTCGATCTGGCGGTCATTCTTCAGCTGGTGCCCTCGGCATACATGTTCCTGGCGCTACTCAAGCACACCTGGGCAGAAGGCGTAATTCTCAACGCCAACAAGCGCTATCTGACGCTCAATGCCGTGACCGGCTTGTGCGCGACCTTTATCGGCCTGATCGTAGCCTTTATCCCCTCGCGTCAGGTCAATTCTGTCTGGATCTACGAGGCCAAGCTCATTGCAGGCTGTGTGATTGTCTTTAGCTTGGCGCTGTTCTTTTATCAGCGAGCATCGCGCAAGGCACGCACCATCCCAGCTGACGCTGAGCTAGTTCCAGAAGAATATGGCGCCTGACGCTCTGCTGTATAAACCACAACAACCTTGAGGTCTCATGCGCATTGTTCTACCTGTAATCCTTCTCTCTGCCTCCGTCCTCTGCCCCGCTCCCTCCCATTGCCAGCAGGCAGTCCAAAAGAGCAGCTATCGCGTCCAGGAGTTTATGGTCCCCATGCGCGATGGTGTTCGCCTGCAGACCGTCGTGATCGCCAAAGCCAACCAGGCGGAGCCGCTGCCCATCCTGCTCACGCGCACGCCCTACGGAGTCCTCACCCAGGAAATCTTCGATAAGAACGCCGCCAAAGAAGGTGCGGACTGGGTACCGGGCAGTTGGAAGGAGCTCGCCGCGGACGGGTACATCTTCGTCTTGCAGAATCTGCGCGGCCGGTTTAAATCCGAGGGCGTCTTCAAGCTCACGTCGCAGTACGACCCCAACGATCCTGAGCAGGCAAACGAAACCAACGACGCCTACGACACCGTGGACTGGCTCATTAAGAACGTGGCCAACAACAATGGCAAGGTGGGCATCTACGGAATTTCCTATGACGGGCTTACGACTGCGCTCACCCTTCTGCATCCCCATCCCGCCGTCAAGGCCATCAGCGAGCAGGCGTCGCCCGTCGACCAGTGGATGAATGACGACGATCATCGTTATGGAGCGTTGCGCGAAAGTTACACCTTTGAGTACTCGGTGTTGGAGCAGGCTGACAAGAACAAGAATACGCACTTCGACTTCGATACCTATGACACTTACGACTGGTACCTCAAAGCCGGGCCACTCACCACCCTGAATGACAAGTATTTGCATGGGACATTGCCTTACTGGAACGACGTGATGCTTCACGCCGATTATGACGAGTTCTGGAAGAAGGAAGCCTGGGTAAGCCAACTGCACAGCTCCACGGTGCCTAACCTGAATGTGGCCGGCTTCTGGGATCAGGAAGATCCCTGGGGTCCCTGGCAGATATTTCGCCATGCGCAAGAGCACGATCCGGAGAACACAAATTTCCTTGTTGGCGGCCCGTGGTTTCACGGCCAGTGGGCGATGCCCGTGGGAGACAGCATTGGCCCTGTGTCCTTCGGTGGTCACAAGACCGCGATCGAGTTCCGGCAAAACGTTGAAGCGCCCTTCTTCCGCCACTACCTCCACGGCCAAGGTGACAAGCCCGCCTGGAAGGTGACCACCTTTCAATCCGGATCCAATGCGTGGCGCACCTATGACGACTGGCCACCCAAGCAGTCGAAGCCCACTAACCTTTACCTGCATGCGGATGGATCTCTGTCGTTTGCGGCGCCCGTGGCGGGCGGACCGGAATATCGCCAATACCTCTCCGATCCGGCTAACCCGGTGCCTTATCGTGCCCGGCCCATCTCGCCCACTTATCCCGACCCGGAATGGAGGTTCTGGGAGGTAGCCGATCAGCGCTTTGTCGACCACCGTCCCGATGTGCTGTCGTTTATCAGCCAGCCGCTCGACCACGATGTTGTGGTGACCGGAGAGATTGCGGCTACCTTGTATGCTTCAACTTCCGGAACGGATTCTGACTTCATCGTGAAGTTGATCGATGAGTATCCCGAGAGCGGCCAGAACAGCGCCATCGACAGCAGGTCAGACGGCTCCTATGCGAACTCATTGAATGGATATCAGTTGCCGATTGCGATGGAGGTGCGACGTGGCCGCTATCTCCACAGCTATGAAAACCCGGGGCCGCTGGTCGCGGACAAGCCCGAGCAGTGGCAAGTTCCCCTGCGTGACCACGACCATGTTTTTCTGCGCGGGCATCGCATAATGGTGCAGGTTCAATCCACCTGGTTTCCGGTCATCGACCGCAACCCGCAGACTTTCGTACCCAGCATCTACCAGGCAAAAGCAGCTGACTACCAGCCGGCCACCCAGCGTATCTTCTGCTCGCCCGCGCTGCCCTCCCACCTGGTTCTGCCGGTCATGCCATAGAAACCAGCTAGAGGCAAGCGACACCTCCGTTACCGAAGGTTGTACGCGCCCTTTAGCGCTTGGCGGCATGATTGGGCTATTCTTGAGGGAGCAATTTAAGCGGAACTGAATCAAAGCTGGCCCCGATAGGGACACATCTCCTGTAGTCTTTTGTCTTCCCGGGCCCCTGCACCTTTATCGATGCACTATTGAGGAACAAATCGAAGCCCGAGGGAAATCCAGTGAGCCAGTCCTACGAAGAAACTGACGCCAGTCACGTTCTAACCCTGGAAGAACTCACCAACCTCACCGAGGAGGGTGGCAAGGCTGCCGACACCCTCATGAACGTTGTCGCCTTGATCGCCACCCGCTTCAGGACGGATGTTTGCTCCGCCTATTTGCTCGAGCCGGATCGCTCGAACCTGGTCTTAGCCGCGACCCTCGGCCTTCACCCGCGATGCATTGGCACCCTGCGCATGCCGCTCAGCGAGGGCCTGGCCGGGCTGGTTGCGGAGCAGGTAAAGCCGGTGGCCGTGGAGGACGCCGGCAATCACCCCCGCTTTAAATACTTCAAGGAATCTGGCGAAGAGGTATACCACTCCTTTCTGGGAGTGCCGCTCATTGACCGCGGTATTTTGCAGGGCGTCCTGGTCGTTCAAACCAAGGATCAGAGAATATTTCGGGAGAATGAAATTCGCAAGTTGGGCGAAGCCGCAAACCAGGTGGCGCCCGTGGTCAGTGAGGCACGTACCCTGGACCGTTTCATTGCCCCGATTCAGGAGCGTCTCTGGTCCGTCGCTCGCAATCTCTGCTGGTGTTGGGACTACGACTGCATCAGCTTGTTTCGCGATCTCAATCCCACCCGTTGGTCGCAGCTTAATCAGAATCCAATTGCGCTGCTTAACGAGATCCCGCTGGGAGAGATCGAACGCCGCGCAACAGAACTGGGTCTGCACAGCCGCATCAACTATGTCTACCGCAGGCAGCAGGAATATTTGCGGGCAGACCGCACCTGGGGGTCAATGAATGCAGGTGTTCTCCGGCCGCGTCCCGTTGCCTATTTTTCTGCCGAATTCGGATTGCACGAATCGCTTCCCATTTATTCCGGCGGCCTGGGTGTTCTTGCCGGCGACCACATCAAGAGTGCATCGGACCTGGGCATTCCTCTGATCGGCATCGGGCTCTTTTACGGGCAAGGCTACTTCCGGCAGCACCTTGATCACAAGGGATGGCAGCAGGAGGAGTACCTGCAGACCGACGTCACGCAGCTTCCCATGGAGTTGGCTATCGGGCAAAACGGGGAACCGGTGGTGGTGGAAATCGAGACCCGGAGCGGCTCCATCCGCGCTAAGGTCTGGCGGGTGAAGGTAGGACGTTGTGACCTTCTGCTGCTCGACTCCAATGTCGTGGGCAATGCACCGGAAGATCTGGAGCTTACCTCTCGCCTGTATGGCGGGGATGGACGTACCCGCATCCGTCAGGAGCTGCTGCTCGGCATCGGTGGCTTCCGTGCCCTTAGGGCCATGGGCATCTCGCCTGGAGTTCTCCATCTCAACGAAGGCCACAGCGGTTTTGCGGTTCTGGAGGCGATTCGTCATCGCATGCAGGAAGAAGGCCTGGAATTTGATACCGCCGCGCATCAAGTCCCCCGGGAAGTGATCTTTACCACCCACACGCCTGTGCCCGCGGGTCACGACCGGTTCCACCCCGATCTCCTTGAGGAGCATCTCGGCCCATTGCGCGAGCAGCTGGGCATCTCGCAGCAGAGACTGATGGGCTTCGGCCGGGAGCATCCCAACGATCTGCATGAGCCCTTCTGCATGACCGTTCTCGGGCTCTTGCTTTCGCGCCGCGCCAATGCCGTCTCTTCTCTGCATGGCGAAGTCTCCCGAGCGATGTGGAAGGGCCTGTATCCCGGCAAGCCGGAAGAGGCGGTGCCCATTGGTCATATCACCAATGGTGTCCACGTCCCATCGTGGCTCGCGCCGCAGATGTCTCGTCTTTACGACCGCCATCTCGGGGTCGGATGGCAAGGCAAAAGCTCCTGGTTGCGCACCTGGGAGCCCATCGAAAATGTCGACGATGGCGAACTCTGGGAGACCCACCTTAGTCTCAAATCGCAGCTCATCGAGTTTGTGCGCCGCCGCGCGCGCGAACAGGCCGAGCGCCGGCGCGAGTCGAGTGAAAGCCTTGCCCGCCTCAGCAAAGTGCTCTCGCCTGATGCGTTGACCATTGGCTTCGCCCGGCGCTTCGCCACTTACAAACGAGCGAACCTGATCCTGGCCGATATCCAGAGACTGGCCTCCATGGTCAGCGACCCCAAGCGTCCGGTGCAATTTCTCTTTGCCGGCAAGGCCCATCCTCACGATGAGCCGGGAAAAATGGTTTTGCAGCAGATCGCCGCGATGATGCGGGACTCCAAATTTGGTGACAAGCTGGTCTTCATCGAGGACTACGACATCAATGTCGGCCGCTACCTGGTGCAGGGTGTTGATGTCTGGCTCAACAATCCCCGTCGCCCCCTTGAGGCCTCCGGCACCAGCGGGCAAAAAGTGGTCCTTAATGGAGGGTTGAATTTCTCCGTGCTCGATGGTTGGTGGGCCGAAGCTTACGACGGCCTCAACGGCTTTGCCATCGGTAATGGCAGAACGCACTCCAATATGGATGTGCATGACAGCCGCGACGGCGAAGACCTCTACCGCGTTCTTCGTGACGAATTGATCCCGCTTTACTACCAGCGTGACAAGGACGGGTTGCCGCGAGGATGGATCACCCGCATGAAGCGAACCATCCGCACCCTGGGCTGGCGTTTCAGCGCAGACCGCATGGTAATGGATTACACCAGAAACTGTTACGTTCCCGCGGCCGGGGGCACCTCGAGCGAAATGAAGCCGCCCTGCTAATACGGGAGAGGGAAGATGTCAAAGACGCTTCTGTTGTTCGCCCTCTTGAGCGCGGTGACGCTACATGCTCAGAACGAGGGTCTTTGGGAAGGCTATGACGGCGAATGGAGCCACGTCTCCCGGCAGTTGATCGCTCTCGCCGAGGCCATCCCACCCGAAGAGTTTGCCTGGCGTCCGGCACCAGGAGTGCGCTCCACCAGCGAAGTCTACATGCACATCGCGATCGCCAATCTCTATATGTTGAGTGTCACCGGCGTCAAAGAACCGGCAGTGACCAATGCTATGGAAAAGACCGTGACTACGAAAGCCGACGTCATCGGTTGGTTGAAGCGCTCACTCGACGCGGTAGCAGCGGCTCGCGCCCAGCTAAAGCCAGGCGACCTTCAGCGCAAGGTCGAGATCTATGGCAAAGTTGTCACCGTCGATGGCATGTACCTGCGCATCATCGTGCACGACAACGAGCACATGGGCCAATTAGTTGCCTATGCCCGCATGAACGGAATTGTGCCCCCGTGGTCGAAGCCCAATTAGCCTGAATCTCTCGCGGCCACGGCTGTCCACCGGTCACTCCCCACAGGCAACCCGTCTTGATGTCCATGGTCATCTACACTCTTGTAAACTCAGGGGCCGAGGTTTGTGGAATCCCACATCTGCCAAAACCGGGCAGATACCCGTATTTCCTGTACGCGGTCCCAAAGAGTGCCACGTGTGCGGCTTTCATTAAGGAAAGCCGCATAGAGTTTCTGGAAGCCAACGAGCTTCACAGGAAATACGGGGTATGGGGCACCCGTCATTCGTTACGGATAGAGATCTCACTACCGGACCCGTTCGGGAAATGGCTAAAAAGTGCGCGCTATGCGCGCCAGGTTTCCTGTTAGGCGGATTCTTCGGGGGTTTCTTACTGCATCGGCTCCGCGTATTCGTGATCGACGGCAGACCAGAGGGTGGTGAGGGGACCGCGGCCAGAGATGAAACGAGACGTAGCCGCTCCGAGAGAGCGGAGTTTTTCGAGGGCCTGGTCGATCGAGCCGCCGCTGACATGGCCATGGAAGAGTTCCCGGATCTGATTTCGGGTAAGGCCGTTTTGCGCAGACTGAAGGGCCTCGAGGATGCGATCGGCAATGGAGTCTCCGACGCAGGTACCGAAGAGGGAGGCGGCGGAGTAGGAACAGTAGTCCCACAGGGCAAGGGCAGCATGGAGATGAGGCAGCCGGATGATGGGGCTGCAGTCGAGAGCAGCGTAGAGGGCGCTGAGGCGCAGCACTTGTGCTTCGGCACGGCCGGTGGCTGTGCCGTGGAGACCAGGGCGGTCCTGGCTCAGGGTCGCGTAGTAGTCGTTCCAGAGTTCGCTTGCGGCCTGGTCGCGGCGAAAGAGGATTTCGGGCTGACCTTGTGCCCACTCAACGGCACGGCTGAGGCCGTGCGCGATGACGGATAGTTCTTGCGGGTCGACGTTGCCGCCATCGGGGAGGCATTGGATGCGCTGCACGCGGGCCCAAAGACAGCGGTTGGCGAAGCCGTTGTGGGCTTCGGTGCGGTGGAGCGACTCGGCGAGCTCGCGCTGGGTGATGTGACCGATGAGGCTGAGGTGTCCTCCGCTGGCCTGCAGGAGACGGTCACGGTCGAGGATGCGGAGGGTGCCGCTATCCCAGGCGCAGCGCAGCAGGGGCGAGAGCTGGGAGCGGCTGCGGCCCATGGTGTGGAGCACGGAGGCGAGTTCCTCGGCAAGTACGAGCAGACGGCGATCGCCTGCCTGCTCCCGCCCCAGGATGGCGATGAGGCCGCGCGCGGTGAGACGCGCGCTGGTGACGCGATTCTCCGTCCAGGTTTGATCCACTTCGGCGAAGAGGCGGGAGATCTGGTTCCAACTGGTGCCTTTGCGAGCTTTGCTGGATTCTCCGACAAGAACGACAAAGAGATTCAAAGTGTGACGGGTGGCTCCGACCATGCAGTGAGGTCCGGGGCCGATGACGTTGCCAAAGGCGGCGAGGAGCTGCAGGAGAATGGCTTGGGGCTGGGCCTCGGTGTGCGGGGCCAGAGTGCGCACGGCCTGCCCGGCGAGGCCGTAGAGGGCGCATCTTTCGAAAATGGATTGTAGGGAGTGCTGGGGCTGGGGCGCCGGTTCCTGGCGGAGAGGAGGCCGTGGCTCTGGTTGGGGTTCCGGCGCGTGAGAAGGAGGGTTGATGGAGAGAGCGGGAAGGCCCGCTTCCCCCGGTTGAAGCTCCGCGGGTGGGCGGAGCGGGGCCGAGATGGGGAGCGCCGTCGTTGGCGGCGAATCCGGGTCGAGGGGAGCGGGGCTGGTTTGGTGCTGGGAATAAAGGCTGGCTTGGGCGAGCAGTTCGAGCCTTCGCGCCTCTATTTCTTCTAGGGTGGGCCGTCTGTGCGCGGTTACCGCCATACTTAGATTGCGTATCATGTTTCGCCACTTCTACGGTTGCTGGTTCCGGACAGTCTCCTATCGGGAACGAGCGGTTCCATGGCGGGAGAATCCGCCAGCGTGCCTTGCTTGCATGCATCGCGACCTAGCGTCCGGGTGCGCTCCACAAGATGTCTTGTCCTGGGCGCGACGGTACACTGGGCAGACGCACGACGGCGCTTTACCCTTGACACATTTTCTTCAGGCGAAAGCGAGCTTACCTATATAGATTCAATTTGCCGGAGGGAAGTTTAGACATTGTTGAACTAAAGATGCGATGCCGAGGATGAGCGGCGACTTATAGGTTGCGATATGGTTCCGGACGGCTGCCTTGAGGAAGTGCTCAGCCAGACGAATAGGTCCGCGCGGCACGGTTGTCGTAGGCATCACGATGCGTTTCGGCGCGCTGTGGCGCCATGATTTTTCGATCAACTCACGCACTCGGCGGGTAGGGACCTTGGCTAAATTTACGCGAAGGCCCATAAATATCTTTCCGCTTCTCCAAATCTCCTCGTACGCATCCGGATGTTCGGCAGCTACAGCTTTTGCCGCTTTCTCGGCGAGGCTAACCGTCATGGTCACACCTCCCCTTTCCACGCCAACGAAACTCTTTCCGGCAACCTTGAAAGCAGCGATTCGGCGCGCCGCCTGTACTGGCGGTCCTTCCTCCACGTCCGGCAGAGCCATTGCGATGGCCCGAAGTTCATCAAGTCCGATCAACCCAAAAGCTCCTCTTACGCCGGTTTCGATTGTACCCAGTCTGGCTAACTAGTACCACGGTGGTCCCGCGATCCTTATCTCCCCGTAAACTCAGTGTCAATCACGCCGAGTAAGGTGCCCGAAGGATCGCCCGCATAGTCCCAGAACATGACGCCCTTGAGATGCTCCTGCTTCACGTATTTGCATTTCAGGGCAAGCGATTCCGGATCTTCATAGGAAACGAAAATCTGCTTTTCCGGGTTGTAAAGATAGGGCACTGAAGCCGAAGCGTCCCAATAGCGTGAATAACCCTGGCCCAGCATGGTGCTCACGATCGCGGCATAGGTTGCGTAAACATTCGGAACGGGTTGACCTGGTTGAAACAGCCCATGGTTGGCCGCTTGCACCTGGCCCCATACATGACCGTAAAAGGGAACGCCGAGCACTAGTTTCCGTGCCGGCACACCGGCTTTCTCATATTCGCGTACCGATCGATCAGCGGAGATGGCCTTTGGATCGTCCGGGTCGGTGAACAAAGGCGCATGGTTGCCGGTTGTTTTGTCATTCCCCGGCTCATAGTAGTCGTAAGCCATCAGGTTCACCGTGTCGACGTATTTCGCCACCTCACCCATCTCGGTGTGTTCGAGAAACTCCTGCGATGCGCCGGTGGCGATGGTGAGGTAAAGAGGATGGTGGAGTTTGCCAGCAATCTTATCGAAGCGGCGACGGAGTTCCTTCAGCAGTAAAGTATACGTCTGCTTATCTTCGGGGCGGAAAGCATGACCAGCGCCGCTCATGCCGGGATATTCCCAGTCGATGTCCAGGCCATCCAGATTGTAGCGGGTAATGAATGCCCCAACGCTATCGATGAAAACGGCGCGGCTCGCCGGCGTCAACGCCGCATCTGAAAATCCGCCCGACCCGAGCCAGCCCCCGACCGAAACCAGGACGGTGAGGTTTGGGTTGTCTTTCTTGAGCGCGGTGAGCGCGGCAAGATTGGCTGCATCTACAGGAGCGCCCTCTACGATACGCCCCTCCGCAATGTTGGCGAAGGCGTAGTTCACTCGCGTCAGCTTTTTGGCATCGATCTCGCCCGGCGTGAGCACCAAGCCTTGCGTGAAGACGTATGCTGCGACAACCGGTTCGGCGGCTGGGTACTGCTTGCTCCATGCGGGATAGGTTAGCGTGACAAATAGGAGCGCGGCGCTCCCAATTCTCCGAATATTTCGCATCCGATGCCAGCGTACCTCAGAAAATCCACGTTGCCAAACCTACCCCTGAAACCCATACTCTTTTCTCAGGCGATAGACAAACACCCGGTGACAGACGAACGTAACCCTTAGGACGGCCCGTAAAGCATTACAGCGTGTGCCGTTCACTTACGGTACTTTTCGTCGCCGCGTTTCGTCACCGGGTTTTTGCGAGGAGACTGTATGAAAAGTATTCTGCGCCGTTCGTCGAAGATTTTCCTGACCCTCCTGCTCGCCCCGCGTGCGCTGCGTGCTAAGCGAATGGTTCTCATCCAGGCTAGCGGCGCCGTGCTGCTGGCAGCCGCCCATCTGGGAATGGCTCAAAACACCTGCGAGGCTCTCAAGAATCTGAAGCTCGACCATGGGGAGGTGGTCTCTGCCAAGTGGGTCGAGGCCGGAATGATCCAGGTGCAGCTTGGTTTTCCTCCCAAGCCGGAGAGTCTCCCGGCGAAGCGGCATTGTGAGATCAACGTGGTGTCGCGGCCAACCTCGGATTCGGTGATTAACTTCACCCTCTGGATGCCACCGCAGGAGGACTGGAACGGCAAGTACCTCCAGCTCGGAAGCGGCGGCTGGGGCGGCACTATTCAGGCTCAGAGTTGATTGGACCTCTCGCTCGGGGCTACGCTGTTGCCGCAGACTGACGACGGCCATCAGAATAAGGACATCATTAGCTCGGTAACCCCGACCTGGGCACTCGGGCATCCTGAGAAGGTGATCGACTTCGGTTATCGTGCACTGCACGAGACTGCGACTCTGTCGAAGACGGCCTTGCAGGGGTACTTCAACAAACCCGCATCGCGCGCCTATTTCAAAGGATGTTCCGATGGCGGCCGCGAAGCGCTGATGGAAGCGGAGCGCTATCCGGAAGACTTTGACGGCATCATTGCCGGGGCGCCGGCCAACCACTGGACTCACCATTTTGCGGGGTTTGTGTGGAATGAGTTGGCGCTCAATGCAAAGCCGGAGAGCCGGATAACCGCAGAACAGCTTCCAGCCATCGAGAAAGCGGCACTCGCCGCCTGTGACGAGCTCGATGGTGTCAAGGATGGTCTGATCGACGATCCGCGCAAGTGTCACTTCGATCCTTCGGTTTTGTTGTGCCACGGCGCTTCCGGAGTGGATTGCCTGACGCAGCCCCAGATCGACGCCCTGAAGCTGATCTATGCGGGACCGAAAGATCCGAAAACAGGAGAGCAGATCTATCCGGGATATGAGCCGGGCGGCGAGGCTGAACCTGGCACGTGGGTGGGATGGATCCTGCCCATGCCCAAGCTTCCGCAGGGCTCAATTCAGAGCTTTTTCGGGAACGGGTTTTTCTCGCTGGTGGTCCATGAAGATCCTAAGTGGGACTGGCGTACGATGGATTTCGATCGGGACGTGAAGGCCGCGGATGAAAAAGACGCACCCATCATCAACTCGTACAACCCCGATCTGCGCACATTCCGGGACCACGGCGGCAAGCTGATTCAATACCATGGTTGGGGCGATGCGGCTATTGCCCCTCGGGACTCGATCAACTTCTACGAGAAGGTGACTGCGTTCCTCAGAAGCAATCCCGATCCGCGGGCTGCGGATGCTAAGGATGTCCAGGGGTTCTACCGGCTGTTCATGGTTCCGGGCATGGGACACTGCGCGGGTGGTCCCGGACCAACGAGTTTCGGAAACGGTGCAACGGAAGCGGGCACACCTGTCGATGCGGACCACGACGTGCTGATGGCCCTGGACAGATGGGTTACGCAAGGTGTGGCCCCCGACAAACTCATTGGAACGGGCAGCATCGGCGCCGACCGCAAGAGCGGCTCCGGAGGAGTTCCACTCACGCGCCCTTTGTGTCCGTATCCCAAAGTGGCTCGTTACAAGGGCCAAGGTGATACCAATTTGGCTGATAACTTCGAGTGTGTCCAAGACAATGGCAACTAGGCAGCCGCGGACTAAATCGATCAGTTTCAGGCGCTGAGGTCGCGCGAGAGCATTTTCATGAGAAGAGCCGCCATCGGGGAAATCGGCGCGTGACCCATGTCCTGACGCGAAAATCCGGGTGCCCCAGCTCCGGATTCTCGGGCCTGAGGGCTGCCTTTTCGCTACCAGTAGGCCTATTCTGCTGGAGACGCTCCCGCGGATGATTGCCCAGCTCCGGCGATTGCGAAGAGCGACCGGAACCTGAGGCCATGCCGCGAGACGCTCGCCAATACGCAGACAGCGTTACCCCGGGCGGCATTGCACGCGCCAAGTCCGGCCGCTGGACGATCGTTTGGCTCTTGTTTGCGGCCTCTCTCATTAATTACCTTGACCGTTCCAGCATCTCCCTGGCCCTACCGCTCCTGTCCAGGGACCTGGGGCTCGGTCCGGAGAGCAAGGGTTTATTGCTTTCGGCTTTCTTCTGGACATACGCCCTGATGCAGATCCCGGTCGGCTGGGCCGCCGACCGCGTCAACCTGCGCTGGCTATACTTTGCGGCGTTCGTACTTTGGTCCCTGGGCCAGGGCCTGACGGGTTTCGCGGGAAGCCTAAGCGTGCTGATCTTGTTTCGCCTGCTGCTCGGCATCGGAGAGTCCATCTACCTGCCGGGCGGGACGAAAATTGTGAGCATGTTATTCAAGACCACGGAGCGCGGCCTTCCTTGCGGTCTATTCGATTTTGGTACACGCATGGGCCTGGTGCTTGGCGGCCTGATCATCCCCCGGTTTCTGGTCCGATTTGACTGGCGCCTTACCTTTCGGCTGCTTGGGTTTGCCGGGTTGTTGTGGGTTCTCCCCTGGCTGTGGGCGACCAAAGGCAGGCTTGACCATCACCCCCGGCCGGTTTCGTCAACCCGCAGCAGAAGACAGGAGCTCCTGTGGTTGTTAACCAATCGAAATCTTATCGGTATCTGCCTCGGTTTCTTTTGCTTCGACTACTACTGGTACCTGTTTGTCACCTGGCTTCCGGATTACCTTGTGACCGTGCGCCACTTTACCATCCTGCGCGCCGGCATTTTTTCCTCGCTTCCTTATTTCGTTTTTGGAGCCAGCGAACCTTTGGGCGGCTGGATCGCCGACCGGTTGACCGCATTCGGTTGGAACGAAACGCGAACCCGCAAGGGAATCGTAACCGTGGCCTTCCTCTGTGGCCTATTGCTCATTCCCGCGTCTCGAGTCCATAATGCCAACGCCGCCGTGGCGCTGATCGCCGGCGGTTCGCTGGTGGGGCTTGCCACCGGCAATCTGCTGGTGATCCTGCAATGCTGCGCTCCTCATGAGGACGTGGGCCTGTGGACCGGCTTCGAGAACTTCGCGGGCAACCTCGCCGGCGTCCTGGCGCCACTGCTTACCGGCCTGCTCATCAGCCGGACGGGTTCTTACGCCCCGGGATTCGCACTGGCCGCGATCGTACTGTTCGCGGGCATATTCTGCTACTGGTTTATCGTCGGAGATCTGCATGCAAACCAGTCTGAGTTGCAGCATTAGGCTTTGCCGACTTAAGACCGTCAACTTGTCCTTCCGAACTATCTAGGGGTTTAGGCAAGACTGAGTTTTGTGGACAGCTGTAATGAGGGGGACAGCATGTGTGCTGCAGAGGCACGGAAGGAGTAGAAGATGAAATGAAATCCGTGTTGTAAAGCTGCATAGGAGATGAGGGATAGTTTCGTGGACCCCGTCCACGAAACCTTGCCCACGAAACCTCTCCACGAAACCTCAAAACTCCCCGATTACGTTCCGTCTGGACAAGACGATACCCTGCTCAGACGTAATGGATAGGGGTAAACATCCCGTCTTTCCACCGTTTTTGCGTCGGCGTGTTTGCTCCCGAGCTGCTGCGGTAGGGCTTTGATGAGTTTGCTTCTCAAAAGTACGGTGAATAGGCATCATGTCGCCGTATTCCTGTCTCCAAATTAGATAGGATCGACGTTTTCGCCGCATGTGCAGCCCTTATTTTCGTGATCGCCTTGGCTGGGCTCTTCCTTATACGCCACTATTTTGTAGAACCGGAAGAGGATGATGACGAACGGTCGGCTGTCAGAGAGTTGAAGGGCCAGGCGAAGTAACCATCATATCCTAGATTAGGGGTTATTCCGTCTGTTTGGAAAGGGCCTGTCCCCGAAAAGGGCCAAGAAACTCTGTTCTCGGTGATTCCCGCGCTGGCCTCACGTGTTGCGGGAGACCGGATACCAGCGTGCGGGCCAAACGCGTCATGAGCGCAAACCGGTCTACGAACCACGATTGAGGGGAATAGGTATCGTGTCGACGCTTTACGCTTCCACGTGTCGACGCTTTACGCTTCCAATGTCAACGGAGTTCTGAACTGCCCTCGAAGCCAGGTGGCGGAAGGACGTTCCTTGTTCGCAAATAGCGTCGGGGTAAACACCCCGTCACTGGGTTTATTGTCCGCAAAATATAATGCCCAGATGAGGAAACTGCTCAGACATTGGTTTCGGATGCCAGAGGCTAACGAGCGTGCGCTTTGGCAAACAGGCCTGTTCAGTTTCGATGCAAGCGCGCTCCTAAACATTTACGCATACTCCAACGAGACGAGAGATGAGCTGATAAAGCTGATCGAAGCGAACGTGGACCGTGTGCGGCTTCCATACCAGTTTGGGCTTGAATATGCTCGCAATCGCGCCGCAGTCATTGTCAAGCAGGTGAAGAACTACCTACAAGCCGACAAGGATCTTCAAGATTTTCAGAAAAAACACCTGGAGCCTAAACGCGACCACCCTCACCTAAGTGCCAAATCCATCAACACAATCAAAGCGGTACGTGACGAGCTCTCGGATAGAAGGCAGGAGATGGAGAACTTCATTTCGATTGATCCGTACGCAAATCGGACCCTGGACGCCTTTGAAGGGAAGCTGGGCCCGATTCCAACAGAAGAGGAGCTCAAACAGCTGCAAGACGAGGCTGCCGCAAGGTACGCAAAACGTATTCCGCCAGGCTACGCGGATTTGAAGGATAAGGGTGCACCTGACGCATACGGCGACTTTGTCGGTTGGTCTCAGTTAATCGCAATTGCTAAGCGTGAGCAAAAGGGATTCATACTGGTCATAGATGACCTGAAGGAAGATTGGTGGTTTATTGAGGGAGAGCGCACCGTTGGGCCGCGCCCAGAGCTTATCGATGAATTTTTCAAACTGACCGGACAGCAACTCTGGATCTACACATCGGAGAATTTTCTTCGTGCCGCAAAGACTTTCACAAACGCAGAGATCCGTGACGAGGCTATAGAAGAAGTGACCGAGCGGTTAGCTTCCCAGCGCGAATCGGCGAAAATGGCGGATCTAAAGCCCGGATTGGAAGAATCGAAGTCGCTAGACTTGTCGGACGAGGGGTCTGAATCGGAAAAGTCAGAAGACAAGGACACTTCTTCTTCAGATTTCGCCTCCGGGGATTCCAACAAGCCAATGCTACAAAACGAAGAGGAATGATCGAGGGGACGGTATGGCTGTAAGAGTCTTTAGTCAAGATCCGAAAGCCCTGCTGGCGGGAGTCAAGGCCGCCATACGTGACGGTTCCATAGAGACATGGAGCGTAGACGCTGATGGTGATTTCACACACACACCGGAGCAGTGGAGAAATCGAGCGTGGTTTAGACCGGCCGTCTCCGACGATAAGCTAGTCTTCAACATTTTGGGTCCGAAATCCAAGCCTATTTCCAGAACAGTTTACGGGGTCTACCACGGGAGATTAATAGAAATGTTCCTCACTCACTTTGACCACAATTTTGGTAGAGCTAGCGCGACTGCGCTTCCGGTGACGGGCGACAGGATAGGTGGCAAATAGCAGATCATCCGAGCTGATGGACAGAGTACAAGTAACCTAGTGACAAGGCGAGCGGACGCAAACGTTGGGTACTCTTCCGTGAAAGTGCCAGCTCCGTCTGTTTAAAACTCACGAAAACTCCACGAAACTCAAGCCACTCATCAAATTCCCGTGAGCTTCTTCTTGCGGATTAGGTCCTGAACGAACTTCGCACCGGGCGGTAGGATTTTCACCTTGTCGGCGCTCTCAGTGAATTCAATGAATCGCTTGGCGTGCAGACCACGAAGCGTTCTGACAAAGTAGCCTTTATCGTCCTCCTCGATCCAGTCGATCAGCTCCTTCGACGTGACATCTGGAACCGAAACAGAAGCCAGAATTAGAATCTGGTCACTGAGTTTCAATTCCGGCCGAAGTACCCGCTTGATACTGCCGCCATCCGACCACACCACTGGAATCCGCACCTCCGCGAGTGTATCTACCACCAATTGAGCCTGAACGATGGTAAGCCCGTGGAATACGCGGACAAGCTCAGCCATGATCCAATTCGCCATTGAGAGGATCATCATCGAGTCCATGTGGTTGGGGTCAACGTCCCCGCCGACGTGCCCGACGTTCCTGTTGTTGCGAACTTCGTAGAGAGCCGGCAACATTCGGGGAATCAGGATTTGAAAGCTGCGGGGAATGTGCGCGGCTTTGTTGCCTTCCAGCTTCTTGCAGGCTTCGGCGAAATTGGCGGGCTTGGACGGAGCCGCCGCGTACTTGCCTTTGACGTGACCGTCGAGGATGGTGTAGACAATCTCGCTGAAACGCCCACCGTGTAATTCGGACGGCAACCACCGCTGTTCAAGCCAGTTCTGCACGATGGTCTGGTATTCGGTGATCAGCGGGTCACGTAACCCGGCAGGGATAGCAGATAATGCTCGCGATGCCGCAATCATCAGCTATTCGAGTGAGGTACGACCGGGCTCGGTTACGAAGAAACTTCCCCCATCCTTCTCGGCGAATCCCTTGCCCACATTCTGGTTTAGGCAGTCAGCGGGATTGCCGAGCTTGGTCTGATTTGCGGTCTTGAGCGCCTGCTTCACTTCTGCCGTAGTGACCCGATCACGCCCGGTGCTGTCGCGCAGCCAGACGGCGGTTGCGAGAAACTTCCTCACCTGATTCGACGTGGCCTTCTTCTCCTTGAGGAAATGAGCCAATGTTCCGACGTTCCCTCCTTTGGTGTGCGACACGTGCTGCGCGCCATCGCCGCTGTCTCCAGCGCCCACAGGTTCAGCTGGAGCAATAGCTGCGAACTCAGCAGCCTTCGCCAATACTTTGTCCAGTTCGCCGGACAGCCACTTTTCGTTGCCTTCAGCTGAGAACGCGAGTGAGCCAACTCTGATGTCGATCTTCGCTTCAGCCATGCAAATCTCCGCGCAATAATCGCCTTCAATTCAGCGACTTGCAAGGACCTCTTGCCGGGGGATTTATAAACCGTAAGCGTAGCAGAAAATTGGGCCGCTTCCAATGGAAGTCTTGGGCAGACAGAGCAGATAGCACCGACATCGGACGAGCTGAACTGGGAAAGATGAATCCCGCGCCTTGAGTTGAAAGCCGTGTGAAACCGCACGACTCATCATGTGGTGACACTTGGTTTTCTCAAAGTCGTTCCAACCGCGTCTGCGAATCGCCGAACTGCTCCAACTTCACCCCGAAACGATCCATCAGCGACAGGTACAAACTGCACATCTTCCGATTATCCTCGCTGTCCTTCAGATAATTCAGGGAACGCCCCGTTTGTAACGTCCCGCCAAGCCCCCCGGCCAGCACCGGCGGCAGCCGGAGGTTGTCGTGTTTGCGCCCGATCCACATATTGGATAGGAACATCAGGCAGGTGTTGTCGAGAACCGTGCCGTTTCCTTCCTTCATGCTGTCCAACTTAGACGCCAGGTAGGCGTACTGCTCGACATGGAAACGAGAGATGCGCTCGTATCCATCGGAATTGTTGTTGTGCGACGCAGAATGGTGCCCCTCCTTCACATCGAGGAAGGGATAATACATGGCCGACAGATCACGCGAGATGATCAACGAGGCGACGCGCGTCTTGTTGGTTTAGAAGGCAATGGCAATGATGTCGCACATCAGGCGGGCGTGATCGCGTAAGTCTTCCGGCAGTCCGTTGGCCGGCCGTTCCATGGTGGCGGCGACGGTGTTGCTGGCTTTCGCTGCGTCCTCAGCATCGGCCTTGTCTTTGCGCATGCCCTCTACACGCTTTTCCACCTCGCGCACGCTGGTCAGGTATTCATCGAGCTTGCCTTGGTCGGTCGCACTGACGCACCGGGAAAGATCCTGGGCGCGATCCTTGACGCGGTCCAGAATGCTGATGTTCTGCAGGCTGCCACGGTTGTCAAACAGGTTGTCCCAGGCGAGCGATGGGTAGACTTCTACCGGGACAGGGGATTCCGGACTCTGCCAGGAGAGGTGGGAACTGTAGGCCAGGGAAAAGTTCGATTCGTGGTAACCGGTCATGGGCTGCTCGCAGGCCAGCACGATGCTGGATTGTGGCGTGTCTTCGCCCACGTGGTTGGCAATCCTCTGGTCGACGCTGATGCCGGAGTGGATGATGGTGCCCTTCGAAATGTGCGCGCCGGATAAAAGACTGCCCGTCTGGGCGGGATGAATGCCCTGGCCGGTGAGCGCCTGGACGTAGAGACCATCAATCACGTTGATCTTCTCTTTCAGCGGCTCCAGGGGGAGAGGGTCTTCGAGAGATTCATGGCCGCGCCCTGGCCTTCGGCGCTCCAGTGATCTTCGTTAATGCCATTGCCCAGGAAAACGATGCCAAAACGTTTGGGGAAAGCGGAGGGCGGTGGGACATCCGCTAAGGCGTGCAGGGATTCAAGCCAGGGGAGGGCCACGGTGCAACCGGCTCCGCGGAGTACGGCTCGGCGGGAAACGGGTAGGGCGATTTTTTGGACAGTCTAGAGATGGTCGGATGAATCGCTGCCCCATCTAAAGCCGCGGTCTGTTTTCATGATCTATATGTACGGGCTGAAGCCCGTACCCTTCAATCTATTCCAACGCGTTTCAGCCTTTCCCTTCTGGACTGTCCGACTCTCTCTGCCCAACCCAGGACTCCGTCCTTCGGACTGCGTCCCGGGCTAAGTTCAGGTCGCCCCTTCGGGGCTGGATTTACAAAGCCCTGTCTCGCGCAGGGCTAAGCAGGTTGCAGAAAAACCCGCGAGTCGGGCAGGGAAGACGTACTCAGGGGCTAAAGCCCGGCATATTTCAATCATTTATGGCACGACTAAAGTCGTGCCCTGATACAAAGCCAAAGCGCAGTGGATTGGGGTCCCTTTGCATGACCCCCAGGTCTCAAAGGCGAGGGCCACCCACTCATGGTTTTGGATTTATGGAGGTAGTCCTCACGCAGACTCTAAAGCCCACAATAATTCTATGAGGTTTGCGCCGGGGATAATGCTCGCTGCGGCGAGGTATCCCCGGCCTACCCTAAAAGCCCGCACCCCTCAATCTGGAGAGCCGGAAAACGGGACCTCAGGGGCTAATGCTCGCTGCGGCGAGGCAGCCCGACGTATTCTCAATCGTTGGAGGCACGGCTGAAGCCGTGCCTCCCCGGACTAAAGTCCGGGGCTGGCACAGATCAAGCTGAAGCCTGCCACAAATTTGGTGCTGAAATGCAGAAACTCCAGGGCATGGCTGAAGCCGTGCCCTTTGTACAAAGCGTTTTTCCGCGACAAGGGTGATTCGTGACCAGACGGGACTGACATTAGCCCAATAAGAGGTCTAGCGCGGCCCTCGTTGGTCGCCTCCGCCTTGTCCCGGTGGCCGCCCCTGTCCCTGCGGTTTTGGCGCCGGGCGGTTTGGCGCGGCAGCCGGTCGATTCTGCCCCGGTTTCGGTTGCGGCGCGGGCCTGTTTTGAGGCGCAGGCCTGGTCGTAGCCGGGCGGTTCTGTGGCGCGGGTCTCGTCTGCGGCGCGGGCCGATTCGCGGGCGGCCTGACCTGTGGTGCAGGCCTCGTCCCCGTCGTCGGTCTGGTCGTTGGCCGATTGCCGGGGGTACCCGGCCTTACCGGCTGGATCGACGGCCCCCCGTTGGGTGGACGATTATTACCCGGCGGCCGATTATTGCCAGGTGGACGATTATTGCTCGGCGGCCGATACCCAGGCCCGTTTACAGGACGGTTATAGCCCGGGCGGGTCCCTGGGCGATAGACGGGTGTAGGCGGACGGTAATTAGGCGGCCGATAACCCCAGTTGCCGCCATACCCCGGGCGGCGGTTGTAGACTACCGGACGCGGCCGGTACCAAATATGCGGCGGTCGATAGCCGCCTCCCCAACCGCCCCAAGGGCCCCGGTTGTAATAAATCCGGCGGCCTCCCCAGTTCCATCCCCAACCACCCCAGCCCCAGGGTTGGCTCACCAGCAAAGCTGTAATGCCGATGCCAATGCCAAACGTAAGCAGCGCCGGGTTCAGGCCAGATCCAGCGTAAACCACCGTGGGGTTGTATTGCGGCAGAAACACAACCTGCGGATTCACGGGCTGAATCACATAGTAGGGCTGTCCCCCATACTGCTGCACCTCTACTTGTTGCTGCGGCGTGCTGCGCAATGCGCCCGACGCGTACGCTTGTGCCCGCAAGCGTTGGATCGAGGCAGACACCTCTCCCTGATCGGCGGTGACCGCCGCGCCAATGGCGGCGTAGTCGTCGATGTTCTCCGCCATCATCTCGATCACCTGGGGAAAGCCGACCAGCGCGATAAAGGCCGGATCAAACCCCTGTTGCTGGGCGGCGGCCGTCAGCTGGGACTCGGTGAGGTTCTGGTTCTGCGCCAGCCAGTTGTCGACATCCAGAATCTCCTGCGGATTGGTGGAGGCGGTGGTGATCTGCGCCAGCAAAGCATCCGGGTAGAGAGCGATCGGGGCCAGAAGCTGGTCAAGCTGTTGCGGCGTCGGTGGCGGCGGACCTTGTGCCTGAAGGTCAGGCGCGAGCCCCTGAAAAAGCAGTAGACCGATCAGCAAAAGAACAGCGGGAAAACACGGCCCGCGCTGCATGCTAGTACTCCGGGGTGTAAGAACCCACAAACTCAGAAATTGTAGCAGTCTCAGGGCTTGAGGCCCGGGTCGATCGCGCCTTGAATGTGTGTGTAACGGAAGACTCCAGGGAATTTCAGCCCGAAGCCTAAAAGCCGATCGAAACTGATATGCGAAAGCCAGATCAGGGCAAGTTGACCGGCGATGGGGAGACCCTGCTTCCAGGCCAGCAGGCCCAGCGCCAACGGGAGCACATAGCTGTGAACCAGGTTGTAAGACGCGGCCGCGCCCTTGCCGGCCGAATGCAGGTATCCCAGAAGAGAGAGGTCGGGCACCAGGAACAGCAAGGCGAACATTCCCCAGTGGCCTGGATAAATACGCTGATAGGCGGTGCACTCCACAATCAGGGCCAGCACTGCCTCCAGGCGTAGCAGAACGTCGGGGCGAGTAAGGTAGAAAGATGCCGCAGTCGTCATGGGATACACACTAAATCCACGGGACACCGCGCGTGTAGGCGCCGTTATCCTGGCCGGCGGCAGCTCTACTCGCATGGGGAGAGCGAAGCAACTGCTGCCCCTTGGCGACAGCACCGTCCTGGAACACACGATCACCAACGTCCGCGGCGCAGACGTGAATGAGATCGTTCTCGTTCTCGGCGCTTCCGCCGACGCTATCTGCCGGCAACTTCCGCTCTCTCTTCTTAGAGGCCTGAAAGTCGTCGTAAATCAGGCCTACAGCGAGGGAATGTCGAGTTCACTGCGGGCCGGAATTTCCGCTCTTGATCAGGGTAGCGAGGCCGCGCTCATTGTCCTTGGTGACCAGCCATTCATTCGCTCTCAGACCATGGACCAGGTCATCAGCGCCTATCGTCGTGATCAGGCACAGATTGTTATTCCCTCCTTCCAAGGCACCCGTGGGAATCCGGTTCTGTTGGACCGTTCCGTTTTTTTCGAAGTCATGGCACTGGAAGGAGACATCGGCAGCAGGGCTATCTTCGGTAACCACTTAGAGGGAATAGCTAAAGTAGAAGTTGAAGATGAAGGGATTCTGCTCGATATCGACGACCCGGACGATTACGATCGCCTGCGAGGGAAGAGCCCGGGTGAGACTGGGGGGCCGTCTGCATGACTCCCAGGTCTCAAAAGCGAGACCTGGGCCACCCACCTGGTGGACTGTAACAGCTGATTTGATAAGAGCCGCAGGGGCTAAAGCCCGACATATTTTCAATCGTTTACGGCCCGACTGAAGTCGTGCCCTGATACAAAACAGGAGTTTTTCCGCAGCCTGTAAAGCCCGATTTTCTCTTAGCCCTTGCGGGCCGACTAAAGTCGGGCCCTGATACTGAATCAGCAATGACGAATAATGACATCTGTCTCTAGGTCGCGCCCCGCCGAACCATCTGCGTGCAGAGGTAAGGGAAGAGCGCTACCCCCACGGCGCAGGGCCACCATCTGGCTCATCACGCTCAGAGCAATCTCCTCGGGAGTGGATGCGCCCAGGTCCAGCCCCGCGGGTGCCCATACCGTCGCGATCTTTCTTCCGAAATCCCGCCGGCGCGAAGATAATCCAGCACCAGCTTTGCCCGGTGGTGGCTCGCAATCAGGGCCACGTAGGCGGCGTTGCCTTTGAGTGCCTTTTCCAGCCACAGATGGTCCCTCTTATGCTGGGTTGCGATCACCACATAGGATTTTGGGCCCGATAGGGGTCTCGGTGAGATCGAAATCTTCGGTTACGATCTTCTCTGCCTGGGGAAAAGCGCCCTGGTCGGCGGCCGGATCGTTGACCGTTATGCGTAAAGCCCATCAGCTCGCCCAGCACGGCAAGGGTTTCGGCGATGCGGCCATGGCCTACGATCAGAAGCTCAGGTTTCGGCAGAACGGGTTCGATGAAGATATCCATGGTCCCTCCGCAGGGCATGCCCACGCCCAGTTGCTCATCACTCATATCCACGGTAATCAGCCGCGGTCTTTCGGTCTCGATGCACACCAGGGCTTCGCTTCGGACGGCGCTCTCTGCGCAGCCGCCGCCCACCCATCCCATCAGCAGCTTGCCGAAGGGGTCAATGATGGCCTTGGACCCTGGCCGGGCCGAGGAAGAGCCCCAACCCGAACCACCGTGGCGATGGCGAAGGGTTGGCCCTGGGAGGTTAGTTCGGCCGCTTTGTTATAGAGGTCTGAGAACATCTCCAAAGAGGTATCATATTCTTTTGTTACTGCACGCTTCAATCAGAGCCTTGTATAGCGAGCAAGTACGCGCCCATTACGCCAATCCACGGAATGTGGGTAGCGTTACCGACCCGTCGGGCAAGGCCTTGGTAAAGAGCGCGCTCGACAGCGACACGGTGCTGATCTCCCTGCGCATCGAAAACAACGTCATTCAAGACGTGAAGTTCAAATGCATGGGATGCGCGGTGGCCATTGCCTGCTCTTCGATGGCCACGGAGATGGTGTTGGGCCAAGCTGTGGATCAGGCGTACGCGATCACCGAGCAGGCCGTGGCAGAAGCACTGGGCGGTATTCCCGAGTACAAGATGCGCTGCAGTAACCTGGCTCCTGCCGGCATTCGCCAGGCGATCGACGACTGGAGAAGCCGTGAAACGCAGCAACGCTGAGCTGCACAATAGGTTGCTGTGAGATACTTCGGCACACAACTTACTAACTGAAACGGCGTCCCGAAAGGAAGGGAAAATGGCGACAATCACAGGTGTGGGTCCGGATGAGGGCATGGTCGCACCCGGCGCCCCCGAAGAGCTCGCGGGACCACCCATGCCGAGTTGAACGCATTGCGTCCGGTGACACGGGCGGAGCGGATCAGCAGCATGGATGTGCTGCGGGGCTTCTCGCTGATGGGCATCCTGGTGATGAACATCTGTGACTTTGCCTACGGATTTACGAACTATGCCTTTCCCCTCAGCACCGTGAAGCCGGTGTTCAATGGACCGCACGGGAAGGTGAATACTGCTCGTCTGGTTCATGCGCTGGATCTTTGCCGAGGGCAAGATGCGCGCCATGTTTTCCATGTTGTTTGGGGCCGGTGTGATTCTGCTGACGGAGCGGGCGCTGGCGCGAGGGGCAGGGATACGCGTAGCCGATATCTATACCCGGCGGAATATGTGGCTGGTGCTTTTTGGCATGTTGCACGGATACCTGATCTGGAGCGGCGACATCCTCTTCTATTACGGCTTGGCGGCTCTCCTGTTCCTGTTCCCTTTTCGCAATGTTCGGGCGAGTCGACTCATTTGGACAGCGGGAATCCTCCTGTTAATCAACTCCGTGTTGGGGTTGGGTCATCATTACGGTCACGCCCACAGCGTAAGGGAGGCTGCGGCAAAGGCCAATGCCAAGCTCGCGCAGCACCAGGCACTGACCGAAGATGAACAGGACGCCCTGAAGCAGTGGACTGAGATGCAGGAGCAGTGGCGGATGAGTCCGAAGAAGAGGGACAAGGACATTGCTGCCATGCAAAAGGGATACTTGAATGCGCAGGCGCATCAGGCACACAACGTGTTGATGGGCGAACTCAAGGGCTCCTATTTTGGTTTTGGCGATTGGGTGGGGATGATGCTTCTCGGCATGGCGATGTATAAGAATGGATTTTTGCCTGGCCGGTTGAGTATGAAGGCGTATGTGTGGACCGCGGTGATCGGGCTTTCGTTGGCGTGGGGGTAAGCTGGCTTGGCGTATGGAAGGCCTGGGCCGGACACTTTGACATGTTCCAGACGGCGCTGTGGATTAGCCTCCTTATGACCTGGCACGGGTTTCGGGCGCGCTGGGGATTGGCGGCGGTGCTCTTGATTCTGTTGAAGGCGGGGAGCTCTGAAGTGGCTGCTGCAACGGGTCGCAGCAGTGGGACAGATGGCGCTGTCGAATTATCTGCTGACCAGCGTCACCATGATGACGATCTTCGTATGGGGACCCTGGCACTGGTACGGCTACGTGGAGTACTACAAAATCTATTTTGCCGTGGCCGGGATGTGGCTGGTCAATCTGACCTTCAGCTCGATCTGGCTGCGGTACTTTGAGTTTGGCCCGGTTGAGTGGGTGTGGCGGTCGCTGACCTATTGGAAGCGGCAGCCGATGCTTATAAGGCGAGCTCCGGTGCCAACGGTTGCGAACGTTACCGCTTAATTCAACCAACAAACTTCATTCGTTCCGCTTCCGTTGGAAGAGGGCAAACTTCGTATCGACCTGCAAGCCGATAGCGATTGCGCGCAAACAGCCCATAAGCCGCATTGCGTGCAGGTCGCGGCACAGCTCGCAGCATATTTCCCCATATCCGCCGGCGGCCGCCTAGTAACAGAAGCAAGTTCACAGTTACATCAGACTGGGTTAGCAATTGTTCGTGCTGCGACCCTGGATTGAGCACCAGGTAAACAGTATTGCTCGCCAGCGTCGCCTCGCGGTCAATTCCGTGCCGGGCGAGAATGGCCGCGGCTAAGTCAGATTGCTGGGGCGCAAAACGAAAACGATCGGCATGATCGTGTTTGATCACCCATAACACGGCGTCGTTACACAAGCCACAAAGGCCGTCAAAGAGCATTAACGTGCGGCCTTCCAACGCTTCTTCGATCACCAATGGCCCGTCGCCCATGTTTCCCCGGCCCCTATCTTACCTTGCTGGTAGTCGAAACCGGCAAGGTGACCGATGCTAACTTTGGTGCCACCAACGTTCGGATGCACTCTCTTGTACCCTTGAAGATATGCAACTAGCCATCATTACAGGAGCGGCGCAGGGTATCGGCCGCCGTACCGCTGAGCTCTTCGCCGCAGCGGGTTATTCATTGGCGCTGCTGGATGTGCAGCCATGCACCGCGACCCTCGCCGCCATCCGCGCAACCGGCTGTGACGCCTTGGATTTTGCCGGCGACCTCTCCGACGAATCGGTGGTCAACTCGGCGGCCGAAGCAGTCCACACTCGATGGGACCGGGTTGACGTTCTGGTAAACAACGCCGGCATCAGTTCCATAGCCCCGGCGGAGACGATCGAGGTGAGGACCTTTCGCCGAGTGCTCGAAGTCAACCTGGTCGCGCCTTTCCTGCTCTCCCGGGCTTTCGGGAAGAGGATGCTGCAGCAGCGCTCCGGCTGCATCGTGAACGTCGCCTCCATTGCCGGGCTCGCAGGCATTGCCGACCGCGCCGCTTACAACGCATCGAAGCATGGGTTGATCGGGCTCACGCGCACCCTGGCCGCGGAGTGGGGCGGCAGAGGAGTGCGCTGCAATGCCGTCTGCCCGGGCTGGGTCAAGACGGAAATGGATGTTGCTGACCAGGCAAGCGGAAGCTACACCGATGAAGACATCACCAGCGTGAACCCGATGGGCCGCTTTGCCTCACCGAACGACATCGCCCGAGCCATCCTCTTCCTGGCCGATCCAGCGCAAAGCGGGTTTGTGAATGGACATGCCCTGGTGGTCGATGGCGGTTGGACCACCGACGCCAGCTGGCAAAGCCTGCGCATGCGTCACCGCTAGACAGAAACAGCAATACCTCAGGGGCTAATGCTCACTGCGGCGAGGAAGCCCACAATATTCTCAATCGTTTATGGCATCGACTGAGTCGTGCCCTGATACAAAACAAAGCCCAACATGACGCATGACCTTTAATACCGGGGACGATGCTCGCTGCGGCGAGGTATCCCCGGCCTACCTTAAAACTCCAGTCATCACTCGACCAGGCGCAGTAGCCTCTCTACCTGGCCGCGCAGCTCCGCTACTTCCTGCCGCAGGGCCGCGACCTCTGCTTCGAGCTGGGCCATGGTGCTCGCGCCAGTCTCAACAAAGGCCGTGCTGGGCGCGGCCTCAACCACGTCACCCGCGAGCAGGTGGGCGTAGCGAGCTTCTTTCGTGCCGGGCTGCCGGGGCAAAACCTTCACCAAGGGCGGCTCGCGCTGCATCAGCCTCTGCAGCGTTGCCTGCACGTCGCTCAGCTCATCAAAGCGGTGCATCCGTTCCGTCCGGCCGCGCAGCTCGCCGGGCGTCTGGGGGCCACGCAGCAGCAAGACGCAGACCACAGCGATCTCACCGCGAGTAAAGTTGAAGACCTCCTGCACCCGGTGCTCATACTTGGAGACGCGGCTCTCGGTGCCACGCGCCGGACCGGCCAGCCCGTCGTCTTCCAGCCCATGCAGCGCCTGGCGGATCTGATCCTCATCCAGGTTGGTTACCGGCTCGCGGTTATTTTTCTGGTTGCAGGCATTAGCCAGGGCATTCAAGAGAGGGGGTAGTACTCGGGAGTGGTGATTTCCTTTTCCACCAACGATCCGAGCACGCGGGCTTCCACGGGGGTGAGAACGATGGTCATGCGCGGACCCGCAACGCGACTACTGTCATGTCGTCATACTGCTCCGAGCCCGCGGCCCATGCGTCAACGTGGGTGCAGAGCGCGGCCGGCAAGCTCCTCACCGGCGAATCCCGATGCTGGCGGACGATGAATGGCACTTCTGTATCTTCCCAGAACTCGCCTTCTGGATTACGCGCCTCCATGATGCCGTCGGAAACCACCACCAACAGATCGCCCGGCCGCAATTCCACGGTGAACTGCTGGTACTCCCAGTCGGAGACCAACCCCACCGGCATACCGCCGCCTTCGATGGTGCTGAGCCCGCCGTCACTGCGCAACAACATCGGCGGTACGTGCCCGGCATTGACGTAGGTAAGACTGCTGCGGTCGGGCGAGATCAAGCCGCAAAATAATGTCGAATAGCGATCGGGCACCGAGCAGCCGAAGAGCGTGCAATTGAGGTCGGTGACCACCGCCGCCACATCTACCGGCTCGCGCTGCAGCAGATTATGTAACAGTGTCTGAACGCTAGCCATCATCACGGCGGCGGGGATCCCTTTGCCCGAGACATCGCCCAGGGTGAAGGCGAAACTGCCGCTGGGCAATGGCAGCATATCGTAGTAGTCGCCGCCTACCGCCCTGGCCGGCCGGCAAAAGCCGACACATTCCAGCCCTTCCACGCACCCCTGGTCCCTTGGCAGCAGATGCTGTTGCACGTCCATGGCCAGGCTCAGCTCATGCTGCATCATTTTGGCGTTCACCGCTTCCTGCCGCAGCAGCTTGCTCTCGATCGAGCTGGCCGCGAAGTGGGCCAGCAATTCGAGCAGCTCAGCGTCGCTCCCGGTAAAGCCGCTGGGCTTATTCAACACTTCGAGGGCGCCGATTACCTGGCCATCCACACGCAGGGGCACGCATAGCATCTGCTGGGTGGCCAAGCCGGTGATCCAGTGGGGGCTGCTCACATCTCCATCCAACGCGTCGTTCACCAGCAGCATCTTATCGTCGCGGATGCAGCGGCCCACAGCCCCTTCGCCTGCGGGGATACGGATCGGCGCCACGCCGGGCGCTATCTCGGTCCAGAGCTGTCCTTTGGCTTCGTCCACCAGCCACAGGCTGCAGTGCTGAGCCTGGACAAGATCGCGGGCGAAGTCAGCGTTCAGGCGCACCAGCTGATCCAGTTGTTCGCGGCTGATCAGCGATGCGTGTTCAAAAATGGTTCGCGTAACCCGGTCGGCGGGTATCTGCCGTGCGGATGTGCTCATGATGTCCCTGATTTCGGGCCAAACCTGTAATTTACCGTCCAGGCCTCCGCAGAGCAAGACCGCAAAGCGGCGGCAGGAACGATAGACTGAAAACGGCGGTTCCCGGTTGACCGCCGATCTCGTTCGACACGATAGAGGATCACTGCCCCCATGACCCTGCTGTTGACCCAAATGGCCATCGTGTTGCTAATTACAGTGGCCTGCGGCTGGCTGGCGCTCAAGGTCGGGCAGGCGCGCGTGATCGGCGAGATCATCGGCGGCATTCTCGTGGGGCCGTCGGTTTTTGGGCGCTTTGCGCCGCACCTCTCCGCCGCGCTCTTTCCTGTGAACTCGCTGGGCCCATTCGAAACCCTTTCTACCGTCGGCCTGGTGCTCTTCCTCTTCCTGATCGGAATGGAACTCGATTACGAGCAGCTCTATCGGCAGCGCACCACCGCGGTATTGGCCAGCGGGATGAGTATCCTGCTGCCCTTCGCCATGGGCGCTTTGCTGGCTCATTCACTGCGCATCCGCTTCGCGCCGCATGGAATCGGCAACATTCCCTTCGTACTTTTCCTGGGCATCTCCATGAGCATCACCGCGTTCCCGGTGTTGGCCCGCATTCTCGAAGAGCGCAATTTGCAGGGAAGTGCCTTGGGCGCGACCGCGATACTCTGCGCTGCGGTCGACGACGTTGTGGCGTGGACCCTGCTGGCCTTCGCGCTTGCTCTGATGGGCGGCCAGGATGCTCCGTCCTCGCTTTTGCTGCGCGTTAGCGGATTGTTGATATATCTGTTCCTGATGGTAGGCGTCATTCGCCCACTGGCTGCATACCTTGTCCGGCGCCACAAGAGGCCAGAATTAACGCTGGAGTTATTGGGTGTGGTGGTAGCCGGCGCCCTGCTCTCAGCCGCGGCCACCGACAAGATGGGCGTCCATCCGTTGTTCGGCGCTTTTCTCGCCGGGGTGTGCTTTCCCCGCGTTCCCCACTGGCAGCTCGCCTTGCGGGAGCGACTCGACATGCTGGTCTCGGTGCTGTTGCTGCCGCTGTTTTTTGCATTGACGGGAATGCGGACGAGGCTAGACCTGCTGAATGACAGCGCCATGTGGCTTTGGGCGGGGGTGGTGCTTTTTGCCGCGGTCTTTGGCAAGATGGGCGGCGCCGCGCTGGCGGCCCGATGGACCGGGCAATCGTGGAGAGACGCGGTGGCCCTGGGCGCCCTGCTCAACACTCGCGGACTGGTAGAGCTGGTTGTGCTCAACATTGCATATACTCAGGGTGTTTTCACGCCTACGCTCTTTACCATGTTGGTAGTCATGGCGCTGGTTACCACCATGCTGACCACGCCGATCCTAAGCCTGCTGGGCATTCGGGGCACGGCAAAGAAACAGCCAGGCTCGGTACCGGTTTCTGTGAGCTAGTCTGGCATTGGCCGGCTCACCGCATCGAAGGGCAAGAACATAGTGAAGACGGTTCCACTGCATGCTGGCTTCTGCGTGCTTTTGACGCGCAACGCGCCATGATGGCGGTTGACAATCTCGCTGCTCACCCAGAGACCGAGGCCAGTGCCGCCGATGTCTTTGGTGGTGAAGAACGGTTCGAAGATTCTGTCCAGGGCCGCAGGGGAGATTCCGCTCCCGGTATCTGCGACGGTAAGCGCGACTCCTCGTTGTCCCGTTGTCCAGTTGGTAGCCTCCCGGCTACGCAGAAGCAGACGGCCGCCCGCCGGGTGCATAGCGTCGATCGCGTTACTCACCAGGTTGCTCAGCACCTGGCGAATCTCACCATCGAAGCATCGCACCGGCTGCGATGAGCGGGTACGGTCCTCGATGCGAATCGCGGAATTTACGATGCGGCCCTGGTAGAGCGAAAGGACGCTATCGAACAGTTCCTTGCAGGTGATCGCCCTGGGACTGCTGGCCTGCTTGTGAAAACGGAGGGTCTGATTGCTGATGGCAGAGACGCGGCGCAGCTCGCGCTCAGCGACGCGGATGTACTCCTGGACCTTCTCCGGATCGCTGCTGCGGGCGGCGAGGTAGAGGAGGTTAGTGAGAGACTCCAGGGGGTTATTGATCTCGTGCGCGATGGATGCCGCGAGACGCCCCATCACGGCCAGCTTTTCGCTTTGGATCAGCGCTAATTCGGTCTTCTTTTGCTGGGTGATTTCCAGTGACGACGCGGTGATTGCCTGGACCGTACCATCGGCGGCAAAAACAGGGAAGTAGCTCACCGTCCAGTAGCGGTGCTCGCTGGGGCGCGTGACCACTTCTCCTTCCAGGGGATAGTTGATGACCGGCTTACCCGCGGCCACTTGCTCGAAGAGTTCCTTCAACCCTTCGATCGGAGCCATTTCCGTCAGCGTGCGGCCTACAATCTCTTCCGGCTTCAGGCCGAAGAACTCTGCCTGCCTATCATTCAGCCGGAGATAGCGAAAGTCCTTGGTATCGAACAGGGCCAGGCCGATGGGAGCGCTGCGGTACAAGCTTTCGATTTCGATACGCTGCCGCTCCGCCTGCTCTGACTTCTCTTTCAACGCCTGGCGGGACTCGACCTCCGCGGTGATGTCGCGAGAAAAGGTGACGATGCCGTCGCGGGTGGGGTAGACCTCGACGTGGAACCATCGATTGAGCGGATCGGGGTAATGGGCATCAAACTCACCGGGAATTTCCTCGTTCATGGCGCGGTGGTAATACTCCAGGTAGGGAGATCCTTCACTGGCCGCATCGGGGAATGCATCCCAGACGGTACGCCCGAGGATTTCCCGATGCGAAGCGTAGAGCTCGGCGGCCCTGGGGTTGAGGTAAGTCATGACCCAGTTACGATCGACCGTAACGATGGCGTCGGTAGTAACTTCGAGAACATGGTTGAGCCGTTCGGCGATCCGTTCCTTCTCCCGCTCCGCCGCACGTCTCTCCTCGACATTGCGGAAGACAAGCACGATTCCGTTCAACGCGCCATCATCGCCGTGGATGGGCGCGCCGCTGTCATCGATCGGGATCTCCTTGCCCTCTCTGGAGAGAAGGATGGTGTGGTTGGCAAGGCCGACCACCGATCCCGTGCGCTTCACCTTTTCGACCGGGCTCTCCACCGGCTGCCCGGTTGTTTCGTTGAGGATACGAAATACCTCGGTCAGCGGTTGTCCTCCGGCGTCCGCGACGGTCCAACCAGTAAGAGCCTCGGCGACGGGATTCATGCGAGTGACGAGGCCCTCTGCGTCGGTGATAATGACGGCGTCTCCGATGCTCTGGAGGATGCGCAGAGCGCGGGCTTCGCTTTCGCTCAGCCGGCGCGTTGCCATTACCTCTCCGGTCACATCATGGAGGGGACCGAAGAGGCCGGCAATTTTTCCATCTTCAAAGATGGGGTTGAAGGAGTAGTTGAGGTAAAAGTTCTCTATTCCGTGCTGTGTCGGGAGGGGCACGATCAGTTTTTCGTAGAAGAAGGTCTCGCCGGTGGCGAATGCAGTTTCGAGCAGCGGGCCGACCACGTGCCAGGACTCGGGGTACACGGTCTTTGCCGGCTTGCCCAGGGCTGCCGGGTGGCGCGGTCCGGGAATGGGGCGATAGGCGTCGTTGTAGATCAGGATGAAGTCGGGTCCCCACATGGTCCGCGCCGGGGAAGGGGAACACAAGGTCAGGTTTACGATGGTGACCAGTTCTTTCGACCAGCTCTCGATGGGGCCCAGCGGGGTGGAGCTCCAGTCGTAGGCGCGAACCAGGTCCGCCATCTCTCCCTTGCCGATGATCCGGCTGGAGAGTGGGATGGACGAGCCGTTCTGCTTTACAGGATTGCTGGGCCGGCTCGACTTCATCGTTTACAGAATCGCCTTAATCGAAGGTGGCTGGCAAGTGTCGTTTCAGAGCCCGAAAAGCGGTTTTCCCAGGTTTTTTGGGTTTCGGGTACTGGCTAAGTCCTTTGTTTCACGAAGGCGCTCAAATTGTGTGGGCCACCCCCCTGGGCGGCCTGGAACGGGGTACGGAAAACAAGGCACGAAAAGCAGCGCGCCTAAAGTCGAGGCCTTCGCCGAGGTTCGCCGGATCCAGCGAGGTCTAGGTTGGATGTTCCAGGGTTCAGTGGCGGCGAACTGAATATCTGCTTGCTGCCTCTATCCCTGTCTTCAGGACAATTGTGGCTAAAAAGTGCGTGATATGCGTGATAAGTGTTGGAAGTTACTTTCGGTTACCGTCGGCTTCCGCTTCAACAAACGCGAAAAGTCGCGGAGATAGCCGTTTCAGCAAAAATTCTACGGCGTGAAGAGATAGATGCAGATTGACCGTGGTTAGTTTATGGTGCGGGCGTAATTGTCCTTAATTGTCGCCGGCTGCCGAGAGGCCGGTGATATGCTCGCAGAGCAACTTTCCCTCCTGGATCTGGTGTTCGGAGCGTTCGATGACTCGTACCCGCGCCCTGTGCCTTTGCGGCCTTGCGTTCGCCTGTTGCCTGAATTTCTGCCTGGCCGCCGACCGGATTCTCTTCGACCGCCTTGGCCCGACTCAAGCGACACTGTTCGTCTCGAACGCCGATGGCTCCGCAGAGCGGCCTCTCACCCAGCCGGGCTCACTTGATTACAATCCTTCCTGGTCTCCCAAAGGCGATTGGATCGTGTTCACATCGGAGCGTGCGGGATCGGCCGATCTTTTCCGCATTCATCCCGACGGCATGGGACTCGAACGCCTGACCGACGACCCGGCCTATGATGATCAGGCTGCCTTTTCTCCCGATGGCACGCGGATTGTCTTTGTCTCCACCCGCGCCGGCGGAAGGGCAAACCTCTGGATTCTCGAGGCGGCCAGCCACAAAACCGCACCGCTCACCTCGGGGCACGGCGGCGATTTCCGCCCTGCCTGGTCTCCCGACGGAGCATGGATTGCCTTCTCCTCGGATCGCGACAGCGAGCTTCCCGCAGCCAAGGGGAGATGGGAACGCCTGCATCTGGTCGACATCTATCTCATCCATCCCGACGGCACTGGTCTGAAACGCATTTCGCAGCACGGAGATTTTTGCGGCAGCCCCAAGTGGACACCGGATAGCAGGAGCGTGATCACCTATTGCATGCCTGCGCAAGACACGTGGACCTATCGCTTTGGCGCGCAGGACGGGGATAACCAGCTGCTGAAGATCAAGATCGACGGTGGTGAAACAACACCGGTATCCGCCGGCCCCGGTGTCAAGCTGCTCCCGACGGTGCTGCCGTCGGGCGAGATCGCTTATCTTCGCCGCGACAAAACGGCCGCCGGAGTCTTCTATGCGAGCGGCGGGGCGGGCCCGAAGGGCAATGATCTCCGCACTCCCTCCTGGTCCCCTGATGGCGCGCAGCTTGTCTACAGCCGGTTGGTCTCCCAGCACACGGCCGAACCGGTGCATGTATGGAGCCGGAACCCGAAGTTCGATATGTACACCACCGCCTGGCTGCCTGCGTACGATCCAAGCGGGGAACACCTGGCGGTCACGAAGATGAGCTCCACGGGCGAGACGACCAGCCTGTTCATAGTGGATGAGGGAAAGCCGGGGCGCGCCATCCTTGAGCAGAAAGGGTTGATCCTGGGCCCGTCGTGGTCTCCCGACGGCAAGCAGATTGTGGCCGGCGTTGGAATCTTCACCGCTTTCCTCGATAGCGATTCTGGAGGGAAGAAGCCGATCGATCCTATCAATGGCGGCGCGCAGGTGGGCATCGTCAACGCCGATGGTTCCGGCTTCCACCTGATTACATCGGGCAACAGCAACAATGCATTCGCGTCCTTCGCGCCCAGTGGTAAACGCATTGTCTACCGCACAACTGGCCCCGATGGCGACGGTTTGCGCATCATGAATCTCGACGATCACACGATCACGGTGTTAACCAACGAGTGGGACAATTTTCCGGTGTGGTCTCCGCGAGGAGACCTGATCGCCTTCATCCGCAGGAACGGGGCTGCGGACTTTGCGGTGTTCACGATCCACCCCGACGGCACGGGCTTGAAGCAGTTGACCAACGCTCACGGGATCGAGGCTCACCTGGCATGGTCTCCTGATGGAGAGCGGCTTTTGTTTTGCAGCAGCCGCATGGGATTCAAAGACGAAGTGGTGTTGATCGGCGCGCCCCAACCCTACGGTGAGGTCTTCGTCATGCGCTATGACGGCACCCAGGTCGAACAGCTTACCGACAATCAGTGGGAAGAAGGCGGACCCGCCTGGCAACCCCACAAGCCGGTGTTGGCGGCCCGGATCGCCTCGCCGCGGTAGAGTTGCCTACTCCTTTTGAAGTATTTGTCGCGAATAGGAGCCGCGCGGCGACATGATTCCTGGCTGAGGGTACTGCGCCCTGGGTTTGGCTTTTGTGGTCAGTAGGAATCGTGTCAGCAAATTACGCAAGCCCCTTCGGTAACATTCATTGTGTTACTTGCGCCCGAGCAGCTGACCTGTTTGTTGGAGTGATCGGGCTGGTTGACCCATATAAGCTCCCCTCATGAGAAGCGCGAAATATCAAGGCCCGACCACCCCTTTTTACAAGAGTAAAGGGAAGTGGACGTTCTACGTTTTCCCCAACGGAGTCCAGGAGGAGGCGGGAGATTATCGCGACGAGGAATCTGCCCGGGCGGCATCCTGGGAGGCGCACCGCGCCTGGCAAAGCAACGGTCGCAGTTACGGGACTTCGGCTTTACCTATGTAGCCCATTTGGCCGGAGGCGGGTGGTGATTAGGGAACTGTCACTGCCGTCAGTCGATCGACTGACGGCCTCCCTTGGGTGGCCCGGCTCGCGTCGTTGAGACCTGGGTCCTGGCAACAGTATTAGCTGGAAAGACCATTCAAGTGACGCCAACTTCCTGTTTGCCGACCATCTTCGTTGTAGTTTCATCCCAGAAACTTGACAAAGCAGAGGCGCCGTTCCAGACTGGCATAGTTTAGCTATGCCAGGAGGACCGACCCTTGCCTCGCGATGAAATTCCTCCCGGAACGCTTTATCTGCTCATTCTCAGAACACTCGCCCGCGGCGGCGAACTCCACGGCTATGAGATCGCCAGCTCCATCGAGCAAATCTCCCAGGACGTCCTGCAGGTCGAGGAAGGCTCGCTCTATCCCGCACTGCAGCGGATGCTGATCAAAGGCTGGGTTACAGCGAAGTGGGGAACCACGGCCGGCAATCGCCGCGCCCGCTACTACCGGCTCACGCCAGCGGGACGAAAGCAGTTGGAAGCCGAACTTTCGCAGTTTGCACGCGTCATCGGAGCTATCCACCGGGTCATTGAGGCCACCTAGACGGACGGCCTGAAAGGAGCGCAGCGTGAACTGGTTCGCCGAACTCGCAAGACGTCTCTCGATGCTGTTTCGCCGCCGCCGGTTCGATGCCGACCTGGAAGAAGAGATGCGCCTCCACCTGGAACTGCGGCAGCAGGAAAAGATCCAAGCAGGGCTGCCGCCGGACGAGGCGCGCTCCGCGGCTATGCGCCGCTTTGGAAACCCAACTGCACTCAGGGAGGCCGGTCATGTGGCATGGGGATGGCAGTGGTTCGAGCGATTTCTGCAGGACGTAAGCTATGGCCTACGCGGAATGCTCCGCAGCCCCGGCGTGACCGCCATCGCCATTCTCTCGCTTGCCCTCGGCATCGGTGCGAATACCGCTATCTTCAGCCTGCTGGATGCCGTCATGTTGCGTTTGCTGCCAGTGCAGGAACCCGATCGCCTGGTACTCTTCGGCCACGGTCTATGGGTGGGCAGCCAGGACACCCTACCCGACCGGAGCTGGGATCTGTTTTCCTATCCGTTCTACCGTGAGATCAGCCAGAAGAACGACGTCTTCTCCGGCGTTACTGCCATCGACAGCATCGAGTTTTCCAGCCACGGCTCGGTCGCTAATGGCGGCCCCGAGGTGATAAACGCCGACCTCGTTTCCGGATCGTTCTTCTCTGTTCTGGGGGTGCAGCCATTCCTCGGCCGCACGCTCACTGAGGCCGACGACCGCGCGCCGGGCGCAGGCCCAGTCGCCGTCGCCAGCTATTCCTGGTGGAGGCGGCGCTTCGGCGGCGACCCTTCCATCCTCGGCCGCACCGTCAGTTTCGAGAAGCATAACTACACCATCGTCGGCGTCGCTGCGCCTAACTTCTTCGGCGCCAGCGTAGGGCAGTCGCCCGATCTATGGATTCCGCTCTCCATGGAGAAGGAGATCTCGCCAGGATGGAACGGGCTCGACGAGAAATTCTTCCAGTCTCTCTATCTCATCGCCCGCCTCAAACCTGGAGTAACCGTCGCTCAGGCCAGCGCCAACACCAACCTGCTTTTCAAGCAGATTTTGCGCAGTGAATACGTTGGCCCTCAGCCTTCGCAAAAGGAATCGCTGAGTATCGACCATGCCCTCATCGAGCTCACGCCGGCCGCTCACGGCCTCTCGCAAATCCGGGCGCATTTTTCACTGCCGCTCGAAATCCTTATGACCGTGGTGGGTCTCGTCCTGCTGATCGCCTGCGCTAATATCGCGAACCTCTTGCTTGCCCGGGGCATGGCGCGGTCACGCGAGATTGCAGTACGCATGGCCATTGGCGCAACGCGGGTGCGGCTGATTGTGCAGCTGCTCACAGAGAGTTTCGTCCTCGCGCTGCTGGGCGCGGCCCTGGGAATCAGTCTCGCGTGGCCAGCCAGCCGGCTGCTTCTCAGGATGGCGGCGGGCGGCCTTCCCGTGCCGCTCGATGTCTCTCCCGATCTCCGCGTGCTCGGCTTCACGTTGCTGCTCACTGTTTTCACCGCGCTGCTCTTTGGAATGGCACCTGCCGTCGGCGCAACCCGCCTTCAGCTAACGTCTTCGCTCAAAGAAGGGCGTGGAGGATCGTCGGCATCGGCGCGCAATCGCCTCGCGCCCATCCTCGTTGTCTCGCAAATCGCTCTCTCCGTCGTGCTTCTCGCGGGCGCCGGATTGTTCCTGCGCAGCCTGCGCAAAGTCACCAGCGTCGACACGGGGTTCGACAGACAGAACGTGCTCGTCTTCCAGCTCGACGAAAGCTCTCTCGGTTATCAGCAAGACGATCCGCGCCTGAGAACCCTGCTGCAACAGATTGAGCAGCGCGTCAGCGAGCTGCCCGGAATTCGCTCGGTCAGTTTTTCGTTCTTTACCTTTAATCAGGGAGAATGGTCAAACGACGTTACTCTCCAGGGAATCCCGCGCACTCCCGAGAACAGCCACGAGACTCTGAACAACGTGGTTGGGCACCAGTTTTTCGCCACTCTCGGTCTGCCGGTGCTCGCCGGACGCTCCTTCGCCTCTCAGGACCAGGAGAAGTCTCCGAAAGTCGCCGTCATCAACGAAACCATGGCGCGCCAGTATTTCCCAGGCATGTCGCCTATCGGCCGGCGCTTCGGCATGGGTGACGACCCGGCGCACAGCGGTGATTACGAAATCATCGGTGTGGTGAAAGACGCCAAATACGTGGCCCTGCAGGAGCGGCCACAACCGGCTGTCTACTTTTCCTGGGCGCAGCATTTGCAGTTTCTGCCGAATTTTGAGGTGCGCTATTCCGGCGACGAGCAGCAGATCATTCCGGAAGTCCGCCAGGCCATAACTCAGGTCGATCCCAACCTGCCGATCGGAAACGTATCGACGCTGTCTGACGAAGTGGACCAGTCCCTTGGCAGCCAGCGTCTTATTGCGCAGCTTTCCGCCCTCTTTGGAGTGCTGGCCGTCTTCCTCGTTTGCATCGGCATCTACGGCCTCATGTCGTACGCCGTCACGCGCCAGACGAATGAAATTGGCATTCGCATGGCGCTCGGAGCGGGCCGTGGCAGCGTCCTGTGGCTTGTCATGCGGGAAATATTCGTGCTGGCCGGCGCCGGCCTTGCCATCGGTATCCCGATCGCATGGGGCGGAGCCGTGCTCATCGTGAAGCTTGAGGATCCTCACCTACTCTCAAACGTACTCTTCGGGCTCGGCCCCAACGATCCCGTTTCCATTGTTGGCGCAACCGCACTCATGATCGTGGTCTCGATCTTCGCCGGCTATCTTCCCGCCCGGCGCGCTTCACAAGTCGATCCCAACGTTGCTCTACGCTACGAATAACGCCGCATTTCCGCTTTTCGGTGTGGCTCCATCGCCTTCTCATGACCTGAAGGCACTGCGTGGACAAAGAGGTGACGGGACGTCCACTACGCCAAAAGCAGCTCCTTTGACTTGCCGCGCGGACGAATTGTTACGTTTTGCCGGTCATTCCCTTTAAGTTAAGTGCGTAGGGATAAGGAGTTGGGTGGATGAATCGTGCTCGCAAGATAGCTACGGCGATCTCTTTGTCGGTGTTGGTTGTGTTTGTTGTGGGGAGTTTCATGACCAGGAAAGTGATGGAGTCTCTCCCCTTTTTGCACGCACAAAAAGCAGGATCGGAGGTCCCCCATGGCATCGTGGACCAAAGGCCCTGGCAGACCGCGGAGAGGTTGGCGGCCCTGTCGGTATCGGCGGAGGAGCTGCAGTTTGCCCGCGAAGCGGAGCGGCTGGCTGACCACGAAGTGGACCAGGCTTTCGCTCAATCTCTGCGCCAAGCGAGCGCGGGGACAACGGAGCTGAAGGGCGACGCCCTAGCCCTGCAGCGGCGGGTTATGGAGCTACAGCAAACGCTTAAGGACGATCAGGCGCGAATCGCGGCTCTGACGTCGAAGGCTGGCGGCGCTCCGGCTCCAGCGGCTGGGGTGGGCGGGGAGGATCTGGACGTCGCCAAAGCGCAGATGGGCCTCGACCAGGAAGAGTTGTCGGATGCACAACAGGATCTCGCGCTGGAGAGCGGCGATCAACGAGAAAAGATTCAGGAGGAGTTATCGGCGCGTGAGGCGGCGATGAAGAAGTACCAGGCACAGGCGAGCGGGAGCAGCGGACAGTTCGCGGTGGTTGCGGCGGAACAATACAACACGCTGGCGGGACAGATCGCAGCGTGGCGGGCACAGCGGAACAGAATGCAAATGATCGAGCAGGCGGAGACGCTGGCACGGGCGGACGTGGCGGCGCTCACCGACGACCACGCAAGGCTGGGGGCAGAGGCCCAGGCGGCTGAAGCGAAGGCGTCCGCTGCCAGGGCGGCAGGGGAGTCGAATGAGGTCAGAGTGAAGGAATTGCAGAGCCTGGCGGAGCAGCGGAAGATCCTGGGCATCCTTGACGACAGGCTGGCCGCGCAGCAACAGTTGGTGACGCTTTATGGGCGATGGCGCACCCAGGTAGAGATTCAACATAAGATCGTGGTCCATCTGATGTTGCGGTCGCTGAGCTGGATCGCGGCCATTGTGCTGCTTACAATCCTGGCCGGTTGGGCTTTGCAGATGGCGTTGGATCGAATCTCGCATGATCTGCGGCAGAGGCAGATGCTGCGCATGGTTTTGGATCTGGGGACGCAACTGATCGGGTTACTGTTGGTGCTGCTCGTCGTCTTTGGGACCCCGAAGCAGTTGCCGACGATCCTGGGGTTGACTACGGCGGGACTGACGGTGGTGTTCCAGGACTTCATCCTGGCGTTCTGTGGCTGGTTTGTGCTGATGAGGCGGCATGGAATACGGGTGGGAGACTGGGTGGAGATCGATGGGGTTGGCGGCGAGGTGGTCGAGGTTGGGCTGTTGCGGACGACGCTGCTGGAAACGGGAAACTGGACGGCGAATGGCCATCCGACGGGGCGGCGGGTTTCGTTTTTGAACGGGTTCGCGATTCATGGGAAGTATTTCAACTTCTCGACGGCAGGACAGTGGATGTGGGACGAGATCAAGGTGAGCATTCCGCCGGGAGAGCCGGGATATGCGTTGATCGAAAAGATCCGCGAAGCAACAGTCAAGGCGACCGAAGAGGACGCGAAAATGGCGGAGGAGGAATGGAAACGTGTCAGGCACGAGGAGGGTCTGCCGCAGTTCAGTGCGACACCCTCTATTGATATGCAGCCGGCAGGAGGGGGCTTGGATATCGTAGTACGGTATGTGACGCGGGCGGGAGTTCGGCTGGAGACACGGAATAAGCTATTTAAAACAGTGGTGGAGCTCATGATGGGGGAGCGGGTGGTAAGTGAGAAGACCGAGGCTGGGGCTTGAGGTGACTCGTCGTTCGAACGACGGCTCACCTCAAGCGCGTACCCAGGAATATGGGAGCGTAGTGGAAGATTCGAATCGTTTGATACCGCAATCTCGAACTTGCCCAAAATGCAGAAGCCACGCTTGCGGGCGGCCTTGCGCCCGGCCACCGAAGTGACCGGGGGATATCACTTACGGGGTAAAACAGGGATCGTGCGGTCAAGTCCCAGGATGCAGACTCAGATGCGTAATGCCATTCCCATAATTCTCATTTGCGGGGATAGTTATCCGGTCGCCGTGTCTCCCTTCTGTCGCCGTATCTCCCTTCGGCTTTCCGGCTTCCCTGCGTCGCATGCGTTTTAGGCGTTTCCGCGATCATTTTGAGCTTTGGCGATGTTTTGCGGGAACATCTGTTCGGCCGGCTCCGTATGAACCTGCATGAGGACGCTTTCTGCCGTCGCGGGCGCGGCCGTGCTGGTCTGGAACCTGGCGGGTTTGGCGCAAACGGAGGTCCCTTGCGGGCAAACGCTGGATGCTCCCCTGCGGCCGAGGGCCGTGCTGAGGGTCCATTCACTACCCGCGGGTCTCGAGATTGTGGGCACAGATCAGGCCGCGATTCATGTCTCGTGCACGTCGGGCGACGAGGACGACGCCCAGCGTATCCGCATCCGGTTCCAGGGAAATCAGGATGACAAAACCCTGACCATCGCGGGCGATTTGCGCAAAGGAAACAATGTCAGGGTCCGCATTGAAGTGCCGCGAAAGACGAGCCTGCAGGTCGAGATGTCCGCAGGAGAGGTGAGGGTCGAGGAGATTGCGGGCGATAAGGATATCAATCTGTATGCGGGCCAGATTACGATTTCTTCGACTCGCCTGTGGGACTACCGGAGCGTCGACGCGTCGGTAAGCATTGGCGAAGTGAAAGCTCCGGTTTACGGCGCCCAGAAAGGCGGCTTTTTCCGCGGCATCACGAAAGAAACCGCAGACGGCGAGTATTCGCTGCATGCGCACGTGATAACAGGAGAGATCGATCTGCTGGGCAGATCCGCGCGCGCCACCACTGATTAGCGTGGCGGCGACGCTTCATACGCCGGACTTTGAAGTTCCTGTGTGCCCGCATGTATTTCAATGGAGTGCTGTTGGACCTAGATAGGGCCGAAGGGGGTTAAGACGGAATGTTTACCCATCCGGTACATGTAATTACGGAAACGTTGCGTCACCGCCCTTTTGTCCTTTTCGCCTTCCCCCTCACTGCCTACCCGTTCGTCGAGTAGTCGACGCCCGCGCTATGCCGCCAAGATCCTCGGAACGACCCTCCTTGCCAACCTTGTCGGCCTTGGCTTCTACTTCACTCGCCGAGCGCGAAGCCTATCGATTGTCAGATGGAAGGGTGCCGGCTGCATTCCTTTGCACCTTCGATCTGGTTCCACTCAGAGTGGCGCGCCTCCGGCGCTCGCAGGATTCTGTACGGCCGGCCCTCCGGGCCTTGTATCAATAGCGATTGCCAGTGTCATTTTGATACCTATCCCTATCGATTCGGTCCAGTTTCGTCTGTTTGATGTCCCCCTCAGCGCCGTCCCCCTCAGCGCTCCTCAGCCGAGCGGCATGCCTCAGTAACCTAAGGCGGTGTAACTATTGGCGGTGAAGTAGAGGCTGCTCCGTGCGTCCCGAACCAGGCCGAGCCGAGTGAGCACAGTGGCCCAGATAGTCATGTCGACGATATGCAGGACCAGCATAAGAATCACCGCGCGGCCAAATTGCAACGATGCCCAGAACGGATGGTTTGCGCGACCGATTGGCTCGGAAGCAATTAGCTGAGGCTGGATCGCCGCGCAGTTGATGCGGACGAATGCCCGGGAGGAACGATGGGACAACCGGTGAAGGGCACAAGCGACCAACTCCTTGCCCGTCCCACTCTCGCCGAACCGGCGAAGATGAATGGCACATCCGGACAGATTTCTTTGGTGATTTTCAGTGCAGACATCGTTACCGGGACCCTAGCGCGATTGAGGCGCTCAAGTTGGGAGCAACGGATTATGTATTTAAAACGTGGCTTTCGAGAGTTGCTCCGTCGGCACAACAAGCGTTACGGAAAGTCGAAGAGAGAATCGAGCGCAAGCGGGCCGAGGAGGCGCTCCGGCGGAATGACGCTCACCCGGCGGAAGCCCAGAGACTGAGCCACACGGCAGTTTTGGCTGGCATGTTTCGAGCGGGAAAATCTATTGGTCCCAGGAAACGTTTCGGATGTTCGGATTGGAAACAGCAGACCATACTACCTTAGAACGGGCATCCGAACGAATCCATCCGGAAGAATGGCAAAGTGATTGAGCACTGGGATTTCACCTCCTGTTCCGCGGCGGGTACATATCCCGTGACCGCGACCTACGGCGGATCATCGACCAACGGCAACGATGCCGGCTTTTACGGATCAAAGGTTGCGAGAGCTCGGCATGCGCCGCGTTGTTTCCAAGCTAAGTCCTTGATGCACCAGGACGAGCAATATGTTCTAAGTGCAAATCCGACGAGGGCCCATGTTCTCAATAGCTTATCGAAGCCTCGGTTCGCTATCGCGAAGCACGGGCTTCCGAAGCCTAAATTCCAAAGCTTTCCCGCAAGAGCAGCTGTGGAGACCTCATCTTCCATCAAACTATGCTGATTATCGGACGCAGCGGTCATCGACTGGGCTACTCTGTCCGGCACATCGATGTATGCAGGCTTCGGCGCTGGCGCGTAGAGGCGGGGCACCTCATGGTCTACTCTTAGTTGTTCAACTTCAGACTTAAATCGGTAGCCAAACCCTGGAACACACTCGATGTATTTGCAATTCAAGTAGTCGTCTTCAAAGACGCGCCGTAAGCGGCCAATTCCATTGTTAATCACTTTGTCATGGCTTAAGTACTCATGCCCAGGCCAAAGCGCATCTTTAATGTCTTCGCGGCTAACGATTCGGCCCGCCTGCATCAGGAGCAGCTCCAGTATGGTTGCCGTTTGCATGCTGAGCCGAACCCGCACCCCACTCTTTAACAGATCTCCTGTGTCGGGGTCGAAAATGAACCTGTCAAAATGAAACGAGATGTTCATCGAGCCTCTGCAATCCCGCATTTACATGCCACATTCGTGACCTGGAACTCACTCAGCATACCGATCCCCATTGCTTGCCCGTATCACCCGTTGGGGTCAAGTAGGACTGCCTTTTGAGGGTCTTCGGGATACATACAAAGCAGGTGAGGAACCCAACGAGACTGAATGCGACGCTGAGCGAGGCCGGGATCGCTGTGGCGGAGCAGATGGGACGCGAGGCTGAGTCGGACGAAAAACCGAGGTCAACGTTGGTCGTGTCAAAAATCAGCTACTCACACCGGAGGCCGTTAAAGGAAATTATCGAGTTGGCCAGATCAACACAGCGCGACGCCCTATGCTTTTGTTATCTAATTTTTCCGTTTTTGTGGGTTGCTTAAGTAGGGCGTGTGCGGCATCGTCAGTTCTATCAACTAGCTCAACAAGAGGTCTGTATAACCTCTTGTTAAGCGATCGGAACGTCGAGACACGTAGATCTTATGAAACAGAGATTTCAAAGCGAATAGCCGTGGTAGGGCTATCTGCGCCGGCTGATCTGAATACTGCGAATCATTCAATGCCTAGCACACAGTTGTGACCTTCGAGGACCACTCCTCTCGAAGAAGCATCAAGCCACTTTCTAAACAGCGAGGAGCCCCTCATGGCACGATATTTGATAACCGGAGTTGCTGGATTTATAGGGTCGCAGTTAGCGCGCGCGCTTGTCTCCCGCGGTGATCACGTTCGCGGAGTTGACAATCTTTCGACGGGATACCTATCCAATCTGACTGGGATCAACCACCAAATCGATTTCATAAAAGGCGATATACGAAATCGAGGAACTTTGGCTCGCGCTTGTAAGGGGATCGACTACGTCTTTCACCTGGCAGCCATCGATCCCATCAATCCTTCTCCTGAAGAGCAGCTCGCAACCCAGGCAGTCAACATGGAAGCTACATTGAGGTTGCTGGAGGCGGCTACTAAGCAACATGTGAAACGAATCGTCTTCGCCTCTGCCGCGGCTGCTTATTGCGGCGGGCCGGTTCACTCTCCAGAGTCGGGCTTGACCCTACCTGTGATGTCTCCGTTTGGAATTCATAAATTGACTTGTGAGCAGTACCTGCGCAATGCCTGGAATGAAGGCCAAGTCGAAACAGTATCGCTTCGCTATTTCAATGTGTTTGGTCCTGGCCAACGATCCGATGCCGGCGTCATCGCAAATTTCGCGCACCAGATGACTTCAACTCCGAAACCCGAACAAGCGCCCGTCATTTATGGCGATGGCAATCAAAGCCGCGACTTCGTCTACATTTCGGATGCGGTAAGAGCGAGCCTGCTGGCCATGATTGCGCCCAAAGACGCTGTGGCGGGCAGGGTATTCGATGTTGGGTCAGGAACTACGCAAACCGTCAAGGCTGTTTATGACGCCTTAGCCCGGTTGACTGACTATAATTTAAGCGCGACATACCAGCCTCCGCGGCGCAACGACACCGCTCCTTCATGTGCTGATACTGCACCAGCGCAGCGCGCGTTTTGCTATACACCCGAAACCTCCTTTTATGATGGACTCACGCAAACGGTTGCTTGGTGCCGGTCCCCGCGAATCAAGCGAGGCAATACGGTATCAGCTGGCTTGGCGGTCCCCTTCAGCCAACCCAAAACCGCATCCAACGCACGTATCGACATCACTCGCGATCTAAAGCAAGCGATCGAGAGGCAAGAGCTACGCTTAGACTATCAACCTATTCTCGACCTGGAGTCCGACCAAATCGTGGGCGCCGAAGCTCTTCTTCGATGGCGAAGAGGGAATGAGGAGTTCCAGCCGGGGGCGTTTATCGATATTGCTGCAAGTTCGGGGTTGTTATTATCGATTGGCAAATGGACTATGCGGGAAGCTTGCACCCAGGCGGCAGTCTTCCAGCGCGTCATCCACCCGAACTTCCGCATGGCGGTCAATGTTTCTCCTCTTCAATTAGAGAAAAAAAGCTTTGCAAGTACGATCGAGGATGCGTTAGTCCAATCTGGCGTTCGTCCAAAGTCACTGGAGTTGGAGATCACCGAGGGCATCTTCATGCGCGATTACGCCGCCACACAAGCTAACCTTAAGCGAATGAAAGAGCTGGGCGTCAGCATTGTCGTCGACGACTTCGGCACCGGATATGCGAATTGCAACTACTTGCACCGCTTTCCGATCAACCGGCTAAAGATAGACCAGTCTTTCGTGAGGCCGGATCTGGGCAGGATGCAGGTTTTGCGGGCAATGGTCGCATTCGCACGAACGCTTAAAATCCCGGTCACCGCCGAAGGCGTGGAAACCGATCGCCACCTTGTCTATGCGAGAAGCAATGGCTGTGATGAAGCACAGGGCTTCTACATTGGGCGGCCAATGTCCCCAAATGCATTCATTCGCCTCTGTCGTACGCGCCAGCCAAAAGCTCCTAATCCCAGCAGTGCCATATTTAAGCAACGGCAGATTGCGGGGCGTCAGGAGGACTTGTTGAAGCCGATCTCGTCATTCGACTGAACCATACATCGAACGTCTGGCCGGCGGCGCCTCTCTCAAAAAATGGCGGATGCTTCTATTGCAGGCCGCGGGCGTTGTTTGTGGCGCTCTTTGCGCAGTACCCCGTGGGTTCAATCAACACACGAACGCGCTCGGACCGCCAGGAATATGGGCAGGCTGAATAATTACCTTTTTGTTTCCTAGATGTTTCCATTATGTGGGTTGTGCCCACAAAACATATATCGCACTCTGAAGGGGCGGGGTGGTCCTGAGCCACCCGAATGCTTTTTAAGTGGAACCCAACCTTATGCAGCGAGACCGTGAACCAATGAAATTAAATCAGCGCGCAGTTGATCCTGGGGTCAGAGACGCCCTCGCTTCGGTCAGGAACCACCTTTCGGATCTTGGACATGGCAATCCTCTGGTCAACTACAAGGAGTTGGAGTCCTTTGGCGTGCCGAGGCTCGCGATCAAGCCGTCGGATGCCCTGGCTCACCTGGTCTTAAAGAGGCATGAGTTCGTGCTCGTCCCGGAATCGCAATCTCCGTTCACGGACTCACGTTCCAAGCCACTTCCATCTCGCTCCATGTTTGAGGAATCAGAGGATTTTGAAGTAGGCGAGATGACCCATGTGGAAGAGACGATCACTGTTCCGGCGGCCTATTCGAAGCAAGAGCTCGATAAGCGCCTGGTAGCCACTTACTACTCATCGCAGGCCACGCTCCTCGAACAAGGAGCAGTCACCTTGTATGTCGCCCTGGGGTTCTTGAAGTGGAAGCTGAAAGCGGACAAGGAGGAAGTATACAGTGCGCCTCTTCTCCTGATTCCAGTCGAACTGCAGCGCGTTTCCGTCTCCGCGGGCTTCCGCCTGAAGTATACGGGCGACGAAGTAACTCCGAACTTCTGCCTCGTTGAGTTGGCTAGACGCCTCAACGTAGAGATGCCGCAGTTGCCCGAAACGCGAGACATTCAGCTACATCACTATTTCGATGCCATACGGCGATCTATCGCGAACGTGCCATCCTGGTATGTCGACGCGGACACTGTAAGCCTGGGATTGTTTTCCTTTTCAAAGATGCTGATGTATAACGATTTAGATCCGGCTGCTTGGCCGGCGGGCGCGCTCCTGGGACATCCCATCATTGCTACCATTCTCGGGGGAAGCACTTTTTCCCAATCCTCCCCTCAAGCTGTAGCTCAAGCTGCGGTTCGCAGGACCCAGGACACCGCTGTAGATAAAAAAACGCAGGTAGATATGCCGGCCCATGTGCTGGACGCGGATAGCAGCCAGATTCAGGCAATCCTTGAAATTCAACAAGGAAGCGACTTAGTAATACAAGGACCGCCGGGCACGGGCAAATCTCAAACAATTGTTAATGTGATCGCCAACGCGGTTGCCAGCAACAAGACGGTTCTGTTCGTGTCTGAGAAGCTCGCGGCGCTTGAAGTCGTGAAGAAGAGGCTCGAAGCAGTGGGGCTTGGAGCCATCGCCCTCGAGATTCATAGCAACCGTACACGGCGCAATAGCGTTTTCGCCCAGCTTCGCAAGACGCTTGATCTCAGGATCGGCCGTCCTGTCGAGGAAGCATCCGATCTGGTCACTCTGAAGAATCTGCGAGATCGACTCAACGAGTATTGCTCGGCGGTGAACGACACCTACGGACTCTCTGAGGATTCACCGTATAGCATCTATGGATCGCTGCCGGCATTGGATGAGCTTTTCCAGTCAATGGCGGCTCCCACGTTGGAATTGCCGCAAGCAGCTACCTGGACGCTTGAGGAGTTGCAAAAGAAGCGCAAATATATAGAGAGGTTGCAAGCGCCTCTCATGTCCTGCGGAGTGCCGGCCAACAATCCCTTCTGGGGTGTTCCGGCCATAAGCATTTCGCCGGTGATACGCGAAAAGATTCGCCAGGCTCTCCTGTCGGTAGAGTCTTCTCTGGGTAAGCTTCGCGAGAGTTCCGCTGTGCTGGCATCCGCGCTGGGCGGCGAAGAACCGACTACCTGGGAAGAGGTGAACGGTCTTTTGGAGAGTGGGGCATCGCTGCTTAAAGCGCCCGCTTTAAACGGGATCGATGTCGCTTCAGAAATATGGCTTTTGCATAGCAGCGTTATCCGCGAAGCAATTGCCGACGGCACGGAACTGACCGAGATCAGCAAGAAGTGGAAATCTACAGTCGCTGCGGGCGCCTGGACCAGAGACATAACCGAGATCAGGAAGACCGCCGCGCAACTGAAGGGCAAATGGTTAAAAGAACGGTCCTCGCAGTTCACGGATTTGAGAGACGCCATGAGGGAACTGACGTCAAGCGAGGTGCCTAAGGACGCCGATGGCCTGTTTGCGATCGTGGATGCTATCGATAGGGCACAGAAGCTGGACAGGAAGCTCCAGGATTGCAGTCCTCTCCTGGCTAAGGCATTTGGATCTCATTGGAGAGGCAGTCAGTCCGATTGGCCATTGCTCCGCCAGCAGGCGGATTGGATTGAATTGACAAAATCGAAAGATCCGGCGGGACGGCTGCCATCATGGTTGTCGCGCGCCGCAAAGACGCTCGACCAGAGTGAGCTTTGGAAGCTCGTGACTGCGGCCCAGAGTAATGAAGCGGAATATGAAAGAGTTCGGGATCTGGCCAATTCCTTGTTGGGCGCAGCTGACGGTAAAGGAAAAATCGCTCTTATCCGTGAATCATCCAGGGAGCTTGGTCGATTGCAGGAGGCATACCGTGTGCTCGCCGACCATGTTCATGAACTGGCCGCACTGATGAGCTATCTTCAGGCCCGCGAAGAATGCCTGCCGCACCTTGGTGAAGAGATAGTACAAGTTGCTGAAAGGTGGGAAGGCGCTGCGGTCCACCTGCTGGACTTCTTTGAGTTTGCCAGGCTTTCGGTGCTTGCGGAAGGAGCGTTCGCCGGCAGACCCGCGCTCGCGTCGTTCAATAAAGCGCAACACAACAAGTGTGTTGAAGACTATCGGCGCCTGGATGCCGCCTCTCTGCGCTGGTCGCAATCGGCGATCGCGGCGACGCATGTAGACAGAATGACCAATGCCGCGGAACACAAGGCTATGTTCGATTACCTCGTCACTACCTCTGAAATGCCTAACTCGCAGCCGCCAATTCGCAAGTTGATTGCCAGGGCAGCCGAAGCTATCCAGGTAGCCAAGCCGGTCTTCATGATGAGCCCGAGCTCTGTGGCCAGCTTTCTCCCTCCGGGAGCTGTTCGCTTCGACCTGGTTGTTTTCGACGAGGCCAGCCAACTTCGCCCAGCCGACGCGCTCGGAGCCATCGCGAGAGGCAAGCAGACGGTAGTTGTCGGCGATAACAAACAATTGCCGCCGACGCGCGTGGCCGAGGCTCGGCCTTCGGCCGACAGCGACGTCGATGGCAAGCTCTCCGATGTGGAGAGCGTTCTAGGGCTGTTCTGCTCGCGCGGCGCCCGACAGCAGGTCTTGAAGTGGCATTACCGCAGCAAGCACGAATCGTTGATCGCCCAGTCGAACAATTTGTTTTACGACAATCAGCTCATCGTGTTTCCCAGTCCGGACAAACGGAGAATCAATGTCGGACTTACCTGCACGTATATTTCGCCGTCGAGCCTGCCGGACGGCGCGTTTCCACCCGCAAGCAGGGAACATGAAGCGGCGCTGGTTGCAAAAGCGGTCATGCGTCATGCCGCGTCTCAGATGATGGTTCCCCCGGGCGAGAGGTTGAGCCTCGGAGTGGCTACCCTTACTGCCCTGCAGCGAGACAGGATCCTTGAGCATATCGAGTTATTGCGAGAGAACAGTCCCGATTCAGAGGAGTTCTTCAATGCGGACCAGCACGAACTCTTCTTTGTAAAAAACCTGGAGAACGTGCAAGGGGACGAGCGAGACGTCATCCTCATTAGCCTGGGTTACGGAGCGGCTCTGCCGGATTCCAGTCACCGGGCTCTTGGACCACTCCTTCGTGAGGGCGGGGAACGGCGCTTGAACGTTCTCTTCACACGTGCGCGGCGGCGCTGCGAGCTTTTTTCGACTTTGGCGTCTGCCGATATCACCATTTCGGAGCATTCGCCCTCAGGTCTGACCGCTTTCAAGAATTTCCTGCAGTATGCGGAAAATGGCCGCATCAATCGGCCGGCCCAAACCGAGCGGAGAATCATTTCTCCTTTCGAAACGCTCGTGGCGGACAGGATAGAGCGGGCCGGCTACACGGTTCGAAAGAATGTAGGTCCAAGCGGATTCTTGATCGATCTGGCGGTGGTAGATCCGCAGGAACCGGATCACTATGTTCTCGGGATCATATGCGATGGGCCTTCCTATAAGAGCGCCCAATCCAGTCGAGACCGCGATAGGTTAGGCGAGGAGACGCTCAAGACTATGGGATGGAATCTCTACCGTGTATGGTCGACGGCCTGGTTCCAGAATCTCCAGCGTGAAGAGGCGAGTCTTTTGGCGGCACTGCGAGAGGCAGCCCCGGCCGTGAACACGATTCGAGTGAAAAACTACGCACTGTTGAGGCAAGCCCGGTGAAAATAATCTGCCGCTACATAACGCTCTCGCTCTTGCTTGCCGTTCACTTCGTAACAAGCTTGGGAGCGAATGCGCAATCGTCAAATGCCATCCACACCAGCTTGCCGGTCCTGACAACACCTCTGGTAGTGCATAGCCTGCCGCCCGAGCAGGCCAAGCGAGGTTACCCAGTTCATCTGCGGGGCGTAGTTACGCATTACGATCCAGATACCGATGCCACGACTGGCGCTTTCTTTGCGTGTGATTCCACTGGCTGCATA
>CAWIBI010000061.1:0-72056 GCA_963834205.1 uncultured Acidobacteriaceae bacterium | reverse complement strand
CGATCAGGTAGTCCAGCGCCCTCTGGCTAATGGAGAGCATCTGGGCTGCCTCCTCTCTGCTCGCCAGGATCTTGCTTTCCACCCCCACAGTGACTCTCGCGGGCGGTCTCTTGTTTGCTGATCTCATTTCCCATCCTCCCGGTAGCCAGTCCGTCTACAAGTCGCTACCACTTGCGACGGCCTTCAGAATTGCTTTCACCTGCGATCAGCTACAGCATTGCCCCGTTTTGAATGCGTGTCCAATACCTTTTGCGCACAGTGTGATTCCCGGAAGGCATCACATTGCCATTGGAAACGGTCATTTGGTCGTGTCCCATGCGTTTGAGGTATGGCTAAGTCTGAGTGGAGGCGGCTTAGGGCTCGAATCGCTCCCGACTCGCGCCTTTTGTTTCATGCGGTTGACCGATCTTTGGCTTCTCGTTTGCCGTGATGCCTGCAAGGCATCGCGCCATTCCTAAAAAGTATTGGACATACGCCAGAGATGGCGTTACGTTGTCGCTCACAGCGGCAGAGAATAAGGGCAAGCATCCCGTTCGGTGCTGGGCACCGGGTGAATTCCGACACTCCACCCCTTCAAGGGAACTGCCGAGATACTTTGGTATCTCGATAGATACTGAAGAAAACACAGAACATTTGCGATGCTCGGTATCTGTCCAGATACCACGGAGAACACGGGTTGGAGGTCGCCATGGTTGACGTTCAGACAATGGGAGATCGAACCAAAGAGAAGCTGCGCGGGCGTGATCGCCGCTCAATCAACCTGAGTACCAAACTCACATCAATGGAGGCGAGGGTCATTGATGACGCGGCAACGCGGGCGGGCAGGACCCCGAGCGAATGGGCACGTGAAGCATTGTTGAGAGCGGCTCAAGGCGGTAGTTCGGACCCGATCACCATGGATATTTTTGCTGAATGCGTGGGAAGTCAGATGCTGATGATGAATGCATTCGAGCCACTCCTGAAAACGTCTGGAATGACGACGGAGCACATTAAGGCACTCTTCGATCAGGTCCAGAAGACGAAGCTTCACCAGGCGCAGGAACTCCTCGCAAGGCGCGCAAAGCGCAGAGCCGAAGAGCCCCGGCGAATGACCGAATGACATTCCCGGATAGCAAAGTGTAGCCGAGGCCGGGACGGAGTCAAGGCCGCGCTCTGCGCGCCGCGTCGCGGTCACAGAGCCTTGACAGCGCCCCTAGTGCCTCGGCGAATCATTCCAATATCCGGGGAATGTCCCCAAAATGCAGAAGAGGAAAAACTGTGAGGTGAGCGATGCGCGGCGTCTACGAGAATCCGTTGGGAAGCGGCATCTGGTGGGTTCATTACTACGCAGCTGGAAAGCGGCACAGGGAGAAGGTGGGCCGCAAATCAGATGCGATCAAGTTGTACCAATCCCGGAAGGCTGATGTCGTCGCCGGAAGGAAGCTTCCCGAGCTGCGCAACAGCAAGGTTGTCACGTTGTCGGAACTGATCGATGACGTGCTCGAATTCGTCGCACACCACAAGGACAATCGCAGCTACAAAAGCAAGGGAGAAATCGTCAGGGATGCACTGGGCCCCAGGCCAGCTGCTGACCTCACTCCGCAGGAACTGGAACGGTGGCTTAGAACCCGCTGCAAGGCACCAGCCACAGCGAACCGCTATAAGGCCTTCATCTCACTCTGCTACCGCGAGGGTGTCCGCAATGGCAAAGTGTCCGTCAATCCCGCACGTTTGGTGCGGCAGAGGAAAGAGGGAACGGGTCGGCTCCGCTTTCTCAGCCGCGAAGAATACGATCGGCTCGACAGAGTGATTGCTGCTCGCTTTCCTGAGCATTTGGCCGAGTTTGTCGTCAGCGTTCACACGGGGATGCGGCTGAGCGAACAGTACTCGTGCCTGTGGTCCCAAGTCGACCTGGAACGGCGGACAATCGAGCTGACAAAAACGAAAAATGGGTCAGCCCGAACGGTGCATCTTAATGCCAACGCTCTGAGGGCGATTGAGTCGCTGAAGCGACCTCTACAAAAGGCATCGGATGCGGTCTTTCAACGTGAGGGATCACAGGGCCGATTTGATACACGATCCTGGTTCCAACCCTGTCTCGAAGAGGCTCAGATTGCAGGCTACGTCTGGCATGCAAACCGGCATACATTCTGCTCCTGGTTGGCAATGGCCGGCGCATCGATTAAAGAGATTCAGGAACTCGCCGGCCATAAGACGATCACGATGTCGGCACGTTACAGCCATCTTTCCCCGGAACACAGGCTTTCTGTGATTGATCGGATTGCTACGGTAAGTTGAAACCGAGTAGCGGGGGGGCTACGCGGGCAACGCAGGTCAACGAGTACTCTGCCACCGTCATCAAGCGCCAAGCCCCAATTACCCTGATCCTCGCAAGCTCGATTCACGGCTCATCGGTCGTAGTCATGTTCACCCCCCTGGATCTCTCTACACGATCGGGCCTGCCACTCCAGGTCCCATCTTTCGCTACTCGGATACGTTTCTGTCGTATCTCACGCGATAATGGAGATGAGAAAGTCTCATGCCTGTTTCCCGTGTCGCGATTGAACATGCGCTCGACGCAATTGCCTCTGACGAAGGGGGCATGAGGTTTCAGGGACTCGCCGTTGTCTTAGCAAAACTCAGGTGGCCTGAGCTGATCGCTTGCGAGAGAAAGTGGGACCTTGGATTGGACGCGCACGCGCCGGCAATATTATCCCCGTTGGATTTGGGCATGGGACTCTCATCGTCGACCACACCGGAGCTGGAGAAAATTCAGGCAGACGCCAAGCGCGCGAAGCCGCATTTCTCCGATCTGCAGATATTGATCTTCGTCACGTCCGGCAAGGTTACCAATTACACCGTGGCGAAGTGGCAAGCAGAGATAAAGAAGGAATACGGCTGGGACTTGATCGTAGTGTCGCGAGAAGAGATCATCGCGACCCTTCAAATGCCAGGCAACGTCGGTCTATGCGCCGAACATCTCGGGATCGCGGTTCCTCCACCGGAAACAACGATCGAAGCTCTCATTCAGAACGGTCTTGTCGCCAATGGTGAGATTATCGCGAATTGGTCGCGACGGTTGGGCAACAATCCCATCATCGATCTCCGGTTCCTCCGTCTGAACGAGAAGGGTGCGGAGACCCAGGAGATGCAACAACGAGCTGGGTTGCACGACCTACTCTTACGAGGCCATCGAGTCGTGTTTGTGGCGCCTGCAGGTCGTGGAAAGACGACAACCCTCATTCAGTTGGCCCGGGAACAACATGCCCAGGGCAAGCTCGCCTTCCTAATCGATCTTCCGGCCTGGGTGCGCCGAAACGTCGGGGTCCTTGAGTTCATCGCAGGAACGCCGGAGTTCCAGGCGCGCGGGGTGATGGCTCGTGACTTGGCCCGTGCCCATCAAACCGTGCACATCATTTTTCTTCTTAATGGGTGGAATGAGCTCGCGGTTTCAGAATCAGCCACTGCCGCTGGCATGATTCGCGACCTGGAGCGCTCGTTCCCAAGCGCCGGGATTGCGCTGGCTACCCGCGCGCATCCGATCGCGCCCCCTCTCCCCGGAAGTTCTCGCTTCAAGATTCAACCGCTTACGAGACAGGAGCGGGGTGACTACGTTCGCGCTCGCCTCTTCGACGGCGCCCAGTCCCTCATAGACCAGATCCGCGCGGACCGTGTGCTAAACGATCTGACCCGTACGCCCATGATTTTGGCCGAGGTGGTCTCCCTCTTTCAGTCCGGCAGGAAAATTCCCTCTAGCCGATTGGGAGTTCTTGACGCGGTTATCCAGATGATGGAGAAATCAGAGACTCATCAGGCCGCCCTCACAAATGCTCCTCTTTCGGGTTTGGGACGTGACTTCCTGGAGAGTCTCGGAAGTTCTATGATGACGGGCGGTGGCGTTCAAATTCCCGAAACGGCGGCTCGACGAGAAATTAGTGCGTGCTCGCGTACCCTTCAAGACGCTGGACAGTTGGGTGCGCTGCCAGACCCTGGCAGTGTTCTGATGGCTCTGTGCTCCCACCATGTACTCGAACGGTCGGAGTACCCGGGCATAACCTTCACCTTTTTGCACCAGCAGTTCCAAGAGTTGTTTGCAGCGCTTCATTTGAAGCGCGAACTGACCGAGATTGTAGTGACGGGAACGGGGCGAGATAACTTTGCGGCTCGCTATGTCAACGAGCCCGCCTGGACCCAGCCGGTCGAAATGCTGGCGGAGTTCATTGGGCGGCACACCGAAGAGGAACCACTTCCGAGAGCCGTAGCGTTGGGACAGGCATTGGTGGAGACGGCTCTGCCATTGGACGCAGAGTTCGCGGCTAAACTCGCTCGCTTGTGTGGTCCCGAAGTCTGGAGAGTGACACGAGAGGCGTTGGGCGCGCGCCTCCGCCAGTTGTGGCAGAGCTCCTTCGACCAACATAGAGAAATCGCTTTGGCGGGCATGGTGGCTAGCGGGTCAGAGGACTTCAGGGACATTTTGGAACAGCTGCTGTCCTCTGAAGAGACGGGCCTCCAGCTCGGGCCGTATAGAACGGGCGAACCATTCGAGGTCGCCAGCCTGGGCGCGGTATGGGAGGAGACAGTAAGGGAGTGGCCTGAAAATGCACGGGCGACCTTCGTCGCGGAAATGATGCAACGTTCCCCCGCTCTTGCTGAAGTTATCGCCTTTGCCATCAAAGACCCTAGCCCTCTTGTTCGAAAGAGTCTGCTGTCATTTATCTGGTGGGGGATGTCACCGGAAGAGGTCTTCTGTTTCTCGCAAACGCTCGACGAAGACGGCTTCAAAGAGTTGATCGCAGGGATGCAGGCCAGCGAGTTGCCACTATCGATGCATCCACGGGCGTTGGAAAGTTATGTTGCTGCGGCAAAATATGCCAATGAACCGATCGGCAGGTTTCTGGCGTGGAGACAGGCCGCGAGCTTCGCCCATGAGCGCTTCCTCGAAGAACTCAAAGAGTCCCTCTCTCAGCTGGATGCCGACCAGGTCCGAAAACTTGGGTCCCGCGATCTTCAGGGCCCTGAACTCCGGGCCACAATGGAGATGCTGAGGAGGACGGACTCGCAATGGGTAACCGCATGGGTCATCCGGAACCTACTGGCAGGAGCACTTCGCCCTGACGGTTGGATCGACCTTGTCGATGGCTTGACCGACGCAAAGCGTGACGAGTTTGTGGATCAAGTCACCAAGAATGACCTCACTGAGATGCGAGTGCCGGGCGTCATCCCGCTGCTCCGGAAATTCTCGGATCGCCAAACCGTGCAACGTATGTTTCGCCATATCTGCGAGCTATTCCCGATCATCGCCACCAGCAAGCCCGGTGATGACAAGCAGGCAGAAGCAAAGCTTGCGAGACAGCTAGCAGACCTGCTGCGAGGCATGCCATCAAACTTGGTCGTCAACGGTATCTTGGAGGAAATTGGTGGCAGCACTGGGGCTGTGGAAATCGAGGCCGTCATCGAGATTTTCCACATCGCCGGGCGAGACAATGCACCGCTCCGGGAGGGATTATCAACAGAAGTCCGCGGAGCGTTGCGCAATTATCTCAAGGCGACGACGCCGACTGTACTCGCCCAGGATGACTTCAACGGACAGTTGAAAGGGCATTTCGCTACGGTCATCGCTCAGGTCGGCGAACTCTCCGACTTGGCCGTAATCGAGCACCTCGTCGAGGCTGATATCGAGCGGGTCCGAACCGGTCGGCTGGCACGGGCCACAGACCACCGGAGCAAACAAGGGAATGGCGCTGCGATGAGCTGGACGCCATGGTATGTGCAAGCAATGATCCATCTCGCTTCCGACGCCGCCAGAGATTTGTTGACTCGGCTCTTGACGGCTCCCGATTATGAGCTCGATGCTGCCTGGGGTCTTTTCCAATTGGCTCGAAGTGAACGCGCTTCGTCGCTTTTATGGGCGAGGAACTGGCCAATGCGAAGCAAAGACTTCAGCGTTATCTGGAAAGCCAGAGCTGGTCAGACAGAGCCGATTTTTGTGGAGCCCGGAAGAAGCGAGCCCGCTGCCGTGTTGAGGCAACATATCGCAACTCTAGTCACTGAGCGAGCAGCGGAACCACAGCCCACTGGGCTCAACTGGCGGTTGAAACACCTTGCCGTCGTCTTGGCTGAACTAGATGGGGAAGCTTCCGCGGAGTTAATTTTAGAAATACTTAGTTACCCACAGATTGAGCCTTCCAGGCCAAAGACACATCGCGCGTCCGCACAACCTTTTTGGCTGTACGATGCTTGGCCCCGCATCCACGGACTCGAAGCTCTATTAATGCAGGGAGTCGTTTTGCCGTCTGAGAAGACCTCTGGGATCGTTGAACCGATCATCCAGCACGTCCGAGCGCATCGTTGGAACCCCCAGGAATCAAGCCTGATGTCGCACGTTGTTGGTATCGTTCTTTTCACTGACGGCCCGAGTGCGAGCATCAGACAGGTGCGACAGCTGATAGAGGAAAAGCTGGTGTCAATAGAAGGTACGCGGGCGGTGACGAAGGCATTGGGGCACAGCCGTTGCCCCGATGCTTTAGCGTTACTGCGGGAACTTGCCAACGATAACGTGCGAGTTCAACATTTGGGCGATGACTGGGTAGACGCGGTCGCCCAGTTTGATTCTCAAGAAGGTCGTGACCTGCTTCTGAGCTTCATTGATCCTACCCTCCCGCCCTTGTCAAACGAGCTGATCCGTCAGAACGATGGCAGACTAGTGCGCAGACTCACCGAGCTGGCACAGCGTAATGCGGCGGTACAGCACCGGATATTGGCCTTGGCCCAAGAGAGTATTCCAACCGCCCATGCGATCGTGCTCGGAAAGTTGTTGGCGAATCTCGGCACTACCGACGCGTTGCTTGCGTCGCTACAACTGCTTCGAGACGACCACGGCGGCGGAGGCGCTTCGTATGAATTGCACAAGAGCATCGAGGAGGCCTTCTTGGAGCGTCGGCCCTATCATCCCTACCGCGCTTCATCGAATGCAGTCAAGATGGTGCCGCGCAGTTCCAATGCAATCCGAAGCCGGCTCATGGAGATGGTGCAGAACGATCCACTACGTAGAAAATCGGCATTCGCATTGCTCAACCAAATCGAAAAATGGCGCATGTGGCATGGAAGGCCAAATGGTGAGCCCCGCAGCCCGAAGATGGGTGCTGGTTTTCTCTGGCCACCTGAGCTCAAAGTAGCGAGTGAGTGAGCGGACCACGGGTCTCTCAGTGAGATCTGTGATCAGTGTCTCGGCCCAGAATTCGCCAGACGGGAATAACGACAATCAATGCAGACTGGCCTTTGATGTGGGGCTTGAAGTCTTCTAACCCACCGATCCGAATGAGAACCATTTCGTGCTTCTCGAACCGTTCAAGGTCAGAAAACCGACCTGGCCCGGAAGCTCAACTGTTGCGATGAGACTGATTCAGTCGTTGAGATTCCGAGGCCCCATCCCTACTTCTCGATCTCGGGATGAAACTGTCGAACCAACAGCCATCAAAACAGCCACCAAACGATTTTGGCCTCTCCGCTCTGGAGAGGCCAATTTAATCTAAGCTCTTTATTTTCATTGGTGCCGGGAGGGGGGGTCGAACCCCCACGAGGTTGCCCTCGGCGGATTTTGAGTCCGCTGCGTCTGCCAGTTCCGCCATCCCGGCTCGGCACGTGCTTCTTATTTTAACCTGTTCACCCGCCACACCTGTTGCCCTTATTCAATCCGACCAAATCCGTCGGATGCCGAAGGCATCCAATCGCGAATCAGTGCTGAGGATCGGGATGTCACTCGCAAGTGCCTAGGCAGCGATCATGCTATCGAAAGGATCGCGATGTTGGGCGGTGAGCCGGCCGGCGCGGAGCGCGCTCTGCACATCGATCGAAAGGAGTGTGTAACCGGCGTGGTCCATAACCTCCAGAAAATCTCTTTCAAGCACTTCTGCTCCGGGTAGTTTTCCGAGGCATACCTTGGTCGCAATCTCCCAGGCAGATGCCGCTGAGACGAAAATCACATTGCGCTCATCTGCATTGATGGCCGATGCCTGAAGGCTAAGGAACGAGGGGGAAAGAGTTGCCCATAACAGAGTCTGGGTGTCGAGCAGAACCCTCAATCATCCTCTCCCTTCCAGAGTTTTAGCTCCTCCTCTGGAAGGGGTTCGAAGAAGGCCTCCGTCAGAACAAATTCCGGAGTCAGAAGAGCTCCAAGCCGCTTCTTGCCGACAGGGTGGATCGCCTCCAGGCTTTCGACTGGAGTCTTCCCCCGGCCTGAGGTAATGATCACGGTCTCGCCATGCTGCGCTCTTTTCAAAAGCTCGGAGAGATTCGTCTTGGCTTCGAAAATCGTCGCTTTGATCATGACTTGCTTTGACTGCTAAGCTAGCTTAGCTAATATTCCACAGTCAATGGCTGCCAACCTTGATCCCGAGGATAGTGCCCGCTTTGTTGCCCCCGGTCAGAGCGTGAAGGCCCCGACTCCCTTTGCAGGAGGTCGTATCTCCCACTCCCGAGGTGAAGGGCGGCGAACCTCGCGCCGAGCGTGCAAAAGCGCTGCGGATCTTATAACGGTTAAAACGAGGATCCCAAGCTGCGCCTTCGGCGGCTTGTCCTTTGACTTGCGACGCGACGGGTGGGCCAGGAAGGCCATCGCTACGCCAAGCAAGTAGAGAATCAACAACGGAACGGCGAACAGGCACATGCCTAAAGGATCAGGCAGCGGACAAATTACGCCGGCGATGATGAAGATCACGAGGATGCCGTACTTGAAGTTGCGAAGCAGAAACCTGGCGTCAACTAGATCGAACAGTGCCAGGAAGAACATCAGGACGGGGAGCTCAAAGGCGATGCCGAGGCCAAGAATGATCGCCAGAAAGAAGCCGGTGTAGTCCTCGATCGTGAGAATCGGGTGAAACCGGCGACCGTAGTCGAGTACCAGCACCTTGATCGCTCCGGGCAGAACCCAACGGTATCCAAAATATGCGCCGGCGAGAAACAGGCCAATGGTCGCAGTCATAAAAGGCCAGACATAGCGTTTCTCACGGGCATACAAGCCGGGCGAAATGAAGAGCCAAATCTGAAAAAGTACGAAAGGGCTAGCCAGGATAGCGCCGCCGACGAATGAAGTCTTTAAGTACAACATCAGACCATCGGTGGGGTGGGTAAAGTTCAGCGGGATGTGAAGCTGGTCGAGAGGCGCCTGAATAAAGCCATACAAGCGTTCGCTAAAGACGTACGCGACGACGAAGCCGATCGCCAGGTATATCGCCGAGTGTATAAGGCGCTTGCGGAGTTCTTCCAGGTGTTCCAGTAGGCTCATGCCGGGCAGCTCGGCACGGCTTAACGCGGAACGGCTGCTTTTGACGAGATCATCCATAAAGTTAACCTCAATCAACACAGCGATCTTACATCGGACGATTTCCTTGAGCGTGGCTCGTCGATCTCACAGTGATCGTGAAAAGGTTTATCTTGGACAAGCTGGGAGGACCCATCCATGGGACACAGATATGCCAACATCCTGGAAACCCGTCGGCAACACGCCGGTGGTCAGGATCAATAAGCTTGCTCCACCCGAGATAAACCTCTTTGTCAAAGGCTTAAACTGGGCTCTTCCATTGCCCGGAGGTTGGGTTGACGGCGGCAGTGCAGATCAAGCCGAGAAGACTGCCTTCCGAGGTTGCATGCAATCTTTGTGCTGCCTGGGAGGTAGCCAGCGCAGCCGGGCCATCGCCTTGCCTCAGCGACCGGTGGGCCGACCGGCGCAAGACGTAGGCGTGAGCCGCCAGCAACATCAGCGCAGTGAGGTCGGCGCCGCAACGCGAGCACAACGACGAGCCGCGAAAACGAGCGCGGCAGACCGGACAGCAGAACGCGGCAACGGGGTGACGATCGTCCTTCATGCGCGGCCCTCCACAAAGAACAGCAGCTCGCGCAGATCGTTCACCGCCCCTTTGAGTGCGGCATCATCCTGACCCTCGATTGCCGATTCGATCGCCTGATTCAGGTCGATCACTTCCTCCCGGTCCTCTTCATGGACTTGATCGAGCAAGTGGCGAGCGCGCTCTACGATCTGACGGCCCTCCTCCTCGGCTGCGCCCCAATCGCTCTTTGCTGAGCCTTCTGCCAGCGCAGGAAGCGCTTGAAACGCATCCCCGCCATCGGACTGGTCTTCGTAGTCATCAAAATCATCTTCCTCCTGGCGGCCGGCAAAGAGGGCTTCCAGACGCTTGCGGGCGGCGGCGATCTCGGTTTCGCTCCTGGCTTCCAGGGCGCGGGCAATGGTAATGTTCTTCGACAGCCCCGACTTCTTCTCGATGGCGGTGACGTTGAGGATGCCATCCAGATCCAGGCTCATGCGGCAGAGCACTTCATTGAAATCGCGCATCGGCGTCAAGCCCTTGACGTTAAAGTCGCCGACCAGGATGTTGCGCAGCGCATCCTCGTCCTCGCCTTCATACACCCGTACATCCACCTCTTCCTGGTAGGGATAGCTGGTGAAGAAGCGCTCGGTGCGGGTGACAGGCAGGGGACAGTTGCGCCGGATGATTGGCTTGAAGCAGTGCGGATAGGAGACGCCGCCACGCTCCCCCAGGAAGGAAACGCCGAACGAATAGGGGGTCACATCGACCAACACCCGCTCCACCTCATGACCGGCAAGCCTGGAGGCCAGCACACCGGCGCCCAGGGCGACGCACAGATCGGGATGTATCTCCTCGCGCGGGATCAAGCCGGTACGTTGCTCGATCATCTGCGCGACCAGCGGAGTGCGGGTCGAACCGCCCACCAGCAGGATCGCATCCAGGTCAGACGGGCTCTTGCCCGCGTCCGCCAAGGCCTTGGAAATATGTTCCAGAGTCTGCTCGATCAGGGGGCGGATCAGGTCCTCGTACTGCTCGCGCGTAATCTCCAGTTCCAGATGCAACGGTTTGCCATCGACGGTGGCCAGCGCTTCTTCACGAACAGTCACCTCGGGATCGAAACTCAAGCGGCGCTTGGCCTCTTCGGCGGCCCACCAAACCCGCGCCCGGGCGACCGGGTGCCCACTGCGCAGATCGATCCCGTGCCGGGACTGAAATTCACGGATCAGGTGCTCGGCCAGCAAGTCGTTGAAGTCGTCGCCGCCGAGATGATTGTTGCCATGACTGGCAAGCACCTCGGTGATGTCGCCTTCGAGCGCGACGACGGAGACGTCGAAGGTGCCGCCGCCCAGATCGTAGACCATGGCGGTATGGCGGCTGCCTTCGCCATAGGCGAGACTGGCTGCGGTCGGCTCATTCAGGATGCGCACCGCCTCCAGGCCTGCGAGTCTGGCGGCCTCGCGCGTCGCCTGGCGCTGGGCATCGGAGAAATAGGCGGGCACGGTGATGACTGCTTTTTCCACCGGCCGGTCAAGCCCGCGACTGGCCCACGCGGCAAGCTCGCGCAGGATCAGCGCTGAGATCTCAGGCGGCGTGAACTGGCGATCCCCCAGCAGGACGGTATCGTTGCTGCCCATCTTGCGCTTGATGCTGCGCACGGTACGCTCGGGATACAGCACCAGTTGGTTGCGCGCCGCCTCACCCACCAGCAGTTCGCCGGAGGGGGAAAGTCCCACCACCGAGGGCAGTATATTCCTCCTGCCCCAACCAAGAATCGTTACTTTGCCATCGACAAAAGCCGCAACCTCGGAGTTCGTCGTACCCAGATCGATGCCAACAATCAAATCTTCCATTAACCCTCCACTCTCGTATGTTATTTTGCGGGCCGCGCCACTTTGACCTGTGCGGTGCGGTAGACCTCGCCGTTCCACTCATAACCGTTGCGGTAGACCTCCACCACTGTTCCTTCCGGCACGGAGCCGATTTCCTCGACAGCGACGGCGGTCATGCGTTGCGGATCGAATAACTTCCCCTGGCAGGCAATCCGGCTGACGTGGCAGGCCACAAGCGCCTCGTCCAGGCTGTCCAGAGTCAGGCTGTAGCCCTGCGAGATCGCCGCCAGAATCTCCTGCGCGTGGCCTGCGTAGTCCGCGCCCACACCGAGCCAACGCGCCACGCGCGGCAGCCGCGAAGGCGCCAGCTCAGGCACGGCGCTACGGGCGGTGTTGCTTCCGCGTTCCATCCGGTCGCGAAGATCGAGCAGCACATCGATCTCCTGCTTTCGTGCCTGCCGGGCTTCCGCTTGCGGAATTGTGGCAGCTGCGGATGTCTCCAGACTGGCGTTCTCGATGAGGGTTTCATGCAATTGCTTGAACCTCCGTCCCTGCAGCCGGACTTCCTGCGTAAGCGCGGTCATGGCCGCCCACAGGGAATAAAGGTCGCAGCCATTGCCGGGCTGAGCGCCTTCGAGCGGTGGAAGCGGATCGCCGTTTTCCAACGCGCTCAGCAACTCGGGGGTCAGTCCTGGCGGCGGCTCCTCCTCTGCCGGCGGACCGTCAAGGTAGCGATCCAGCCATGCTTCAAAGCCGCGAACGATCCGCTCACGTTCTTCCGGCGAAAGCCGCGCGGAGGAGGTGTCGGTATTCATTTCCATCTATCGTTCCTTGAGTACTGCCAGCCACGGGCCGGGACCGGCGAATCGCCTGTCGTTGTCCATGCCCTCCAGCAGGGACTGCAGGGGCGCCTCCGTGTCGATGGAAAAGAGCATATGTTGGGCGCGCCTGCGCCGGTCACGCAGAAGGTCGTATGCATCGCGCACCAGTTCGAACTCGGCGGGAGACCGGTCCGGCGGAAACTGCTTGAGCTTGGCGACATAGGCTGCCCGGATCTGCTCATCGTCCGCGTTCCGGCCGATACCCAGCACGGCATACGGATCCGAGGCGGGGAGCGTCTGTGGGTTCATCGTTTCACCTTAAAATAAGCTGCCCTGCCCGGGCAGCGGAGTCTTGGCGGCTCTTCCTCTCTGCGGGGATCCAGCGGGTTGGCGAAGCGCAGTGCCCATGACTCTGTCCATGGCGGTGATCGGGTCCTCACCGGCTGCAATGTCGCGCGTCACCTGTTGTGCCAGCTGGGGAGGGAGCTCGCCCAGAATTTCCTCGAACTTCTTCATAAATTTCTTGAAGAACCCGGGCGGCGGCTGATCAAAGTCATGCTCGTCGTCGAAATCGTCTTCGATATCATCCTCGTCGTCGTTCCACGGGTCGCTGTTAGCCACCTGCGCGGAAGACTTGAGTTCCTCTGCATACTTCGGTTCACGGTAGCGTTGGTAGACAGGAATCTCCTTCAATTCCTGTTCTTCTTCCAGAATCTGACTGAGTAACTCCGGCGGCACAGGACGGCCGCGCTGACCCCCGTTCAGCCGATCCAGAATTTTTCCTGCGAGCTCCGTATCCCGCTCCCGTCGCGCCAACTCCAGGGCTGCCAGGCAACAACCGTCCTGGCGCAGAGATGCCCAACGCGGCAAGCATCGGCCGCGCAGGAAGAGAAACCGCGCGTTCGCTGTGCCGCCAGCCAGTCCCGCTGTCGACACGGCATAGGCCAATTCCGTCGAGCCGCTGTCTAAGGCCGCCTCCCCAAGAGCCAGCATCTGCGCTGCGTCCAATGGACAATGGGGCAGTTTCTGGGCGGCGATCAGGGGATCGGTCCAGCTCCGCGGAAGCAGGATAGGAAGACCAGCCCATTGGCCCAGGAGGCAGGCTTTGACCGCGCCGGTGAGCAAATCCGTGGCCGGGATTCGGGAAACTTGCAGCAACGGCGGTGTTGTCATTGCATCCCTATCCCGCGCCTTCGCAAGGGCTGCTACCAGCAAAAATGCGGCCACATCGCCCATCGACTGTTCCAGTTTCGCTTCCTGCCTCAGCCGCTCAGCCGGGTCCAGATCGAGCGCGGCGCAGCACCAGCGCAGGGCTGCTGCCAGTGCGATAACCTCTCCGGGCCGCACCTCGGGCACGCTCTCAATCTCTTGAATCCCGGCTTTAGCCAGGTGCGTCTTGCCCTGCTGCAGATGACGAATGGCCGCGCCCAGCAAAAGCCTTAGTTTTGCCCGGCGCACTTCGGGATTCAGCCGATCGAGTGCTTCGGCTTCCTGCAGATGGTTGAGCGATTTCTTGTACGCGGTTCGCTTCTCCGCCGATTCCATCAGGTAAAGCAAGGGCTGAATGTCCTTTGGCCTGGCCTTCCGCCAGGACTCGGCAACATTGTCGGCGATCTGCCATGGGCCGGCCTTGCGGGCCCAGCTCAGCCACATCTGAAAAGCTTCGGCACTCGGATCGGCCCTGCAACCATGCTTATACAGAGTTCCCGCAGACGGCAAGACCTCCTCTCTCCCCCATTCCCTGGCTTGCGGTAGAACGCCTCTTCTTCGCGCATTTCGGCGACGATATCCGGAGGAATCTTTTCCATCAATTGCGCTCGATGCAACGAGAGCGCCCCATCCTCCAGGCCGTCGGCCGCAAACCACTTCTCCTTAATGGCTTGGCGGCGAAAATCCTGCCAGACAATGGCCGCTTCCGCGGTACCCTCCGCACAGCGTTGCTCTTCCAAAGATCGCGCCAAAAGCCGGAAGTAGTAAGCGTCCCACCGCGGTGAGCCGCCCAAGGCCGCATGGACGGCCGAGGGATCGAGGTGTTGCAGCCCAGCGCGCACCGCGATGTGCTGGCGCAGACGCTCTCGCATCTCCCTACTTGTGTGGTGGCTCGCGGCCAGGGCGGCCCGCGTTGCGTCGAGAATTCGCCCCTGCTTCCTGGTCTTAAACGCCTCTTCCAGAGCCGCCAGGGCAGAGCGCAAAGCCGCGTCATGGTCACCGGCCGCGGCCATTAGCTTCTGTTCCGCGGGGCTGAACCTGGCGCCTGTTCTCGTCCCCGTCATCGCGGTCAAGGATGGAATCAGACGCGCGGGAACCGAATCGTTGGCGATGCCCTGCAGCCACTTCCGGCACTCTGCGTCCTCGCCCTTGTAGTAGCTGGCGATGGCCCGAACAAGGGTCTTCCAAGGAGCCAACGGGCTGCGGTGGGACACCTCCGGCAGCGCCAATAGCGCGTCATCCACAGGCCCTTGCGTCACCGCCCGGAACGCGCTGGCCAGTGCCGAGGCCGCCCTGCGTAACGGATGCTCCGGCGGCAAAGAAGAAACCGCGGCCAATGCCGGCAGGTCATAGACCTTCTTACGGATGAAGGCTTCGATGCGATCGCGGTCTTCCACCGGGAGGTTTGGATCGCGCAGGGGGCCGACCATCCCCTCCAACTTACCCTCGATCGCACAGATTTCCCGATCGTGTTCCTCTAACCGTGCCGCAGCCGCCGGAAATCGCTCACGCACCATCTCAAGCAGAGCTTTGGCTTCAACTGACAGTCCCAGTTTCAGCAGATCGTCGATACGAGCCTTGTAAGCATGCACCAGCAGAGCTTCGGACTCAGCCGATGCAGAGCGTTTGAACAGATCCTTCGCCAGTTGCAAGGCTGCTTTGGAATGGCGCCCTTCAATTAGTTTGTGTACCCGCGCTGACTCCTCCGGCAAGAGACGTCCACCCCCGCCTACGGGAGCTGGTCTTGGGGTCTGTGCATGGTTCCTGTTTTGCCTTTGTGACATGAGAGCCGAGAACCCAGAATAGTTTAAACTCCAGCCGCTCACCGTTTCTGGAAAGCTCTGTGCAAATCCTGGCGAGTCGGCAGGAGTGTTTCCTCATGCGTCCAAGATCACTTCCGTTGAATAGGTTGCGAACGAGCCTTGTTCGCTCGCAACGCGGGAAAAGGATTATCTTGGACAAGCTGGGAGGACCCATCCATGGGACACAGATATGACAACATCCTGGAAACCGTCGGCAACACACCGGTGGTCAGGATCAATAAGCTTGCTCCACCCGAGATCAACCTCTTTGTCAAAATCGAGGCGTTCAACCCGCTTGGCTCGGTCAAGGATCGCCTGGCCCTGGGTGTAATTGAGGATGCGGAAAAGACCGGCAAACTCAAGCCGGGGCAGACCGTGATTGAAGCGACCAGCGGCAATACGGGCATCGGCCTGGCCATGGTGTGCGCGCAGAAGGGCTATCCCCTGGTGGTCACCATGGCGGAAACCTTCAGCGTGGAGCGGCGGAAATTGATGCGATTCCTGGGAGCTAAGGTGGTGCTTACTCCCGCCGCGGGCAGAGGAATGGGCATGGTCGCCAAAGCCATCGAACTCGCCGAGACACATGGCTGGTTCCTTACCCGCCAGTTCGAGAATGAAGCCAACGCCGATATGCATTCCCGCACCACGGCACAAGAGATCCTGGAAGATTTCAAAGGAGAGCGGCTGGACTACTGGGTGACCGGCTTTGGCACCGGGGGCACGCTGAAAGGAGTGGCCCGGGTGCTGGCCAAAGAGCGGCCTGAGACCAAGATCGTGGTCTCCGAGCCGGAGGATGCGCCCATGCTCTCCAGCGGAATCGCCCAGCAACGGAAGCCGGACGGATCCCCTGCGGCAGCCCACCCCGCCTGGAAACCTCACCCCATGCAGGGTTGGAGCCCCGACTTTATTGCCAAGCTGGTAGGAGACGCCGCAGATACCCAAAGAATTACCCAGATCCTGCGCATCAGCAATCCGGAAGCAATGCGCTGGAGCAAGGAACTAGCCCGCAAGGAAGGGATCTTCGTGGGCATCACCTCAGGAGCGACCTTCGCCGCGGCTCTGAAAGTCGGCGCAGAGGCTCCCAAGGGATCGACCATCCTGTGCATGCTGCCGGATACGGGAGAACGCTACCTGAGCACTCCGCTGTTTGCGGACATTTCCGCCGACATGACGGCGGAGGAACTGGATATCTCCCACTCCACTCCCAGCGCCTGGCTGCAACCCGCGTAACAAAAACAGAACGGAGATTTTATGAGCAATGCCAGAAGCGTTTCCCGAAGCAGATTTGAGCTCGAAGAGATGGGAGAAACTGCATACCTCGAGTTCGATTTGGATAGCGGCGGGTGGATCACCCTGCTGCACACCGAGGTGCCCGAAGCGCTTCGCGGACGGGGTATCGCGGGCACGCTGGCGAAGACCGGGCTCGAATACGCTCGTGACAACAATTTGAAGGTGGACGTGGTGTGTCCCCTGGTGGCGAACTATCTCTCCAAACACCCGGAGTTTCAGGATCTGGTAGGACAGTGACTGTTACTATTTTGCTCAGGGCAACACTAGATATTGTTCCAGCTTCCCGTCGGGCATCTCGTAGGTAGTAACCCGTAGCTCGCGTTCAGGAAAGGCGACGCTGAAGACGCGGAAGGTCATTCCCCCGCGCGCTTCCTCTTTGGTTTGTTTGAAACGAAGCGGCGGCCCCAAAGGCTTCAGGCTGGAGGCGAAGTCCTCCAGCGTCTGCTGGCTGAAATAGGCGTTGCAGAAGTTGGTGAATAGCCTGCGGTCGATGTGCCCGTCGGCGAGGCTATTGAAGATGGCCAACGCCTGCGACTCCGTCTTGGTCGGCGGCGGCGCAGGAATGCCTAGAATGATCGGTGCGATCTGGTCCGCGATCTGGCGAGCGGCCTGCGTCGCCATCTCATTGGTAAGCACGATCACCGCCGCCCGGTCGTTGGGGAATACCAGGTTGTCGGAGACAAACCCCGAGACTTCTCCCGAGTGCTCAATGGTTTTGTGTCCGTCGCGCTCGCCCAGATTCACTCCCAGGCCGTAACCAGTGCCGGCGCCATTCTTGAGCCGGACAGGAGTGAGCATCTGCACGTAAGAAGCCGGGGCGAGCAGCGAACGGTTGATCACGCTGATGTCCCAAAGCGCCAGGTCGTGGGCCGGCATGGCAAGCTCACCGGCAGCAAACATCCACCCCGCACCCTCCTGCGGCGAAGGGCGCTGGGGCCCCAGGGCATGGCGCTCGTAGCCGGTGGGGTCGGTGGCCGGCAAGCGGCTGGCGTCCGAGTTGTAGACGTCGTTCATGCCCAACGGCAAAAAGACGCGCTTCTCCAGCAGGTCGATCAGCGGCATGCCACTGACCTGCTCCACAATGAGCCCGGCAATCACGTAGTTGGTGTTGGAGTATTGCCATTGCGTGCCGGGATCGAAGTCGAGCGGCTTTTTCGCCCAGACATCCAGAATGTGCTGGGCAGTTGCCGGCACCATCATGGAGGTCATCACGTAATCCTCGGGCCAGAAGTCCTGGTAACCCGAAGTGTGCGAGAGCAGCATGCGCACGGTGACCTCGTTGGCACGGGTCAGCTCCGGCAAATACTTCGAGACCGGATCGTCCAGGGTGAGCTTGCCCTCTTGCGCCAACAGCAGGACCGCGGCTGCGGTGAACTGCTTGCTGATCGACCCGACGGAGTACTGCATCTGCGGGGTGGCCTCCATCGGCGGTGAAAGCCGGGCCAGACCATAAGCCTGCAGATAGGCAATGCGGCCATCCTTTACGATGGCAATCGAGGCGCTGGGCACTTTAGTCGATGAGAGAATCTGGTTGACCACAGCATCGACCTTCGATTTCAGGTCGTCAGGAAGCTGCGCTGCCGCCGGGGAGACCATGAGCAACGTGAGGAGAGCTGCCAGCAGAGATTTCAGCATGCTGGGTCGATTGTAAGATCTAAAATACTCCCGCAACCAAGCAATGGAGGAATCGTGATGCTAACGCGCAGAGAGTTCGCCCGTCTGGCCATGGCTGGAGCCGCTTCACAGGTGGTTTCGCCGCTGTTGGCGCAGAGCGGAGATCGCAAGATCGGCTATTGCATTATCGGCCTGGGCAATATTTCCATGGGTCACTTTATGCCCGGCGTCGTGGCCAGCAAGAACTCACGGATTACCGGGCTGGTGAGCGGGCATCGCGACAAGGCCTTAGCCCAGGCAGCCAAGTATGGCGTGCCTGAGAGCTCCATTTACAGCTACGAAAACATGGACGAGTTCAAGAACAATCCCGCCATCGACGCGGTCTATGTGGCATTGCCCAACAGCATGCATGCCGAGTACACCATCCGCTCTGCACGCGCCGGCAAGCACGTGCTGTGCGAGAAGCCGATGGCCACGACCGTGGCGGATTCGCAGGCCATGATCAAGGCCTGCAAGGATGCGAACAAGAAGCTCATGATCGCCTACCGCTGCCACTACGAGCCGACCAACTTGCGTGCCATGCAGCTTATCCGCGAGGGACGGCTGGGGAAGATCCAGGCCATTGAGAGCGCGAACGGCTTTAAGGCAAGGCCTGACCAGTGGAGGCTGGACCGCAAGTTGGCCGGCGGTGGACCTTTGATGGATATGGGCGTCTACTCCCTGAACGCTTGCCGCTATCTCACCGGGGAGGAGCCCAGCGAGATCAAAGCTTTTTCTTCAGTGATCGATCATGACGGACGATTCGATACGGTTGAAGAAAATGTGTCGTGGACGATGAAATTTCCTTCCGGCGCGCTTGCCAGTTGCAACACTTCGTACGGCGCGAACATGAACGGGTTCTACCGGGTGCATGGATCGTTGGGGTTCTTGTATGCGGAGCCGGCGTTTCCCTACCAGGGGCTGCATCTCACCGGGCAGTTCTCCGACCCGGCAGGGGGCAAGCCCACGATGATTGATGAGCCGAATCCCAACCTCGACCCATCGCAGTTCGCCACGCAAGCCGACTATTTTTCCGATTGCATTATGCAGGATAAGACGCCGAAGACGGCCGGGGAAGAAGGCTTGCTCGACATGCAATACATGTCGAAGATTTACGAGTCGGCGGGTTTGCCGAGCCTGTAGGTATGGCAAAGCATCCGTTCGGTTGCAGCGGCAGTTCGAAAGCCTACCTCCAGGCTAAAGTATCTGCGTAAGACCGGGATCTACAAATCCAGCCCCGAAAGGGCGACCTGAAAGTCAGACTTGTCCAAATTAGGTTTTTGAAGCAAGGGACGAATCGGGATTAACTCCTGAATCAGGCGCACAAATCGCACAAACCGCAGGTCCCTCCACTACGCTGCGCTCCGGTCGGGATGACAATTTTGTTGCAAAAATCGGCAGTTGTCGTGAGAAATCATCGATTTCAAAACAAATTTGTCATCCCCCGACCGGAGCGCAGCGTAGTGGAGGGACCTGCGGTTTGTGCTTCGTTTTCAGTGGGCCCAAAATAGGGGATCTGATTTGATGTTGGCCAAGCTCTCCTAATGTAATCAGCTGACTAATTGCTCCAACAGGCTGCCTTTCTCGCTAATTTGGACAGCTCTGCCTGAAAGTAGCCCAGGACGTAGTCCTGGGTTGTGCTCAGGGAGAGATATCCAGTCCCGGAGGGACGGCTGAATCCAGCTCTCACGCAGACTCCGAATCCCGCGCCCCTCAACCGCCCGCGATCGAAGGGATCACCAGCACTTCATCTCCATCCTTGAACGCGTACTCCTCGTTGCCCAAAAAACGGATGTCTTCCTCGTTGACATAGAAGTTGATGAACCGCCGCACTTTTCCATCGCTGTCGCGCAGGTGAGACTTCAACGCGGGAAAGCTGGTCTCAATCTCGGTGATCAGCTGGGGCAGATTCTGCGCCGCGGATTGCATCTCCCGGGTGCCGTTGGTGTGTTTTTGAAAGGCATTCGGCAGTAGCACTTTAACCGGCATAAACTTCCTCCTGCGCATTTGCTGCCTCAACCAGGGCCTCGAACTCCGCCAACTTGGGACGAATCGCCTGCCGCTGGTTATATTTATCGTGAAGTACGTCCATGGTCTTTAGCCCGTTGCCGGTAATCGCAACCACGGTAAGATCGCCGGGAGCAATGCGGCCATGCGCATAGAGCCGGGCAGTCACCGCAGTGGTCACGCCCCCCGCCGTTTCTGTAAACACTCCTTCGGTCTCGGCCAGTTCCTGGATTGCGGAAACAATCTCGACGTCGGAAACATCTTCGGCCCAGCCGCCGCTTTCATTAATCGCGCGGATGGCGTACGGTCCGTCGGCAGGGTTGCCGATGGCCAGGGAGCGGGCAATGGTATTCGGCCGCTGCGGCTCGTGGTGCGATAAGCCATTCTTCACCGCATGAGCAATCGGGGAGCAGCCAGTAGCCTGGGCTCCGAAAAAGCGCACCTGCTTGTTTTCCACCAGGCCGAGCTCGATCAGCTCGCCAAACGCCTTGCGAATCTTGGAAATCAAAGCCCCTCCGGCCATGGGAACCACCACGTTGTCGGGCAGGCGCCAGCCGAGCTGCTCGGCGATCTCATAGCCCACGGTCTTCGAGCCCTCAGCGTAATAAGGGCGGAGATTCACGTTCACGAAACCCCAGTTGTAACGCTCCGCGATCTGCGTGCTCAGCCGGTTCACCTGGTCGTAGTTGCCGTCAATCCGGATCAGGTTCGCGCCGTAGACCTGGGTGTTCAAAATCTTGGCGGGCTCCAGATCCTTAGGCACAAGAATGTAAGTCTTCAGGCCGAGCCGCGCCGCATGGGCGGCCACCGCATTGGCCAGGTTTCCGGTGGAAGAGCACCCTACGGTATCGAATCCGAAGATCTTGGCGTTGGCCAAGGCGACCGAAACCACGCGATCCTTAAAGCTCAGCGTGGGGAGGCACACGGCGTCGTTCTTGAGGTAAAGGTTGGTAGCGCCGATGCACTTGCCCAGACGAGGGGCGGGCATCAGAGGAGTCATGCCCGAATGGGTGACGGGAAAGTAATCTACCGGCACTGGCAACAGCGCCTGGTAGCGCCACATGCTGTGGGGACCCCGGGCAATGGCCTCGCGGGTAAATGTCTCTTTGGCAGCGGCCAGATCGTAGACGACTTCGAGCGAGGAAAAACACTCGTCGCAGCTGGAGAGCGGCTGGTTAGGAAAGCGCTTGCCGCACTCCCTACAGCACAGTTCGTAAAATGATGCCATCATGCCCTCAATTCGAGAGCAACCGATACACGGGCACTGCGTGACGAACTCTTTAACGGCCGTATTGCATGGAATTAGCGAGATGCGCTTAAACTGTGCACCCCGAATCTCATGTTCCCCGTTTCTTTTCAGAACGCAGGAGAGAGTTGACACCATACTCCTGGTTTGCCCAGGCAGGTTGTCGTGGCGTCACAGGGCCCGTCCCTCAGCCACTCTTCATGAAATTCAGGCTCGCCCACAAGGAGCAAACTTGAACTAACTTGTTTCTAGCACAGTCGCCCGCGGACCGCAAGTGACGGTTTCGGCCAACAAGCAAAGCCTTATGTGCATCTCATTGGTAACATTAGATAGGAATCGAATACCGAGCCTTGCGGAGGGTCTGGTCCGCTCCCATAGCGTTTTCACAAATGGTGTAAAGCGAAGAAGCGGCAGGCGTTCCGCCAAAGAACGGGGTCCCCGGCAAGCGAAGCTTGCTGGGGTAGAAAGAACGCCCGCACATAACCACTCTCACTGCATTACCGTATTTGTGAAAACGCTTTAAAACGGAACTCCATGACGACGGAAGCCACTCCACAGTCCTCCCGCAACGCGTGGCGCGAGCGGGTGCAGGCGCTTAAGAACGTGCCGCCGGTGCTTGGCATCTTGTGGCGTTCCGGTCCAAGCGTGGTTACCTGGGGCCTGGTGCTGCGCGTCCTGGTGGCTGCCCTGCCCGCGGCAATTGCCTATGTCGCGGCACGAATCATCAACGGGGTCCAGCAGGTCTTCAGCCACCAGGGGCTGCAACATTACTTTTGGTGGCTGGTGGTACTGGAAGCAGCCCTCAACGTGGTCAACGGGCTGCTGGCGCGGTGTGTCGACTATAGCGACAGCCTGCTGGCTGACCGGTACACGCATTTTGTCAGTATCCGGGTGATGCGCCAGGCGGCGGAGTTGGACCTGACCACGTACGAAGACCCGGTCTTCTACGACCGCCTGGAACGCGCCCGAGTTCAGGCCACCGATCGGCTGGCGATGATCCAGCAGATGGGCCGCCTCTTCCAGCAATCCCTGACCACCCTGATCTGGACGTCCATCCTTCTCTGGTACTCTCCATGGCTAGTGCTGCTGCTCGCCCTGGGGGTGTTACCCACCTTCCTGGGGGAAACCCACTTTGCCTTCCTCGGCTACGCCAAGAACTTCCGCCAGACCCCAGCCAAGCGCCAGATGGACTACCTGCGCCAGGTGGCGGGCAGCCGGGAAGGCGCCAAAGAGCTGAAGCTCTTCAACCTGAAGGACTACCTGACCAACCGCTTCACCAAGCTTTCCCAGGCCATCTACGAGGAAAATGTCGCCCTTTCGCGCAAGAAGCTGCTGGCCGGCGGCCTGCTGGGAGTGGTCGCTACCCTGGGCTACTATGGCGCCTATGCATTTGTGATCTGGCGTGCTGTTACCGGCAGCTACAACGACATCGGTGAGTTCTACTACCTGACGAATGCCATCATCCAGGCCTCCAGCAACCTGCAGCAGGTCTTTTCAACCGCTTCGGGCATCGCCGACCAGGCCCTGTTCCTCACCGATTTGCTGGCCTTCTTTGAGATGAAGCCGACGGTGGTGTCGAAACCGGATGGAGCCTTGATTCCGCGCCCGATCCGCCGCGGCTTCGAATTTCGCAATGTGAGCTTTGCTTATCCCAGGCACCACGCGGCGGGTGCTCAGCAACTTCAATTTCACCCTCGAGCCGGGGCAGCGGATCGCGCTGATTGGAGAAAACGGCCAGGGCAAGACGACCGTGGTGAAGCTGATCACCCGGCTCTACGACCCAACCGAAGGGCAGATCCTGCTCGATGGCATCGACCTTCGGGAGTACAAACTGGAAGATCTGCACCACGAGATCGGGGTGATTTTTCAGGACTTCATGCGCTACGAGATGACCGCCCGGGAAAACATCAGCGTGGGCCGGGTGGAGAGCGAGCACTCGCAAATGGAAATAGAATCGGCTGCGCAGAAGAGCCTGGCGGAAAGCGTGATCGCCAAGCTGCCCGGCGGCTATGACCAGATGCTGGGACGCCGCTTCGAGACCGGGGTTGAGCTGTCGGGAGGCGAATGGCAGCGGGTGGCGCTGGCCCGTGCCTACCTGCGGGATGCCCAGTTGCTGGTTCTGGACGAACCTACCGCCGCGCTCGACGCCCGCAGTGAGCTGGAGGTCTTTGAGCGTTTCGCCGAGCTTACTACCGGCAAGATGGCCCTGCTGATCTCGCACCGCTTTTCAACCGTTCGCATGGCGGACCGCATCGTAGTGCTGGAGGGCGGAAAACTGGTGGAAGAAGGAACCCATCCGCAATTGATGGCGCTGGGCGGCCGATATGCCAGTATGTTTGAAATGCAGGCGGCGAGCTACCGCTGATACCGGAACTACGGGCCCCCAAAGAAAAACTATGACTGACAGCGTTCCCACAACGCACGCGACGCCACAACCGTCGTACTCCACCGACGCACTGCGGAGCTATGCCGATCGGGTGGCGCCCGGCTGGCAGGTGGCTCACAAGCCGGAAGGCCCGGGCAGTTTTGGGCGCCGCATCGACGCTACGGAGCAGTCGCTAAACCAGCTTTACGTAGTGCTCGATGCCAGGCCTGTGCCCACCTACCTTCCAGGCGAGCCGCTCGACCCGCTACTCGAGTTGCGGCAAAATCCGCGGCTGCTCCGCGCCGTAATTGCCGAGATCGATTCCATACGCAAGAAGCTTGGCCGCTTACCCCGGGTGCTGCGCGATCGCGAGAACGATGAGCCACGAATTGTAACCGTGGCCGATGCCTACCTGCAGGCCACCGGCTCCGATTGGCACCACGAGGCCATCAAGATCTTCATCGAGCAGGTGCAGCAATACGATGCACTGGAGCTGGAAGAGCTATGGGCGCTGGCCACCGTTCTGAAGTTCCTGCTGCTGGAAGAGATCATCACCCAGGCCAATGGGGTTATCACGGACCCGGATTCGCACACCGAGGCCGGTGCCGAACTATTGAAAACCCGCATGCGAAGCCTGCGCGATGTGGGGTATGCGGATTGGTTCACCCTGATCGAGCCGCTGGTCATCTACGATCCTGTCCTGCAGCAGGATCCCGCTAACGCTTACACGGCAATGGACTTCGACAGCCGGGAGGCTTACCGCAAGCGGGTGGCGGAGATTGCCCGCCGCTCCGATTGCTCCGAGCTGGAAGTGGCCCAGGCTGCGCTGGCCCTGGCCCTGGAATCGACAGAGAAACACCGGGTAGAGGATCCGAGACTGCGTGCTCGACGCGCGCATGTCGGCTACTACATCATCGATCGCGGCTTTCCCCAGCTTGCCGTGCGGGTGGGCTTTCGCCCGCGCTTCATCGATCGCCTGCGCCTGATGCTTTGGCATAACGCAGACGTTTTTTATATCGGCGGCATTGAGGTCATTACCGTCGTGCTCATTGGCTTGATTGTTGCCCCGCTGGTCCCAACCTATCCCATCTTCGGCGGCCTCACCGTGGCATTTCTGCTGTTGCTGCTCCCGGTAACCCAGGGCGCCGTCGACTTGGTGAACAACACGGTCACGGCAATCTTCAAGGCCTATGCGTTGCCCAAGCTCGATTTCTCCAAGGGGGTGCCGGAGCAGTTCACCACCCTGGTGGTGGTGCCGACCCTGTTGATAAAGGAGAAGCAGGTACGCGAGCTCTTCGACGACCTCGAAGTGCGCTATCTGGCCAACCAGGATCGCAACATACACTTTGGCCTGCTCACCGATCTTCCTGACTCGGTCACCCGCCCGCGGCAGAACGACACCGATCCCCTGGTTGAACTAGCTATTCAACTCACCGACGAGCTGAACGAGCGCTACGAAGGGTCGGGGGCGGGATCGTTCTTCCTGCTGCACCGCCATCGCATCTTCAATGCCCGCCAGGGTGTGTGGATGGGGTGGGAACGCAAACGCGGCAAGCTGCTGGATCTTAACAAGCTGCTCAAAGGCCAATTCGACCCTTTCCCGGTAAAGGCCGGCAACCTGAGCGCGCTCATCCACGCGCAGTATGTCATTACCCTGGACTCCGATACGCAGCTTCCGCGGGGCACGGCACAGACCATGATCGGCGCCATGGCTCATCCCCTGAACCGAGCCATCATCGATCCGGAGCTCCGCATTGTCACCGAGGGATACGGCATCCTGCAGCCGCGGGTTGGCGTCAGTGTGCAATCGGCATCGCGCTCGCGCCTGGCCTCCATCTACTCCGGGCAGACGGGCTTCGACATCTACACCCGCGCCATCTCCGACGCCTACCAGGATCTCTTCGGAGAAGGCATTTTTACCGGCAAGGGCATTTACGAGATCAACGCGCTGCACGCGGTTCTGGATCGCCGCTTTCCGCGCAATTCCCTGCTCAGCCACGACCTTATCGAGGGATCGTACGCGCGCGTCGGGTTGACCACGGATATCGAGGTTATCGACGATTACCCCTCGCACTACAGTGCCTATACCCGGCGCAAACACCGCTGGCTGCGGGGCGATTGGCAGATCGCGCAATGGCTGTTCTCCAAGGTTCCGGATGAATCCGGCCGGTATGTGCGCAACCCCATCGCCACCATCTCGCGCTGGAAGATCTTCGACAACCTTCGCCGGTCGCTGGTGGAAGTCTTTACCTTTGCCCTGCTGCTGGCCGGCTGGCTTGGGCTGCCCGGGGGCGCGCTCTATTGGACAGCCGTCACCTTGTTCCTCATGTTCGTGCCTACGCTGGTTCAGCTGGTATTCAGCCTGGGCCGCGCGTACTTCACCAAGCTGCCGGGCTCTATGCGCGACGCCGTGAGCGGTTTCTGGCAGGGCACGTTCATCAGCTTCCTCAACCTGGTCTACCTGCCCCACCAGATGCTGCTAGCCCTGGATGCCATCATCCGCTCGCTGGTGCGCAGCTTTATCACCGGGCAGCGCTTGCTGGAGTGGGAGACCGCCGCCGAGGCCGAAAGCGCGGTGCAGCGGCGTACCCCGGTGGACCGCTACCTCGCCTTCATGCCGCTGCTCGCCATCCTCGTGGCCGTCGTGATCTTCCTGCGCCATCCGGAGTCGCTCCTGGTTGCGTTCCCCATTCTTCTGTTATGGGGCTTTGCCGGGGCGATCACCGCCTGGCTCAATAACCCGCCGCAGCAGACCAGGCCGCAGCTCACCGCGGAGGAAAATACCTTTCTGCGCCAGCTGGCTCTGAAGACCTGGCGCTACTTCAACCAGTTCGGGGGCAGGAGCCACAACTACCTGTTACCGGACAATGTCGAAGAAGAGGGCGTGTTTGAAGCGGCGCGGGTCTCGCCCACGAATTTTGGATTGTTGCTGAACGCCCGGCAAGCCGCGAATACCTTCGGTTATCTGACCATTCCCGAGCTCGTTGCCCTGTCCGAGCGCAGCCTGCAGACCTACGACAAGATGGAGAAGTTCCGCGGGCACATCTTCAACTGGTACAACACTCGTACCCTTGCGCCCATCCGCCCCATCACTATCTCTTCGGTGGACAGCGGCAACCTGGCGGCCTCGTTCTACACCTTGCGAGCCGGCTGTCGCAGCCTGCTGCGCGAACCTCTGCTCAATCCAGCCCTGTTTACGGGCATTCGCGATCACTGGCAACTGCTGACGAGCCTACCGGATGCTCCGGCAGAACTGAAGGCCGGGGCGCCCCCAGCCGGGGAGGCAAGCACGGAGAAGTGGATCGCCTGGGCGCTGGGCGCTGTCGAGGCGCCTGTGTTTACCTCGCGAGGTACAGGTTCAGCGACCGGGGAGGCAGACTGGTGGCTTGGAGAAACCCACCGCCGCATCACTGCCCTGGTCGCGCTGGTTCGCGATTACCTGCCGTGGCTCTTGCCCCAGTTCGCCCCGCTGCTCGCTTTGCCCCAGTTACAAGGTCTCGCGGATGGCGCGGCCGCAGTCACGATCGTCGGCGCCGCCCCATTGGCTACCGATCTCGATGCCCGGACTGCCCGGGCATCGACCAGCTTGCCCTCCGATTCACCCCTGGTGCTGCTGGCCGCGGAGCTGCGCAATTCGCTGGGGACCGCCAAGGAGAACCTGAAGGTGCTATCCCGCGAGCTGCTGGATCTCTCGGCAGAAGCGATGCGCTTCGCCACCGAAATGGACTTTGGCTTTCTCATGGATCGCTCGCGGCTGCTGCTCTCGATTGGGTATGAGATCGAGCGCCAGCATCTGCACCAGGCGTGCTATGACCTGTTATGCAGCGAGGCTCGCATTGCCGCCTTCATTACTGTGGCCAAAGGGGAGGCGCCCCAGCAGAGTTGGTTCAAGCTGGGGCGAACCCACACCATGGCCTATGGGCATCCTGTGCTCATCTCCTGGACGGGGACCATGTTCGAGTACCTGATGCCGTCGATCTGGATGCGCAGCTATCCCGACACGCTGGTCTCCCGCACGCTGAGCGGCGTAGTGGCTATCCAACGCGCCTTTGGCAAGGAGCACGGCATCCCCTGGGGCATCTCGGAATCCGGCTGGGCGGGCATGGACGACCACGGTCATTATCATTACCAGGCCTTCGGCATCCCACCCATCGCGCTCAAGTGGGACGCGGTGGCGGGACCGGTGGTGTCCCCTTACTCCACTTGTCTGGCGTTGGGGATTGAACCCGTCGAGGCGTTACGCAACCTGAAGCGCATGGCCAAGATGGGGTGGACCGGCGCCTACGGTTTCTATGAGGCCGCAGATTACCAGGAATCGACCAGGACCCCGAAGCTGGTAAAGGAGTGGATGGCTCATCACCAGGGCATGTCGCTGCTGGCGGTGCTGAACCTGCTCTATGACAACATCGTGCAGGACTGGTTCCACGCCAATGCACATCTGGAAGCGACGCAACTGCTGCTGCACGAGAAGCCAGTGCACGAAGCGGCGCTCAAGGCCGAGTTCCAGGCGGCCCAGCCGCGCAAGAAGGCCAGCTAGGGTAGCAAGAGAACTGCAGATCCCTCGGCTGCGCTACTAATGACACATCGGTTTAGTGCCGCGCCTACGGCGCTCGGATCCTCTTCGATCGATTTCCCAGCCCTTCCGGGCTGGGCTGACGTTTGGCGGGTCGGCCCTCCGGGCCTTGCATCCATGGCGATCTTAGCCGTGTCATTTCTCCCTCAACTTGCCGCAGGCAAGTTAAATTGCTCGGGATGACAAAGGGGAGGGGTGGCGCTTCCATTTGGTGTGATGGTAGTAACGACAACCCCACAAGGCGTTGTTCATCTAGCAAGCACTCTGCATGGAAGCGTCGCCTTCCGCTTTGTTATCCCTCCCTCAACTTGCCTGCGGCAAGTTGAGGGAGAAATGACACGGCGAAATCGCCATGGATGCAAGGCCCGGAGGGCCGACCACCAAACGTCAGCCCAGCCCGGAAGGGCTGGGAAATCGATCGAAGAGGATCCGAGCGCCGTAGGCGCGGCACTAAACCGATCGTCCGCTCTCCCTGTGTTCATTAGGAGCAAAGCCGAGTTCCATTTGGTGTAATGATAGTAACAACAACTCCGCAGGCGTTGTTCATCTAGCAACCACTCTGCATGGAAGCGCCATCCTCCCCTTTGTCATCCCGAGCGCCGCCGAGGGATCTGCAGTTCAGCGGACCTTTCCTGAAAATGTTTTCGACAGCGTAGCGCAGGAGGGACCTGCGGTTTCCAACCGCATTAGAGCAAGCGATCTTTGTCGTTTTCGTCGTTCTTTTTGAGAGCGTCTTCTACCCCGCGCACCAGCGCTTCGGGATTGAATTCGGCGCGGATGATCTCGTCGGGGCAGTCGCTTTGGATAGCCACGCGGTAATTGCACACAAACGCGACATGCTGTCCGGGGATGACCTTCTTGATCTCGTCGCACAATTCCTGGGCGCTCTGCACCCTGACATCCGTCTCGACGTCAATCAAGACCAGGTCATACTCGCTCCGCAGTACCTCATCCAAAGCCTTGACGGAATAAATCGTCGACTGCACAACAAAACCATGCATGCGGAGGACTTCATCGCGCAGCCGCATTACGTTCTCCCGGCTGCTGACATGGAAAATCCGCGGCCCGCCATTATTTGCTTTCGCTTGCATTGGCTGATGCCACCAATCCCTCTCTACTTCACCGCATCTGCGTTGGCCGTAGCGTGATGCGGCAGCCCGATCGAGGGGACCAGCATGTCTTCTTTGCGATAGATAAGGGTCGTCGCATTCAGCGAAGCCAGCTCAAAGCCGTGACCATGGGTGATGGCATCGGTGGGACAGGCTTCAACACAGTATCCGCAAAAGATGCACCGGTTGTAGTCGATGTTGTAGACCTTGGCGTAGCGTTCCGAGCTTGAGATTCTCTGCTCGGCCGTGTTCTCGGCAGCCTCGATGTAAATGCAATTGGCCGGGCAGGCCGCCGCGCACAGAAAGCAGGCAACGCATTTTTCCAGGCCGTTCTCATCCCGCTGCAGCACATGCGCGCCGCGGAAGCGGTCCTGAAAATGCGCCCCCCGGTTGGGACCCGGTCCGTCCGGGTAGTTTTCCACCTCGGTGGGGTTCAGCATCTCGCGAAAGGTGATGCTCATTCCCTTGGCCACACCCGCTATATTGCGCACAATAGACATGATAGGAGTATACGATGCGCCGCCGGCTATTTGCTGGGAGCGCTCACACTCACCAGGCTCACCCCGTCAAAGGTGGTTTTTCCGGCATTTTCCGGAGGCGTGCTGCGGAGAGCGACTATGCCCATATTTTTGGGCATAAGGTGGTAGTGCAGCTGCAGATAGTCCCGAACCATGACCGCCCTTCTGCGCGATTGGAGCAGCTGCTCCGATTCCGTGCCGGCGGACGCGTAGCCCTCAACGATAAGGGGCTGGCCGTAAATTGCCCTGAATTGACCCACCGCCTGGTCGATGTTCTGCCGGCCCTGCGCGGATAGCACCTCTTGCCCGCCGGTATCGGTAGTAAAGAGAGAGGGAGTAGCGATCCATTCGCGGCTCTGCGGCAAAGACTTGAAGATTCGCCCGGCGCGGTACTGCTCGACCGGCAGATCGTCGAGGTCGTCGTAACCACGATGCTTGTAAAAGCCTTTGAAGAAGAACTCGTGCTTCAGGGCCGCTGTGTCGTCCGTCAGATTCCCTGTAGCCTGGTTGATATTGGTGAGAGACTGCTGCAGGTTGGCGCCCGCATCCTCGCCATACTGATCCCGGGCAAATGCCGACTCCAGCGTGGTGTTGATCTGCTGACTGGTCTGGTTGAGATTTTGTGTGGCGGCCTTGGCATTGGCCAGAGTGTCATCCATCTTGGCGACGAGTTGACGGGATTGGACGTCGGTCAGGATGTTGTCAAGGCGGGTGGAGGAGCCATCCAGCTTATCGGTCGTCTGGCGGATGTTGGCTACCGACTGTCTTACGTCCGCAGCGGTCGCTTTGTCTTCAAGCAAAAGGCCGGCGGAACCTTTTCCACTGCGTATGTCCTGCACGACGCCGTTTACATTTCTTATTGTGCCCGTCGCTGTATCCAGCGTGGTATCCAGATGACCGCTCACATCTTTCATGGTGCCTTGAAGCTGGTTGATGGTGGTGCCCGCCTGGGTCATAAGGCCTTGCGCCTGCTCCAACAGCTTAGTTAGCTCGAGCGGCTCCTTGCCTGCGAGCGTGCTCTCTACCGACGCTTCCGGTACCTGTTCGCTCCCTTGGTGGATGAGGAGGAACGTATCCCCCACGATTCCTTCGGTCTCGACCGTGACCAGAGAATCTTCGCGGATCAAACCGCGGAGCCGATCGTCGACATTCATTTTCAACCGAAATTTCTGATTCGGGCTCGAGGGGATCTGGATATTTTCGATTTCGCCCGCATCCATACCATCCACCTTTACCTTCGCGCCTTTGGTCAGGCCACTCACATTCTGGAAAGTGGTGTAGAAGACAACATGATGGCTGAACGCTTTGTGCTGATTGCCGATTAGAAACAGGGCAGCGCCAAAGAGGGTGACAGCGACGATAACAAAAATCCCCACGAGCACATTCTGGTTCTTCATGCAATTAACGCTCCGATATGAATTGCTGTAATCGGTTGTCTTGTTTCTTGTCCAGCTCCGCGGGCGCACCAAAGGCCAGCAGCCGCCCTTGGTCCAATACGGCGAACTTGTCGGCGATCTTGCGCGCTCCATGGATGTCGTGGGTGACGATCACCATGGTGGTGTGGCGCTCCGCCTTTACCTTCATGAGCAGCTGGTCAATCTCACCCGCGGTGATTCTGTCCAGCCCGCTGCTGGGCTCATCCACCAGAAGAATTTTCGGCTGAAGCACCAGGGCCCGCGCCAGTCCAGCCCGCTTCTGCATGCCGCCGGAAAGAGCCGACGGCATCTTGTTGCCATCCTTCTCCAGTCCCACCTCCCGCAGAGTCTCTTCCACCGCCTGCCTGATCTCCTCCGGGGATTTGCTGCCGTCCAGCCGATGGAGGGGCATTGCCAGATTTTGATTCAGGGTGAAGGAGTCAAACAGGGCCGCGCTCTGAAACAGATAACCCATTCGCCGGCGGACTTTCATTAAACCGTCTTCCTCCAGGGTTGCCATGTCCTCCCCTCCCACCATTACCTTTCCCGCGTCGGCCATGAGCAGCCCGATCATCAGCTTCAGGGTTACGCTTTTGCCGGTGCCGCTGCGTCCCAGGATGCACAGCGCTTCTCCGTGGGCGACCGAAAACGAGACCTTATCCAGCACCTTCCTGGCGTCAAAGCCTTTCTCCACTTGTTCAAAGGAGATGGCGGGACCATCCTGAAGAGCCTGCCCGTTGTCGCTCATATGGCCTGGTCCGGGAAGAGAAAGAAGATGCACTTCACCAGGATCACATCGACGAGGATGATGACCAGCGAGGAGATAACCACGCTGTTGGTCGCCGCCTTGCGCACGCCATCCGAACCTTCGTTGGTGGTATAGCCATAAAAGCAGGAGATGGTAGCGATGAGATAACCGAACACCATCGTCTTGAGGGTCGGAGGAACGAAGTCGGCGAGGGCTACGCCGTCAAAGGCGCGCTGCATGTAAAGGGTCCAGCCCAGGTGCGAAGCTATATGTTCTGATAGGAAACCGCCGAGGATACCAGCTGCATCCATAAAGATGGTGAGAAGAGGCAGCATAATGGTGCAGGCGATCACTCTGGTCACCACCAGCAGCTTGAAGGAGTCCACCGACAGTGTTTCAATGGCGTCGATCTGTTCGGTGGCTCGCATATTGGCGAGTTGCGCGCCCATGCCGGCGCCCACCCGCCCAGCCATCAATAGGGCGGTGACCAAAGGGCCAAGCTCATTGAAGAAGGCTAACGACTGGAAGACTGGAATCTCTGCGGTGGCGCCAAACTGGACCAGGGTGCTGCGCGTGTGCAACGTCATAACCACGCCAAGCGCAAAACCGGCGGCTACCACCAGCGGAAACGAACCTACGCCGATCTCATAGAACTGCATGAGCAGGTACTCCCCTTCAAAGGGTGGGACCCATGCGTCTCGAAACGCCTTGGCGCCAAACAAGGTGACCTTTCCGACTGAGTCGAAGACTGTCTTAAGCATCTGCGTCCCTTCGCTTCTCGGCTTTTGATGCTTCAGAAACTCATTGGAGGCGCTCTCTCCTGCAAAATATGAGCTGGTTCGACAGCTTAAGAGCAATCTGACTTGCCTGCGGCAAGTTGTGGGAACGAATGAACAACATCTGGGTGGTTGTCATTACGGCCATCACACCAATTGGAGGCGCCACCCTCCCCTTTGTCATCCCGAGCATCCAACTTGGCTTTGGCAAGTTGAGAGAGAAATGACACGGCAAAAATCGCCATGGATACAAGGCCCGGACCCGCATTTCCTGCCACGCTGCACTGGAGAGAACCGCGTGTGCGCCTTTCCATGAAGAAAGGCGCATGAAGTTCACCGAAGCCACCAAGTTCCACAGGAAATCCGGGGGAGGGCCGACCGCCAAACGTCAGCCCAGCCCGGAAGGGCTGGGAAATCGATCCCCAAGATGATCCGAGCGCCGTAGGCGCGCCACTAAACCGCTTGTGTCATCCCGAGAGGCTGTGACTTTTTTGTTTTTCGCATTTTTGACTCACCCAACCACAATGTTTTCAAAACTCACCACGAAACCGTCATCCCGAGCGAAGCCGAGTGATCTGCAGTTCAAATTCTCGGGTGCAATGAATTCCACCAGCACCCAACTCGACCGGAAGCGCCGTTTGTTCATCGGGAGCGCAGTCTGAGGGCGAAGGCGATCGACGTGATTCCGAAGAATAGCTCATAGCCGGAGAGCACCTGGGTTGTGACCCGGGGAGCCTGGTGGAAATGCTGCAAAAACACAATGCCTAGAGCAACCGATACAAGGCCCGTGAAAGCGAGCATGAACAGAATTGGCCGGTCGTGCCGCATCTTCACCGCCAGGGCCGCCTGGAAGCATCCCGTGCCCAGAGCGTGAATTCCCGCGAGGAAAGCAAGCGATTCAGGGGTCATGATCAAGGAAATCCCTATGTAAACCCCCAGCAGCAGGGCGAAGCAGCTCTCACAGAGGGCCAACCACCAGAGATGGCAGTGGTGCTCGAAGCCGAAGCCTGCGGCTACCCCTAAAAGAAGGCCGTTGCCCAGCACGTAAGAGCCGAGCAGCAGGCTCATGTAGACGAGGGTTACCGGATCGAAGAAAAATATCCCCAGAAAGCTGCTGGCGAGAAAGAGCACGATGGCAAAGACGACCGCCAGGCCGCCTCTCACGGCGAAAACCCACCAAAACATTCTCACGGCGCCGACGGGTTGCTCGATCGCGCGATCAGTGGCCATACTGCCTGCCTAAATAGTTGGCCTTCCTTCCGAGGCGGCTGCGGCGAAAGAAGAAGTAGATGATAACGCTCACCACGGCGGCGTAGGCGCACCAGATAGAAGTAAATTCATACCGCCTTACCAGCATCACGATAAGCAGGCCCACCAAGTTAAGGCCGCCAAGCACGACCAGGTCGTGAAATCCTGAAAAGAACAGGGCGCCGCAGGTGGCGGTTACATAGAGGATCGCAACCAGGGTGGTGGTGCTTATCCGGTTCAGGTACACGACGCCGTGAGGAGCCGCGGAAACCTGCACGGGATACGCGATGAGCCCCCACAGGATGTAAAGGGCAAGCACGGCTCCGAGGATGGAGAAACCAAGCATGCGCCGCCGGCGGTCGCGGGTTGGCTCGATCAGCAAAACGCTCAGGGGCAACAGAAAAGGCAGCAGGCCCTGGGCGTAGAGCACGTAGGCGGCCCCCGCGTCATGAGCCACGATAGCCGGCAATTTGTGATCCAGCCCCAGCCAGACAAACCCCTCGGTGAACTGGTGCAGCGCAAAGAGCAACGGCATGGCGCCGAACAGCAGCTCACGCCGATGCTTCACCTCGGTCAGCGTCGCCACGCCAATGGCGGCCAGTAGGGCGCTGCCTACGAAGTTAGCGCTGGCTGAGAAACACACGAAGACCTCTCCTCGGTCACAAACGAATCATACGTGAGCCTATGCCGGAGAGACCCCTGGGGTATCATTTCTTGCGGCCCAGGAGCAATACCGATGTTGGCAGAGCGGCATACCCGCAAAAGATTCTTCCTCGCATTCTGGCTTTTCGTTCTCAGCGCCATCTCTTTCCTCGACCGCACGAATATCTCCATTGCGGGCCTGCAGATCAGCTCTGAGTACGGCCTGGGGAACCAGCGCCTGGGCTGGATCTTCAGCGCGTTTCTGGTCGGCTACGCTGGTTTCCAGGTACCTGCCGGATGGCTCGCTTCCCGTTTCGGTCCACGCCTGGTCATCACCCTAGGCGTGCTGTGGTGGGGCGTGGCCACCGCCCTTACCACGCTGATACCGCCCGGTATTTCGCAGGCCGTCGTGCTCCTGATCGGCATCCGCTTCGCGCTCGGCGCGGGCGAAGCGGTGATTTACCCGGCGGCCAACCAGTTTGTCGCCCGCTGGGTACCCGAGCAGGAGCGCGGCCTCATCAATGGGCTCATCTTTGCCGGAGTAGGCGCAGGCAGCGGCCTGACCCCGCCTTTGCTCGCGTGGTTCATCCTCCACCACGGCTGGCGCTCCGCCTTTTGGTTCAGTGCCGTTATCGGCGTCGTCGCGGGGGCCGTGTGGTGGTGGTTCGCGCGCGACACTCCCGAAGAAGATCCCGCTGTGTCGCCCGCAGAGCTGAATATCATTCGCCAGGGCCTCACGGACGATGCGCCCGGCAAGAGGGGGGTCATCTCCTGGGGAGCCATTCTGCGCCGGCGCGATCTGCCCGCGCTGATCATCAGCTACTTCGGTTTCGGTTACACCGCGTGGATATTCTTTAGCTGGTTCTTTCTCTACATGGCGCAGGTGCGCGGCTTCAATCTCAAGGCCAGCGCGTTGTACTCCATGCTTCCCTTTCTCTCGATGACCATTGGCTGCCTGGCCGGCGGCGCGCTCAGCGACCGCCTTACCCGCAGCTACGGCTTACGTGTGGGGCGTTGTGGCCTGGCCTCGGTCGCGTTCTTTTTTACCGCCGTCTTCCTGGTACTCGGCTCGCGAGTGCAAAGCCCTCAGCTTGCAGGAGTGATCCTGGCAGGCGGCGCGGGCGCGCTGTATGTTTCGCAAAGCTCGTTCTGGTCAGTATCCGCCGACATCGCGGGGCGCAGTTCGGGGGTCTTCTCCAGCATGGTTAACATGGGCGCTCAGGTTGGAGGCGCGGTGACTGCCTCGCTCACACCCTGGGTTGCGCAGCGTTTCGGCTGGACTACATCCTTCGCGATCGCTGCCGCGCTGGCCGTCGTCGGAGCTTTTCTCTGGATGACGGTGCACCCTGAACGCCCGCTCTACGCCTGAAAATCACCGGAGGATTTATGGAACGGAATCGGCTTCTGCAAAGCGTGCTGGTTGGAGTGGTTCTGCTGGGAACCGCGTTCGCCGCCGATGTGCGGACACCCACCCAGGACGGCATTGTCTACGGAGTTGCCGACGGCCAGCAGTTGACCATGGACTATTACGCTCCCAAGGGAGCGGGCCCGCATCCGATCGCGATCATCGTGCACGGCGGCGGCTACCAAAGGGGCACGAGCAAGAGTGGCAGCGAAGCCTACTGCGCGGATTTCCTGGCACCGGCAGGATATGCGGTCTTCTCCATCAACTATCGCCTGGCGCCGAAGTATCCGTATCCCTACATGGTGTATGACGTGGAGCGGGCGGTGCGGTTCCTCCGCCACAATGCCGGGCGGTGGAATGGGGAAGCAGATCGTATCGCGCTGATCGGCGGATCGGCGGGCGGCTTCCTGAGCAACATGGTCGGGCTCTTGAATCTACCGCGCGATCCGGCGACGACCGATCCTGTCGATCGCGAGAGCGCGCAGGTGCAAGCCGTGGTGACACTGTTCGCGCAAAGCAGTTTTGCCACCGTGCCGCTTAATGCGGATGTGCACGCTTTGCTCGATCCGCTCATAAAAGAGAAAGGCGAAGCTCAGGCGCTGAAGGAAGCGTCTCCTATCACCTATGTTTCGCAAGGCGACCCGCCGTTCCTGCAGATTCTCGGAGACAAGGATGAGTACATTCTCTTCAGCGAAGCGACCAATCTGGATGCGGCACTCAAAAAGGTTGGTGTGCGAAGCGAGATCATCCGCATTCCAGGCGGGATGCATGGGACTGGCGGCTGGTATAAGCTGCCGGGCGTTCCCAATTGGGAGGTGCAGATGACTAAGTGGCTTAACAACACGCTGGGGCATCAGGGGCCGGTTGGCAAAGGCGTACGCAAACGCGAGCCGCCTCAGGTCAACCCACTCGCGACGGAGAAGAAGCCATAAGCGAGCATCGGCCATTAGTGACCGTGTCATCGCGCCCTCTTACTTGCAAAGAGTGCCTAAGCGCAGGGTAGACGGGTAGACGAGAGCCTGTCCAAGGCCAATGATCGACGAGTGCATTGCCTGACAGTTGGCCGGTCATTCACCAGCAGCACCCTTCATAGAAGTGTAAGCACGCAGGCGAACCGGGCAGGCGGCATGGGCGCTGTCCAAGATACTTGCCAACATCATGGCTTACCGAGGGCCCTGGCTTGGATAATAGAAGGCGCGAACCTCTTTCAATTCTCCACCAACAACATGACACAGATCTATAACATGATCCACGCCGTTAATCGTCTCCATGTCGAAAACGGTCGCGACATAATCGCCATCGACTACGTGCTGCTTTATTTCTATACCCTTGATGAACGGGAAGATGCTGGTGAGGAAGGCCACGATCGTCTCACGGCCCGCCAGCTTAGGCATCAGTGGCCCCTCAAACGTTATGCCTGGTGCGAACGGCACAGACGATAGGTCTTTGCGGGCGAGGCCGCTCAAATAGCTTTCTACCACCGCTATGTTTTCTGATCGAGACATCCGCTCACCCTAACACAGTTTCGCCCTTCCGTTACTGGAACGGAACATGAAGAATTCCCTTGTATTCGTTAATCGACTGCCTCGGACATCTCGATTCTCGTTGGGGTCGTGTTGTCGCCAACTCGAACCATTTTCGAGCTCCGTCCGGAATGCCGGTAATCCAACCGGAACCTGGAACTATGCCATCCATCGTGCCCGAAGAGCGCATCGGCGATTTATGGAGACTTCTGAGGAGCTGTCGAGCGCTCTTGTCGCTGCCGGTGATTTTGTCTCCAACGCTGCTCATCCGGGCGGTTTGGCTGCACGAATCAGGCTGTTCGCTGCATAATTCTAGCGTTGAATCGGCCGGAAAAGACACCATTGGCAGGAGGTCGAAATGGCACATTTCGCATTGCATGTGAACGGAGCGGTTCGCAGCATTGAGGCAGATGGCAACATGCCGTTGCTATGGGCATTGCGCGATCTGCTAGAGCTGACGGGCACGAAGTATGGCTGCGGCATTGGGATGTGCGGAGCCTGTACGATCCACCTGGACGGCCGTCCGGTGCGCTCGTGTCAGACATCGCTGGCCGGCGTTGGCAGCCGGAAGATAACCACCATCGAAGGCCTTGGCAAAAATGGGCTGCATCCCGTGCAAAAAGCGTGGATCGCCGAGCAGGTACCCCAATGCGGTTACTGCCAATCCGGGCAAATCATGTCGGCGGCCGCGTTGCTGGCATCAAACCCGCATCCGACGGAGTCCCAGGTCGATGATGCGATGGCTGGCAACATCTGCCGGTGCGCCACCTACTTCCGAATTCGCAAAGCCATTCAGCGTGCAGCGCAGGAGATCAGGTCATGAAAATCAGTCGCAGGGGTTTTCTCGGCACGTCAGCCTCGCTGGCTGGCGGAGTGTTTGTGATCGGATTTCATCTGAATGCAGCTGCCCAGGATACTGCTGGCAAGGTAGAAAACGGCGCAAATCCGTTCGACGCGTGGATTCACATCAAGCCTGACAGCAGTGCGGAACTGGTCCTGGCACAGTCGGAGATGGGGCAGGGCGTGTACACATCCCTTCCCATGTTGTTAGCCGAGGAAGCCGATCTCGACTGGGAGCGTGTTACGGTCGTGCAGTCCGATTCGACCAAGGGCACAGGCGGAAGCGGCAGCGTGCGGTCGAACTATCTGCCGTTGCGGCGTGCGGGTAGCCAGGTGCGCTGGGCAATGATTGCGGCTGCCGCGCGGCGATGGAGCGTCCCGGCATCGGAATGCTGTACCTCCAAAGGCGAAGTGGCGCACACTCGTACGGGCCGCAAGCTTGCCTACGGCCAACTGGTCGTGGAAGCCGGCCGCATTCCGCTTCCCGACGCAAAGACGATCAAGCTCAAGGAGCCATCGCAGTTCACATTAATAGGCCGGCCCACGCCCCATCTTGATATCCCGGATAAATGCACGGGCAAGGCGCGCTTTGGGCTGGATATGCGCATTCCAGGCATGGTCTACGCCGTCATCGCGCGGTGTCCTACCTTCGGAGGCACTCCAGCCAAGTTCGATGCGGCAAAGGCGCTTGCCGTTCCTGGAGTTCTCCAGGTCTTCGAGATTCCCGCGCGCGGCTTTCGCGTGTTCAGCGCCGGCGGAATTGTGGTGGTTGCCAAAACTACGTGGGCAGCGATGGAGGGCAGAAATGCGCTCGCCATCACATGGAACCACGGTCCCAACCATGGCGAAACAAGCGAGTCGTTGCGTGCACAGATGAAGGAGGTGCTGGCAAAGCCGCCTGCATGGACCCCAAATCCCAAGGCTGACGACGTCGATGCGATGCCGGCAGCAAAACGCATCGAGGCAGTGTACGAGTTTCCGTTCTTGGCTCACGCCTGCATGGAGCCGATGAACACCACCATCCACCTGCGGGACAGCAAATGCGAAGTATGGTCGCCCTCCCAGGGGGCCGAAGCCATACGAGGCCCGATCGCCAAAGAGTTGGAGCTGCCGGAGAGCGCTGTTACGGTACACACAACTTTGATGGGCGGAGGGTTCGGGCGCCGTTATCAGTACGACTTCCCTACTGAGGCTGCACAGATTGCGCGCCATGTCTCTTCACCGGTTCAGCTGGTGTGGACTCGCGAAGATGATATGACACACGATTTTTATCGCCCCGCCGGTATGCGGCGCATGCGCGGTGCATTGGATGCCAACGGGAATGTGCTGGCGTGGTCCGATCATCTTGCCGACACAGCGATCGGCGCATTCTGGAGCGCTCCGGGGCAATATAAAATCAATGGCGCGGAACTTCCTCCGCCTCTTCCGTATCCTGTTCCGCTGGTCCACACCGGATTTTCGCTTATTACCAGTGCAGTTCCCCGGGCGTGGTGGCGCTCGGTGGAGAATTCGTTCCACGGCTTTGCGGTCGAGTCCTTTATTGACGAACTCGCTCACGCGGCCGGGCAAGATCCATACCTTTTTCGGAAGCATTTGTTGCAATTGCCTCCGCTTCCTCAAGCGCACGCAGGCGGCGAGGAGGGATCGGCGCCAGATCCAAAAAGACTGCTCGCGGTTCTTGATCTTCTGGCGGAAAAAGCCAGCTGGGACAAGCCGCTGGATAAGGGCCGGGGCCGAGGCATTGCATGCACCACCACCTACGCGTATTTGGCGGAGGCGGCAGAGGTGACGGTAGAGGGTGACAAGATCAAAGTCGATCGCCTGGTGCTGGCGGTTGATTGCGGGCAGGTGATCAATCCGAACGGCGCGCGATCGCAACTCGAAGGTGGAATGCTATTTACCATGAGTGCTGTCCTGAATGAAGCCATAACCATTCGCGACGGCGCCGCCGAACAGCAGAATTTCGATGACTACAGTGTATTGCGCATGCCCGAGGCGCCGGCGCTCGAAACCTACTTCATCGAAAACCACGACGAACCCCACGGACTAGGCGAGGCGGCTGTGTGGCTCACCGGCCCGGCCATCGCAAACGCCATCTATGCCGCAACCGGAAAACGGGTCCGCCGCATGCCATTCCGCATGAACGAGGCCTCCGTGTAGTCAGCATGTTGATCTCCTTCTCACTCCACGTTGAGGCTGATCTTGGTCGAGTGCGCGAGCGCGCCTGTGGTTACGGTGATGGTTAAATCGTAGCTCTGTGGTGCCGGGGCGAACAAGCCATTGCCGCTGTTGCAGCCGCTCAAGCCGGCGATCGCGGCTGCCCCGGCGATGAGGATCAGCAGCAGCGAGGACATCCTGGCCATTCGTTTGCCGGCGCGGCGTAGCGAGACGGCGAACGGCAACAGCAAGATTCCCCAAAGAACAGGTGACACGTTGCGATGAGGGCTAGCAGGCGGGTTAGTCTTCGCGGTTTGCGACGGGATTGCGAAGCTTAGCGGGATATCGTTCAACTGCGTGTTGGCAGGCAACTGCCACGATGTGGCGCTCAACCGTGCCCACGCCGCGGCGTTCACCGTGGCCGTGGCTCTGGCGGGCAAGCCGCTTACTGAGAGAACGGCCACCGCCGGAAACGCCGTGCCAGTGGTGGGCGTGATCGAGACGGAGACCGCAGCCGAGCCGCCAGGAACCACCGCCTGCGTGCTCCCGCCACTATAACTCGCTGAACTGGCGCTCAGCGCGAAGTCAAGAATCGACTCCGAAACTGCCGAGCTAACGATGGAGACGAAGTTGGCGTCGCCGCTGTAGACAGCAGTGATGGAGTGCGATCCCGCAGTAAGGCTGGAGGTGGTAAAGGTAGCTGTGCCCGCGGAAACATTGCTTGTGCCAAGCAGGCTTGCGCCATCCATGAAGGCGACAGTGCCCGTCGGCGCGCCCAGCGGCGATGAGACCGGTGTTGTGACGCCGACGCTCGCCGTCAGTGTCACCGTAGTGCCATAAGCAACCGTCGCCGCGCTCGGCGCGAGCGTAATCCGGGTCGCTGCTTTGGCAATCGTGACTGTGCCTGATCCCGTGCCCAAAGAAAGGGTGTAATCACCTGCCGAAGCGCCGCTGAGCGATACCGAAATCGGATAACTTCCCGGAGCCGAACTGCTGCTGGCCGCCGTCGTGTAAACTGCGGTCACTTTCCCCGCATCCTGTGCCAATACACCGCTCAGTGAGCCGGTAAGCGTTGGAATGCTCTGTCCGTAGCTTAAATTCACTCCATTGGCCACTGCGGTTATCGCCGCGGGCATCACGTTCAGTCCATAGACCCCACTCACCAGCGGGCCGTCGTTCGGGTCGCCGCCATACGAGGCCGTTAGATAGTGCATTCCCGCACTCAGCGTGCTGGTATTCAATGTTGTCTGATTTGCTGTCAGCGCAGTGCTGCTCACCAGCACCGGCGATCCACCCAGCCCATCGTAAAACGCGATCGATCCTGTAGCAGTCCTGTTGCCGTTCGAGAAAGTCGCCGTCAACGTGCCCGCGCCATATGCCGTTGAAGTAACGCCAGTGATTGCGAGCGTCTCCGTCGAATTGGGGGACGAGCCGGCCGTCGTGTCGATTCCGTTCGCCGTCACGATACGCACCGCCTGATTTTCCGTGTCGGCCAGGGTCAGCGAGTTTCCAAAGAGCGCCACGGCCTCCGGAGTGTCCAGCTCCGCACTCGTCGGCCTGCCTGTATCGCCGGAGAATCCCTCGTCGCCAGTCCCCGCAATCGTGGCAATCTGAGCGGAGGCAATGGTACGAATACGATTATTGTCGCTATCGGCCACGTAAACCGTGGCGGGGCTATCGACTGCGATGCCGGTGGGAAGCGCCAATGCCGCCGTGGCCGCGGCGCCGTCGGAGGTGAAGCTTTTTACTCCCGTGCCCGCGATCGTGCCGATGATTCCAGTGCCATAGGCCACCATGCGTACGCGCTGGTTATATGTATCCGCAATGTAGATGTTGAAGTCGGAATCTACCGCAACTCCGAACGGCGAGTCGAGCCCCGCGGCAGTGGCCTGGCCGCCGTCCCCCGAAAATGACTGTATGCCATTGCCCGCCACGGTGGAGATGGCTGTGCCGGCGATTTTGCGGATGCGGTAATTATTGGTATCCGCGATGTAGACGCCGCCAGCCGAGTCCACTGCAATCGCCGTGGGCAGGCAGAGCGCGGCTGCCGCCGCAGGTCCGCCGTCGCCGGAATATCCGCATGTTCCTGTTCCCGCAATGGTGGCGATGACGCCGGCCGTTACCTCCCGAATGCGATGATTCCCGGAGTCGGCGAAGTAGAGATTCCCCGCCGCATCGAGGGCGATTCCCTCGGGTGAATCGAGCAGTGCGCTTGTGGCCGGACCCCCGTCGCCGCCGAAGCCCTGCTCTCCGGTGCCAGCCACCACCGTCGTAATTCCAGCCAGATTCACTTCACGAATCACGAAGTTATCGGTATCCGCGATGTAGAAGTTCCCCGCGGCATCGTAGGCCAAGCCGATGGGCCGGTCGAGGCTAACCGCGGTTGCTTCCACACCGTTGACCTGAGTGTTATTCGAGAGGACGTTGGCGCGAGGCGCGCCCAGCTTCGCCAGTGCGGTCCGCTGCGCCGCGTTTTGTGCCCACAATGCCGGAGCGATCCCTGCGGTAACGACAAGCAAGCCGAGAGTGCCTAGCGCGCGTATCAGCCCAGGGATCTGTTCTAAGCTCGGCCTCGAATTCATCGTTCCCTCTCTTACTCGCGCTTGCGCGTTCACCGCTTACCCGCCGCCGTTTGTCGCGCAGATGATCGTTTATCCGGTTTGAAGGGTACGGGCTTCAGCCCGTACGTAAGCCTCGCAAAATCAACGGGGCTTTTAGCCCCTGAGGGAATGCCGGCTGGTTGCCTTCACCCTCTGCAGGGCGCTGAAATTGGATTCAATCATTGAGACACTACATCCGTCCTTCCTACTGCGCGCGCTGCAGGGTAATGCAAAATCGGCTTTCAACGGGTGAGCGCGTCATCTGCGGCGCTGGCCCGTTGTAATCCTCCTCAACTCGAGCATTCATCCTGGCCTTGACCAGGCGATAGACGCCGGGCTTTGTGGCTCGACCTGACTGTACGGTCAGCTCGACATGATAAAAGCCGTTGGCGAGGGCCGTTACTATGGCCCGAGAACTCCTTCCGCCGAGCGTATACAAGCTGCGTGCCGCCTGAAGATGCACGCCGTCTTCGTCCAGGCGCGCAAACTGCAGCCTCGCCAAGTTGATGCCGGTAACCGCCCACTCCGGGTCAAAGACCGGATTCCAGTCGAAAGCGATCTTGTCTCCGCCATAAACAACGGGGCAGGTGTCGCTCTGAAGCGGCACCACTCTTGGCTGTGTCGCCGGCTTGTCTCCCCGAGTCTGTGCCGGGACAGCCGGCAGCGCCAGCAGGAGTAAGAGCAGCGCGGCCGGCGCGCGCCGAAACCCGGCACGGGGCCTGACACGAAACGGAGAACGGTTCAGACTCTGTGTAACGCGGTGAGAGGAGGCGAACCCCGCCCGGAGCAGAAAGAAGCCGCGAAACGCCACCGAACGGGTTAATCGTGATGTCTTCATGCAATTAAGCCGTTTCGGGTGATCGATCATTGTGCCGAACCCCCGATGCTGTACCACGTAAGGCTGCCGGTGACGTACACCAGCTCGGCGTTGCAAAAAATGGTGACCGAAGTCCCAGGGATAAGATCTCCGCTGCTGGTGAATAAGAACAGTGACTGCGAAGTGTTCGATTTCAGCGTGAAGCCGGAATTTGATTAGCTGCAATCCGGATCGATCAGGATGAGGTGCTGGCCGCTTACTGGGGAGGCAGGCAACGTAATGGTGTTGCCATCTGCGACCGTGTAGAAGACGGTGGTGGCGGCACTGCTGATCGTCCCAGTGGAGAGGCTGCCGGTGGTGTAGGTGTTCGACGACCCGCCGCTGGGTGCGGACCATGTGCCATCCCCGCGAAGGTAAGTCGAACTGGACGCCGTTCCCGAGGCGTTTAGATTGGCAACGCCGATGGTCGAATTCGCGACATTGCCGCCGGTAATCGTGCTGCTGGCGATCTGGGTTGAGGTAATCGCATTGTTGGCAATCTTGTTTGCGGTCACCGTGCCCGACCCAATCGTAGTAACCCCACTACTGCTGATGGTCACGTCGCCCGTCACCGTCTGCGGAGCGGCTGGGGCGAAGGGGCTCATACTGCCGGAAAGATAGATCTGCCCTCCCGCCGAGCCATTTGCGAATCCGGTGCCCGCAGCACCTTGCGGGATGGTGAAGTTAAAGGTCGCCGCGCTCGAGGTCCCCGAGTTGGCGACCGACGCCGATGATCCCGCTGCGCCCGTGGTCACACTTCCTATGGCTACGGTCGCCGCACTCCCCTGAGCGCCTGTTGCGCCCGTTTCGCCAGCCGGACCCTGTGATCCCTGTGACCCTACCGCGCCGGCCGAGCCCGTGGCTCCGACAGGCCCCGAAGACCCGGTAGCCCCCGTTGCGCCGACCGTACCTTGTGGTCCCTGTGACCCGGTAGCGCCGGTCAGACCCTGTTGTCCTTGCGGACCTGCTGCTCCGGTTGCTCCAGTCAGACCTTGTAGTCCTTGTGGCCCTACCGCGCCGGCCGAGCCCGTGGCTCCTACATCGCCGGCGTCGCCTTTCTTCGCCAGCAACGCCCAGTAAGTTCCAGATGTTCCCAACCCTACATCCGTGGCCGGATCCTCAGCCGTGCCGGCGGCTATCGCGATATAGCTGTTGCCGCTTTCAGAGACAGTATCCCCAATCGCGTATGTTGAGCCAGTGTTCCAGGCGCCACGAAAGGCAACTGGCGATCCCTGAGGGCCCGTTGCGCCGACCGTACCTTGTGGTCCTTGCGGACCGGCTGCTCCGGTTGCTCCAGTCAGACCTTGTAGTCCTTGTGGCCCCGTAGCGCCAGGCGCGCCTGTCGCTCCTTGTGGACCTTGTGCACCTTGTGCACCTTGCGATCCTTGATTTACCAAGGTGATGTCCAACTTGGCCATCTGCGAAGTCTCGCCGTTCTCCTTGGAATCAAAAAGAATGCTCCCCGAGGCGGTGCTGAGCGCGATGCCGTAGTTACTTGATGGCGTCGTTACCCAGCCCTGCACCAGTGAGGTTACGTCCACGGCCACGAACTCCTGCGCTACAGTCGGCGTAAACGTGGCCATCGCTGATCCCAGAGCAGGAATCGTGTTGTAGGTTACGGCCAGCTCGCTCCACGTGCTCGTAACCGGCTTCAGGCTGACCGCGCCCGAGCTGCTGATCCGGTTGACATAGAGCCACAGCGTCGCTTTGCTGATTTGGCTCGACGCCGTCGCGGACGGCACCGAAGAGAGATCGAAGACAATCAACGCCGTCGACGTGGAATTGACGTGCAGATTAGACTGATAGCCGAAATTGTTCGCGGGATACGAACTGCTGACATAGGTGTCCCCGGACACCACAGCTTCGGTGGCGTAAGCACTGCTCGCCGCTAGTGCTGCAGCGGCCGCCAAAGTCCACTTGATCCACAAACGATGGTTCATCCTTCTCTGTCTCCTGATTTCTGTCTCCTGGTTAACTGCTGGCCTGCTGACCTGCAACGTTGCCTTGCCGCATGCACAAGACCGCAACGACGGCTCCTTGGATTAGAAAAATCGCAAACACTCCCCTTCGTGCTCACACACGGATTCCAATTGACAGATTCAAAGAAGTTATCCAGTTTCTTTATCGGTCCCCGATGGTTCGGTATTAGTGATCTTTCGCGCGCTTCGCTAAACCGCAGAGCAGCCGCTGCTTCGAAGAGTTGAAGCTCCATGCAGAAGGGCACAAGTTGGAGCCAGATCGCTCGCCTCTTCGCCGAAGTGGATGGCGCCTGGACGGACAATCGTGTTACCAGCGCGCCTTACCGCACGTGGTCTCATCGGCGATCGGCGTCTGCTCCTGCTCGCCGAGGAACTCGCCTCCGTGCTGCACACCATGGGCCGCAGCCGGTCGCAGCTCTCGACACCAAACAATTACCCAATATCCGGGCAAAGGAAAACAGGCAAAGGAAAACATCAGATAATGAACTTGCCCAACCTCAATAACTCTTGAACCGGCCGGCTTTCTCATGGAAGGCCAAGTCACTCATTGAGTCTCGCCGTCATCGTCCGACTTGGTAGTGGGTGGAAGCCCCCGCATTTATGCGGGGGAAGGAACGCTTTAGCGCTCCGGGAGGTCTTTCAGTTCCGATTTCGCGCTTTAGCGCTGGTGGCCTGTAAGATTTCACGCGGGCGGGACACACGGGACGTTTACTGATCCAATAGGACGATTTAAGCAGTCTCCCCTGCGGACATTGCAAAACACACTTAGACCACTTCCCCTTGACATCGGACACGGCCTCGCGTAATGCTGTTGTCGACTATCGAGGGGACGAAGTGCCGACATCCACGGAACTTCTGCAAGGCACGCTGGACCTGCTCATTTTGCAGACGCTGGCAACTGGGGAGATGCACGGTTGGGGTGTCGCCCAACGCATTCAACAGCTGTCGAAGGACGTATTGCAGATTGGGCAGGGATCCTTGTATCCGGCCTTACACCGGCTGGAATACAAGGGATGGATACGTGCTGACTGGGGCAATTCGGAAAACAATCGACGGGCAAAGTTCTATTCCCTTACGCGTGCGGGAAAGAAACGGTTGCAGACCGAACTGGAAGACTGGGACCGTCTGTCGGCAGCTGTCGCCTTGGTGCTTGGGCGGATTCCAGAGGCATCGTCATGATCAGCGAATGGATCAGTCGATTTCGATTCTTTCTCCGCCGGGATTTACTTGCGCGCAGGCGCACGAGCGAGTTCGATGAAGAACTCCAATTTCATGTTGCGCAGGCGATCGCGGCAAAAATGGCTCAAGGGATGACGCCGGAAGAAGCGCGCCGCAACGCTCTGATCGAATTCGGAGGAGTCGAACAAGCGCGGGAGCGGTGCCAGGAACAGGAACCCGGCTGGTGGATAGACACGTTGCTCCAGGACGTGCGCTACGCGCTACGCGGATTCCGGCGGTCGAAGGCATTTGCCGTGAGCGCAGTACTGACGCTGGCGCTGGCTATTGGAGCGACCACGGCAGTATTCAGCGTGGTGGACCCGATTCTGTTTCGCGCACTGCCGTATGCGGATGCGGGACGGCTGGTTTCGGTGGGGTTCACAGTCGCGTCGCAGCCCGAGGAGTTTATGACGGGGAGGTTCTACCTGGATTGGCAGGCGAACCACAAGCCGTTCGCAGCGATTGCCGGCCAGGGCGATGCGCCGCATCCGTGCGACCTGGTGGAGAATCATCCGGCAGAGATGGAGTGCGTGACGTTTCAGGCAGGGATGCTCCCGATGCTGGGGATTTCGCCGGTGCTGGGACGGAATTTTCTGCCGCAGGAAGATGTGCCGCACGGGCCACCGGTGGTGATGATTTCGTATGCGCTGTGGCAGGCACATTACAGTGGCGACCGGCAGATCATTGGGAGGCAGATCAATATTGATGGAAATCTGGCGCGGGTAGTAGGCGTGCTGCCGCAGGATTTCCAGTCCCCGACGCTGGAACTGGCGGACGTGGTGAAGCCGATGGCGCTTAACGCTGCGGTGCAGAACACCGTGAATGGCGGATTCGGAGACGCGATGCGGACCTTTGCCCGGCTGAAGCCGGGGGTGAGCCTGGCAGAGGCGCACGCGGAGGTGCAACCGGTGTCCGATCCGGAGATGGCATGGTTGCCGGAGCGGATGCGCAACTTAACCAGGCTGAGCATCCGGCCGCTTCGGGAGCGGGAGATGGGCGATGCGCGGCGTATGGCGTGGATCTTGCTGGGCGCAGTGGCGGCGGTGCTGCTGATTGCCTGCGCGAACGTGGCCGGGCTGATGGTGGCGCGGGGAGCGGCGCGGCAGCGAGAGCTGGCGGTGCGTGCGGCGCTGGGAGCGAGCCGCTGGCGGCTGGCACGGCAGGGGCTGACGGACGCGCTGCTGCTGGCCGCGGCAGGAGCGGCGGCGGGACTGGCGCTGGCTGAGGGATTGCTGCGGGTATTTGTGGCATTGGCTCCGGCGGGAGTTCCATTTCTTGGTAAGGCGCATCTGGATTTGCGCATTGCGGCGTTCACTGTGGTGCTGGCGCTGGCGTGCGGCGTGGTGTTCGGGTTGACGACGGCACTGCACAGGCCGGATGGGCTGATGGTGAATGCGCGTAGCACGCTATCGCGCAGACATGTGAGGTTGCGGCGCGGGCTGGTGATGGGTCAGATTGCAGCCAGCGTGGTGCTCCTGGCAGGCGCGGCGCTGCTGCTGCGGAGCTTCCAGCGGATCGAGCAGCAGAGACTGGGGTTCACAACGCACGGTGTGATGACGGCGCAGATGGCGCTTCCGGGATTCCGCTACAACACGGATGCGAAGTGGATGGAGTTCCATCTGCAGGTGGAGCAAGCGATGCGAGCGGTGCCGGGAGTGACGGCGGTGGCCTTCAGCGATAGCGCGCCGCCGGGCGGATGGCAAGCCAGGCTGCGTTATTCGGATTTGATAGTGGAAGGTAGACCGCCCACGCCGCCAGGCTTCGGCGGGTGGGTCGCATGGCGGCGCGTGACGCCGCAATATTTCCGGGCGCTGGATATTCCGGTGATCCGCGGGCGGGGATTCACGGACCAAGACAGCACGCGCGATGTGCCGCTGGTGGTGCTGAGCCGGCTGGCCGCGGCGCGGCTGTTTCCGGGCGAGGACCCGATTGGAAAATACTCGATGCGAGGACCGGGCGGCGCCTGGTTCACTGTGGCGGGCGTGGCGGACGATGCGAAGAACGGCGGGCTCACGAGCGATGAGGAGCCGGAGATCTACTACCTGCGCGGAGACGTGGCCAGTGACTGGAGGGATCGGCGGGCGGTGCTGGTGATTCGCTCGGCACTGCCTGAGGCGACAGTGGCTGGATTGCTGCGAGCGGCGGTGCACAACCTGGATCCGACGGTTCCAGTGGAGATGGAGCCGCTGACGGAGACGGTAAACAGGCTGGCGGACCGGCCGCGATTCGAGACGGCGCTGCTGGGATTTTTTGCGCTGATGGGGCTGGCGATGGCCGCCGTGGGAATTTATGGAATCCTTGCGTACCTGACCAGTCAGCGGACCCAGGAGATTGGGGTACGGATGGCACTGGGAGCAACACGGGCGAACGTTCTCGGGCTGATCGCGCGGGAGGGGCTGCGGATGGTAGGGGCGAGCGGAGTGCTGGGATTGGCGGCGGCGCTGGGACTGGCGCACGTGCTGCGGGCGCTGCTCTACCAGACGAGCACCTATGACACGCTGGCGTTTGTGGCGGCTCCCGCGGTGCTTTGCGTGGTGGCGGGTGCGGCGGTTCTGCCGCCGGCGTGGGCGGGGATGAAGGTTGAGCCGACAGTGGCGCTGCGCTACGAATAGTTGTTTGCGAAAGACTGACCTGACAGACGAATACCGTGAACCCCGTGTCTGAACGGCGCCAATTGAGTTTAGGGGAGTTCGTGCAACACGAAGCAATCCACCACGGTCAGTGAAGCATCTATGCCTCGCTCGCCGGGTTCGACACGCCGCTTAGCTGGCGGGTGTCGTGGGGCTTGTGAGGTTCCTCGCTCTGACGGCGTATTTATAAGGATCAAGGGATTCATATCGATCTGTGGCCCTATAAGCTAAAGAAATTACGGGGGGCTTATTTTAACGACGAGAACGGTGCGTCCGTCATGCTCGCAAAAGGGCTTCCGAATGATCCAGCGATCTTCACAATGGGCCACGAACTCAAGCATCATCTAGTGGATAGAGAGAACATTGTTTCCCTTTGCGATCCATCAAATCAATCCGCCGAAGTCGAAATCGGCGCAGAGGTATTCGCAGCGGAACTGATTTATCCAGAACAGATGTTTCGTGAAAACCTGCTGAGTATGGGTGTGACGGTCGGTTCCTGTACGCCGCAACAACTCGTAACGCTGAAACGCGAAACGCAAACGACACTGAGCTATGCGGGATTGGCTAAGAGAGCAGAATTTCTGAGCTTTGCACCACAGAACTCTCTCGGTAAAATCGCTTGGAAAAAATTGGAGGAAAGTATTTATGGGGTGCCTTTCTACAAGCAAACAATCGCGAGAAGAAAATAGCACGAAGTTCATGGACGGAGATAAAAGGACAGCATACCTCCCAACTACTCCTCCACGGCCTTGGCGAAGCACCCGCTCCGGTGTGACTACTAGGCAGCCGGAGAGTTCCGTCACCATCTGGTAAAGCATGACATCGTTCTTTTCCCGAGAACGTTCAGGCAGACGGATTGGGGATGTGACTCACTGATGCCTTCAGTGCCTGTGCACGTGCCTCCGCCAAGTTGATCTTTGCGCTGTGCCCATGGCGCTCCAGCAGCCCCAACAGTTCCGAGCCACTGATGAGCGTTATCGGCTTGTCTTTCGAGAACTCATACGCATCGCTTCCAAAGTTGGCCGTCGTTACCAGTATTCCCTTCATGGCCCCTTCGTGCTGAACGGTTCCATATAGGTCACGTACAGCCGAAACGCCTACTAGAGCGCCCTCACCCCAATCGCTTCACGTCGGATTTCAAATTCAGATTCCGGATGAGCCGGTGCAAATACTTGGGATGGATTCCCAGCAACCGGGCTGCCTCGGCCGGGCTGCCGTGAGCTTCATCCAGTGCCGTAAGCACAAGCTGTTTTTTCGTCTGGTTCAGCGTGTGGTGGTAGCGCGCCGTGGCCAACTCCGGCGATTGCTCCTCCAGCAACGCGTCGGGCAGGTCTTCGGGCAGAATTTCGTCGGTCAGTCCCATCACGATGGCGTGTTCGATGGCGTTCCCCAATTCGCGAACGTTGCCCGGCCAACTGTATTGCATCAGCAAAGAACGCGCTTCCGCCGCGATGCCTTTGAAACCGCGCTTGCACTTAGCCGCATACTTGTTGGCGAAATGCAGAGCCAGCAAAGGAATATCCTCGCGATGCTCGCGCAGCGCGGGCGAGGCTACGGAAATCACATTCAGGCGATAATACAAATCCTGCCGGAATTCGCCCGCCTTGATCGCAATCTCCAGGTTCTTGTTGGTCGCGGCCACCACCCGCGCATTAAACGGCAGCAAGCGGGTTCCCCCCAGCCGTTCAAATTCCCGTTGCTGCAGAACCCGCAAAAGCTTGGCCTGCAACAGTGGAGCCATCTCCCCAATTTCGTCCAGAAACAGCGTTCCATCCTCGGCGGTCTCGAACTTGCCTTTCCGCACCGCGACCGCCCCGGTAAAAGCTCCTTTTTCGTGGCCGAACAATTCGCTCTCCAGCAAGGCTTCCGGGATGGCCGCGCAGTTGATCGCCACGAACGGCTTGTGCGGTCGCGACCCGTTGGCGTGGATGGCGCGTGCTATTAGCTCCTTCCCGGTTCCGCTCTCCCCGCGAATCAGCACCGTCGAGTCGCCTTTAGCCACCCGCGCAATGAACTCCGCCACCCGCAGCATCGGCCGGCTCTCCCCGATGAGCGTACCGTCTGCCTTTACCTCCACCCGCAGTCGCTCGTTCTCCGCGCGCAGAGAGTCCAGTTTGAACAAGCTCTCCAGCGTGACCGCGGCGATGCGGGAAACCGAGCTCAGGAAGTAGGCATGTTCCTCTTGGAAGGCCGGCGAAGAGGCAGGCGAACTCAAATAAATCACCCCCAGCGTTCGCTCCAGCGCGGCCAGGGGCACGCACAACACATGCTCGGCCGTAACCGTCTCAGCCCCTGCCGCCGTGAACACGGCGCAGCGTTCCCAGGTCGCCTGTTGCACCAGCTCCTGCCGAATAAGCATCTCCTGTCGAGGGAGCCCGTTTCGATTCCAGATGCAGGGCGCGCTCGGCTCCTCATTGCTGTTCGGCTGCAGCACAATTGCGCCCTGCGCCGCCGGAATCACTTCAGAAATGAGTGCCAGCAGCTCACGCTGCAAGGCGAGCGCGTCGCGCGTGGAATTGATGACGTTCGCAATTTTGAAAAATGCGCTCAGGTCGCGAGCCATGCGCCCTACCCAGGAGGCATCGGTCGGCATGCCCGAGCGATCAAGTGCCACGGTGACGAACCCGCTACTATCCTCGTGACCGCCGCTGGGCGAGCGCCCCAGCGCCGTTTCGTCCGCGCCGGTGAGGAATACGTATTCGCTGCTCCCGATGCGGATCCGGTCGCCGTGGCGGATCGTCTTGCGGCTCACTTTGGTTCCGTTGAGCAGCGTTCCATTGTGACTGTCGAGGTCGGCGACTTCAAAAACGCCGCCGGTCACCTCGCTGACCGAGCAATGCCAGCGCGACACCGCAACGTCGCTCACCACAATTTGGTTGGACGCATCGCTTCCCAGCGAAAGCGGGCCATCGTTTGCCGGCCACGCTGTTCCCTTTAACCCGCCTGAGGTCGCCACCAGCCTCGGGTTATTCAAGTCCGCCTCCGGTCATCAGTCTAAGCCGAAAAACGGCGCAGGAGCACCACCACACCGCTGCGGGAACCAACCGGCTCTGCGCCGGTAGCCGTTCGGCTACCATCGCGCCACCGCCGGCAGGGCGGCTGCCATGTATGTTGTTGCAAATAAAAGAGCACTCATTGCGAGGGCACGACGTTTGCGTTTGGTCCGCAGCATGCACTAGGTCACTACGTCAGAGCAAACTTCCAGTGAAGGCGCTGAGAGTTTGAGAGACAAATTCAGTTTGGGTTCCACTGCAAGGAGCCCCCAAGGAGGATGTTATGAAGCGCAACTCTATCGCTACGTCATCGCTTGTGGTTCTGTCGCTCCTGCTCACCGCCGCCGGAGCCTTTGCTCAATCCCCTGCTCGCGCCAATGTTCCCTTTGCTTTCCAGGTGGGAAAGGCGCACGTGCCGGCCGGAACCTACACCATCAAGAGGGACATTGATACCGACATCGTTACGATCCGCAATGTCAAGACGGGCGCAGCCGTGCTCGCTTTGGGCACACGGCAATTACCTTCCGAAACAACTGGAAAGCTGATTTTCCACCATGTCGGCGGCCAGTACGCTCTGACTGAGATCTGGGGAGCCGCGGGCACCCCGGGGATGGGTCTCTCCGTCCCCAAGCGGAACCGGGAGCTTCAGGTCGCCAGTGGGCCATCGAATGCCGGCAACACTTTCGAGATCGCTCTCAAGTAATCAGCCTTTCGGCCAACCGAAACGAAGCAGCCTTTCGGCTGCTTCGTTTTGTGCGTTATAGGGAAAATCGGGGACTCCTCCAGGCAGAAAAGTCTGTGTGGAGAACACGATGTGCCGTCCATCTGGCTTCCATTTAATGAATCCGGTGTAAATGGCGATCTCATGTGTCAGACGTTTTGCACTTCCTCCGGCAAGTTTTGTGGTCAGACGAGTTTTGTGGTCAGGGAGTTTTGTGAGTTTTGTGGTCAGACGGGAGTTTTGTGGTCAGACGGGACTGGCACATTGGGAAAACAGGGGAGATACGGGACGAAATTACCCCCATCGCCGCCGGCTGCACGGATCGCCATGATAGCAGCGCAGTCGACAGCTGCGGCTTGATTCGCCAGGCGCGCCCAATCGAAGGGGTTATTTCGTCCCGTTGAATGCTCCATCGGATCGTCACGCGACGCCCTAATCATGAATACACCATCCCGGTCGGACGGTCTGCCATTCAGACACATAGGAGCCTGCTCCACAAAGGTCCTTTTCGGGACGGATTTCCGCACTCTTCCGTGTAATCCGCGAGCCATTGAAATGCCTGCGGTTTGATTGTCGCGCAGGATTAGGAACGGTAAACGTGCTTGTATTGAGTGGAGCGCCGCAGGCAGTGAAGGGGAAAGGTGCAGGAAGGGGCGTCCTCCTGCACCTTCCCCTAAGCAAAAGCTCGAAACACTAAAAGGCTTTTCGAGCCTTTTTCGGTTGATACCGGGACGTTTCGCGGGTCTTGGGGAAGGTCATCGCCCAATCGACGAGCGTCTTCATCGCTGGACAGAGCGTTTTCCCAAACTCCGTAAGTTCATATTCCACCTTTGGTGGAAATTGAGGATGAACGGTTCGCTTCACCAACTCGCACTTCTCAAGGAGACGCAGCTGTTGCGACAGCATACGTTGTGAAATGCCGGGGACGGCGCGTTCAAGCTCAGAGAATCGCCAGATAGGGCGCGCGAAGAGCCGGTTCAGAATAACGATCTTCCATTTGCCTTCGAGAGTTGAGAGCGCCGCTTCAACCCTCTTGGCTCTCTCGAACTCGAAGGGAGTCGCCCTGAGATCTGAAGATTCGGCGATTTCCTCCGTAACTAACAAGTCCGTTCGTATACCCATCGCGCATCCAATCCTGAGTTTGAGAAGCTTCTCCAGAATATCCGGGTGGTTGGCTTCGATACAGGAGGATGAATGGCGCAGGTATGGTTAGTCACCGGCAGCTCTCGTGGTCTGGGTCGCGCAATTGTTGAAGCGGGCCTTGCTGCGGGCAATAAGGTGTTGGCGACAGCTCGGGGCATTGCGTCGCTGGCTGATCTGTCGGAACGATATGGTGATCAGGTCAAGCTCTTCGCGTTGGATGTTACCGACGAAGCAGCAGCAGCAAACGCGGTAATGTCGGCGATCGATCTATTTGGCTCGCTGGATGTGGTCATCAACAATGCGGGATATGGCAATCTTTCATCCATCGAAGACACGCCTCTATCGGAATTCCGGGCACAGATCGAAACGAATCTCTTCGGAACGATTATTGTGACCAAGGCAGCTCTTACGTATTTTCGCGAAAAGAAAACGGGCCACTTCATTCAGTTTTCATCGGTGGGCGGAAGGATCGGCCCTCCGGGACGTGGGCCTTACTCGGCGGCGAAATGGGGTGTCGAAGGCTTCTCTGAAGTGCTGTCACGCGAAGTAGCACCACTCGGCATCAAGGTCACAATTGTTGAACCCGGTGGGTTCCGCACGGACTTCGCGGGGAGTTCCACCGAACTGAGCGAAGGTCATCCCGCATACGACTCGACTGTTGGAGCTACCGCAAGATTTCAGCGCAATTACAACGGGAAGCAGCCTGGTGATCCGAAAAAGGCAGCTCAGGCGATCATCCAGCTGACGCAGGAGCGAAACCCTCCGTTGCGACTGTTGCTCGGCAGCGATGCGTACGCCGCGGTGGAGAAGAACGATCTCGCGCGATTAGAGGAAGCACGAATATGGAAGGAACTCAGTGTCTCCACCGATTTTGAGACGGAGTGACGTAGCGGCGGATATCAGCCGTAGTTGCAAGGCGCGGATTGGCGATCCATCCCACCCGGGTCGATACAATTGAATTTTGTGGTCAGACGGAGTTTTGCGGTCAAGTTTTTGTGGTCCAAGTTTTGTGGTCAAGTTTTGTGGTCAAGTTTTGTGGTCAGACGGAACTGGTACTCTGGGAAAACAGAGACGACTACGAATCGAACCTGAGGTCGCCTTGACTGCTGGGCACGAAGGCTCGGCTTCTGTGCGGGTAGTGGGGAAGACACCGCCGCCCATCCGCGGCGTCGCATTCTTATTTAACCAAACCCTGAACTTTCTCCTGCAAATTGCATCTGTATAGGTAAGCTCGCTCACGCTTGAGGAAAATATCTCAAGGGTAGAGCGTCGTCGTGCATCCAGGCCGAATCTACAGGAGCGCCCAGAGACCCACCTCTCGTGGAGTGCACCCGGACGCAAGGTCGTGATGCATGCATGCAAGGCACCCTGGCGGATCGTCTCGCCATGGAACCGCTCGTTTTCGATGGAAACTTACATCCGAGACCAGCAACCGTAAGCGTGGCGAATGCTGATACGAAACCCACTGATACGAAACCTAAGGATGGGCATAACCCAGCCCAGCCCGCCTACCCTCGATGAGATAGAACAGCAGAGGGGAAATCTTATCCAGGCAGACCTCCCTTCGGAGCACGCAACCAGTCCGGCTGCCCCTGACCCGGCTTCGCCGCCAATCACGGCGCCGCCCAACCCAATCCCACTCCCGCTCCCACTCTCCGCACCGCCACAGCCTCCCCTCCACCAGCAACAGCCGCCCGCGCCGCGGCACACCCGCCAATCCGTATTCGAGCAATACGCCCTCTATGGCCTGGCCGGGCAGGCCGTGCGCACCCTGGCCCCGCACACCGAGGCCCAGCCCGAAGCCATTCTCCTGCAACTGCTCGCCGCCTTTGGCAACATCATTGGTCCCGGCCCACACTGCATGGTCGGCGCCACCCGTCACACCTTGAACCTCTTCCTCGTGCTCGTCGGAGAATCCAGTAAGGCGCGCAAGGGAACCAGTTGGAACCAAATCTCCCGCCTCTTCGCAGAAGTGGATCCCACCTGGACTGAGAATCGTGTCACCAGTGCGCGTCTCACCGCGCACGGCCTCATCGGCATTATGGGCCAGCAGGCAGGCGATCGCCGTCTGCTCGTGCTCGCCGAGGAACTCGCCTCCGTGCTGCACACCATGGGCCGCAGCCGCTCCCAGCTCTCCCCGCTGCTGCGCTGCGCCTGGGATAGCGGAACCCTGCGCATGCTCGACCGTGATCGCCTCCTGCAGGCCAGCGGAGGACACCTCAGCCTCATCGGTCACATCACCCAGCGCGAGCTCGCCGAGTCGCTCCACCGCACCGAAGCCCACAACGGTTTCGCCAACCGCTGCCTTTGGGCCTGCGTCGAGCGCAGCCAATGCCTGCCCGATGGCGGCAACGTCGACCCCGAGAAACTATCCGCCGTCGCGCGCGGCCTCACGCGGGCCGTCGAGTGGGCACAAGGCCAGACCGAAATCCTCTTTCGCCGCGACCCAGCCGCCGCCGAACTTTGGAACGACTACTACGCGACCTTGAGCCAGGCCCGTTCTGGCCTCCACGGCGCCGCCACCGGCCGTGCCGAAGCACAAGTGCTGCGCCTCAGCGCCCTCTACGCTGCTCTTGACTGCAGTTCCATCATCCGGTTGCCTCACCTGCAAGCGGCTTGCGCCCTGTGGGACTACTGTTCCTACTCCGCCTCCTCCCTCTTCGGCGCCTGCGTCGGAGACTCCGTCGCCGATCGCATCCTCGAGGCTCTTCAGGCCGCCGAAAACGGCCTCACCCGGGAACAGATCCGGAAGCTCTTCCACTGCCGCGTCGGTAGCGGCTCGATCGACCAGGCCCTCGAAAAGCTCAGCTCTCTCCAACTAGTCACTTCTCGTTACGTGACCGGCCGCGGTCGCCCCACCACCGTCTGGTTCGCCATCGATCCCGCATGCGTGGAGCCGACGGAAGAAGAGGCCGCCGAACCCGAAGAATCCTCGGAGGAAGCCGACTTACCGTGCTTACCGTGCACTTTTTAGCCATTTCCCGACCCGGATTTGCTGCCACGCAAAGCTGCTCGCATGCCTAAGCCGGCACTCCAACCTCAGCGCCGCCGCGCTCCACCGACAGATACCCGGTGTAAAGCGCCGCGATCGCATCCCGCGCCAGCTCTATCCCCGACAGCGTCTCCCGGTCGAGATAGATGCACTCCATAAAATCCTGGAACTCTTGCGGATACCCATGCTGCCAACCCTCATCCGGCGCAGGATGGCTCCATCCCTGCTTGGTGCTGGTCTTCTCCACCACATACACATCCTGAAAAATATCTTCCCGCGGATTGAAGGTCTCAAGCGCATTGATGGGATTCAGATTGCATCGGGTACGATGATTGTTACAAAAAACCTCGATCCAGTTATTGACACCGCCCATCACGAGTTCAGAGGAAAAAATATCCGCCACGGCCCATCGGAAAACTTGATATGGACCTGCGCGTAGTCCTCGATATCGTGATACCCGGTACGCAGAAAACCTTCATCGGAGAAAAATGCAGGGACATGATACCTTTTCCGCCCCCAAAACGGAGCAATACGTATAGCGTCCCTGGCAGACGCCTGACACAAGCCATAACTGGCCGCGATTCGCGGTCCGATCTGCAAACGCAGGTCACGCTTCGATCCGGTCGGCGCCGAGCGGGACCCGCGATTGCCAATCAGGATTTAACTTACTCTACCCTCTGGAATCCCGTTTCCATGGTCACTCTGGTTCCGATGATTTTGCCCTCCAGGTGAGCCAGCAGATTGCCCGCCTCGTCAAACTGATCAATGGTGAATTTTCCCGAGGTTGAATTCCCTTTGGCATCGATGGTTAGCCATTGTTGAATGCGGCCGGGGCCGACGAGGTTGAGGCCTGTGGAGTCGTACGCGACTCCGAAGTGGTTCATCTGATAAGTCCGCGGACCGGTTTTTATCCATTCACCGAGGCAAACGTCGCCGGTCAAGGGAGAACGCAGGCCGGAGAGATTGATCTCAGTGCCGTCACTGTGCCACTGAGCATAGCCGGCATCGATCTCGGTGCCGTCCTTGATTCCCTCACTGCCTTCGGAGATCCAATGCTCTTTCCAGGTTCCGACGATGCTGGGTTCCGGCGTGTTAGCATGATCGTCGTCGATGCCCAGAGCCGCCTGTAGAAGCCGTGTCGAGGCGATCTGGGGCTGCCAACTGGCGTGGTGTGGCACGGGACTATAGAGGCCGCAACCGGCATGGGCGTAGGGACCAAACATGGTTGCGAGAGCCAGCCCGGCTATCGCAGCCCGTACAGCTAGAAACCTTGTGCTTCTCATGAGAATTCCTCCAGTTTTGGGATTTGGCGCTTCCGCCCTCGGTTACGCCGTCGTTGAAAGCGATTCTGTGCTGCAACTTTGCCTGGCGTAAATGAGGCGGAGATGAGTTGCGGCTGAGTTTGATCGGAGTTGCGGCTCATTCAGAACTCAGCAAAGATGCTCAAAAAGGTGCGTTACTCTCCGTGAATGGATAGACAGATCGAGAGGTATAACGAGATGGATTTACCTGCATTGCGCGCGAAGTTTCAGTGCCAGGTACTTGCCAGTGGCGACCCTGATTTCGATGTGGCCCGGCGCATCTGGAACGGCATGATCGATCGCAAACCCGCCATGATCGTCCGCGCTGCCAGCATTGCCGAGGTCATGCAGGCTGTGCGCATCGCCCGCGAACTGAAGCTTGCGGTCTGCGTGCGCGGAGGCGGCCACAGCGTCGCCGGCAAGTCGGTAGCTGACGACGCCATGATGATTGACCTCTCTCTCATGAATGGCGTCCAGATAAACCCGCGTGCTCGCTCCGCGGTTGCGCAAGGCGGCGCCAAATGGGGAGAGTTCGACCGGGAGTGTGAACGGTACCAGTTAGCCACCACGGGAGGCGTGATTTCTTCTACCGGAGTCTGCGGCTTGACCCTCGGCGGCGGTCTGGGCTGGCTGATGGGCAAGCATGGGTTAAGCTGTGACAACGTGATTTCGGCCGACCTGGTCAGTGCCGACGGGGCGCACATTTCCGTCAGTGCGACACAGAATGAAGACCTGTTCTGGGCGATTCGAGGCGGAGGCGGCAACTTCGGTATCGTCACCGCGATTGAATTCAGTCTGCATTCGCTCCCATCGGTGCATGGCGGTCTTCTGCTCTATCCGAGAAGCAGCGCCATCGATCTCCTCCGCCTTTATCGCGATGTCACTGCCAAGGCTCCCGATGAACTCACCGCCTATGCTGCGCTCATGATCGGCCATGGACACCCCATGGTTGCGATTGCCATGTGTCATAGCGGATCGCGCTCAGAAGGCGCCAATGTCAGCCGGCAGTTCTATTTGACTGAGCCCCCGGCAGCGGACCTGACTGGCGAAAAGAAGTACTCCGAAGTGCAGTCGATGCTCGATATTACGGCTCCAGCCGGCCTGCACTACTACTTCAAATGCCCTTTCCTCTGCGAGCTCACCGATGAAGCAATTCGTGCAATTGTCGAACATGCTGAGTATTTGCCGTCGGAACAGACGCAGGTTGTTCTCGAGCACATGCACGGCGCGGCTAGTCGAGTTCCGGCCACCGAAACTGCGTTCGGCCTGCGACGAACCCATTACAGCATCAACGTCATGGCCGCCTGGAGTGATGTAACTCTGGCAGAGAAATGCATCGATTGGGCGCGCGGACTCGCATCGGTACTGGAAGGCTTTGGCGCATCGGATGGATACGTGAACTATCTCGGAGATGAGGGACCTGCGGCAGTGCGCGCTTCCTATGGCGCCAACTACGGGCGACTGGCGGAACTTAAGAGGAAGTACGATCCCGACAACTTCTTCCAATTCAACCAGAACATCCTTCCCACTCCTTAGCAGGCTGCGGAAAAAGTCGCTTTTCTGAAGGGGACGGGCTTCAGCCCGTCCATAACCACTTGGCAATGAGCGCGGCTTTAAGCCGCTGAGGGATACTTTCCCCCTCAAAACCGACTTTTTCCGCAGCCTGTTTAGTCGTGCCGCACACGATCGAAAATACGTCGGGCTGCCTCGCCGCAGCGAGCATTAGCCCCTGAGGTACGTCTTTCTTGCCCGATCGCGAGTTTTTCCGCAGCCTGCTAGATTTTGGCCCGATGCGACAAGCCAACCGAAGCCAGGAAGGAATGAAACCGCGGATCGGACTCATACTTGCGAAAGCAATCGTCGAAAAAGACGATATAGATGGGTGTCGATTTCTTCTCAACCGCCTTCTGAAGCCAATGGAACATCTGCGAATCGTCGCCCAGGCTCGCGCAGATGCAGGCAACAAGGATGGCCGGCTCCGTTCTGCTCTCGGCTGCGGCCACTTGCTCTAAAACCATAAGTGCGCCCGGCCGGTCGCCTGCGGCAGCCTTCGCCGCGCCCGTGAATGCGAGTGCTTCCAGATTGTCGGGGTTGATGGAGAGTGCCGTCTTAAACGCCTCGATAGCCTCTCGATAGCGGGCGGCCCCGGTCAGCGCCCGTCCAAGAAACATGTAGGTCCGGTAGTTATGAGGATCCAATTCGATGGTCTGGTTCAGTTGGCGAATTGCAAGATCGTACTGGCCCGCATGCGTGCGGGCTACACCGAGGTATATGTTGACGATTGGGGACAGCGGCTCGGAGTCTCTTGCCCGCTGCACCGAAGCGATGGCTTCCTGATGTCGCCCCATCGCACTCAAATACAGCGACTGCCAGAGCAGGGCGGTGACCTGACCCGGGTCCAGACTAATCGCTACCTTAAACTCCCGTTCCGCCCCAGGCCAGTCAAAATCGTACCAAATCTTGATCAATGCCGACGTGCAATGCGCTTCGGCCATCGTGTCATCGAGTTCCATCGCGCGTTGCAGGTGGTGCCGCGCTTTCGCCAGTGCCTCGAATGGTCTCAGCATGCCCAGTCTGATTGACCCCATCTGCGCGTAGCAATCGGCTAAACCCGCATAGGCAGGTGCGAATTCGGGATCGATGGCCAGCGCCTCGTTGAAATTTGCGATACTGCTGCGTGTAGCATCGGGCGTCATCTTATGCCAGAAGAAGCGCCCTTTCAGGTAAGCATCATACGCAGCGGAGGATCGCGCATACTTTCTCGATCCCACAGCCGCTCCCGGGAGCAATTCCAAAGCCAGAGATTGACTTACCCTTCTTGTCACTTCCTCTTGCACGCCAAGCAGATCAGACGATTTGCGATCGTAGACTTCCGACCACAACACGCTCTTGTCGCTCAGGTCGAGCAATTGAGCAGTGATGCGAATTGCTTCCGCAGAGCGCCGGACCGAACCCCGCAGCAGGTAATCGAGATCGAATTCTCGCTGCAGGCGATCGAGTTCCTCTTTAGGCAGAATTCCGCCTGGCGAACGCGGGCCGACCGTCACACGCAGTCTTGCCGGATCGATGTGCGAAAGCGCGGAGATCATATCTTCGGTCAACCCGATAGCGAAATAGTCCTCAGCCGGACCTCCTGGATCTTCAATAGGCAGAACCCCAATCCGGATGCGACTGCGCGTAGTCGCAGGTCCGCCATTGCCGATGACCTCGGCAGCCCCAATAAACCGATATCCAAGCCGGGGAAGAGTCTCGATGAATCGCGGGCTTTCTGCATGATCGTCGAGAGTGATGCGAATTTGGCGAATACAGAAGTTAAGGCTCTGTTCAAAATCGACGAAAGTGTCCTGGCCCCAGATTGCTTCTTGAATCTGCTGCCGTGTAACTAGCTTGCCCTGATGGCTGAGGAGAAATGACAGCACGCGTGTCGGTTGTTGCTGGATCCGAACGCGCGTTCCGTTCCTGCGCAGCTCAAGCGTCTGCTCGTCTAACTCGAATTCTCCAAATCGGATCAAGGGCATTTCGTGGGGCCGAAGATATGGGACATGCTACCACGCACTCAACACTGCATTACCTTCATGGTGTCTTGAGTTTGTCGACCGTCGGGAGAGAACTCAAGCATCGCTCGCTGGTCCGCATTGACCGTTCCCGCAAACGCAAACGGGTTTTGGGGTGCTTACCCTGTTTCGTGCAACGCGACTTATGCTTCATCGACCTGTGGCCTCCTCGCCATTGGCCGATCATGCTCCTCCCCAACGTTTACTTCCTGCTTGGCGGTAACTCAGAAGCAACGCGGTAGTGTTGAGCTTGTACGAAGCTCAATGAGTAACTCGGCAATTGGGAGTCAATCCACGCGCATCACATCTGAGAAGCACGTTTTCCGCTATCCTTCCCCAGCCACAAGGCCACCCGCCCCAGCATCACAATAGCCTCACCATAGCGATCACGAACCTCGAGCGCGGCCGGTCCTCCCAACTCCATACAAAATTTTCTTTCCTTGACTCCAAACTCGCCCCACACCAAAATCGTCCAACATCCAAAATCGTCCCTACGCGAGGTCCCGTTTGGAGCCTTCAGGCATCACCACCCCCGCCGAGTCCCCCGTCTCCGCCGCCACTCCGCCCGCTCCCTGGAGCCCCGCCACCCGCTTCGGCTTCCGCATCGCCTTCCTCTACTTCTTCTGCTTCTGCTTCCTCGACGGCAACGGAACCCTCTTTCGTGTCTTCCCGGTCGCCGGCGCCTGGATCGAAAACAAGCTCAACTGGCCCTTCAACCATCTCTCCGAGTTCATCGGCCAGCATCTCTTCCATCTCACCGGCATCGCCGCCCACTGGCACCCCAGCGACTCCGGCGACACCACGATGAACTGGATCCAGAACGGCCTCTTCTTCACCTTCGCCTTGGCCGGCGGCATCCTTTGGACCTTCATCGCCCACCTCCGCAACAACCGTCGCACCGAGTACCGCACCCTCCACGCCTGGCTTCGCTTCGTCCTCCGCCTTACCTGCGGCATGTTCATGGTCACCTATGGCATGGTCAAGGTCTTTCCGTTCCAGATGCCCGCCCCCTCCATCGCCATCCTTAACGAGCCCGTCGGCAACATGGCTCCCATGACCTTCCTCTGGAACCTCATCGGCCTCAACCCCGTCTACGAGATCATCTGCGGCTCAGCCGAGGTCCTCGGCGGTATCCTCCTCCTCTGTCGCCGCACCTCGCTCGCCGGCGCCCTCTTCTCTACCTTCGTCGTCGCCAACGTGGTCATCTTCAACTTCTGCTACGATGTCCCCGTCAAGCTCTTCGCCGCCAACCTGCTCCTCGGCTGCATCTTCCTCGCCCTGCCCGACGCCCTCTCCCTCTGCCGCTTCTTCTGGAGCCACAAACCCGCCGCGCCCACCGCCGTTTGGGTTCCCCCCACCAGCCGCCGCGCCGGGCGCATCGCCATCCTCGTCACCGAGATTGTCTTCGCCGCCGCCTTCCTCGTCTTCCAACCCATCTTCATGACCATCGGCTGGCACCACCTTCAAGTTGTACTCCGCACGCCATCCCCTCTGGTCGGCGCCTGGCATCTCGACGCCACCCACCCAGCCTCCGGCGCCTTCATCGACCCAGAAGGCCTCCCCATCACCGACCTCTACGTCGCCCCCTCCAGCCGCGCCTACACGCGCTCCACCGACGGCGAGCTCTGGCTCTCCGGCGTCAATCTCGACCCCAAGAAACACAACGTCCGCATTAGCTGCTACGTCATCAGCGCCCCCACCAACTACGCCTGGCAGCTCTCCGACCCCAACCACCTCATTCTCACCTCGGTCCCACCCGACCCACCCAAACCCGGCCCCAAGAACAAGCCCGCCAAACCCGCCGCGTCCTTCACTCCCGCCGTCCTCACCCTCACCCGAACCCCGACGCCCGACCACTACCCGCTCCTCGAGCGCGGCTTCCACTTCATCAGCGAATGGCGCTACGAGCGTTAGCCAGCGGCGAAGACCCCGGAACCGGCTCGTAACAAACGCCGTCGACCAGCCGGGTGCGCCATTCATGCGCAGCTTCATTCAGCGCCGCTTGGGTGGTACCGAATACACCGCGCGGGTTCATGAAACATCTCGAAGCGAGCTTCGCGGCGTGTATGCAGTTCAACCCGGGCCTCGCAGCTACGGGTTGATTGATAACGTGAAATCCGCTTCTATTTACCATCCTGACCGCACTTGGCGATTAACCAGGGCAATGCGCTCATCCAGACAAAGGGGACCAGAATTGCGGGTTCCGGGCGTATCGGCTAACCGGACAGAACCGCATTTTTGGGGGATTACTTCCGGATAGGCGGTAAGCCGACAGGATCCAAAGATTTGCGACAAAATTCGCGTCTTTTCTTATCCAGCTTTGACATACCGGCCGAAGAAAGCCATCACGTCGGTGTCCATCTCAGGGGAATATTTATGTTCTATGCCGGGATAGAGCTTCAGTGTCGCATTTGGTAGATATTTCGCGTAGAGCTGCTCCGTATAGGGCCACCGAGCCATAAGCGTTGCACCGAATTTGTCGAAGATCAACTTACGCGCTTCCTTGTCGAATGAGTCGGTGTAGACGACGGCGTCGTTTGTATCGGCGGTCCCGAGGAAGAGAAACTGCGGTACTTTGGCAACGGTCGTCAAGTGGAAGGACTTGCCCGTCAAAGCCTTTATATCGCCGATCCCAACAGGATAGGGCAAGAATGCGCCTTGCCATGAGGGCACCGGTGCGAGCGCCCAACCGCCCGACGATCCGTATGCTGCGGCAAGAACGCGATCCGGGTGCAGGAAGACAAAACGGTTCGTGAACATCGCACTAGCGGAAAATCCGAACATGAGGACACGACGTTCGAATCGCAGGCCGGCTTTGGCTTCGCGGGCTACGGCATCATCGATCATCGCGATAAGTTGCAAATCAGGGCGATGCAGGGTTGGTACGGTTGTCGTCATGGCTGCGCGCGAGAGGGAATGTGTGTAGACGTCCTTTGCCCGTGGAAACGCCGGCACGAGAGCGGCAACTCCGAGTGTCGTTGCCCGGCGGCTCCACCCGCAAATCGTCTTTAGCGCGTCCTTTTCGAGTGCCTCGGGATCATCGGAGACGAAGCCAGAATTGTTGGGCATGACAATGAACCGCAGCCGGGATTTCGTATCGTGAGAGATTTGCGCCGGGATAAACAGGAGATACGGAGAATAAAAACCCTTGGCTGGATTGGCTGCGATTCGCACCGGTTGCGGGTTGTCCGCGGGCGGAGTAGTTGGAGACGCTGTGCCTTGAGGCGACGGACATGCTTGCGGCGTTGTATCGGCGTCTTGCCCATGGATGCTTGCCGGCGCAGCTCCGAGGATAGCCAGCAGTGCGCCTGTCCGCCATGCAAGCGCTAGAAACCGCGTCGACAGATACATCAATGAAAACCTCCAGTCTCACCAACCTTATTAGGATCTACAGATACGTCTGTTTCGTACCATCAACGCAGAGCGCGAATATCATATTTTTTCACGACTCTTACCAAACGGGGCAACGCGCTCGGACCTGAACTAGGTTGTATTTGAGAGTTCCGGCTGGATGGTGGCCAATCCGGACAGAACCCCCTTGTTGAGTTACTTCCGAATTGGCGGTGACTCGCCCGGAGCAGGGGAATTCTCCTGCCCGACGCTCGATTCGAGCCTTGGCGATTTAGCGCAATCGACGTCCCCATGCAGCAGACTCACCGCACTCGAACCTTGCCGAAAACGGGAACCGGCGGTGTGCGTAATCCGTATATCTCCGCTATGAGAGCTCGCATATTGCGTTGTCGCGCAGTTTATGTCTCCCTCTTTACCTTCCTCTCGCTAGCGGCACCGGCACAGAATCCAGCCCCGCAATCCACCGCAGCACCAGCAAGCGCGCCATCGGCCGATTCCAACGGTGCCGCCTATCGAAAGCTCGACCAGGTACTTTCGTTCATCCGGGAGCGCAACGCGAAGGACTATGCCATCGACCCCGCAAAAGGCCTTGACGAGGCAAGCTACGTCTCTATCGGAGGCATCGAGCAGTGGGTTACGATTCGCGGCCAGGATCGCCGCAACCCGGTCCTCTTGTTCCTTCATGGTGGACCGGGCGACGTAACCAGTGACTGGTCCTTTGCAATGTTCGCTCCATGGGAAGCGAATTTTACGGTGGTGCAGTGGGACCAGCGCGGTGCAGGGAGAACGCTCAGCAAATCGGGCCCCTCGGTTGCGCCTACGATGACGCTGGATCGCATGTCGCAGGATGGGATCGAATTAACCGAATATCTGTGCAAACATCTGGGAAAAACCAAGGTAATCCTGGTCGCTCATTCCTTCGGCACCGTTCTTGGCCTCAGCATGATTCGGGAAAGACCCGACCTCTTCTTCGCCTACGTTGGCACCGGGCAGGTCGCCGACGAAACGCGCAACTACGCAGCGGCGTATGACGCCTTGTTGAAGAAGGCTCAGGCAACTAGCAACCAGCAGGCTCTCGATGAGTTGAAGAGCGTCGGCCCGCCTCCCTATACATCCGGCCGGGGCTACCAGGTGCAGCGCAAGTGGTCGAATCTTTTCGAAGGCTCGTACCGATTCCTCTACGGAACCCTGGGACTTGCCTTGGTTGCCCCCGATTACTCCGTGCAGAATCTGAACGATGCTCTCGATGGCCAGATTTTTAGCGGAGAACACCTCGTCCCTCAAACACGGTCGGAGACAATGAAGGACCTCGGCCTGAACTTTGTCATTCCGATATTTTTCTTCGAGGGAACGGAAGACTTCACCACGCCCACGGAGCTTGCCTGGACATACCTTGAAGCCATCCACGCCCCACGGAAGGAATTTGTGCCGATTCCCGGCGGCCACTTCTCAGTGTTCATGAACTCCGACGAGTTTCTTAAGCAACTCGTCGCACACGTTGCCCCGCTTGCCTCAACGCGTTAAGCATCCGTTTATAGACCCAGCAACTGACGTCGAGGATAGAGCTCATACTTTACCTCTCAGTGGAAACACCTTTTTTGCTTTCGCTAAAGGCAGGAATGAACTCGTCTGGATACACTGCACCGTTTTTCCCACGAGCCACTAAATTATTCGTAACGGATAGCCTTTACGGGGTCGAGAGCGGCAGCGCGGCGTGCGGGTAGCCAGCAGGCGAACACGCCGACCGAGGCGAGCAGTGTGGCGACGATGAGGAAAACATGCGGGTCAGCGGGTGAGACCCCGATAGGCAGGCTGGACATGATCCGCGTGACGGGAAAGGCCGCAGCGACGCCAAGGACCAGCCCGGAGGTGATCTGCCAGATCCCACGGCGCATGACCAGGAGCAGGATATTGCGAGCGGTTGCCCCCAGGGCCATCCGCACGCCAATCTCCTGGGTGCGGCTCGCGGTGGCGTGGGCGATCACGGCGTACAGTCCCACCGATGCCATGATGAGGGCGATGAGCGCAAAGCTGAGGAAAACGATGGTCAGGAGCTGGATGAACCATTCCTGATGGGCGATTTCTTCGCTGAGATTGGAAACGTCGCGCAAGGGGAGGTCCGGGTCCAATGTGGCGACAGTCGGGCGCAGGGCTGTATTGACATTGATGCTGGATTCGACGAGCAACGCCATACTATCCCAGCCTTCCTGCTGGAAAGGCAAGAACAGCAGCGGGTTGGGCTTCTTCTCGTTGAGTTCCTGGGTCATATCCGCTGCCACGCCCACCACGGTGATCCAGTCGCCGGGAACCTTCTTGTCGTCATAGAAACGGAAACGCCTGCCGATGGCCGTTTGGCCCGGCCAGAAGTGGCGGGCGCACTGCAGCGTAACGATCGCTGCCTTATGCCCCGCGCTGCCGTCGGATGCATTGAAGTCGCGACCGAGCAGGAGGGGCAGATGGATGACGTCGAGATAGCCGGGAGACTGGACGAGGATGGAGGCTTGGGGACGGGCCGATCCGGAACTGATGAACGCATGTTCGATCTCGATGTCGCGATGGGCAGCACCGAGGCCAGGAAGGTTGGAGACGATGGCTGCGTGAGAGACGCCGGGGAGCGTCTGCAGCCGGGGTAGAAGCTGATCGTAGAAGCTCTGCCGCGCAGCCGTGTCCTTGTAGCGGTCATGGGGCAAGTCCAGGCGCGCGGACAGGAGCTTGTCTCCGGGCAGGAACCGGTTGGCGGCGAGGGCCTGCAGAATCTGATGGACGAAGACTCCGGCACCGGTAAGCAGGACCAGCGTCAGCGCGAGCTGCAGCACGACGAGGACGGCAGACAAGCGGCCCCCGCGATGCCTGCCGACGCTGCGTGCGCCTTCCTTGAGGACTTCATTCAGATCGAATTTTGACGAGCGCAGAGCCGGCACGATGCCGAAGAGCACGCCGCTCGCGATGCAGAGAACGGCGAAATAGCCGAAGACGGAGTAGTCCATCCGGAAATCGATCCAATAGGGCTTGCCCACGTCCTGTGTGCCCAGATCGAAGCCGTGCACGCCGAGCGCGGCCAGGCCCAGTCCGAAGATGCCGCCGACGATGCTCAGAAGAACGCTTTCAATGAGCAACTGGCGGATGACGCGCCACCGTGAGGCGCCGAGGGCGGCGCGAATCGACATCTCGCGCTGACGGACAAGGGCGCGGCTGAGCATCATGTTCGCCACGTCCGCGCAGGCGATGAGCAGCACAAAGCCGACGGAGGCGAGCATGAGCAGGAAGAGCACGCGGATCGGTCCGCCGTTGTAACGCTGGTTGAAAGTTTCCACGTTCAGCGTGAGGTCTTTGTTGGTTTGGGGATATTGCGCGGCGAGGTGTCCGGCGATGCCCTTCAACTCGGAGGATGCTTGCGCGAGGTGTACGCCCGGCTTGAGCATGGCCCAGGTTTCGTAACCATGGTTGTCGCGATTCTCGAGGTCGGTTGAGGGTGCGATGGGCATCCACAGATCGGTGTGGACAGGGAATTTGAAACCTTCAGGCATGACGCCGATGATGGTGGCGGCCTTTCCATTGACGCGTACCGTCTGACCGATGATGCCGGCCGAGCTGCTGTAACGTTGCTTCCAGACGCCGTACCCGAGCACGACCACCGGCGCCGCGTCGGCGTCGCTGGCCACGAAACCGCGGCCCAGCACGGGACGTATGTGCAGCATGGCAAAGATGCCCGGAGTGGCGACTTCCAGGTTATAGGTCTGAGACGAATGGCCGCGGTCGCTCAGGACGCCGTCATTGCTGCTGCCGGTTTGGATCGATTCGAGCGAGGAAGCCCCATCGCGGTAAGCGCGGAAGTCCGGATAGGACAAGCGCATGCCGCGGTCGCCGTGCGACGGGTTGCTGTAGCTGATGGCGACCAGCCGCTCGCCTCCAGGCACGGCCGGGGGACGGAGCAGTACGGCATTTACCAGCGTGAAGACCATGGTGTTGGCGCCGATGCCAAGCGCCAGGGTCACGACGACGGCGGCCGAAAACCAGCGATGGGCGAGGATCATGCGCAGCGCGAAGCGAAGGTCGTTGGCCATAGTTGGAGTATACGAATGCGGGTGGTGTGTTGTTCCGTTACTTGTTTCTCAGCCAATGAGAACCGCAAGGCCCCTATACTGTGCCTCGACGCACCGATCTGCAGGGAGAAAGCTCGACCAGCGACGGGAGGATTTGTTCGCTCGCGCGGGATCTTTGGGTGCCCATATTCGAACCATTCCCGTCCCGGATTGGGTGAAAGTTGGAATTGACGCCCGGACGGAAGCCTACTGAGCCTGTAGTAATCGCATGGAATGCAGTAGGTCTATAGACGTGCAGAGCCGGTGATTGCAGTCAGTGCCACGGAATCGATTAGGGCATTCGCGTTTATTCAACCGTAGGAAGCCCCATTGCTTGTTGCTGGCGAAACCGTGCGTCGCACAATGGATTCAGGGTTTCTTTTTCTTCCTCGGTTACCGAAGGCTGCAGCCAGCGGGATGCAACGATGGCGCCATCTTTGAGTTCGTCCTGCCGAATCAACTTTCCGAACCCATAAAACACATACATCACGTTCTTCTCCTGATTCAACGCGACAGCAGGGAGCGGCATCTGGCGCGAGAACAGATACTTTTCAACGTCAATGTGGGCCGAAATGCCATATTTTGTCAGTGAGGGGCCGAATATTCTTCTCGCGAGAACGTCGACATTGGGATCGCCGGTCCGATACATAGCCGTCCCGAAGGGGCCGGGCCCGCCCGGGTGCCCGTCTTTTGCTCCACCAAAGTTGAGACTGCCCAAGCTGCCGTCTCGCTCATAATTCGCCGAGACGATCAAGTATTCAGAGCTGGTTCCGAAGATGCGAACCAGACTAAGCGAGGTCATCGCCGGTAAATCTTCCGTCGGACTTGGGACTTCGGACGGCAGCTCGTGCTCCGTGTCGTTGCCGTTAAACTCCACAGATACCGAGCCAGCGCCGTTTTTGATTGGCCTGGTGTAGAAGCATTCCTTTACTGCGTCGACGGTGCCAAACGGGCCTCTGAGGATTTCGTCAGTTTTCACGGTTCGATCCAGGACCTGGTCTTGGCCTGTCTCCAGATATAAAGATCGCTCGCGTGCAACGGATCCAGGCTTCTTCTCACGATGATCCACCGATGTCACGAACGCTCCGTGGAAGGGGGCGTAATAAGAGCCCACCTCGGGTTCCTGAAAATGAGGAAGGTTGATGCCTCCCGTTAGAATTAAATGCAGGCTGGAGTCGATCTTTAGCTCTCTAAAGTAACTAGGTGAGGGCGATTGGCACGAGGCACCAAGCACGAGCAGGCTTGGGATCAGGGCGGCAAGTCCAAATCTTGTCGCCCTTGCCTTGCTGCATGCAGCGTCGCGCTGGGGCTGTCGCCGCCACAGGGACTGCACGCTGTAACGAATGAAGCATGACATCACAACCAGAGCCTAGGAGCGGGCCATTGCTTTGTCAATGCCGACAGCCGCATTCAAGCCACGCGTACCTCAGCGGATCGTCAATCCCCATCGATCCTCCCCGGTTCTGCCGGGCAGCTCGTATTTCCTGAAAGGTTGGCTTCGGCAAGTTCAATTTGGTGATAACAGGGTTTGGGTGAGCTTCGAAACATTAGTCCTGACAAACGATAGCCAGTGTCCGCTTTTGCTGCCCGACTCGGTCATGGGATCCGGGACACTGGCCGACTTATACGTAGTAATCCTGAGTCCCGGACGAACACA
>CAWIBI010000060.1:0-39378 GCA_963834205.1 uncultured Acidobacteriaceae bacterium | reverse complement strand
CGTTTGCGTAGATGTCAGCTTCTCCATGCCGCTTGCAATGAGTAACATCCGGTGGGCATCTTGCGTTCCATACGTCTTTCTGTACGATGATTCCAGCATGCTAACGCTCTACCGTCGCCACAGTCCCGAGTGCCCGAAGAAAGCCGATCGGTACTGGAAAAAATGCCACCTGTGCTTGCTGGGTTGAAGGAACTTTGGAACGCAAGTATGTGCGCAACGCACTTCACACCCAAAGCTGGCAAAGGGCCAAAGAAATCATCGCAAGCTGGGAGCTCACCGGCGCCCTGGCGGCTAGGATAGACGTACCCACAATAACCGCCGCGGTGAACACTTACCTGGACGAATGCGTCAGCAACAAGTTTGCCGAGCTGACCGTCTACCACCACCGGAAAACGCTTGAGCGCTTTGCGGCGTAGGCCGAGCGATCGACCTATCACCTGGCTGAGATTGACGCCGACGGTGTGCGCCAGATGTTTTGCGCTTCACCCTGAATGGGAAAGCGGCACGATCATCACGTACAGAATGCAGCTTGCAACGTGGTTCAGCTGGTGTAAATCCCGCGGCTGGATTATCGGTGAACCCGATCCGTGAACTGCCGAAGGTCAAGTTGCGCACCGAACCCACATTGCCGTTCACTGGCGCCGAGTTTGACGCTTTGATGGGTGCAATTCAAGATCCAAACACGCATACCTTGGCTTTGCTCTTACGCTGGTCAGGTCTGCGCATTGTCGACGCTGTGGCGCTCGAGCGAATCAGGATCGATGCGCAGGGCGTTCTGATGCTCAAGCCGCACAAGACAACATCGGCTAAAGATCCACCGATGGTGCGTATGCCACTGCCAAAGCCTGTCCTGAACGCGTTGGCTGCCCTACCAACGACCGGGCCGAGGTACTTCCTGCATTCAGGGGTTGAAGCTCGCCTGGCGACGCAGCGGTACAGGCGAACGCTCATGCGCGCCGGCAAGCAAGCCAAGGTCGACAATGTCCATTTTCATCGCGTTTTCGGGATTCGTTTGCGGTAGGGTTGTTGGAAGCAGGAACGCCGACCGATGTCGTTTCGCGATTGCTCGGTCATTCCAGTGTTACCGTAACCATGCGTCACTACAACCAGTGGGTCGCCAGCCGGCAAGGTCAGGCAGATTCCTATGTGTGCCAAGCATGGAAGTAAGGCGAATAAAAAGCGAATATAGGTGGGCCTGCCTTGAGGGTCAATTCACGTCCGATAACGCACTTGTGCCGCGGAAATTTGGCCAGGGGGTTTGGTGTGAGAGGCGCGCTGCTTAGCGAATAGTCAACGATGGCATATGGCTAGGACACTGCCGTCTGAGTCCCTCTGTTGCAAGCCGTAGCTTATCGTCAATCACAAGCTCTTCCCGGTCACCGAAATGTACGTACAAAAAAGAATTCCTTTTTGCAACCAGGACAAATCGCGTTTCTCGCCCACGCAATTGCGTCACCATATATCGAGTAGCCAGAAGCCTGCTCTCCAGCAAGAAGATAGGCGTCTATGCCTGGATAATCAGGTCGGTTTTATCTTTCTGGCAATTGAACTAAGGTGTGGTTCTCTGCTCAAAATTGGCGGTCTGCATCGAGATGGCAAGCTACCGATACTTTCAGTATCTCGGTACCGCTTGTACCACTCCAAATGCTACGACAACTTTTTGAAGCTAAGTGTAAGTGGTACAACATGATACCTACGACTGAGTAGCGCGCCGATAGTTGTTCCATTTAAATCCGCCAGCCTTCAGGTCTTTGACCTGGCGGAGTAACTGTTCCGTCTCTTGGCGGGCGGCGAACTCAGCTTGCCGCTCTTTTGCGAGACGAACGTCGGCCGACTCGTCCAGCTCTTGCCAGCGCCTGAGATATGATTCGGGGATAATCGGGGTACGCCCTTGCCACCGGTCCATGTCAGCAGTTTTTCACGGCTTTTGCGAGGCGCCTATATCACGTTGGTTCGCACTTGCGTGGGAGGCGGCGAGCACAAAAAGCCCCGATCCGAAGACCAGGGTTAGTTCGTATGGCGCCAGGCGAGGGAGTCCTGGCAGCTACAGGCTGATGCCCATATCTGCCAGAAACTGCAAGTCACTGGCGTTTCCCACTTCAACTGGCTGGGTCCAGGACTTGGCTTCGATTTAGTGAACGAACGGCATGAGCACTTCTTTACCATACCGGTCGATTGCGCCGCGCCCAACGTACCCGGCTGCCTTGCGGTGCCTATCCACTTGAGCAGGTGTCACCTTTGCGCCCTCCTGGTTGACGCAAAGGGCCATGTATTGCGCCGGGAAAGAAGCGGCGATTCCCCGGGGCGCAACCCAGCCGAAAAGGGAAAACGTCGAAATTGAACGTCGAAAAGCTTCCTGACCGGTCGGAGACCAGCGGGTGAACGCTTGTTCAAATGTCAGTTCCTGCGTCTGTTCCTGTTCCATCGTGAAATTCCCCCTTGCAACTCGATTGCAGTGACCTGATCCTCAACCATGCCTGGATATAATCAGAAAACCGGATCGAGCGACGGCCGCACCTTCCCCGTAGAAGATCCCGCTGACGGTACCATCCTGGCGACGCTGTCGAACTGCGGCCAGGTAGAAGCGGAAGCGGCGGTGACCGCTGCTCATAAAGCCTTCAGCACCTGGCGTGCCTTGCTCGCCAAAGAACGGCCGGGAATTAAAGCCTAATGTGGGCGGACGATTTGAAGGAAGCTCAGAGCGGCAAATCTTCTATATCCTCCATAAGTCGCTCATTCTCTTCGCGCAAAGGGCAGTGGAAGTTTTCATCCTCCTGTATCGTCTTCTCCCCCCTCGATAGGCCGCGGCGACTTCGCGGAGCCGTATCTTCGTCGCCTGATCCAGGGTCAGGCCGTTGCCGGCCTGGCTCAACCTCCGGGTGCATATTCCGACCTTCTTCAGTTTGTGCCCCACCTTCTCTGGGCTTAGCTGCCTGGTCTCACCACGAGCCTCCAGCGGTCGATTGACCTCAGCGGCAATTTCCTTGACAAACAGCTCGCCCTTATCTTGGTGGCAGAGCGCAGCAGCGACTACGAGTGCTTCGTCACTCTCAGAGCGATCAGCGATCTGCTGTTGAGCCTGCGGTTTAAGCAACACAACAAGCTGCGTCTGGAGTTGAGGTACCTCTACAATGCAACTCCCTAGAGCATTTGCTACGACGCTGGCCTCGGGCGAGAGCCCGCACGGGTTGAAGTCTAGAGACCGTACCTTTGCTAAACGCCTGGTGCTGTACTCATGGATGCGGTCCCGGAGACCATCGATCTTTTTCTGCGCCGAGCGATGAGCAACCGCATCATGGGCAAATGCAGGGGACGCATGAATATGAATCGAATGAGGGATCTTTTTAGTCGATGAATCCTCGCCGACGTAGATCGCCATCGAACCTGCACAGCCGAGCAAGGAACGTCCTCAACAGAAGAAACCTTCTATTGGTCAAATTCCCCAACAGAGCAGCGGCTCGGTTATCCAGGTTCGGCTCCCAGATGAGTAAGGTACCGCCGCGTAAAACCTTAAGATCTCCCCTCCTGAAGCCAGCCAGGAGTAGCGGCTGATAGCGAAGCCCATCCAGCACGTTCAGCAGATCGCCTCATGGGCCGGGCCACTGATCAGCAAAGGAGCTCAAAGCCAGGCCCGGCCTAGTCCCATACCACCTGCATGGCCCTGGACGATTCCGACACCCTGGAGCTCGGCGTGGCTTCATTGTCCCTCGCGCTAGAACCTGCCACGCCCCGCTTCGACTTAGGAAGCCAGCGCAGCGCCCGCCTGCAAAACAGCACCGTAGGTGTGGTGGGTCCGCTCGTCCCCCTGCGCACTCCTGAATAGAACGCCCGTCTCTTCAGCCGGAACCGGGAGCATAACCAGTCTTGCCGGCTACCACAATGGTTAATGGTTTGGTGGCTATTTCACTCGTAGGATGCAAACCCTTGGAGCGCCGGCTCAAACTTTACATCCCCCCGGCCTCTCAAAAGTCAGGCCTGTCAGTAAACACGCCTGGAAACCCGATTCAGATTCCTTGTAGCGTTGGTCGGCATTGTGACGCTTCTTACGCGGTCGAGGTGGGGGGAACGCTGTTTCCTTCCGGGAGCCTAGCAGGTGTGCTCTAGGCCTGAAGCGTCCCACATCTATTCTGGCGATGGCATGATTTTCCTCGTGGCTTTATTGGTGGCCGACCGCCTGCACAACACTGCAGCGGTCGTTCGGCTTTGGCTCGCGTCGCTGGTGAGTCGTCTGATGCCTGCTACTTCCGCGCAGGCGCCCGTCCCGATAATTTAGAGCAACGATGCCAGCGCCATCGCTCGCGCGAATCATCTACGCCTCACTTGGGCACCAAGGTGTGGGGCCAGCTCTTAGGTAACGTGGTTAACCAAACGAAAGTCATCTACAACAACTTCCCCTTTTCTCGTAATCTATGCGGAGATTCAGTAGAAGGCGCCACGAGAAAGGCCATAGGTTCTATTGAGGAACTCGCTTGGCTGCTTTGCTCCTAGCTGGTCACAAACTTCAAAGACTGGGATCAACGATGGCATTTTATCAACCAGCATTTCCGAAACCGGGCAGCACACCAAGTATGTTGCGCCTGTCCGGACCTACCGCGATGGCCGCGAGGTCATCAGAACGAGCACTCGGGCAGGAAGAGAACTCTACCGATTGCGTTTGCGCATTATGTGGGAACGTCAGGGCCGGGTGTGCGGTCTGCAGATCAGCAAAAATGCCCTATCAAGCTACCACTAAGGCATGCTCAATTCGACCATTCCAATGGACGCGGCATGGGGGGCAGTAGCGGAGGAGCGGGCAAAAGGGACGACAGAATTCTCATCGACGGCAAACCCGTGAACTGCGCGGCGTGCGCTTACTGCAATGCGGAAAAAGGAAGCCGACGGTTGGATGTATTTAAGGGCTGATTCCGGAACGGCACATTCTTCAATGCGTGTTGGGCACGATGTCCCCTTTCCCTGCGGGTGCGTGCCGGGATGGCGAAGATCAGTTGGTATTCGTTAGCAATCTAAGGGCTCTGCGGCGGCCCTAAGCAGTCTGATGAACGGACATCAGGCATCAGATGCGGGTGCAATTGACTTCGATGAGTGTTGTGCACGAAGGAGATCACAATGGCAAGCAAAACTGCAAAGCTCGTGCCCATTGACAATGGCACAGTAGATGTTACGCCACTGGGCCTTTTGCAGATGGCGGTACAGCAGAAAGCAAACGTAGACCAGCTAGCGAAGCTGCTCGAGCTTCATGAGAGATGGCAGGCAGGCCAGGCGTGTCAGGCCTTTAACGCAGCCATGGCGAAGTTCAAACAAAGGCCGCCGAAGATCCTCAAGAACAAGCATTCAATACTCGACGGCATGGAATATGACCATGCCACGCTGGATCATGTCACCGAAGCCATTACCGAGTCACTTAGTGCCGTCGGAATCACCCATAGATGGATAGTATCTCAGTCTAACGAGATTGCGGTTACGTGCGTGCTCACGCACGAAATGGGGCACAGGGAAGAGACTACACTCAATGCGCTTCCAGATACTTCCGGGAGCAAAAACTCCATCCAGGCCATCGGCTCGACGGTGACCTACCTGGAGAGGTATACGCTACTTGCCGCTACGGGCATGGCGGCGGCGGGCATGGACAATGATGGTCGATCGGCTGACGAGGAGCAAAAGCCTAAAATATCGGAGGCCCGATTGCTCGAAGGTCTGACCTCGATTAAGGAGGCTCCAGATCTAGTCACTGTTCAGCGGAACTTCTTAAGTGTCGTACGAGAAGCGCACCAGATAAACGACAAAGACGCCGAAGCCCAATATATCAAAGCAAAAGACGAGAGGAAGCGGGTGCTGCGTGCGCTTCGTTGATTGTGAACAGAATAGTGCTAAATGGATCTCCGCAAGAACAGGCCGTATCACTGCCTCCCGCATCTGTGACCTCATGGCAACGCTGAAGCGCGGCGGCGAAGCGGCATCCAGACGGGATTACCGTGCCGAGCTAATCGCCGAACGCTTGACCGGCAAGGCGGAAAGCCGCTATGTCAGCAAAGAGATGCGATACGGGAGCGAACAGGAACCCTTTGCGCGCACCGCGTACGAGATCAGATCCGAAAACATAGTCGACCAGGTGGGATTCGTCTTTCATCCCTCGCTGGACTTCAGCGGCGCTAGCCCGGACGGGCTGATTCGCGAGGATGGAGGAGTTGAATTCAAGTGCCCCAAGACCACAACCCATCTGGCCTACATTGCGGCCGGTACAGTTCCCAAGGAGTACGAAAATCAGATGCTGTGGAATATGGCATGTGCCGAACGCGAATGGTGGGATTTCGTCAGCTTTGATCCGCGGCTCCCGGAGAAGTTAATGCTATTCATCGTGCGGATGCCGCGTGATGAGGCACGCATTGGCGAAATAGAACGACAAGTCGTGACACTGAATACTGAGATTGATACTGTTTGCGAGCAGCTAGGTGTGACGGCAAATCTGGATCCTATAGGAGCCTTCACAGAGAGCGGGCCTTCAAAGCAGAACCTGAACGCCGAGATGGTACAAGACGAAGAAACTTCTAGGCCAACTGAGCTAAGAGAACTGCTGAGCAAGGAAATGTATGCTGAGGCAGGGCGTATCTGAGCAAAGTCAGCCGAGACGTCGGCTACGCTCATTGCCCTTTGGTTGAAGTCAATTTGCGTTCAGAGTCTAATTTATGCACGATTTTCTCACTAAGATGGACCGGCAATTAGGCCTACAGTTTGCGCTCTCCAGTTTGGTTAAGCTCGGAACGGTCAGAGAGTAACTCTTCAGAAGAGGTGGACGTCTATTGAAAAAAGCCGCAATCATCGCGAAAACGCTCGCAGACATGAAAAATGTCCCTAGCCACGAAGACTTGAGCTTCGCCAGTGCTCCAGAGGAGGAAAAAATTGCTATTCAAACACTCGAGGCCAAATTAAGGAAAATCGAACCTGATTGTGAGATTCGAACCTGCGGCGATTTCGGCCACCTTCTCGCCGAATGTTGTGAAATCTGCCATACCTTTTCTCCGCACTATGAAATGTCTCTCCTTGATGTGGAAGGCGGTGGCGAAGCATGGATTTGCTGCGCGGTGGACGGAGCGTTGAACCCGCAGAAGCACTCCGAACCTCGATCGTCTACGGCGTACAAAACGCTGGCGAAGATTCTTGGCTGCCTCGATTTTGACGAATGATGGCAGCCGATGAGAAGTGGAGGTTTTGGCCGAGCAACGCCGATCTGTATGTCGCATAAAAGCCTAGCAGAAGTGTAAGCCCTATGACTCAGTCCCAAGCCGAGCCGATGTTCCCCATTCCAGCCGTTTACCTCATCCACGGGAAAGACGAGTCTCCAGGCGGGCCAGTGAAGAAGCTTCAAGCGGTGCTAGAACAGCACTGGCCCGGATTGACTTTTATCCGCCCCGACACACCTTTCTATGACACCAAAAGGCCTGCAGAGGTCGCAGTCAAAGAGCTTTTGCGGATGGCGATGCCGCAAGGTTCCCTGCTGGTTGGCGTGGGTCTCGGCGGCCTAGTCGCCGCGAGATTGCAGGAGCTAGGACGCGAGGATCTGCAGGTCATTGCGGTTAGTTCCCCTACATGGGAGGATGAAGTCATCCTTCGAAGATGCGCAGAGAGACGATTAGCCTTCTATTCCTCTCAAGACCGGATCATCCGTTCAAGAGTTGCAAATTGGTCGCAGCTCGCGAGCTTTTCGCAAGACCTAGACTGGCTTGATCAAGAAACTGATCGACATCTCAAATACGTCGCCAGGATCTTCGATTGGTATGTTGAGGGGACGTTGCCAAAATGGATTCACAAGATTCGAAAGTCAGCCACGACGCAACAGGAGCGCGATGAAGCTGTTTGGAACCGTATGGCCCAGCTCTGTACAAAATCCAAGGACCGGAACGTTCGCAAATGGCAAGGGGGACGCCCACGTAACTTTACGGAAATTGGCCAGGCGATGCGCGCCGGAAGGTCGTGGAACCTTGCCTGGGGGGATTGGCTTCATGATTTCGTGTACAGAAAAGAAGCAAAGAGTCTGGCGGCAGAGCCGCCATCATGGTTTTCGGCGGAACGCCGAGCGATGATGGCTGGGGCCGCAGAGTTCTTCGCGAATCTTTACGAGCTTCCCAAGCCAGTATGGGTCGACAAAGCGGAATACTTTCTGGCAGTGATCGAGTACCGGGCTTATCTTGCAGGGGATCCGGGCGATCGTCACTTTATGGTTTGGCCGCCCCTTTCACGGTCCGCTCTTTACCGCATGAAGGCTAGAACACCAAAGGAAATGCTGCGCAGGAATGTGGTTTTCGAGGCTCGGAGTTTGACAGTCTTGTAGGTAGGGTAGTTAGGCTGACAAGCCCTCAGAAGCAACCGCCGACGCTGATCCGCGACATTTCAGACTCTGCCGACGAGGTTTAAATAGGAGGACATAAGCTACCCAACCTCCATGCTGTCGCCGCAGCTTTGATTCGGATCAGATCAAAGCGAGGTGTCGAGTTCAGGAGCTTTGCAGACTTCTGGGGTTGTCCCCCATCGGTTTCGCTAAGGAGAATGATCCGTGAGTCGAGCGACGTCCATCCTGATGACCAGGGAGGAAATCTGCGCAGAGTTCGGCTGGAGCGACGACATGATCCATCGCCTGCTTCGAGTTCCGGACGCGCCCGCTTCGATACGAAGCAAGCACAAGTTTGACCGGTACAATCGCGATCGAGTGTTGGCTGCTGCCCAGACGACAGCGGGCCGAGCTGCAAAAAGAGAGTGGGACGAGACGTGCCGCAATCCTACGCCCAATCCGGGTTGGACAACGCGTCTAGGTGACATAGGACGTCTTCTGGGTACCTCAGCGGTCGCTGTCGGAAAAATACTCGAGCTGCTCGGGTACCGTTCCGAAGGAAGTGTCACCGACAGCGCTATCAAAGCTGGATGCGGTGTCCGTCGGTGGGACGGATTCGCACTCTTCTGCGACTGGCGCGTCGATCGCGTGCTGTCCGCTATTCGGTCCGCAGCCGAAGATCCCGGGAAGCCGGCAGTCACTAACGCTCTCGCGGCATCCATCGCCAAACAGAACGCGAGAGATTGGGTCGCAGCCTGTAAGCATAAGAGGGCGGAGACCGAAGCCGCTGGTCGACAAGAGAAGGAGGCAATGATATCAGCGCTAGAAGTTGAGCTGCGAGCGCTATGTGCTACCGAGCCCGGTATGGGCCTACTCACCGCCGTGGAATACATCACCTCCGACCCTGCCACCCAGATAGTCCTCTATAGATGTTGCAGAGCGGAGGCTCGGAGCGTCGGGTCCAGCGGCACGGGGCCAGACGACCCGGGTCTTTCGACGACCGCCTGGTCCGTGGCGACAGACCTCGCACTGCTTGAGCGCCGCGCAAGGTTTGAAGGTTTTCAGATTTAGGAGGATACTGTTCCCTCACACCGTGTCAGAACGGTTGGATCTGGCAAACGGGAGCAACTGGCGATGCCAACAGATGGCAATTCTTCCCCGCACCTTCCCTCGTGTACGCAGGTGCAGAGACAGCACCATCAAGTCGAATCCAGCCGGTGGTCAAAAGATCGGGCATCAACAAACGAGTGACGTGGCGCACTTATACGACCCTTCTTCATGCCAATGATTTACGCGCAGGCGCAATGCCTGCAAAACGGGCGGCACGGCGCAAAGTGTGGAGATGGTGCGGTGGGAAAACACTCCGCTGCAGGCAAAAGATGCTAACTGCTTTCCTATAAATGTATAAATGCTCCACAGCGAAAACAGGTGATATATCCGTTAAGCCTATTATTTTGTCTGCGTCCCCGACGAGATTTGAGCCCGTGTTATCGCCATGAGAGGGGCCCAGGAGACCGTTAACATATTGAATCTAAAGAGCACGGTTGGCATCAAAGTGCTTTCCAGAACCCTCGGAACAGTTATCGAACCCTTATCGGACCTAAGCAATCGGTCGCCAGCGGTCGTGGGCGCCTCGCTTAACCGCTCATCTTCATGATCAACAGCACGCCAGCACACCGATCACTAATGCGACAACAACTACTACTACACCGTCGCGATCATCCGCGCTGCGTCTCCTTAATGAGGAATATCTGCCGTGCGTATCAGGACGGCTCCATCCGGTTCGACATCGCCGGAGAGATATTTGCGTCGTGCGATGTCTTCAATGGTCGGGCGATTTTTCGCGGAACACTTCGAGCTTGTTCCTCCTGTCGTCGTGGAAATGGTCATCGAGCGCCTCTCTGCTGATGGCGGATCGTATCCGCTGTGTTCTATCTTGACCCCAGAACTCGACTACATCCCGAGAGGTGTCGTACCGTTCTTCCGGAGCGGGGAATATCAGTTCCTTGTTTTCCCATGCAACCTGCCATGCCGCAAATTCGCTCGGTCGAACTGAAGAGTGCGAAATTTCCCTCATGCAGGCTGAGAAGATCGGACTCGGCCATTTCCCTGAATCTGTCTCTTTCATCCGCTGCGACATTGCTGTTTACCAACTCCGCGATAAACGCGGATGCCTCTTTCCTGTTCATGTATCGCCGAACCACGTCGCCTACGAGCTGCCGCAGCGCCTGCCGATGCCGCTGTTTGAATGGATCGGGATCGCCTAGGGATTGCCTCACGGCCACGTAACGCTGAGCCGACCGTTCATAAGCCCAGATGAAGACATCTTTCAACAGATCCACCATGTTCAGCTCATAGACACCCAGAATGGCGTCCGTGTAGGTCGAACGCTGAACGCCGGTAAACGACAAGGGGGACAAGTTTGCCTTGATAAAGGGGCTGTTAGCCGCCAGACGCGATACACGTTTGTTCACATCGTCGAAGGGTTGAAGATATGGCAGCTGTACCATAGCGAAGAACGATTGCTCGAATGGGTCATGGATCGCTTGCGCCGTTGCCAACACTTGATTGAAGCACTCCTCTATCAGCTGCAGGACTTCGAGAGGATGGAAGGCGGACTTTTCAATGCCGACCGCAATGCGGCGCAGACGTCCTGCCGCCGCCTCATCCGGAAGCAGGTTCTGCGCCAGAATCCCGTGGAGGTTCAGAATCGTGTGGCGGTTGAAGCCGATCTCATCCGCCTCGCTCACAAGAAACTCGATGGCATCCTTGTGATTCAGGATCATCCAGCTTCCAGCCTGTTCCGGTCCTGCGCCTCTTCACCGAATTCAATCAGGCGACGGGTATCAAGCAGTGAGTAGGTATTCCCTTCGAGTCGGCTAGAGTTCCAGGACAGGTCAATGAGTAGGCGGTTGAGGATTTGCTTCGCATAGGTTCCGGCCGCTTCGACGCCGGTCTGCATCTTGCCTACTTCTGCCAGATGCGCCCGCTCTTTCTGAGTGAGGTAGAAAGTCGTGTTGGGTCGATAGCTATCGAGAAACTCTCGGTTATAGCCAACGGCTTTTCTCGCTGCAGACGGCTCCCGCAGATAGTCGCGTATCTTTTTGCTCTCGGCAGAGAGAGGCACCACTGTCTCATCCGGCTTTTCCTCGTCTGACCCGGCTTGTGGTGCGACCGTTTCTTCTGGCTTCACAATTGCGCCGCGAAGCAGATATCGCGCAGCCGGCCCCTTGCCTTCTTGCGTGAGCCGCTGGTCATCCACGAGAGTTTTCAGCCAATACTGTAGGGTCCGTTGCGGTACGTCTTTCAGAGCCTTGGCAATGTCGCTTCTCCGGGCACCGTCGGTGCTTTGTCGCACGATGTCCACGACCAGATCCAGATCGTTTCTCCGGACGTTTCTCGGCATACATCCTCCGTTTTGTTGCGCGACTAGAACTATCGCGCAAGTATAGAGATAATCGCGCAATAATTATTGCGCGATTATGCAAACCCCCTGCGCGCCTAAACATCAGGCGTAAGGCAGTTGCAATAACGAAATCCCCGCTTAATAGGCGGTGCTAAAGCGCTTTGTCCGCTACTGACCCTGGCATGCCCCTGCTCAATGACGGTGAAATACGTCACCTCTAACCAAGCTCATACGATTGCTCTCTTTAGAGGTTGTAGTCCTGAGGATTGGAGGGACCCAGCGGCCGGGGTCACGACGATCCAAACCCTCTGGAGATCGCCTCATCCACCAGATCTCGCCTTGCTTGAGCGCCACGCACGGGCCGACGGGGTTCAGCTTTAGGACGAAGGATGAGACGGTGACCTAGCCATAGAACAGTCCAGGCGGGTCATATTGCGCGCACCTGGAGATTACCGGATCTTCCGTGAGGTGTCGCCGGAGTTTCCCCATCCACAGGGCTTGATCCGGGTGCACTTCGAGCACAGCGGCAATCGCTGATGGGGCACTGGCACTCCGCCCCCGGGCCTTGAGGGAACCTCCAACTGGCGGTCGACAGAACGGCTTTTACGCCAGGCGTCAAGCCAGATTGGTGGGAGGAACGAGCCGGTTTAACTTGGCGAACACCGAACGTCACATGCAGGAACGGCCAAGTGTCGGGTAATGGGACAAGAAGTGCGACGACCTGATTGACTGGATCCCGGCGGCCTCAGCAGTAAGGAGCGGGAGTTACCTACGGCAGCTTAGGTCCACCATCGTTGCTGCAATGGGCACCGGGGCATCACACCCGCCCAGCGGTCGCCTTCCTCAGGACCCCTTGCCGGGCGCATTCACCTCAGCTCTGGAAAGAGCGGCTCACTTGGATTCTTGCCGTACCTATCATCTCGTGTCGCAAGTCCGGCCACGTCGAATTGTAGGCCAATATAATCCCAGCTTCTGCCATAGCGCATCCAGGGATTTGCATCATGCCCGCAGAGTCAATTGTGCTCACTCTCAAGAACGACACAACCCCCGCATTGGCGATCAAATGGCTCTCTAATTCTGTTGAGGTTTAGTTGACCCCCTCGCGGAGTAGATTTTTCATGTTAATTATTAAGCATGCTCATGCGTCAACTTGGTATGTGCTGGGCGATTCTTGCCGCTGAGCGTTCTTTCGATCTTTCGAGCGCTCTTCCTTGAGATAGGCCAACACCCTATATCCTACGCCGCGATGCCGGAACCAGAGGCTCAGCCCACCAGCCGCGCCCCTACCCTGATTCTGAGTAATGGCCCGACTAAGTATGTGACCCGATGTATGGTATTCGGGGGAGCGGGATATGTTCACAATGCCCAACGGTTCACATCGGTCCCAGGGGTTGGAGCAAGTAAATTTCTGCTCTACCATTCAAGCCAATCACCAGATCGGCGTGGACTTCAGTAGACTGCCGGGCTATCCAGGCAACTAAGCCACTCTGTCGAGACAGGGCTCAGAACTACCGGAAACCTTGATACCCGGTCGCGACTGGCAAGTGGCAGTGGGGCGGCGCGGCCCAGGACGATAGGCGAGAGAAATAGCCGCTTCCCCGCAACCAAATAGCTCGACCCGCCACTGGACTTAACTGCACCGCGACCACATCCAGCTGCCGCGCGTCGCCTTGGTTCAGGTTATCCGTAGCCAGCACCTTATCCCGATGATCACAACGCAGAAGAATCCGACTTCTGGATGTTTTTACAGAATGGGCGCGCTCAAAATGGATAGCCCCAAAGGACTCCAGACGACCGTACTCCATGCGCTGGTCGATAGCGGGCTCGATCCCATTCCGGTGGCCACAGCGAAATTAGAGGGGGAGGCATTTTTTATTCGAATTGGTATCCCCTGGGCAGTATTCACCACTATGAATCCACGATTGCACGATCGCTGATCGTGCGTGGATATCCCCAACCATGAGGAACGTTAACATGAACAAGTCGAAAACAGGCAGAAGGAAGCAGTACACGATGCGGCTCAACGTAGCGGCGGAACTGATTGGGGCGTATGTCAAGCTGTCAAAAGATGATAAGGACACCGCTGAAGGTTTTCTCGCTCTTCAAATCTATGGAGAGGAAGGGACGTACCCGCACCGGCCCTTTCCGGAGGTCCCTTGGGAATTAGAAGTGCCGTCTTCCTCGGACGGGTGCCTAATTTTGTGCTGGGCGAAAGCCTGGTACGACTGGGCACAGGTGATCCATGAATCATTACACTTTGGTTCTGAACGCGGCGAAGCTATGAAAGAGATGCTCGGGGCACTCATCCGCCTAAAAGACAGGAGGCGCCGCCTCAACAATCAGGAGTTGCGCGGGGCAGCAGAAACTACACTTCGTTGGACTCGATGGGACGCAAAGCACCTCAACGCACGAATCGAAAAATCGTGGAAGATAAGCGGGCAAAGGGAAGGGTGCCAGGAGTACCAGACCCAGAATTCGCAAAGTGAAACCTCGCTGACACCGGATGAGTGGGGATGCAGATACCGGCCCAACCGAGCCAGTTGATGAGCTAAATTGTCTACTAGTGAGCAGATTTGACGTGTAATATTTTCCGCGATTCATGGGGTCAATTACCGTCTTCTACGTCGTTTGGGACATTTCCCATGACCTTCGAGCGATTTACCCTGAATCGGGTTTGGATATGGAAACTCTCCCCCGCAAGGAATTATACGAGTCACTAGCCAAGAACCTCATTTTGCCGCTGTCATTGCTCGTGCTGGCAGGTTGCGGTCTCTCAATCAATCATCCAGCTTCTTGTGATCCCTCACCCGGCACGACTGCGGCTGTGAACAGCGCGGTCCCCATTGAGGGCCATGTTGGAGGGAATGAATGGCACGTCAGAAATGCGAGCGCTCAATTATATGCCGTGGGCACAACCGGAACGGCTTCTGCCGCGTCGCCGCTTTTGACCCAACCGGTTTCGACCGATAGCAACGGCAATTTCAGGATCACAGAAACATACTCATGCCCTTCCCCTACGTCGCAGCTTTATCTGGTTGCGAGTGGAGGTACTCCTGTCCCCGGGCCAGTCACCAATAACCAGTCCATTGCGTTGATGACTATGCTCGGTCCCTGCAAAGGTTTGTCTTCTTCGACGAGTTATCCAATTAATGAGGTGACGACAATAGGCTCGGTATGGCCCTTGTCACCCTACATGGCCTCAGCCACCCAGTTGGGTTCCAACCCGAATGATCAGTCCCTGACAGCAGCGCTTAAGCTGGTAAACCAACTCGTAAACCTCCAGCAGGCCGTCTCACCGGGTGGGGGGATACCGGCCGGAGAGGCCGTTCAGACTGCGAAACTCTACACCCTAGCGAACGATTTTCATAGTTGCGTGTTGTCGGCGGGGGCGAGGCTGGCGATGGCAGCGCCTGTGGTCAGCTTCTCGGTATGACGACCGCATCAGGCAGCGTTGCCTCAAAGAACACAATCGACGCAGCTCTTCGATTGGCGCAAGCCAATCAACTCAACCTTGAGGGATTATTCCAAATGGTACCTGGCAACGCGATTTACCAACCCATATCCTTGCGCCTCCGGCCAGCTGGGATCTCAAATTGATTGCCATTCCCGCGCCGCCAAGTTTTTCGCCCCCCGGAGGAACGTATTCCCTCGGTCAACAGATCGTGCTGAACACGACCGTACCGGGTGCGGCTATCTACTACACCACCGATGGTGGCGAGCCCTCGTCATACTCGGCCGTCTATGAGGGCCCTCTCGTGCTCTCATCAACAGAAATAATCAACGCGGTTTCGATGACAGAGGAAATAAGCAGTTCTACTGCCACAGCGGCTTTCCGCCCCAGTACACCCAAGAATCTGCAAGTAACGCCAAGCCAGGTATCCCTATCCCCATCCCAGAGTCAGTCATTCACCGCTTCGGTTCCCGAAACACGAACTCCGTCGGTGACCTGGAGCGTCAGCCCTGCCGTGGGCACGATCTCTGCTGCCGGCCTCTATACGGCGCCGACATCCATCACCAGTGCGCAAACAGTCACCGTCACCGCGACCAGCAGCGCGAGTCCCGGCATATTTGCCACAGCCACTGTGACTACGATAGCCGGCACCATCATCATCAGCAGCAGCACGGGAACAACCTATTATCTGGCCACAGCGGCGGCTGGGGGCAAGGACTCTAACTCCGGTCTTTTGGCAACCGCGCCATGGCTTACACCGAATCATGCACTCAACTGCGGTGATGTGATTATCGCGGCGGCGAGTACATCGTACTCATCCAGCAACTTCATAAGTGGAAACTGGGGCACGGTTTCATGCCCGGCGGCTAACAATGTGGCCTGGCTGAAGTGCGCCCAGTTTGACGCCTGCAAGATCACCGCGAACGCGGGCCAGCCGGGGCTCTACGTGGATCAGAGCTATTGGGGAGTGCAGGGTTGGGAAATCACGGCATCCAACAGCACCTCTTCGTTTTGTTTCGGTGCTGCTCCCAACTACCTCACTCCGGTTACGGTTCATCACATCATTTTCGCCAACAATGTCGCGAACGGGTGCCAGCAAGGCGGCTTTACCACGTTTAACAGCGGTAAAACCGCGAGCGTGGATTACGTCTCGATTATCGGCAATATCGCCTATAATGCGGCCCAAAATGGCGCGGAATGTTTTAGCGGGATCAGCATCTACCAACCCATTCAGTCGGATTCTCTTCCGGGAACCCACATCTATGTGGCCGGGAACTTCTCCTATGGCAACGTCGATGCCAATCCGTGTGCCGGCGGTATCCCCACGGATGGTGAAGGTCTGATCTTTGATACTTTTGACGGAGACCAGGGAGGATTGTCTTCTTACGCGGCCCAGACGATGGCTGACAACAATATCCTTGTAGGGAATGGCGGGCGGGGATTGCAAGTGGGCAACAACAGCGTCGGAGCTGGACCTTTCGCCACGATTTACCTCCGGAATAACACTCTGTGGGGGAACAATGGCGATCGCAATCAAAACACGAATGCCATCTGCGGGGAGTTGTCGCTGTTCCGGACGGTGAACACCAGCGCCTCTTCCAATCTCGCAGAAACCAACCAGGCAACCGGATGCGGCCAGAACCCCATTTATGCTTTTTATGTTTGGGGAGGCAATGGAACAGAGGAGGTTTTGCAGAATTGGGGATACGCCGTCAGTGGGACGACCAGCAGCAGCTCATACAATAGCCCAGGCTTTTCCTTTCAAACGAACAATACTTTTGGCGAGAACGCGGACTTCGCCAACCCGGTTACGCCTGGGGCCCCCAATTGCAGTGGTTCCAGCAGCGTTCCCGGATGCATGGCAGCAATGATCGCGAATTTCAAGCCAATGAATACTGCGGCAGCCGGTTTTGGTTATCAGCCGCCAAGCAGCACACCGGCTTACGATCCGTTGTTCCCGCAGTGGATGTGTACCACATCTCTTCCGGCAGGTCTAGTCACGGTGGGCTGCCAAAACGCGCCGTAGCCCATTTGGAGCACAATCTTTGGCTTACCCGGCCCTTTTTACGAGCCGGTTTCCGAAAGCTCCTCCGGTAATGCGCCAGGTGCGTAAACGTTCGTTCCGCTCATGACTTCAGGCATGCTCCTCACCTTACGGGACGAACTCGCCTGAGCATCAAACGCAACGGGTTTCTCTGCGTGGGGCGGACGCACCCAATGATAGAGCCGCGAAGGCCATTGACGATATGGCCAACTCGGCTTCAGGAACTCCTCGACCAGCTCCGGCCGTTGCCAGGGAATGTCTTGATAAGCTTGTTTTAGGTCGCTGCTCTCGAGGCTCAATGAGGCCGCCTTGGGAAAGAAGGCCACCGTGTCGCCAGCTCGTAGACCGACTCGCTGCTCGGACGGAATGGGTGAGTATACGCCAAGCTGCCGGCATAGCAAGCCGACCAGGTCGCCTTGAGCATCGATCGGCAAATGTCCAAGCTGTGTGCAGCGTGGGTTCAACTCAAGCAGGTATGCCGCCCTGGTCTCCTCCTCCAGGATAAAATCGACACCGTAAAAGCCAGACAGCTGCAACCTCTTTGCCAGGCTGCGCGCAGCCTGCGTGATCTCGGGATGGTGAATCAACCTCACCACCACCGCCGCCGATGTTGCCGCCTGCGCCCGCAACACTTCCACGGTCACCGTACCCAGAATCTCGCCCTTCCAGCAGGCCATCATCAGGTTTGCAGGACGGCCAGGAATGTAGTCTTGCAGCGTCACTACCGGCGTACTATCTTTTCTGCTCCACAACGCAATCGGATCGCGGTCGACGGCCATCCGTTTGCAGACAGCCGGCCAGCTTAACGGCCTAAGCATTTGTTTCAGCTCAGCCGCTGCCTCTGCCTGGGAATCCACCACCCGTACACCTCTGCCGCCCCAGGTGCCATCCTGCTTCAGCACCGCGCGATCGACCGGGCGATCAAACCATTTACTAAGCTCATCCTGGGTTCTTATGCGCGCGGACTGGGGCACGCGAATGCCGAGCTCCTGCGCCACATCGTGCAACCGCTCGCGGCTGGCTACCACTTCAAAGTGCATCGGTTCGCCGAGTGACCTGGCGATCACCATCCGTAGATCGGGCCGCTCTTTATAGAGCTGATGTAACTGTAAAACTACTCCATCATCACAGGGAATCACCACGTCAGGAGATGCCGCACGGATGGCTTTTTGCAGCGAATCCAGCGACCGCAGCCGGCTATAGTGATGATACCTACTGATTCCGCGCACATGTCGCAGAGGGTGCCCTGGAGCACAAACAGCTTCCACTCTACACCCATGATCCAACAACGACACCGCGATCTTAGCTGCCAGTGGCCACCAGCTCGAAGCCGCTATGACTACGCTTGATTGCATAGAACTCTCCCTGACTTATTAAGTAGAAGACTGGGACACTTTCCTAGCCGTTATAGCCTCTTTATCACTCGGTATTCACGCGATTCTTCCATTCACGAGTAACCCGGGTAATACGACTGAGTTTCATGCTCGCTGCTGACGAGCGCGCTTTTGGTTCAACCTTCCGGCTGCTCAGACATTTGTCTACTTCGCCGCAAGAACAACTGCGGGTTGAGGTGATGATCAGCAAACCGCAGGAAGGATTGTGGGGCTGGCACCTGGCGTACCCGGCTCTTGCTCAGGAAGGGCTTCTCACAAATATTGAACCAGAAGGCGCCCAGCAGAGCAGAAGCTGCCGCTCCCAGGGGGTGAAGCATCGCGGGGAGATAGCCACAAATGGTGAAAGGCTGCTGCCACAGATATATGGAATAGGTCCGCTCCCCAAGCCAGGCGAAGGACCTGCCAACACCGCCCGGTATGCGTAGTTCGTTAAGATAACCCAGCAGACACGGGAACAGCCCGAGCGCACCGACGGCGATCACCAGCCGTTTTGCGTGCATACTAAAGGGCATGATAATCAGAGCGGTAAGGATGGAGGCGACGCCAATCGTAAAGATGTACTTGACCACCGGGCGCGGAATTCTCAGGAACCAGTCTTTTCTGGATTCGCAGAGAAAACCGAACATCATGGGCCAGACGGCGACTTCAAAGTGATATTTTGCGTGTTCAAAACTTGCGGCCCGCAGCGGATAAAGCACACCGATAAGGGTGAGTAATAGACAGATAGAGCCGAACACCAGCAGGCTGCGCCGCCGGCTTCCACGGCCTAATGCAAAAATGAAGGGAGCCAGGAGATAGAACTGCATTTCGCACGACAGGCTCCACAACTGTTCCAACGCCGGCACGTAATGGCCGCCGGCATAGTTGACCGTATAGGTGAGTGCGAATGGCAGCTCTGCCCGATAGCCTCTGATGTCAGACTGCGGTGGAAGGTGTGGCAGCTGCTGCAGCGGAATCGTCGCCAACGCCATGACAGCCGTGTACGCCAGAAGAGCCGGATACAATCGCCACAGCCGCCGTTTTAAGAAATGCGCGGTGCTTTGACCAAAGGTGCCGGTTCCCCCGTTCAGTGAACGGAACGTCAGGATACCTGAGATAAAGAAAAAGAGATTGACCCCTATGCGGCCGGCGCCGGCGACGCGCCCGGTGAAGTAAAAGCCGTGCGAAATCAAGACCAGGATCAGGGCCATGCCTCTCCATTGGTCCAGCGCGACGGAACCCTTCGGTGCTGCAGTGCGCCCTGAAGCGGCGTACGTCACCTCATCTTCTGATGTTGATTCTTTTAATCTGGACATGAAACTACCTCCGGCCCTCATAGGAAGCTTCCAATAAACTCACCCGAAGCGAACGTCGGTTAACGGAACCTGGGTGTCATTCAACGACGGGCGCCACACGCGAAGCCACTGGGCCAGGAACATGGCGACGAACTGAGTGTTGGTAAAGAGATATCGGCGCCAGAGACGCCCCGGATCCTGGCACAGCCGGTATAACCACTGCAGGCCGGCCTGCTGGAGGAGCTGCGGCGGTTCCTGCAACAGCCCCGAATGGTAATCAAACGCGGCGCCCACCGCCAACACCGGCATGTTGAGGTATTGACTCATTTCGTAGGTGAATACCTCTTGGCGCGGGCACCCCAGACCCACAAACAGAATCTGCGCTTTGGAGCTCCTGATTCGCTCCACCGTCGCCATTTGCTCACGAGCAGATAATGTACGGAACTCCGAAGGCTGAGCACCCGCGATTTTTAGTCCGGGACACTTTGCCTGCATACGATCACAGAGCTCCTCTACGACGTCCGCCCTGCTCCCGTAGAAGTAAACGCTGATGCCCTTTCGTGCCGCTTCCTGGCAAACCTGCAGTGTGAGATTTGGCCCGTAGACGCGGTCCGCCAACTTGGTCCCATGCAGCAGGTTCAGTGCCCAGCGCACTGGCTGACCATCCGGAGTGACCAGGTCGAAGGAGTTTAGGCGGTGGCGGTGTGCCGGCTCAAGCGCGCCGGTGATAAGACCATGGACCGCGAGCGCCGTCGTAGCGCACCGCTTCCCGGCCTTTGCGTCTCTCATAATGCGATCGATAGCGCTCTCGTAGTCCAGGGCGCTGATCCCAACCCCCAGTACGTTCTTCTTGCCGTGATCGATCATGCTGCCTTCTCCTTATTCCAGCGGTCGACATTCCTGTCGTATATCTGCTGAAGAATGTCCACCACGCTGTAAAGCTGCTTCCACTCCGGATAGTGTTGGGAAAACTTGCTTGTGTCGCTGATCCACCAGATGTGATCGCCAGTGCGATTGGCTTCGCGATACGTCGATACGAGGTTTCTCCCGGCGATCCGTTCGCAGAGATCAATTGCTTCGAGCATGGACGCGTTGCTAAAGCGGCCGCCTCCGATGTTGTAGACCTCACCACTCCGAGGGCGCTGGAAGAAGTGATAGAAGCAGTTGATAAGGTCGGCGCTGTGTATGTTGTCCCGTACCTGTTTGCCTTTGTAACCAAAGACCGTGTATGGGCTGCCGGTAGCGGTGCAACGCATCAGGTAGGCGAGAAATCCATGAAGGGCGGTACCGCTGTGATTGGGCCCGGTCAGACAACCACCGCGGAAACAAGCGGTCTTCATTCCGAAATAGCGGCCATATTCCTGCACCAGGATATCTGCGGCCACCTTGGAGGCTCCGAAAAGGCTGTGCAGGGTCTGATCCAGGGACATGTGTTCATCGATGCCGGCGAAGTATGGATGCGACCGATCGATTTCCCATCGGGTCTCCAACTCCACCAGCGGCAGACGGTTCGGCGTATCCCCGTAGACCTTATTCGTCGAAGTAAAGATGAACGCCGCGTCCGGACAGTGGTGGCGCGTTGCTTCGAGCAGGTTGAGAGTCCCATTCGCATTCACTGAGAAGTCGGTATGCGGATCCCGTGCAGCCCAGTCATGAGACGGCTGCGCGGCCGTATGGATGACGAGGGCAACAGACTTCCCCAGCCGGGCGAATAGCCGGTTCACTGCGCCTTCGTTGCGTATGTCAAAGTTATAGTGACAATATCGATGCCCCAGTTCGCTTTTGAGCCGCTCCTGGTTCCACTCCGTGGATGCTTCACGGCCAAAAAACAGCCGCCGCATATCGTTGTCGATGCCCACTACATCAAATCCAAGGGCGGCAAAGAATCCCGCGGCCTCTGAACCAACAAGACCTGCGGACCCTGTAATTACGACAATGCTCACAATGTTTTCCTCCTCCACAGCACGGTTTACTGCCCGCGCAGGGATCGTGTTATCGCGGTTGTACAAATAAACTTTCTTTTTGAGGAAGGCGCAGCGCCTCCCGGTAGGCGAGCTCATGTTGAGCGGCGATCGAACTCCACGTATATCGAGCGGCATGCCTCCTGGACGTCGCACACAACCTTGTATGCCGCTCCGGATCCTCAACAAGCTCATCCAGGAGCGAAAGGGCCTCATCGCTGCTTTCAGTTGGCAGAAAGGACGGCAACATCTCGGGCGGTGTAGCGGCGCCGATCGTGGACAACACAGGAAGCCCGTTGGACAGAGCCGCCAGCATACTGCCTCGTCGTTCACTCACTCCATCTGGAAAGGGAAGATATGCGGCAAAGGAACGAGCCAGAATCTCAGATACCCGGGCAAATTCCAGATCGATCGACCATCGAACAACTTCAGGGGCACTTTGTTGCAGGTCCGTCAGATACTTCTGGTGGGCAGCTGGTGCGCTTCCTATGATGTGAAACGAGAGCTGGCGCTGTAACTCGATGCTCCTTCGAGCGAGTTCGATAAAATGCTCGATGCCTTTGTTGGGTCGAATTTGGCCGAAGTACACCACCGTCCGGTCCCGGCTGCCTTCCGTTGCGGCCGCGGGTACGTTGCTTCCGATGGGAATGACAGTCTGAGGCGCTCCGATGTTCGCGAGTTGCCGGTCGTAAAGCGATCGCTCGTAGTGGCTGCAAAATATTACGGCACGAGCGGTTCCCCGGAATAACTGCGTGGAGATCCTCTGCACGAGCGGCAGGGCGGAATACTCGTGGACGGTCACCACCGATACATCTGCCACGTTCATAAAACCGAGAAAGTGAGGAAAGAGCGAGCCGCGGTAGCCGATGGAAGGGTATTGCAGGTGAACGATGTCATAGCCTTCTTCTTTTAGTCGCGCGGAAAACGCAAGTACCGATTTGGCGCTCCAATCTTTTGGGGTCATCACCTGGGCCTCGATATCTCTTTCCGCAAGGGCCTGGGCAAGAGAGCGAGCGTAGTTCTTCACGCCGCAAAAAGGCGTGTGGTTATCGCCGACGATAAGGGCTACTCTTAAATACATTGGGACCTCAATCTCACTAATACACTTACGAAATGCACGACTGCCTTGCACACGAGGCGCGGCTGACAGCGCAAAGAGAATCTACGATGAGAAACGCTTAGCACAACAACAGTTGTTGCGAATAACCGCTACCGATTGCCTTGCCGCTTGGCCGCGGGAGACGAGGCAACGGCGATACACATCCTCGTAGCGGCCCGCCATTCGAGAGGAGGAAAACTCGGTTTCCACCCGTCCGCGGCCAGTGCGTGCCATCTGACGTGCAAACGCCGGCTCTCGCAGCAGCCGCAACAATGCATCGCTCAGACCGGCGCCATTTTCCGGCAATATGATGCCGTCGATGCCATTGGTGAGTACATCAGGCACACCGCCGACCGCGGTGGCAACAACCGGCTTTCTCATCGCCATCGCCTCCAGCAGTGCCATCGGTGTCCCCTCTCGGCGTGAAGGCAGAACGAACACGTCCATCATTGCCAGATACCGCCGAATGTCGCTTTGATAGCCAAGGAGCAGTACCTTCCCGGACAAGCCAAGATCCCGTACCAGAGATTCAAGACGCGGCCTTTCAACGCCTTCGCCGGCAATGACGTAAACAGCATCCTGTCCTGCGTCGGTGATCTCTTTGGCTGCCTCAATCAAACGTTCGTGAGCCTTCTGCATGTCGAGGCGGCCCACGGCACCGATGACCGGCAGCCCGGCCGGAATGCCCAATGACGCTCGCAACTCATCGGTTTGCAGCTCATCCCGGAAGCTCCTGAGATCGATGCCGTTGGGTATTACCTCAATCCGGCGCGGGGAGACGAGGACCCGGCGCATCGACTCAGCTACAGAAGTGGAAACAGCGATCACTTTGTCGCAACCATGAAGTACAACGGCATCGATCGATTCAACGAGCCGGGTCCGAAGGTTTTGTCCAGTCCAAAGGTGGTGAGTAGCCACCATGGGAATACTGGTCAATCTGGATACGATGGCGCCATAGAGGCGGCTCTTCGGTTCATGGCAATGCAGGATCTCGATATTTTCCTCTTCGACCAGAGACTTCAGACCTTGTATGGCGTCCCAGTCCAGCCAGCCCCGGCACGGCAGTGTGACCGCCTCGATACCGGCTGCTTTGGCAGCGGTAACAATGGCGGTGCTGGAAGCTCGCTTCTTCCCCAGGGTGGCAAGGCTGACATCGAAAGACTCCCGGTCAAGCGCCGTGATCAGGGTCATGATCATCTGCTCTGCTCCGTAAAAGCCCAGGCTGCTGGTGAGTTGCAGCACCCGCACGCGCCTATTGATCCCAGTTGCGACGCTTCTGATATCGCTTGTGACAGTGGCCACCAGTTATCTCCCGTACTCGGTTACGTCGCCCACCAGGACAGACCTTCGATCTGTAGCCGCCGCTTCGACCTGACGCCGCGCTACAGCCCCGGCCACTTCCGTCTCGTACCGCTGGACGATCACCCGCCACTGATGAGACGTCTCTACGTAGCGGCGAGCGGCCGCAGCCATGCACGTTCGCAGCTCCGGCTCAACCAATAGGCGCTTCACCGCCGCGGCGAACTCCTCATCGTCATCGGCTACAAAAAGATGAACACCCGACTCAACCGCCAAACCGTGAACGGCGATGCTGCTGGCTACGATCGGCACTCCCATCGCCATCGCTTCCAACACCTTGTTCAGGATTCCTCCACCCATGCGGAGCGGCGCAACCGCTACGCCCGCTTTCCGAATCAGCGGCCGAACATCGTCTACGAAGCCAGTGACCTCCACTGATGGATCCTGCGCCAGCTCGACGACCTGGTTTGTGGGCTTCGATCCAACAACGACAAACCTGGCCGACGGCACTTGCCGTCGAACTGCTGGCCAGATGTCATGATAGAAATGCAAAGCCGCGTCCGGGTTGGGGTGGTACTCCATGGAACCCACGAAGCAGACTCCCTCTGCATGCGCTGCCGGAGGCTCGAATCTGAAATACTCCAGATCGACGCCGTTGGTAAGGCAATTACTCACCGCAATCGCTGGATCTATGCGGTTCATCTCTACCACGTTTTCCGGCGTGAGGACCGCCACCATATCCACCCGCCGCGCCACATGGCGCTCGAAGCGCCGGATGATACCGCGATAGCTACGGATCAGGAATCGATCAATCCACCCTTGAACAACGCGCAATCTCCGTTCTTCATTGGCGTCGCTGACGCTGTGCAGAACCCAAACCTTAAACGCGTCGATCGCATCGCAAAGGTATAAGCCCGCCTCGATGTCTGCCTCGACCATGTTGAATTTCTGCAATTCCTGCTGATCGCGGATCCATCGGCGCGCCTCTGTGCTCATGGCTTCCGTGAAGTAATACGGAATACCCGACATATAACTGCGGACGAAATTGGCCGCACGTTGCCAGGCGCTCTCCGACAGCTGGACCTTCGGCCTGAGCATGATCTTTACCTGGCAGTACTGGCTCAGCTCTTCGACAAGAGAGGGATCCGGTATCTCATCGAGCACGCATAGCAGGGTTACGCTATGGTTCTGACTGAGATACCGGATCCGTTGGAAGATCTGGATCCTGGTGCCATCCTGAGGAGGGTACGGGAAATAGTTAGAAATAGTAAGAATTTTCATTGGTCTCACAGAGAACCTGCCGTTGTTTGGGCTGTTGCTTCCTCGCTCTCGGTGCTCCAGAAGGCGGCAACGATGGCGATCAAGATCCAAACATTGAGCAGAATGGCGCCTGACTCATAGCTCTCAACGTTCATATTCAATACGACAACGATCATGGAGCAGAGTAAGCCCGTGCCCATGGGCAAACCGCGCTTCGAAAGGAGGAAGGCACGACGAGTCGCGACAACCAGCAAACATGCAAGAGCGGTGAGTCCCAAAAGCCCGGTCTCCGCCAGCGTCAGCAGGTATTTGTTGTGAACGATATATTCAAAGCTCTGTCGCTGATCGCTTGGGATGAACCCGTACATCTTGAATTCGTAATTGTTCAAACCCTGTCCGATCACGGGAGAATCAGACACCATGTTCAAGCCGGTGCCAATCAGGCCCGTTCTTCCATTAAGAGTCGCGGTGCGGCCTTCCTCCCCGCGCGCCGTGATTTTGTCAGCCAGGCCGGCGCCCAACAACCCGATGCAGAGAAGCCCGAGAAGGATGTGCCCCCGGCGAATCAGCTGCTGCCGCCGGAGAAGCAGGCAGAGCGGAATCACTCCGATGGCGAGGATACCCAGTGGAGCGCGCGAGAGGGTACAGCCAAGGCCTGCGGTTCCAAGTAACAGGCCCAGACCAGCGAGTCTCTTACGAACTTTGCTGATGGGGAAGAAGTACTCGATAGCGACCAGGGGCAGCAAGGCAGCAAGGTAACCCGCGGCCAGGGTGGGCGTGCTCAGACCGGCCGAGCGAAAGACCCCGTAATCATCACCAGCCCAGACATGAATGCCCACGTTTTTCTGCAGAAGCATTTCGCCCACACAGATGCCTCCGATCGTAATCACCGCCCAGACAATCGCCAGCGATGCGGCATGGAGTTCTTTTTTCCCTTGTCTCACTGCGAAGGCCAGGACGACAAACAGGAGCGCGGCCCGGAAATGCTCGATGAAACCATAAACGCTCAGCTGGAGGTCGCCAGACTTAGTGAAGGAGATCAGATCCGCAACTAGGAGCAATATCACCGGAACCAGGAAGGCTGCAAAACCACGCAGAGGCTTTCTCGTCCCTTTCTGGCGTTGGACCATGGCGTAGACCAGGAGCCAGACAACCCATAAATCACTTAAGTAAACCGCCAACCCATCCGCCGCTCCCACATTGGGCCGATACACGAAGTGGTGGGCCAATGAAAACAGGACACTAAAAACGAGCCCGAACACGGCGAAAGGCTGGGCCCCAAGCGCACTGCACCCGCCGACAAGGACCATTGCCACGACAACGGCTGCAAATGCGGGAAGAGAAAATTTGATGGCGGCTGCTGCCAGCACAGAAGACAGCAGCACAAGCGCTATCGTCGCCCTCTTTCCCAGGGGTGATGGACCAGCCACAAACTCCGGCGCTGAAGCGCCGTTCAGGGCCATGGTGCGAACACGATCTGACATGAATTCTCCGCGCATCATGATCTTTTGCCACCGTACGGTTCTTGACTAACCCGCGTTGACGACGCTTTTCTCACGCTGGGCCAGCATAGAGCTGACTCGTTCCGTAATAACTGTTTTCACCGTCCGGAGTTCGGCCGGCGAGAATGTGCCCGTACCAACCAGCACCGCCAGGTAAATCACTACCCCCAGCGGAATCACCGCGAAAAGAGGCACGGCCTTGAGATAAACAAGACACAATCCCATCAGCGCCGAAGCGCCGGCAGAACGGGCGAGCGGAATCAGCACCTCTGCCCGGAAGAGCTTCCTGGCCACGAAAAAATACTCGAGGAAACCGAAGGTGAACAGCGATGTCAGGGTCGAGATGGCGGCGCCGCTCGGCCCGTATCGGCTGATCAGTATCCAGCCGAGAGTGATGTTCACGACTAACGCCGCGACGTTGCAATAAAGGTCGAGCATCTGGTGGTGACTTGCAATAAGAACGCGGGCAAACACCATCGATATGGAAAAGACACAAACTGTCCACGCCAGGAGCTGCAGGACCGGAGCCGCCGCAGCAAACTTGTGGCCGAACACTAAGTCAATAATCCTGGGCGCCAGAACGGATATCCCGGTCGCCATCGGCACTGTGAGCAGGGCCAGGTATTTGATGGATGCATTGCAATCCTGCTGAAACTGTTCTCTCGACTTGATAAAAGACGCCGACATCATCGGCAACAACGCGATTTGGTAACTAAAGAGAAAGGTCTTAATGATGTCAGTGATCCGGCTGGCGGCATTGTAAGTCCCGACGTCGGAAACGCCGGCCAGCTTTGACAGCATCAGAGTGTTGACCGACCAGGCGGCAGCGCTGGCAACGGCGGTAAATAAAAAGGGCAAGCCACGGAACGCGAGCTTACCCGACGCGCTAGACATCACGCGGTAATCGAGCGAGAGACCGGTATGGCGCGCAAGCAACACAAAACCGAGCAAGGTGGTGAGTGCGCGCGTGATCACCATACCTTCAACGATGCCTAACACTCCGTGCCCCTGGAGCACCATGAACACCCCGGTGATCAATCGGCCGGCCGTATCGGCGACCGAGAGCACGGAGCGGAGGCGCATCTCTTGCAGTCCTTCGCAGATTGAAAGCGCATACTGCTGGAGAATCGAGACCAGCAGCGTCCATGCCAGAAGCCGGATGCCCAGCGTGATCTCCTGAGGATAGTGAAAGGCATGCAGAACAATCAGCATGACCGGCAGCACGATCGCGCTGGCTACAACAGCGACGCCGATCGCAGCGTTGGTATAGAACGAGAATCGCTCCGGCTCGGCCGCGATGGCGCGTGTGATCATCGTCCCCACGCCGAAGGTGGCGATCAACTCGAAGAGACTGGTAAACGTAAGGATGACTGTGTAGGAGCCCATACCATCGCGGCCTAACATTCTGGCGATGACCAAAATGAGAACAAATGACAGGGCCGGCTTTGCAGTTTCTGCAAACGCCAGGTACCCCGTGTTTCTCATGACTGCCTTAAGTCGACTCATGCGATTGGGTGATCCTCTGCACTCGCTCTCGTTATTGTCCCGATGCGTTTCTACTGTGCTCCTGAAATCGAGGCGGTACCCGCTGCGCCTTCACGCAGAGGCAGAGCCTCGAAAGCAGGCCGCGTCACAACTTCGAATAGAGCTTCTCGGGAATGGGGTAAACACGTTTATTGAGCACTGCGCCGAGGATTTTCACTTCTGAGGAACGAAGAGTCTCCACCGCCGCGAGTGCCGAGTCCCTACGCGTAGACTCCGCCTCAATGACCAGGACGACACCGTCAGACAGGCGTCCCAGGGCGATTGCATCCGCATAGTGGGCGAGCGGCGGCGCATCCACAAGGACGATGTCGAACGCTTCGCGCAGTTCTCTGCATCTTGCGATCAAGCGTTCCGAGCTCAGCAGGTTTGCCGACTCGGCCGCAAGTGATCCCGCGGGCAGGAGCCACAGGCTATCGTTGTGTACCGGTTTAACAAAAGAGCGGATCAAGCCGTCCTGTGAAAGAGCATCCGAAAGACCATGATCGTTGTTGACACGAAACATCCCGGCCATTGCTGGCGACCGGAAGTTGGCGTCTACGATGCAAATGGACCTGCCTCCGTTTGCCGCTAATGTCTCAGCCACGGAGACGGCGGTGTGGGTGCATCCGTTGCCGTGCTCTACTCCAGCGAACACCACCAGGCGTGGAGCATCGTGGGACTGCGGGGCAAGCAGTTGCTGCACCAGCCTCAGACTTCCTTCGTTGACCGGGACCGACTGTTGGTACTCGACCTCTTCCGCTTTCGCCGGGCGAATCGTCGGCTTGACCGGTTGGATCGGTACAATTTCGTGATAGCGCTCCATGTCATGCATCAGATCGAAGTTTCTGCTCATTGCGTGCCTCTCTTTGCGAACGAAGATGGATCAGCCTATTTCGTGCTGCTTTGCGTATCGTCCAGACCGTCGTAGCCAACCGGCATGCGAAGCGTCTGACCTTCCTGGATAACATTGGGATCCGTCACCGACGGATTAAAACTGAGAATCTGCTGCAGACGCTCTGGAGTGCATCTGCCAAAGCGTTGCATAGAAATAGAACATAGTGTTTGCCCGGCGCTGACCAACACCGTAGAGCTTGCCGGCAGCCCATTCTTTGGCGGCGGCGTTGCGGGAACGAGCGGCTGAACCATACTGTTCGCCCGCACGGTGCCGGGCGCCGGCATTCTGCGATGAGCCGCCGAGAACACCCCGAGCAGCGTGGTCAGTGCGGCAAAAACAACTGCAACTTTTGCTAGTGACAGCGTTGGCCTCGTCGATGCGTCCTTGGCCGTTACGACGGCCGGCGCCTCACTTGGCTTCTTCAGTTCGGGCAGAGGTGTGAGGCTCTCCTGCAATGGCTTGAGATCGAGATCCCCGATCACTTCGCGAATGATGTCACCATCAATCACCTTGCGCTTTAACGCACAACCCAGCGATAAGGCATTGAAACAGAGGTTATTGATATTACGGGGAATGCCTTCACTGTATGTCGCGATAAGCTCGACGGCGGAGCGGGCAAACAACGAAGAACTGTGCTGATAGCCGGCCGTTCGCAAACGATGGTCTATATAGAGACGCCGCCTCCTCCACCGTAAAAGGCTTCAAACGGGCAACAATCGGGATTCTCTGCCGTAATTGGACAAGCCTCGGCGTCGCGAGCTTTTCGGCTAGCTGAGGCTGCCCGGACAGGATGATCTGGAGGAAATGCCCGGTCGAGATCTGGAAGTTGGAAAGCATGCGAACCACTTCCAGCACAGAATCGTCAAGATTTTGCGCCTCGTCGATGACCAGAATGACCGGCTTTCCGGAACGCGCTTGCTCCACCAGGAAGTCGTTGAATTTCACCTGCAATTCGAAGAGGGTTCCCTCGGTTTGCTGCACCCCGAGGTCGACAAGTATCGCCCGCAAAAACTCATGCGGCGTGCACATGGTCTGGAATAAAAAAACGGTGGTGGCTTTGTCTCGAAGCTGGTCCAAAGCCTGGAGGAGCAAGGTAGTTTTACCCATGCCAGGCTTTGCGATCATAGCTACGAAACCACACCCGCTCTTCACACCGTAAAGAAGAGAAGCCAGCGCTTCGCGGTGGGTGGAGCTTGCATACAGATAACGCGGGTCCGGCGAATTGCTGAAGGGCAGCTCCTCTAGCTTGTAAAAGTCAAGGACCTTCATGGTTGCCTATGCAAGACTCTTAGGTAAAGCCACGACCTGGGGAATTCCGAGTACGTTACTCACCTGCGCAGGAGTATGGAAAGAGGAGTCGAAGTACTCAAAGACGCACACCATGCCCACACTCAGAAGCACCGCAAAGCCAAACGCGAACATCATGGTAAGCGTGAGGCTGCGGTCTGGCAGTCCCGGAACAACTGGAGTCACAGCGAGCGCTACATTCGCGATGCTCGTTTTATCCAGGGCATCCGATGTCCGCTGCTGGTCGCTCTTGGAGCGATAGAGCAGGTAGTTGTCCGCAGTGACCTTCACCTCTCGTTCCAGGTCCTGCTGCGCAATGGCTTGCTGATCCAGATCGATGATCTGCGCTTGCAGGCTCTGAATCGTCTTTTTAACGGCGCTCAGCGACGCGCCCTGGGCAGCACGATCGGTTTCGGTCTTGGCGAGATCCTCGCGCAGCAGCTCGAAGGTCGGGTCGCGATCTGTTTGTTGATTGATGTATGGTTTGCTCTCCGCTTCGGCAATGGCCGCTTTTGCGGCTGCAACCTCGCGGTCGGCTTCCTGTACCAGAGGATAGGTGGGATCGTATTTCGTCGCTAACTCTGAGCGTTTGGTTTGCGCCGCCAACAGCGTTGCATGCAACTGTTCAAGCAGAAGGCTGGGAGCGTTCACATCCTGCTTGGTCGCCGACCTTTCCGGCGTCACCTTCATTTGGCTGCGATCGCTCTCAATCCTCCGTTCATCGGCGGCGATGGTCTCTTCTGCGGCGTGTGCCTGGCCGACCGCATTCGAGAGCTGCTGCGCCAGATCCACACGCTCCAGGTCGGGAGCCGCAGCGCCCGCTTTTTGGAAAGTCTTGAGGCGTTCTTCCGCAGTTTCCAAAGCTTTCTGAGACTTCAGCGCTTCCCCTTGAAAGAACTCATACGAACCCGCGGGCCGGTGAACCTTCACCTGCTTCTCCAGGTAAAGATCACCGAGCGCCTTGAGGACGCCATAGGATTGTTGAGGATCGGATGAGCTGTAAGTCACCTTGATCATGTTGGTTTTAGGCAGTACCTGAACCTTGAGGTCTTCCGCCAGGGCCCGTGCAGCCACTTCGACCCTGTCCGATTCGCTCAGCTTGCGACGAAACAAACCAAGCAGGGTGTGCCGCGGCTGACCCTCGAGCTTGTTGACCTCAACGACCCGGCTGAGCACGTCGCTGCTCTTCAGGAGCTCGGCTTCAGAATTGATCTCTGCTTCGGAGACGAGGGTATTATCGTTCACGACCTGAGTTGTGGCCTGCGAGGTGACGATGGGGTCCAATCGCTCATGATTCACCAGGATCGCCATCCGCGAGGTGTATTGCGACGGATTCAGAATGCCGGCTGAGACCCCGGCGACAAGCGCGATCAGAAAGGTCGCGACCACTACCTGCCGCCTACGGAACAACGGCGCAGCAAGATCCCGCAGAGAGATGCCCGCAGAGGTCCTCCTGCCCGGGTAAACGAGATTCAATTCCTTCATGCCTTGCATGCCTGCCTGCCTTTCTGTCGGATGAGTGTGCGTGCGCTTCTACGAAGAGCGATCTTCACTAGAACGGATTGGGTTGCATATATGCCCCGCCAGTGACGGAGTACGGGACATACTTACGAAAATTATCGATGAACTTCTCCGGCACGTAGATCATGTCGCCCGGCTTGAGCGTGACGTCCTCGTCAAGTTTTTTCCCTGCAAGTATCTCTTTGAGATTGAACCTCTCGACCTGGAAGTAGCCATTGGGGGTCTTATGAAAGAGAAACACCTGGGTTTTGGCGGTCGGCGCGAGTCCGCCGGCAACCGCGATGCCTTCGGCCACGGTAATTTCGCTGCGCAGCTCGTACTGGCCAGGCTTACCTACCTGGCCGGAGACGGTAAAGAGCGGCTTCTGAAAGTCTTTAAGATCCACATTCACGATGGGATTGTGGAGGGTACCCGAGTAGGCCTTCTTGACCCCATCGATCACGTCCGGAACCGTTGTTCCCTGCACGTGGAGGCTGCCCCCATTCTGCAGGTTGATGTAGCCATCGGGCTGGACCGTGACGGTCTGGTTCAGTTCGGGAGTGAGCGGGAACGTCAGCACGAGCACATCCTGGCGTTGAATCACGTACCTGGGATTCCGCTGCACAAGCTGTGGCTGAGATCCCGACGCCGTGCTGTCTGCGGGACGAAACGTGGCAGCGGGATTGGTCTCTGCGATTTGCTGACCCGAAAGTGGGACGGCGGCGCATAAGAGTGTTAGAAGGCCTGCCGCGTACGTTTCTATTCTGATATTAAGCATAGATTTACTCCTTAGTCTTGCTGATATCCATTTTTCGCGAAACCCATCAATCACTAAGCAACAGAGGGGGCTTTAGGACATAGCTTCGCCATTGTCAGTCACATCGTGACTTTTGCCTTTAGATAAAGTTGCCGATCCCTTTGCTGGTCTGCTGCACAAACGTGCAGTAGCAACGGACAGGGAGAGAACCCACAGCTTAATGCGCTTTTGGAGCGTACAAAGGGTACGTTCCGCACGCGTGACCCATGGCTGCTGCTTGTCTTGCCTTGGGTTTTGCTTATTCTTAGAATCTAAAGCAGGATGCTGCCAGCCACGTTTTTTAATTTGTGTTTAGGGTATCGTTGGTGACCACTCGATCGTTACTACTCGCTTACCAAGGCTGCTATCTAATCAGCTCTGGCCGAAGGACACAGTCATCGTAGCAGACGGTCCGATCATCAACGGCGAGTCATCCCGGCCTGGAGACGCATGAGGAGTGAACTGTGCGTAACAGCTTCCTAGATTACGGTCGTTCCTGTGTGCCGGTAGTAAAGCTATTTGATTCGGCTTGCAGCTGGTAGCATCCACACATCAAGAAGCCTTTCTGGAATGCATCCATCTTGTGTGTCAGTAAGACTGTGGCGATTGTTCTTAAGAAGGGGAGGGTATCATGAGGTCTGCTGTTGACGTAGCCATCATTGGAGCCGGGCCTTACGGCCTATCACTTGCAGCTCATCTCAGTGCGGGCAAAGTCTCGTACCGTATTTTCGGTAGTCCAATGTCTAGCTGGCGAAACATGCCTAACGGCACCTGGCTCAAGTCGGAGGGATTTGCCTCCAGCCTGTTCGATCCCGAGTCTTCCTTTACGCTCGCCCGGTATTGCCAGGAGCAATCAGTTCCTTATGCGGACGTGGGTGTTCCCGTGCCCATCGAAACTTTTGTAGCCTACGGTATCGAATTTCAGCGCCGTTTCGCCCCTCATCTCGATGAGACCGTGGTAACGTCGGTCGTACCTGTTGCGGGCGGCTTTGAGCTCACCACGGAGGCCGGGGAAACCGTCTGCAGCAAGCGTGTGGTGGTGGCCGCCGGCATTACTCACTTCAGTTTTATCCCACCGATGTTGGGGGCTCTGCCGCAGGAATTTGTCACCCACAGCTCCGATCACAAAGATGTGAGCAGATTCGGAGGCCGCCGGGTAGCCGTCATTGGCGCCGGCGCCTCGGCGATCGATCTGGCCGGCCTTCTGCATGAAGCGGGTGCTGACACACATTTGATTGCCCGCCGCTCGGCCATCGCATTCCACGAAGCTCCTACCGAACCGCGACCCATCGCACAACGCGTGCTCAATCCGCGGTCGGGTCTCGGTCTCGGGTGGCGTTCGCGCCTTTGCACCGATGCGCCTCTGCTTTTCCATTCCATGCCGAAGAAGATTCGCGCACGTGCCGTCCAGCGTCACCTCGGGCCGGCTCCGGGCTGGTTCGCCAAGACCAGGTTTGTTGGCCGGGTAACCAGTCATCTCGGAACACGCATGAAACAGGCGAACATGCGCGGCAACAGCGTGTCCCTGGAATTTACTCAGCAGGACAACTCCGAGAAAGAGCTCCAATTTGACCACGTAATTTGCGGGACTGGTTACAAGGTAAAACTGCATCGCCTCGGATTCCTAAACCCCACTATTCGCAGCCAAATGGCTACTGCTGACGACGTGCCACTGCTGACTCGTAATTTCGAGTCCGTTGTACCGGGCCTCTACTTCATTGGCCTGGCGTCATCCAACAGTTTCGGCCCGCTCTGTCGATTTGCTTATGGAGCGAAATTCACGTCGAAGCGGCTCGCTCGTCATCTCGCCGCAGGCCGTTAGCGTGAACGTCGTAGCACGCACCGGTGAAGGAAGGGCCGTAACGAAGCCTGCGCCGAGACTCACGCGCAGGCGCTTCGGCCACCGCGGGCGATTTCTTCACAGGATCCTGTCCCTGTGAAGTTAAGGCCCCCACGGGTCCAGCCGGTACTCGGACTTTGGTTCCTTCTCTGCGTGCCACGTTCGTAGCGCATCTTCATACAGTTGCGCCATGAACTCTCCCTTGCGATCCCAGTCGAAATCTTCCTCGACCGAACGTTGGGCCGCGCGGCCCATGCTTGAACGAAGGTCTGGATCACTTGCCAGTCTGACCATGGCTGCCGCTAACTCTGCCACTGCTGTCTCTGGCGTACTCGGCGTCACTTTGATTCCTGTGCCCTCTTTAACCTGCAGACCGGGTCCGCCCAGATCCAGACAGATCACGGGGCGCCCGCTCGCCAGGGCTTCCAGGCAGACATTTCCGAATGCCTCATGCAGGGCGGGATGCACCAGTACGTCGCACTCTGCCAACTTGCCGTAGACGTCTCGAAGTGTTGGCAGTTTTCCCCAGAATGTAACCTTATCCTCAACACCTAGTTTTCGTGCTAAGCCTTTGAGGTACCCCATCTCGATACCATTGTTGATGATCCAGTATTCCGAATCTGGGTGGCTCTCTTGCAGCTTGGCAAACGCCAGCAGCCCAAGATGAATTCCCTTCCATGACAGTAAACGTCCCATGCTGATTAGCCTAAATGGCTTCTGCCGCCGTGTTCCCAGCAGTTCAAAAAAGCGCCTCTCGTCCCGGGTCATTCCGAATTGTGGGTGCACGACGACCAGTCGTCGGGCCCCAAGCATTCGCAGCCGTACCGCAGTTTGTTCCGTGGTTGCCAGCGCGACTACCGCTCGCCGCCCAGTAGCTTTCACGAAGGGGTCACATTCGCCCAGCTTGCGGGCGAAATCCCTTAATAATTCGAAGATTTTTCCCCGTGGGCTGAAGGATGACCGGAAGGAAGCAGGAGTTGATTCTCCGCCACCCACCGGTCCCCAGATAAACGGTACCGGCAGCAACGACAGTCGGCTAGGCATCCAGTACCTGCCCAGCGTGACATGGTGCACAATGTCGAATCCAATCTTCCTGTGCATCCTGCGACCCGCAAAATACGCGAGCACTTGCCATAGGTAGTAGTGGCCTTCGAATCCAAGCCGGCCTTTCTCCAAAAGAGCGCCCAGGAAGGCAGCTCAATATAGGTGAATGTCAACCGTGAAATCGGGTTCTGGGCTAGGCTCCTCTCAATTTCTTTACGCCATCCAGTTTGAGTGAACACAAAGACATCGTGGAACTTTGCCATTTGCAGTACCCAGTTCCATCCCACTGCAAGTTCGGAGCCCTTATCAGGTTCGCAGTGATAAGCCGAAATTAGTATCTTCATGTTCTTCTTACACCTCTTCGCAGCGCGAAAATCGAGCCAGAAATACCACCGTCAGAGCGACCCTCAAACGGCAATGGCCAGTGTGCCCGCTATATTTGCAACGCATAGAGTTCGCGAAAATTTGCCATCGAAAGCCCTGGAGAAGTTCCAGATAAAGGGGCGGCCGAGAGAAAACAGCAACAGATTGAGCCTGATTGTTCTGTTCGTCGCGTGCATTTCATCGATATTCGCTCACTTTAGAGGACTGCAACAATAGCACTTCAAGCACATACTGCCGGGGTCCAATCGGTAGCTCTGAGGTCCAACATCGGCCTCTTCATTGTGGTTGCAAAACTGTAATCTTTTTCCGTCATCTGCCTTGTCTCACTTGCGGGGTGCATCACACTTGATAGCGTCACTTGAACTCCCTTCTCGGCCACAAATCCCGCGTGCCTTGCGCTGTTGGTCGCCTCCGCACACGAAACGTGCGCCGCTTTGGTTGTGTCCAAATCTGACGCCAGGGATCACGTTCGGTCCGCGCGGCGTCGCCATTCCGCATCGAGGACCGTTACGTATCTACTATCCCAGTGTAGATGCTGCACTGGCGGACAAACCGAGTTTGGGCCCGACGACGTCTACCAGTGTGAGGGGAAGGGGGGATTCTGGCCGGCTTCCGCCTGAATTCTCGAGAACTTCATCATGCGTGCGTGCGCGGCCCCGGTGGCCCCCCGGCTGAGCCTCGCCTCCGATTGCACCGGCTGGTGAGAACGATGCAGAGTGCCCAGTCGTGCTGGACAACGCCGACCTGGTGATCGCTGCGCTGGTTTACCGGCTGCGTGCGTTCCCGTGTTTGACAAGGCGGGACGCGCCGTTCGGTTGCATTCACAAACGAGTCGCAGGCACTTTTGGTGGATGGCCAGTGCCGGGTTATGGACGCAGACGGCAAGCCCTGTCTGACCTGTTTGCTTATCGGTCTTGCGGCAGGCTTTGTGCCGCATGGCAAGTTCGGCGGTGAGCCAAGCTTCGGTGGGCAGCCCAACGGTCTGTGGCTGTGGCAAACATGGCCCATCCCCTAAACGCTTTATCGCCAAAGGCGGAGCGGGACGCTGGTCCAGGCTTGGATCAAGATGGTGGACCGGCAAACACTATGCCGGAATGTTGTGTAGTCGACTGTGGCCGAGCCAACGCCCTTCCTGGAACCGTGTTTTATACCAGTGATGGGGCCTGGCGGGAACTGGGGCTGCGAGGGTTACATGACTGGCTCGCGCGATCAGGAGCGGAGTCTATTGTCACGTTTCAGCCCACAGCCACGATTCAGAGAGGATTTGAACTTCTAGACAAATCGAGGAGGGTAGCTACAGGCTTAGGGCAGGTTCTGGCGGTTCAAATACTCCAAAAGAGACTGGACCAATCACCGGTACCATTCGGCGTATTACTTCAGTTACAGAATCGCAATGCGCAGGGTAAACGAAATCATCTCGGCGCTTTCGCGCTTCATCGGAAAAACAACGTTCCCTCGCAGATGGGTGCAGGGGCCATTTGGCGAGCACCGCTGAGCAGTCCTTTCGACGGTCCTCAGATCACTCAAAGAAGCTGATCGGAACCTTGTAAACCCGGGCGAATTCATCTCGCTGTAACCGCACTCACGAAATCGTTTCGTTTGCTGCGGCCATCCTCGGTGTCACTAGTCGAACAATTGGTCAACCCAGAAAAACACGCAGCGAAATCTAGCGGCGCAAAATCAAGTTTACTGCTCGAAGAAACTACGGATAGTTTGATCGGCGACCTGGCGGTTGTTCGGCGCACATACGGGCAGGATGTGCTCGCTCTGACCGTCGTCTGTAGATACCTGGAAACGCTGATCCAGAATGCCGAGTTGGCAGATTTCTAGAACGTAATCACTCCGGAATTCTCACCGAGATGCGGCATCTCGCGGGTCAGGTCAATACTGAGAGAATGGCGAAGCAATAAAAGAGTGTCCTCCCTGATGGCTGATTGCGGACATCGCAGGCTGCTCCGGGCATACACTTGCTTGCATGACCGACAAGACCTACCTTGTGCGCCTTAAATCCCGAGGCTTAGGTCCCCAGCAAGTAGTAGCCGCAAAAGCTAAGATTCAGGAGGATCATTTGGTCTTCATCAACTCAGATGGCAAGCTGGCTGCCCTCTTCTTGATGGAAATAGTTGAAAGCTGGATCGTGCTAGCGGATTGAAAGCCACGGGCGGTAAGGGAGGAGCTTGGTACCGCCCCTGGAGGAGCGGAGGAGCTGCACCAAAAAATAATTGCGAAATTGTTCCCCAAGTTCCGTTGTGGGTGCGGAGATTAAATTATGGGAAAGATCCTAAACCCGATTCGAGCGTCGATCGCAAGAACCGAACTGCGCCTCGTCATCCTCAGCGGCACCCTCCAGGGCGTCATGGAGGTCCTTGACGATAACCAGGTCGAGGCTGATCTACCCACCTACGGGCAAATCCTCGGTGCGTACAGTCTCGTACATCGGATACAGATGAGCGAGCGGCTCAACGATGAGCGATCCTGGTCGGGGAACGCCTCTGCGCGGGAGAGCCTGGACCAGCTTCATCGACCCAAAATACTACAAGCAGCGCTGGCTCGCCTTCCGTTGGTAGTGGAGCTGCGCGGAGCATGAGCCACCCGAGTGGGCCGCGCAGTTCTGGACGAGATCGTCGAGGTTATGGAACCGATAGCCGCCTCCGACACGGAGGTGACAACACGATCTGCCCCAACTGTCGCACCATCGTCACTATCCCTCTAGCGCCCGGAGGGGGTCGCAGGCCGAAGTGCGCCCGTGCCCGACGTGCGGGAAGCCGTTCAGCCCCCGCGACCTCCGTAAGCATGCCGCCGCCTGCCGGTCTGCCGCCACCGTCGTGGAGCTAACGAAGCTTTACGCCGGGGCACTCTCCCACGCTCCCACGGTGGAAGATCAAGCGCTTGGAGAAGATCCCCGGCTTGTCCCGGTAGGCCGGTAGGGCATGGTTGGGTCGGAACTAGACGCAGAAGTGGCAGTCGGATTCCTCAACGAGGCGTGCGCTTTCAGCCATTCCTCTTAATCACGGACAATTCAGAAGTGAACCTGCGAACTGCCCGCAAAGTCTGTTTTGAGTAAATCGGCTCCGGATGGGCTGCCGAAGTGAGCA
>CAWIBI010000059.1:0-75698 GCA_963834205.1 uncultured Acidobacteriaceae bacterium | reverse complement strand
CCGGTTCCGAAGCGGCCTGGCAGATCGCGCGCCGAGGGGTGCCCGTGGTCTTGCATGAAATGCGGCCGGTTCGCTCGACCGCCGTACACAAAACGGCCGGATTTGCCGAGCTCGTTTGTTCCAACTCGTTCCGGTCCGACGATGCGCAGGGAAGCGCCATCGGTCTCCTCCATGCCGAGATGCGGCGGCTTTCCTCCCTCGTCATGGGCGCGGCGGACGACCACAAGCTGCCGGCCGGCGGGGCACTGGCCGTCGACCGCGATGGATTTTCCGCGGCGATCACTGCGGCGCTGGAACGCGAACCGCTGATCGAAATCCAGCGTGAAGAAGTCTTCGAGCCCGCGCCGGACTGGGACAGCGTCATCATCGCGACCGGTCCGCTGACATCCGAGCCGCTGGCCGAAACGATCCGCAGTCTCAGCGGTGAAGCCGCGCTCGCTTTCTTTGACGCCATCGCGCCGATCGTTCATCGCGATTCGATCGACTTCGACATCGCGTGGTTTCAGTCGCGCTACGACAAAGCGGGCCCGGGCGGCTCCGGCGCCGATTACATCAATTGTCCGCTCACCCGCGACCAATACGACACCTTCGTCGACGCGGTACTCAGCGGCGAAAAGATCGCATTCCGCGAGTTCGAAACAGATACGCCTTATTTCGACGGCTGCCTGCCGATCGAGATCATGGCCGAGCGCGGACGCGAGACGCTGCGCCATGGGCCGATGAAGCCGTTCGGGTTGACCGACGCGCATAAGCCGAACGTCAAGCCTTATGCGGTCGTGCAATTACGCCAAGACAACAAGCTCGGCACGCTGTTCAACATGGTCGGTTTCCAGACCAAGCTGAAGCACAGCGAGCAGGTGAAAATCTTCCGCACGATCCCGGGCCTTGCCGGTGCCGAGTTCACGCGGCTCGGCGGGCTGCACCGCAACACGTTCCTCAATTCGCCTGAGCTTCTTGACGCGACGCTGCGGCTCAAAGCCGATCAGCGGCTGCGCTTTGCTGGACAAATCACTGGCTGCGAGGGCTATGTGGAATTGGCGGCGATCGGATTGCTCGCCGGCCGTTTCGCCGCCGCTGAACGATTGGACGAGCGGCCGTCCTTGCCGCCGCCTACGACCGCGTTCGGCGCGCTTCTCGGCCACATTACCGGGGGCCATATCGAGACGATCGATGCCGGTGCTCGCTCGTTTCAGCCCATGAACGTCAATTTCGGCTTGTTCCCGCCGCTTGGCCGAAAGACCGCGCGCGGCGCCCAAAAGCAGGCGCTGAGCGCGCGCGCACTTGCCGATCTCGATGCCTGGATTGGCGGCACCATGCATGATGCAGCGTGAACCGGCATTGTTTTAGAGCCGGATGAGTTTTAGTTGGATCGACATCCTGCTCTAACTTTTTGTTTGAGCATGATCTTTTCGGAAAACCGGCTTCCACTTTTCCGGATCATGCTCTAGACACAGGCATGGTCGAGGCCGGGGCTGTGAGCGTATTGGACGGACGCTGGCGGGGCGAGGTCGTGCTCAAGCGCGACGTCTTCTCCACCATCGAGCGCGGGTATTTCCGCACCGAGGACAGTGAGGTCGAAGCGGTGCTTCGGCGCATCGATGAGGTGCCCTGGTGGAGCAAGGCGCTCGCGCACCTTCTGTTCCGGCGCGAGCGCCGCGCGCTGACGCAGGCTGCCACGCTCGATGTGGGCCCACGCCTTCTTCATGCCGAACGCCGCATGCTGGTGCGGCGCTGGATCGCCGGCGTGCCGCTGCATATCGCCAAGCCGCAAGGCGATATCGGTTATTTTCGTTCCGCCAAGGCGGCCTTGCGCAAGCTTCATCGCGCCGGTGTCACGCATAACGATCTCGCCAAGGAGCAGAATTGGCTCTACGCCGATGGCCGCGCCTATGTCACCGATTTCCAGTTGGCGTCTTGTTTTGCGCATCGCCGCAGCGCCCTCTTCCGCATCGCGCGCTACGAGGATTTGCGCCATCTGCTCAAGCACAAGCGCCGCTACGCGCCGGAAGCGCTCACGCCGGCAGAGCGTCGCGTCCTCGCGCGCAAGAGCCTGCTGACGCGGGTTTGGATGGCGACCGGCAAGAAGGTCTATTACGCGATCACGCGCGGGCTCAACGTGACCGATCGGGAAGGCCGCGGCATGCGTTTCATCCGCGAAGCCCCGGCCATCGCGGAACGTCTGCGAACCCACCCGGGCGTCCGCGACGTTGCGATTGTCGCCTTTCCCGACCGGCGCTCGGGCACCGGCCTTTATGCCTTCGTCGAGGGTAGCGCCGACGATCGCGAACTCAGCGATTTTCTCGGCAGCATCGGCCCCGAGCATCTGCAAATCGTCGACGCCCTGCCCCGCAATGCGCAAGGCGAAGTGCGCAATGAAATTCTCGAGCTCGTCGCGCTGAACCAGCTCGATCTGATCGGATCGCTGGTCAAGACCGATAGCGAGCGCGCGCTCGTCGCCCACATTGTTTCGGGACGGCGCAATCTGCGCGATCGCTTCGCATTCTGACGCCGCGGTTGGATTTTAGTGGAGCATGATCTTCTCGGAAAACCGGCTTCCACTTTTCCGGATCATGTTCTCAGCCGGCGATCCGCGCGGGATTGCGCGCCGCGCGCCAGATCAGCCACTGCCGCCGCCAGGGCGCAAGCTCGATCGGCGCGAAAGGATCTCTGCGCTCCGATCGGTCGAGCCAAGGGCGGACCACGGCAAGCGGCAGCAAAGCCGGAATGGCTTCGTGCGGCAGTTCCTTTAGTCCTTGCCGTGTCATCATCAGATGGCGGCGTGCGATATTGCGCAATTCGGCGAACGCGGCCACAAGCCCCGGCGAAGAGCGTCCAGCAAATACATCGTGCAAGCGCACCTGATGCCGCTCCAAAACTTCCGTGGGGAGGTAGAGTTGGCGCCGCGCGACATGAACTGGGAAGGCGCGAAGAATTTGGGCAAGACCTGAGGCGATGCCGGCCGGCGCAGCCACCGCCTCGAATTCCGCACCGGCCAGGATGAGCGCCGCAAGCGAGATGACCGACGACGACGTACGCCGCAGGTACGCTTCCAAATCGTCCAGCGTCCCCATCGGATCTTCGTAGAGATCGAACCGCCGCGCTTCGATCAGATCGAGCAATACTTCGCGGCGGAGATGATACTGCTCCATCGTGGCGAGCAATGCCGCGGCAACCGGATTGGCGCTCGCCTCACCGTCGCGCTCGCGATTGACCACATCGGTCCACCATTGCATGCGGATTTCACCCGGCAAGGCCGTGTGTGCAACCTCACGAACGCGCGCAATCTCGGCGCTAAAGGCGTAGAGCGCGTGCAGTGCGCCGCGCCGCTCGGCCGGAGCAAACAGCGAAGCGATAAAGCGATCCCGGTCGGCGCTCCGGACAAGCTCGGCGCAATAAGCGAATGCATCCTGCATGGCCGGACCCTAGCATCAATCGATCGCGATCAGGCCCGCGCCGACCCGGCGGCTCTCCATCAGCATAACGTTGTAAGTGCGCACGGCCGGTCCGGTGGTCATCGTGTCGAGCGAAATATGCGCTTCGCGGAAGCGCGCATGAAGCGAAGCCGGCATGTTCCTGCGCACGCTGCCAGTACCGAGGATGAAAAAATCCAACGTGCCGAAGCGCGCAAAAACCAGCGCCAGTGCGTCCTCCGTCAGATCGTCGGCATTGGCCACCGGCCAGGCCCAGATGCCGTCGGGCAGACACAGGAGCGAGCCGCGATGCGACATGCCGGCAAAACGAAAGCCGCCCTCGCCATGGGAGTCGATGACCGTCTGACGCGGCAGATGCGGTTGATCTGCCCCAAGCCGTACTTTTCCACCAGCACTGTCGTAACTTCCTGACATAACTTGCAAACTCCATAAACTCTGCTACACAATGAACTACACAATGCCTCGTGTAGCGACCCAACTCACTCCAACCAAGAACGGCGGCTTCACCGCGCGGAAGCGCATCCCCGGAGACGTGCAAGACGACTATGAGCGTCTCTACGGTGTCAGATGGGAAGCGCGTCTCGGTATTGCCCCGGGCACGCCCATCGTTCAGGCGCGTGCGCAGCACCGGGAGTGGACTTCAGAAGTCGAGAGCCGCATTGCCAACATTAGGGCCTCGAAGAAAGGCGAAGGGCGATTGCTGACGCCCAAAGACGCGAGAGCGCTGGCCGGGGAGTGGTACCACTGGTTCACAGAGCGACACCTTCAGCGCGGCGAGCCCGCAGCCCATTGGGAAGACCTCGGATCAGACGTAAACGATGCATTGCGCGACGAACTGCTTTTCGGTCTCGGGGGACCAGGAGAGGTCGATGAGGTTGACGAAGTTTGGGAGCGCTCGCCAGAGGCGCGCGAGAATGTGCGCCCGATGTTAGCGGACTGGGGCGAGGTTGCGCAATTCTTACACACGAAACGGCTGGTGCTGGATGAGCCGTCGCGGCGGATGTTTCTTGACCATCTTTACGGAGATTTCGAAGCAGCGCTAAAGCTGTTGATCAAGCGTGCGCGGGGCAACTATGAGCCCGACGACTACGCGCGTCGATTTCCGAAGTTCGAGAACTCACGCGACGCGGGTCTTGGACCTTGGCAACTGTTTGAACAGTGGGTGCAATCAGTGAAACCAGCGCCAACGACGGTGAACAGGTGGCGTGGAGTATTCTTACAGCTTGGGACAGAGTTCGCGGGACGCAGCGCCGGGTCAATCACGCTGGAAGAAGCACAAGAATGGACCGATAAGCTGACCAACCCAGAGCGCAGCGCAGCAACAGTGCGTGACGTGTGGATAGTCGCTGCGCGCACCGTGTTCACCTGGGCGGTAAAGCGAAAATACACCAAGCTGAACCCATTCAAGACGGTTCACGTCTCAGTGCCGCGAAAGAAGACCTCACGACCACACAAAGCCTTTAACACCGATGAAATACAAATCATCTTGCGTGCGGCGCTCACCGTCAAAGACACAGCCACAACGAGCGGCGCGGCGCGCAGATGGGTGCCTTGGCTATGCGCTTACACCGGAGCGCGCGTTGGCGAGGTAATACAGCTACGCGGCGTTGATGTTCGTGAACAGGAGGGCGTGAAGGTCATCAGCATTACGCCAGAGGCAGGGACGGTGAAGACTGGCAGGGGCCGAGTGGTACCACTGCATGAGCATCTACTCGAACAGGGCTTTCTTGATTTCGCTGCCTCACGACGCAACGGTCCATTGTTCTACAATCAGTCAAAAGCTGAACCGCCCGAAAGCGCAGCGACCAACCCAAGGAAGCCGCGCTCCGCCCGAGCACGCGAGCGCTTGGCGATGTGGATACGGGGCCTCGGGGTAACGGACAAAGAGGTTAGTCCAAATCACGGATGGCGTCATTCTTTCAAGCAGATCGCAGCACGCAAAGGGATACCTGATGGAATGTCTGACTACATAACGGGCCATGCGCCAGCCTCGGTCGCGCGTGGATACGGAGCACCTACGGTTACGGACATGGCAGAGGCATTGAAGACGTTCCCGAGATACGAGGTCTGAAGAGTAGGCGTGGCGAAAGAGCTAAAAGGACCAATAACGAGATTAGACCGTGAGTGGATTTGTCGAGTGTGGAGTACGAACGTCGTTACGGCAGGGGCGCGGTTAATGTCCACTAACTTCACTGAAGCTGAAATGGTCGCGAAGCAGCGAAAGATTTTCAACCGCGAGAGACAGTTGGAAATCGAGCAGGCAGCGCTCAATGCTGCGATTGAGGAACGCGGCTATGGCGGCGCTAACTTGATGTACAGAGCGTACTATGAGACACCGAAAGCAACGCAGCTACTACGCCGCGAACTGAAGCCTACGGCGGGGTCACAAGGTCGCAGGCGGCCCCGCTGCGCTAACAACCTCCAAACCCCCGACAAACACGAACTCAATTGTCGCTGTCGTTTCAATAGGTTAGGAGTCTCGCGTTCATTCTCTCATCTTCACATGCGCTTTTCTCCCACACTTCGCGTCTACCCCATGATGCACGGGTTGCCGCGACGGGAGGCGCACCGTGATTCACCGAAGCGCGCAGCTGCGGGTTAGATCGGGCAGTCTGCACATGCTGGACCTGCGCAGCCACCGGGGGGATATGCCGTTCCTGGTCCACCGCCAGTTGCTCCGGGGTGGGACGCACGGTAATGCCGCCTTGTTCGCCGTTATAGCTAACCCGGTTGATGGTGGTGTTGTTAACGATGGTGGTGTTGTAGACATTGTGAATGACGGTCTCGTTCACATTCATCACCGCGCGGTTGTAGAAAAACTGATTGCCCTGCCAGCGTCCACCCTCGAAGCCATTTCCGAAATAGCCGAAGCCGTAATAGATGCCTCCGTAGAAGCCGACGTGCGGGCCCCAGTAGCCCTCGTGGAATATAAATCCGCCGCCGCCCCGACCCCACCATCCGGGGGTCCATAGATAGCCGACCTCGGGAGCCTCCACCCAGGTGCCCGGAACCCAGTAGTAGTCGCCGAAGTCCGGGTCCCAGGCCCAGTAGCCCGGCGTCCACAACCAGCCAACCGCGGGGCAGATAGGCTGCTCGTACACAGGTATCGCAGGGGGTCCAAACGAAACAGTGATTCCGATCTGTGCGAACGCTGCATTCGCTGCGATCAGCATGGCGAGTGCGATCAATAGATTGCAGACTGAACGACGCATGTGTTCCTCCACAACATCGGAAGCATACGCGAGGAGTCTCTTTGGGACAACCAACACCCCTGCCCCGGCTCCCACGAATGTCGAGGCTTTTGCAAATCCCGCCTGAAAGATATGGCCGGAAGATCGGCGGTCCCAGTACACTCCACGCGGAGGTCCCTGATGTCCGGTTTGCTTTCGCACAACATTCTGTTCGCCGCAATCTGGGGGGTAGCCGCCACATCTCTACTCGCCCAGCCCCCATGCGAGCAAATAAGAACAGCATGTAAGAACGCCGGTTTCGTCCAGGGCGGTCCCATAGGAGACCGGCTTGTCTTGGATTGCTTCAATCCCATCGTTTTTGGCCAGAAGCCGCCGAGAGGCCTTTCCCGGCCTTTGCCGCAAATAGCAGCGGACCTGGCCGCCGCCTGCAGAGAAAAGCAATCGCCCGGCGCCCCATTGCCTCCGGTGGGCAAGCTGGCCCCTGGGGATGGGGGTCGTACCATGTATGACGCCCGATTGGCAGTTACCTGGCTGGCCGATGGCAACCTGGCCGCGCAGCAAACCTTTGGCATCCCCAACATCAATAGGTCCGGTTCAATGAACTATGCCACTGCGCTTCGCTGGGTTGCGGCGATGAATGCGTCGAATAACGGCGCCGGTTATCTGGGCCACAATAACTGGCAACTGCCCACGGCTCCCAACGTGGATAGAACATGCTCGCTAACCGGACGGAATGGCGAGCCGTTTGGCTTTCACTGCTCCGGCAGTGCCTTGGGCTCCTTGTACTACGCCTCGCTTGGGCTCCGCGAGCCGGATTTGGCCGTCCCACTATCGCAAAATCGAGTCGGCTCATTCCAGAACTTCCAACCCTATCTCTATTGGTCCAAATCTCCAGCCGCTGATCCGAGGCAGGGTTTTGTGACTTTCTCGTTCAGCACGGGCTTTCAGGGAGCCAACGTCTTTCGAAACTTTATCTACGTGTTGCCGATGATCAAAGGTAAGTTGCCGGGCACGCCTCCCGCCTCAGGCAGCCATTTGCAGGCTGACCCGGACGGAGCGACCGTATACGACCCCATCGCCCAGGTCACCTGGCTCGCCGACGCCAACCTGCCCGCAGGACAAACCTTTGGCATCGCCGGGATCAATCCCAGCGGTGCGATGGATCACGAGACGGCAGTGCTCTGGGTCGAGGCCATGAATCGCGTCAATGGTGGCCGCGGGTATCTCGGTCACGCGGGCTGGGATTTACCTGAGACCGGGCCGCCTGATCCATCCTGCAGCATGCAGGGCACAACCGGCTTTGGCTGCGCTGGGAGTGCCATGGGATCGCTCTATCGACAGCTCGGTTTTCGTCCAGGCGACTCAGTTGTCGGGTCCTCGACGGCGCGCGTCGGCCCCTTTTACAATGTGCAGCCTTATCTCTACTGGGCGTGCTCGGGCCCATCCGCATCCTCGCCATGCCTGCCCTACGGGCCGGCCGACGGCTTCGCATGGAACTTCTCTTTCGGCAACGGCTTCCAGGGCACAAACCTGGTGGGCAACAACCTGTATGTCATGGTTTATTATCCCGAAATAGGGGGGACCTGCAGAGCTGGGCGGTCACTTACACCATCACCAAAGCTACAGGAATCCCCACGGTTGGGAGCCTCATCGCGCGTAGGAAAATGTTCCGCAAAGATCGGTTGAGTTTGCGATCGTATCCGGTGTAAATACAGGCATTTTTTGTCCCGAGAAAAATGCCAGGTGGAGCGAGCGCCCTTCAACATAGGTCGCCATCCACTGCGTATCCTCGCCCCCGCACAGAGTATGTTTGTGGAGAAATGTTTTTGCCGCAGGTATGCTCAGCCGGTACAGGCTGCCTCTCACACCGGCGCCGCTGTCAGCGTCAAAAACCGAGCTTACCTCGCCCGGCTCCAGATCACGTATGCGGGCAATCGTAAAACTGGAAAAGTTGATGAATATCTTCTCGTCCCCAATTCCCACATCGCCGGTGGTCGATTGCGCCGGTGAGCTCGCCGCACGCCAATTTCCTCTTTCCTGGGCACCCGCCGCCACACAACACGCCAGCGCCGATCCCAAAAGGGCGCAGAACCATCTCTCTCGCATCATCTCTCAAGGATGACATCCGTGCGTTCTTTGAGCAAGCGGCCCAAGCCAAGCGGCAAATTCACTTCGCGAATTTATTTGATGTAGTAGCCGCTCACCCGCCAATAGCCCTTGGCGAAGGCCAGGGTCACCGTCTCCACCGCCTCTTGCCGGTCGGCAAAGCTGGCGTGGTAGTGCAGCACCACGTACTGGCCCTCCGGAGCCCCCGGCACGGTGGTGGTGTAGCTGGCGTCGATGAGTTCACGCGACTGCAGCGCGCCGGTCCCGGCGCGTGTCTTCTCAATTTGCGCCGCAAACGCATCCCGGTCGAGCTGGGCGCGAATCAGCATGCCGGTGTAGGCATAGCTGTCGGCGAAGCGCCCCTGGTCAAGGTAGCCGAGAAATCCCAGGGCCTGGCGCTCCGCCGCCTGCTCCTCCGCGGCATGCGGATCGTCCGCGGGCCCCGCTTGCTGCATCCCTGCCTGGCGGGGGCGCCTGTGCGCGAATACAGGCGTATGCTGCGCAAGCAGGCCGCCATCACAACCACGGCGATCCAGCGCGCGCAACCGCGGAAGAGACATCATCGGCTCACTCATCACCGTCTACTGCGATACTTCACCGAGCAGCCATAAGGACGGGTTACGCGGCTCTGCACCGCTTGGCCGGTCATGGCCTCGGTCAGCGCCGCGGAAACGTAATTCTTCGATGACTTGAATGTCGGAGACATCCGTGGTGGCATGGTCGTCGATGGCGCCGGCATAGATCAGTTTCCCGCTGGGATCGATGATGAACATGTTGGGAGTGGTCTTGGCATCGTAAAGATGACCGATATCGCCCTTGGGGTCGAGGATAGCCGCCGTCGGCTTAGCGCCCATCTTCTTCATGTAGGCATTTTCCTGCGAGGCATCCACATAACCCTGCTGTGCCGGGAGCGGAGGAGATGACGGTGAGCCACACCACGCCTTTCGCGGTCCACTGCTTCTGCAGGGACTGCATGTTCCCGCTCTCGTAGTGCTTCATGGTGTAGGGGCAATCGTGGTTATGCCACTCCAGCACCACGAACTTGCCGCGGTATTGATCCAGGCTCTGCGTCTTGCCGTTGGAATCGGTTCCGTGAAAGTCAGGCGCCGGGCTGCCGATCTGGGCGGCACGCAGCCGAAGAAGTGGCGACGAGGCAGAATGGTACAGGGCGGCGGCCACAATGCGTTGCGGTGCGATGGGGAAAAAATGGCGTTTGCGGGTCATCGGCTTATCCTCTCATCGTTCAGGGTTAGATGGCTTCCACTAGGCTTGGGTTCCAGACGGTTTGAATCAGCCTGGCTTGCGTTCTCTTGGGCGTGATTCTGGAGCTGGTCGAGCGGCCCCAAAACGATGCCCGGTGTGAGCACCTCGGGCAGCACCAGGGCCGGCTGCCCGGGAAGGTAAAAGACATAAGTGGGCACGCCGCTGCGGCCGAGCTCAGTGAGCGCGGAAGCGATGCCCTCATCGTGCTTGGTCCAGTCGGCGCGGACCAGCACGATCCCGGAGTCGCGCAGGCGGCGCCGCACATCGTCGCGATTGAGGACAGCACGCTCATTGACCTGGCAGCTCAGGCACCAGCGGGCGGTGAAATCCACAAACACCGGACGGCCCTGGGCACGATATTGCTCGATGGCCGCGCGGCTGTACGGCTCCCAACCAGCTTGGCTGACCGTCGCCAGTGCGGGCGCGTGCGTCGATTCGCCCGCGGGAAACTTCCACAACGCATAAAGCGGCGTTGCCACTGCCAGGACAATGACCGAGACGGCAAAGACCGAAGCCACCCTTCGTGCCGGCCAGCGGCCGAGGATCCATCCGGCGATCGCCAGCAGCAGAAACGCCGCCAGCAAAGCGGTGAGAGCATCGACTCCGGCCGAGGAGGCAAAGAGCCACACCAGCCAGATGACGGTGGCAAAGATAGGCGCGGCCGTGGCCTGCTTCAGCACTTCCATCCAGGCGCCGGGGCGGGGCAAATGGCGCATCCACACGGGATTGAACGTGAGCAGCAGATAAGGCGCGGCCAAGCCAAGCGCCAGCGCGGTGAAGACGGCAAAGGCAACGGCCGCGCTCTGCGCCAGAGCGAAACCGATGGCCGCGCCCATGAACGGAGCGGTGCAGGGAGTGGCCACCACCATGGCCAGCACGCCGGTAAAAAAGCTGCCGGCATAGCCATGGCGCGCGGCCAGGCTCGAACCGGCATTGGTCACGGTGAGCCCGATCTCAAACATGCCGGCCAGCGACAGGCCGAGAAAAAAGAGCAGCAGCGCCATGACCGCGACAAAACCGGGAGACTGGAACTGGAAGCCCCAGCCCAGTTGACGGCCTCCGGCCCTTAGCCCCAGCAACAGAGCAACCACGGCCCAGAAAGAAACCAGAATTCCCAGGGCATACACCAAGCCGTGAGCGCGGACCCGGCTGTGGTGGTGCCGCGACGCCTCCACCAGGGAAAGACCCTTGATGAACAGGACGGGAAAGACACAGGGCATGAGGTTCAGAATCACGCCGCCCAGGAAAGCCAGAGAGTAAAGCGCAGAAGTCTGAGCAGGACGCCAGCGGGGGAGGCTCCGCTGCAGCGCCGGCAAGGGGCCGGGGGGAGCGTGAATCTCATAGGCCGTTCCATCGCCCAGCAAAAGCACCCCGTTCAATTGCGCCAGCTGGGTACGGAAGTTCTCATCCTTCTTGAGGGAGATCTCTAGGCCCGCCATCCACGGCGCTGACAGGTTGCGGCGCGGCATTCTCGATCTGGGTTTGATCCAGGGGGAAAAACTCGGCGCTGGTCGCTGGGTGACCGGTAAGGGCCAGGGCAAAGCCGCTGGGAGTCGCTCCGAAAACGGCCTTGGACGAGGACGGGAGCGGCTGCGGCAAAAGGCTGCGGAAGCGATCGAAGAGCGCCTGCCGGCCAGGATCGGCCGGGCCTTGCTGAGCCGCAACCTGCAGCGGAAGCGCCAGGTCGGCCTTGCCTGGAATGCAAACCTCGCGGCACACCAGCCAATTGACATGGGCGCTGAGCTGGGCGGTGGAGGGCGCTTTGAGCGTGGAGTCCGCGCTCAGGGTCATGGGGAAGAGCACCTCGTCCTCGTAGCCAAAATCCATCAGCGGGCCAAGCGGCAAGCGGCGGGGCGCGGGAAACTGCATGGCGCCGGCGGTGATGCCGGCTGGGAGCGTCCACTTGATGCTCGGCGGCTCGCCCGAGTCGCCGGCGTTGACCCAATAGACGTGCCAGCCCTTGTCCAAGGTGAAGTGCAGGCCGACGAGGCTCATTGCCTCCGGGCTGGATCGAACCCTGCGAGCGGGAGCAACTCGACCGTGAGGTGCTGGGCCCGCACCGGTCCTTCTACTGGGACCGGGGCTAGCCGAGTCCGCAGCTGCGGCAATGGTCAAACCAGCGCAGAGGATCAGAGCGTAATGGCGAAGGCCAGGCATACTAGTACCCTCACTATTGTAGACGTTCCTCCGCGCCTACGGGACAGGCTCAAAACTAAGCTTTAACCGCAGGTTCCTCCACTGCGCTGCGCTCCGGTCGGGATGACAATTCTGTTGCAAAATCGGCAGTTGTCATGAGAAACCATCGATTCCAAAACAAAATTGTCATCCCGAGAGCCTGTGACCTTTTCGATCTTTTCGTCCTTTTGCAGGCCTAACCAGGTTTTCGACCACTGCGCAAAATCGTCATCCTGAGCGAAGCGCCTTGCAGATCCGTCGCATAAAGAATGGTTTACGGCGCGGAGTCGAAGGACCCCGGCGATGCTCGTTGGCAGATGCTCTTCTAGGCTTTCCGGCCACAAACTACGAGGGAAATCAAAAAAGTCACAATCTCCGACCGGAGTAGCGCAGTGGAGGGACCTGCGGTCAAAGCGATTAGGGGAGTAGCATCTCAGCTGCGGGGACGGCGCGCGTGTTCCTTGTAGATACAGCGGTCCATCACCACCAGGATGCCATCGTCTTCCGCCCACCTGGCCGCCTCCTCGTGGCAGACGCCTTCCTGCAGCCACAGATACGGGATCTTCAGACGCATCACATCTTTGACGATCTCCGGGACATACTCGGAAGCGCGAAATACATCCACCAGGTCAATTTTTCCCTCGGCTGCATATGCGGCATCGAGCGTCGGATAAGCCTTTTCTCCCAAAGCCTTGGTCGACCGTGGGATGAATCGGCATGATGCGATATCCCTCGTGCTGCATGTACTTGGAAACGTGAAACGCGGGCCGGTCGGGCTTATCGGTAAGCCCCACCACGGCGATCGTCTTGGTATTTTCCAGGATGGTGCGGATGGTTTCAGGCTCGTTCAATGCTTCTCCTATCAGTCCACCGGTTCCTCTATCGGAGCCGGCACCTCACCCTTCCGGCGCATGATCAGATATCCGCGGATGAACGGGTCCAGATCGCCGTCCAGCACGCGATCCACATCGCCCACCTCGACCCGCGTGCGCAGGTCCTTGGCGATGCGGTAGGGCTGCAGCACATAGGAGCGGATCTGCGAGCCGAAGTTGATATCCAGCTTGGAGTCTTCCAGCTTCTTCGAGATCTGCTTCTTCTTCTCCAGCTCGTACTCATAGAGCCTGGAGCGCAGCATCTTCATCGCCTTCTCGCGATTCTTATGCTGGGAGCGCTCGTTCTGGCACTGCACCACGATGTTGGTCGGCAGATGCGTGATGCGCACCGCGGAGTCAGTGGTATTCACGTGCTGGCCGCCCTTGCCGCCGGAGCGGTAGGTGTCGATGCGCAGCTCGTCGGGCTTGATATCGATCTGAATCGAGTCGTCGATCTCCGGCGAGACAAAGACGCTGGCGAACGAGGTGTGACGGCGCTTGGCCTGATCAAAGGGCGAAATGCGCACCAGCCGGTGCACGCCCGTTTCCCCCGCAAGTTGCCCGAAGGCGTACTCGCCGGTCACGGTAAAAGTAGCGGACTTGATGCCCGCCTCTTCGCCATCCTGATAATCGTTGATCTCGGTCTTGAAGCCCTGCCGCTCGGCCCAGCGGAGGTACATGCGCATCAGCATCTCTGCCCAGTCCTGAGATTCAGTGCCGCCGGCGCCGGGGTGAACAGTCACGATTGCATTCAGCGGATCGGTCTCCGCCGAGAGCATGGTGCGGGTTTCGAGTTGCTCCACAAATTCGCTTAGGGATTTGATCTCGCGTTCCAGCTCAGGCTCGACCGCCTCGCCTTCGCGCGCCAGCTCGAAGTAGGCATCGATATCCCCGGTGCGGCGCACCAGTTCATTTTCCATGGCAAGTTGGCCTTCGAGGCGCTTGCGCTCGCGCATCAGCACTTGCGATTCGGCGGGGTTGGACCAGATGGCAGGATCGGAAAGCTTGGTCTCCAGGGCAGCTAGTTCCCTGTCGATTCGTGCGCGGTCAAAGATACTCCCGAAGGTCGCGCACTTTTTCGCGCACCGGAGCGTAGGCGAATTCGAGTTCATTCAACATGGGGCTTTACCTGTTCTTAGATTTCGCCGCCGTGGGCGGCGGACGCCGGACACGATCGCAACCGCGATGATGCCCAGAGTGATTATCCCACATAGATAGGCGAAGACATCGCCGTGCACGGTGTAGAAAGTCAGGTCATTGCGATAGCCGTACTTCGCGGCCAGCGAGGTCAGCGCGTGGCGCGGCACGCTGGCTGTCAGCCTTCCGTAGGGATCGATGATGGTGGTGATGCCGGTGTTGGTGTCGCGCAGCAGCCAGCGGCGATTTTCGACCGCGCGCATGCGCGACATGTTCAGCGTTTGCCAGGGCGCGCAGGTGTCGCCGTACCAGCCGTCATTGGAGATGTTGACCAGCACCTGGGCGCCCCGCTTCACAAACAGCCGGATCTCGTCGCCGAAGATTTCTTCGTAGCAGATGAAGACGCCGAAGCTGTGGCCGTCGGTGGAAAAGACGATGCGCTGCCATCCATGGGTCATGTCACCCGCCGGCTGGGTCAGGTTCTTGGCAAAGGAAAAGAAGCTCTTGTAGGGGATGTACTCTCCCCACGGAACCAGGTGGATCTTGTCGTAGCGCCCATGGACGGCGCCATCCAGGCCAACGAAGAGCGCTGAGTTGTACATGTCGACGTGGGGACCATGGACATCGGAAGAGGTAGTGCCAGCGATCACCGGGGCGCGCATGGAAAGCGCCAGCCCGTGCAAAGCGTTCAGGAAGCGGGGATCTTTGTCGAGAAAGGGCGCCGGCGATTCCGGCCACACAATCACCCCGGGAGCGACGGGAACGGTGGGGCAATCGGGGGTAACGGGATAGGCATCGAGGTCCGGCATGCCAGCGAGATAAGGCCCGCAGGTGCGGGTGCTGAGTTTGATGAACTGGCTAAGGTGCTCTCCATACTCAGCGCCGGGCCAGTTATTGTCCTGATTTACATTCAGATTTTGCTGCAACAACACCGCGGTAGCCTGCACCGGCGCGGCGGGCGGCGCAAAGTGGTCGCCGTTCTGCAGCACCAGCGCCGCCAGCAGGCCACTTATGAAGATGGGGATGCGGCGTTTGGCGAAGCAGCCAGCAGTCCCCAGGCGATCAGCGCATTGCCCGCAATCAGCACGAAAGTGAGCCCGTAGACCCCGGTGAAGGGCGCCAGGTTGGTTAGCAGAAAATTATCGATCTGCGAGTATCCCAGCAAGTCCCATGGAACCTTGGTGAAGCGCGCCGACAGTAGCTCGAGCGCCACCCAGAAAAAGGGCGCAGCCAGCAGCGCGTAATGGGCGCCACGGAAGACCTTTGCGATAGCGGTGAGCAGCAGCCCGAAGAGCGCCAAAGTAGAGTCCCAGCACCAGGCTGTAAGCGATCAGGATGCCTGCCGAAATGCCGGGGGCAGGCCGCCGAAGTACAGCATGGTCTGGTAGATCCAGTAGCAGTTGCCGACAAACCACAGGAAACCCATGAGATAGGCGGCCAGGGCTCCGCGCAGCAGGGCTCTTGGATGGCTCAGATTTTCCTTCGATAACAGCCCGTAGAACAGCGGCACAAAGGCCAGCCAGGCAAAGAACGTGCGCCAGAAAGGCACCGGACCGATGATGGAAAACGGCAGCAAAAGCAAGCCGGCAGAAAAGATACCGAGCAGCCATGGTTGCCGTGCCAGTTTTGCCATCGCGGTGAGTCTACCATCCCGTGTGGGATGAACCTTTTGCATGATGCAAGAGAAGGAAACGAGATACAATCATGCTCATATGCTGGTTGCCATCTTTTTCATGCGGCTCTTTGAGGTCATGTTCTTCGCCGGGATCGCTGGGTCGGCGGTGGTGGTGGTGATTAGTTTTATCGAAGATCTGCAGTTGCTCGTCGGCGAGTGAGCGGGAGCTCTTCAGGCTTTCCGTTCCCGTTTCGGTCGTTGACGCTGCGTGGCAACCAACATAGACTCAGGTCTGGCTTCGATCTAGACGGGCGATCGCTCCCCGGTCGCGAGATTGACACCTAGCCTATATCGAATGGCTTCCGAGCGAACAACTAATGCACCATCCATTCCCTCCAACCGGGTAAAGCTGGTCGTCGCCTCCTCGGTGATGCTCACCTTTATTTCGTTCTGGCGCGCCGCAGCGGTGGTGCTCAACGATCTCGGCTCTTCCGCCTTTTATGCCGGCGGCATTGCGGAAGAAGCCGTCGGCAAATCTGCGCCGTGGTTCATCCTGGGCGTCATGCTCTTCTCCTTTGCGGTGCGCGCCGTGTATGTGGAGAGCTGCTCGATGTTCACCCGCGGCGGCGTGTATCGCGTGGTAAAGGAGGCGCTGGGCGGCACCTTCGCCAAGCTGAGCGTCTCCGCGCTGATGTTCGACTACATCTTTACCGGGCCGATCTCGGGCGTTTCCGCCGGGCAATACATTACCGGGCTGCTGAATGAATTGATGACGGTCGGCGCCGCGCATAGCTGGCTGCCGGGCGCCATGCTCAACGCAGCACATGGCGCCGCCAGCTGCCCATGGACTGACACTCGGCCGCCTTTGCCGCGATAGTCACCATTTACTACTGGTGGCAGAACATCTGAAGGGCATCGAGGAATCCAGCGACAAGGCCCTGGAAGTCATGAAGATCACCACGGTCATGGTGGTGATCCTGCTGGGCTGGGGGATCTATTCGGCCTTCCACGTCGGGGCCAATCTGCCTCCGCTGCCACGTCCCGTCGAACCTGCATTTCAGCAAGGATGCGCTCGGCTTTCTGGGCACACCAAGTTGCCGGCGATGCTGGGCCTGTTCGGCATCCTGATGGCCTTCGGCCATTCTGTGCTGGCCATGAGCGGCGAGGAAACGCTGGCCCAGGTCAACCGCGAGATCGAGCATCCCAAGCTCAAGAACCTGAAGCGCGCCGCGATCGTGATCGCGATCTACAGCTTCCTCTTCACCGGCATCGGTTCGCTGCTGGCGGTGATGCTGATCCCCGACTCGGTGCGCGTGCCGGTTTACCGCGACAACCTGATCGCCGGCCTGGCGATGTACATGGTCGGGCCGCAGGTGCTGCGGATTGTCTTCCGCGTTTTTGTCGTGATCGTCGGCTTCCTGATTCTTTCCGGCGCGATCAATACCTCGATCATCGGTTCGACCGGCGTGCTGATGCGCGTCGCCGAAGACGGCGTGCTGACCGACTGGTTCCGCAAGCCGCATCGGAAGTTCGGCACCAGCTACCGCATCGTGAATCTGGTGGCAGGGACTGCAGCTGTTCACCATCATGGCCAGCCGCGGCAATGTCATCACGCTGGGCGAAGCTTATGCCTTTGGCGTGATCTGGAGCTTCACCTTCAACAGCCTCGCCATGCTGGTGCTGCGCTGGAAGTACAAGGGCGAGCGCGGCTGGAAGGTACCGCCCAATATGCGCATCGGCAAGCGCGAAATCCCGATCGGCCTGTTCTCGGTCTTCCTGGTGCTGCTGACCACGGCGATCGTGAACCTGTTCACCAAGTCGGTGGCCACGGTGAGCGGCATACTCTTCGCCGCCACCTTCTTCATCATCTTCACTTTCTCGGAGCGCGACAACCGGCGGCGCAGAACTACCACCGAGATACAAATGAAAGAGCACTTCCAGCTGGAGCACGAGGACACGGTGGGGCGCGAGGTGCTGGAGATCAATCCCGGCTGCGTGGTGGTCACCATGCGCGATGCGAGCAACCCCTTTGCGCTCAAGTGGACGCTGTCGCGCATCAACACCGACGATCAGGATGTCGTTGTGCTGACGGCGCGCATGATGGGCGCGGGCGGTCCGGAGTTGCTCTCCACCTCCGACCAGCTCTTCAGCGAATACGAGCAGATGCTGTTTACCAAGGCAGTTTCGGTCGCGGAGAGCTTTGGCAAGCACATCTCCCTGCTGGTGGTGCCGGCCGGCGACATCTTCGCCGCCCTGGTGCAGACTGCCAATTCGCTGGAAGCGGCGGCGGTGGTCTCCGGCCTTTCCAGCAAGATGACGGCGCAGGAACAGGCCTACCGCGTAGGCCAGGCGTGGGAAGCGCTGCCCGAGCCCAAGCGGCAGATCACCTTCTATGTCGTCTCCCCCAATGGCGAGGCGGAGTCGTTCCACATTGGCCCCCATGCGCCTTCGCTGCAGGCGGATGACGTGCAGCTGGTGCACCGGCTTTGGCTTAACTTCCGCCGCGATCCGGAGATGCAGGACCTGCACCACAGCGACATCGTGACCCACGCGCTGACCCGGCTGGCTGCCGAATACGCTCGCGACAAGCAGGAGACGCTGCTTGGGCTGCGGCGGCGTGTGCAAGACGGTAGCCCGACGGTGCGGCTGGGCGAAGGACGCAGCACGGCAACGCAACCGGGGATTGATTACGCGGTGCGCGCTCCGCGGCCGGACGACAAAGAAGTCTAAGTTTGGCGATCGCACCGGGCGCTGCTGCTTTTTCGCACTAAGAGGCGAGACTCGAACTTTTTAGTGGCCGCGATTCGGGACCATGTTGTAAGTCCACGGCCAGCGTTGCGAACGGGAATTTCTAATTCCCCAGACTTTCGGACATATTGTGTTTTGGCTCTCTTCCCTCTAGAAAAGCGTTCTGCTGCTCTTGTAAGACCCTCGCTCCAATCTTGAGAGTCAAGAGATGTCCTTGCCAAATGCCGAACTGCTCGGCCATAGCATCGGCGGCATCCTTTGTAAGCCTTCCTTCTCCGACATGGAACTTCTGAATAATGCCGAGAATACGCGACTCGTCCTCTGCAAGTTGATCCTGATCCTTCAAAAACCCCTCTTCCACGCGGTAAATACTGGTGTATTTCTCGGATTCTGCGTTAAGATGCTGGTGCCGTTCGACGGCAGCCTCTATCCCCACCGCAATGAGTCGTCAGCATTTTCGTGAAAAAGGGAAATCGCGGTTGAAGCGAAGGTCAGTGGAACGAAACTCTTTGCCCCGGTGCGGGTTCAAGTAAGTGGGCGGGGAGTCATGGTCAGCTGAGAAATAGCCTTCAAATATGAGCGCCAGATCAGCACGCTAGCCTCTTGCGTGGGTAATTCAAAATCATTATCTAGCCAAGGTATGAGTCGCGCCAAACCGCGCGGCTGGCAGCAAGGTCGCGTCGCCTGAGTGGCAGCCCCGTTGTTGCACTGTCAGAGAAAACATCGGAGAACAAGCAAAATGAAACGTTCGAATCGTAGATTCATTCCCGTTCTGGCCCTGGTCCTGGGAGCATCCATTTCCGCTTTACCGTATGCCGCGGCAGCTGCGCAGCCTACCGGGAACGACACTAACCTGCAGGCCGAGGTCATGAACAAGGCGTTGAACAAGGCCAACCTCAAGGACGTTCATGCTACAGCTCAGAACGGTGTCGTTACCTTGACCGGAACCGTACCACTCTTTGGCCTGAAGCAAGAGGCGGATAAGCGCACGCATAAAATCAAGGGCGTGCAAACCGTGTCTAACGAGATCCATGTTGCGGGATCAAGTCTTCCTGATTCCGTGCTCCAGGCAAAACTCGCCAAGGCCATAGCCTACGACCGCGTCGGATACGGCACGACGCCGTTCAACGCGATTTCGGTCCAGGTGCAGGATGGAACCGCAACACTGTCGGGTGACGCCTACGCGCCTGTCGACGCAGCCTCCGCCATCGCGCTGGCGGCCTATACGCCGGGCGTGAAAAATGTCGTCAACGAGGTCAGGGTCGATCCGCTTTCGCCCATGGATGACCGCTCGCGAATCCAGCTGTTCCGGACGATCTACGGATTTCCGACGCTGAGCAAATACGCCATGGATCCGGCAAAGCCCATCCGCATCTCGGTGCAGAACGGCAACGTGACGCTCTACGGCGTGGTCGACAGCCAGATGGACAAGGATGCTGCGGGTATACGCGCCAATTCCGTACCTGGCATATTCAAAGTGACCAACGACCTCAAGGTCGCAGGCGGGTCGGAGAAGAACTAGGGTCCCCGAATTGTGCAATTCGAAGAACCTGCTGTTTCTTTTCCCTTCCGCGAGTTCTCACACACCCTCTAAACTTCACTCCTCACCGCTCTACTCAGGACTGCGTCCTTCGGATTGCGTCCTGGGCTAAGTTCAGGCAGAGCTGTTCAAATTAGCGAGAAAGGCAGGCTGTTGGAGCAGTTAGTCAGCTGATTACATTAGGAGAGCTTGGCCAACATCAAATGAGGTTCCCTATTTTGGACCCACTGAAAACGAAGCATTAACCGCAGGTCCCTCCACTTCGCTTCGCTCCGGTCGGGATGACAAATTTGTTGTAAAAATGGGCGGTTGTCGTGAGAAATCATCGATTTCAAAACAAATTTGTCATCCCGACCGGAGCGTACCCGGATTTCCTGCCACGCTGCGCTAAAGAGAACCGCGAATGCGCCTCTCCGTAAAGAGAGGTGCATGAACTTTGCCGAAGTCACCAAGTTCCACAGGAAATCCGGGGGAGCGAAGTGGAGGGACCTGCGGTTAATGCGATTTGCGCGCCGGAGTCAGGAGTTAATCCCGATTTGTCCCTTGGTTCCAAACCCCAATTTGGACAGCTCTGAAGTTCAGGCCGCCCCTTTCGAGGGTGGTAACGGGGCCCCTGGAATTTTTCACACCACGCTGCCCCTGCGCCGCCTAGAAACTACTTCTTCGCTACATTCACCGGAACCTCGGTCGACCCCACTTTCGAGGTGCCTAAGTCATGCACAACCAGACGGAGATAGATGACTCCCCCGGGCAGATCAATCTCCTGATGCACGGGGATACCGCCGTGCATCACCTGCTCGTAAAGCGCATCTGTGAGGTTGATAGCTACACCCCGATCGACGTAGTTCAGCCGGTTGCCGTCCCCATCGTAAGCAATCAGCGCAAACTCCACCCGCGCATGGCGGACGCCGTCCGCAGTCGTCGAGAAGCCGAGCGGATGGGGATCAACCGCAAAGTCGAGCAGGTACCGCGTCGCCGGCCCCTTGAAGTCTTTCGCTCTCTGGCCCGCGGGCTCAGAAGTCAGCTTGACGCCCTTCGCTCCGGGATCATCCGCGGAGAGTACCCTCACCTTGAAAAGGATCTCCGAGAGCGGAGGAGCACCGCGAACCACCGCACCGATCATCGGATTCAGCGACGCCTGCGGGTTCACTGCAGCCCTCGTGGGATCGTCGGCATAATATCCGCGCCGGTACGCCGCCTGGTATCCGCCTTCGACATCCACACGGATGTGGCGAAAGGATCCGTCGTATTCTTTCAGCGCGGGCACATAGCCGAGGGTGTAATAGTGTGACCCGTCCGTGATGGCGCGCGCTACCGCATCTTTCAGCCCATTGGTGTCCACAAAGGCTTCGCCGCCTGTATCTTCGGCAATCTGCTGCATGGAGGAGTGTTCCGCCGTCGTTTGAGCAAGAAATTTCTGATCGGCAGCAGCGGCGGGTGGTTGGCGAACGCCTCCAGCGCCCGATCCGAGGCCGCCCGTCCCATGTCCGGTTCCTCCCTTGCCCCCGCCCTTGCCTGCTGACGAACGGCCTGACGTACCACCCCAAGAACCGCCGGATGAAAAGCTGTTTGCGGCGCTGGCGCTGGGCAGCGTCATCAAGCCCCGCGCATCCACGGGATAGACGGCAACCCGGGCGCCGGAAAGCATATCGTCTGTCTGCCGCACATCGTCGGCATACATGCGCATCGCCTGGAAGGGGCTGGAAAGCGTGGCGTCCGGCTCGATGGCCAGCGGAAACGATCCCGAAAACCAGACCAGGTTCTTGCGCCCGGGGATAGCGCTCAAGTAGCGCGCCAGAGTCTTCATCGCATCCAAGGTCATCTGCACGCGAAGGTCGGTCTGAAAGGACGCCAGGTCCGCCTGGAACTGCTGCATGCTGTTGAGCGCACCTTGTGTGGCTCCCAGGCTCGACATATCGTTCAACTGATCGGACGACTGCTGGTCCGAGGCTGGATCAAGGACCACGGACTGCTGCGGGCCACCGCTGCCTGACAGGGCCTTGGCGATCACGCTCGAATCGGTCGTAAACCCTTCCACGATGCGCAGCCGCGAGGCCAAGGTAAATACCGCGATCCGCGTTCCTGGAGGGATATTCTTCAGGTACTCGAGCATTTGCTGGCGCACGTATATCTGGTCCGACAGCGGCGTATTCAAGGCATCGAGCAACAGCACGTTGGCCGCACTGGTTACCTTATATTGCGGGAAATCGCTGTAGGTGCCTGGGGGGAACGGCGGATACCTGGTCACCCGAATCCCATCCTCCGCCTTGTGCTCTTCGAACACCGTCATCTTTTGCAGCACGCCGTTTTCGTAGACATGAAATTTGTCCTGAGGCAGACCCCGCACTGCGGCTGCTTTGTCACAGAGAACGACATCGACCAGGACGAGATTCGAGTTGACCTGAAAGGCCGGCGGCTTCGCCGGCGCAGGAGCGCTTGCGGCAGCAGCAGGGGGATTCTGCCCTGCTGCTGCATGCAAAACCAGCGGCAACGGGACTAGAGTGAGACCAACCGCAAAAAGAATGGCAGTCAATCGCATAGCTGAGCCACCTGAGAGGATTTCCGGGGGTCAACCTAGAGTGCCCTAAGTGCAACCACGAAACCAGCAAATTCGCGATTTGTCCGTAGGAGTCAGAGTGAATCAGGAGCGGGACTGCACGCCCCTTGGGCTTACCTTCGGGAGGGTTCGCCGTCCAAATCTTTACTTGTTACAGAAGCGCAGGATCCGAGGGTGTTCGCCATGCAGACGTTGCATCAGTGTGCTCTTGGCGCCACCCGCCCGCCGGGAAAGCGGTCAAGAGCCATCGTTCTTGCACTCCTGCTGAGCTTCTTCGCGGCGATCTCTTTCTTGCCAGGCTCCCTGCTTGCGGCGAAGATTCGCGGCAAGGTTGCCGGCGTCCGCGGTGAGCCACTTGCCCGCGTGCAGGTTTCTATCCTTCAGACCCAGCAGCAGACGATCACCGGAGATGACGGAGGCTTCGCCATTGCTGACCTCGCTCCCGGGGACTACACACTTCAGGGTCGGTGGTGACCGGGCAGGGATTGCCGATTACTCCGACCGCAGGGGTGGCTTTTGAGTTTTAGCCGGTGCTTTCGTCACGCCCTTGACCCCTACTGCCCAGAAGCGTAGGCTGGAATGACAGAGGCGAACAAATGGCGAAGATAGCTCTGGCCGTCAATCCCAACCTGGAACTTTTTCCTATCCTCCAACGCTTCCCTCCTATGTCAACCGGCACTCCCTTAACCGGCATTGCCCGGCTGGCCGCTGCCTCCTCCCCGGCGGGCGCGGGACATCGCATGGAGCTGCGTTCACTCGAGGTCCGGTCGATCCTCAACCGCAGCGTCTCCCGGCGAGGTCTGAGCTTTGCCTGGAGCATTAATCCTTACCGCGGTTGCGAGTTCGCCTGCCGTTACTGCTATGCGCGCTACACCCACGAGTTCATGCAGCTGCCGCCGGAGGATTTTGAGCGAAGGATCTTTATCAAAGAGAACGCGGCGTGGCTGCTGGAGCAGGAGTTGAAGCAAGTCCGCCAGGGCGAGGAGATCGCCATTGGGACGGCCACCGACCCGTATCAGCCCACCGAGCGCCGGGCAAAGGTGACGGAGTCACTGCTTGAAGTGCTCGCCCGGCAGCGCGGCCTGCGTATCGGCGTGGTCACGAAATCGACGTTGATCGAGCGGGACATTCCGCTGCTACAGAGGATCGCGGAAAACAACACCCTGGTGCTCCATCTGACGATCACCACTCGCAACGCGGCGTTGGCTCGTCTGCTGGAACCGCGGGCGCCGCGGCCCGATCTGCGGCTGCGGACGGTTGCCCGGCTTCGCCAAGCCGGCCTGAGGACCGGCATCTTGTGCTCGCCGCTGTTGCCGGGCATTACTGACACGGGCAAGGCTCTGGACCGCATGGCGCGCGGGGCAAAGGCTGCCGATGCCAGCTTTTTCAGCGCGCAGCCGCTCTTTCTTAAGCCCTGCTCGAAGGAGATTTATCTGGCCTTTGTTCGTGAGCATTTTCCCGCGCTCGAGCCCATGTACCGGCAGCGTTTTGACGGGGAGGCATTTGTATCCGGCGCCTATCGCAAGCGGATTGAGGCACTGGTCAAGGCGGTTTGCGCCAGGCATGGGCTCGGGCGGCGCAGCGGAGATGCTCTGTTAACGCGGCAGCTGGATGACTCGACAAAGCCCCTGGAATGGCCCGGCTTGGCTAGCGGGATTCTGCCATTTTCCGGCAGCGAACGTCTGCCCGGCTAGTCTCTGGTTTGGCAGACAATAGAAATCCGGGCTTCGGTGGTTGAAAAAGCTCCGAGCAGCACGGGTAAGATAAGCGCCGTCGGGGTTCCTTCGGCTACGCGCCATACAGACGGAGCCGGCGCGCTGACAACGCGGATGTTTTTCGTCAAAACTCCCACAAAAACGTCATCCTGAGCAGCTGACTTGCCTGCGGCAAGTTGAGGGAGAAATGACACGCCCAAAAATCGCCATGGGTACAAGGCCCGGACCGGATTTCCTGCCACGCTGCACCGGAGAGAACCGCGTGTGCGCCTTTCCATGAAGAAATGCGCATGAAGTTCACCGAAGCCACCAAGTTCCACAGGAAATCCGGGGGAGGGCCGACGGCCAAACGTCAGCCCAGCCCGGAAGGGCTGGGGAATCGATTGCGAAGATCATCCGAGCGCCGTAGGCGCGGTACTAAACCGATGTGTCATCCTGAGCGAAGCACCTCACAGATTTATCGCGTGACACAGCGCTTGATCGGCACCGTCAGCACTCAAACTGCTAAGGATTGGGTCCGGGGTCGCGCGGCCCGAAGCGAGGACGGTGGCCCATCGGCTCGTCGGCCTGAAGGGTCTTCCATTGTTCCGGAGTCAGCACCCGGCGCAGGCCGAGGAGCATGCGCGCATTCGCTTTCTCCAACTCTGCTCGCGCCTGGGCTACGCGATCGATTTGCGCCAGAACCTTGCTCTCATCCGGCTGATCAGCCGCCAGCAGCGGCTCCATCGATGTCTCCTCTTTGCGGACATTGGCGCTAAGATCCATCAGGCCCGGACGGGCCTGCTCAAAAACCGCCTCCATTCTTTTCTGCTGGTCGGCGGTAAGACCAAGTTTTTGCGCGAACTCCGGATTGTTCCACCAGCGGCCATGAGGCCCCAAGCGAAATGCCCGCTCCATAGGAGGACGCCGCCCCTCCATGGGGGGCGGTCCCCCGCCGTCCACCGGCCCATTTGGCGGCGGCGGACCGCTCTGCTGGCAAAGGCCCGAGGCTAACGCCATCCCCAAGAGGCCAACCAGCGGCAACTTCCGGATTTTAGTTGGTCTGGACAATAGGTTTGCCCCCCCGCGCATCCGCGCCTGGACCGCTGCCGCTCCCCGTCGAAACCAAGTGGGTCAGGGACTCCATGGACGCGGGAACCGCAACCGACAGCTGTTCGTCCACTTGCTCCAGCAGCGCATCGTCCTTGTTCCCCGCATCGCTCGCGGTATTGATGGCCGCAACCGGCCGCACCGGCCGTGGGTTGGGGTGAAGCCCCAGGAACACCAGCACCATCAGCACCAGAGGGAGCGCCGCAGCGATAGCCCAGCGCAGGGCAGTGACAGGACGCCTGGCTCCGCCGGCCACTTGCAGCTGCCGCGGGCGCGCCGCCAGGCTCTCCGCGCTCCACTCCATGGCGGCGCCGCGGAAAATTGCCGTGCTGCGCTCCAGACCCACCACAGCGCCCCTGCACTCGGCGCACTCGTTCAAGTGCCGAAGCATCTGCGGCGTGGGCCGATCGATGATGCACTCCTCCTGCTCCCAGGGGGACAGATGGGTAGTTTTCATCGTGTTCTCTCCTTCGCCTTGCGCACCGCAGCGAGGGCACGGTGCAGGTGGCTTTTGACCGTCCCGACATGCAACCCCATAGCCGCTGCAATCTCGGGCAATTCCATTTCTTCAACAAAGCGCAGCAGAAAGACAGCGCGCTGTTTGCCGGGAAGCTTGTCCACGGCATCCCAAACCTTCAGCAGCTCCTCCCGTACGACCAAGGAGGTCTCCGGTGAAATCCCGGGGGAGCGGAGGCGGTCCGCCAGGGCCCCGACCTCGACGGCTGAAGTGTTTGCCGTCTTCCAAAACTGAAACTTGCGCGAACGCGTGGAGTCGCGAATGAGGTTGGTCGCAATGCGCGTTAGCCAGGTCGCGATACTGCAGTCCCCGCGAAATTCGTCGCGCGCCCGGTATGCCCTCAGCAGGCAATCCTGGGTCACACTCTCCGCCAGGTCAGCGTCTCTTAACGAGAGCAGAGCATACCGATAGATGCGAGACCGGTAGGTGGCGCAGAGCGTGTTTACATCTTCCAGCTCTGCGATCATCCGGTCTCGCACTGGCTCTGCAGCCTTTTCGCCAATCTGGATAAGCTGCTCCAATGCTCCCATAGACCTTTCTTTCCAGGCAGCAGTTTACGCTGAACGAGCATTAAGATTCAGCGCAACCCCTGCAGCCGGGTTACCGCGGTCCGCGACCCGGCCCGCCGAACCCCATGTGCTCCTTTTCCAACTCGCCAAACTTGGTCTTCTGGTCGGCGTCAAGCAGCGCATAAAACTGGGCCTCGGCCAGAGCGTGAGAGGCCAACGCCTCGCCGCTGATCTGGCCTAATTTGGTAGCGGTCGACTGGATCGTCTCTTTGTCGCCTGCTTTGATGGCTGCTTCCAGGGCCTGGTGCGCAGCCTTTTCGCTGGCCCAGGTACTGGAGTGCGTCGTCGCTTCGGCGGTAAAGATGGAGGTGGCTTGTTCTACCTGTGAAGAGTTAAGCGAGAGCAACGTGGTGTACCGCTGGACCTGGTGCTGGACCATGTGTGCAGGCGACGGCGGGGTGTGCTCTGTCTGCGCCTGGGCCATCGGAAAAAGCCCCAGGACTGCGACCAGCACAAGCGAGAGTTTCATACTTCCTCCTTGAACGGTTGAGGGGTTGAACCGACGACCGTTACAGACTCAACCCATCTCGCCCCAATAGACGCAGCTCGCAGCCTCTCGGTTTACCCTGCTCTCTTAGTGTGGTCCCTCTGCATAACCCCCAGGTCTCAAAGGCGAGACCTTGATTGCCACCCACATGGTTTGGAAGCATAGACGGGCCGCCGGATGGTATGATCCGTCTGTTTCAGGGGAAGATGGAGTGATGCAAAGGAAGCTGTACCGAATCCTCGTTTTGAGTGCGCTGGCCATCGCCAGTGGCTCTGTGCTGGTGAAGCTGCTCGCCGCTGCGGTGGAAGCGCCGCACGCGGTTGCTGTAACCGTGGAACGCCTGGATCCGGCCCTGGATCTGCTCGTTCCCGCCCATCCTATAGTGGAGAAGGTAGCCACCGGCCCCGGCTTCAAGTGGACCGAAGGGCCGGTGTGGATACCGGCCGGCTACCTCCTGTTTGCCGAGATTCCCAGCAATAGCATTCGTAAGTGGAGCCCCGCCGGCGGGGTCAGCATCTTCCTGCAACCCAGCGGATACAAAGGTTCGGCGCCCTTTCCCGGTCCCGAGCCCGGCCGCAACAGCGAGCCCGGCTCCAACGGCATGACCCTCGATAGCCACGGCCGGCTTACGGTGGCGGGTCACGCACAACGGGATGTGTGGAGACTGGAGCGAGTTGACCCCAAAGCGCAGGTGACGATTCTCGCCGATACCTACCAGGGCAAGCAGCTGAACAGCCCCAACGACCTGGTGTACAAGTCCGATGGCGCGCTTTACTTCACCGACCCGCCCTACGGGCTCCCCAAACTGGACAAAGACCCGGGCAAGCAATTGGAGGTAAACGGGGTCTACCGGATACCCGGCGCAGTCTCGCAAAAGCCGGGGGCGCCTCCCGCCCGCGCGCAACTCCAGCTGGTGGTCAAGGATCTGCCGCGGCCCAATGGAATTGCGTTCTCTCCGGATGAGAAGTATCTCTACGTGAACAACTCAGAGCCCAAGAAGATCTGGATGCGCTACACCGTCCAACCCGACGGCATGCTCACTGACGCCAAGCTGCTTTTCGACGCGAGCTCCGATCCGCGGCCAGGTGCGCCCGACGGCATGAAGGTAGACCAGAAAGGCAATATCTATAGCGCGGGTCCGGGCGGGGTTTGGATCTTTTCTGCTGACGGCAAGCATCTGGGCACGCTCGATATTCCGGAGCGCGTGGGGAATGTAGCCTGGGGAGGCGCCGATCACAAGACACTCTACGTCGCGGCGAGCTCCAGCATCTATCGTATTTCCCTGCTGGTCCCGGGGGTGGTTCCGCACATCCACTGATTACGTGACGTAGAACAGAATCATGTCTGTGATCATCCGAGCGGCGGTTGCCTCCGATATGGATGTGATCGCCGTTATCTATGCGCATCACGTCAACTACGGCACCGGGACGTTTGAAACCGAGCCGCCCGATCGCGTGGAAATCGTGCGCCGCTGGAGCGAAGTCGCTGCGCGGGGCCTGCCATGGCTGGTTGCCGACGACGGCGGCGACGTTGTCGGCTATGCCTATGCCGCACCATACCGTGCGCGCCCGGCCTACCGGCATACGGTGGAGGACTCCGTCTATGTTCGCGTTGACCGCCTCGGTACCGGCTTGGGTAAGCAGCTGCTGCCGGCTCTGATCACGGCAACCCGGGAGTGCGGAATGCATCAGATGATTGCTATCGTCGGCGACAGCGCCAACCACCCCTCGATCAACCTGCACCGTCGCTTCGGCTTCCACGATGCGGGGTTGCTTGAAGACGTCGGCTTCAAGTTTGGCCGATGGCTCGACACCGTCTTCCTGCAGCGCAGCTTGCTAGAGAAATAGCAACGGCGACTGGATTAAGATTGTCCGTGAGCCGCGCTCATTGCCAAGTGGTTATGGACGGGCTGAAGAGGGTGTGTGAGAACTCACGGAAGGGAAAGAAACAGCAGGTCCCTCCACTTCAGAAAAGCGACTTTTTCCGCAGCCTGTGAAGCCGTGCCCTTCGTACAACAATCCGCTTGTCGAAAACCCCAATTTCGAAAAGTCTGATTTCGTTTCCTATCACCTTCTTTTTATTTGACCGGGGGTAATCTCACGACAAGTTACTGGCGTGCCCCCACATTGATTTGATGGGTGACGGATGAGAACCGAACTGAGTATGCTTCTCCTCCGACGGTGTTATTGCGGCAACTCATTCTGTTCCCTGTGGTGCGCCGTCATCCCGACCGGTTCAGCTGGAGAGTGAAGTATGGCACCGCCTAGCAACGCATCAGCCTGTGTTTCGCCGTTTCCCATGTCACAAACAAGCATCGACGCGCTGGAGCGGCTGCGAGAGTCCTACGAGGGTCGGTTGGCGCAGGCAGCGTTGACGGAACTCGATCAGGCGGTTCTGATGGCGGTAGAGCTTACGCTGAAGCACGTCAGGAGAGAGGAACTCCTGGCCTGATCAGTTCCCGCATCGCGCGATAAATCCCGAGTTTTTCCGCGTATCTCGATGGCGTGCCCACAATACTATGTGCATAAGCGATACGCCCTGCCGTGCCAAATCTGCTCCCTTGGTATAGAACTCTGAATAGCCCAGTGCGCAATTTCGAGAAAACCCGAACGGAATTCCAGGAGATACTCGCCAAGCCCATTCGCGAACTCGGGCTCAAACTCGAGGGTTCTCCGCTCGAACGATTCGTTCAGCAGCTTTATCGCGAACTGGAAGCCAAGGGCATCCACAAGTTCCGTCCGCTTTGTTATCTCACCGATGAATGGGGATGTCCCTCTGGCGAGCCCGTCATCGGCATTCCGTTCTATCTGGCCAACCCGGACCTGGCACAGCTTGAGCGCGATATGAACGACCTGGAAGACGCTCGCGAGATCATGATGTACATGCGTCATGAGGCCGGACACGCATTCAATTACGCGTACCAGCTATACAAGTCGGCTGAGTGGCGCGATCTCTTCGGTCCGTTTCGCCGCGCATATCGCGATAATTACCGTCCCATACCGTTCTCGCGGAAGTTTGTTCGCCACATGGCCGGGTGGTACGCGCAGAAGCATCCGGATGAAGATTTTGCCGAAACGTTTGCGGTCTGGCTCACGCCTCGCTCGCAATGGCGAAAGCGCTACGAAGGTTGGGGCGCGCTGGCCAAGCTCCAATACGTCGATCGCATGGCGCGAAAAGTCGGAGATGTCGAACCCATCCGGCGTCGCGGCCGCACCGACATCACCGTCGATGAGATGGAATCGACGGTCGGCGAGTTCTATCGTCTCAGCCTGCCGGAGGAGATTCCGGTGCAGGAACTCGCGCTGGATGCCGACCTGGCGGACATCTTCAATATCTCCCCCAAGCGGCGTAAGGGCGTGCGACCCGCCCAGGAGATGTTGCGTCAGCATCGCAAGCCCATTGTCGACAAGGTCGCGTATTGGAGCGGCGTGCAACGTCCGATCGTCAAGCGGCTCGTGGAAGCCATCTGCAAGCGTGTTGAGGACCTGGGTCTGCGCGTGGACGTTCGACGCGAGTCCGAGTACCTCACGGAGTTCACGGTGTACACAACCGCACTCTCAATGAATTACCTGATCCGTGGGAAGTTCATTCATCCCTGAGGCGTGCCGGCAGCTGCCGTCACTCCGATTGGAGGTCGCATGACTGGAAGAAGTTGAAAGTCACCGTGCTGTACGACTTGTGGGAAGAAGAACCTGCTGAAGTGCAGGAAGAAGTTCCTGCACCGCGCAAGCGCAAGGGGCAAAAGAAACGCAAGAAGAAGCCGGTAAAGCACGACCGCGAAGAGATCTTCGAAGCCTTGGAGAAGCTCGGTCATGAGCCGTCGTATTATGTTCTCGACGGCCGCCCGCAATCGCTGCTCGGACTCGCCAAATGTGGCGCCGATCTCATTTTCAACCTCACGGAATCCTATGCGGGCGATAACACCAAGGAGATGCAGGTCACTGCATTCCTGGATATGCTCGATATCCCTTACACCGGCGCGGGACCGCACGCGAACATTCTTGCGCAGGACAAATCGATCGCCAAGAAGATGTTCGCTTTTTACGGGATTCAGTCGCCCTACTTCGCGACCGCCTATCGCGGCACCATCGACCACGCACATGACATCTCGTTCCCACTCATCGTGAAACCCACCTCCGAAGATGGATCCATCGGCATCGATGCCGCTGCCGTAGTTACCAGCGTGAAGGAGTTGATGGAGCGCGTCTCCTATATACAGACGGAATTCGATTCTCCTGCGTTGATCGAGGAGTATATCGAAGGACGCGAGATCTACGCCGCCATCCTCGGCAATTACGAGAACGCATATGCACTTCCGCTTGTGGAACTTGACCTTTCGAAGCTTCCCAAGGGCATGCCCAGGATCGCCAGCCAGGATGTGAAATTCGAGAAAGACACGGAAGCCTATAAGCTGACGAAATCGGCGATCGCCGAAGACCTCGATGAAGAAACCGTAACCAAGCTCACCGAGATCGCGATCAAGGCCTATCGCGCCGTCAAGCTTCGCGATTATGGGCGCATTGACATGCGCATATCGAGCAAGGGCGAGGTTTATGTCATCGAAGCGAATCCGAACCCATGGCTCTCGAGCGGGCAGGAGTTTGCCATGGCCGCGAAGAAATCCGGCCTCTCCTATACCCAAATGATCGGGGAGATCGTGGACCTTGCGATGGCTCGGCAGGCGTGAAAGATGGCCGTCTAATGCGCTTTCGCGGGTTTGTTCAAACTGATTAACTGATCACGCGTCCGCTCGAGAATCTCTCGTGAAAGGCTTGGGTCTGACACGGCGCGAGAGAGGTTGATCGCTCCAAGCATTGCACTAATCATGAGAATCGCACGGCCGCGCCGATCAGAGGTCCCATTTGGCGGAACAAGGCCCGTCGAGTATGCCAAGCTGCGCTTGAGTCGTGCGGTATACACGGCTTTCGTCGATCGACTCGCCCGAGACATGTCACCGAGCAAAGCGCCCAAAGCACAGCCTGTTCCCGGAGCATCCCGGTGTCCTTCGGACAAATAGTTCTCTAGAAGTTTCGTTAACGTGTCAGTGTGTTCCTCCCAGCGGTCGAGGTCCTGGAATGCGTTGGCCAGCGCCTCAACCACCAGTTCATCGCGCGAATCGAAATGTCTGTAGAAACCACCGACAGTAACACCGGCCTCCTTCATCACATCGGCAACGCCGATGCCTTCGAGACCGAGTTCGCGAAACCTCTTGGCCGCAACGCTCACAATCCGAGCGTGCGTCTCCGCCTTATCTCTCTTCGAATAACCCATCCGCCTTCCCCATTTCTTCCCGAATCTGCATGGCTCGCTCCAATCGTTACTCTCAACAATGTACGGGCGTCTGGGTTGCTTCCTCGTCTCTCCTGCTAAGGCAGCGGCAGAAGCTCTAGCGTATTGTCGTAATCCACATTAGCTGGATGCAAACCGCTTCGTCTGGGGTGCAACAAAGTCGCCACCCTAATCATAACTATCAGTACCCACCCACTGAGAGTGAAGCGGGATAAATGTTCCAAAAAAGGTTTCCACAAAATAGTCTGCGACTTGTGGATTATGGATACCATCTCATGTAATGAACGGCCGGGTCAATCCCTTACAAGCACAGGAGAAGCAATGAGCAACTCGTCCCCAGAACGGAATAAGGCAATCGTGCTCGAAGCATTCGAGACACTGTTCAACAAGCGTGACTACGCTGCGGCAGAACGCTTCTGGTCACCGAACTACATTCAGCACAGCGCACACATAGCACCAGGCCGCGAAGGACTGTTCAATCTCGTCCGCTCATCGCCGGAAACGTTGCACTACGAGAATCAACTCATCGTTGCAGAGGGTGATTACGTCATAGCCCATGGCCGCTTCACCGGGATTGGAAGGCCCGCCGCCTGGATCGCCGCCGACGTTGTCCGGTTCGAAGACGGTGTTCTTACGGAGCATTGGGATGTTTTGCAGGACGAGGCGACCAAGGCCGAATCTGTCAGCGGTCTTCCCATGTTTGGCGACACATTCCCCAAGTGACGCCCTAAAACGGACGCGAGCGTCCTGAAGGCGTTTTACACCCTTTTTAAGGGATCTAGGAGGTACTAGCTTAGCTAGCTTAGGTCGGCGCCCAGGGTGGCACCGGTTGCCGATGGAAATGACGGTAGCGGAGAGAATGAACAAAAACTCGCTTGCCCACGCCATGGCGCGAATCAATGTGCCCGCAGTTGTTGTTTGACCGAGTCCCTGACACATCGGACAGCCGGAGCCAGCCTCCCGATGTGTTTGGAATGTAGTATCCAGACATTTTGCACCAGAGAAAGCCCTTTCACAGTGACCGGCTTGATGCGTTTGCGCAAGGCAGAGGATTCAAGTACCTGCGGCATCACGAGCCCCAATCCCACACCGTCGGAGATCAACGAAAGCTGCAACTCATAGCCTTCTGCCTCGACTGAAGAAACAAACGGCAGGCCGCGCTGCAGGAAAGCCGCCTCAAGAAAGTGGCGAGCGCCGCATCCATGGGGATTCAGCACCCATGCGTTCGAAGCAAGCTCTTCCAGCGTGGCGGGCTGCGATAGGCGCGTGGATTTTGCCGCAACAATTGTGAAAGGTACCGCCCCAATGAACTCTGACGCCAGAGAGGCCGGTGGCGTGCTCCCCTCAGCCAGGAGCACGACCGCGCAGTCCAGGGCTCGAGTTGCGAGGCGCTCTAATAGCACTGCGCTCCATTGCACGAACGCTTGAATCCGCACCTTCGGCAAATCGGCGCGGAGACATCTGATCGGTAACCCTATTGCAAGATCCCCAAGCGATCTCGACATGCCGAAGCGAAAATCCCCAGATGGCTCGCCTCCATGCATGATCCCTGTTTTCAGATCGTTCACGGAACTCAGCACTGGCTTGGCGAATGCGTAGGTCTCCTGCCCAGCGCGAGTCGGCTGCAAAGGCCGGGTTTTGCGGTCAAGCAGCGGCGAGCCGAGCGCATCTTCCAGGTTTTGAATTCTGCGGGTCACGGCCGATTGGGTGAGATGAAGACCCGCAGCAGCCGCCACGATGGAACCGTGATCCACAACAGAAACGAAAGCTTCCAGGTCAATCAGGTTCATCCGCTTCTATCCCCTTTGCGCACGTCTTTCTGATGCCGGTGCTCGAGCCAAGATTCCTCATTCGTGATCGACAGCTATATAGATTGCGTGATGTGCATACTGATCATTAAGAACTTTCATGATTCTTAATATGTACAACTTGAATCTATCACTCCGTAGGCGATCGTGCCGCAAAGGATGTGGACGAGCTACCAAGGAGAAGCTGAGTGGGCGCCGATGACTGGCGCCGCGAAGCGAAGACAAGATTATGTGGATTGTGAGACTGGCTCTCAACCGACCTTATACGTTCATTGTCCTGTCGCTGCTCATTCTCTTGCTGAGTCCAGCCGTAATTCTCCGAACTCCCACAGACATCTTTCCCAATATCAATATCCCGGTGATCGCTGTCGCGTGGACTTACAGGGCTCAATCCCGAGGATATCGAGGCGCGGTTGACCACGCCTTACGAGAAGGGTCTGACAACACTCGTCGATAACATCGAACACATTGAATCGACCAGCTACAACGGCGTCTCCGTGGTAAAGATTTATCTCCAGCCGGGAACGAGCCTCGATACAGCAAATGCGCAAGTCGTGGCCCTCGGCGGGTTTATACAGCGATTTCTTCCTCCGGCCATCCAGCCGCCGGAGATCATCAATTTCAGCGCGTCCAGCGTACCGATTGTCCAGCTTGGGCTCTCCGGAAAGGGGATGTCGGAGCAGGCGCTCAATGATCAGGGGTTCAATTTTCTGCGCCCCCAGCTGATTACGGTACCCGGCGTGGTGATCCCCTATCCCTACGGCGGCAAACAACGCCAAGTGATGATCAATATGGATCAGAATCGGATGCAGGCGAAGGGAGTTTCCCCAACCGATGTCCTGAATGCCGTCAACGCGCAGAACCTGATTCTCCCCACAGGCACGGCCAAAGTTGCCGAAAGTGAACTGGACGTGCGCATGAACGTTGCCCCGCGCACGATTGCCGCGCTCAACAACATCCCGATCAAGCAGGTGGGCAATACGACGATATATCTGAGAGAAGTAGCGCGCGTGAGTGACGGGTTTGCCGTGCAGACGAACGTAGTCCGTCAGGATGGCCACCGCGGTGTGCTGGTCACGATTCTCAAAGCCGGAACGGCATCGACTCTGAATGTCGTCTCCGGAATCAAACAGATGCTTCCACGCGCTGCATCGATTCTCCCCCCGGAGATGAAGATCACACCCCTCGCCGATCAGTCGGTTTTCGTGCGCAGCGCCATCAACGGCGTAGTCCGTGAAGGCGTGATCGCCGGGGCACTGACGGGATTGATGATTCTGCTCTTTATAGGCAGTTGGCGAAGCACAGTCATCATTGCTGTCTCGATTCCGCTGTCCATTCTGACCTCCATCCTCATCCTGAGTTTTCTTCACGAAACGATCAACATCATGACCCTGGGCGGCCTCGCTCTCGCGGTCGGCATTCTGGTGGATGATGCCACGGTCGTGATTGAAAATATCAACCGCATTTTGGAAGAAGGGCATGAAACGGACATCAAGCAGGCCATTCTGGACGGCTCTCAGCAGGTCGCAGTACCGGCGCTGGTGTCGACGCTCTGCATCTGCATCGTCTTCATGCCGTTGTTCCTGCTCGATGGTGTGGCGCGTTACCTCTTCGTTCCCTTGGCGGAAGCAGTAGTTTTCGCCATGCTTGCGTCCTACTTCTTCTCTCGAACGCTGGTGCCGACGCTTGCCATGTACATGCTGAAGCTGAATGAGGGCCAGGGCGAGTCGCGTAATCCGCTCGTGCTGTTTCAAAGAAAATTCGAGCAGGGCTTCTCCAGAGTGCGGCGTGCGCACGAACATCTGTTGGCTCGTCTGGTCATGCGCCGCAAGGTCTTCATTCCAGCATTTCTCCTGCTCTGCCTCAGCGCCTTTCTCCTGGCGCCTTGGCTCGGGCAGGACTTCTTTCCCAATACGGATAGCAGCCAATTCAGCCTGCACATCCGCGCCAAGACCGGAACACGCATTGAGGACTCTGCCCAGCTTGCCGACCTGGTAGAGAACTCCATTCGCAAAGAGATACCGCCGGAAGAAATAGAAAGCATTCTGGACAATATCGGCCTGCCATTTAGTCCCTACAACCTGATGCATTCCATATCGGGGGTGATCGGCGCCAATGATGCCGATGTGCTGGTGTCGCTGCGTAAGAACCACCACCCTACAGCGAATTATGTTCGCACTCTTCGTCAAGACCTTCCCCGCGAGTTTCCCGGGACAACTTTCTATTTCCTACCTGCCGACATAGTGACCCAGATTCTCAACTTTGGTCTGCCGGCGCCGATCGACGTGCAGATCGAAGGAAACAACATTCAGGTCAATCACGATATTGCCGAGAACATCATGACAGAGTTGCATCAAGTCCCCGGATTAACCGACCTGCATATCCAACAGCCACTCGACTATCCGACGCTCGACGTGGAAGTGGACCGGACCAAGGCATTGCAGGCGGGATACCGGGAGATAGACGTTGCTTCGAGCGTGTTGAACTCGCTGAGCGGAAGCTTCCAGATCACGCCGATGTTCTTTGTCAACTGGAAGAACGGCGTGAACTACAACCTGGTTGCGCAGACGCCGCAATACCGAATCCAGTCGATCAAGGACATCCAAAATATCCCCATTGCCGGAGGCCCTAAGGACAGTCCGGAGATTCTTGCGGATGTTGCCTCGATGCAGCGCGCAAGCGAGGTGGCTGTCATCAATCACTACAACATCCGCCGCGTGATCGATATCTACGGGACACCGCAGGACCGCGATCTCGGCGCGGTGAGCGGCGATGTGCAGCGCATTGTCGACGCCCACCGCAAATCATTGCCGCGCGGGACCTTCATCACCATACGAGGGCAGGTGGAAACCATGCATGCGTCGTATAAGGGCTTGATTTCCGGACTGGGGTTCGCCATTGTGCTGGTATACCTGCTGATCGTAGTGAACTTTCAGTCCTGGCTGGATCCTTTCATCATCATCACCGCGCTCCCCGCAGCCATGGCGGGCATCGTTCTCATGCTCTTCTTCACCCACACCACACTCAGCGTCCCAGCACTCATGGGTGCGCTAATGTGCGTCGGAGTGGCGACGGCCAACAGCATTCTTGTCGTCTCCTTTGCCAAGGACAGGCTGCTGATCCACGGCGATGCAGTGAAAGCTGCCCTGGAGGCCGGCACCACGCGGTTCAGGCCGGTCATCATGACAGCGCTTGCCATGATTATCGGCATGGTGCCGATGGCCCTCGGTCTGGGCGATGGCGGGGAGCAGAACGCTCCGCTAGGACGCGCCGTCATCGGCGGTCTATTCTGCGCCACGGTAGCAACGCTTGTCTTTGTGCCGTCAGTCTTTGCGGTATTTCACAAACCTCGTCTATCGCGGAGCCACAATTCATGACACGGAATGAGTCGAACCAAACGCAAACAGTTGCTTCAAGGCCTGGTCCCACGCGAACTGCCGGATGGCGAACCATCGCCTTCGGAACAATCCTCGTCCTTTACGTCGCCTACGCGGTCTTTGAAGGTATCCATTCGCGGGTAGAGGCCAAAGGCATCCTGCATCAGGTGGCGATGAACTCCGCAATAACCTCTATCAACGTTGTCTATCCGAAGGGCGGGGCCGAGGCGGAAGAGATTGAGTTGCCAGGCAACACCCAGGCATTCACCGACACCCCGATCTACGCCAGAACCAACGGATACGTAAAGCACTGGTACGTGGATATCGGTGCGCGGGTCAAGCAGGGGCAGCTTCTTGCCGTGATCGAGACGCCGGAACTCGATCAGCAGTTACAGCAGGCCAGGGCCGGCCTGAAGAATGCTGAGGCGAACCTGCAGATTGCGGGCATTACCGCGAATCGCTGGCAGAATCTGCTGAAGACCGACTCCGTCTCGCACCAGGAAACGGACCAGGCCGTGAGCGACCTCCATGCGAAGGAGGCGTTGGTTGATTCCAACCGGGCAAACGTCGACCGCCTGGAGCAACTGCAGTCATTTGAACGAATCATCGCGCCCGTTGACGGGGTGATTACCGCTCGCAATACAGACATTGGAGCGTTGATCCAAGCAGACACCACTGCTCCGAAAGAAATCTTTCATCTGTCTGCCATCCAAACGCTGCGCATTTACATCCCGGTCCCCGAAGTTTATGCCTCTTCCGTGAAGACCGGAGACAAGGCCGAGGTGACGCTGGACGCCTTCCCCGGGCAGACGTTTACAGGAACGCTGGTGCGGAACGCGAATGCGATTGACTCCGCCTCGCGAACGTTGAATGTTGAGGTCGACATCGACAATGCAAGCGGACGACTGATGCCGGGAGCCTACGCTTTTGTGCATTTCAAAGTTCCCGCTACGAATGGAGCTGTCACCATACCGTCGAACGCCCTGCTTTTCCGCACTGAGGGCTTGCGCGTCGGCGTAGTCCGAAACTCTCATGTGGCACTTCTTCCTATCACGATCGGTCAAGACTATGGCGATGCCGTAGAGGTCCTTTCCGGACTCACAGTGCGGGATGCCGTGGTTGTAAATCCTTCAGACTCGCTGGCAAACGGGGCACCGGTGAAAGTCGAAAACCAGGGCGGGAATAAGCCGGCCGCCGAGGGAATACGGAAATGAGGCGTTACCTTCTTATCGGCGCAGGGGCAGCCATCCTGCTGTTGTCCGGGTGCATGGTTGGCCCCAAATATGTGAAGCCGGCAGCACCGCTGGCTCCAGGCTTCAAGGAGACGACCGACTGGAAGGAGGGCGATAGCTGGAAGATCGCCAAACCCAACGACGACCTGCTGCGCGGCAAGTGGTGGGAGCTCTACGGCGACGCACCGTTGAACGAATTGGAAGAGCAGGTCGACCCCTCCAATCAGACCTTGAAGATCGCCGAGGCAAACTTTCGCCAGGCCCGCACTGCGATCCGTTTCAACCGCGCCGCCGAAGCGCCGGCCATCGGGACCTCACCCAGCATTTCTGCGGTACGAGCTTCCGCCAATCAACCCTATTTCCCATCGAGCCTGGCGAACAATGGCACAGGAGATTTCACGCTTCCGCTTGATCTCTCGTATGAGATCGATCTTTGGGGACGCGTGCGCCGCACGGTCACGGCTGCTCGAAGAAGAGGCCCAGGCGAGCGCTGCCGATCTTGAAACCGCGCGCTTGAGTCTTCACGCCGAAGTCGCAATCGACTATTTTGAGGTCCGGAGCGCGGATGCACAAAAGAAGCTGCTTGACGACACGGTAAGCGCCTACAGCGAAGCCCTGGAGTTGACCAAGAACCGCTTTGAGGGTGGCGCCGCGCCTAAATCGGACGTAGCACAGGCGCAAACCCAGCTGGATACGGCACGTGTTCAGGCTTCAGACATCACGGTGCAACGAGCACAGTACGAACATGCGCTGGCGATCCTGATCGGGAAACCTCCGGCTGCCTTCAATCTGGCCCCAATTCCGCTCAATCTCAAGCCTCCGGCGATGCCGTCTATCCCTGTTGCTCTCCCGGCACAGCTACTCGAGCGGCGTCCCGATATCGCAGCGGCCGAACGTCGCATGGCAGCAGCCAATGAACAGATCGGGATCGCGCAGTCGGCTTATTATCCGACACTCAATCTCGCTGCGGTTGCCGGCCTTCAAGGTTCTTCCTTATTCAACTGGTTCAATTGGCCCAGCCGCTTCTGGGCTGTCGGGCCGGGATTGTCGGAGACCATTTTCGATGCGGGGAGACGGAAGGCCACCACGGAGTCTGCCAGGGCAGGTTACGACGGGGATGTTGCCAACTATCGCCAAACCGTATTGGCCTCGTTTCAGCAGGTAGAAGACAACATTGTTGTTCTGCGTGTACTTCAGACGGAGTCAGCGCAACAACACGACGCCACTGGAGCGGCCGAGGATGCGCTGCGTCTCTTTCAGAATCGATATGCAGGTGGCGTCGATACTTATCTGCAGGTGGTGACTTCGCAGACGACAGCCTTATCCAATGAGCGAAATGACATCGATATTATGAGGCGGCAATTTGAGGCGAATGTTCTCTTGATTAAGGCTCTGGGAGGAGGGTGGGATGTCTCGACCTTACCCAAGCTGTAAACAGGCAACAGGCGCCCTGGCATAACAACGAACCAAGCTTTGGACAAGCCCAATCGCCTAGATCTGCGCTCTGCCACCGTCAACGAATAGTTCGATACCCGTGACGAAACTGGAGTCATCTGAAGCCAGGAACAGCGCCGCTTTGGCGATTTCATCCGGCTCCCCCATGCGCCCCATTGGGATGGTGGACACGATCCTCGCGATAGCGTCAGTAGGTTGTCCAACAAGAATCGGCGTATCTGTTGGACCAGGACTGAGGACGTTTGAACGGATATGACGATCCTTCAGCTCCACTGCCCACGCCCGAACGAAGGTGCGGAGAGCAGCCTTGCTCGCGCCATAAACCCAAAAGCCAGGAGTACCCTTCACACTCGCGACGGAGCCGTTGAGGATGATGGAAGCGCCATCATTCAGGAGAGGTAATGCCTTTTGCACCGTGAAAAGCGTTCCTTTGACATTAGTGTTGAATATGTTCTCGTAGAACTCTTCCGTAACCGAGCCCAGCGGGAGAAACCCGCCGGTGCCGGCGTTGGCGAAGACGATATCGATTCGCCCCTTTGCCTCGACTGCCTCATAGAGACGGTCAAGGTCGTCCAGTTTGGAGATGTCTCCCTGAACACCTGTAACGTTCGTGCCGATTGCCTTGACGGCCTCGCTGAGTTCGTTCGGGCGACGGCCTGTGATGAAGACATAAGCACCCTCTTCGACGAAAAGCTTTGCCGTAGCAAACCCGATGCCGGTAGTGCCACCAGTAATGACTGCGATCTTCCCCTGCAACTTTCCCATACCCGCTACTCTTCCCCGGTCGTTTTCCGCTGAGATTTCCAATTAGGCATTCATTTCGCCATCAACGGTCAGATTCGCTCGTGATGTACGAGAATTCAGAAACGGCGCTTTAGCTTATAGGATGATGGAGGTGTAGCGAGGATGCAGAGATACGAATAAATGCCAGACTTGTCCAAATTAGGTTTTGACAAACCCCTGACTGAGCGTCCGAACCGCTTTAACCGCAGGTCCCTCCACTTCGCTCCCCCGGATTTCCTGTAGAACTTGGTGGCTTCGACAAACTTCATGCGCCTTTCCCTACTGAAAGGCGCACACGCGGCCCTGTCCAGTGCAGCGTGGCAGGAAATCCGGGTTCGCTTCGGTCGGGATGACAATTCTGTTTTGCAATGGAAGATTCTTCAGGAAATCTCTGTCTGACCCTGAGCTTCTCTCTGGTTGCATACACTATCAGTTAATGATATATCATTTCATGATATGGGGGAGCGATTAATGTCGAAACGTAAAAAGGCTTCTGAAACATTGCTGGACTTGTTGCCACTCTCGCCGGTCGTCTTCTTTCTCCTGTTTGCTCTCGCCAATGGAGAAAAGCACGGGTATCAAATCATGCAAGACGTGGCAGTGCTCTCCAATCGGAAGCTCCGCATGGGACCGGCCACTCTCTACACCACCATCCAGCGCCTGGTCGATCAGCTGCTGGTGGAAGAGACTGAAAAGGACGTATCGGGGCGGCGGCGCTACTATCGTCTGACGAAGGCCGGAAGACAGTTACTCCGAGCTGAGCTGGAGCGGCAGGTAGATGTATTGCAACTGGCCAGGGAGAAGAAACTGATCCCGCTCGAAGGTGAAAAATGAACGCACTCGTTTCACTGAGTTGTAGAGCATACGAAGCGCTCATTTCCTTGTATGTCGAAGATACGGCGACGGAGACTTCTCCTTTTGTAGTCAGCCCCGTCTGCCCTTCAATGCCATTCGCTGCTCGAGGCTAATATTGAAACCGGTCTGGCGACAATATCCACTTAATGGGAGATTTACCTAGCCACTCTGACGTCCTACCACCCGGGACAGGCGGTGTGTTGGCAAGCAAATCGCTTGTCTTGGGCCCTCGCAAAAAAAGAACTTGCAAAGTCGCCGGCTTTCAGCGTACATACTAATGAATCGTTACGAAGGATGTCGCCCTATCCTTCGCCCCCGCCAGATGTCCAGGGCTTCGGGTGCGTTTCTCAAGAAGCGCACCCGTGCGCAGAGTATTGCCCGAAAGGTACCGGGCAGCGCGAAGGCGGGATGGCGTCGATTGAAGTTGGGCCCAGAAACATTGACCGCGAAGAGGCGAGAGGACGGTGTAAAAGATGGGCTTTATTCGAAAGGCTTTATTTAACACATTCGGTAAGCGGAATGTCTGGTCGATGACTCTTTGTTTTCTGCTGTCTGGAGTCACGGTTGCGAGTGCGCAGAGCACAGCCACGGGTGACATACGCGGCACGGTCACCGATTCGTCGGGTGCCGTGGTGCCGGGCGCTTCCGTTTCCGTTGTGAACGTCGACACCGGCGAAAAGAAGCTCTTCAAGACCAACAGAGACGGCCTCTATGACACGATTTCGACACCAAACGGACGTTACACAGTCACCATTGCCGCGCCGGGCTTTGAAAATCTTGTGCTGGGCCCCATCACCCTGGACATCGGCATCATTACCCTCAACGGCCACCTGAAGGTAGGCAGCGAGCAACAGCAGGTAGTGGTCACAGCCGATACTGCCGCGCTGCTCCGCACGGAAAGCAGCGAGCAATCCACCACCCTCGACGAAAAAACCATGCAGCAATTGCCCCAGGTTGGGCAGGATTGGGCTAACTTTACCATCCTGCTGCCGGGCAGCGCCGGAGCTTCCTCTGCAAATGGCGTGACCAACCCAGGAGTCGCCGTATCGCTGAATGGCAGCATGCCCTTTAGCGGCAACTTCTTGTCCGATGGCGGCTCGGTCACCAACCCGCACAGCGCCGACGTGGAGACCGATACCTTTGACACGGTTTCTGAAGTGGAAATAGACGATTCGAACTTCTCTGCGCAGTACGGCATTGGCGGCGCAGTCTTCAACCAGGTGACTAAGGGCGGGACCAATCAATTTCATGGTTCTCTTTACGAGCATTTTCAAAACGATGCTCTGCAAGCGAGAAGCTACTTCAACGCACCCGGTCAGCCGGTGCCGCCCTTGAAGTTCAACCAGTTTGGCGGGTCCATCGGCGGCCCATTCTGGCGCAACAAGATGTTTTTCTTTTTCAACTATGACAAGACGATCGATAACAGCTCGTATACCGGCTTCGTTTCCATGCCTACAGATCAGCTCAAAGGCGTGAATACGCCGAACGGGCAATTTGACCTGACCCAGTTGATGCCTCTGGATGCAAACGGCAACAAGATACCGGTTACCGACGGCAATGGTAACAACATCACTAACCCCTGTACGAACAGCGTCGTGTATCAGGGGGAAATATTCGATCCCCAAAGCCAGACCACGGTAAATGGCCAGATGTGCCGCTATCCCTTTGCTACCGACAACGTTATTCCCGCAGGCAGGGTTGATTCCGTGGCCAGGAATCTGCTCAAGTATTTTCGCCAGCCCAATCAGAACACCAGCTTGGGCATCAACGGCGACTATTACTACGTGATTCCAACTCCCTACCCCTCCACCCGCATATTTGGCAGGATCGATTACGATTTCAACGACAAAAATCGTCTCACATCCTCCATTGCCGTCAGGGACTCTAATTCCCCCGTTTACTCGGAGTGGAATTGCCCGGTTGCGTGCTATCACGATGACACTTCGGACTACTCCAGCCAAACTTCCGACGTATGGTCCTTCAGTTCCACTTTCGTGAATGAACTCCGTTTCAGCTTCAACCGGCAGGGCAGCTTTCTCACCCCGTACTCTCTGGGCGCGGGTATACCAGCGGCCATCGGGCTGCAGTATGCCAAAGCCGATGTCTTTCCCAACATCAGTATCACGGGCAACATCTGCTGCGATTCACCCTATGCCGGCACGAATACAATTTACGCTCAGAATGTCTATCAGCCGTCAGACGTGGTCACGTTGATTCGCGGCAAACACATTCTTCACTTCGGCGGCGAGTTGATCATGCTCGAAGACAATTCGACCAATTGGGGAAATGTCGACGCGGGAGATTTCAGCTTCTCCGGACAATACACGCAGGCGAGCCTGGCGGCGTCTGGAAGCGGGGCCGGCTGGGCCGACTTCCTGCTGGGCGACGTGCAGAGCTGGGGCGCCAACAATTCACCCTTGTTCGGCGGACGTCAGAAAAGCCCACAGGTTTTTGTCCAGGATGACTTCAAGCTCCGTCCCAATCTCACGCTCAATCTCGGCCTTCGGTATCAAATTCAGAGGGGCTGGAGCGAGGTGCACGGCCGCATGGGAGATTTCGATCCAACGATCTTCAATACCGTCTCCGGCAGTTATGGCGCGATGTGGTTTGCTCCGGCGAACCATCGCACCCAGGCACAGGCAAACGTCTATAGCGGTGTGCTTCCGCGCATCGGCTTTGCCTATACGGTTCACGGCGACACGGTGATTCGCGCGGGATGGGGAATGTACACCACCCCCTGGAGCGTCGATCAGTATGGCAATGCGAAGGGCGTCGGATATGGGCAGTCGGGTAGCGCACAGGATCAAACCAACGGCGTCACTCCGCTTACCACGCTCTCTGGCCCGGGCGTCTTCTACGGGACTGCGACTACGCTGCCCTATGTGAATGCCTCCACCTCGGCGACTGCGTACAACGGCCAGAACACACCAAATTATGACCCCTATCACACCCCTCTCACTTACCTCTACTCCTGGTCGCTCAGCGTGCAGCATGAGTTCAGTCACGGCATCACGTCGGAAATAGCGTATGTCGGCAAGCATGGCGCCAATATGCAGTTCAAGGCCGACATCAACCAGGTTCCGGTACAGAATCTTTCGCCCGACGACGACCCGAGTGGACGTCCCTATCCACAGTTCGAGTCCATTGGTGGAAGCACGTTCAACGGCGTTTCCAACTACAACTCACTGCAGGCGCAGGTGCATAAGCGGCTGGGCAATGGCATCGCCTTCAGCAGCGCCTTTACTTATTCAAAATTTCTCAATGACATGGATGTCTCTCCCTTCAATGGACAAGGGGGTACGATCAACTTCCAGAACGCTCATGCTCCGGGCAGCAACTACGCTCCCTCTAACTTCGACATTCGGGATTCGCTGAAGAGCAGCGTTGTGTACCAGTTGCCATTTGGCAAAGGGAGAACATGGCTGAATAAGAACCGTCTTCTGGATGAGGGCATCGGCGGCTGGCAGGTCTCGGCCATCGTCATCAATCAGACAGGTAATCCATTTACCGTGACTTACAACGGTCCTAATAACTCCTATTCTCAGGCCGGCGCATGGTATCCCAACGTCCTGCGCCCTGCGCAGAAAAACATTAAGCAGAGTATCGATGAATGGTACGATCCAACCGCTTATGTCACGGCGGCGAATGGAACGTTCGGCGACTCGCGACGCAACTCGCTCCGTGCGTCCGGGATCGATACGACAAATCTTTCGATGGGTAAGACTTTTAACTTCTCCGAGCGCGTCGGTCTACAGATCCGTGCCGACGCCTCCAACGTATTTAACCATCCGGATTTCGATGCACCGGACGGCAACTTCAACGATCCTGTAAATCTCTCAACTCCAGGTAGGCCGCAGGGCGCCGGAACCATCGGCGCCACTACGGTCGGCGGCCGCAACATGCAGATCAGTGCGCGGATCGCGTTTTGAGTGGCCCCTTGCCTGAAGGGCGCCATCTTCTATTGCTCTTTTCCGAAGGGTGGAGAGAGATCCGGCGACGGGCTTTTTTGCAGGGGCGGAATTAAAATCCGGGAAAAACGAAACGTAACCCGAAAACAAGGACCGTGCCGCAGGGTGCGGTTCACTGGTATACGTTTCCGTCTGTATTTGGCGCGCGACTTCAGAGCGTGCGCATGACGATGGCACAGAAGTAGTTCAGCAATCTCTCCCCTTGCACCTCGACATCACAAAAGTGTACTCTCTTCGTGTCGAAGCAATAGGGGTAAATCATTGCATGGCTGAAGAACAGATCGAACTTCCTCTGGGAACGTTGGACTTGCTCATTCTGAAAGCGCTGGCGTTGGAGTCGATGCACGGCTGGGCAATCTCAGAGCGGCTACAACACCCGCTGACTCTCCGGGGTCAGAAACAACTGGAGGTGGAAACAGCCGCCTGGCGCAAGCTGACCTCCGCGGTAGGCCATGTTCTGGACATGGCATAAGGAGAATCCTATGCTGAATGACCTGCTGTACCGCCTGCGTGCCCTCATCCACCGTCGGGAGATGGATGCCGAAGTGGACGACGAACTACGCGATCATCTCGAGCGCGAAACGGAGAAGTATCGCCGCGCAGGCTTCACTCCAAATGAGGCGGTACGCCGAGCGCATCTGGCGTTGGGCGGAAGTGAGCAAGTCAAGCAGCAGTCTCGCGATTCGCGCGGCACGAAATTCGTCGAGGATCTGTTTCAGGACCATCGCTATACGATGCGATCGTTCGCGAAGACGCCGGCCCTCACGGCGCTGATCGTGCTTTCGCTGGCGATCGGCATCGGCGCGAACACGGCAATCTTCAGCATCACCAGCACGCTGCTACTCAAGCCCTTGCCCTATCCTGCCCCTGATCGGCTCGCCATCCTCTGGCTCCGCTCACCGGGCATTGGTATTCCGCAAGACTGGCCTTCGCCGGGACAGTATCACGACATCGTTACGCAGAACCACGTCTTCCAGGACACAGCTCTCGCTATCGGAGACAACTTTACGCTCACTCAGCGCACGAAGGCGATGAAGGTGGATGGCATCCACGCAACGTCGAGCTTGTTGCCGATGCTGGGCGCGAAGCCAATGCTGGGCCGCATCTTTTTGTCGGAGGAGGACCAGCCGGGAAAACCGGAAACCGTGGTGCTTACGTATGGCTTCTGGCAGCGTGAGTTCGCAAGCGACCCCAATATTGTGGGGCGCGCAATCACACTCGACGGTCACCCGCATACGGTTGTCGGTGTTCTCTCGCCAGGTTTTCGTCTGAATCACGAAGTCATTCCTACCGTCGCTGGTATCGACAAACCTGATATCTTTATGCCGCCGGCTGATGACGCCAAGGATCCCAACAACTACGGCTCGGAGAACTACAACATCTTGGCGCGGCTTAAGCCCGGCGTCACGATGAAACAGGCGCAGTCCGATATCGACGTGATTGCCGCACGGCTTCGCCGGGAGAAACATCGCGATCGCTCTTTTACGATCAGTGTGGTTCCTCTCATGGAGCAGGTTGTCGGCAACGTACGCACCGCGGTGTTGATCCTTTTTGGCGCAGTCGCACTGGTGCTGCTGATCGCATGCACCAATGTGGCAAATCTGCTGCTGTCGCGGGCCGCTGTGCGGCAGCGCGAGATCGCCATCCGCGCGGCGCTCGGAGCGGGACGCGTGCGGGTGGTGCGCCAGCTTTTGACTGAGAGCATTTCGCTGAGCCTGATGGGCGGGGTGGCTGGACTGACCATTTCTGCACTGAGCATCTTCATCGCACGCAAGATGCATCCGGGCAACATTCCGCGGCTCGAAGAACTCAGCATGGATTTCCGGGTGCTCGGCTTCACGCTTGCGATCTCGATTCTCACGGGAGTCGTCTTTGGTCTTGCGCCGGCTCTGCGTGCGGCGCGCGTCGATCTGACGGCAAATCTGAAGGCCGGAGGCAAGGGGTCGTTGAGCGGCGGATTGAGTATCCGGCATGACAAAGTGCGGGGAGCACTGGTCATTGCTGAACTTGCCATCTCGTTGCCGCTTCTGGTCGGGGCGGGCTTGCTCGTGCGCAGTTTCATGCGTCTTGCAAATGTGCCGCCTGGATTCAACCCGCAACATGTAGTCTCAATGAACGTTGGAGCTTACGGACCTCAATTCAAAGATCCCACTACGCGCGTTCAGTTCTATCAGGAGTTGGCTGAACGCATTAACCATCTCCCTGGGGTGACGGCTACTGGTGCAATCTCTGCACTTCCGCTTACATCAGCGATTAATTGGGGAAAGATGCACATCGAAGGCTATATTCCGCCTCCGAATGAGCCCGAATTACAGGTCGATCGGCGATCGGCTACACCGCCCTATTTCAGCGCGATGCAGATTCCACTGATTCGCGGGCGTACGTTTGCTGAAACCGACACAGACAAGATGCCGCCAGTCGCGATCATCGATCAAAAGATGGCTGATCGCTTTTGGCCGCATGGCGATGCAATCGGCAAGCGTATCCGTCGAAGCGACGATTCTCCGTGGACAACGATTATCGGCGTGGTTGGCGTTGTGAAGGAGTATGGCCTCGACACCGATACGCGAATGGTTGTCTATTACCCGCACGCACAGACAAGGAACGGAACCATGTATGTCGTCGCGCGCACCGCATCTGATCCCGCTTCCACTACCGCTGCGATAATTCATCTAGTGAACGCCATCAATCCGGATGTACCGGTGTACGACGTCGCAACGATGGAGCAACGCGTCCAGGATTCTATGGCGCGCCAGCGCTTTGCCATGACCATGCTGGGCGGTTTCGCCGGCTTTGCCATGATTCTCGCCGCCATTGGCATTTTCGGTGTGATGTCATTTCTGGTCACGCAAGGCACCGCCGACATTGCCATCCGCATGGCGCTCGGCGCGCGCCGCGCAAGCATCCTCGCCCTAGTCTTCCAACAGGGAATGAGATTGGCTTTTGTGGGCATCATCGTTGGACTCGTCGGTGCGCTTGGGCTGACACGTATGATGAGCAGTCTGCTCTTCGGCGTGACGCCCACCGATCCGTTTACGTTTTTCTCGGTGTTGGCTCTGCTGCTCTCTTTCGCGCTGTCCGCGTGTCTTTTCCCAGCGGGTCGAGCTATGCGTATCGACCCCATGGTTGCGCTGCGAACAGAGTAGCAACCGATACACCCCATGGAAGGTCGATGCGGCAATTGGCGATGCAGTATCAAATCGCCGACCGAAATGTCCCTCGACAATAAGGCAAAGCACCGTCTGGTGCAGGCTCAATGAATGAAAATCCGTTTGTCGCCGATGGCTGAGGAAAACATCCACCAGCGGCGGGGGCAGAACGATGTAGCCCAAACGCAAGGAAGAGAAAAGAAGCCACCATGAGTCTCGTTCCCTCGTGGATGCCTTTACGAGCCGGCCTTGCTTACCTGACTGGCCTTGGACAGATTGTCTGCGTCCTGGCAATTCTGTTTTCTATCTTGCCGCGAGCGGCCGGTTGCATTGATCGATAAACGTAAATCGCCTTAGAGTCTGCGTGAGAACTCGGATTATCCAGCCCCGAGGAGGAAGCTGGTTTTTTGCATCTCCAGCTCACCACAAAAGCGTCATCCCGACCGGAGCGCCTGACAGATTTGTCGCGTGACACAGCGCTTGATGGCGCGGAGTCGAAGGACCCCGAGGGTGCTTATTTTGCCTATGCCGCTCGGAGCTTTCAACCAACGAAGCCCGCTCCCTGGCGGACCCGCCGCGGTCTCTCCCTGAGGCCGAGATCAAGAACTGCCGCATCTTGCTATGTCCGGCGGTAATATCAACATCCTCGGCAACCATACAGGCACGCTTTACATTGGCGTCACCAGCAACCTGTATCGGCGCGTCATTCAACATAAAGGTGAGCAGGTTGACTCGGGCGTCGGTGATTGAAAAGCTCCGAGCGGCATGGGCAAATAAAGGACTGCCGGGGTCCTTCGACTCCGCGCCACCAAGCGCTGTGTCACGCGATAAATTTGTCAGGCGCTCCGCTCAGGATGACGATTTTGTGGGAGGTTTGACGAAAAACATCCCAGACAAGTTAGCGCTTATGGGGCGAAGCCCCTTCACAGTTCAGGCCTACGTCCCCTACTGCGTAAGCAATAGCCTTCCAACGGTCAACTTACCGCAGGTGGAGGAAGAGGTGAGATTGTCTTAGGCTAGGTATTCTCGCCGGCGATCCGCTCGATGCCAACATCGAAGCCGGACGCATTGAAGGATGTGGAGTTGCGTACCCGCAGGCGCATGCAACGTGATCTGTATGTCGTGTTGCATGCGCGGCTTCGCTACCTCGCCGCCTTTGGGGTGCTTGCGGAGGCTTACGATATACTTTCGCAGCGACTTGCTTGCGGACGGCAACCCTCAAGAGGAACGGGAGCCTTTAGGAATGTCAGACTCGCTTCATAGGTCAGCGGGAGTTGATCGCCCCCACGAACCCATCTATACCTTGCCGGAGATTCTTCAGCAACCTCTTCTGTGGCCCACCACGGCGGGGCGCGTTCGCACTGCTTCTGAGCAAAGCAACTTCCCTTCCCGGCTTCTGCAGATGCGCGTTCTGCTGACCGGCGCCGGCAGTTCGGCGTATGCGGCTTCGGCGGTAGCGTCGGCTTGGCCACGCGCCATGACTGTTCCCACTACGGATCTACTCATCGATGCGGAACGCTACCTGTTGGATGTGGACGCCGTCATCTCCTTAGCCCGCTCCGGCGATAGCCCGGAGAGTGCCGCAGTCGTCGAGCGGGTGCGCACGTTAGCTCCGAAGATTATCCAGCTGGCCATCACCTGCAACAACGAGAGTCTGTTGGCGCAATCCGGACTGGATAGTCTCATCGTCCTCGATCCGCGAACCAACGATCGCAGCCTGGTGATGACCGGGGCATTTTCAAATCTTGTGCTCGCCGGTATGCTGTTGGCTCAGCCCCATACCGCACGCCGGCACGTCGATCCAGCGAGTGAGCGCGCGCGGGCGTTGCTGCCTGTTTTGGATAAGGAGTGTCAACGAGTTGCCGCCGGCGTGCGTGACCGTATCGTTGTGCTGTGCTCCTCGCCGCTGCTGGGCTGGGGCCGGGAGGCCGGGCTCAAAATATTGGAAATGACAGGCGGCACCTTTCCGGTGGTCACGGAAACCTATCTCGGTCTTCGCCACGGTCCCATGTCTTTCGTAAGACCGGATACGCTCGTCCTCTGTCTACTCTCGAGCGATGCGACGCGCCGGCGCTACGAGATCGACCTCATCCAGGAGCTGCGATCCAAAAGGCTTGGCTACCTGGTGGGCATCGCCGGCCCAGGAGAGCAAGCCAGTGGCTTTGACGACGTAATCCCCGCCGTGCTGCCGGATGCGCCCGACGATTTGCGCACACCGTTCGAGATCCTGATTCCGCAATTGCTCGGATACCACCTAAGCCTGCGCCTGGGACTGAATCCCGACAATCCGAGCCCTGAAGGAGTGATCAACCGCGTGGTGCAGGGCGTCAAGATCCATACCGCCTCCTAGCGAGCAGCCTAGACCTGCTGAGGGAGGTTGGCACGCAGGGTAAGCGAGCCGTCATCGTTCAGCTTCTCGTGACAAGCCCACGGCACGGGATGGCACATTCCCTTCACCTCAATCTCACCTCTAAGTTTCAATCCTTTCCAATCAGTGTCGTTCGGAAGCACGAACCGTGCCTGCCGAATCTTGCCCGGCAGCGGGTAGCCGGCGTCCAGACAACCACTCTTGAGTAATTACGATAATTAATGAGGCCGCCCCGCTCGCTACCAACCGACGGCTACCAGTAGCGTGTTAGGGTTTGCGCAGCTCACGTCGCTCGAGTACCCGCCCGCGTCGTCGTAGGGGAATGTATATTGTTGGCCATTGATGGCGTTGGCATGGAAGAACTGCCCGTAGTAACTCGCTGGGGCTGTCTGATAGAAGTTGCTGGGATTTCCCCACAACGATTGAGATACCAACGAGCCATTCGGGTTAAAGGTTCCGGGGGCTGCGACATGGCGATAGATTGCAGCAGACAGATCGGGATAAGCGCCCAAGCCGTCTCCATTGTCTCCTGCAATCGGAATGACGAGACCATTGGATGCCCAGACCTCGGCGATGTACGCATTGTAGTAATCGTCGTATGGACCACCTGTGTCAAACCCACCCGCTCCCGGCGAAAGAATCTCGTACGGAGCGTCCACCTCAGCAAGCGTTTGGAAGTCCGTTGGGACCGCAGTGATGTAGCGCTGGAAGGTTGTGGCCCGGTTCTCCGCAAATGTCGCGGCATTTTCTCCGACCGCAATATCCGTTCCGTCGCCGCACGCCAGCTGAAATGCAAGCTTGATACCAAATGCGTCAACCCGGGTGGTGTCGCCGTTGAAGGACGTGGGTCCAATGGTGTATTCGATAAAGTCGAAGTAATTGGTGCTGGTTTGCCCAACGCCGCCGAGATAGAAATACATACGTCCAGAGGCGTTCGCAGGCATCTGGAAGTGACCATCCAGTGCGTACCGCTGCAAAATCCTGTTCTCGGGCTTCGGTGGTTGAAAAGCTCCGAGCAGCATGTGCAAGATAAGCACCCTCGGGGTTCCTTCGGCTTCAGAGCTGTCCAAATTAGCGAGAAAGGCAGGCTGTTGGAGCAGTTAGTCAGCTGATTACATTAGGAGAGCTTGGCCAACATCAAATGAGGTTCCCTATTTTGGACCCACTGAAAACGAAGCATTAACGGCAGGTCCCTGCGGTTAATGCGATTTGCGCGCCGGAGTCAGGAGTTAATCCCGATTTGTCCCTTGGTTCCAAACCCCAATTTGGACAGGTCTGCTTCGGCTACGCTCAGGTCAGGCTCTTCGACTCCGCGCCATCAAGCTCTGTGTCATGCGATAAATCTGTGAGGCGCTCCGCTCAGGATGACGATTTTGTGGGAGGTTTAACGAAAAACATCCCAAGTAGGCTAACGCTTATGGGACGCAGTTCTGGGTTGTGTTCAGGTCACCCCTTTCGGGGCTGGATAATCCGAGTTCTCACGCAGACTCTCAAAGCCCGCGGCGAGCGGCTTGTGTAATACTGTCTGCGGATGAAACGGCTTAACGCAATTTGGATTCTGGCCGTAGTGCTCGCTCTCGGGGCCGGATACGCTGTCCCGAACGTGCCAACGGAGCGCGGCGCTGAGATTCAACTGCTTTTATGCCTATCAGAGCAGCATGGTGAGCAGCAATTCTCCAATCCGAATCCGCCTATCATCTGGGACGAAACGTCAAATCCCATCCCATCACACTTCGATGCCCCTCAGAGACATAGATTCATCTGGCCTGCCGTCTACCAGCGCCCTCCCACCGGTTCCTCTCTCGTCCAGTTCTAAGCCACGGAATTCAAAAAGATAACTCAGTACTTCCTGGACACAGGAGGGCCACGTGCGCTATTTGCCTAACCGTCAGAAGTCCATTGACTGGATCAATTCTCGCCGCCGTCAACTCGATGGGGTATCCGACGAGGACTTGAAAGCCACAGCGAGAGACGCTCATGCATTGCCTGAGACCTTTGCAGTGACGGCAGTTCTAGCCGAGCGTCTTCTTGGCTGCAAAATGTTCGATGTCCAGCTCCGTTGTGCCCTCGCCCTCGCCGATGGAAAGATTGCTGAAATGCAGACGGGGGAAGGCAAGACGCTCGCCGCCGTTCCAGCTGCCGTCTGGCTCGCACGGTCAGGCAACGGCGTTCATGTCATGACTGTGAATGACTACCTCGCGCGTCGCGACGCCCAATGGATGAAACCCATTTACGCGTTCTTTGGTCTTTCCGTCGGTTGCATCCAGCAGAACATGGACTGTGGGCAGAGGAAGCAAGCCTATGGCTGCGATCTTACCTACGCCACGGCCAATGAGATCGGTTTCGATTTTCTTCGTGACCAGACCGCTCTCTACCCCAAAGACCAGGTGCATCGTCCCTTCGCAGCAGCGATCATCGACGAGGCCGACTCCATCCTGATCGATGAAGCGCGCATTCCCCTGGTGCTCGCCGCCGGACAGCCGGTGGAAGCTACGTTAGCTGATCGTGTCGACCAATCGACTCGCCACTTCAAACATCGCTTGCATTTTACCTACGATGAGTACGCACGCAACATTGCCCTCACCGAAACCGGGATTCAGGCCGTGGAAGACGCCTTCACCTGCTCCAATCTATTTGCCGAGGAGAACCTGCGGCTCTTGATTGCCGTTCAGGATTCAATTCATGCTCGCGCCCTTCTCCGCCGGGACATCGACTACGTGGTGCAACACCAGTCCATCGAATCCATCGATGAGTTCAAGGGACGCGTTGTAAAGGAGCGGCGGTGGCCTGCCGGCCTGCACGCCGCACTTGAAGCAAAGGAAGGAGTGGCGCCCAAGGCGCAGGGCAAAGTTCTTGCCTCCATCACCCTGCAGAATCTGATTTCGCTTTACCCCGAGGTCTGTGGCATGACCGGGACGGCAGCGACGCAGGCAGACGAGTTTCATTCCATCTACTCGCTCGAAGTAGAGATAATTCCGCTTAACCGGCCCAATATCCGCGTCGACCTGCCGGACAGGATATTTGCCACCAGGCAAGAGAAAGAGCAAGCGGTTGCAGCCGAGGTGCGGCGCATCCACGAAACTGGTCAGCCGGTGCTCGTAGGAACCAGCAGCGTGCAGGAGTCGGAGCGTCTCAGCACCCAACTTGCGGATATTCCTCACCACGTTCTGAACGCACGCAACGAAGCAGAGGAAGCCGGAATTATTGCCAGAGCAGGCGAAGTGGGCGCCGTGACCATCTCCACCAATATGGCCGGACGCGGCACCGATATTCGATTAGGTGCAGCTGTGGATCGTTTGGGAGGATTGTTCATACTCGGAACCAACCGGCACGAGAGTCGCCGTATCGATAATCAGCTGCGAGGGCGCGCTGGACGCCAGGGCGACCCGGGCAGTTCTCAATTCTTCGTCTCGCTCGAAGATGACCTGCTTGTAAAGTATGGCATCAACGATGCCGAGTTCCACCACACTCCCGAGAGCATTCAGCGGCTCATCGAAGGCCAACACCTCGAGACTCGCAAGTTCCTCGCCAAATATGAACATGTGATTGAGGGGCAGAGGCAAGCCGTCCAGCAAAGGCGGCAGTCGATCCTCAACGGGGAAAGGGCCTGTTCCTCCGAACTGGAGAGACTGATATCCCTGGCCACCATCGATGAGTTCTGGGCTGAACATCTCGATGCGGTGGCGGAATTGCGCGATGGCTCCCAGTGGGTATCGTTGGGCGGCAAAGACCCGCTTCACTACTACCTGAAGACAGTTCACCAGATGTTTGAAGAGTTCGAACGGACCATTGACGACGAAATCCTCAAACGCCTGGCGGAGACCCGGGCGTCTGGCCTCAGCCCGATGGAACGCGGTGCAACCTGGACATACCTGACTACGGATCAACCTTTCGGAAGTATGCAGGAGAGGTTCATCCGTGGCATGGTTGCCAAAATTAAAGAACATAGGAACCGAAAACTGAATACCTGAAGGCCCCAAATCCATCCCGCCATTCGAACCCCGAATCATGACTTCCCGGCGGCTGCCATTTAGCGCCGAGCCCTTTCGCTTGCCTCGGCAGTGGCCAGTTGAACGAGCGCGCTGCTAGAATCGTTGGCGCGTTCGAGTGCATGGACAATGAGCAGCATTGCAGGCGGTTCAAGGCTGTCAGATCCGGGTTTTGTTTCCCTCGCGCTCACCCAGGATCAGGTGCAAAGGATCGTAGCCTCCAAGACCTTTCAAAGCGCGCCCACCCTTCAGCAACTGTTCCGCTTTCTGGCCACCAGATCTCTGGAAGCGCACACCGATGAAATCAAGGAGTACACAATTGGCGTCGAGGCTCTCGGCCGCAAGCCCGATTTCGATCCAAAGACAGACCCCATCGTCAGGGTTCAGGTCTTCCGGCTCCGGCAGAAGCTGAAGGAGTACTACGAGCTTGAAGGTTCTCAGGAATCGATCCTGGTCGAGATTCCCAAAGGGCACTATCTCCCCAAGTTTCAGGTTGTAGAGCCTTTGCCAGCGAATCTGCGCCCGGTACCAAAAGCGGAACCAAGAATTGTTTCGCCGGACGCCGGGGTCGCCAGCCCGCAAGACACTCACGTTGGACTTTCACATCAACTAATTATCAGCTTGATTTTGCTTCTCTTAGCGTCATTTATGGGTGGCTTCTGGACGGATCACTACCGCCATCGCAGCCAGCAGGATGCGCTCACGCTTCGCCCCGGGCAGGACCTCAACCAACCTACTGACCCGGTCAAGGCCTTCTGGGCGACGTTCATCAAAGAGGATCCAGCCCCGGTGATTGCCTATGCCGATGCGATCTTCCTTATCGACGGATCGACCGACCTCTTCCGCTACCGTCACGGAGCCAGTGACGACCGTGGCGCGCGGGTCGATCCGCATCTTGCCCGCCAGTTCGCCTCCAACCCTGCGCTTGTGGCCAAGGCGGGCCCGCTTTATTTCGATAATGGATACACCGGAACGGGCGACGTGGTGGCTGTGGCCATGCTCACCAGTTTGTTCACGCAAATGGGTGCGAAGCCGACGGTGGAGTCCAGCTACGACATCACCGCCAACGACCTCAAGCAACACAACGTCATTTTGCTCGGCTCTTCCTTTCAAAACGTGGCTGTGGCCCAGCTCCCAACCAGGGGCGATTTTCTTTACGTGGCTGCGGATTCGCTGCACGATCTCTGGGGAGGCAGGATTGTGAACACCCAACCCCAGGCCAACGAAAGAACGGAGTACCGGACTGTGCGCGATCCCGCAACCGGGACGCTGAAGGCCGACTACGCTCTGGTCTCCTTTCAGCCGGGCATTGTTCCCGGGCGCCACATCGTAAACCTTGGGGGTCTGGACACCAAGGGCATGGAGGGCGCGGTCCTGCTGGCAACGTCGAAATCGGGTGTAGAGGAACTGACGAAAGGCCTTTCGGGGATAAAACAGGCAAATCCGGCAGACAAGATACCTTCCTTTCAGGCCCTCTTGCGGGTCAATCTGGAAAAGGGCTACCAAGTGCTGGACACCCAGCTGCTGGCGGTTCATGCTCTCAAAGCCGCGGATCCAGCTGTGATGCAACCTTCGCCATCTCGCTAGCGCTCCCCGACTGCACCAGCCATTGGGCGGTGACCCCTGTAACAGCCGACGTAACATTTGCTCCCCAGACCTGTAACGTGATTGTTTCTGCGCTGCGTAGCCTCTGGGTAGCCTCGTTTAACTGGACGACCCTTGCATACCCTCCTACCGTTTGTACCGCGGTGAAATAAGGTCCGCCCGACGAACCAGATGATGGACCAATCGATCCGCCACCGAAAACTGGCATGGATGGAGGCTGTTATGCGAGCGAGATTAATAGCGTGCGCAGGATTCCTGATCCTGGCGCTGGTCATGCAAGTCAATCTCCTGGGACAAGCGGTCACGGGCACGCTCTTGGGAACGGTTCTGGATTCATCCGGAGCTGTCGTTCCCAACGCTAGCGTGACCATCACAAATGAGGGCACCGGGGTTAGCGACAAAATGACCACCACCGCCCAGGGCTTCTACACCTTTTCCACGCTCACCCCGGGGCAATATAGCCTCTCAGTGGCGATGCCCGGATTCAAAACGACGGTTTCGCGGGGCAACGTCGTGCTCGTCGAGCAATCGACTCGCGTCGATATCGCCCTTTCACCCGGCCAAGTCAACGAGCAGGTAACGGTATCGGGCGAAACCCCACTGGTTGAGACCACAACCTCCGACTTGGGGCAGACCATCGACGCGACCCAGATCAACGCTCTCCCTGTCAATGGACGACTTTTTGAGACGCTGATGCAGATCGCTCCCGGAACCACTCCGGCGGCATGGGGCGACCAGATCGAGAATCCAGCCGCCTCGGGGTCGATGTCGTCCGGAGGAGCGGGCAATGGAGATATGACCTCGGTCAACGGCTTCCCATTCCAAGCGAATCTCTATCTAGTCGATGGAGTAAGCGACATGGAATTGGAGAATGCTTACATCGCAATCGCGATTCCCTTCGCCGAGCTCGCCGAAATGAAGATGGAGACGAGCAATCCTACCGCCGAATACGGGACGTTCGGTGGCATGGTGGTCAACATGTCGACCAAGACCGGCACCAACAAATTCCACGGCCAGGCCTTCGAATATAACCGCAATACTGATTTCAATGCGGCCGACCGCTTCAGCCGAGTCAACCCCCCAGTTCACATGAACCAATTCGGCGGCGAACTCGACGGCCCGATCATCAAAGACAAGCTCTTTTTCTCAGGGGATTATCAGGGACTCCTCGAGCATGAAAGCTCCTCCGGAATCTGGAGCGTGCCGACGGCTGCGGCCCGGGCGGGAGACCTGTCGGCCTTCGACATCAATGGAGCGGGCCCGATTACCAACGCCGCGGCCTGCCAGATAAGCGCGGCGGCCAACGGACTCGCCGGCGCAGTCCCTTGCACCGCAAGCGCGGCGGTTACGGTTGGCGGCACCTACGACACCGTGCCGGTGGCGGACATTGTGCCGATCGCGGCGAACTTCATGAGTCCCTCGATTGAGGTGATGCCGAACCTCCCGGGGGCCACGAACAATTACGCGTACACGCAGTTGACTGAGGAGACGGTGAATCAGTTTGACATCAGGAGCGATTACGCTTTCTCCGAAAAGCACCACTTCTTTGCCCGCGCCTCCTATTTTCACCGGAACTACAATCAGCCTTCGCCCGGCACTCCCTACATGAATAATGGAAACGCCAACGGAAACAGCGTGACCAGCAACGATGTGCTGGGCTGGGACTACTTCCTTACGAGCAAGACGATCAACCAGTTGCGCCTCGGGTTTAGCCGCTACGCTACCAAAGACTACGACGCGCAAAACGGGATCTCGGCAAACAATAATCTCGGTGTCCCGAACGGCAACCTTGCCGACCTGCCGGTCACCAGCGGTATCGCCCAGCTCAATTTCGGATTCAACTCTGTTGGGGACCCCGGCTGGGTACCCAACACGTTGGGCAGACTGTCCAATATTTACCAGCTTAACGACCAGTTCAACATGATCCGAGGGCCCCACAACCTGAAGTTCGGCATCAGCTATAACCATCTTCAGGCGCGTGTCGAGAACGCGCAAAACGATCCGCGCGGTCAATTCTATTCGAGCGGTGACTACACCGGAACCGGCAGCACCGCTGCATCGTTGGGCGACTGGCTGGTCGGCGCTCTCAGTGGCGACCACCGTGATATCTTTTTCACCACTCCCAACACCCGAACCAACTTCATAGGGTTCTTTGCCCAGGACGACTATCGCCTGAACACCAAACTCACTCTGAACCTCGGCCTCCGCTATGACATTTACACCTCGCCTGTCGACACCAACAATTTTCAAAGCAACTTCGTCACCACCGGATCAAACGCCGGCTTGATTCAGATTGCGTCCTCCAGTAATCGCGGGCCGAATTTGGATACCTACCACGGGAACGTGGGACCACGCGTAGGCTTCGCTTATACACCGAACAATGGCAGGACCGCAGTTCGCGCCGCGTATGGCATCAGCTACTTCAATGACAACTTTGGCGCGATGGGCGGGACTCTGGAACGAAATTTCCCATTTCTAGAACAGGAGAACAATAGCGCGATCCAATCGAACTGTTTAACCCCTTATACCGGCTCTCAGACCTACCTGTATTCGGGCTGCGGCTCGTTTATCCTGGCGAACGGTTTGCCTGGTAATACTCCCGGCACACCAGGTGTAACTCCGGGCGTTGTTTACCAGCCGCTGATTTTGCCATCGGTCTCGGCAGGCGGATTTATTGCCTCACCTCCAGGCTTCGGCGTGTATCAGGTGGCGAAGAACTTCCGGCAGGATATGGCTCAGGCCTGGAACGTCAGTCTGGAGCAACAGTTGACTCCGAATATGTCGCTTCACATGGCCTATGTAGGCACTGCCGGCAGCCATCTCTATCATGATTACCAGCTCAACCAGTGCAACCCCCCGGGCTATAACCTGGCCACCACGCCCCCGGCATATCCGGCCTGCTTGCCGTTTTACGGCATCGCCCCCGGCATCTCGACCATGGATTTCCGCAACAGCGGCGGAAAGTCGCACTACAATGCCGCCCAGTTCCTGTTGCAGAAGCGCACGAGCAAGGGGTTGACCTTCACCGCCGCGTACACCTGGTCAAAGATGATGGATAACATCAACAACCCCATCGATTCCTACGTCACGCGGGAAGAGTTGGACACGGCAAACTGGCAGCGCAACAACTACCCGCAAGTCGTTACTCTCACTTACATCTACGAGTTGCCCTTCGGACTCAACAAGCGGTGGCTCAGCTCGGGATCTTGGGCGGAGAACGCGATTGTCGGTGGATGGTCGATCAGCGGGATCACCAATTTCCGCTCTGGAGCGCCGCTGCTCGTCACTGCCAGCTCCGGCGGCCTACTACCCCAGAATGGCGGGCAGCGCGCGAATTACGTGTGCACCGGCCAAAACAATCCTCGCACCATCAGCCAATGGTTCGATACGAGCTGCTTCGCGCAACCGCAGGGCTTCGTCCTTGGAAACGGCGGCGTCGGAGAAGTTTACGGACCACGTTATCAGGATTGGGACATTACCGCGAGCAAAGGAATTTTCTTCGGTGAGGGCAAACAACTTCGCTTCCAGGCCAGCTTTTTCAACGCGTTCAATCACGTGAACCTGGGGCAGCCGGATACCGGCGTAAACGACTCGACCTTCGGAGTCATCAGCAGCGACTTCCAGCCACGCTACGGGCAGCTTGGGCTGACCTTCACGTTCTGACTGTCGGACTCGTGATCAGGGGCTAAAGAGGGTGTATGAGAGCTTGCCGTTTCCAATTCTGTCCCGGCCACCAACCTTGGGTGCCCCATATCTCGCTCGTTTTTCGCGAGATGTGGGATACAGCGGCTGCCGATCTTCATCCTTCGGCTCTCCAGAGGCTGCCGATCGAGGTCCGTGGCATCCCACATCTCGCGAAAAACGAGCGAGATGTGGGGCACCCCTTGATAGGTGGCACGATGAATCCTTCGACCGGCGAGTTCTCACACACCCTCTAGAGCCCACAATGACTTCATGACGTTTGTGCCACCCTTACACGCAGGTTCCGTGCAGGCTGAAGCGATGACTGGAAACACATACACCAGGCGAAGTTTCCTCAGGTCGCTGATGACCGCAGCAGCCTTGTCGAAAGGCGTGTTCGGCCAGCTCGCTCGCCTGAACTTTGTCGACGGCTCTCCGCAGAAGCTGCCGGAAGGAACGCTGGAGTTTGCCTCCTCCGATACAGCGCTGGTGGAGGGTTTTCGCTGGGCCAAAGCCCAGGCACTCGCCTACGTGCGTGATAGCCCCGCAATCGGCCCCTGGTATGAAGCTGCACTGCCCGGCAGAAACGCCTTCTGCATGCGCGACGTCTCCCACATGAGCACAGGCGCCCAGCTTCTGGGACTGGGGCCGAGAACCCGCAACATGCTGCGCCAATTTGCCCAGCACATCTCACCTTCGAAAAAGTGGTGTACCTGGTGGGAGATCACGGGAGACGGTAAGCCCGCGCCCGTCGACTACAAAAGCGATCAGAATTTTTGGTACGACCTGCCGGCGAACTTCGACGTTGTCGATGCCTGCTACCGGCAGTGGCTGTGGTCCGGGGACAACGCGTATCTCGACGATGTCTTTCTGAATTACTACCGCCGCACCGTCACCGATTATGTGAAGCAATGGGATCACAACCACGATGGTCTGCTGGAGCACCTGCCCACCGACGGCCACATGGGCATCGGCACCTACGATGAGGACCTCACCGACGACGTGCTGGTAGGAGCAGACCTGATCGCGGCCCAATATGCGGCCTACGAAGCCTTTGCTGCTATCCAAGACGCCAGGAACGAGCACGCGATAGCCAATGAGTTTGCGGCCAAAGCGCGCGATCTGAAATCGCTCTACAACAGCAAATGGTGGGACGCATCCCGCGATTGCTATTTCGCCGCTCTTGGCGAAGACGGCAAGTTCCATCCGGATCTGAAAGCCAGCACCGGGGGAACGGATATACAGTTCCCTCTCTACTTCGGACTGACCGACAGCGGGCCTAAAACTCAGGCCTCGCTCGACGAGTTGGAGAAGCGGCTGCGCCTGGACAGCGCTACGCTCGGTGGAATCATCGGAGGAGTCGAAGGCAGAACCTACCTCCCCGACATCTTCTACCAGTATGGCCGCTCCCGGTCAGGGTATGCTGTCCTGGTGGCATTAATGAACCCAGCTCTGAAACGCCGCGAATATCCCGAGGTCTCCTATTCGGTGATAGGAAATCTGGGCGCCGGGTTGATGGGCATCCATCCATCTTCCCGTCCAACGCAGATCGAAACCTATCCTCAGCTCACGACCGAGACCGAGTGGGCTTCCCTGCGCCACGTGCCCGTCGGCCGCAATGTTATCTCCGTGAAGCATACGCACTCGGGGACGACGACTCTCTCCAACGAATCAGGACCAGACATCGCCTGGCGGGCAAGCCTTCCCGTACAATCGAACACGCTCCTGGTCGACGGCAGAAGAGTTCCTGCCGAGAGTGCAACTCGTGCGGGAGGAACCACCGAAAGCTTCCATGTCCTTAGTGTCAGATCCGGTGAAACACGCGTGGTGTCGGTGGGCTAGATTGGCCGATTCCGCAAACATGATCCCGGGACGGATACTGGGTTTGTTGCTATTGGCCGGCCCTCTTGTGCACATCTACGCCCAGATAAATGTGCTCACGCAACATAACAACGACCAGCGCACCGGGGCCAACCTGGGCGAGGTCATCCTCACTCCATCCAACGTAAACACGAAGCAGTTTGGGATGCTCTATCGCAGAGTAGTCGACGACCAGGTATACGGCCAGCCTCTCTATGTCGCCAATGTCAAAATACGCGGCGGCACCCACGATTTGGTCTACGTCACTACGGTGAACAACAGCGTATATGCGTTCGATGCAAACAATGCGCACGCTTCCGAACCCTTCTGGCATGTCAACTTTGGCATCCCCCCGAATGTCTATGACGGCAAATTCGGCTGTATCGACATGAATGGGAATATGGGCATTATCGGGACACCGGTCATCGATGCCCAGGCCGGCACGCTCTACGTAGTCGCGGCAACCAATACAGGTGGCGGATTTATGCAGCGCCTGCATGCCCTGGACCTTGGCACCGGTGCAGATCGCGCGCAAAGTCCGGCGACCATCACCGCACCGGGCTTCGATTCGCTGATGGCGAACCAACGGCCCGGCCTGCTGCTGTCGCGGGGAAAGGTATACATCGGCTATGGGTCTCACTGTGACAAAGAGCCTTATCATGGCTTCCTGATCAGCTATGACGCGAAGTCGCTGCAGCAGACCGGTGTCTTCAATGTTTCGCCGGAAGGGCAGGCGGCAAGCATTTGGCAGTTTGGGCAGGCTCCTGCCGTGGATGCGGATGGGAACATCTATTTCGTCACGGGTAATGGAAGCTGGAATGGCAGATCGGACTTCAGCGAAAGCTTTCTCAAACTCGACCCCGGCCTAAAGATACTGGATTGGTTTACCCCGACGGATCATGCTCATCTTGACTCGATTGATGGGGATCTCGATTGTTCCGGCGCCATGCTGGTTCCGGGAACCGATCTGGTCATGGATGCGGGCAAGCAAGGAGTCCTCTACCTTATAAATAGCCGCCACATGGGCCACCTGGGCGACGATCAGGCAGTACAGCACTTTCAGGCAACCAGCTCGCAACTGCCCAGCCTGGTCTATTGGAACAGCGAGAAGAATGGTGGGTTGATTTATATGTGGGGGCAGACCGATCAACTGCGAGCCTATCGCTTCGATGGCGAGAGGTTGAACACAGCGCCTTTCGCCATCCGGCCCGAGGTGACGCAGGGTCATCCTGGCGCCATGCTCTCGCTTTCGGCAAACGGCAATAAAGATGGAATTCTCTGGGCAGCCATCCATGCGAGCGGCGATTCATGGCATGAGTCACGACCCGGCATTCTGCACGCCTATGACGCGGACGACATTATGCACGAGCTATGGAACTCTCTCGCAAATCCGGCGCGCGATGATTGCAGCAACTATTCCAAAGCGGCTCCGCCCACCATCGCAAACGGCAAAGTCTATCTTGCCAGCTTCGGAACGAGCGATGTGGGCAGCGGTCAACTCTGCGTTTATGGCTTGCTCCCGGATGGCCCCGCCCCATTGCCGCCGTCGAGTGTGAACCTCTCCCGCGGGGACGGCCAGGTCTCGCTGACCTGGGCAGCATCCAAAGGCGCCGCCACCTACACTGTGAAGAGATCGATCAACACTGCCGAGCCCGTTGAGGCCATGGCCAGGGGTCTTACATCGACCGCCTTTACCGACATTACGGCGAGCACGGGAACAACCTACCAGTACGCAGTGAGCGCCGTGAACGCTAACGGAGAGAGCCGGCCCTCTACTATCGCGAGCATTTCCCTGCCCAGTCCCCTGTTCCAAAACAGCCTTTTGCCTCCAGGTCCAGGACGTGATTTAACGGTAAGAGTCTGTTCCGGCTGCCACTCCCCCGCGTTGGCGGCAAACGAGCGCCTCACTCCGCAAGGATGGCACGACCTGGTGCGCGTAATGGCAGCCCGGGGAGCGGTCGCCAGCGACGGCGAGCTCAACCAGATTGCCGCCTACCTGGCCAATTCATTTCCCAACCGCAGCACGAAGGAAGACAAATGACCATTGTTCGCAGAGACCTCTTAAGGCTGGCAGGCACGGGCCTCGCTGGAGCTACCCTCGGAGCTCAGGCACAAACAACAATCATGCCGGGGGCAGGCACAACTGCCGTGTTCGATGTAAAAGCCTACGGCGCAAAAGGCGACGGCGCCTCGATTGATACCCCGGCGATCAACAAAGCGATCGAAGCCGCCAGCGCGCAGGGTGGAGCAACGGTTCGCTTCCCCGCGGGCACTTACGCCTGCTACTCCATCCACCTCAAGAGCAATGTTGTGCTCTACCTCGATCCGGGAGCAACCATTCTGGCGGCAAGCGTAGCGCCTGGCGGCAACGGATCCTATGATCCCGCCGAGCCGAATACGCCGTGGGAAGACTATCAGGACTATGGCCACAATCATTGGCACAATAGTCTCATTTGGGGTGAGGGGATCCACGATGTCGCCATCCTTGGGCCGGGATTGATCTGGGGCAAAGGCCTGAGCCGCGGAGGCTCGGAGGAGCCACGGGCAGAAACTCCGGGCATGGGGAATAAGGCGATCGCGCTCAAGAACTGCTACAACGTCATCCTGCGGGATTTCTCTATTTTGAAGGGCGGCCACTTCGGCATTCTGGCAACCGGCGTCGACAACCTGACGATCGACAATCTCAAGATCGATACCGACCGGGATGGAATCGATATCGACTGCTGCCACAACGTTCGTGTCTCGAACTGCAGCGTCAACTCTCCCTGGGATGACGGCATTTGCCCGAAGAGCTCATTTGCGCTTGGCTATGCACGCTCTACCGAGAATGTGACGATTACCAACTGCTACGTTACCGGCGCCTATGTGCTGGGGACCATGCTGGACGGCACCTTCAAACGCTGGCCTGCTGACTTCAAAGTCGCGCCCACCGGCCGCATCAAGTGCGGCACGGAATCGAACGGAGGGTTCAAGAACATCACCATCTCGAATTGCGTCTTTGACGGCTGTCGCGGTTTCGCGCTCGAGAGCGTGGATGGCGCATTGCTGGAGGATATTACCTTCAGCGGCGTGACCATGCGTGACTGCACCAATACCCCGCTATTTCTGCGCCTTGGTAGCCGCATGCGGGGTCCGGCCGGCGTTCCCGTGGGCACCTTGAAACGGATCATCATCAGCAACGTTGTCAGTTACAACTCCGTATCGCAGTTCGGCGGTGCGGGGCTCATCTCCGGCATCCCATCGCATCCCATCGAGGACATCAAGATCGACGGCCTGTACATGGAGCATCGCGGGGGTGGAACACCTGAAATGGCGGCACGGGTGGTTCCGCAGATGGAGCAGGGTTATCCCGAACCATCCAGGTTCGGTGACATCCCTGCCGGCGGATTCTTTATACGCAACGTAAACAATATAGAGCTAACCAACGTTGAGCTTTCCTGGAGCCAGCCGGATGCCCGGCCGGTCTTTTACCTGGACAACGTCAAAGGCGCTGAGTTCTTCCGTATCAAGACCCCAAAGCCCGTCACCTCGCCTCTATTCGAGCTAAGAGACGTTGAGGATTTTAGCGTTTCCCTATCACGAAACGTCAAAGACATTCATCTGGAAAAGGTTGATAGGCGGACAATCTCGAATTGATAGAGCAATTTGATATGGTTGTGGTTGCCTCTCACGAGGATCTTCTTTCCATGTCCGGAACGCGATTTCTTATCCGTACCATGCGTCTGCTGGCGTCCCTGCTGCTGGCCGCTAATCTGCTCGCTTTGACCTGCTCCGCTGCCGTGGACGATCCGGAAGTAGGCTCGCTGAATAAGCCGGACCGGCTGGAGTGGTTCCGCGATCAGGGTTTTGGCCTCTTCATCCACTGGAGCGTGGACAGTCAGCTTGGCGTGGTCATCAGCCACTCCCTGGTGGGCGCATCTCCGGAATACACTGACCGCTTCTTTCAAGAGCTGCCCAAAACCTTTGACCCGCACGACTTTCGATCCATTGGATTGGGCTCGGTTGGCGCGTCTGGCCGGCGTTCGCTACGTCATGTTCACGACCAAGCACCATTCCGGCTTCGCCATGTTCGACACCAGCGACGACCCCCTTCGGCATCATGAATACGCCCTTTCATCGCGATATCACGAAGGAAGTCTTCGACGCCTTCCGTTCCCAGGGTATCGCCGCGGGCGTTTATTATTCACCCGATGATTTCTGGTGGCTTCACCAGAACGGCAAGACCATCGAGCGCTCGGTTCCCGGGGTCCAGCCGCGCAATAACCCGGGCCTGATGGAATACGACCAGACCCAGCTACGCGAGTTGCTGACCCACTACGGCAAAATCGATGCGCTTTTTCTTGACGGAGAAGCGGTCGGCCTGCGCGATCTTGCATGGAAGCTGGATCCTGACATCATCGTCACCCGGGGAGCCATCAAAACCCCTGAGCTCACCGTTCCGGGAATGCCGCTGCCGGGCGCGTGGGAAACCTGCATGACCATGGGCACGGCGTGGCAATACCAGCCGCAGAATGAGCACTACAAATCAGGAGGTGAGCTGATTCGCCTGTTGATCCAGACGCGCGCCAAGGGCGGCAACTTCCTGCTCAATGTGGGGCCTAAGCCGAATGGCGAGCTGCCCATTGAAGAAGAAGAGCGCCTGCGCGAAATAGCCCTCTGGATGTTCGTGAACTCCGACGCGATTTATGCAGTGAGGCCCTGGGTCATCACCAATGAAGGCGACATCTGGTTCACCAAAAAGAAAGACGGCCAGGCGCTCTACGCCATCGTCGAATCCGACACGCCGTGGCCGCGCGCGACCTGGAAGGAATTCACGCTGCATTCGGTCCGCGCGACCGCCAAGACGGAAGTGAGCGTGCTCGGCCAGAACGACCAGGTGGTCGAGTACCACCCTGAGATCAAGCCCCAATCCAGCTGGCACCAGGAAAAGGATGGCCTCCATGTGCGCGTGATGCAGACCCAACGCCTGCAGGACAATTTTCACTGGCCAAACCCGGCGGTGCTGAAGATTACCAACGCCGAGCCGGCGTTCACTCCGCCGCACGTGCAGACCACCGGGTCGGTCGCCGAATCATCCGGCCAGCAGGAGACGCTGCGGGGCGAGGTGCTCGATATGGGTGACAGCTCATCGCTCCAGGTCGGCTTTGAATACCGTCCGATTCTCGGGGAAGACGTCAACTCGCGTTCCGCCGCCTGGACGGCGACGCCGGTACAGACCATCTCCAAGCCCGGCCCTTTTACAGCCCATATCGACGGCCTCTCCGCCGAACGGTAAATACGAGTTTCGCGCCGTCATTCACCATCCGCTGCTGGCGCTCTACGGTGCGGAGATCGCCATGGAGCGTTAGCCTGCAAGCGTAGGCAAATGATCCTTACTGAAAGGCGCACGTGCGGCCTCGTCCAGCGCTGCGGGGCAGGAAATCCGGGTTCCGGGAAATGGCTAAAAAGTGCGAACTAAGCGAACTAATTCGGTTCCGCCGACGAGTGACGGAAAAACCCGGTGACAGACAAAAACCCGGAATCACGGTCGTCAATATTTGAAACACGCTCTAGTAGTGGAACTTTTTCAGAAAGGGCAAGAAACTAATGCCGTCTCCGCTGAGCGTGCTGCATCCTTTGCCGCCAGGGCCATCAGGGCATCCCCAATAGTTTTTCGTAGCATCAATGGTGCCGGTGCACGCTGCCATATCAAGGCTGCAGACGTTGGCGACGCCAATATCACCGCCCAGTAGGGCGTTAAAATGAGCGTCCACTTCATTCGGAGTGTTAACTGCGATGTCCACTTGTTCATCGCGAATCACGTTTTGCCAAATGATCGTACCGGTAACCGGCGAGCCGCCACCCCCGCTATTGATGTTAATTCCTGTCGTACCGGGCGTGGCCGTGTCTTCCGTGTCTGCGCCATTTCCAGCAATGTAGTTGCCGATGATCGAATTGCCGTTCATGTTATCCGCGGGAGCACCGAAGGTCGGCCCCACGTGGGTGTGGAGAGCTACACCCGGAATACCGTTCCCCGTCAGCACATTCCAACTGACCACATTTTCCGAAACCCGACCCGGCCCCTCGCCATCGGAGAAAAAGCCGGCACCCGCACCCCCAACTTGCACACCATTGTTCGCAGAAATGTTTTGCGAGACTGTGTTGTGGTCGACCCCATAGTGCTTCGCGTAATAGGGCGGAGTCGAGCCCAATGGTGGGTGTGATGCAAGAACAATCCCGCATTCCAGCGGATTGTTAATTATGGCGTTTCTCGTAATCAAATTGCCGTGGCTTTCTGCCGTGTCATCGCTGATCAGGACGCCGTCGGCATTGCCCGTAATGTAATTATCCGAGACGACTGAGTTCACCGCTCCCAGCAGATGAATTGCGCCGCCACAGTCGCCGCTTTCATCGGTCTCATAAGCGGGCTGGCCATTGCATGCAGTACCGGAGCCGAAAACGGGTCCCTCTTTATCATTGTTTAGTATTTGATTGTCTTGGATGGTTGCAGCAAACGTATTGAGAACCAGAATCCCTTCGTACAGCGCGTTCTCCACCGTGAATCCGGCAACCTTCACATGGTGCAGTCCGGGATTGTTGAGTCCGTCCGTGAGGATGCCATTGGCAAGTCCGGTGGCATCAATGATGGACTTCCCGGCGCCTGCTCCGCGCAGCGACAGCGGCTTGCCAATCACTACATCTTCCGGGTAGGTGCCTGCCCACACCATGATCACGTCGTTGTTGGAAGCCGCGATGACCGCCTCGTTAATCGTGCCGTAACAGGAGTGCGAGGCGGAAGGATTGACGCAAAGAGTCTTTGCGCTTGCAGTTTGGGAAGATGCTGTGACCACCATGGCACAACACACCATTACGAATCTGAAAAACTTTGCTGGATGCATTCATGTTCTCCTTTTTTCCGACGCTTCAATAGGAATTCTGGAAACGATGGCGGTTTGCGTGGATATCTCTTGCAAAACAAACCCAGACCTGAATTAGGCCAACTACTCGCCACTCAAAAATGCGCGAACGCATTATCCTAGGTGGCTGCTGCCATGTCAAGCGCCAGATCGAACACTCCATTTCGAGGCTGCGTCGTGCAAGTGCCCCCGCCGGAGGCGCCAAAGATGCCGGCAGGGGCAAATACGGCGACAGGGCGAAATCTGGATCGCGGTAGGGACGCATATTACTATGCGCCCCCCGCACAGAGCCGGTACGTGCGGCTTTCCCGCATACGGCTCCCACCTTGGGTAGTTGACGGCTTAGCCAAAATTGCACGGCATGCCGTATGTGGCCCAGCGCATGTGACACGCCTGCCCGACACTGAGTTCGGAGCGTGATTTACCGGCCCACATTTCCCTTGGCCCCCGCCCTTGGCTCCATCCACTCCTCCCCTGGCTGCCCAGCTTCGTTCATGGACTTCACAGCTACTACGACGGGGACTGACTTCTCGCGTCCGTTCATCATAAGCTTCGGCTCATCACCTTCCCTATGCGGACCGGTGCGGCGTATCTCCGCCCGGCCAAACGCGAGATCTCCCAAGTTCCGACTTGTTCCCTTTGTGCGTGATAAGGTCTTCGACCACGGCTGAGCGATAGACCCTCGCATAACGGGTCCACACATGTTGCCTTCGGCTCTGTCAACGGCCTCGGCCTCAGCGGCATAGTATCTTTCGCGGCTCAATAGCTTACCCCACACAATTGTTGTGTACGCTTCGCAGTAGTCGTCACCTTCCACCACGCAACACTCACTACCAGGCGGCCGCTACGCCTTACCTGGACCGGTCTTGCACCGGCTGGAACACGCCAGCTTGCTTGGCGCACCGACATGATACCTATTCACCCGTGGCCCGCCACCCTGGCAGGCAAATACGGCGACGGCAAATACGGATCGCGGTAGGGACGCATATTACTATGCGCCCCCCGCACAGAGCCGGTACGTGCGGCTTTCCCGCATACGGCTCCCACCTTGGGTAGTTGACGGCTTAGCCAAAATTGCACGGCATGCCGTATGTGGCCCAGCGCATGTGACACGCCTGCCCGACACTGAGTTCGGAGCGTGATTTACCGGCCCACATTTCCCTTGGCCCCCGCCCTTGGCTCCATCCACTCCTCCCCTGGCTGCCCAGCTTCGTTCATGGACTTCACAGCTACTACGACGGGGACTGACTTCTCGCGTCCGTTCATCATAAGCTTCGGCTCATCACCTTCCCTATGCGGACCGGTGCGGCGTATCTCCGCCCGGCCAAACGCGAGATCTCCCAAGTTCCGACTTGTTCCCTTTGTGCGTGATAAGGTCTTCGACCACGGCTGAGCGATAGACCCTCGCATAACGGGTCCACACATGTTGCCTTCGGCTCTGTCAACGGCCTCGGCCTCAGCGGCATAGTATCTTTCGCGGCTCAATAGCTTACCCCACACAATTGTTGTGTACGCTTCGCAGTAGTCGTCACCTTCCACCACGCAACACTCACTACCAGGCGGCCGCTACGCCTTACCTGGACCGGTCTTGCACCGGCTGGAACACGCCAGCTTGCTTGGCGCACCGACAGGATACGTATTGCAGGCAAATACGGCGACAGGATACGTATTGCGTCTGAAATATACTGCGAGCATTTCCCCAACCGGGAAGCTACTCGCTGTCGGCGGCGGATCCGCGTTTCAGCTCTTTCATTTCAACGGAAGCGCGCCGGTTACAGAGTTCTTCCCGGCTATTGCTGCGGGAGACAACCTTTTGGAGTTCGGCTGGGATAAAAACAACCACTTGTATTCCCTTACCGGGAGGAGCGCGCTGCTCGTCTATACGGTCACGCCCACGAGCATCGAGCAGGCACCAGGCTCGCCGATCTCGACTCCGGAGGCAGGAAGCGTCGTCGTGGTCGCGTTCCGAACCACTCTGAAGTTTTCGGAATTGAAGGGACAGCAGACTCCAACCATATTGTAGAAGGGGTTACTCCATCTGGAAACTGTGAATGAATAGCGTTCGCCCAGGAGGGGGTGCTTTTCGTCTGTCATCGGGTTTTGTGCCGTCACCGGTTTTTCTGCCCGGCTTCCTCGGCTTCGACAATCAACCGGAATCGCCGCAATAGGTATCCTGTCAACGCATTTCTGTGTCGGCAAGCAATCGAGGATGTGCAGAACACCGTCACCGATGCTAGCGAGATGCGACAACAGGTCGCAACCGTGGAGCGCTTTCTTACAGCCCGGATCTTTGCCCGCAATGGCGCCTTGCAAAAGGCTGTCTCGCCGCAAATTGAGGCGGCGGCACGTATGATCCGCGCCGCGCACGGCCGGCATTCCATCGCAACCATTGCCGGCCGCATCGGGATGAGCATAAGCGCACTCGAGAGGCAGTTCCGGGCCGTGATCGGCGCATCGCCGAAGAAGTTCTCCCGCCTCGTCCGGCTGCAGCATGTATGCCGCCTTTGGGGCAAATACGGCGACAGGATACGTATTGCGTCTGAAATCCCCGCAATATGTATCCTGTCTCCGTATTTGCCTCTCGGAATTTCGCCGGAAAGCAATGGTTTCCTGACGTTTCTCGGCACGACGGATGGGGTGCCGAAAGCAGAAGGCGCCGATAAATATTTGCCCTTCGCACTGGCCAGCGATCCCACCGATCATCTCGCCTTTGTTTACCGGACGTTGGGTATCGATACGGCCATAGGGAGCTATACGGTGAGCGCCGAAGGGAAATTGACGACCAAAAGCAGCTACGAAAACATGCCGGAGATCGCCGTCTATCCGCATACTGCGAGCATTTCCCCAACCGGGAAGCTACTCGCTGTCGGCGGCGGATCCGCGTTTCAGCTCTTTCATTTCAACGGAAGCGCGCCGGTTACAAAGTTCCCCCGGCTATTGCTGCGGGAGACAACCTTTTGGAGTTCGGCTGGGATAAAAACAACCACTTGTATTCCCTTACTGGGAGCGCGCTGCTCGTCTACACGGTCACGCCGACGAGCATCGAGCAGGCACCAGGTTCGCCGATCTCGATTCCGGAGGCAGGAAGCGTCCTCGTGGTGGCCGAGCCCTGAACTACTCTCAGAAGTTTTCGGATCAGCCCAGGTCAACCAGCCTGGCTTCGCTGTTTTCCCCATTCTGCCGACCTCACCGGCGGAAGTTAGCTGAAGCCGCCTGAGGTCCAGGGTTTCGTGGACAGAGAGCGCCGAAGTTTCGTGGGCGGAGCTGGCAGTCTGGGACAATCGGCGACAAACTAGTCACTTCGAATCCGCTTTCCTGAAGGGCCACTTCCGGAGTGTGTCGGAGATAGATAGGCAATCAGCGAAAAACCTATATGGGCGCGCGCAGGAATTTCGTATGATTCACTTATGAGCAAACGGTTTCGAGCTTGTAGCCTCGATCAAGAATTTTTATTGCCCCCTTCACTACAAGATTGGCTGCCGGAAGACCACTTGGCGCGGTTCATAGCGGATGTAGTCAATGAACTCGATTTGTCTGCCATCTATGCTGAGTACGAACGGAAGGACGGGCGAGGGCTGTCGGCTTATCATCCGCTGCTGATGACCCGGTTATTGCTCTATGGATACTGCATCGGAATAACTAGCTCCCGGAAAATAGAGAAGGCGACCTACGATAACTTAGCATTCCGCTATCTCTCTGCCGACCAGCATCCCGACCACGATACCCTAGCGGCGTTTCGTCAGGAGCATCTGGAGGCACTGGCCGGCTTGTTCGTACAGGCCTTGAGGTTATGTCGGAAAGCCGGTCTGGTGAAGTTGGGCAACGTGGCCATCGATGGCAGCAAGATGAAGGCCAACGCCAGCACCCACCGATCAGTGGATTACCAAAAGATCAGCGAACGCGAGCAACATTGGCGATCCGAAGTGGAACGATTACTGAACCAAGCGCAGCAAACAGATCAAGAAGAAGACCAACGTTTTGGCGTCGGCCAACCAGCCGATCCGTTGCCCGACGACTTAGCGACTGCGCAAAAGCGCTTGCAGCGCCTCCAGCAGGCCAAGACGGAACTAGAGCAAGAGGCAAAAGAGCAGTTGCAAGCCATTGATGCTCTTTCCCTGCGCAAAGCCGGTCGCCCCAGCAAAGCGGAGCAAACCAGCCAACCGCCAAAGGATCGGAGGCAGCGCGAGAAGGAGAAAAAGCAGCGCCTACGAGCTAGAAAGAATGCCGCTGCACCGGGCCGTCAATATAACTTCGTCGATCCCGACTCGCGGGTGATGAGAGACAATGGGCAGAAATGCTTTGTGCAGGCTTACAATGTCCAGATTGCAGTGGACGCGCACGCTCAAGTCATCGTGGCTGCCGAGTTAACCCAACAAACTATCGATCGGCAGCAGCTGCTGCCGCTTGTAAGAAGTGTATGCAGCACCGCCCAAGCCACTCCAGAGACCATCACCGCAGATGCGGGCTATTGGGACACGACCAGCCTGCTGGATCCTTCGTTGAAGGGGATTGAAGTCCTGGTTTCACCTGACTCCAATCCACAACCACCTGGCGCGCCTCTGCCTCCCAGTGCACCTCGCAATGAAGAAGCCATCCGCATGAGAGAGATCCTGACCAGCCAAGAGGGAAAAGCTCGCTATGCACTTCGAAAGTCGACGGTCGAACCAGTCTTTGGACAGATCAAAGAAGCTCGTGGCATCCGTAGATTCCGCTTACGAGGCCTGTTCAAAGTGACATCGGAGTGGAAACTTATCTGCGCCACGCACAATCTGTTAAAACTATTCCGCCATCGTACTGCCGTTGCCTGCGCCTGAACCATTCTCAGCATCATTCATGCCGCTTCTGCATTCTCTTAGCTGTATTTTCCGGCTAACAAGTGGCAAAATGAGATTCTTGCCGGAGCGTGAAGAATCGGCTTAGGTCCCTTCCCGGGACTGACACTTCCCTTAACGCGGATCTCTATCTCTCACCCCGAGTTTCACAACCTTCTCTCCGACACACTCTCCGTCTGTCCCGCCCGCGCCCTGTCCCGCCCGCGCCAAACCAGGCGCAGGGAATACGTATGCTGTCGCCGAATCTATTCCCGTCGCCGAATCTATTCCCATGAAAGAGCTTTGAAGCACAGATGGAGCAGTCACCACTACAGACCCGTTCTCTGTCACCGTGTTCTTAAGGCAATTGACCTAACAACCGTGGAATTCGATTTCGCTCGCCCGAAGCTCCACTGGCTGGTTCTTGCGCGATCTGGAGTGCATCTCCTTTCTCTGGATAGAGTGCTTTGTTGGCACTTCTGTCAGGGCTTAATGTGATGTCTGGACGCGACGCGCCGGCGAAAGAGCCATCTGGTCCCTTTATCGCGAGGATGTCCGCAGCGCTCGTATTTGCGCCAATTCGGGCCTGCCCTGACAAAATGGAACTGGCGACGTCCCTATTCAGAACTAGGAGAACGGCATCGGGCGTCCCCGCTCCTAGACCATTTCCGCTCCCCGCAGCGGATATCACGGCCGGAGCGCTCCACGATCCGTTGAAGTGTGTGCCTGAGCGGCAGCTTATAACACCCCTAGTATCACTTCTCCCTACTATGAATGCGGCCTTAGGGGAAGCTGGGAAGACGACGACACAGGCTGCTTTGCGAAGTTCCGCCATGGGTATATCGCTCTCTAGGGCCCTCAACGCCTTGTACGAGTCTTCGAGTAGGCCATACAACTTATCAAGAGCCAGCGTCGGGCCGCCGCCCGGTGGCCCAGAAGGAGGATTCGTTTGAGCGAGTAAACCAGGGGAAGTCGGTTCGAGGCATTGAAACAAGCTGATCGAGAGAACCAGCCATTCGCGGAACGGCCTTAAATAGACATGATCACTCATTATTCCTCTCTGTCAAAACACCCTTGTGTTCAGCTTTTTTCCGGTTCGTTCCTTGCGCTCAGTTCCGAACGCTTTCTGTCACAAATGCCTCCAGTTTCCCAGCAAGCTTCAACAGGAACGCTAGAAGTGTGGGAACCCAAAGCTGAAGATAACAGCCGAACTGCACTAATGTGAAATAGGAAACTAGGTAGAAGACCGCGACTGTACCAGCTGCCGCGAGCAATCCGATCCAAAAATTCGGGATGAACTCAAAGACGCTCTCGATCGCTGCAAAACAAATAAATGACAACAGCAGTTCGATGGACCACCAGGCTTGCGTTAGGTATCGTTCATCCAGCAAAGACTCGATGTAATTCGCCTGCAGGACGGCTCCGGGAACGCGGCCGAGGACCGAGTCGTGCATATCGGACCCTTTCTCATTATCCCCAAAGCCCAGAACGGCAATTTGCCCTCGGAAGATGCTCGTGACGTCCTGTTGGGGCTTGCAGTTCTGCCAGTCCGAGCGATTT
>CAWIBI010000058.1:0-37189 GCA_963834205.1 uncultured Acidobacteriaceae bacterium | reverse complement strand
ACCGGATGAATCTTGACACTCCATCCCTCCGAGGGAGATGTACGGCTACTTTTGTAGCCATATAGAGGCTCCTTGAAAACACTGCGGCTTTCCGCTTTCCGGTAGCTATATGGCTATCTCACAAGGGACATTGAAAATGCTCACCACAGATCGTAGTCCCGCCCAAATCGTCACGAGCCGTCCGGCAAGGATCAGCCGGAACAAGACGGTCCGTCCGGAAGAACTTCACTGAGGTGGGGAGTTTGCCAAGGTAGAACGCCTCGCTGAAGGCCGCGAGCAATGGATCAGTGAGTGGGTCAGGGATGTCCTCTTAGAGGCGGTGCGTGACGAGCAATCACAGCAACGCATCGCTACCTTCGCCGAGGTGCAGGCGCTTCGGCTTCTACTCATCAATACTCTGGAGCCGCTGTTGCGCGGCGAAAAGATGACGGCGGAGCAGTTCAAGGAGCTGCTCCGAAACGTGAAAACCAACAAGCGCAAGGCAGCGGCAGATATGCTTGCCACCTATGCAGAAGGGACAACGGAGCTGCCATGACAACGACCCAATGGGGACGCCGAGAGACGATCGTCCGTCCGCCACACTCCCCCATCTACAGTTTCGGAGCCGTCTTCGCCGCCTTGGTTCTGACCTGCCTTTTCGTCGGTCTATACGTCGGACTTCTGATGTCGCCGTTGCAGCGTTGGTATCTTCCTCTCTACATCCGGACCGGCGTGGTAGGCATCGTGCGAAAGGCAGATAGCTACCAGCTCCTCAACGTCGCCGACGCGCACCTTCACATCCGGCCTGCCACAGAAGCGGACGTAGAGAACGGGTCCACGCCACAGCCGAATTGTCGGCCTCTACCTCTCGCGCTGTCGGATTCAGCGCGCGCCTCTGGTCTGGTTTACCTGTACCCAGGGCCCAAGACCAGTTATCGCAATGTGCCGCTCCACGGATATCTCCAACGGTTCTTCTACGACGGGCGGGGCGTCGCGGCCGTCCTGCGCTGGCCTTTCATCGCTGGCCTTATTTCTCTCCTCGGAATGCTCGCGTTTGCTACGCGCAAGGACGTAGAACGCCTAAAAGAAATGAAGTATGGTCGCCTGTTGAAAGGGCCGGTGCTGGTCTCGCCGAAGGGCTTCAACCAGGCTGTCAAGGGCGATGGCGTCGGCTTCAAGACAACCGAATTCAAGCAGCTCATGCGGATACCGCAGCGCGCCGAAGGACAGCACATTGAGTTGATGGGAGATACCGGAGCTGGCAAGACGCGGCTCATCATGCAACTCCTCTTGCAGATCAGAGAGCGTGGTCACTCGGCTATCGTGTACGACCCGGCTTGCGAGTTTGTGCAGCGTTTTTACGACAAGAATCGTGGCGACATTATCCTCAACCCGCTAGACACTCGCTGCCCCTATTGGGGGCCATCTGAAGAGTTGCTCCGTCGCGCTGAGGCCAAGGCCATTGCTGCATCTCTTTACCAGCCGACCACCGACAAGAAGGGAGAGTTCTTCACGGAGACTCCACAGAAAATCTTTGCTCACCTACTGACGTTTGGACCGACGCCTCAGGAGCTTGTGAAGTGGATGGCCAACCCGGAGGAGATCGACCGACGAGTGCAAGACACAGAGATGGCGATGATGATTGCCAAGGGCGCACAGCAGCAGCGCAACGGTGTTTTAGCCTCACTCGGATTGATCGCTGACAGTTTGCGGATGCTGCCCAGAAAGGATAGAACCGCGCATCACTGGAACGCGACCGAGTGGGCTGAGACACGCGAAGGATGGATCTTCCTTACCTCGAAGCCAAGCGAGCGTGAGGCGCTGCGTCCGCTGCACAGCCTGTGGATTGATTTGCTCGTGTTGCGTCTGCTGAACGAGCCAAAGGAAGGCCAACATCCGGTTTGGTTTGTGCTCGATGAGCTTGCGAGCTTGCAGCGATTGCCGCAACTCCATACGGCCATCACTGAGAACCGGAAGTCGAAGAATCCGCTTGTGCTGGGATTCCAAGGAAAGGCTCAACTTGAGTACATATACGGTCACATGGCCGAAGTGATGCTCTCGCAGCCAGCCACTAAGATCTTTCTGAAAATCACGGAACCAAAGGCGGCCGAGTGGGTATCGAATGCCATCGGCAAAGTCGAGATTGAGCGGCTACGGGAGACACACTCCACCGGCTTGAGGGCTGGTAACAACTTCAGTGTGGAGCGTCAGGTCGAGCCGCTAGTGTTGGACTCCGAAGTCTCTGGTCTGCCCGACCGGCACGCTTTTCTGAACACGGCAACCACGTTGCCCGGTTCTCGTTTGCATACAGTGATATTCCGGCGACTCAACCTTCGTTTCTGCCGCGTCCTCTGGAAGACGACGACCTAGCATTCGATCCAAAGACACTCACAAAGAAGCCTCCGCAGTCCACGATCGAGGACGACGGCGAATCCATGCAGGCTGGATTTTCACTCGGAGATTAGCCCATGTTGCGAATTTCAAAAGCACTCTCCGCATCGCAGGCACAGACTTATCACGCCCGCGAGTTCACGTCGCCAGACCAGAGCTATTGGAGTCACGGCCAAGAGGTTCCGGGACAATGGCAGGGTCGGCTTGCGGAGCAATTCGGACTCTGCGGCGCTGTCGGTGCGGAGGAGTTCGCTCGGCTTACTGGGGGCCAGCACCCGATCACTGGCGACCAGCTTGTCCAACATCGGCAAGCTTACGAGTACCAAAACGCAGACGGGAAAACCATCAAGTCCGTCGAACATCGCGCCGGCTGGGACGCGACCTTTTCCGCGCCAAAGTCCATCTCCCTAACGGCTCTCGTTGGTGGCGACGAGCGCATACGAGAGGCGCACCGTCAGGCCGTTACCATTGCGTTGAGGGAGCTTGAAGGCTACACCCAGGCACGCATCGGTGGTAACAACCCGGCGGACAGTACCGGCCAATTCATTGCCGCAAAGTTTGAGCATGACACCGCCCGTCCCGTCGACGGATACGCCGCGCCCCAGCTTCACACCCATGCTGTCATCTTCAATGTGACCGAGCGTGGCGACGGCCAGACACGCGCTTTGCAGGAGCGCGGTTTGTTTGATTCACAGCAGTTCGCTACTGCCATCTACCAATCCGAGCTAACCTTCCGTCTCCGTAATCTAGGCTATGAAATCGAGGCTGGACGCAGTGGAGCACCAGAGATCAAGGGATATACCCAGGAATACCTCGACGCCTCCAGTCAGCGGAGCCAGCAGATCCGCGAACGCATGGAGCAAAGCGGCTTTCGAGGTCACGAGGCCGCAGAGATTGCGGCCCACTCCACCCGCGACAAGAAGCTGATTCAGTCGCCAGTCGAGGTGCTGGCGGCGCATTGCCAGCTCGCCGCCGTATATGGCGATCAGCCCGACAAGGTAGTGGCGGAGGCACAGGAGCGCAGCCAAGGGAGAATTGCGGAGCATCCGGCAGAGGCCAGGTGGCAGGTCGCGCGGGAGGCCGTCACTTTTGCCCGAGATCGCAGCTTCGAGCGCGAGGCCGTCACCGACGAACGCGATCTCTTCCGCGATGCGTTACGACGCGGCATGGGTGAAACCACCTATGCGGAGGTACGGGCCAGCTTTGAGGCGCGTTTGGCCTCCGGCGAGTTTCAGCGTGTCATCGGCCAGACGCACGATACTGGGCGGCAGTTAACAACAGCGGAGACGATCCGTGCTGAGAAAGAGGTGCTACAGCGGATGCAACGTGGGCAGGGTCGCGCTGAGTTGATCATGACCATTCAGGATGCGGTGAAACACACTGGGAATTACGACATCCTCAATACGGCCCAGCGGCGCGCAGCCGAGGAAATCCTTACCTCGCGTGACAGTGTGCAGGGGCTACAGGGCTTCGCCGGCGTGGGCAAGACGACCGCCCTCAGAACCGTGCGAGAAGCTGCCGAACAGCGCGGCTATATCGTGGAGGGCGTTGCCCCTACCTCTCGCGCCGCGCACCAACTTCGGGATGCTGGCATTTCCGCCGACACGTTGCAAGGCTTCCTCGCACGGGGCAGGCAGCCGAAGCCGGAGCGCCACCTATACATGGTCGATGAATCGAGTCTCGCTAGCACCCAACAAGTTCGCGATTTCCTGCGCAGGATCAACCCTAGCGACCGTGTTCTCTTCATCGGTGATGTTCGTCAACACCAAGGCGTTGAGGCTGGCAAGCCCTTCGAGCAACTGGTGATGGCCGGAATGAAGACTGCTCAGCTCGACCAGATCGTTCGTCAAAAGGACCCGGAGTTGCTACGGGCGGTTGAACATCTGTCACGCGGCGAGGTCGCCGAGGGCGTAGCTCTGTTGGAACAGCAAAGCCGGGTGACAGAGATTGCGAACCCGCAGCGGCGCATCGCCGCGATCGCGCGTAGCTATGCGACCCACCCGGAAAGCACCATCGTCGTCTCGCCTGACAATGCTTCTCGCCGCCAGATCAATCAAGCCGTCCGCACGGAGTTACAGGCTCTCGGCGTTGTGCAGCCGGTAGACCATACGTTTCCCGTGCTGGCCCCGCGTTCCGATATGACGGGATCGGATCGTACCTGGGCTGCACGCTATGGCGTCGGGGATGTGTTGCTTTATCAGCGCGGAAGTAAAGATCTTGGTATCGAGAAACACAGCTACGCGGAAGTGATTGCCATCCAGCCCAAAGACAACCTGCTTACGGTGCAGAAGGCAGATGGAGAACACGTCACCTACAATCCCGCGCGTCTCCAAGGAATCAGCGCCTACCGAAAAATCGAGCTCGCATTTGCGACGGGTGACCGCCTGGGCTTTACCGCGCCAAGTCGGGAGCTTGGCGTTGCCAATCGCGACCTCTGCACAGTCGACCAAATTGGGAGCGACGGGTTGCTCTCAGTTCGAATGGACACTGGCAGATCCGTCTCCTTCGACGCGAATCAGATGCGGCACTTAGACTACGGTTACGCCGTCACCAGTCACAGCTCTCAGGGACTCACTGCGAACCGCGTTCTCGTCAACGTCGACATCAACACACATCCTGATCTGATCAACCGGCGCTTCGCGTATGTCGCGGTCTCCCGAGCTTCGCATGACGTTCAGATTTTTACGAATGATGCATCCTCGCTGACGAGGGTCCTCACCCACGGTGTAGACAAGACATCTGCTATCGCGCAGACACCACAGAATATCGTCGAGGCCATAAATTTCGACAATGCGAGTTTCTCATTTTATTAGGATTCCAAAAACGTCAGTGACTGCGAGGATGGCCTTTCTCGCCGGCACGTGCACCGATTTCAGTAAGATTTTTGTACCAGTCCGTACTAATCGGATTGTCCCTGTCGCAGTGAACGCATCGCCGAAATCGTCTTACTCCAATCGATCCGTCCGTATGCAGAGACACACATAGGTTTGCGTAAGCAGCTGTAGGCCATGGAAGGGAAACCCCATCTACGGAAATACCGTTCTTAAATTTTTGGCAAGAGCCGCTCGCGCGCAATCGCGCTGTCTGGCACTACAAGTAGTCCCCAGCCATCTTGGCATGTCACGCCGGAATCCCGCTTCTGATGATTCAGCATATCGCGGACAAAGTGTGCCTCATTCGCCGTTACCACGGTCCGGTATTCGTCCCAGGCTTCGTGAACCGTCTCTCTGTCTTCGCCACAGCTCGTCAATTTAGCCTTTAGACGCAGCGCCTCAAACTGCGGAAGAAGCTCCTGCACATTTAGGTCGATGAGGAAGCCGGACCACAGACGTTCGGCATCATCTAGGAGATACGATTTCATCTGTTATTGTCCTCCCTTGGTTCAGCCTATAACAGAGCTTTCCACCAGATTTCGTCTCCGCATTTTAATCGTACTCATCGGCATTTACTTCCGACAGCCATAGTGGCAGAACGCGATTGTCGGATGGAGCCCCCTGTGGAACTATAAAATCAAGTACTCGGCGTTCACATTATGGCCTATATGGAGATTCCCGGCAGAGACGCATCGGCGGTGATCCGGGGCTTCGTGTTTCAGGTCAACCTCACAATTCTTCGTTGGATCGAGCTACCCTCAGGAAGCCGTCTCGAACTGGAGCGCGGTGAAGACATCGACACTGTCGATGACGGATCGTTTGATGGAGCAGAGACGGAAAAGAGACTCCTTGAACAATTGAAGGTTCGAGATTCGAGAGCTCTCACACTGAAGAGCCCTGATGCCTTGCAATCGCTGGCCAACTCCTGCCGCCATCGGCTCAACAATCCTGACGTCGATCTTCAATTTCGTTACATCACCACAGCTGCAATCTCTAAGGAACAGGGGTGGCCCCGCGCAGAGGGCGCGATCGATACCTGGATGGCTCTCCGGCGAGGAGTATTCGGTGAGGCTGACAGAGATGAGGCCGTTGCCGCGATCCGAGAATTCCTTCTGAACTGCGACAAACCTGACAATGTTTCAGGCGAGGCTTGGCAGGCGTTGCGGAGCTCACTCGCATGGGATGGCGAGACGTTTCTCACGCAGATCGTGCTGCCGTTTGAATGGGGGGCCGGGTACGGGAGCTATCTCCAGATCGAACGGGAAGCGATAGCCGCACTCGCTGCGGGCGACTATGCGCGTTATGGCACGCCTGAATCTGTCTTCGAACATCTCTTCGCCTATGTCTTCCGTCTGCTATGCCGAGATGGAAAGAAAGAGCTGACGCGCAATCGATTCCTCGAAGAGCTGGAAAACCCATCTATTGGTCCTTCCGAACGCGGCATTCTGCGACTTCTGCGTGATGAGCTAGGCGCCATCAGGCAGGAGATCTCTGATGCCAAAACGTCGGTCCAGCAGCAGATGGAAGCGCTCTCACACAAAGTTGGTGAGCTGGGCAAAGCATTCGGCATGAATTCCCAGTTCGGATTGAGCGCGGCTGTATTTTCATCCGACCCTCCGGAGAAGCTGGCCGGAAGTGCCACGCGCAGCACCGCTGTCATCGACATTCTCGATCTTCTTGAGGCCAGTCGCGCCGTTGTGCTCTTTGGTGAATTTGGCTCCGGCAAGACCCAGCTGCTGTTGCTCACCTCCGCCAAACTATCCCAGCGCCAGTTCTGGCTGAACATTCCCCGGGAAGCGTCGGAAGCGCAAGCTGACGCCATGCTGGAAGCATTCCTACGTTCGCTGGCACCCACCACCGAGCGGCTTCCCTTCCGACAGATGTGTGAAGCTGCATGCCAGCAACTGGGGGACGCAGTAGTGATCTTCGATGATCTTCCTCGCATCATCCCTCGGGGACAGTTCGCAACACGGATCGAAATCTTTGCGAGCAACCTCCACGCCGCGGGAGGCGCCCTGCTCATGGCCAGCTACTTCCCGTTACCAGAGACCGTGACTGCTTCGATTGGTTCGGCTCGCTACGACGTGGGACGGTTCGAAACCCATGACGTACTGGAGCTCTTGTCCGCCAACGGGGCTCCGACTCTCATCTGCACGGAGAAGGTCGCTGATCTTTTAGTGACTGTCACAGAAGGTCTGCCGACGCTCGTCATGGCGGCCGTCCGCTATCTCCAGAGCCAGGACTGGCACTTCACGCACACCGAGCTGGAATCGCTCTTCAAGGGCGAATTTGCCGCGGCCCATCGTCATGACACTGCGAGCTTGCTGGAGTTCATCGTCAAAGACAGCGAAGAGAGAGAGTTGCTCGTCAGGATGAGCCTGGCCATTGGCGACTTCTCAATCGAAGACATCGCAAGAGTCGCTCGTGTACCCGCACGCATTCCTCTGGTGGGCGAGAAGGTCATCCGCGCTACAGGTATTTGGCTACAGAAGAACAGCGATGGGCGATTTACCCGGTCTCCGCTCATCACAGCATCAATGGCCGAGGCGCTTGATCCGAGCACAAAGCGAGGGGTGCATTTCGTTCTGGCGATGCAGATCCTCAAGCGCAAGGCTCTGGCTCCAATCGAGGTCTTTACCTGCTTCAACCATCTCCTGCTGGCGAAGACGGAAGTAACGGCTGCGGTGGTTCTCCTGCAGGCGCTTATGTCCCTCGTCGAGATGGAAGAGACGATCGACGACGACTTTGGCTTTACGAGAATGTGGACGAGCGTTACGTTTGACGACAATATTCCGCTCGATCTTCTCCTGTATCTAAAGTCGATGCAGATCGCGGTACTCGCCAAGCAGGGTCGTGATTTCAGCAATGGCCTGCAGCAGCTCGACGCAATGCTCGCCACCGCACCGAACGACAGCTGGGGCGCCGCCATGGCAGCGGCAACCATCGCCATCTACGTGGTCTGGCTGGTCCCTGCCATTGCCAACAAATACCTGTTGGAAGCCCTCAAGCGCATGCCGGCCGCCCGCTTACCTGATGGATCAGCATTCCCTGCGCGTGAGTACCCGCTTGAAATGGTCCTCTGGATGTCGAGCTATACAGGAAAGTCCGACGAAGATGCAGACTCCTGGATCGCGACCATCTCCAAACTTTCCCCGGAACAGATTGCAGTACTCGAGGCCTCCGAGATGATGGAGGACAATGTGACCATCCTCTGCGATGGCATCTGGAAACGTGAGTTCAATAAGCCGGAGCAGGAACGAAACTGGGAGATGGCCGCAGAAAGACTCAGGGCCGCAGAGGCAGCTGGCGTGAGCATCGGCTTTCCTCTCCTCTCGGCTGCGGCTATACGCACACAGATCGTTATCCTCGCCGAGTGGGACCATCGACTGGAAGATGCCGTCGCTCTGGGCGAATCCGCACTGAACCGCTTCGAAGGGAAGATTGTCGTTTTCTCGTTCTGGAGGTTACGGGCCGGCACATATCCTACGCTGGGCAGGTCGACCGCGCCGTTCCTTGGCTCGAACGAGCCTTAGCGTGCGATGCCTATCATCATAGCCTTTGGCGTCGCGATGTTTTGATTACCCTTGCAGAGCTGAAAGGGCCTGCGTCGCGGCAAACAGCCGTCGAGCTTACCGCCAAAGCTATTGCGGTTGCAGATGGTCCATATCCATACGATCTCGGGATCGCTGAAGCCTTCGCGGAACACGGCATCGCTCTATGGAAAGCGGGCGACCGGCGCTCTGCCTTCGCTGAGTTCGAGAAAGCCGTGAACCGATTTCTATCGGCCTCCTCCAAAGAGGAGTTATGGAAGGGCTCCTTCTTTCGGCTGTTTGCGGCTCTCGTCTATTTCAGTGACGTCATGCGTAATGGCAAGTCGCGCGAAGACCACCTAGAACCTCAACAAGCCTCTTTTCTGGCGAGCCGCGATGCTCACCCATCCTACAAAGACGAACAACAAAGCTATATCTGTTTGCGTCTTGCGATGTATGCCGACGGGCTGTCCGAGATTCATTGCGCAGCCAAGTGGATTTGGCGGTCGATCGACTATGCAAAGGTGTATCCGGCTGCGTGGGCTGGGCTAAAGCCGAATTGTTTGCTGGCACTGCCAAGCACTTTGCTGACGAACGACTTTACCCGTTCAACAGAGCTGGCCCTGCTTATAAGCGAGACCGACGCGGAACAAATCATCGCGCTCGCAAAGAGGATTGCGACCGCTTCTGCGACCAATCCATCTGCAAAGGTAGATGAGATTGACGCTGCCGTTAGCGCAGCAACCCCGGAGGCACCTCATCAAGCCTTGCTCATGCACCCATTTGTTCCGATCGCCGTTCGCCTTACGACTTTGAGTTTGGCGTCAACGCTGGCAGATGAGATCGCTGGCTATATCACACAGATTGAGAGTGTCGTCCCGGCAGGCCGGGAACCCAGAGGATTCGCAGCGGATCTCCGGAGGTGTTTGATCGATTGTCCTGACTGGCACACGCTTCATCGGGAAGGCTTCGATGCGGTCAGCAATAACGATCTCGTTCACGGCTATGTGCTCTGCCTCGGTGCGATGCGAAATGCACCGCCCGCTGCGGCCCTTTATCTGCAGACCATGCTGGCACGACACTTCGAAGGCTTCGCTGTCTCGGCACCCTCTCTCTACCGACATATCGTTGCACAGATGTTCAGCCTTTACTGGGAACGACTCGTCGATGATTCAAAAGTCGTCTTTCGCACCAGCCAGGTCTATACACGACGTCAGCTGGACCTCGCGGACGGCAGTCCCGCGGGCACGCGTAAGCTCCTATTGGCTATGTGCTTCTGCCTTGGACAGACTATGCCTGCCGAGACCATGAGTTGGTTGAACTCATGACTATTCAACCGCGTGGTGATCTATGGAGGATCCGCGCGGTTTCTCATCTATCCAAGGAGCCTCCCCACCGATTGATCGCCGCCCGTATGAGGAGCCAATCGCCAATGTCGACCGAGTCGGTCGGATGCTAATGAAAGTCATGCCACACCATATCGATGTCTCAGACATCCACCACCTGTGCGGCTGATACTCGAATATCGATAGCGCCGTCTTGATTCTGCAGAATACCCCTCTGCCGGCAAGAGATTTTCTCTGCGTCACCGTCAACGATTCTCCCCGTAGAGCTTCGGATGAATAATCGCGTTCGGAAGCCCTGTTTCTTCTTCATTGCTGAGAAAAGATGAAGGCACTGACGGTCCCAACCCTGCCGTGCAAAGACCGCCGCGACAGGCACAGCATTGCCGAGCTGCATGATGTTTACCAACGTGGACAGCGCAAAGGAGGTCTTGACGATTGAGGCTGCACCCCTGATATTCGTAATGCGCCCCAGTCGACTTCACCGTCGCTAACTATCTTAGATGTGCGCCTAGCGAGTCGATTGCCAGTACTTCAACAGGAAAGTCTCTTGCAAACTGCATTGGCACGATCTTACTCGTCACAAGTAGAGAGCGAATCTCCGTAGGCTCCCATCCCACCATTTCGGTAATCTTCGCCGGATGAGAACGGACCCAATCGACTCGCCGCGTATGTCTCCAGAGTGAGTCGCCACGCTGACCACGAAATCTTCCCAATTGTTCGACTACCTCCGTAATTGTGCGCGCAAACAGCAGTTCCTTGCATTCACAGATATAAACGACGCCATCCTTCATCGCGATCACATCGATATCTCCAGATGCCGCCGAATGTGGGGCCTGAAAACGCGTCATCTGCACCTCAACCGAAACGCCCCACCCATCGTTCCTAAAAACCTCCGCTACCGACCGGTTATCTGAAGACCTCGCCTCCCATTTGCAGCACCGATGTACTCCTTCATGGGGCGAGAATTGAAGTACTCGGTGTCAAAGGCGCCTGCGTGAGATTCCATGATGACGTGACGGAAAGCATCTTCACAGAATCCCGGTGCATATGCGAGCTCTCTGTCATTGATAGCAATAAGAGGACGCGCCATCACAGACAGGTGCCGCCGATAACGCCAGGGCCACCAGTCCTTCCCTCGAAATGGAGGGAGAGCTTTATCCCAGGTCGCGCGATTCGGCAACACAAAATGGTTCATGAGGCTCTGAATTTCATTGTCGCTAAAACCTTGGGCGGCAAGTAGCTCCATGAAGGAACTACGCGTACGGACCATTACGTCGGTCTTCTCCTCATATGCATCTTCCGCGAGGATGGTCGAAACTTCGGCGAGCCGAAGTGGGGCGATTCCATATTCTTCGCGGAATGCACGTATGAACTCTGCCCCGAAAACTTCCTCCTCGTTTTCGTTCCTCGCCTTGGCAGAGTGAAATTCTGGTCGTATTCGGCGACATCTCTCCGATGAGTAATTTCAAAATGGCTGGAGAGATAAGGTCTCATCAGTTCAGAGAAATCCGACGACAAACGAAGGTCTCCAGCCAAGGAGATACGTAACCAAGGCGGTATTGCTGCCGCGCGCATGGCATCGGATTCTTGCGCCGTTGCTGCCATTTGGAGAATCTGCGCTCCCAAATAGTCGATGTCTTCCTGAGTTGCCTCTCTGCCGGTATTTACAGGACAGGTGCGAATCGCCATTTCCACCATAATGCGATGAGAAATCTGTGTCCTATCCATCTCTTCGCGAGCCTTCTGCGAAGCAAGTAGGATGTCTGCTTTGTCGGTATGCAATGCAGCTACGCGTGACGGGTCCGAGTCCAATTGTCTTGTTCCGCATGAACCGCCTCGTTGTTTTTCAGGCACCTTACGACGAGGGATCTTCGGTTGATGCAAACGAGACGCGCACGACAGCGTGACCAAAACGCATCGACAATTATATTGAGAGTCTCATTACATTTGTCTTGATCTGAGATGATGGCGGTCCAATCCGGCGTCATATCGTTCCGGCCGTGGCAAAGTAAAGGTCAGCATCTTTCAACAGTTTTAGATCCCCGCTTCCAAACTCGCGAAGATGATCGCGATGATCCGTCGCCGCAAACATATGCATGTGACGTTCTGCAGGAGAGATGTCAAGGCTTTTCATCATTTCGGCCAATCGTTCATCTGCAAGACTGAGTCCCGCGCACAACACGGCACCACGGATCATCGCTTCTGCAAGCAGCCTCTCCGCCACATTCTCTGGATCGCGTCCCATGGCAACGAAGGCGGCTGGCAGACTGATGATGAATCCATGCCCGCCTATGTGTACAGAATAGGAATCGACGGATGCGATGGCACGGATGGCCGATTCGATCCACCCGGTCATTGGCGGAATCTCTGACGTGTCGAGCGTGATGATGATGTTTTGACGAGGCAATCCTTCGAGGATTTCCTCAAGCTTCGGCGCAACGCGCTCCAACCAGATCTGTCCCGTCTCCCATATTTTGTAAAGATAAGCTCGATCTACTTCAGGGCTCCGCTCTGGATTGCAGTCCAGCCACCATGCCCTTTCTTGCGATTCGATCACGCCTTCGAGAAGCCCCATGGCTGCCATGTCTGGAGATCCATAACGCGGGCGCTTTTCATCCTCCTTGAAATGAGAAAACGGAGCTGTGCGACAAACCCTAACCCACTCCCGTCGATCAGGCCGATAAATCGAATGTGGATCTAGCCCCTTGCGCACTTTCTCCCGCAAAGGCAGAACTTCGCTACAGCTAACCTCGATTAGTGTTGGACCTTGGTCTAGCGCCATCTCGGGTATCAGGTGATATTTCCGTTCTCGCCAATGTGCGTAGAGGTTGCATCATCGGGAGAAACAAACTCAATTCCGTAGTCCGACAATGCCTTCTTCTGATGGGATAACTTATGAAGCATTATTGGCCAGTCGGATTCAAGCCATACGAGTCGCTCGAAATCGAAAAGCGACCAAACCTGGAGAGACCAACGAGCTGGTAAAGCGGTGGGAATGGTGATCTCATAGGAGCGTCCAATTCCTGCCATCACCACGAGGGTAAGGCCACCTTCGATTCCTGGCCTCTGGGACATGACGGTTGCCACTTGCTCGAAATACTCCGCGAGAGCCTGGTTCTGGGCCGGTGTCCATGTCCCATTTAGGCCCGCCGCCTGCGCAGCAACAATGTCGTCATGCACGATCACAAGGTGCAGACACTTGTTCCCATCAAGATGGAAGGCGATTTCAGATATTACCGGGAGGGCCTCCGCCTTTTTCCAAGCCACCCCCGGTCTGAACAACATCCTCCTGATCGAAGGGATGCATTGCGGCTGCGAGCAATCGGCGCGCTTGGGTTCTCGTAATTGCACCTCCGAACTGCCGGAGAGCGTTCAACCGCTTGAGGTCAGCCAAAACATACGCGATGATCGACTCCGCGATCGACGTAGGAAACAAGATAAGGAAAGCATCGCCGATCTTGAGAAAAAACTTCTCACGATTGTGAACAACTTGCTGTTGGAGTGACGAACTCTTCAGTTCCTCCGGCGTGCAGACAAAGGCTGAAAGTTCGGACTCCGAAACTGCGAGGCGATCGATATCCGAATTAGTTACGATTTGTGAGGGACAAGGCGCCAAAGCCATCGTCATCATTCGAAAGAGTACCCCATCGCCAGGCTCGCCCACAGTGTGACGGTTGTATCCACGCCGATGAACAAGCTCATTCGACACCACCAACGCGGCTCTTGCGGCACGTCGAATAGGTTCTACGAGTCCTGGTCCGGACGTCAAAATCTCCAAGACATCTTGGAGGTAGGCATCCGGACCGCTCAGATATCCGTTCAGTACTAGCCTGTCTCCCTCGTCGGTATTGACGATCCCCACCGCAACGTCTTCAGGAGGATCTTCGAAACGATGAACATCGGAGCTGGGATATCAAGTTTAGCCAGCGCCGAAGATCGGCAACGGTCGGAACTCTATCTCCTGCGCAATGGGAAGCGGCGAAAAGATCAATGTATCGAGACGGAAGATGAGCGTGTGATTCTCCGCGAGGCTCGCAAAGGCGGCTGCTGCGGATAGAACCTTTATCATGTCGAACTCTCGCAGTTCCTTCGTGAGCTTCGACAACTGAGAAAGGATATCGGCAATCTTGAGCGAGCGGTCTATTTTGAACGCTTCGAACAAATCCTCCGGGGAAAAATGCTCTTCTGAACCATTAGGAGCGCCATGACATTTTTTCCACTTCTTTCCCGAACCGCATGGACATGGTTCGTTGCGACCAATCTTTCTGGCCATGCCCGGTAGTCCTCTCGGATAACACAATGACCGGAGTCTCCCGGTCCCTCTATTCTGCCACGTTCGCCGTGTCTTCGCCTACGCTGACGATCGAGTACGACAAGTGGCTAATAGACACCTAACCGTTCTTTTTGCTGAAAAGTGGGTTTATCAGTTCAATTGCGATCCACAATATGCAATGCCTCGTTCGGAGGCAAAATACTTTGGTCGCTAGGGTGGGAGGCTTCGTTTCGTAGATGGCGAATCGCCGTCCAACGAGTGACATCCTGTCGATCAATGACAGCGTGTTCTCCGAGCCAATTGATTTTGTCCGCGAAGGTTTTCACCTTAGCGGGGACATTGAGAGTTTTGCACTTCGCAGTGACAGACACCTCGAAGACACGAAACATCTGTTCCGTTCCGAGTGTCAGCAGCGGGTAGAACATCAAGCTGTAAACCAATGTGCCCCGTGCGATCTCAAAAAGCCTCCGGATATTCAACGGCACTTCGGGATCGAGGTCGCTCCGAACAATATCGAAGACCCAGACTTCTGAAGGATCAGGGCGAGATGAGGACATGACGACGCCTCCCCATGCGGGATCAACCGAGAGCCAGTTGTCTACGGTCAGACGTTTAAATCCAAATACCTCTGGTTGAGTCGCGGCCACGTATGCACCTCATTTCCTCAACATCCTCCAGCCTAGCAGCGTGTTCTGATTGTTGGGAAGGATGCTACGGCCTTCGGAAGGCTTCGGGATTGAAACTTCCCGAGCTGCGGATTGGCCTTATAAGTAAACGGAGGTCAGAGCGAGGGAGATTCTGATATTCGCGGGGGTTTCTTCCACGGGTGCGAAAATGGCATTCCGCTCACCTCATGGAGGGCCGTCACTACTTCCTCGCTTGATGCCTCCCTCATCCCGCTTCCATTGATCTCGCATATGACGCCGAATGGATTGAAATCCGTCTTCTTGGGCCCCAAATCCACACGCAAATGCAACCCGTAAAGGCGCACGAACGCTTTCAGGCCATCCGGCTCGGACGAAATCAAGATGCAATAGGATGGTCGTTCGTGGTGAATGTGCCCCGTTCTGGGGCCTCTTTGACCGGCTCTTTCTCCGAGTCGCGATTCCCAAGGATGTACTGCCGCATCTCCTCGTCGAAGTCTCCATCCAGACCCTCACCCGAAATTGCGGCGTATAGGCCATAACCGATTTCGCGGCGACTCTCCTCACGCATTGTGGGTCGTAGTTTAGGGCGATCATGTGCTCGGTCCCGCCCTTAATCTGAGTACCGCTTCCCCGGCACCAGCGTCCACTTAATATCGCTCAGGGCGATATGCATGAAGACGTTGTTAAATCGCATAGCTTCTTCGGGGCCTCGAGCCCTGATCATAAGCCGATTGCCCGGCAGCATGACAATTCGCGGCCAAAACTCCGGATCGGCCGATATTTTTGGATCCAGGTCCGTATTTACCGTCAGTTCGCACACCAACTCGCCAAGCCCGCGCTTCACCTTCAGAAAGCCGCGGAAAATATCGAGGAGCTTCTGTCGTCTCCCGGGGCCGTTCCCCTGATCCGCGCCTCGACCGGTTCATCAGGAACCACCTTGATCTCGATGTAAGGCAGAGAGCTCATCTTTTCGCCGGCAGACATCAGACTCTCTGAATATCCGCCGTATGGGTGTCTAACCATGATGTACATCGGCCGGAGGTGACCACTTGTGGGTCTGTTCGGGTGCCTCGGCAGGACCGGGGCGGTGAGCGCCAAGATAGCCAGCGACGATTTGCGTGAGACTTCGTGCTCCGCCTTCGACAAAATGAACTGGCAGTTGCGGCACGCGGGCACGGTGAACTCCGTCGTTCCCCCGAGTGCGCGTGGGACGATGTGATCTGAAGTAAGCTTCTCGCATTGGTTATGACACCAGAAGCAGCGCATCGAACTGAGATTGATTACCACGATCTGAGCTTATACCGGCTATCCGTCTCTATCGTCGGACCCAGCTCATCGCTGGTCCAACTTCCGATTTGCCGACTACCCGGAAACTGATCGTGTGACTACGGTGACGCCATCTCCTGATATGCGTCTGCATCCCCCTACGCCGCGCATTTGGATCCTAGAGCGAAGCTTATAGGTGCTATGAATAGACATATGGCACTCTTCACACGTAGGGTCATCCAAAAATGTCTGGACAAGAACGCAAGTTTTGCCTCGGTAGATGATCTGCAGCACTGGGTGAAGCATCTCAATAAAGTCCGCAAAGATTATGTCGCCGCTGAATGGGAAGTGGTCCTCCTTTGCGCCTTTGCGGAATTTGGCAAGGTCATGCACGAACCAGCGCTCGGCCAGAGTCGTATTGATCTGGTCTTCGAGTCGTTTGACGGCACATTGAAATTTGCGGCGGACATCGCCGCGATTTCAGATGAATCGTTGCACGAAAAAAACCCGATCGATCAATTCCAAGAAGAACTGCGCGCAAGGGTCTCTAAGACACGTATTGAAACTGGACGCTTCATTTTCCGCGTGAAGGAGAAGCAACCGGCGGCTACCCGAAGAACGGGGAAAAAGCGGCAGTTATTGCTTCCCCAGTCAACCAATTCATGAGTCACGTCTTCGACGCAGATTTCGACAGATTTATCGAAACGGTCAAAAAGACGCCTAACGATCAAAGAAATCATCATGTACGCCATCTCTCACCGCCAACGGACATAACCATTCAGTACCAGCCAGGAAAAGCATGGGGGGTCGGCGGCACTTCGTACGGGTCATACACGGACACTACGGTAAAGGACGACAATCCACTATTCAACAGACTGAAGGCTAAAGCTGCTCAGCTGAGGAAAAGCGGCTATGAGGGTCTTCGAGGGATCATTGTATGTGACAGGGGATCACGAATTTTTACCGAGATGTCGAACTGGTCAACGTTCACGATGCTTGAGGTTGTGAACGATTTTTTCTCAAAGAATAGCTCAGTTGCTTTCGTGGTCACTATTGGTATCAAGACTGACTCTTCGGCCTTCGGAGGTAGATTTCATTATCGATTCGAGCCAAAGCTGTTTGTGAGAGATCCCAACGAAGCTTGGGTCGCAGGTCTGGATAGCCTGCTTGAGCGTGTCGTATCGTCTCTTCCGCCTATATACCAAACACCCCAAAACGCGATGAGTAGTTTGATGTGGAATCAATCTCCAAAAAGGAGGAGACCATTCCTAGGAGGATCGATGCTTAAAGGAAATGAAATTCGGATTTCGACAAGGGAGCTGCTAGACCTTCTAGCAGGAAAGCTTGACCAAAAGCTCTTTGCTAAAAACCACGAAATGAGCCGAGGAAAGAACATTTTTAGCCTCTATGAAGCCCAAGGGAAAATGATCAAGAAGGCCTACGTAGAAAACCGCCCGAGGATGACGACGATTGGGTAAATATAGAGTTTGCCGCGGGCGATCCAGCCGTCTCTGACTTTAGGTGCCGAAATCAGACATATGACAGGGTAGCCCCGCGAACAATCTTGCTCCCGAATAACGGTCAAACCGGAAATTAACTGACGATAACCCGACTTATCATTAGTGATCTTGCAGTTCCCAATGATCTGCCACTGCGATCTTCTCTAAAATCAGCAAGACGTTTGCTTCGCTGAAGCCGACATTAACGTTCAACTATTTTGGCTACTGTAGCGCACATGCGAGATATCACTCAAATTGCAAAGCCTGCAAAGGGGCAGGTCGTCTTCATGCACTTTTTATCCCCGGAAAGCTACATCGAATACCGCGCCAGCGGCAAGCGTTATTCACTAAACGATGAAGTCGCGGATGATCGCGCGATCGATAGCATGCTTCAGTCAATAGGCCGTGCTGATTGCACGGGAAAGCCTTTCCTATCGATGTTTGCTATCACGTTCGAGACGTACGGCGCAGTTGAAAGACCTCCGGCGCCTATAGCCAACTGTATCGCGCCTTCGTACTCGACCCAATGGAATTCGCTAAGAACACAGTCGTCGTTTTCAACGGCGACGTCAAAAAGTTGAGTCGCCGAAAGCCTGCGATCATCAGTGCTGTTCGTCGGGAACGAGGCATCTACGGCAGAAGCAATTCTGGGGTGGCGTAGTAAGTTGGGCCCTCGTGAAAGGAAAACGTTTTTTTGCGAGGCACGACTCTACAACCATCTATGAGTGTCTTTAGAGAAAGAGGAATACGGATATCCAGGCTCCGAAGGCGAGTTTGCTGATGCTATAGAGAACGCATGGGGGGATGAACGAACGGACCTTTGAATGTGAGAAACGCACTATTTGTTAGGTGACTGCCTGAACCGCGACCGAAAACTTCGAAATAAGAAGTAGCTCGGCCGCGAACAAGAGATCGAGGTCAAGATTGCCCTATTGCCCCTACACCGACCAAGATTGTGCTGATGTAGAAACCAGCCAAGAGCATATCGTTCCTCTCTCGTTGGGAGGCGTCAACAGATTCGAAATAGCTGTTCATAAGCAGGCGAATTCTGATATTGGTTCAAGCATTGACTCTGCGATGGCCGAAGACTTTTTGGTGAAAATTAAGCGCAATCGCTTCGATGTTCGTGGGCACCGTGGAAAGAAACCTATCTTTGTGGTCAGAAATGCCAAGAATGTTGACGGTCTTCCACTCCAAGTTGCTTTAGATCAAAGCTCACGACTTGCGGCTTGGTCTCCCCGCCACGGTGAGTATATTACCGACGAGCGCGCCGCCAAACTTCACCTGCGATTCACGATGAACATCGATACCGCAATGAAGTTCGTCGCCAAAGTGGCCCTGTCAGCTGGGTATTTTGTTTATGGCGATCTATTCAGAAGAAACGTGAAGCATAGTGACTTCAGAGCAATCATGAATTTCGATATCTCAAATCCCAGTGGTTACGAAGGAGTTGAAGCTCGCATTGATGACCGATTCAGTGAGAGCTCTGATGGAAATGTTCAGATTTTCCGGACACTCTGCAAAGCTTCTGAACCATATTCGATGGTGGGCTTCGCACACTCAAAGGACAGGTTCGGAATTTTTGTTGGTATTCTTGGCGAATACGTAGGGACGATGCACGTTCCAGCCGCAATGGAAGCCTTTCCTAAGGACGGTGAGCACGAAATGGGGCACGTGATTCAACTTCAGAGACCGGGATTTACGCGGGGCTCGATGAAGCGGTCGCTTGAAAGTTTTCTGAAATCGGTAGAAGAGGCAAAGTCCCAGAATCAAGCCGGCACTCATCCCTGAATCAGTACTGATAAACGGGGTTCTCGTCAGGAAAACCAGGATGTCTCGATAGGATACACACCCCCCTCTCCGCAGCTTAGGTTCGTTTGATTGTCGCGAGCCCAGCCGTCGATCTTGGCATGGTGCGTTCCGCAAGAGCCGAGTACATCAAGCCACCAAACAGAGAGGGTCGTGTCCCCAGTCTCTCCACACGTTCCACTCCTGCCTTGATGAAGATCTCGCGGAGTCGCTCGAATCCGACTGGATAGGGTCCCCATCGGTTCGGCCTGGATCGTTCATACTCCACGATCAAAAAACGATCCGTCACAGACAGTAGCCTCTTCAACAGTGCCTGCTGCTCTTGGATAAAATGGAGTGTGTTTGCCATAAGAATTCCATCGACTAGTGGAAGGCGAAGGCTGCGGCTTCCTATATCCCCCAGCATCTTACGAACCTCGACTCCGTCGTAATGGTTCGGCACATACTTCAAAGCTTCGGGGTTCAAATCGACGGCATGGATCGTGCTGCCCGGTGCCAACGAATGCGCGAGTGCCGCTGTGAAAGTGCCTCTACCGCAACCCAGATCACACCAGGATTGTGGCCGCGCCCATTCAATGAGTGGTGTACGAATGAGTGCTGTGGCCTCGCTGATCTTCACCTCTTCACTCTACTTCAGCAGAGCGAGAGATTTTCGAGGGAGGATGCCTCCTCCCTCGCTCAGCCGCGCTGCGTCTTGCGCTGCCCACCACAGCGGGGCCGTTCCTTCCCCGCAACGCCCTTCCCCCAACATCTTGTGCGCTGACACAACAGAAAAGGGCATTTGCGCTTTCTCGTCTTTGCCCTCGTGAGATGACCTTACCGATGGTCAAGCCATCGCCATGACCTGCTCCGGTTCTACTTCGACCTTCGTGTGAAGCGAACATTGAGCGCGTCCAGAATTTTGATCGCTCGTTCTAAGGTGATTCCAAAGTACTCATTGCGCTCATCACGAGAGACCTGAGATTCGTGAACATCAAGCCGTCGAGCCAAGTCTCTCTGGGAGATGCCCTTCGCAATGCGGAGAGAGATCAGCAGATGCCCTAGACCGCGCAGATTTTCGAGCTCGTCGAACTCTCCCCGCTTGAGCCGTTCGTAGCTTTCGACCTCCTCTTTGAGCTGGAGATGAAAGGATTCGATGGGATCGATGACGCGTTTGATCTCTTCGTCAGACATATTCGTGCTCTTCAGCCTGGCGCGATGCTCAGCAAGCCGATTGCGTTCCTCAAGCAGGCGAGCAGAGGCGATCTGGTATTCGGCTTCATTGCGAATCATGACGGACCTCCATATTTGATTTTGATAATTCCCCTGGGTGCGCCATCGCGTCGAGATTGACGGAAGGCTGACGGAAATTCGAGTTCGTGCCCGTACTTGTCTCTGATGCCGCTGCCCACTCCAAGGCCTGGGACATGCGGGTAGAGTTCCACACGATACCGATGCCACATGGGAAGTTGCCTCTTGGGGTAGCCCCGATAAGGTTTGCGTGAGTGCGGGTCCCACGTCCAGACCTTGTATGGATCGAGAAGGTTCAACTGTTGGGTAAGCGTGCCCGTTGCCAACTCTGTCAGGCTGCAAACAAAGTATCCGTCGATGTCGTTAGGATGGTCCTTATCTTCCACAAACGATCCGTCCGCGAAGACATCGCGAACGCCTACTGACCAGAGTTGTCTTGTGAGCACCTCGAAGTTGTCTACGAGTCGCGCTCGCCAGGGGGCATCCCAGGACCGGGCATCAACCGCCATTCCAGGGCCTACTGTCAGGATCGATCTCCGAAGCTCTTCGAAGGAGACTTCGTAGTCGCCTGGAGGCAAAAGTCCATCCGCCTGAAAAGAAGGAATCATAAGATGGCGGTCCTTCTGGTCACATTCAACACATTAGTCACACTTGACAATAATGTCAAGATTCGATAAGGTATCAACATAGCGTCCCCTATAGGTAGTGGTTGAGGTGGGCGTGGACTCAAGATAGCTGCGCCATAGACGTGGCTACATCTCGTCCGGAAAGAATCGAGCGGGGTCTTTTGAAGGGCTTGAACGTGAGGTCTGCATGTTGCAGCTGGGTACCGAGAAGATCGATCTGACGCGGATTCCGCTCTTTCGAGGAGTGGAAGACGCAGCCATTGGCGGTGCCGGGGAATGGGTCTTCTATTTTCGTGATGGTCAGAAGATCTTCGCTCAGGGCGAGCCTGCGGAGAGCATGATCGTTATCCTTCGAGGCGAGATCCAGGTCCTGTCGCAGGACATGTCGATGGTCACCCGTCGGCAGTCTGACGTTGTCGGCGAGCAGGGATTTCTTTCGCCGAGCGCTTGCAGGACGGCCGATGCGTTCGCTCGGGGAACGGTTGAGGCTCTTCGGATCCCCGGGGTTGTCGTCAGAAAGTTGCTGGAGACGAACCTCCAGTTCAATCGCAATCTTCTTCAGATCCTGTCCGGGAAGTTGGCTGACGCCACCTCGGATCGGGCATTTCGGTATCAGAACGAACACCGGTTAATCGCAGCCTTTGACGCGCATCTCTCTCCCGAGATCACCGCACGTCTTTTGAGTTCAGGAGAGGAATACGGGAAGCCGCGGCTGATCGATGGAGTCGTGCTCTTCGCGGATATTCGCGGATTCACAACAACCAGCATGACGCTTCCACCGGATCAGCTCGCGAGCGAATTGGGGGGCTATCTCGACGAGATGGTGAAGGTTCTGCTTGAACACCATGCATACGTCGACAAGTTCATTGGCGACGCCGTGATGGGCGTCTGGGGATTTCCTTTTACAGAGAACCGCCAGGCCTCCGACGCGCTTGCCTGTGCGCGGAAGATGGTCAAGAAGGCTCGAGAGAAGAGGATCAATGGAGCGCCGGTCCATATTGGTGTGGGACTGAGCGCCGGAACTATCTTCTGCGGGAACATCGGCAGCGATTTGAAGAGACAGTTCACGGTGCTTGGACACGACGTCAATCTTGCGGCTCGTTGCGAGAGCGCATGCAAGGACCTCAACGCGTTGATCGTCCTCTCCGAGGCGGTATATGACCGTCTCCTCGACGCCGAGAGATCAGAGTTGACTCTCCATCCGGCGGTTCCAATCAAGGGCGTTGGAGATGTACGGCTTTACAGCACAGGAAACCAGGAAGCAACTGCAGCACCGCAAAAGGAAGGGGACCACGATGAGCTGGAACTACAACACAAGTCTTAACCGGGTGGAGAAGCATCTTGATGGCATGGGCGAGATTGAAGTCGAGAAACTGGTGCGCGATGCGGACCTGAACAGCCTGCTCTCGGAGACAACCTGCCGCGATATCTTCGGCGCCCATGTCTACGTGGACATCCCCAACTTCTCAGATCTGGCGACACTGACGGCCGAAGGCGACGACTACCGGAGAGTGATTCAGGCGTTGCACCTCTACGAGCGGGAAGTCGCCAGAATCGTTGAAGGAGAAGATGTCTTCGACGGAGTCCGGATCCACTTCCAGGGTGCGAAGTTGCACGCTCTCTTCTTCCGCCCGATTGACGATGCTGAGGAGATAGCTACGCGCGCCGTGTTACTTCAGATGGTGCTGCGGCACTTCGTTTGCTGTGTCTTCAATCCGGAGTTCCCGAAACTGCCGAACCTCTCTGTCTCCGGCGGCGCAGATATTGGTTCCGCCATCGGAACCAAGAACGGTCATAAGGGAGACCGTGAAATCCTCTTTCTGGGAGCCCCGGCGAACTACGCTGCCAAGATTCTCACCGGAACCGATTCGCTCCGCGTGACGACGGCAGTCTGCGAGGCTCTCCCCGAGACGCTGCAGGCGTACTTCACCGCAGTAGAGGATGATCGCCTCGACGTAACCGTCTACGAGATCGATGACATCTCGACCGAGGAGATGGATCAACTGCTTTCGGAGCATGACATCGATTGGGATCGGGAAAGCCAGTCTCCAGCGCCTTAAGGACGACAAACTGATCTATCCCCTGAATCACATCGAGTACAGCGACGCGGAAGTGCAGATTGACATCGACGCGCTCGGAATTACAAACAACAAACGTGTACTTGCAGCTTCTGTCTTTGGAGATGTATCTGGCTTTACCCGGTACATCGACCGGACGATGGCCGACGATGATGGCAAGGCTGCGTTGCGGGTGTTGCATGCCGTCCGCAAAGAGATGTCTGCCATTGTCAGGCATGATTTCTCCGGAATTCGCGTCCAGTTTCAAGGAGATCGAGTGCAAGCGCTCTTTCACATGCCGCAGGGCGATGAAAAACGTATCGCCAGCTCGAGCCGTCGACACCGCGATCGCACTGCAGTCGACGATGGAGCTCGTCATCAAAAAACTGCTTCCTGAGGCGAAGGAGCTGGGGATGGCCACAGGCATCTCCATCGGAACCACGCTGGTCTCAAAGCTCGGTACTCGCGGCCATCGCGATCGAATTTGTATCGCTGACGCGGTCGAAGAGGCTGCAAGGTATCAGGAGGGCAGCGCCGGCGGCGAGATTGCAGTACCGGAGTCAGTCCATGAACATCTGGAAGAGGAGCTACAGAACCTGTTCGTCTGGAACAAAGATCGCGGCCTCTACATTGGAACCAATCTTACTCAGGACAAGGTCGAGCGCGCTCGGAAGGCAGTGCTCTTCAAACAGCCAGTCTATGTTGCGTCCGGGGCCGCTGGTGCCAGTGTAAGCAGCCAGCCGACGCCAGGGAGTCGTTCCTTTGTACCGTCATCCTCGTTCGGGTACTAAGCCAAAATCGTGGTTTGAACGCAGCGAGGGGCAGCTGCTGCAACAGCAGCAGCTGCTGGTCAAAGCGTACTATCCCGGCCTTGCCTTTCAAGTAGACAGTGAGAGTGGCCGGATGCTTCTAGAAGGGGACTTCGTCCTCAAGGCGGATTGTGGAATCCCGACTGCCATCCGCATTCGGATCAGGTTTCCATCCAACTACCCGTCATTCGAGCCGGTCGCATATGATGCTGGCGCATTCTTCCCAAGAGATGTCGACAGGCACATTCTCTCCAGCGGAGCACTTTGCCTCTGGCTGCCACCATGTTCTCCATGGGACGAAGCGGACCCGAATGGCAGTCTTTTGCGATTCCTGGATGAAGTGACGGTTTTCCTTGAACGGCAGCTCGTATATGACGCCGCCGGAGGCAAGCAATGGCCAGGCCCCCAGTACAGGCACGGGAAGTACGGCTACCTCGACTTCATGCTCTCGATACTGGAAGGCAATGAGGAGCTCCTGAACGCCTTACTCCCTGTGATTCTGGGAAAGATATCGCCCGGTCGAAACGAAGTCTGTCCCTGCGGGAGCCGACTGAAGTACAAGCGCTGTCACGCGGGCCTGGTCCAACATATTGTCGGCCGGATCGGGAGGGACACGCTCGCTTATTTCTTCAAGGATTCAGGAAAGAAGGTTAACTCTGAGGCGAAGCCATCCCTTGGCGACGAAAGGAAAAGCGCATGATCGACCGACGCAACATCCACGAGCAGCATTATTTGGATTGCGTTGCTCTCGTGGTTGACGTTAACGGCTCCGAAAAACTGATAGGGGCTGGAGCCGACGGTCTAACCGGCCAGTTCTTTCGTGATCTGCTTTCGGGAGGAATCGAAGCTGTTGAGGAGTGCAATGGTTCCGTCATCAGCTTTACGGGCGATGGATTTCAGGCCGTGCTTCCAACCGAGAAGGATGCGGCACATGCGTGTTGGCGTATAGGAAAAGATCTCAGAAGGATCCGGGAGTATCTCTCGGACACCTGTGACGACGGCTCTCCGGCATGGCCCCAGATGGAGATGGGGGTAGGTCTCAAGATCGCCATCGAACGGGGAGTGCTTGAGATCAGCACAATCACCTCGACATTTCTTGGGCAGCAACCTTATCTCGTGGGTGAGCCCACCGTGTATGCCTCACGCATGTTGGCATTTGGCGCGGGAGACCGCTGCCTCGTTGGCCCCAAGGCCGCCGCGAACTGGGAATACGGTGGACTAGATGGACCCTACGAGGGCAAGGGGAAGCACAAGGGCTTGACCTATGCATACTACTTCTATGATCTGGATGATCTTTGGGAAGATTAGTATCGGCGGGCGAGGCCAGTGCCTGGATGGGGAGCAGATGAAGAACGGGGGGAACCGAGAATGATTGAACGTTTCGAAGGGGCAAGTGGACGTCAGAACCTGATTGAGGCACTTCGTAATCAGAAAATCGTGGCCGGAAATCCCGACCTCGCCGAACGAATTGCCGACACGGGTGTACTGGTTGAGATCAATCAAGGGACGACGATCATCGACCAGGGTGCAGAAGACACCGATGTCTACCTGATCATCGCCGGCGCCTTCGACATTGTGGTGAATGGCCGCAAGGTCGCGCGTCGGTTTGCGAACGATCATGTTGGCGAAATGGCTGCTATTCAGCCGACACAACGACGTTCTGCAACAGTCACGGCAACAGAGAAAGCTGTTTTGTGCAAGCTGACCGAATCGCAACTGAGCGAGATCGCGAGGCAGTACCCAGATGTTTGGCGGTTCATCGCCAAGGAACTCGCTCGACGGCTCGAACAGCGGAACGCGCATGTAACCGCTACCCACGACAAGATCCGGATCTTCATCATCTCGTCTGCCGAGGCACTCGAGATTGCACGTACGATTCAGAATGCTTTCGAGTACGACTTCACGGTCGTTGTCTGGACGGATGGTGTCTTTCGGGCCTCGTGGTATCCAATAGAAAGCCTGGAGCGTCAGCTTGATCAATCCGATTTTGCGATTGCAGTCGCGCAGCCGGATGACGTCACCCATAGTCGCGGCCAAGCTGCTCCGACCACTCGCGACAATGTGATCTTCGAGTTGGGGATGTTCATCGGCCGAATCGGCAGACTGCGTTCGTTTCTCATTGAGCCGCGTGGTGAAGAGGTGAAACTACCATCTGACCTCTCCGGGATCACGGCACTTGCATATAGATACGATCCGGAGAACTTGGCTGCAGCAATGGGGCCTGCATGCAACCGCATTCGGGCGATTGTCCGTGAACTTGGACCAAATAACTGATCGGAGCCTATGGCACTCAATGACGATCTTCAAAAGGAAGTTGCGGCCATCTTCAGGGCTGTTTGGAACAGACGGGATGGCACGGTTGTTCCCGCGGACGACTCTCTTAGGTTAGGGAATGATGCCGTTGAATTGGACGCTACGGTTTTGTATGCCGACCTGGCGGATTCAACAAAGCTGGTCGATAGCCATATCCCCGCCTTCGCCGCGGAGGTTTATAAAACATTTCTTCACTGTGCGGCAAAGATCATTCGGCAGGAGGGCGGAACAATAACGGCATACGACGGGGACCGTATTATGGCGGTCTATCTTGGGACCGCGAAGAATACATCCGCGGCCAGGACCGCGCTGAAGATTAATCACGCTGTGACAAACATCATCAATCCCGCAATCCGTTCGCAGTATGCGAGTGAAACGTATTTCCTCAAGCATGTCGTCGGGATCGACAGCAGCAAGCTATTCGTCGCGCGAACTGGCGTGCGCGGTGCAAATGATCTGGTATGGGTCGGAAGAGCAGCCAATTACGCCGCGAAGCTTGCCGCCCTTCCGGACGCCTATACGACTTACATAACTGCAGAGGTCCACGACAACTTGAATAATCAAGTAAAAACCTGGACCGACGGGCGGCCCATGTGGGAAGCGCTTCGATGGGACAACTTCGACAATAGAATCATCTACCGCTCCAATTGGTGGTGGAATGTCGACTACGTGCGATGATTCGCTATCACAAGACAGTTCTGGGAAGGTACACCCTTAAACCCTCATCGGCATGACAACGTCCTTCTGCTGGTAGCCCAGATTGAAAGACTGCTTTGTGATCGCCGCCGCAGAAGACCCGTCCTTAAATGACACCTGCACTGCACCCTCTTTTCCAATGGCCTTGAGGTCATTGAATGAATCGAAGCGGCTGAGATCAACAACTACCTTACACGTCTCAGGGCAAACTTCCTTCTATCAGAATCACTAACCGAGCTGGAGAGAAGCGATTTGGGCAAAGGCTATAGTCGTACTCATCAAGCCTACTTTGCGGATTGGTACGCGAGACGATCTGGCAACGAATCAAATAACGGCTATGCGCGTCGGTGATGGTGAACGGATCGCAGCGCTTGCCGTCGCCGGTGGTGAAGTAGCCTTTGAAGTCCATGCACCACAGCTGATTCGGACCCGTGAGCAGAGAGAACGGCTCTGGAACATGGCGTGGTCCGTTTTCTCTTCTTCTGGGGACTGGTCAAGCCCGCACGGCTCAAAATGTTGCCGAATGTGCTAGTTGCAGGCCACACCACGTCTGGCTGTAGCATCTCCAGCCTCGCCTTGAGCTTGCGTGCGCCCCAGGACGGATGCTTTGCCCGAAGCACGAGAATGGTGTTCTCGATCGGCGCGAGCGTCGCGTGGGAGCAACTATGCGGGCGGCGGCTGCGATCCACGAGTCCTTCCGGCCCCGCCTCGTTGTACCGATTGATCCAGCGGTAGCCCGTTGGGCGGGAGATTCCATACTCACGGCACAAGTCCGCGACTGAAATCTCCTCCTTCTGATAACTCGACAAAAACTGCAGACGTTGACCCAAGATCCTACTCTCTTTCCAGGGCATACAACATCGTCGTGTGTTGCCCAAAGCTGAGGAATTGTCGCCGTCGCGCTTCGCTGTAAACCATGTCCCCGGTCTGTTTTGTAACGGAAGTGCTAAGTACGCTCAGGGGCGCTGCCCCGATCGCGCGGCGCAAGGGGTCTCCCCAATCTTCCGCGCTGCGCTTGTGCAGACCTCCGCTTCGCTTCGCCCTTTCCGTTCCGCCTGCGGCTCCCTCTCCAAGGGTGGGAGATACCCCTCCCCTTGCGCCTTGCTACCCCCGCCTTCGCCAGGAGGCGTTCGGCATGTAGGTACATGCCACGCATGGCATGAAAAACAACGGCCAAGGCCAAGGAGGAAACACCCATGAAGACCACCACCAGCAGCGTCACCCCCATTAGCGAAAACCCCAAACAGCCGCAGCCACGGCAGACCGCCAAAGAGGTCATTGCCGCCAACGTGAAGAGCCTCATCGAGCAGTTAGAAGCAGGACACAGTGATGCACTCACCGCCTATCTTGACGCGATGAGCCGCTTCCATAACTACTCGTTCGGAAACATCTTGGAGATCGCACGGCAGAGGCCCGATGCAACCCGCGTTGCCGGAATGTATGCATGGAACCAGCTTGGACGGAAGGTCAAGAAAGGCGAGCGTGGCATCCGTATCCTCGCTCCCATCGTCGGCGTCAAGCGCAAGAAGGACGAGGAAGCCGAGAAGGACATCACCAAGCAGAACACCCGCGTTCTGGTTGGCTTTCGCAATGCCTACGTCTTCGATGTCTCGCAGACCGAGGGCGCAGAGCTTCCCGCCATGCGGGAGATGAGCGGCGAGGTGGGCGAGAACCGCGCCCGTCTCATTTCGTTCATCAATAAACAGAACATTGAGCTTGTCTTTACCGAGAACATCGCCCCCGCCCTTGGTACGAGCTACGGCGGCAGGATTGCCATTCTCCCCGGCCAGTCCGAGGCGGAGGAGTTCTCCACGCTTGTGCATGAACTGGCACACGAGATGTTGGAACATGCCAAACGGCGCACGACCACGACCAAGGTGGTGCGGGAGACCGAAGCCGAATCCATCGCGTTTGTTGTCGGCAAGGCGGTTGGCCTGAACACCGGAACTGCCTCCGCCGATTACATCCACCTGTACCACGGCAACGCTTCCTTGCTGGCCGAGAGTTTGGAAGTCATTCAACAGACCTCAGCCATCATCCTAGCCGCATTGCAGCCGTCCGGAACCGAGACGATGCCCGATGCAGAACTGCCGCAGGTGGCGTAATGCAGACCCTCCTGCACATCCTAGAGAAGGCCGGAGGATTCCGGCCTAGTCTCTATCTCACCATCGAGAATCCGCCCTTTCTGGCCCTCGTCGTAGAGGCGTTAGACGAGTCAGGGCCCCTCGGCCTTCCGGCCATCTCCGTCGCACACTACGGCCAACAGAACGGCGACCCCATGCGTGACCCCGAGATGTGCTTCGAGGTAGCGAAGCCCTTGGCGGCACACTCTCCCTCGACCCGTTCTATTGGCGCAACGACTATGTGGCCGTGGAGCAGTTCTCCCGCTCCATCGTGGGCGGCCACTATGTCGCCTTGCTCGACCTCCATCGACAACACCAGCAATTCGCCCTGCAATGGGACAGCAACCTTCGCATGCAGGGATTTCTTGAAGCGTTCTCGGACAAGTCGATTCGTGGCTAGTCCGCTCCCGTGGAGCGGATACCGCCAGTCTGTGTCCGCTCTCTTTCCTTCCACCCTGCTAACCGCTCGAAAGGAGCCAGCACCATGGAAACCGCAATCCTCAACGCCACCGAATACCGCAACGTCTCCCTCTCGCTTCTCAGCGAGTCGAAGACCAATCCTCGCCGCATCTTCGAGGACGCCGCACTGAAAGAACTGGCCGACAGCATCCGCAGCCAAGGTGTCCTCTCTCCCTTCTCGTGCGGCCTCTCACCGAGAAGGGCTTTGAGATCGTCGCCGGGGCGAGGCGTTTTCGCGCCGCGCAGATCGCCGAGGTTCCGACCGTTCCCGTTCGCATCGTCAACCTCTCCGACGCCGAGGCACTCGAAGCGCAATTGATCGAGAACCTGCAACGGCGGGACGTGCATCCCCTCGAAGAGGCGCAGGGCTTTCGTGCTCTTCTCAATCTGGAAGAGCCGAAGTATAGCGTCGAGCAGATCGCCGCGAAGACAGGCAAGAGTCCGGCCTATGTCACCACCTTATGTGGTTAACCACATAAGGTGGTTTATGTTCTGTAGTTGCTTATGTGGTCCCCAGCGTTGAAGGTACCGTGATTGCTACTCTCTCACGCCGGGAGACCACATAAGTGGAGTGCGGTTAGATCGTACGTAGGAACCGCATCAGCCCTCCCGATGAGTCCAGAGTTGTTTTTTTCGATTCAGGAGGCTGGCATTTGTCCAGTGCGCGGGCCTTTGCTTCCAGATCGATCTCTGCATAAATCTGCGTAGTGTCGAGCGATACATGGCCCAGCCACGCGCGGATCGTATTCAGATCAACACCTGCCCGCAGCAGATGTGTCGCCGTGGAGTGGCGTAGCGTGTGTGGACTGATGCTTTTGGTGAGTAATGAGGGCGTTCGCTTGCCCGCTAGGACCACACACTTTCTGATAAGCGTATGGATGCCGAAGCGAGTTAGCGGTTCACGGCGACGATTCAGGAAGACCCGCTGTTCCGGTGATCGATTCTTGATGAGTTGCTCCAGTTCCAGCGCGGTTTTTTGCCAGAGTGGGCATCGTCGCACCTTCCCGCCTTTCCCCAGGATGCGTACACTTGCGGCGAGTGGCCGTCGCGTATCAAGTTCGAGATCTGCGATACAGAGGTTGGCGGCTTCACTGGCCCGCGCGCCCGAGTTGTAGAGGAACAGAAGAAGTGCATAATTGCGCTGCCCGTGTGCGGTTGTCCGATCCGGCGTGGCCAACAGCGCCTCCACCTCATGCTTGTCGAGGTAGGAGACCAGCTCTCTCACCGTCTTCTTGAACGGAACCGTTCGCACCTCTCCCGCCCATGCCACATGCTGTGGACTATATTCTGCGATGAACCGCGCCAGTGCATGGATCGCTGCCAGCCGCTGATTGCGCGTGCTGATACTCACCTTGCGAACCTGTTCAAGATGGGTGAGGAAGGCTCGTACCCGATTTGCGGAGACGTCGATCACTTGTAAACGGTCCAGTGGTGTTTCCGCTCGTTCAGCCACGAACGGAAGCAACATGGTAAGTGTGTCCCGGTAGCTTTGTTGTGTGTTGTGCGATAGATTCCGCTCATGAACAAGATGCTCAAGAAGAAACCGGCGCAGCCATGGCCCCAGCAACTCGCGCTTATCCATGAAGCACCTCCTGCGCGTAGCCCTCGAAGCGGAGCGATGCCTCTGTCAGCAGTTCGGGCGTCATGGTCAGATAGCGTTGCGTGCCTTTCAGGCACAGATGGCCCAGATGGGTAGAGGACCAGGGAGCAGACTTTGCACGTCCGCGCCTGTCCGATACCAAGCCGTGAGGCGATGTACCGCGAAGGTGTGGCGGAGATCGTGCAGCCGTGGTTGGTAGCGAGCATTCTGGCGCTTCACGCCCACATGATTGCGGAGGCGGAGGAACGCATTCTCGAGAACGAAGCGCGCCACGGCGCCGCCATCCTTATAAGTGAAGAACGGTGCGGCATCGCTGCGAGCATGCCCCTTCAGGCGGCGATTGTGGTCGTACTCGGAGAGCACGCCGCATAGTTGGGCGTTGAGAGCGATGCGCCGTGTCTTGTAGAACTTGCTCTCGCGGATCGTCATTGTCATAGCCGATAAATCAACGTCCGGGCACGTCAGATGCAGTGCTTCACTTATGTGAAGACCCGCTCCGTAGATCAGTAGTAGCATGGCCCGCAACGTAACTGGCTCCAGTTTCAGCCACTTCTTCTGATAGCTGGTGACTCCGTCCAACAGCCTCTTCAACTCCTCCCGTGAGTAGATATACGGGACGAAGCGAACTGGCTCTTTGGCGCGATGAACAGGAACCGGAGAGCGATCCGTATAGCCTCGGCGGATGGCGAACTCCCAGAAGCCTTTGAGTGCATCGTGTTTCCGGTGCCAGAACAAGGTCACTGGTCCCGCTTTCCGACCATTCAGATAACGGAGAACATCCTTGGATGTCACGGTTGCGACGGCAACCGCATCCCCATTTGTTTAACGAACGCGCGGAGCAGTGCCGCTTCTGTCTCGAACCTCATGCCCATGGATTGCTTCAGAGCGACATACTCCAGAGTTGCGAGTTTGAAGTTCATAGGAGGCCTCCCAGATCAAATTCTGCTACTTCCTGTAACCGTGGCATGTCCACCTTCGCGTACACGCGCGTGGAGTCGGCCGAACTGTGGCCAAGATGTCCTCCCACCTCCGTTAACGTCAGGCCCTGAGCAAGCAGGTGAGTTGCACAGGCGTGCCTGAGGCAGTGAGGGCCGGTACGCGGAGACTCGATCTTCAGCCTTTTCATCCGATCGCCTACGACGCCATACAGCCCGCCAGGTGTGAACGGCCGATGCGGAGCATGGAGTCTTAGGAAAAGCTCTTGATACGCACACTTCGGTCGCACTTCTCGCACATATCGCTCGATGGCTTCAGCCAACGCCGGGATAACAGGGCAGATCCGCGCGCGACGTTGCTTCGTAAGTGGGATGGTCAGAGTTCGATTCTCCCAGTCCACATCGCACAACCGGATGCGCCTTATCTCGCCGATGCGCATTCCATACACCGCAAGCAGCAACAGGATTGCGTGGTCCCGTATATCGTAGGGATGATCAGTTTCTGTACTTGCCAGCAGGCGCTGCACGTCCGGCCATGACGGTCCCAGCGGAAGGAACTCCCGACGATACACGCGCGGACCATGGATTTCAGCGCCGATGCCTGGCTTTGTCCACCTTTGCGTCTCACCGTATTTGAAGAAGCGACGGATGATGTGCGCCATGCCATTGATCCCATGACGCGTCCATCCATTCTTACCGAGATGTGCGAGGAAAACTTCGACATCTGCCAACCGCATTTGCTTCAGGGTTTTGCCTGCCGTGTATTTCAGGAACTTGGGTAGCTGGCTCCGCGCAGTGGTGACGGTCGCTTGCGCCAAGCCTCGCTCTTCTGTCATATAGCGGCAGTACGCATCGAGTTCGGCCTGATGCGGAGTTGGAGCACGAGCTGGCTCTTTCAACCGCCCTGCGAAGCGCAACCAACGGCAAGTGATGTATTGAAATTCCTTCTCTGTCGGCTCCGGACTGGATGCCATCGCGTTGAGGAACTTCCGGTGTGCCCATTCCGTGGCAGCCTTCTCTACTGCCGAGCGTTCCACCAGCCTCGTATCGTCCAGATTCATGCAAAAAGCGGCACGGTAGAGAACGCCGGCATTTGCCCGTAGGCAGTGCAGAGTGGCACCGCCTGCAGCCAGGTGTTCTAGGTAAGCCAAGCGTGATTGTGCAGCTGGGCCAGTCTCATGCCGCGCGGCGGTGCGAGCACAACGATATAAGGTTTTGAACATGTGATTCCTCCTATTCGGAGGATCAACCCATTGCATGCCCCAACTTATTTATGTTGTGTTGACTCGGATCGCCCCGGGGACAACTTTAGCAATCATTTTTCCCTATTCGCTCCTCAACGCCTGGATGGGTTGAATCGAGGCTGCCCGACGGGCCGGCAGAAAACTCGCGACAAGCGTAAAGGCGCTGAGTGTCATTGTGGCTCCCGCAAGCATCAATGGATTCGAATGGCCGACGTTGTATAACAGATGCGTAAGGTATCGGCCGCATAGATAGGCGATCGGAAGGCCAAGGCAGAAACCCACGACAACCTGAGACAGGGCGGTTCGAAGCACCATCCTGATGACGTCGCTTCGATTCGCGCCAAGCGCCATCCGAATCCCGATTTCGCTTGTGCGCCGAGTGACGTTGTAAGCGGTCACGCCGTACAGGCCGATTGAGGCAAGTAGAAGCGCCACGACGCCGTAGAGGCCGGTGATGCGAGCTACAAGCCGTTCCTGATTGAATTGAATAGCTACCTGCTCTGTATAGGACTTGACATCAAACGCAGAGAGTTCCGGATTGATTCCCGCCAGGGTGCTGCGAAGAATATTGGTATAGCCTTCGGGCCTGCCGGAGACATTCAGCTCGATCGCGCGCGGAAATCGTGTCTCGTCCTCTAAACGCTGGTAGCCTGCGACTTCATACCGCGTCGACTGCGTGTATGGAAGATAGTAGGCAGGCTCCTTCTTTGATCCTGGACGCCGGTTGAGTGTGTCGCCAACGACGCCAACAATCTCATAGTCAAATCCATGGCCGGGCAGTGAAATGCCGAAGTGCTTTCCAATCGGGCTCTCCGTGCCAAAGAAGGTTCGAGCAAAGTTCTGATCGACGACTGCCACGTGTTGTGACGAAGCCGTGTCCTGTTCGGAAATCCGCCGCCCAAGCACAATCGGGATGCCGACTGTCTCAAAATAGTGTGCGCTCACTCGATGGAGGGCCGTGTCGATGTTGCCGATCCAGCTGTCCGACCGGCCGCCTATCGTTATACCGACATTGATACAGCACCCATTTTGGGGGCTGTGCAGCGAAAAGCTCGCGCTGCGAACTCCGGGAATGCTGCCCAGCCGGTCTTCCAGAGCACGGTAAAGCGCGGGAAGTTGTTCGCCTTATATCCCGCGCCCGATGGGTTGATCGTCGCCAGCAATCTGCCTTCAGGCTTGAAACCCATATCCTCGCCTTCAAGATTACGCAGGCTTTGCGTGGTCAGCCCGGCCATCGCCAGCAAGACAATCGAGAGCGCCGTTTGCACCACCACCATTGACCTTTGCAGCAGCGACGTCCGTCCCTGTGTGCTGCGCCCGGAGCCGATCAGCCCATCCGCTGGAGCGGCGTGCGCTCCGATCCACGCCGGCGCCACTCCAAAAAGAATGCCCGTTACAAACGATATCAGCAGCGCGAAAGCAAAGACCGGGAGCGATGGCGTTGCGCTTATCGGGATATAGACGGCACCGCGGAAAGCAACGAGGAGGATAGCTTTGCAAGTGCCGTATGCCAGCAATAATCCGGCTGCCCCGCCAGCGGTTGAGAGCAACAGGCTCTCAGTGAGTACTGCGCGCATGAGACGCGCACGGGTAGCCCCAAGACAAAGGCGAAGCGCCGTCTGCTGGTATCTTTCCGTGGTACGTGTAAGCAACAGGTTCGCGATATTGGCGCACGCAACTAACAGAACGAGGATTGAAGCTGCGGAAAGAAGTATCAGCCCGGTCTTTGAAGAGCTTCTTAGATCTGAGATACCCGCGCCGCCCGGGTGATCTGGATCTTCTGCCTCGGCAGTTTGGAAAGATCCTCTGGACTCATCTCACGATTGTTGCGGAGATACTGTTGCAACTGCGCCGTTGTCTGAGCTTCAACCTGGGCCGGTTTGACCCCGGGCTTCAGCCTGCCCATGAACATCAACCATGTCATGCCCGATGAATACAGCAGGGATTTCTGCCCCTGCCCTTCAAAGGCAGGCTGTTGATGAAGTGGGATCCACAACTCCGCCGGGTCGGCCGCGAGCTTGGCCCCGAAGAATCCGGGAGGGGTGATGCCCACAAGCGTGAAGGGCAGTCCATTGATCGTAAGTTTGGAACCCACGATTGAGGGGTCTGATGCGAAATAGTTTTGCCAGATGTCGTAGCCCATTACCGCGACTGCGGGCGATTCGGGTCGGTCGTCGTCCGGGGTCAGCAGTCGGCCGGCTATCGGCTGAACTCCGAGCGTCGAGAAATAATTGCCGGAGACATAGATGCTGCTGAGAGTCTGCGGCACCCCAGACAATCCTCCCGGCGAACCGTCTTTGAGTTCGAACCTCCAGAGAAGGCCGCGAGTTCGTCCATGCCGGAAGGCTCGTTCACAAGCTTCTGATAGAACGGGTAGTCGAACAGGCCCCAGGAGTCCTGAAGCCCACCCCATGCGCAGCAAAGATCGCCCGAGCCGACTCGGTAGAGTTGCTCCGGATGCGCGACTGGAAGCGTCTTCATCATCACGCCATGCACTAGGGTAAAGATGGCTGTGTTGGCACCGATGCCGAGAGCAAGCGTCAAAACTGTCACGAGCGTGAAGTTTGGACTGCGGATCAGCTGGCGCACGCCGTAACAAACATCCTGCCACACCGACTCCGCGGTTGATTCCCAGCGCGACGCGCGTATCTGTTGCTTCACTGATTCCACACTGCCCATTTCGACGCGTGCGGCATGCATCGCTTCCGTCTCGCTCATTCCATCGCGCAAATGTCTTTGTGCAGAGGCCTCGATAAAGCCATGTAGCTCTTCATCCATTTCAAGGCTCTGTTTCTTTTTGTTTCCAAGGACGCGGAGGCCGCGAAGAAGATTCCGGAAAATGGTCATTGTCTACTCCTTCAAGCTTCAAGAATGCGGGTAATCGCGGCGGTCTGCTGCTCCCAGGTGTGTGTCTCGAGCTTGAGAGCTTTGCGGCCGGAGGATGTCAGTCTGTAGTACTTGGCGCGGCGATTGTTCTCTGTCGCGTGCCATTCTGGGCCGATGTGCCCGGCGCTTTCCAGCCGGCCGAAGGCAGGGAACAGCGAACCGGGGCCTACACGGAATACGCTTCGCTGATCTGCTCAATTCGCATGGCTATCGCATAACCGTGCAACGGTTCAAGCGCCAGGGTCTTGAGAATGAGCATTTCGAGGGTCCCCTGGACAAGTTCACGGCTCTTCTTCGACATCGCACTCTCCTCTCGACATTCGAGATATAGCATCTCTCATCTCGACCGTCAAGTGGACGGAGTCGCAGGTGATTACGATTGTGTCTTCCAGCATTAAACGGAGGTCTCCTGACAAGATATGGTTTCTTGGATCGACCCTCGTTTCCGGATGACGAATGGATCCCGAGAAACGCCCTAGTGTACCGGAGCATTTCTGGAATGATGGAAACCCACTCTTCGAGATCGGACTCAACTTCTACCTGGAGGTTGGCCAATTCTTAGCCGAACCCATCTCCACATAAACAAATAGACAACATA
>CAWIBI010000057.1:0-16059 GCA_963834205.1 uncultured Acidobacteriaceae bacterium | reverse complement strand
ACGATACCGCGCGTCAGGTCGTTGGAATCGAACAGAGCTTTGCCTCCGGTGTCGCCGGCGAGGGCGAAGAGAGTGTCCTGCGACTGCTGGAAGTTGCTGGTGGTGGCCTGGGCGGCGGTGCCGGAGTACATGCCGGCATTGCCCGGCGAGCCCTGGGTAGCATCGCCCAGCGGAGCCTCGGCCACCAGGCCGCGCGCATCGATGGGCCAGAAAGAGACGCCGGCTCGAATGGCCGCGTCGACGGTGGCATGAAGTTGCGCCTGGTTGTCAATGCCGTTGAGGTGGAGGCCGCTGGCGAAGTAGATGAGAGATTTCTTCTCGTTCAACTGGCTGAGCATTTTGGCCGCGGTCTGCAGGGCGGAGAGCTGGCGATCGGTGTTGAAGACGTTGAACTCGGTGTCGTCCTGGCCGAATGCGGCGCCCGTGTCGGCGCTGCTGGCGTCGTCGACAGTCTCGGCGGATGCCCTGGCCTTCGCCCACGATCAGGGTCTCCAGGATGCTGAGCAGCTTGTTGCGATCGGCGGTGAAGTCCTGCAGGATGTCGACGGAACCACCCTGGTAGCGGAGGATGGAGACCAGGTCGACAGTGGTCAATTGCGTGCGCAGGAATTTCTCCGCGGCCGAGAGCGCGCGCAGTTGGTCGGCCGGGCGCATGGCAGTCATGTCGAAGTACAGCGCGAGCAGCCGGCGATTCTTATAGCGATCGTTCTCCATGGTTTCCGGCGCAACCTGGGTGCGGGTAAGTCGCTTGTAGATTTTGATCTCTTCCGTGCCCGGCGCGGCGGCGGGCACGGGCGCTCGCGTTGGTCGGGAGATCCTGGTGCTCGCAGAAGCGGATAGTCTGGGGTACGCCATCTTCGGTGATGGTGAAGTCTTTGGCGGTGAGCTCCGGGGATGAAATTTCCCTGCTTGTCTTTTGACAACGACGGTTTCCACGACCAGTTGCGATTTGACCGAGAGAGTGTAAGGCGCGGAGCGGGTGGAGGAGGTGTTCTGCGCCGATCTGCTGCGCAGCCGCGGGAAGAACCGCAGCAGTGACAAATGACAGCAGGGCGAAGAGGATGTCTCATCTTCAGAACCTCAGGCGCAGCTGAGTTTGCAGGCTGCGCATTGCGTTGGGCTAAGCGGAAGACCGAATTGCGTGCTGTTCACGGTCGTGTTCCAGCCGGTAAAGACCGGGTGATTGAGCATGTTGGTTGCCGCCACCTTCAAGTCGAGGTAAAAGCGTCCGCTGGGCCGGAAGGTCCGGGCGACCGAGGTATCGAGGCTGAACGGCCGGGACCGGTGATCGAGTTTCTGCCCGCGGTTCCCCATTGGCCGGGCAGCGGCGCAGTGTAAGCGGCGGGGTTGAGGTGCTGACCGGCGCGGGACATGGAAATGGGCGCGCCGGTAGGGTCGGGGCGAATGGTGCCGGTCTGGCCGGTTCCGGGGACGGCCGCCAGGTAAATCGGGGTCTCTGGCAGGCCAGTGCCGACGACGGCCGTGGTGACTGCAGTCCACTCCTTGAGCAGCCTGCCCGGCCAGCCGCCCATCAGGGTTCCGCCGCCCAGGCCTTCGCCGCTGGTGTACTGGGCCTGCAGGTTGAGCAGGTGACGCTGATCGAAGGAGGAAAGCGAACGCTCGGCATGCAGGTTGAGCCAGTTCTGCGCGATGGCCGGCGTGGGCGATGCGCTTTGCGTGGTGGTGGCGGTTGTTCCCGCCGAGCCCTGCCCCCGACCTTGACCCTGCCCTCCGGAAGGCGCCGCGCTCTGGTTGCTGGCGAGGACGTGACCCTGGCCGCCGAGGCAGCGTCATCGTCAATCGACTTCGAATAAGTGTAGAGCAGCGACGCGGTAAAGCCGCTGCGCAGCCTGCGCCGCAGTTGCAGTTGGCCTGATTCACGCGTGGAGTCACCGCCGGAAGACTGATACACAAAGCCGGCCGGGCAGTCAGCGCAGGGGCTGGCGGCGCCGATGGGATAAGTGTTGGGCAGGAACTGCTGCACACCTCGCGTGCCTTTGACGCCGAGATAGGTTGCCGTCATCTGCAGGGCCCCTGGAAGATCGCGTTGGATCGACAATTGCCAGGTTTGCGCATAGCCGACTCTAAAGTTGGGGTCGACGGCGAAGGTATTTTCGGTAATCGAGGAGCATGGCTGGAAGCCATACTTGCAGGGTGAGCGGGCAGGTGGCGCTGTTTTGCACGCTCAGGCTTTTGGAGAGCGGCGACTGCTGGGCTAGCTTCAGCACCGGCGTCTGGTAGACGGAGGTGTCGTCGTAGATGCCATATCCGCCGCGCACGACGATGGTCGAAGCTGGGATAGGACGCCAGGAGATACCGACGCGGGGCTGGAAGCCGCGCTTGTCGGGGCGGATGAGCGAGCTGGGATAATGATCGCCGGTGATTGAGCCGACGGGGTCGCTGCCCAGGACTGGAGCGACGGCGGTAAAGCCGGGAGCGACATCAAGATTGACCAGGCGCCCGTGAATCTCGGTCATGGGCGCGCCGTAGTCCCAGCGCAGGCCGGCGTTGATGGTGAGGTTGGTGAGGATGCGCCAGTCGTCGGTGGCGTAGGCGATGTAGACGGTTTGGCGAAGATACTTGTCCGCGTTGCCGAAGGCGATGGAGCTGGTATCCGGCACACCGATGAGGAAGTCGGCCAAGTCAGAGCCGCTGGCTGTTGAGCCGTTGGAGGTGCCTTGGGTCACAGCGCCGGTAAAGGTGAAGGTACCGCGCGGGTCCTGCTGGAAGAAATCGTTGTATTGCTGCTTGCGCAGTTCGCCGCCGATGGTGAAGTTGTGGCGGCCGCGATAGATAGCGATCGACTCGGGAAAGGCATCGGTACGGTTACGATTGAACGAGCTCTGCTGGTCCATGAGCGGGGCGATGCCGCTATTGAAATTGAGAGCGGGCGGACCCCAGTTGGTGGGATCCTGGTTGTTGCCGGTGATGCCGGCTTCCCCTGAGATGTTCTGCCGGTTATCAAAATACGGCACAATTTGCGTTCTCAGCCGGCTGAAGCGATACCCTCCATAAAAGAAAAGGTGCTGGCTGAAGCGGTGTGACCAATTGATGTACGTGTTGACGCCCAGGGTATCGGTGGTATCGACAAAGCCGAAGAGATTTTCGCTGCTGGCCCTTACGCTCTGAAAGTTGAAGCTCCCATAGAGCTGGTCTTTACGGCCCAATGTTTTTTGCAGGTGCAACTGCATGGAGTCCTGATGGGTGCTGTTGAGCACCGGCACCTGATAGTTGTAAAGCGAGGTGCCAGAGAGGTTGGGCAGAGGATAGAGCTGCAACAACGCCTGGGCTTGCGGGCTGACGGTGACCACATTGCCGGGGTAGGGCATCCCGGTGGCGGGGTTGTAAATGGTGATCGGCTGGCCGAGTGGGTTGAGTATGGCTGAGAGATCACCGGCGCGCTCCGCCTCGGTGGGCACCAGCCCGGAGTCAGTCTCGGCGACATGGTTGCGCGTCCACTGGTAGACGACGAAGAAGTCCGGACCACGCCGCCGCAGATGCGGGATCTTCATGGGGCCGCCAAAGGTAAAGATGCCGGTGATCGTATTGTAGGAGGGCTTGGGCGATTCGAGCCCGCTGAGCGAGTAGGAGCGGGCATCGAGAGCCGAGTTATCGACGATGGCGGCGAGACCGCCGTTGTAGAGGCTTCTGTTATTGGACCTTCGATTGCCGAAGGCCTGGTCGAGGGAGAAGCGAGAGGTGGCAGCGTTGTTGACGCTGCCGTTGACCAGGAAGCCGTCGGACGATTGCTGGTCCTCAGGCGGCTTGGGTATTTCGACAGGCTGGTCGTTAGGCGCGCCCGGCGTTGCTGCCTTTTTGGCAGGGGCAGCAGCAGGGGGCGCGGGCAGCGGAGCGGGCGGAAGCGTGGTTAGTTTCGCGATCTGGTCCAGGGGCAGCAACTGAAGCTCCCACTTTGCCGCAGGGGTGTTCGGCGCGATGGTAATGTCGGCGTGGATGGTCGAGAAACACTGCATCTGGATCTCGATCTTCCATGGTCCGTCGGGCAGGTCGGGAAAGTTGTAGACGCCCCCCTGTTCCGAGACGGTGGTGAGCTTCTTGGTCCCTTGTGTCACTGTGATGGTTGCTCCGGGGACAGCCAAGCCGCCAAATGTGACCACGCCGTGGTATTCAGAGGCTGCGGCCACGTTAGCGAAGCCCAGCGCCGCGAGAGCGCACACCAGATAGAAGACTCTCCCTGCTCGCCGCCACCATCCCATGCGCTGTTCCCCAGTGTTCTTGCGGTGTTCAGTTATCCGAGGGCTTCTCGATATGGTCTACGAAAAATAACTCTGACGGGCCCTTTTTGGACAGCATTTTCATCGCTAGTTGCTCCTTCAGCGCATCCGCGAAGGTCGGTGCGTCCTCGTCCAATTCAAGGGGCGCACCTCGCGCCACTTGATCAGCCACCTTTCTCCACTCCAGGGTGTAGTCGACGGTTCCATTGATCCCTGTCCGGTCCACCATAGGGCGCTCGACAATCCCTACGCCGGTCATAATCGCGGTGAACCGCGCCATGGAAACATCCCTTCCCCCGCTTTTCATCCGGCCAGGTTTGCTGGGCGTCATTCTGAACGGCCCGCCACAGGTCTCAGGATATCCTTCCGCGTCCGATTCAGGAGGGTATGTGGGGGCCGCAGATTTCGCACATACCGGATCGTCTGGCCGATGGAGCCGCAGTTGTGGACCGAACTTTCCCGGCTTGGCTAAAACCAGCACGAACAGCGGGACGACTCGGGTCTCGTAGTGAACCGCCAGTTTGAAGCGGTCGGCAAGCAGAGATTGCATCATCAGGCGGTAGTCAGCCATATTAGGATTACCTGGCGCCCGCGCTTCAATGTCGAATCGATCCTCAGTCGTCCATGGCACGTGTAACTCGAGGGAGCGCAGCTGGATTTGCGTGAGGCTGTAGGCAAAAGCGATGAATTGGATAAGCTTTATATTTTTTGCCAGGTATAAGTTTCCGGGGGGAACAGGACCATTTCCAAGCACCGGGCTGATGTTCATAGACGCCTCGTCATCGGACTTATTCTTTCTGACGGAAGCAACTTCGAATTCCAGCCGTTCTGCTTTCGCGGCCGGTGGTTGAGCCACGGCTGGCGGCGCGTGCACCTGACCAAAGGCAACTGTCGCAACGAAACCCGCAGCTAAACCGAGCAATGCATCTCCTCCGAAACCCAGTTTTCGCCTAACCTGCTCTGGCATGACACACCAGACGTGAAAATGCTCGCATCGCTCGCACCTAATTCTCCGAGGGCTTCTCGACGTGGTCGATAACCATGACATCCGCAGGCGCCTTGGTGGCTTCGAGCTTAAGACCGATCTGCTCCTGGATGGCGGTGTACAGATTAGGTGGTGCGTTGGCGTTGTCGGTTGGGGGAGTAATCTTGACTCCCATTCCCTGGAACTGCGAGTCGTCGGGTGTCCAGAGCAGGCTGAAGTCGAACCTTCCGGTGAGCGCGGTCTGATTGATGACCGGCTTGTCGAGCACGGCGCTCTGCATCAGGCCGGTAAAGTCGGCCATATTCGCATTGCGAACGCCCAGATCACCGAGCTTCCCGCGGAAGAAGAGCCCAGGCAGCCCGTTCGGATCGCCCTCGCTCTTGGTAAGCTTGGGGCCGCCCTTGGCGACGCTCAGCACGTAGACCGAAAGCTCTTTCTTATCGGTATGGAAGGTGAGCTTGTAGCGCTCCGCGACCATCTTCTGGATCATGCTCTTCCATTGCTTGTCGCTGGGCGCGCCTTGGCCGTCGGGCTTGGCGTCTATATCGTATTTGTCTGTCTCAGCCCAGGGCGGGAGGCCTATGAGCTGCTTGGCCTGGACGTTGTACGCAAAGCAGAGGATCTGAACCAGAGGCTGATTGATGATCTGGAAGCGATTTCCCTGGACGAGGAATGCTTTGCGTTGATCGTCCGGTTTGCTCGGCTTGATAGTAGCGACTTCGAAGCTGGGATTGGCATTTGCATCCATCGGCGGCAGCTTGGGTGCCGGCGGCGGAATGGTCCATTCGGTCTCGGGCGTGGCGCGCACGAAGTTGAGAGGGAGCGGGGTGGGCCCTTGACTCCAGTTGCCGTCGATCGTCTTGCCATCCGCGCTCAGCTTGCCCTCATAGGTCCCACTGATCATGGTGAGCGTCATCTTCACCGTGCTGCCATCTACCGTCATCTTGGTCACGGGAAGGCCGTCGCCGCCTTGATCGATGCTGTAGAAGACCGCCTTGTAGCCGCCGCCATCGGCCTTAGAGATCTTGACCACGATGCGCAGGTCACTGCCGGCGTGCAGCGTGCCCTGCCATGTATCGGCGAGGCTCTGCCCCGGACTTGCGGCTGGAGCCTGAGCCGGCGCCGGGGCTTGCGCCTCAAGCCGGATGATGATTGCCGGGCCGAAGACGAGCGCGACGGTCAGGGCTAACCATCCGGCGATACTCAGGAGCTTTCTGGTTAATTCCAGTTTGCGCACAACGCGGTCAGTCATGATTCGGGAAACCTCAGTTGAGATGGGCCCGGTAAATCGAGACACAAGACAGCGCCAATGAAATGAAATGTTGTACATAAGACGTGCGTACCTTGCTGTTTTGCTCGCCCGGCAAGAATTATATTTGCTGCTTCATCACCTTGTCCCTAGTTACGTTTGCTCGGTCGAGGCCTCTCCAAGTGTCCGATTACGAACACATGACTCTGCTAATTACTGAATATTTGATACGAAAGCAAACCCCGTTTAGTTCTCCGAAGGCCTCTCGACGCGATCGACAACGAGAACATTCAAAGGCGCCTTTGTCGATTTCAGTTTCATTCCGAGTTGATCCTTCAATGCCTCTATGAACGTAGTACCTTGCGAGTCGAGCGGAGCATCAGCTCCCGATTGTGCAGGGCCGTTTGGCTCTGGCGTCCATTGGAGCGCGAAATCAAACCTCCCCGTCAATCCCGTTTGATCCACCACAGGGCGGCCCAGACGGCCCTCGGAAGGAAGAGAATCCGCAATCTGCTTCATGGTTGCATTTCTCGAACCCAGCAATATTTCGTGGTTTCCTGTTGGAATTTTTACGAACGCATCGCAGACGCGCGGAAACACACCGTCAACGCTTGTCCAGCTGCCGGGAGTTGGCGTAGGCATATGGACATCGCAAGCGGGGCCGGCGGAATGCGGCCGGAGCTTGGGGCCTGTCCTTCCAGGCTTCTCCAGAATGAGCGCGAGCACAGATTCTTGCCGCGTCTTGAAGTGAATTGCCAGTTGGAAGCGATCGGCAAGAAGAGATTGCATCATCAATCGCATCTGGTCTTTTGTTGGGTTGCCTTCTGCCTTGGCATGAATCTCGAAGCTGTCTGTCGCGACCCACTTTGGCAAATGAGCAAGCATGGAGTCGGTCTGCTCAGGCGTGAGCCAAAGCTTATACGCGAACTCGATGTAGACCGAGAGAGGAAAATCAGCGGTGAAGCGGCCACTGGGATCCGGAAAAGGGGCGTATGAGTCACCATTATCCAGGGCGAAGTCAGGCGGCGTGAATGTCCCCGGCTTGCTCTGCCTGATAGAAGCAACCTCGAACGACATTCTGCCCGGCGTGCCAGGTTTGCTCGAAAACGCGAAGGCAGGGAGCGCGAGCAGCGATATCGCGCCGCCGACCAGAATCGAGCCAGATCCCAGGGGCTCATCGGCGAGAGAAAGCATAATCATGAAAGCGGCTGCCGGTAATGGGCCGAGTTTTCGTTTTGGCATGGTAGATCGATGATCACTATATCGATGAACGACTGTAGTTCACTTGCATTGATTTGTCAAAACCTCTTTGAAGTGCCACACGTACATCGAGTTCTTTGCCATAGACGGCCTGCGACATCTCTGCGAGATGAAGCGTCCAGTAACCAGGAAAGCTCTGCGGCGAGAAGAGTTTGCCCGCAGGCGAACAAAAACCCCAGCCTAGCAGGGATCTAGTCGCTTGCGGCGGAGTGGCGGCGGGGAAAATCTGAGGGGGTGAAGGCTTCACTGTGCAACGCTCCGTAGTTATCGTCCGGTTCCCACAGGTTACGCCAGAGAGTCTTGCTCCGTGTCCGATTACGAACACATGACTCCGTTGCTTAATTCGCCGATGGTCTCTCGATGTGGTCGATCACGATCACGTCAATTGGGTTCTTGTTGTATTCCAATTTCAACCCAAGCTGTTCTTGAAGTGCGGTGAAAAGAGAGGGTAGTGAAGCGTCTGACGAGCCAATGTCATCCGGTGACCACCGGAGCGTGATGTCGTATATGTCCGTTAGCCCCGTTTTATCAACAACGGCATGACTAAGGCCCTGCGACGAAAGAAGGCTTGCCAGAACTGAGACGCTAGATCCTTTAAGGACGATCTTACCCGGCGTCACCATCGATTTGTCACTACCGCCCGTACCAAGTTGTGGCTTGAGGAGTTTCGGACCATTCTTGGCAACCACCAGAGAATAAGTCGGGCGCTCGCGGGTTTCGTGATGGAACTGTAGATTGAACCGCGCTACCAGCAGTGGTTGAAGCGCCAACGTCTTTTGAGACGGGGACAACACCTTCCACTTAGCAACGTCATCGTTGTCGACCTTGGCTCGGATGTCATATCGCTCAGATCGTGTCCAGCCTGGCAATCCGAGGATAAGATCATCATCCATAGATAAGGTCGGCTGCGGGGAGAATGCCTGGTGAACGATCCACGCGATAGCGACACTTCGGAACGTAACTCCGACATCCGAGAAATTCATTGCCATCGGGTCGTTGTCAGCAGCCGCAACTTGCCTGATGGAAGCGACGGCAAGCGGAGCAAGATCAACTGCGGGGTCCTTGCTTGTTGTCGCTGGCTTTTCGAACTGGCTTGGCGAATCAACATTCGTCGTTGTAGCTGTATCTAATTTGGCAGACAATCCAAGCGCAACCGGAATCGCCAGCGATACGAAGGCCACTCCGCCAAGCAGTAGCTTTTTGCTGAGATCCATTTTCTGTACAAGATGCTCGGCCATGATGCGGACGATTCGATCTTTTAGGTCCGCGCCTGTAATACCCGACACACAAATCAGGGGCGACTCAGCACAGAATCGACATGCTTTCAACAAGCCCTCGGCATAGACTTCCGGTCTGCCTGCCAACTGCACAACTGCCTCATCACAGGCGCGCTCTCGTTCCTGCAGCATGCGGGACTCTATCCACCACACCATGGGATGGAACCAGAAAACAACCTCTACCAACATATGGATCGCTGCGGTCAGGTTGTCATGGCGCCGGACATGCACCAATTCATGCGCCAGGATGCCTTCGATATGTACATTCTCCAGTCGCTCGCTGAGCAGGGCAGGCCACAGCATCCGCGGGTGAAAAATGCCGAATATCCCTGGCTCCATCATGTCCACCGACCGTAGCAACGGGATATGTCTGCGCACCTTCGCCAGAGTTTCCAACCGGCGGAGCAACTCAAGCTCGCGTCCGCTTTTGACTGGCACAGCCCGGTGCAGCACCCGATAGATTTTCCTCCATCGCGTGCACCATATCAGCAATACCGTCACCATACCGCAGACCCATACCCCCGCAAGTATTTCAGGCAACAGCACAGTAAAGTGCTCAGGGAGGCTCTGGGCGTTCATCGAATGAGCCGGCAAACCTGAGAACGGCTGACCGACAACACTCATCGCCGTGGAGAGAGTGGTTTGTAATGACAGCGGAGCGTGCTGGGGCTTTCGCAAAAAACCGCCCAGATCAATGAGAAGCGAAAATGGGATAAGAAACTTGACCGACGCTGCCAGCCAAATCCCATGCCGCACGTGCGCCCGGTTCCTGCGCAATTGCAACGCCGTCAACCATGCTGCCACAGCGAAGACAGACGACTGCCAAAGATGGTTCGCGACCGCCGCCCCGGCGCCTGTCAGCATAAAAGAGGGAGGCGGGATCATGGCTTGCCTCCTTTTTTGAGTTCCTTCAGCGTCTTCTCGGCGTACTCGACGTCTTCGAGTGTCAACTTGCCGGCACCGATGAGATGGGCCACCACCGGGCGGGATTTTCCACCAAACATAGCGAGGAGATCATCCACCAACCTCCTTTGCGCGGCGTCTCGCGAGACAACCGGAGCGAATATATGGAAATTGCCTACCTTTCGGACCCGGCGCACGACCTTCTTAGCTTCCATGCGGTAAATCATTTTTTGGACGGTCGTATATCCAGGTCTCTTCTTCTCAGGAAAAGCCTCCTGCATCTCCCGAATGGAAGCCTCGCCTTGGTTCCAAAGCGTTTCCATGATTTGAATCTCAAGTTTGGTCAACCGCGTCCCGGGCATCGCTTACGACTCCCGTCTTTGCAATTACGACAAGTGTCAGTGATGGTAAACGCTGGAACTCAAGCGAGTCAAGCGCGAAACGCTGGAGCGACTTGGGTACACGGGAGAGCCCAGAGTTTCGGCAACTGTTCGAGGCGCCGGAACTTTTAGCCCCTGGTTTTTTCTTGGCCAGGTAAGGGTAGCAAGGGCTGAACAGATCGCGCAAAACGCTTTGTACGAAGGGCACGGCTTAAACAGGCTGCGGAAAAAGTCCGTTTTGAGGGGGAAAGAACACCTCAGCGGCTAAAGCCGAGCTCATTGCCAAGGGGTTATGGACGGGCTGAAGCCCGTCCCCTTCAGAAAAGCAGCCTGTTAAAGCCGTGCCGTAAATGCCCTGCGCGCGGGACGGCTTTAGCCGCTAGGGCAAGCGTGGAAGGGCGTACCTCAGGGGCTGAAGCCCAATTCTCTTTCAGCCTGTGCGACCCGACTAAAGTCGCGCCCTGATACCCTTCGGGACGCGCTGTTTACGAAACCCAGAACTGACCTCTAGAAGCGCTAACTTATTTGGGATGTTTTTCGTCGAAAATCCCACAAAACTGTCATCCTGAGCGGAGCGCCTCACAGGTTTATCGCGTGACACAGCGCTTGATGGCGCGGAGTCGAAGGACCCCGAGGGCGCTTATCTTACCCATGCTGTTCGGAGCTTTTCGACCACCGAAGTCCGAGAACAGGGTCTTGCTGCGGTATGCACTTGATAGTCACGGATACATCTTTTTCTGCACTGTAATCATCTTCCATCCCCAGGTCTGTGCAAGGTCTTCTCGGCTCCAGGGAAAGACCGTGGCAGGTCCGCCAGGTGCGGGCTTCGGCGGTTGAAAAGCTTCGAGCAGCATGGGTAAGATAAGCGCCCTCGGGGTCCTTCGACTCCGCGCCATCAAGCGCTGTGTCACGCGATAAATCTGTTAGGCGCTCCGCTCAGGATGACGATTTTGTGGTGAGTGGGAGATGCAAAAACCAGCGTCTTCTCGGATTTATATTGTCTGCCAAACAGTTAGAGCTTATGGGACGTGGTCCTGGTCTACTTTCACGCCGTCCCTTCGGGGCCGGTCGCGATGCATGTGGACCACGCGAAAGTACTGGAGCTGCAATCAATTGTCCGAAGGCCTCTGAACATGATCAACAACGATGACCTTCAGCGGCGCCCTTCCAGCCTTCAGCTTCAGCCCTAACTGCTCCTGCATCGCCTCCATAAGTGTTGTTCCCTGCGGATCAGCCTGTACATCCACGCCGGCTGTCTGCGAGTTATTTGGCTGTCGCGTCCATTCAACCGTTAAATCGAACCTTCCGCCCACTCCAGTCTCATCCACCACGGGACGGTCGAGCTGAGCGGTCGAGGACATCGCATATGCAATCATTTCCATGGTCGTATTTCGTGCGGCCATCTCAATCACACGGTTTGGTTTACCGATTGCTGTATACACACCACACTCAGGTGGAAAAATGTCTTCGCCGTTTGACAGTTTTCCGGAAGTTGGACTCGACACCGCGGCATCGCACGAGGGCCCCTCGGCATGTGGATGAAGCTTCGGCCCCAGTTTGCCTGGCTTGACCAGAGTCATGGCGAGCACCGGAGTTTCCTGGGTTTCAAAATGCACCACCAGTCCAAACCGCTCCGCCAGCAGGGACTGCATCATCAGCCGCATCTGGTCCTTGGTCGGATTTCCTGCCGCGCGAGCGCGGATCTCGAAGCTGTCCGTGGCCGCCCAGCTCGGCAGATGGGCCAGCATGGCCTGTCTCTGCTCATTGGTAGGCCAGAATTTGTAGGCAAACTCAATGTAGACCTCCACTGGATAGTCAGCGTTAAACAATCCGCCAGTAGGCACATATGAATCGTCGGGAGGATTCATAGCGAAGTTCGGTGGCACGAACTTGCCGTTGTTCTGCCTGATGGATGCAACTTCGAATTCCATCTTGCCTCCCGTCGGCTGAGCTGATGGTGCACGGGCTGTTGCTTGAACATTAAGCAGCACGCTCCCCTGACCAAACGCGGTTGGCACAAGAGTCGTAGTCAGCAAGCTTGCCGCAACGAGTTGTAGAAACCTGGCGGAGTTCAGTCGTGCGGCCGCACGCTCCAACATGCACAGAGCAGTCATTTGTCTTTAGCTCGCCGATTGCGGTGTAGCTACGTCCTCGATAGGAAAAGACGGTGTCCTAGTCCCTTTCGCTCGGACTATTGTGCAGCCGGACGATTGGAGTTCCGAGAGAGGGCACTATCCTCGCTTCGGCGTGAAAAAGCCGGTAATCCGAGTAGACACCCTGGTAGTAGTAGGGGGCGACTTTTCCTTCGGACTGAAGTAGGCCGGATCGGCGACTTTGCCGGGATCCTGGGCAAACGCCACCACGAAGGTCTCTCTCCCGCCTTTGTGCTGACGGCCCAGGTAGCGGAAGCGGAACTCGGGCTGATTTGCAGCAGAAAAAAGTAGCCACAAGTAGGCAAATCCGTAACCCCGCAGCGCCGTCAGCGGTCCCGATGCCGTGGCACTCCGGCCTTTCGAGTCAGTGGCGAAATCCAGAACAGCAATTTGTTGACGCCTGATTTTACTTGATTCGTTGCGGATCGCATATTGACAAAACCTTCCGCTCTTGGTTTACTTTGCATTGTAAAGTGAAACGCCATGAATGATCTTTATAAAGCGCTGGGCGACATCAGCAGCATTCGCAGGCAGATGGCCAGCACCACAGAGTTCCGTGGCTACGGTCCCGCGACACTGGCAACTACTGGAGTTTTCGCGATTCTGGCCGCAGGAGCCCAAGCGCTTTGGCTACCCGATCCAGCCAGCCATATTTCCAGATACCTGGTCATCTGGATCTCGACCGCCATTTTGTCCGCTGGTTTGACGGGAGTGCAAATGTACACCCGCACGCGCCGTATGCATTCCGGCCTATCGAGCGAAATGCTCCGCATGGCGGTGGAGCAGTTTCTGCCTTCGGCAGTTGCAGGGCTACTGTTAACGATTGTGCTCCTTCGCTATGTGCCGATCGCTACATGGATGCTCCCCGGAATATGGCAGGTGACTTTCGGTCTCGGAATCTTTTCATCGTGCCGATTCCTGCCGCGACCCATGGTCGCGGCGGGAGCGTGGTATCTACTGACAGGACTGAGTTGCCTCGCCATGGGAGGCAGCCGGGCCCTTTCTCCATGGGCTATGGGAGTTTCCTATGGAGCGGGTCAACTGCTGGTTGCAGGCGTTCTGCTGCTGAGCAGCCCGGAGGTCGAAGATGAAGCCTAAACCTTTATCCAGCGAGGGTCGCTTTGCGTACGAGGGACTGGACCGGGTGATTCACGAGCGCGCACGACTCAGTATATTGACATCGCTGATCACCCATCCCAAGGGGCTGACGTTCAACGATCTCAAGCAGCTATGCGCGCTCACGGATGGCAATTTAAGCCGGCATCTGAGCGTGCTCGAAAAAGGAAAAATGGTCGAGATATTGAAGGGGCATGAGCACAATCGCCCGCTTACGGTCTGCCGCATCACGCTACCGGGCCGCAAGCGGTATGTTGAGTATCTCTCCGCCCTTGAGCAGGTGATTCGAGATGCGGCAAAGGAAACGAAGGAAGAGGCAGCGGTCGGCCCGATACGCGGTCTGACGCCGTCGCGAGTTTAATTTTTTTCGACCCGGTTCGTAACCATTGGGTCATCACTTTCGGCCTTATCGCCTGCGGAGGTGTTATCCCCCTGGCCCTCATCGCAGGGCATATCCGCGGCATCCCAACCGCCTGGCGGCTCATCGATTGTAGCTTCGGAGTCTTTGGCGCTATCCCTCTTCTTCTGTGCAAAAGGCTTATTGTCGAACTCGAGCACAAGAAAATGGAGGCCCACCATGATGCCGGGCTGGGCTGACGTTTGGCGGCTGGCCCTCCGGGCCTTAACAGGCCGCGGAAGAACTCTTTTGCTGTTGAAGGGGACGGCCTTTAGGCCGTCCATAACTGCATTGAAATGAATTCGGCTTTAGATGAGGGATAGCCTTCTCCTCCAAACAGGACTTTTCTGCAAGCTGTAAAGTCGTGACCCTAGAGGTTTCTACATTTCAGAGAAGGTGGATAGATTGGGGTCGTTCGGCGAGATTTACTTTGGGGCCGAAACTCGCCTCTGCCGCACGTCGCAGCATCGGTTGCGCTTAAGAGCGGACAATCCCTTGCACGATCTGGATCAGGATTCCGCTGTTTGCAACAGAATGGGCTACAACGCCCGGCCAGGTATTCTTTCGAGATTGGGCCACAAACGCGAGAGCACAACATGTCGGCATCATGCGAATCATGTCCCAGGCGGTTGCCTGGAAGAACAGATGGAATGCGGCCCAGAGAAGACCGTGGAACAGCCATGCCAGGGGCCCACTCGCGGCTTCCTGGCGCGGCAGCAGATATCCGCGCCACCACAGCTCCTCGCCGGCGATATTCCCAAATAGCAGAACGATGATGTAGTAGAACGCGATCCACCATTGACCGTGCAACGGAATGCCCATAAATGCAGTTGGGGCAAAATGCGCCAGAAAATCTTGCAGTGACAGCGGCAATGTGTGAAGCGGTATTCTGCCCAGGATAGGCTGGGCCTGCCAGATTCCCCAGGTCAAGGCCAGGAAGGCTGCTACGCCGAACGCCATTTTCAGCCTTCGCCTTAAGCCTGCGGAGCGGTCAAGACTGAGGGCGAGGAGAACCAGGATGAACGCGGCGAGACTGGCGTAACGTCCTCCAAACATAAAGATGGTTAATGCAGCCGTCCAAAGCCACGTATCCAGGCTCATTCTCCGAAGGCGGAAGCGATCACGAACATCCGGCCAGCGAAGCTGCCTCCCTTCCAGGTGATAGGCAAGAAAGGCACAGCCGACGAGCAGGAACATTGGGGCTGCAAGCACTAGATTGTAGGTAGTGAACCAGGAGACGTGGTGGAGTCTAAGCAATGGCAGCAACAGGTATAAACAGGCGAAAAACAGAAGAGACGTTGATGCAAAAAAGATGACAGCCTCAAACAGAGAAGCTGATCTCACCGGCGGGCTCACACGGAAACCGGCTGTCCTCTCAGACATTAGCATTCCTCTTGAGTTTATTTTCCGAGCTGCCTTAGCATGAAGTCCGCCATGATGTGGTTTGCTTCGATGGACTCCGGCAAGTTCGCGTTGTACCAGAAGGCGTGAGGCAGCGCGTCGAAGAGGACAAGGCGAGCATCGATGCCGGCGCGCAGATAGGCGCGATGCAAGTTGGCGGTTCCGCTGAGTAGAGCGTCCCGGCCGCTGGTGACAAACAGAGTGGGCGGCAGGCCGTGCAGGTCCGCGTAGATGGGGGAGAGCACCGGGTCTTTCGCATCGGCAGAGCCAACATAATAGGGGTCGTGAACACCGCCATCGGGGGGATCGAGATGGCCTGCGAATCCCTGAAGCGTATAGATCGCCTGCGAGTCGTCCTCCTGGTCGAAGCGGTCCAGGGTGCTGAAGATGCCAAGCGCCGCAGGCATGGGAAGCCCGAGTGATTTGAGCTTGACCGCCACTTCAGCGGTCAAGACAGCTCCTGCTGATGTTCCGTAGAGAACGATGTGGCTGGGCTGGTAGGTTTTGAGCAGTTCCCGGTAGACGGCGACCGCGTCATCGACTCCGGCTGGAAATGGATGCTCCGGGGCGAGGCGATAGAGCACTGCAATGACCTTGATCCCGGTGTAGCCGGCAATGGGAATCGTTTCGGCATACGAGCCGGAGTCGGCGTTAAATCCACCGCCGTGCAGGTTGATGAGAACCTTGTCGCGGTTAGCGGCGG
>CAWIBI010000056.1:0-20584 GCA_963834205.1 uncultured Acidobacteriaceae bacterium | reverse complement strand
AATCCAGCCCGTCGGCGGTCGCTCGCCGGTGGAGATCGTGCATCGGCTGGCCCAGCGCGGCGCGAGCGCCCGCGCGCCAAGACTCACCCCCGGCGAGGCAGGCCTCATCGGCGACTTCCTGGCGCTCGGCGGGCCACCGCGGGCGACGCTCGAGCGGGCCCGCGCGCTGCTCAAGAAAGGCGGGCTCGCGCTCGACGCCGAGTTCGACGCCTGGGCCGAGCGCCTCGACGCCCTGGTTGCCGGCGGAGCGGCGGAAGACCGGTTGCGCTTCCACGCCGGCTTTGGCCGGTCGTTCAACTACTACGACGGATTCCTGTTCGAGGTGCGCAGCCCCGCCTTCGCCGACGACGCTCCCGTGGCCGCCGGCGGGCGCTACGATGGTCTGCCCGGCCAGCTGGGCGGCGAGATGTCCGGCGCCGTCGGATGCGCCGTGCGCCCGGGCCGGGCCTGGGTCGACGCGGAGGGGCCGGGATGAACGCCGAACCGCTGACGTTCGGGCTCTTCTCCAAGGGGCGGCTGAAGGAGCAAGCCGAGGGCTGGCTGGCCGATTGCGGTCTGACGCTCGAGGCCGGAGGCGGCGACCGCGGCTATGTGGCGGCGATCAAGGAGCTGCCGGAATCCGCGTGCTGCTTCTCTCGGCCGCGGACATCGCCCAGGGCCTCGACACCGGCGAGATCCACATGGGCGTCAGCGGCGAGGATTTGCTGCGCGAGCGCGAGGCTGCCGATGCGCATGTCCTTTTGCTGCGCGCGCTCGGCTTCGGAGGCGCGGACCTGGTCGTCGCGGCGCCGGCGAGTGGATCGACGTCGAGACCATGGCCGACCTCGAGGAGGTCGGCGCCGCGTACGTGACGCGCACCGGTCGCCGCATGCGGGTCGCCACCAAGTACATGGTGCAGACGCGCGACTTCTTCGCCGCCCACGGCGTGGTGGACTATCGGATCGTGGAGTCGAGCGGGGCGACCGAGGGGGCGCCGGCGGCCGGCCAGGCGGAACTGATCGTCGACATCATGACGACCGGTGCGACCTTGCGCGCCAACGGGCTGCGACCGCTGGCGGACGGCCTGATCCTCAAGAGCCAGGCGCAGCTTTGCGCCAGCCTGGCGGCCGACTGGACCAAGGCGCAGTTCGCCCAGGCCGCCCGCCTGCTCGGCGTCGTCGAAGCGAGAGCCCGGGCGCGGGCCACCGTGCTCGTGTCGTGGCCGGCCGAACAGGAGACCGCGGCGCGCTCGGCCACCGAGCCCTTCCTCGCCCGCGGCGCGACGCGGCGGGCGCAAGGCCTCCTGGCCGCCGACGACGATCTTCTGGACGTGACCGATGCGCTGGCGGCGGCGCGGGTCGGGCCGGTGTCGGTCGTGCACCCCAACTTCGCGTTCGAGAAACAGTCCGAGGCGGCCGAAACGCTCGCACAGCGGCTCGGCCTGCGCGCTTGATGGCCCCGCCACAACCGGAGCTTGCTGTCGCGCCACTCTAACGGATTGACATGATTGCGAAAACGCCGTTTGTTTCACGCGCGAAAGACGAAACCGGCCGCTAGAGCCAGATCGTCTGGCGTTTCGGGGAGGAAACGCCCGCTTCGATCTCCATGCAGGGCCCGTCGCTCGCGCGACGGGCTCTACTTTTCCTGTTACCGATTACCCGATCCAAACCCGCCGATCGGGCGGGTCGCTTTTGGCCAAGTGTGACCTTAAGGCGACGCTTGTTCAGGCGTTGATCTTAAGCCGCTTCAGCGCCAGCGCCCGACTTTGCTTGTAGTCGACCTTGCCGTTCGGCGCGCGCGCCACCGGCGCCAGCACCAGTGCGCGCGGGGCCTTGTAGTCGGCCAGATGCTCGCGCACGTGTCCGGCCAGCGCCTCGAGCGTCGGCGGCTCGGCGCCATCCCCGACTTCCACCACCGCGCAGACGCGCTCGCCGAACCGCTCGTCGGGCACGCCGACCACGACCGCGTCGCGCACGGCCGGGTGGCGTTTCATCGCCTCCTCGACCTCTTCGGGAAAGACCTTCTCGCCGCCGGTGTTGATCACCTGCGAGCCGCGGCCGAGCAGTTGCAGCGTTCCATCCGCCTCGACGGTGGCGAAGTCGCCTGGCACCGACCAGCGGCGGCCCTCGAAGGCGCGGAAGGTCTTCGCCGATCTTCTCCGCGTCCTTGTAGTAGCCGACCGGCAGGAACCCGGCGAGCGCGAGCAGTCCACGCTCGCCCGACCCCGGCTCGACCCGCCGGCCATCCTCGGTGAAGACCGCCGTGTTCGGCCCGAGCATGAACTTTGCCGTCTCGGCGCGTCGGCCAGCGCTGGAGGCCGAGCCGCCGACCCCGACCGCCTCCGACGAGCCCAGGCTGTCGAACAGGTTGATGTGCGGCGCGTGGCGCAGCAGGCCCTGTTTGTTCTCCGTGCTCCAGACGGTGCCCGAGGAGTCGATCACACGCAGGCGGCTCAGGTCCCAGCGGCCGGGATTGGCGTCCAGCGCCTGCAGCATCGGCTGGGCGAAGGCCTGGCCCACGATCGTGACGCCGCTGACGCCGAGCCGCTCCACCTCGTCCCAGAGCTCGACGGCGTCGAAGCGGATCGACGGCAGCATGGCGATGGCGCCGCCGCCGGTCAGCGCGCCGAAGGCGGTGAACTGCGCGGTCGCGTGCATCAGCGGCGCCGCGGCCAGCACCAGCCGCATGATCGCCCCCTCGCGCCCTTCCGATGCGCGGGCGCGCTCGCCCGCCTGGGCGGGCGTCTCCAGCGGCGGCAGGCCCTCGAGCAGGTTCGCGCCGCCGCCCAGCACCTTGAACAGGTCGTCCTGACGCCACATCACGCCCTTGGGCATACCGGTGGTGCCGCCGGTGTACATGAATGAGAAGATCGTCGCCGGCGCGGCCCCATGGCGCGGTCACGCGGCCCTCCCGTTGGGAGGCGATAGCGTCATAGCTATCCGCCCACTCCGGCGTCGGATGGCCCGGCAGGCCGACGGCGATCCAGCGTCTGACCTTCGGCAAGCGGGCGCGGAGCCTTCCCGGCGGCCTCGGCAAAGGCGGTGTGGAAGACGACCGCCTCGGCGTCGGCGTTGTCGAACAGGTAGACAAGCTCGTCCTCGCCGTAGCGGTAGTTGGTGTTGACGGGAACGAGCCCCGCCTTGAAGCAGGCGTAGTAGGTCTCGAGATATTCGGGGCCGTTGTAGAGGAAGGCGGCCACCTTGGACTGGCGCGTCATACCCGCATCGAGGAGGAACCGGGCGACGGCGTTGGCACGGCCATCGAGTTCGCCCCAGCTCAGCTCAAGCGGTCCTTGCACCTGCGCGCGGCGATCGGGGACGGCGGCCGCGATCTCTTCCCAAACGTCGGCATAGGCCCAACCCGCCATGGTCCACGCGCTCCACTTTCCGTTGATCGAGGTCGTAGTTGGAGCGGCGCCGGCGCCGTGTCAACGCAGGCCCGCGCCCGCTGGCGCCGTGTGACCGAGCCGCCCGCCATTCTTGTGTTCGGCGTTTCCGGGGCCGGAAAGACGACCGTCGGCGGGATGCTCGCCGAACGCCTCGGCTGGGCCTTCCTCGACGCCGACGATCTGCAGCCGAGGGCCAACGTCGAGAAGATGCGGGCTGGCGTTCCGCTGGGCGACGCCGACCGCTGGCCCTGGCTGGATGCCGTCGGCGCATGGATCGATGCGCGCGCGGCCGAGGGCGCGCCTCGGTGATCGCCTGCTCGGCTCTCGAAGCGGGCCTACCGCGAACGCCTGCGCGCAGGCCGACCGCAGCTCAAGACCGTCTACCTCTTGGGGTCCGAGGCGCTGATCGAAGAGCGGCTCGCGCAGCGGAAGGGCCACTTCTGGCCCGCCTCACTGCTGCCCACCCAATTCGCCGCGCTGGAGCCGCCAAGCCCCGACGAACGCGCCATCGTCGTCGACATCGACCCGGCGCCGGACGTCCTCGTCGAGGCGATCGCGCAGCAGATCGGTTGACCGTCGGCCACCGGCCGGCGCAGGACCCGCCGATGGCCGCCCCTCTATCCGCCCATCGAGCCGTACGAGGCAGGGCTGCTCGACGTCGGCGACGGGCAACGAATCTACTGGGAGGCCTGCGGGAATCCGGCCGGCAAACCGGCGCTGGTCCTGCACGGCGGCCCCGGCTCCGGCTGCACGCCCAGCATGCGGCGCTTCTTCGACCCCCACGCCTACCGCGTCATCCTGTTCGACCAGCGCAGTTCGGGCCGCAGCCTACCGCACGCCAGCGACCCCGCCGTCGATCTGTCGACCAACATAGTCATAGGGAATTGGGCAGATAAATATGCCGCTATTTCTCGGCTTTCTGCTGGTGCTCCTGGCAGCCCTTCTGCAAGGAACTTTCGTTCTTCCCATGACGATGGTGAAAGAGTGGTCGTGGGAGCACACCTGGACCACCTTCTCGTGCTGGGCATGTTTTTTCTGAACTGGATCATCGTTCTTCTGCTGGTTCCAAATATCTTCTTGGTGTATGTGGCTTCACCCAGACATGATCTTGCAGTGCTGGCCTTGTTTGGGATGGGTTGGGGCGTAGGCGCAGTCCTGTTTGGTCTGGGAATGGAGAAACTCGGGATGGCTCTAGGGTATCCCACCATTATGGGGTTGATCGGCGGTCTTGGCGCAATGATTCCCTTGCTGGTTTTCTCTCCGCCAATTCCGTTCGCCGCAAAAGCATTGGTATTGCTGGGAACGGTCCTGGTGATCTTCGGCATTGTCGTGTGTTCGATCGGAGGCTCACACAAAACTCTTTCCGGCGACAAAGATTCAGAAATCAATTCAAGTTCTTTCAAGAGCGGGCTGGTCATAGCAATTCTCGCTGGCATGCTTTCGTGCCTGCCCAATGTTGGGGTAGCTTATGCCGGAAATGCCGGAAATATAATCCGCACCGCAGCGAAACTGGGAATTTCGTCATCGTCTTCGGCAAATACTGTCTGGGCGCTGCTTTTTGCCTTCGGATGTATTGTGAATTTGACGTATTGCCTATATTTAATGATTAGCCGAAAGACCTTGGGGCCGGTATTTTAGAGGAGCTACGCCCCGAAATCTGGGACTGACTGCACTCATGGCAGCGATGTGGATTGGCAGCTTCTATTTCTATGGCGCAGGGGCCGCGAGACTCGGCCGTTTAGGCCCTTAGGGACAAAACCGGAAAAAATAATTGTCGCTCTTCATGCGGTGATTCCTAATTCTTGAAAGACGCCCTGCATACCCGCATATATGGTTTGGTAGTGGATGTCGAGAGGTCTTGGATTCTGTGGGCCGCGAGTCGGGCGCAGCTGCTGAGCGGCGGCCAAGAGGGGCTTGATGGCGTGCTCGCGGAGAACCAGCAGTGCCGCCATGGCTCTCAGACCGGCGGCCATGGGCTCGTATTTTGCGGTTTTGCCCACCCGACCAACCAGTTGTTTACCCCGGAGCTTTTTGAGATCGTAGGCGGCACGACGCGGGCCGTAATCAGATTCGCTTTGCTGGCTCAGGGTTCGCACCTGTTGGGCCAACTCCGAAGCGGTGAAGCCGCTGGAAGAAGGGGAGAGCGCGAGCACGGCTTGGGCGACCCAACGCATGCGGGGTTTGTTGAAGTCGATGCCACCCACCTTGGTCTTGCCGATCTGGCTAGGAGCCGGCAGCTGTTCCAGAGTTTCATCCGCGATGAAGCACTGATCGATGCAGGAGAGGGCATTCATGAACCGCTCCAGCATGCTTTTTAAAGCGGAAACGATCTCCGGGAACTTCTCCAAGGAGCGCCCACAATCCAGTTCTGCAACGTCGTGCGCCATGGCCTCAATGCGAAGCACGCGTTCGCCTTTGGTATAGATCTTCAGAGTCAAGTTGCCGCAGTGCAACTTGAAAATGGTCAGATCATACGTAGGTCTCTCGACCGTGACTTCCCATTGGGGTCCTTTGCGCTTGTGATACTTCGGACGGTGCCGATATCCGAGGATGGTCTTAATGATTTTGAGCTGAAGCGGCGCCCGGCTGCGGTCAATCAGCGCCTGAAACACTTGCTCCATGTTGCCACCCAGGTCGAAGATCAGATTCCGGCTGTACTCGATCTGATAGTTCGAGTACTGATACTGAAACCGGCTCCGCTTCTGCTCCTCGAAATCGAGCGCGAAACACAAGCAAGTGGTATAAATCCAACGCTCGCAGACTTGGCTGAGCCGCCCTATAGTCTGAGGTTCCGACAAGGTGTCTGCGATCTTCGCCAAGCCTGCGGCGTCAGAGATATGAGTAAAACAATTTCCTTCTTTAGTAAAGCTAATTCCCGCTTTACGCGCCTGACAGGCTACGTACTCGTGACCGTTTAGCATCACCTGTGCGGGAAACGGAGGATGTCCGCTGATCTTGATGGTGAGGTGGCCCCACTCCGGATCGAGGATATGGAAGGAGTAGTGATTGACATAGGGCATCGGGGTTTTGCGCTCGAGGTGATGGTTTCGGCCGACCTGCCACACCGGGACGCGGGCGCGGCCTACGAGGACGAGAAACAACCCTCGGGTGATTTTGGTCTTGGCCAAATATTCTTGCGCCAAGTCATGTTTGCGCTCCCCAACCCGGCAGTCGATGACCGGAATGTTGTGCGCTTTGGCATAGCCCCGAATGCGACGACTGAAACGACCCGCCATCCGCATCAGGTGTGCGTTATCCAGCGTGTCATCCGACCCAGTCAGCGCCCGCCACCAGGTGCGGAATCCGGCGGCAGCATGCCCCATGCGGAAGTAGGCATTCAGAACGATTCGGTCTATGCAATCGTAGCTACCGGTGAGGAGATCTTGATAAAGGTCACTGAGTCCGCTTGGCATAGTGGTGCAAACCTACCGCCATACCACCAGGCCATGCAACTACATTCTGGCTGATAGCTGATCGCTGAGGGCTGACGGCTGCCCCGAAGGGGCCACTTTTTCGCAGCGCAGTCTGCGAAAAAGCGTAGATACTAGCCGCGCCGATCTGAGAATTCGTCTCTCAGTTTTTTTTGTCAAGCTGCTACGAGATTAACGAGGTTTTGAATAGCAGCATCAGCCCTGTGGTAAGCGGTTTCGATTTTGACCGATGGTCTAGGAACGGATGTAGGTTGATGATGAAACAGACTGTTAGCCAAGGGGCCGCAGATGCGTTTGTGAAAGAGGACGAACATTGCGGCCACTCGGGCTCCCTTTTCGGTGAGGCGATAGGCGTAGTGTTTGCCCACCCGCTCGAGTAGACCGTGGGCTTTCAGCTTGCGTAGGTCATAACGGAGTTGATTGAGGGTGTAATCCTGGGGAGAAAGGGAAAAAGCTGCTTGCAGGGCTTGCCAGATCTGGACAGTACGCCAACCAGCTAATTGCGGGCCACCGTGGAGCAGCACTTCCATGAGTCGGATCATGCGGGTGTCCTGGATTTTAATGCCGGGAATTTTGCTCTTGCCTGAGGAGACGGGAAGAGCCAGTCGTTGAAAGAGGGGGAAATCGACGTGGACATTGAGGAGTTCCGCTTCTAATCCGGCTAGACGATCCGTAACATCGACCAGCTTGTGACGGAGAGCATCCAGATTCTCCAATCCTTTGTTGAGGCCAAGATCGCGGAGGCGGTTGACACAGATCTCCAGACGAAGGAAGGTGGAGAACTTTTCATAGAGGCGCGCCACCAGGCTTTTGCAATATACCCGCAGCACGTGATGCCCGTGATCGAGCTTTTCCAACATGCTATGCAGTTTGCCTGGCAGGCGCTTGTGTTTGCGTACTCCGAAGATCTGAGCAATCTTGTCGGCGGTCAGACAAAAGACACCTAATTCGGCGGAGCGCTGAAATAGCTTGTGGATGGGAAAGTTGCGCCGGAAGATGAAATTGCGACAGTACTCCACCTGATTGAGGGAATAGTGACGGTGCAAGGCGATGGCGGTGCGATCCTTCTTGGAAAATTTGGGGCCCAAGACCAGAGTCCAATAATCCAGGCGTGGGCGGATGATCTCGGGACTGAGACGATCGGCGGTGGCTTGCAGCGCTTCCGGATCAGAGACGGAGAGGAAGGCGTTGTCGTCCTTATGGAAACGGACGCCTTGGCGCTGTAGTTCCCCGGCGATAAAGGAATGACCATTGATCCAGTAGCGGGTGGAGAAGGGCAGGAAAGAACCGACGCACAGGATCATGGGACCGAGCACCTCATCGCGAATGTAGAAGTAATAGTGGGTGTAACGAGACCATTGCCGTTTGATGATGCGATAACCAGGATCTTCGGTCGGGTATTTAGGCGGGCAGGAGCGGAAGTTGGGGCCCGGGTTCCATAGTTTTGAAGATGAAGTAGACGCCAAAGCGTTTGCGACGTTCCATGGCCAGAAGGTAGGGGCGGACGTAGTCTTCCTGCCGGAGGCCTTTCTTCTTCATGTCAGGGTCGGGCCACTGCAGCGGGATGCGATGGTTGCGAGCGAAGGCTTCCACCCAACCTTGGTAGTCTCGTGTTCTCTGCCGCAACACCTGCTTGGTAATGGGGTAGATGCCGTGCACGTCGCGGAAGAAATAAACGATGTGCTCCGGACGAGTGAGCAGCGGGAGATAACCCTGGATGACGACGCGATCAAAACAGTGGTATACAAAGACAAGCAGGCTGGCAAACAGCTTGTAGAAGGTTTCCATCGGTCCTCTTTCCTTTGTTTTTTGTCGCCAACAAGATCATGGGATAGAGGACCGTGGAAGTCCAGAGAGCAGACTGAGGCGCCTGCGTCGGGAGATTGGGGTGAAAGACTTCCGCGAGCTAAAGGTATGGCAGAAGGCCCATGAATTGACCCTGGGGGTCTACCAGGTCACGGCGAGCTTTCCGCGCGAAGAGTTGTATGGGTTGACGACGCAGATGCGGCGTGCCAGCAGCTCGATCGCCGCCAATCTTGCCGAAGGCTGTGGCCGAAACGGAGATGCAGAGCTGAACCGCTTCTGTTCGATCGCTTTGGGTTCAGCCAGCGAACTGCAATACTTCCTGTTCTTGGCCAGAGATCTGCACTTACTTGCAGGCGGCGATTACGACCGCTTGGCAGAAAAGACCACAGAAGTGAAGCGCATGCTTACCGGGCTGGTACAAAAGCTGAAAGCTGTCGGCTGAGAGCTGAAAGCACTGGCAGATCAAAATTTCAAATATCTTTGGCTATGTTTAGGCGACTTGGCGAGTCATGCAGGCCGAACGCGCAGTAACACCGAGCAGGCCCCGAAACAGCTGATGCAGGAGCCGACCCGCCCAACACTCGGGGAAGGCCGAAGCCGATGGAAGGGCACGAGCGAATCCGGCATCAACTTTACCGACCTCGCGCTGGAGAAGAGCATTCACATCGACGAAGCAAGGTACCTGCAAATGCGTCTGGAAACCTTCGACACCTTTAACCATGCAAATTTCGGAACGCCGGGCAACGTATTCGGTACTCCCACCCTCGGAGAGATTTCCGCCGTCCAAACGATATCAACCAATGGCGACGGCCGAGTGGTACAGCTAGGCTTGAAGATTTACTTCTAGCCGATCGAACGTGAGCCAAGAGGAGCATCGTGAGTTTTCGGCAAGCGTGCGTGACGGCTGCTAGCCCTTCCTGTTAGGTTCGCTAAGTCGCCGATGAGCGGCCGAGGGCGAACCGCATGAGCACCGCAGTGATTCCCGAGCCTATCGCGCAGTTACAACGCCAACTGGATCAGATTCGCAGCACCCAACCGCGGAGGAGGAAGCTGCCGGAGTCGGTGTGGCAAGCTGCGGTCGAACTGGCCCGGGAACACGGTGTGTATTCCGTCGCGCACCCGCTGCGGCTGGACTATATGGGGCTGAAGAAACGGCTCGGCGGAGTTTCCCGTCGCCGACGAAAGGCACGCAAGCCGGCATTCGTCGAACTGATCGCGCCACCTTCAGCGGTGCTGCGAGAGTGCTTGATCGAGTTTGAGTCCTTGCGCGGAGGCAAGGTGCGTATTCAGTGGAAAGCAGCCGCCCCACCAGATTGGATGAGCCTGCTGCGCGCCTGGCGGGAGGCAGAGAGATGATTCAGATCACGCCGCAGATGCGTGTGCTGGTGGCCATCGAGCGGGTCGATGGACGAAAGGGGATCGACTCTCTAGTGCGACTCTGCCAGGAGACACTCGCAGAGGATCCTTTTTCTGGCTGTGTGTTCGTGTTTCGGAGCCGTAGCGGGACGGCGATCCGGCTGCTCAGCTATGACGGCCAAGGATACTGGCTGGCCCAGAAGCGTCTCTCGCGCGGACGATTCGTTTGGTGGCCGGAAGGATCTGGAGCAGCCAAGCCGCTGGAAGCCTATGAGGCGCAGTTGCTGATGGCGGCGGGCGATGTGTCGCGCGTGCGCGCGGCACCGATGTGGCGGCGAGTGAACGTGCTGAAGTAATTAACACTCACGACGAAAAAAAATGGCGTGACCCCTTGCGTTCCAAAAAGAATCAGTTCATACTGCTGGTCGATGACGGTTGAGTTCAGATATCGGGGCCGGAAGATCAGCCAGGAAGACATCCTTTATATACGGGCACTGATCGAGCGGCACCCGCAGGAAAGCCGCCGCACACTATCGACCAAGCTTTGTGAAGCCTGGCAGTGGCGTCAGGCCAATGGCGTGTTGCGCGACATGGTGTGCCGCGGCCTGTTGCTGATGCTGCACCGCGCCGGCCAGATCGAGTTGCCGCCCGTGAGTTATGTGCGCCATAACCCACTGGCCCACAGAGCCCGGCCCGAGCCGGTTGGGATTGATACCACGCCCATCCGAGACCGTTTGCGCAACCTGCAGCCGCTGAAGTTCGAACTGGTGCGGCGTACCGGGAAAGAGGCGTTGTGGAACAGTTTGGTGGAGCAACATCATTATCTCCGCTACGAGCGGCCGGTTGGAGAACATCTCAAGTTCTTGGTGTTAGGGCAAGGGCGGCCGGTCGCCTGTCTGGCCTGGTCCTCGGCCGTACGTCATCTGCGCAGTCGCGACCGCTACATCGGCTGGAGTGCGGAAGCGCGGCGGCGCAATGTTCGCTTGCTCGCCTATAACTCACGTTTCTTGATTGTTCCCTGGGTAACGGTGGAACACTTGGCGTCGCATATCCTGGGCCGCATGGCGTCGCGGATCTCCGCGGACTGGCAGCGGATCTACGGGCACCCGATTTACTTCCTGGAGACGTTTGTGGATCCGGAACGATTCCGCGGAACCTGTTACCGTGCGGCCAACTGGGTGGTGCTGGGCAAGACGACGGGACGGGGTAAACAATGCAATAGCTACGTGCCGAACCGGTCGATCAAAGAGGTTCTGGGGTATCCGTTGACGAAGCAGTTTCGCGAACTGCTGATGGGGCCAGGATGAAAACCACCAGACGACGGGTCGATGTAAATCTGGACGAACTGGACCGGGTGCTGGACGGAGCGCGGCAAGCGCCGTTGAGCGAGGACGATTACGAGAAGCTCAAGGAGGCATTGCATGCACTGGTGGCGATGCTGGTGCGGCCGCGCAACACGGAGAAGACCAGCGCCGTGCTGGGAAAATCGGAAAGCTCAGAAGCTGGCGCCGGTACTGAGCCGGAGAGCGACGCTTCCCCACCGCCCGGACATGGACGCAATGGTGCAGGTGCATTTCGCGGTTCCCAGAAGGTTGCGATTGCGCATCCGAACTTGAAGCACGGGGATCGCTGCCCGGAGTGCGGGAAAGGCAACGTATACGGGCAGAAAGAGCCGAAAGTGTTGGTGCGGATTGTGGGGCAGGCGCCGCTGGCGGCCACTGTCTACTCGCTGGAACGGTTGCGATGCGGTGCGTGCGGGCAAGTGTTTACGGCCCAAGAACCAGAAGGAGTAGGTCCGGAAAAGTACGACGAGACGGCAGCGGCGATGATTGCGCAACTCAAGTACGGCAGCGGGACCCCGTTCTACCGCTTGGAACAGCTCGAAGGTCTACTGGGGATTCCGTTACCGGCGGCGACGCAATGGGAGGTGGTCGAAGAGGCCGCCGAGTTACTCAAACCGGCACGCGACGAGTTGATCCGGCAGGCGGCGCAGGGCGAGGTGATGCACAACGACGACACCAGCATGCGAGTGTTAGGACTCGCGCGCGAACCGTCGGACGAACGCACCGGCGTGTTCACGAGCGGCATCGTGTCCACCGGGCAGGGCTGGAAGATCGCGCTGTACTTCACCGGACGCCAGCATGCCGGCGAGAACCTTGCCGACGTGTTGAAGCAGCGTGCCCGGCACTTGGGTCCGCCCATTCAGATGTGTGACGCGCTCTCGCGCAATGCTCCGAAGTTGGCTGAAGGGGTGGAGATTCTACTGGCGAACTGCCTCGCCCACGGAAGAAGACAGTTCGTGGAAGTTGCGGCGAACTTCCCCGACGAATGTCGCTATGTACTGGAGATGCTGGGCCAGGTATATGGCCATGATGCCGAGGCGCGCGAACGCAGCTTGACGCCCGACGAGCGGCTGCGGTTTCATCAGGAGCGTAGCGGCCCGGTAATGGAGAAACTCCAGGAGTGGCTGGAGGCGCAGTTTGCCGAGCGCAAGACGGAGCCGAACTCCAGCTTGGGCAAGGCCATCACCTATCTGTTGCGCCACTGGGAGGCGCTGACTCTGTTTTTGCGGAAAGCGGGAGCCCCACTCGACAATAACATTGTCGAAAGATCATTGAAGCGGGTTATTCTTCACCGGAAAAATGCCTTGTTTTATCGGACGCTGAACGGGGCTGATGTGGGCGACTTGTTCATGAGTTTGATTCATACCTGTCAGTTGTGCGGCGCCAACTCCTTCGACTACCTGATCGAGTTGCAGCGCCACGCCCAGAAACTGACGGCCAAGCCCGCGGAGTGGATGCCGTGGAACTATCGCGAAACCTTGGAGCGGATCGTCTCCCTATGAAGAAACCCAAGAAAGACCCCGTCCGGGAAGACCGAATCCACTACGAAGCCATCGCGGATGCTAATGGACCGGAAGAGCAGGTCATGGGGTGGTATTACTACCTTGATGACAAAATCCAATTCCCTTTTCAGGCCAAGTGCATCGCCGCCAAAGTCGTCTCACCGCTCCGGAAGGGGGAAACCGTCGAAGTCCAGCGTCTGGCACCTGAAGACGCCTGCTCCGCCGAAATGCTCGTGCTCATCCGCTGGCACGATCGGACTATGGCAGTTCCCCTATCACAACTGGTCGCCATTAATCCCGACCCATCCACCGCAGAGGCCATTGGCGACTGGCATTACTGGGTGGCGCAGGGCTACTGCTTCTGAGCCACACCGTCCCGCCTGGTACTACGCAGCCTTGCCGAAAGCACACGGAGCATCCCGAACAAACGGGATGCTCCTCCTGAGGAACTTCTTTTCGCCCGTGCATTATCAATCACTTACGGACGCCAAGTTCCTTACCTTTTTGACCCGCGCGACGCGGGTTGGTTACTCCTGAGGAACTTCTTTTCGCCCGTGCATTATCAATCACTTACGGACGCCAAGTTCCTTACCTTTTTGACCCGCGCGACGCGGGTTGGTTACTCCTAAGTTTTTGCGCGTGGAAGGTTTCAACCAGAGCATGCGAAGGATGGGAATTCCTGCCAGGACTTCAGGGATTTTTCATGGGAGCGCTGGGTGCCGCATTGTTGATGACCGGCGACTTGTCCGCCTGGCGATCGAGAGGAACCTTGTTCTCGTTGACGACGGTTACGACAAGCTTTTGCGTCTCCGGGCACTGAGGCTTCTCGACCCCGTCATTTACCCGGAGTTCGATGTTGCTCGGGATGCTGCCTGGACCCGGTATAACCTGTCCCGTTACCGGGCTAATCCACAGGAAACAGCCGCACAAAGAAATCCCGGCGCCGATGAGGAGGTGCCGGGAGAGATACCATTTGCTGATTTGGGCCTTAGTCAACTTCGGACGCTCCATTTCACGGATCGCGCAATAAGCCCACAGACAGTCTTAATCGAAAACCATTTTGACATCCTCGCCGCCATAAATGGCAGCGATTCCTACGGCAACTCGCTTGGGTATCGCGAGATGCTTCGGTGGGTTCCTCCCACAACCGGCCTACTTCACCGGAGGACAACGAAGAGGCTTAACTTCCGGCATTGCCCTGCCGCTAGGTCTTTTCAGACGGAGAGATTTTAGGACGAACGGAAGGGAAAAACAAGGGCCTTATATCCCCGGTATCCCCGGCCTTGAAGCCGAGGCTTTACGGCCCAAGAACGGTAACCCGAATTTCCTTTTTTGACTCCAAAAAACGGCTGTCACTGTATCCCCCAATCCCTGTTCGCGTCAATGTGAAACAATTCTCTTACAGATCGCCCCCTACGGAACAAGATTCCGAGGCAGCACAGCCGAAATTTGCGCCATTTACGGCCCACTTTTTGCGAACCTCTGCTCCACCTCAACTCCTGGTGGAGAGACTTCGCCGCAGACCTCACCACCGTGTATCTATTCCGTCGGTTACCGGCAGTAGTGCGATCCGACCCAGCATCGCCCCGAACCGCCGCCGCGTCAGATGTCCTTCCGCCAGGAACCCGCTTGTTTAAGAACCGCACCACGGCCCGGCTCGGCATCTCCAGATTGGTAACGATGAACCCCACTCGCGGGAACAAATCCCCGGCACGGAACTCCACACTTCGCCACTAGAGGGAACGACCTTGAGGTTCGAGGGGGTGTCTTGAAATGTGCAATGTGCGTTGATGCGCGGGGAAAGCAAGCGATCACTGTTTGGATTACGAGCACGTTCCAGGCCACTATCCAGGTTCGGGATGGCTAGGTCTCAAGTCGGGATGAGTACCAGCGATTTCGAGGGCAGTTGCGTCTACGTAAATCCATAGAAACGGCCCTGGCAATCTTCCAATTCAAAGAGCGACCGGGGCGATCATGGTTACAACTCATTGAAAACAATGAATGTTAGGTCGGACGGCTTTGGAGTATCAGTTGCTAAGTACCTTTGTTCGGAGAATTGCGCGCTAAGCCCAACGGTTGGACAAGTTTTTGGGCTTTAAGGTTGGCGCTAGCCTGTTTAGCAAGTTCCCCTTTTCCCAGAAAGCCAGAATTTGAATGAGCGGAGGTAAGACAATGCGATTTAACACATCGACCAAGGTACTTGCCCTGATAGCGGTGGTGGCGCTGTTGCTGCCTGGCGTGCTGCTGGCGCAGAGCACGACCAACGGCGCAATCAGCGGAACTGTAACCGATCCCAGCGGCGCCGTTCTGCCGAATCTCACGGTACACCTGAAGAGCACCGAGAGAGGCTTCACCCAAGAGGCGAAAACGAATTTACAGGGGTTCTACCAGTTCCCCCTGCTGGAACCGGGAACGTATTCGGTCACGATTGCTGCTCCCGGCTTCAAGACCATGGCTACGACCACGACGGTAAGCGTGGGCGCGAACGCGATCATCAACGCGAAGCTGGAAATCGGGGCAGCCGGAACTACGGTGGAGGTTTCGAGCGAGGGGACGTTGTTGCAGACAGAGACTGCTGAGATTTCGCAGACCTTCAACGCGCGTGAAATCTCGGAAGTGCCGAACCCGGGTAATGACTTGACCTTTATCGCACAAACGGCTGCCGGCTCGGTGATGAACACCGAAGGCGGTTACGGCAATTTCTCTAGTTTTGGAGTTTCGGCCAGTTCCAACTTGTTCACATTGAACGGAATGTATGACAACGACCCGTTCTTGAACCTGAACAACTCGGGCGCGACAAACCTGCTCCTCGGTCAAAATGAAGTGCAGGAAGCTACGGTCGTGACCAACGGCTACTCCGGCCAGTATGGCGGCTTTGTGGGCGCCAATATCAACTACATCACCAAGTCCGGATCCAATAACTGGCACGGCAACGCCAACTACTGGTGGAACGGCCGGGTGATGAACGGCAATAACTACTTCCACTCGAACTTCCAAGATCCTGCGCTGGACGTACCGCGTCCTTTCGACAACGCCAACCAGTACGCGGCTTCGTTCGGTGGTCCAATTCTCAAAGACAAGATCTTCTTCTTTGTCAACTACGAGGGACTGCGAGTCCTCCTGCCAGTCAGCGGTAACGTGCTTTCGCCAACACCAGCGTTCATGGGCGCGATGCAGGACAATGTGGCCAACTTGGGTTTTGGACCTAGCGAGACCGCCTGGTACGGACAGATGGCCAACGTATATGACAACATCCCGAACCTTTCGAGAGCGGCTCCGGGCTACCCGAGCGCGCCCGATGGTGATCTTACCGGCTGCCAAGGCAATGTCTTCACGGACCCCGGAGGGCCGTACGGCACAGCAGGAACAAAGTTCGGCGGCACTGCCAATAATTGCACTCAGTTCCTCACCACCACGGCGAATACCTTTACCCACGAGTATCTGGCCGCAGGGCGGTTCGATTTCAATATGGGCCGCGCCGGGAACTTCTTTGTGCGGTTGCAGGAGGATATTGGCACGCAAGCTTCTTTTACCAGCCTCATCAATCCGGCTTTCAACGCAACCAGCTTCCAGCCGGAGTATCAAGCTCAGGTTAGTTGGAACCGCGCCTTCGGGATAAAAGCTGCGAATAACCTCGTGCTCTCGATGCAGTACTATCGCGCCATCTTTGGACCGTCAAACCTGGCGGCCTCACTAGCTGTTTTCCCCACTACGATCATTATGGGAGACGGTTCGCTCTTTGAGAGCGACAACTGTTGCGGCAGTGCGATCGGCAGCGACAACCTGATCTGGCCGCAGGGGCGTAACGTTACCGGCTACCAGGTTGTGGACGATTACTCTTACAACCTTAGCAGCAAGCACACCGTTAAGCTGGGATTGTACTTCCACCGCAACGATGTCAGCGACCACGACTACGGTTTCTTCAGCAGTGGTTTAACGGTTCCTTTAAGCCTCGCCGACCTTTACGGCGGAGCCGGGACCTCGGAGGGGGTCGAGTTCGAACATAGCTACGCGACTGCCTTGGACCAGCCGATCAAGCTCTACCAGCTTGGGTTCTACCTGCAGGATGAGTGGAAGCCAAGGAGCGACCTGAAGCTGACGATTGCCTTGCGCGCCGACCACAACTCGAATCCAGATTGCGGTACGAACTGCTTCTCTCGCCTCTCTACGCCGTGGGCTTCGTTGCCAAAAGACACTACCGGCAGCATCCCCTACAGTCAGGCAATCGATAGCGGACTCAGCCAGGCAATGCCCTCGTTTACGAACATCGCATGGCAGCCGCGTTTTGGTTTTGCCTGGTCGCCTTCGGTGCTGAAAAACACTGTGCTCCGCGGCGGCGTCGGCATCTTCATGGACACTTTCCCCGGCCAGATCGCGGACAGCTTGTCGGGCAATCCGCCCATTGAGAACACTTTCACAAATCTCTTCTTAGGGCCGGTATATGGCGGAGCTGCAGGCACCTACCAGGCTTTTGCTCCAGGGCAAGGGGCCAATCCAGCGCAGGGCGTCGCGGGCAACGGCTACGACACGCAGAAGGGCGCCAACGCGGCATTCCTAAGCGGCTTTGCCAACGGCGGCACGGTGACAAGCATCACGGCTGCAGACTCAGCGTTCCTGCCGCCGAACTTCAACACCGCCGGACCGATTCATGCGCCGATCACGTACGAGTGGAACTTTGAGATTCAGCACTCCTTTGGCAACAATACCTCCTTCACCCTCAACTATGTCGGGAACCATGGGATACATCAGACGGTTTTCCAGAATGGCCTCAATGGTTTTTGCCCAACTGCTGTCTGTCCCAACGGCTGGCTGAACCTGCCTGCGACACAGCCAGACGACCGCTTCGGCACGGTTGCGGAGATTCAGACCGTAGCGAACTCGAACTACAACGGTCTGAGTACGAGCTTCCAGCATCGCTTCGCGCGCGGGCTGCAATTCCAGGTCAATTACACTTGGAGCCACGCTCTGGACGAGATCTCCAACGGCGGATTCAACGGGTTCGGACCCCAGAGTATTCTGAGCCCCGTCGAAGTCGGGAATTTGAAGGCTTTTAACTACGGCAACGCCGACTACGACACTCGACAGTATGTAAGCGCGAACTATGTTTATGAACTCCCGAGGGGACCCACGCCGGTGCTCAAGGGCTGGCAACTTTCGGGCACGGTGTTCGCCCGCACAGGACTGCCTTACACGGTGATCAATACTGGCGTCACGAACACGTTGAGTAGTTTTGGGTTCGGAGGCCCGGCGTTTGCAACCTATACCGGTACCACTTTCCCAAACTGCAGCGGCCCGGGCGGATCAGAAGATGGCGGCTTCAATAGCTGCATCCCAACTTCGAGCTTCCCAGATTACGCGAATCCACCGAATCAGCTAAACACCGGTATCGTCAACCAGCGGCGCAACCAGTTCTATGGGCCGCATTACTTCGATACCGATTTGACCATCATGAAGTACACGCAGATACCTCACTGGGAGACGGCGAAGCTTGGAGTTGGTGCGCAGTTCTTCAACCTGTTCAACCACCCGAACTTTGCCAATCCGAATAACAATATCAACGGCGGCGACTTCGCTGACGTGACGGCAACAGTCAACCCGCCGACCAGCATTTTGGGATCGTTCCTGGGTGGCGACGCTTCGACTCGGTTGATCCAGTTGACGGTAAAGTTCAACTTCTAGGATTCACCTTCAACCCGTACCAGCGGACGCTGGCAGGCGGCCTGGAATTTCGAGGCCGCCTTTTTATTGGCGCTGACAGCGTAGGGGTGGAAGTCCAGAGTTGGCGTGGCCGCAAGACATCTGCCGGGCTGCCAGGGCGATCTCCGACCCGGAACCCACACAAGTCTAGGGCGCCATCTCCTGGCGCAGTTTCTTAGAGAGCTTTTCCATCTTCTTAAGCTTTTGTGCCAGATCCTTGGCCAACATCCCTTTCTGCAAGTGGTCCAGGTCGGATTGTAACGAGGCGCTCAAAGTTGAGAGATCGGCTGCATCGCGATGAATCGCTTCCAGCCTTGCTGCTTGAGGATCGAGTTCGGGCGCGGAGTCGGGTCGCATCATCTGACCGCGGGCCCATATGCGCTGGCTGGTTTGCTGGGTGACACTGGTTTGTAGGCTGAAGACGGGGACGGCGAGGAAAGTCAGAAGTACAAACACGAGGCGGACAAACATGCGCACCTCCGCAGGCGAGGAAACGATTGTATACCAAGGAATGGCGACCTGTTCCTGGAAAATTCAGCCCGCCAGCGCCACGCCAAAAATGGGCGTCTCAGGTCGGCCCAGATTCAGATCGGGCGGAGGGGCAAAATAACGCTCAACCCACAAGGGCGAGAAGCGCCTTGCCGCCTCACGCCGTAGACTATTACAAGTTATCGTAGGACGGCGGTTTGTTTTGTGCGCTCAACGGGAACTCGAAAGTGGAGGTTCCAACTGGGATTCGTAGAATGTAATCCGCCGCCTTCTTATCTTTCTTGAAGGCGATCCAACCCTGCTCGTCCTCTCCGGGGGCCAACGTCTTCTGTTTGATCGCGTTGTCACGCAGCCACTGGCTTTGCTGGGTTGTGAAGGACTGTATCTGCTTAGACTCCTGAAGCTGCGAGTTGTTGGGCTGGCATTGCGTCGCAATCATATTGGGGCATTTGGCGGAAGTCAGCTCCTGCGCCTTGGCTTCGCCGTACTTCTGAACTGAGTTAGCGGCTTTGTCGGCTGCCTCAGCGCGTATTCCCTTGTCGCCTTTGAGCAGGACCGCGGACTGAGGATTGAAATCGATGGGGGACTTGCCCTGGTTCGACACCTGCACCCAGACCCGGTTGTATTGCGTCTCCTTAAGTTCGGAGAGGGCGACGTAGATGTGAACGTCGTCGGTCTTGAGGCTCTCGATTTTCATATCGTTCTTGACTTCGGAAGTCGCATTTGGAGCACCTTCAGCCCAGCGAATAACCGGGGGCGGGCCACTTTGCGCAAAGCTGGCGGTCAGAGCCAGCAGTAGGGTGGCTGCCAGTGCTCGGGGAGCGAAGACTGCATTCATGTTAATTGCCTCCTAATTTTTGCATCTGTGAACAGTTTCGAATCGGCCTTCGATGTTGGCGCCTCAAGCCCGGTTAATCGAAAGACGGTGATTTATTCTGGGCGCTGACAGGAAACTCAAACGTCTCGCTGCCAAGCGGCACGCCCAGCTTATATTCGGTCGGCTTCTTGCCTTTCCTGAAAAGGATTGCGCCTACAGCCTGCTCGCCCGGGGCCAGTGTCGTTTGTTTCAGCGCTTTGTCCCGGACCCACTGCGCCGCAGTGTTGGAGCGCGCGAGCACCTGCTTCGACATCTGCATCTGAGACTCAGTCGGACCGCAGGACATTGGAGTTTGAGGTGCCGTTGCCAGCATGGCGCAATGCGCTGAGGAAAGCTCCTGGGACTTGGCCTCGCCAAGCCTCTGGATTGCGTTGGCCGCCTTGTCGGGTTCGTCGGCGCGGACCACCATCTTGCTGTCTTTGAGGAAGGCAGACTGGGGGGTCGAATTCGATCGGTGTCTGGCCATGATTCACAACCTGAATCCAAGCCCGGTTGTAGTCCGCGTCCTTAATGTCGAACAGGGCAACGTAGATATGACCTCCTGACGTTTTCATTCCTAAACCATTTGGAGAGCAGGAGCCCCGAACGACTGGAAAAATAAAATTCTATACCTTTTCCAACCCAATTTGGGAACGCTAGTTGCGACGAAACTTGCTCGGCGTTGACTAACTACCTACCTACCTTCGTCACTTTCCGAACATAGGATAGTGGCTAGC
>CAWIBI010000055.1:0-69519 GCA_963834205.1 uncultured Acidobacteriaceae bacterium | reverse complement strand
ATGTGTTACCCATCAACCAAATTGAAGAGGGCATTCGATGTTTTCGAAGAGCGAGTGAACTCGACCCCACGTTTGCCTTTCCTCATTACAACCTCGCGGGCAGATTACGGATGAAACGCGATTTCACCGGGGCGATCGCCGAATATCAAAATGCTCCAATTATTCCCGGAGCATACGTTTAGCCATCGTGATTTGGGAACTCTCTTATTGCTTAATGTGTATCAAAAAGTGGTTGGAACACTTCAAGCGAGTGATTGAGATTAATCCAAACTTCAACGAAGTTATCGTCTGCCAGGGCAAGCCTCTTGGAGGCGGAAGACTTTGCCGGGGCGGTCGAAATCTATCGCGTGTGCATCAAGAGATTGCCGACATCCCACGTGGGTTATAGCGGTCTGGTCATGGCACTTGCTCAGCGAGAAGCGTACACGGAGGCGGTTCGCGTTTATCAGGACTCGTTACTTCGCTCCAATAATACCTGGCCGGAGGAAGCCAAACGACAACTCCGTTACAACGCGGCATGTGCCGCAGTCCGGGCAAGTACAGGAGCTGGACAGATCCTTCGGCTGGAGGATCCACCTGTTTTCCGCAAACAGGCACTCGAGTCGGCTCTGGGCTGACCTGGCACTTCTCAAGAAGCTGGCTTCCTCACCGAATGTCGCCGAGCGGAAAATGGCAACGAGTTGGCTCACGCACTGGCAGTGCGATAAGGATCTTACCTTGTCCCGCCCCGGTTCAAGCTCGCATCGCGATGACTGCGGCAGAACGTGCTGACTGGGACGCGTTTTGGACTGAAGTGCGATCGGTAGCTGAAGCGGCACAAAAGTAACGCGGAGTGCGGAACATCCGCACTCCGCGTTCCGAGTTCCGAGCTTCTGAACTTAGTCGGAGATGTTGGCCAGGTAGTCCTCGTACTTCTTGCGGGCGGCGAACTCTTCGGTCATCAGTTTCTTCTGCTTGGCCGTCAGCGCATCGATCTCCTTCTCCTGGTCGGAGAGCTTCTTCAAGTAGGTCTGGTACACTTCCGCCTCCTTCGGCGTCTCCCGCAGGTTCTTGCGGATGCGGTCCTGGTCGGCGTTCAGACGGTTCAGGTCCGCCACCACCTGGTTCAACTCCCGCTGAGTCATCGTCCCAGCTCGCCTTGATCTTCAGCGCCTCGGTCAGCTTCTGCTTGAGGCCGGGGCTCGGCTTCCGCAAGGCTGATGAAGTAGCGGATCTGGTCCTCCGGCGCTGTTGGTCAATGTGACGCTGGTAGCGATGTCCCGCTCCTCCTTGACGGTGAAGGTCTTGGTCTCACCAGCCTTCACCGGCGTCTGGAACCGGTAGACCTCGGGCGTGTCCTCGACCGGCTTCTCGGTATCGACCAGCTTGAACTGCTGGTTGGTGCGGTTGGGATGCTCGATCAGAAGCGTGCGATCGGTCTGGCTGCGGTTGATGATCCGGTACTTCTTCTCTTCGGTCAGCTTGGTGTTCGTGGTGACGATGCCCTTGACCGCCTTCACGCTGGTGATCTTCTGCGTGCCGGGACCGTTCTGCGGATCGACCTCCGTGCCCAGGTCGATGGCGTAGGAGACCAGCCGCTCCTCGTTGGGCTGCACGTCGAGGACGCGGGTGTCGCCCGCGTAGACGCTTCCCTCGAAGACGGTGATCGGTCCCTGGTTGAGGTGGAGCCCGCTGGTGTTCTTGAACTTGAGACCCAGCAGTGGGTGGGTGTTCTGCACGTTCTGGTTGTAGATGCTGACCCGCTGGCCCTCGATCTCCTTGCCGACGATGGGCAGCATGGCACTCTTCTGCCGAGCAGAGTGACACCGGGTGGTCGATGGTGTACTGGAAGAAATCGCCGAGCGCACCCGCGGTCGCCGCGTTGCCCACGCTCCCGTCGCCAGCCGCGACTCGCTCAGTTCCGCGGCCGACTTGCCGCGTATTCTCGCGTGTGCCGCTGTGGTTCCTCGGCATGCGAGCCGATCGATCCTGACCACGTGTTCGGCCGTCGCCTCGGAGCAGCCTGGTCCACTTCGCGCAGCCCAGCTGCGACCCGCGAGGCCTCCCGCCATCGGTGCCGCCGCCTAGCTGCAGTTGATCTGCAGCTGGTCGTCTCGCAAGCCTTCGCATCCGTGCGTTGAAGCCACCGCGATATGTGACGGGCCGCAGTGAAGCAAAGAGTTCCGGTTCAACCGTCGGGCCGATCGACGTAGAGTGGGTTGTAGAGGTCCATCTTGAAGCTGATCGGCCGGCCGCTGATCAAGCGCCATCTTCACTCCCGCCCAGTCCTCATCGGTCGGGTTCTCGACCATCGCCCACCCTTGCAGGTACGGCTTCTCCTTGTCGTCCAGGACCAGGCGATAGCTCGTCTTCCAGATCGGCGCCTCGATCACGTAGCCCACCTGGACCTTCCGCTTGCCTTCGCCCGCGAAGTGCAACGACACCGCTTTCTTCTGGCTGTCGTGGCGAGAGGGCCAGCACATCGAGTGCCCGGCGGAACTCGGACTCGATCACCGGATTGGCGAACTTCAACTGCTGGATCTCCGGGAGCTTCACGCTCCGCAGACCCTCCGCGCACCACATGTTCAGCACTTCCACTTCGATCGTCGTGTTGCCCTGTGCGACCTTCTGCTGTTCGACGCCGACGATGACGCCGGTGAGCTTGCCCGGCTGATTGGCCGCGCCCGGGGTGAGCACCACTTCGACGCGTTCGCCGCGCATCTGCGAGACGATGCCGGCGAACGTTGGGTTGCCGTTGAGGTTGATGGCGAAGGAGGAGAGCGTGCGCGAGATCGGCTCGCGGCTGTCGTAGGAGACCGCGGCGATGCGGCCGCCGTTGAATCCAACACGTAAATCGCGTAGCGTTTAAGGCCGAGCGCATCGGTAAAGGCCTCGATGGTGCGCGCCAATGCGTCGAACGAATACGTATACTTTGTTCCTCAGGCACCTCCGTGAATCCAAAACCAGGCAGGTCGGTGTGATCACGCGAAACTGGTCTGCCAGCCGCGGAATGAGTTCGCGGAACATGAATGACGATGTGGGAAATCCGTGCAGCAACAGCACCACCGGCGCACTCGGGTCGCCAGCCGCACGGTAGAACACTTTCACTCCATCTGCTTCCACCTTATGAAGGGACGTCGCAGGTACAGCCGACCGGGATAAGAACGGGACTCATAAAACTCCTCCGCACTCTGTGTAGTTTGTTTGCTTACTGGGCGTTTTCGCCTCCTCTGCAGCGTGAACTGTTTCATGGTCTTCCGTGGCCGCAATCCTTATCGCGCCACCTGCTTGTTGATTGAATAAGCGTAATCGGCTCAGAACAACCTGCTTGATCGATTCTTCCGCGATGGGCAGCAGCTTGTAGGGAACAACTTCGCGGGGGTTCTTTGCAAAGGCAGCTTCCAGACCGCGCCGCCATGCTACCCGCAGTTCCGTGTTGATGTGAACGATATTGATTCCAGCCGCGATCGCGTCCTCCAGGTCATGGTCTTCTGTCCCGGAGCCGCCGTGCAGGGTCAATAAACTTCTGGACGCGCGCTTAATCTCTCGGATCCGTGCCACGTCGAGCCGCTTCCTCACGCTCCCCTTGCACCATGGTTTGCAGCATGCCGTGCGTATTACCGACTGCAGGCGCGAGAATATCGACTCTGGTGCTTTCTACATACTGCTTTGCTTCCTCCGGAGTGGTCAGGTCCTTCGAGTGATCAGGCGCCGATTCATGTATCTCAGACCCTGTTCCGATATTTCCGATCTCCCCTTCCACGAGGATTGCCGGATTGATTGACTTCAGCGCTTCCACCGCTTGCCTGGTTTGCTTGACGTTCTCCTCAAACGGCAATGCGGATAAGTCGTACACGATCGAATCGAACCCGGCTTTGGCCGCTGCGATTGCGCTCTCCAACGAATGCGTGTGATCGGCATTAAGAAAAATGGGTATGCTGTGTTCCTCGCGCAGACTTTTTACCAAAGCCGCGATTTGAGCCACACCCAAAAATGCCCGCTCCCCTTCGGATGCGCCGACGATTACCGGCACCTTCAATTCCTGAGCAGACGCGAATACGGCTTTTAGCAGAAATCCAATCGGCGATGTTGAAGTGACCGACGGCCAGCCCATTGCTTTGCGCTTCTTCTAATACATTCCGCAGCTGCTGCACACTTTTTCTCTCCATTCCCCTCTTTCTTCCTTGGATCAAGGACGGCCGTGTGCCATGGCCGGTGAATTCACTTGGGGTATCGGCCGATAGCGAAGGCGCGGACGAAAACAACGGAGCGAGCCCTTCGACCAGCGTCGGGTGGGCCCAAATGATGTCGCGGAGTGCGGTAAACGGCAGCCCGGCCGTCATGGCAGTCTGTACCGACGCCATGATCTCTCCAGCATCGACAGCAAAGGCTGTGGAACCAAGAATGCGATTGCCCGCTACTTCTACCAGTGCCTTTAAGAATCCACGTGTTTCAGAGACGGTTCGGGCTCGAAGCACCCGTTCCATTGGGATCTTGAACAAGCGGTAAGCCATCCCTCGCGCCTTGGCTTCTTTCTCATTCAGGCCTACGCGTGCAAGTTCCGGGTCGGTAAAAAGGGTATAGGGGATTAGCCTGCCTGTGGTAACGTGGTTGCCCCCTTCGAGGTTGTCCCGTACCACGCGGAAGTCGTCAACGCTGACGTGTGTGAACTGGGGGCTGCCCGCCACTTCGCCGATCGCCCAAACCCCGGGCGCGGTGGTCTCCAGCCGCTCGTTGACCTTGATATAACCGCGATCGGTCACCTCAATCCCGGCCGATTCCAGCCCGAGGTTCTCCGTGTTTGGCCGTCGTCCCGTCGCGATAAGCAGATGAGTGCCCGCGAGAGTCTTTTCTCTTCCCTTTTGCTCCACAACCACGGTGACTGAGTCGCCTGATTTCCCTGAAATCCGTATCGCCCGTGCGTCCAAGACCGTGTCGATACCCTCATCCCTAAACAAATCGGCAATAGCTTTCGTCACGTCATCGTCTTCCCTGGAGAGCAAGCGGTCATTTTGATCGATCACGGTGACCTTACTGCCGAACCGGCGCATTGCCTGCGATAGTTCCAGCCCGACGTACCCGCCGCCGATCACAATAAGATGCCCGGGAACCCGATCCAATTCGAGTGCCTCGATGTGCGTGAGTGGCTGCGCATCGGCCAGGCCGGGAACCGGTTCCAATGCCGCCCGCGTTCCCGTGCTCACGATTACATTGGTTCCGCGGAGGCGGCGAGTAGTTCCCCCGGCAAGAATGACCTCCAGAGTTTTCGGGCCTACGAAGCGTCCAGACCCGAGAATGAATTCCGCGCCCGTCTGTTTGTAGTTGTCAAGGTACATTTCGTTCAAGCCCGATACCATCGCGCGTTTTCGGCCACGCACTGCGGCCATGTCAACGCGCAAGCCACCCGCGAACATGCCGAACTCCTGCCCTCGACGAAAATACGACGCTACCTTCGCGCTGTGGACAATATTCTTACTCGGCAGGCACGCGATGTTGGGGCATGATCCACCGATGTACTTGCGCTCAATTACCGCAACGCGCTGTCCCTGGCCGGCAAATGTCCATGCGGCAACTGTCGACCCAGTACCCCCGCCGAGGATGACCACATCGTAGACTTCCAAATTCCCAGCCAGTGTTTCGCTCCCCTTGGTGTCCATGTCCACACCCAGGTGCAACCGGCGGGCCATCGCATACGAGGTTCCGTCGGCCCCGGAAACCTTTGGCCTAAGTGATTCTGCCGATGGATGTAACCCACGCTGGCAGGCTCGCCCACGGTACGCCTGGCGTGACGAACCCTGCGACCAGTCTCTGACAGTGGCGGGATTTGGACGCAGCGCTCGTCGCAGAATGCTGTGCACTGTCGGTGCCCAGAAAACTTGCTTGACCAATATATATATTGATTGATATATATTCTATTCATGACCGAGGCCCAAGTTCAAGCCTTCCTCCCCCTCAAGTCGCAGTGGTTTCACATCATGCTGGCCCTCGCCGGCGGAGAGCAGCACGGGTACGGCATCATGCAGGACGTCCTCGACCGCACCACCGGCAAGGTACGCCTCTGGCCGGCCACGCTCTACGGCTCGATCAAGCGCCTGATTGAAGCCGACCTCATCGAGGAGTCCAACAAACGCCCGGCGCCTGCAGACGACGACGCCCGCCGCCGCTACTATCGCCTTACCTCGCTCGGCAAACGTGTCCTCGATGCGGAGTGCGAGCGCCTTCAGGAATTAGTCGAAGCCATCAAGTCAAAACGCGCAATGGTGACAGAACAAGGGTGACCTATGAATATCGCGTGGCCTCATCTACAGGCGGCTGGCAGAAGCCTTCCCGCACGAATTTAAACTCGCCTTCGGCGACGAGATGATGCAGGCCGGTGAAGATTCCATCGGCGAAGTCGCCAAACGTCACGGCATCGCGGGAGTAGTCCGCCTCATCGCGCGACCTTGCTCTCCGCCTGCCTCTCGAATACCTCAGCGAGATGCGGTCGCGATATGCAATACGCGGCCCGCACCCTCGCCAAATCGCCGGGCTACGCCCTGGTCGGCATCGCCTCCATGGGACTCGGCATCGGCCTCACCACCAATATCTACACCCAAGGCTGGGTTCTGTTCACACGCCCACTGTCCGGCGCCGCCAATCCCAACCAGCTCGTCACCGCCGAAACTCCCACCTCCTACCCCTACATTGAGCGCTACCGCGACCAGAAGGACCTCTTCACCGGCGTCGCGCCGGTTCAGAACAACGTGCAGTTCAACGTCGCCCTCCCCGGCCAGTCCGGCAAGCCCGAGCAGCGTCTACGGACAGCTCGTCTCGCCCGATTACTTCTCCGTCCTCGGCATGGAGCCGCAGCGCGGCCGTCTGCTCAGCGCCGCCCTGGACAAAACCGGCGACGCACCAGCAGTCGTCATCAGCGATCGCTACTGGCGCAGCCGCTTCAACTCCGACCCGGACACCATCGGCCGGACCATCCGCCTCAACGGACAGAACGCGACCATCGTCGGCGTCACACCCGCGAAATTCGACGGCGCACTTACCGTCCATCCCGCTGAGCTATTTGTGCCCATCACTGTTCCGGCGACCGTCGCTGCTCGGAGAGCTCGGCAATGACGCACCTCACCACCCCAGCCTCAAGTCCTTCCAGTTCCTCATGCGCCTTGCTCCCGGCGTTAGCATCGACTCCGCCGAGTCCGCCCTCGACGGAATTACCCGCCGCCTGGACAAAGACGATCCCCTCGCACCGCCCCAGGCCGACAAAGCGAAACGCGTTGTCCTCATGGGCGCGGGCACGCGCATGCCGATCCCCCGCGAAATTCGCCCTAAGCTCCTCGGCTTCTACACTGCGCTGATGGCCATCGTCACCGCCATCGCCTGCCTCAATCTCGCCACCATGGCCCTCGCGCGCGGCATCAACCGCCGCAAAGAATTGGCTATCCGCCTCGGCGTCGGCGCCAGCCGCTTCCGTCTCATCCGGCAAATGGTGACCGAAGGCATTTTGCTTTCCCTGCTCGGCGGCGCGGCAGGATTCGCCCTCGCTTGGGCTCTCGCGGCCATCACCGCACACACGCGCCTGCCGGCTGGCTCGCCCCTCAATCCCGAGCTCGCCATCGACTGGCACACCGCCGTCTTCGCTCTTCTCCTCGCGGTAGTCTGCGGCATCGGATTCAGCGTCCTCCCCGCCCTCCAGGCCACCAATACCGACGTCGCCCCTGCACTCAAGCAGGGCGCGAACTCTCCCGATTTCCCGCCACAAGCGCTTCGGACTCCGCAATCTTGCCATGGGCGCGCAGGTCGCCGGCTCGCTCCTGCTCCTCCTGGTTACCGGATTCCTCGTCCTTGGCATCGTCAAGAACAACGGCATTCAAACCAACTTCAACCCGAAGACCATGGCCTTCCTCTTCATCGATCCGGTGCGCGACGGCTACTCCCCTGAAAAATCACAGGCCTTTTTCGAGCGCCTGCCCGATCGGCTGCGAAGCGCTCCGGCCATCACCAGCTTCGCTCTTGCAGCACAACCGCCCTATCTGCCCGGCGATGATGATGACCTTCCATCTCACCGTCGATGATCCGCACCAGTCATCGCCAGTCGCAGAAAGGCTTCACCCGACAGACCGTGGGTGCAGGCTTCTTTTCCGTCCTGAACCAGCCCCTTCTTGCCGGCCGTGAATTCGACGAGCGCGATCAGCTGGTCGACCTGGACCTAACCGCCGACGCCCCCGACACGTCTGCCTCTGGTGCTGAATCGAAAAGCTGCCCGCGCCCTTTTCGGCGATAACAACGCCATCGGCAAACATCTCCGCGACGGCCAGCACTCATACGAAGTCGTCGGCGTGGTTCTCCGATATGAAAGACGCGCGCGGCATGACCAAGGCCACCGCCTACCTTTCCCTCACGCGCCACGACTTTGCCCAGACCCCAAGCGGCGGCATCGTCATCGTCGTGCGCGGCCATTCCGCAGAGGACGCAATCGGCGCGGCGCGCGGCGTCGTCGCTTCCATGGATCCCAATCTGACGCTCTTCAATGTGCAAACTCTCAGCGAATACCTTGAACTCACTCGCGCCGAAATGCGCTCGGCCGTCCGAACCTTCGGCGGCATCGGTCTTTTCGGCCTGATCCTCTCCGCCATCGGACTCGCCGGCGTCACCGGCTACGCGGTCGCGCAGCGGCGCAAGGAGATCGGCATTCGCATGGCTCTGGGCGCGCGCAAATCGAGGTTCTCAGTCTCGTGCTCCGCGAAGGCGCAACCCTCGTCGCCGTGGGAACGTCATTGGATTCTTAGGTGCAGTCGCCGTGGCCAAAGCCCTGTCCGCCCTTACCACCGTGTTCTCCGACGCCTTTTCCGTAGGAGTGGGCGATCCCCGTCTCCTTATTGGGGCGCCGCTGCTGCTCGCGGGGCTCGCACTCCTCGCCTGCTACATCCCCGCGCGCAGAGCCATGGCCATCGATCCGCTGAAGGCCCTGCGCACGGAGTAGTGCGAAAGGATCACCGCTCTCTCTGTGGCTGGGCGGAGCCCTGAATTTCAGAGAGGCTCTAAGCACCAGGTGCTCGAGCAGCATTGCCACCGACCAGAAAATCTCCTTTTACCAAAAATAGCTAGCTTCCACTTTGGGTGTTCCCGGCTCGCCATCAATAATTTGCGTGCTCAGCACAACCTGCATATTTTTCTTGTTGCCTTGCTGCGCCGCGGCGTGCGCAAGCTGCGCCAGGTCACCCGAATCTGTCAGGTATTCGCCCGCCACCCTGGTTCCTCCCCGCCCGACACCGGCAGCCACGACAGCGAGCTTGCCGGTAGTACTGTCGGTAAAGCGGGCGACGATGGCGAAGTCGCGATAGTTGTTGGTGGACATCTGCTCCAAGCGGTTGACCACCCAACCCGGCTGCCCAGGGTTGGCGCTATCGACGATTCGGAATTCCGTCATCTCTGGATTGTTGGCGAAGTGGTAGCGCAATGGCTTGGTCAGTCGCAGCGTCCAGGCATTGTCAAACGCACCCACGAAAATAGTTGGGCCGTTGCGCAAATCCATGAGATTGGTTGCGCTCTCGGCTTTCCAGTTGTACTTTTTCCCACTGGATTGCAGCAGCCCCGCCACCCGGATGATCGGGTTCAGGTCGTCAATGACGATCGCCGTCAGGTTGTCTTTCAGCAGGGTCTGGCGAGTGGGGTCCGCGGCATCGCGCAGGGCGATCGCCGAATACTGGCTTTGGTCGGCCACGCAGAACATCACGGGTTCACTGGCGTTTACGATCGGACCCCAGAAAAAATCAAACCCGGAGTGTTGTGCCGTCCGCCACCAAAACGCCGCTCCGCTGCAGAGAAGAACCAGGATCGTTGCCAGGGCAACCACAGGTCGCCAGTTCAGACGTCTGCGTGGCTTCGCCGGCGATGCCTTTTCTGGAATGGGAGCAACCGGGGTTGGTATCAGGGCAAGCTGCGCTGCACCGTTTCCCTTGGCTGGCTCGGGCCAGTGAAACTGGGGAATATAGGATCCGGAAGGAAGCGAGAGCCGTAGTTCCGTCTCGTGACCGGGTTCCTGGTAATACTGCGCAATTCGTTTGCGGATCTCGGTCGCGGTCACCCGCACAATGGGGTCAGAGGACGTATCGTAATCATGGTCGCGCCCAAAGATTTCAATGCCCAGGGTCCGCTCCTTGAGCATGTCCGTCTGGCCCTGGAGAGTTTGATCTATGACAAAACGTAGAAAGGATGGGAAACGACGGCTTTGCTTGAAGTGGGAATTGCTCAGCAACCGTTCCAATTGCTCCTGAATAGCCTTCCTGTCTAGCTCCGTGAGTGCTGCAGCGCCCGCGACGGAATCCTTCAACATTTGGCTGCTCTCCAGCACCGCTGAATTATACGCCTCGCGGACCAGGGATTGTCACTCGCGCCAATTTCATAAGTTCCTATCAAATCAATAATTTTGCAGAGGTCTTAACAGGATAAGGACGGGCTGTTTACCGCAAAGACCTTATGTGAGAAAACGCCAATCACTATAAGGGCTGCCATCGCAGCATTCCGTTTTTTTTGAAGCGCACAAGAAAAGCGCGGGAATGGTCGAACTGCAAGCTTTGAGGAGGCTGAGTTGAACGGTAAACGAATTTCCTATTGGAGCGTAATCATATTCGTACTGGCAGCATTAGCGAGCGGCCCTGGTCGAGCCATTGCGCAACTGGCAGTTACCACCGCAACCTTGAACGGCACGGTTATGGACCCGTCAGGTGCTATCGTGCCCCAGTCGACCGTCAAAATCACCAGCACGCAGAATGGAATAGCGCGAACCGTCGTCACCGACGCCGGGGGCCGATACCTCTTCACCCAATTGCCGCCGGCCACCTATACCCTCACAATCCAGGCGAATGGCTTCGAGGGGTATACCCAGACAGGCATCGTGCTCGACTCCGGACAGTCGGCAACCCAAAACGTGACCCTCACTGTCGGGGCTACGAGCCAGGAGGTGGTTGTCAATGCGCAGGCCTCTCAGCTCAATACCGACAATGCAAATATCTCCGCGAACATCGACGCCAAGCAGGTGGTGGAGTTGCCGCTGAACTTGCGCAACGTCTTTGGCCTCGCTACCCTCAACTCATCGGTCAGCAACAACTCCGAGGGCCAGCAGTTGTTGGGCGGGGGGAGCAACGGGACCGATGATGCGGACCAGGACATCTCCTTTCTGAACTTCGCCGGCGGCTTCTTTGGAACATCCGCTTATCTGCTCGATGGGGCCTGGGATACTGACCCGGAGTGGGGAGCGGTGGATTATGTGCCCTCGGTTGACGCCGTGCAGGAATTCAAGGTGCAAAACAACTCCTTTACTGCGCAGTACGGATGGAGCACCGGTAACGTCGTCAACGTCGTAACCAAATCTGGAACCAACGCCTTCCACGGGGATGTCTACGAGTTCTACCGGAACGACGTGCTCGATGCCAACTCCTGGTTTAACAATCACAATGGCGTTGGCCGCCAGGACTTTCACCGCAACCAGTTTGGCGGGTCGGCCGGCGGCCCGCTTTATATTCCGCACCTCTACCAACAGCGGGAAAAGACCTTCATCTTCGGCCTGTACGAACACCTCAGCCTGTCAAGCCCCCTGAATGATACCTTTACCGTGCCCGACGCAAACTTCCGCGCCGGCGACTTTTCTGAGCTCCTCGGAGCCCAGAACGGCACCGACGCTCTAGGACGGGCGATCTACGTAGGCCAGATCTACGATCCGCACAGCACACGGCAGATTACCCAAGGTCAGGTTGATCCTAAGACCGGCCTGGTCGCCACCCAGTCGGGCTACATTCGCGATCCTATCGCCAATAACGACATCACTACCGTAGGCGCCATCGACCCGACGGCAGCCAAGCTCGATCAGCTACTATCCAGCCGCTACCAAGTCGGGACTTACCAACAACTTCTTCGTGGCCTCGACGGCTCCCGCGCACTCCAATGAGTACCTGGTGCGCGTAGACCACAACATCAACAGTGGGTCGAGGGCTTATTTTCGCTACTCCTATAAGGAGGAGTTCAAGACGGGCAATCCTGACTTCTGGGGTTCGTCCAACCCAGCCGGTCCGGGCAATGGCAGGCCCAATAATCGCTGGAATATGGCTGCCGGATACAGCCAGGTCTTCGGCCCGAAATTCACCATGAACGTCCTGGCGGGCGTGGAGCTTTGGCACGAGACCTCGACCAACCAGTCGGCCGGTTTCCACCCCAGCACCATCGGCTTCCCCTCTTATCTGGATGCCAATAGTCCGCAGTTTCCGGTCGTCAATATCGGAGGACAATCTCCTCTAGGACCGCTTCAGGAGGCATCCCTTACCAATCACGGGCCCATCGGCAGCGTCGCCACCGACTTCATCAGGAACATAGGCCGGCACACTCTGAATTTTGGATTTATGGGCGCCGAGCTTGAAGACGATCAGCATCTATTGTTTCAAACGACGATCGACTCGGCGGGCAATTTCACCAGCGGGCCAAACCCCAACAGCCCCACCGGCTTCACCACCGGGAACGGACTCGCACAGTTGATGCTGGGGGTGATCGACAACACCTCCCGGTGGAATCGAGCAGCACGGCCGCCGGCACCCCCTATAATCCGGCGGTGGCGATCCATTACCTGGGCTGGTATGTCCAGGATGACTGGAGGCCCACCCCGAAACTGACTCTGAACCTGGGCCTGCGCTATGAGATTCAGACCGCGCCCACCTACCGGCATAACGTGGCCTCGGTCTTCAATCCCAATACGCTCAACCCGATCGGCACCACCATCGGCGAACAGCTACCCGGCGCGCTGCAGTTTCTCTCCGAGTAGCCAGCGCGCTGCCTACGACACAAATTACACAAACGTCGCTCCCCGTGTAGGATTTGCCTACCAGGTTGCTCCTACGGTTGTATTTCGGGGAGGCTTCGGAATCTTCTATCCTCCGTCCATTTCCTGCTGCTTCGAGGCCGCGAATTCCGGCTTCGCCGCAACCACCGTCTCTCCCGTCACTCTGAATAACGATCAGCCCCAACCCTGCGGTGACTGTAGCCAATCCCTGGCCGAATGGCTTTATCCCGATCACCGGAAACTCACTAGGTGAATTGCAACAGGTTGGCAACTCGGTAACCAGCAACTTCCGACAGCGAGGATCCAGCTACGTTGAGCAATTCTTGGCGGGCGTGCAATGGAGCATCACGCCGAATGACCTGCTCGATGTGAACTACGTCGGCAATCATGGCACGCGGATTATTACCTCCGATTTCAATCGAAGCCAACTGAATCCGCAGTATTTGCCTATGGGCACGGCAGCGCTGAATGCCCTGGTCCCCAATCCGTTTTATGGGGCCATTGCTGCGGGAACCAGCAGCTGCGGCCTGGATCAACCGACGGTTGTGCAATCCCAGCTTTTGCAGCCCTTCCCACAATATTGCGGTGTGACCGAAGGCGACGCTCCCGTCGGCTTCTCCCTTTACAACGCATTGCAGGCGAACTACAACCACCGATTCAGCAAGGGTTTGACAGCCCTCGTCTCCTACACCTATTCCAAGTTCCTGGATAATGTGGAAGGCAACAATAACTGGTCGTATGCGGGCAATGTGGGCCCCGCGAACAACTACAACCTGGCGGCAGAGAAGAGCGTGGATGGCTCAGACACTCCGCACAGCCTGGTCGCGAACTACATCTACCAGCTTCCCGATAGGGCGCGGCAGAGCAGTGGGTAGCAACATGAACCGTCTGGCGGATGCAGTTGCCGGCGGCTGGGAGGTTTCGCAGATTGCGACCTTCAAGTCCGGTCTACCGCTTAGCGTCAGCGGCTCAGACATCGCCAGCTATGGCGGTAATCCGCGGCCTGATGTGATCGGGCCGGTTCACGTCGCGAACCCGTCCATCCATGAATGGTTCAATACCGGGGCTTTCGCCTACGCTCCCTATGGGACCTTCGGAACGGCTCCCCGCTACTTCTCTTATCTGCGCGGCCCCGGGTATCAGAATTGGGACACGGCAATCATGAAGAACTGGCAGATCAAAGAATCGATGCGGTTACAGTTCCGGGCAGAACTGTTCAACACCTTCAACCATGCGCAGTTCTACACGCCCAACACGGGGTACACCGGCTGTGACCCCAATGCTGATCAGGGTTGCAGTTCGAGCCTGGGACAGATCACAAACGCCTTCCCCTCTCGAACCGTGCAGTTCGCGGGGAAGTTCTATTGGTGACGTTTCATTGAAAATTCGCTGCACACTGCTGCTCCAGCTCCTGTTAGCCATTCCCGCGCCGGGGTTCGGCCAACAGGAGCAAGGGGCGAAGTATGCCGCGGTGGTTACGGCGGCCCAGGAAGCAATGAGCCAAAATGACTTCAAGGCGGCCGTGGAAGATTACAAGCAAGCCGTGACGATGCATCCGGAGGCCGCGGAAATGTGGGCGAACCTGGGACTGGTGGAACATGAAAGCGGAGACTATGCCGAAGCGATCCGAAGCTTTCAGCAGGCCCTTCGCCGCAAACCCACCCTCTACGTTCCAAAATTGTTCCTCGGCATCGACTACCTGCACACAGGGAACACCAGCGCAGCTATCCATTTCCTGAGCCAGGCGGAGGCTATGAACAAGACCGATCCGGAAGCGCCTCTGGAGTTGGGACGAGCGTATTCTTCCTCTGCTAATTTTCCGGCGGCAGCACGGGAGTTTAACCGGGTAACGCAGCTCGATCCGAAACAGAGCAACGCGTGGCTCGGCCGTGGAATGGCCTATCTTGACCAGGTAGAAGAGGATGCTCGCAAGCTTTCGACCGACGGCCGCGACTCGTCATACGCGCAGGCGCTCTATGCCGAGTCGATGACGCGCCAATCACGATATATAGAAGCCACCGATTCCTTCGAGAAAGCAATCGCCTCGGAACCGCAGCCACCTTGCCTCCATGCAGAATTCGGATTCATGTATTGGAAGCAGCAAAAGATGGAGGATGCTAAATCCGAATTCGAGAGGGAGATCAAAACCGACCCGGGGTGCGGGATTGCGGCCCTGGGACAAGCGGGGTTGCACGTCGAGGAGGGGAGCTACCCGCAGGCTTTGGCTTTGCTCCAGAGGCTGTGGACGCAGGACCCCGGCCTCGTGCGCAGCCATGTTGCGTTGCTCGCCGACGGACTGCCCCAGCCCAAAGCGGCGGCCTTTGCAGAGTTCCTCACCCAGCAGAATGCCTCCGGAAAGATCGAAGCAGATTTGTATCAGTGTTTGACTGCGGCGTGGAGTGCGAATGCAGAGCCTTTTGGTCAACGCCCAGATCAACGCCCAGATCAACGCCTGCTCCAATCCCGGCCTCCAGCCGGCCGCGCAGACCGGTTCTACAACACGGGACGCTATGCGCAGTGTGCAGCCACCCTCAAGGAGAATTTCGCGAGCCGAAGCGAACGTGAATTGCTGCTGCTTTCGGCTTGCGCCTACTATGCCGGCGACTACGAACTGGCGTCGAGCGCGAGCGAAACTCTGGCCGCCCGCCCGTCGAATCCCCTGGGCGGCCTTTATTGGTCCATCAAAGCCAATCAAACGCTGGCGACGGAAGCATTGGCACGTTTCGAGCAGCTGGCGCCTGACTCCGCGCAAAGCCACATCCTGCTCGGAGATATGTATCGCCAACGGCAACGATTTGACGATGCCCAGGCGCAGTACAAGCTGGCGCTGGAACGGGCTCCCACGGATCATGCGGCCCTGCTTGGCCTGGCCTACGCCTATTTCGGTAACGCGAAGATCGACGACACCATTGCCACGGCCACCAGTGCTCTTGCCGGCAGTCCGAATGACCCGGAACTGAATTTGCTCATGGGAGAAGCGCTGCTTTCGCGTCGCGACTACGCGTCCGCCGAACCGTTTCTTCAGAAAGGGCTCGGAGCGAAACCACAGATGCTACCCCATGTGCACGCTCTCTTAGGCACCGTTTATGCCGAGACGGGAAGAACCCAGGAGGCAATCGTTCAGCTGGAGATGGGCCTGGCTGCCGATGAAGATGGCAGCACTCACTACAAGCTTGCTCGCATGTATCGCAAAGCCGGCGACACCAAGAGAGCAGATGCAGCTATGCAGCAAGTGAAGGCGCTGGAAGACCAAAGGCGAAAGAGAGCGGTTACCGCGATCATGGATTCCAGCCAGCCTGTGGACCAAGATCTACCCCAACAAAAGCCTTAGACAAGCCAATCCAGAAACCTGTCGGAAGGATCACTCGAGAATGAGCATCCGCAACGCGTGGCCCCTTATTGTGCTTTTTTGCTCCTTCGTTTCTTCGAACGCGACGGGAGCCCAGGAGCGCGCGACTCGATTTACACCGCTGCCGAATGGAATTGAAGTGCGCGCCGCCGGCGTGCGCGAGCAAATCACCGCGCTCCGTGACGATCTGTTGCGTGTACGCGTCGTGCGCAGCGGCGGATTGCCGGAAGACGCATCCTGGGCGGTGCTCCCTGCGGCCAGGACCAGCTCCGTCAACGTCACTCCGGAGATCGCTTCCAGCTCCGCCGGATTTCGCACCAGCGCTCTTCGTGTGGTGATCGACCGCAAGACTCTGCGCATGACGATCCTCGACCGCGGCGGCAAGGTGCTCAACGAAGACGCGCGCCCTCCGGAGTTTCGTGAAGCAACATTCCGCGTCTACAAGACCATGCCGGTCGACGAGCATTATTTCGGACTTGGGGATAAGACCGGTCCGCTCGATCGGCGCAACCAGGCCTTCAGTCTTTGGAACACCGATGCCTACCGCTTTCAGGAATCGACCGACCCAATCTATAAGAGTATTCCCTTCTTTCTGACTTTCCACGCAGGACAGGCCATGGGCGTTCTGTTAGACAATACGTGGCGCAGCAGCTTCGATTTTGGTAAGGCGGAACCGGGCGTCTATTCCTTTGGCGCAGTGGATGGTCCTTTGGACTACTACATCCTTTACGGGCCCTCTCCCCGGGAGGTGCTTGAATCCTATGCATGGCTTACGGGTAAGCCGCCGCTGCCTCCGATGTGGACATTCGGTTTCCAGCAATCCCGATACACTTACTATCCGCAATCGCGGGTGATGGAGATCGCCAATCGCCTTAGAGCCGACAGGATACCTGCCGACGCCATCTATCTGGACATAGACTTTCAGGACAAGAATTTTCCCTTCACCGTTGACTGCGTACGGTTCCCGGATTTCAGTGGAATGCTGGCCCAGCTCAAAGCGGACAACTTTCATGTGGTAACTATCACTGATCTTCATATTGCCGACGCTCCACATCAGAAATATCCGCCCTACGACAGCGGGATCGCCGGCGATCAGTTCGTCAAAAATCCCGACGGCTCGGTCTACGTTGGCGACGTATGGCCTGGTCCGAGCGTCTTTCCCGACTTTACGCGGCAGCAAACCCGGGAATGGTTCGGCACGTTGTACCGGGATTTCTACCGTCAAGGCGTTTCCGGCTTTTGGGATGACATGAACGAGCCTTCTATCTTCCATACAGTTTCCGGGACAATGCCCCTCGATGTCGTTCATAGGATCGACGAGCCAGGTTTCTCACCGCGCACGGCAACCCATGCGGAGATACACAACGTATATGGCATGGAAAACGCCCGCGCAACGTTTGAGGGTCTAAAGCAGCTGAATCCCGATCTGCGGCCCATGGTGCTCACGCGCGCCTCCTATGCGGGCGGGCAGAGATACGGCGCGACCTGGACGGGCGACAACAGCAGCACCTGGAATCATCTGCGCATGACATCGGCAATGCTGGAAAATCTGGGCCTAAGTGGCTTTGCGTTCACCGGTGCGGATGTTGGCGGCTTTGCGGGAACAGCTCCCGTTGAGCTGCTTACCAAATGGCTGGAGGTTGCGGCATTCCAGCCGATTGACCGCGATCACACCGAAAAAGGAACCGGCGATCAGGAGCCCTGGGTCGGAGGTCCCGAGCAGGAGGCGATCCGCCGCCGCTATATCGAGGAGCGCTATCGGCTGATGCCCTATCTCTATCAACTCGCAGACGAGAGTTCGCGCACCGGCCTACCCATGGTGCGGCCGCTCTTTCTCGAATTTCCGGATGCCATGGCGGACGGGCACCCCATCGACGTTGATCCAGCGGCTGCAGGGGAGTTCATGCTTGGACCCGATCTACTCATAGCCGCTAGTCCGTATCCCGAAGAGCCGGATGCCTATTCGGTTGAGTTTCCCTCGCGAGATTGGTTCGATTATTGGACCGGCGCCAGGGTAGCGCCACCCGTGGCAGCAGCCAACGCTTCCCTGCAGCTGGTGAGCCCGGCGCCATTGTCGATACCGATGCACCCCGAGTTGGCTACGCTCCCGATCTTCGTCCGCGCCGGGTCAATCCTGCCCATGCAACCGTTGGTGCAGAGCACGAGTGAGACACCTCAGGGTCAGCTCACATTGCGCGTCTACGTAGGAAAGCCGTGTAGCGGCGACCTCTATCTGGATGATGGAAAGTCTTATGCTTTCGAACACGGCGATTCGTTGCGAATGCATTTCGGCTGCGAGATAACGCAAGATGGTTTAAACCTCTCGATCGGCTCACACCAGGGCCCCTACCCAGCTTGGTGGAAGGAGATTCGTGCGGAGGTGTATGGATGGACCCCGAAACAGAACAGGGTTCAGATCAAAAATCCCAGTGCGAATCGCACTGCGCCGCTGGCCGTGGAGCAGCTTCCCCAAGGCTTCTTTGTTACTGTGACGGACGAGGGCAAAGGCACGGAGTTAAGTATCCAATGAACTAAAATGACCGGCCAGGCTGATTTGCCCCGCGTTCAGCGCGCACGGCACAGGTTTGTCGCTGCAAAACCTAAGCCGAACTTAGCGTACCTGACCCTCGACGGCACTCTGTGGTTGGGCGGAGACGGGACGGATTATCCCTAGCCTCCCCATCTTATAAACCAGGGATGTCCGCTTCATCCCTAGGCGCTCTGCAGCGCCACTTCGGCCGCCCACCACCCAATTGCTCGCTTCCAGTGCACGGACGATATGATCTCGCTCAACTTCCTCGAGGCCTGTGATGGGCACATTGGACCCCTTGAGAGCACTGAAGGGCTCCAATTCCGAAGTCGGGGCTCGCAACACCGTGCGAGGAGAAAGAATCACACCCCGTTCGATAAAGTTCTGCAATTCGCGAACATTCCCAGGCCAGCGATATCGCACCAGCGCATCCATGGTCTCCGCAGGGATCTCGTCGATTCTCTTGTTCATTCGCCTCGCGTAGAGTTCGGTGAAGTGCCAGACAAGTTTAGGAATGTCCTCCGTACGTTGCCGCAGGGCCGGAACGTTGATCGGAAATACTTTGAGCCGATAATACAGATCTTCGCGAAATGTGCCCTGCTTTACCATAGCGGCCAAATCACGATGAGTGGCCGCGATCAGGCGAACATCTACCTTGTGCGTGCGGTTGCTGCCCAGTCTCTCGAATTCCTGTTCCTGTAGTACCCGTAGCAGTTTTGCCTGAAGTTCCAGAGGGATGTCCCCGACTTCATCGAGTAAGAGAGTGCCTTTGTGCGCAAGTTCGAAACGTCCCGTTTTCTGCGCGATGGCCCCGGTAAATGCTCCCCTTTCATGCCCGAATAACTCGCTTTCGAGCAGCCCAAGCGGGATCGCCGCGCAGTTCAATTTGACGAAAGCCCGTTCCCGCCGGCTACTAAGATTGTGGATCGCGCGCGCGATAAGCTCCTTACCGGTCCCCGTCTCACCCAGGATCAGCACGCTCGAATCCGCAGGGGCCACGACAGACACCAGGTGCAATGCGCTGTTCAACGCTGGACTGTCGCCGACGATTGCTCCGAACTCGGCACGAACTTCCTCTTCGAGATAGACTCTCCGTTTCGTTTCGCTGACCTTGTTTTCCGTCGCCTCTTCAAAGTCCAAAGCATTCTCAACCGCAATGGCGACCTGCAAGGCCACTTGTTCTAGAAAGGCGAACTCATCCTCGCTAAAAGCCCTCTCCGAACGGCTGAACGCTCCCAAAACACCAATGACGCCCTTTCGTCCGATAAGTGGTAACTCGCAGCCGGACTTCAAGCCCTCCGCCAGCACTCGATCGAAGAAGCGTCGCCCTTCGCTATTTCCGTAGCTTTCAGGGTCGTGGCTTAGGTCTTCGAGCCGATCGATAAGTTGATTCTTGCCCGACAGAAACGCTTTACCGCACATCGATCCTTTTACCGGAACGATCGTGCCATCAAGAATGGCGCCTCGGCTTTCCGGGTTGTACAGAACAGTCGTGCGCAATTGACTACTATCCGCATGCGGCAAGAGCAACGCGCAAAAATCACATCGCGTTACGCTCAGCAAATTCGTGGATAGCGTCTCCAGCAAATGGCCAAGATCCAGCTTGGATGTCATGCTGTTCGTGATTTTGAGAAGCAATCTCAGCCGGTCACGTTCATGGCGCAGCTTTTGTTCATTCATGTGGCGCTCAATCGCGATTCCTGCAATATGGCTGGCATTCTCGATCAACCGCAGATCCGCTGCACCCGGGCTACGGACTTCGCGATAAAGGATGGCGAATGTGCCCAGCACTTTGCCCTCACCCGAGAACAACGGTCGCGACCACACGGCACGGATGCCATAAGGCGCGACTGAGTCACGATAATCGTCCCACAGCGAGTCGCTGAAGATGTCGGTCACATACACCGGTTCTCGCCGATAGATGGCGGTGCCGCAGGACGCCCCTTTGGGGCTAACGAACATCGGTCCTACGTGAGCGCCGAATCCCGGGAGGCTGGGAGCCGCTGCACAATGAATTTGCCGTTCATCTCCATCAGGAAGCCAGATGGTGCAGAACATCCCTTCGCCCTGAGATTCAACCAATTCAGCGATGACCGCGAGCACTTCAGATAACGGAGATCCGGCAAGAATCAACTTAAGAACTTCGAGCACGGATTCGCTGGAAATGAGGCCAGTCTCGTTCTGCGCCGGTTCCGCACGCGGAAGGAGTTGTAGAAGAGATCCCTTTGCCCGCTCCATCCGCTCTCCTTACCTGAGGCCAGGTCGCCGCATGGTTTGTAGCGATCACGCGGCTATAGGGTAGATGCACCCTTCCCTACATCAGTCGCGGCGGAAAAGAGACACCGCGGAACTAGCCGCCTCCAGTTACACACGGATCCACGACACTTGTCAAGACGCGTTTTGCAGGTTACAGTTCAGTTGCATCGCTCCCTTGGACAACGTCGTGTGCCGAAAGAATTGAGCAAATCTCGCGCGCTGTTTTTGGCCGGCCACCCTGCCCTGGATTTTCTAAACACTCGTATGAGAGTGAATGAAGATCTTGTAGACCTTTTGCAAAGCGACGAGGATGTGCTCATTTGGCTCAAACAAGCCGGATTTCCCGCACCTGCCATCGACGGCAGAACAGCGCCGTTGGCTCTTCTACATTCCGCGCGATGCCTGCGGGAAAGCGTTCGGTCCCTGGTTGAAAAACGAAAAGCCGGGAGGAGGGGAGATCCTTCCATCCTTAATAGTTTTCTGGCGGCTAGCCAGAGCCATCTACGGCTGGTCTGGAACAAATCGAGGACCCTTACACTTGACACGGTCAGGCGACAGGACACGGCGGAGTCAATTTTGGCTCCTGTTGCGGAGGCTGCTGCCCATCTGCTTACGACAGCGGACTTCGAACTTATAAAACGCTGCGAAGACGAGACCTGCGTACTATGGTTCTCCGACCAGACCAAATCGCATCATCGCCGCTGGTGCAGCATGGAAATATGTGGGAACCGCCACAAGGTCGCCGCCTATAGAGGACGTCGTCGTAATCAGGCTCGTCGCGCGGTTGATGTAGATTGCTGAGTCCTCTTCGGTCCTCAAGCAATGGTGGGTGGCCCAGGTCTCGCCTTTGAGACCTGGGGATCATGCGGAAAGACTATTTTTTGTTGTATCAAGGCACGACTTTAGTCGGGCCATAACAAACGATTGAAATATGTCGGGCTTTATAGCCTGCGTGAGAACCGCTGAGCAACGTGCTTTGGGATTTCTCCTCACGACGCACCAAAGGGTGCCCCATATTCGCTCGTTTTTCGCGAGATGTGGGAGAAGCTGCTCCTCCCCTCTAGCACTTGGAACATCGAAATACGCCAATCGAGGGCAGCTTCTCCCATATCTCGCGAAAAACGAGCGAGATATGGGGCACCCTTTGGTCCGTCGTGAGGACAGAATTTAGCAACGATGGGTTCTCAGGGAGACTCTCTTTAGCCCCTGAGGTACGTCTTTCTTGCCCGATCGAGAGCTTTTCCGCAAAACGGAAACCCCGCCAACTTCCGCTCGTTTGACCCCGGGATCGACGCAATACTCAAAGTGCAGCTTTTCAGCCACTAGCAAATTACCTCCACATTTCCCGTCACTGGCGTTTAACATAAATCGAAGCCGTTAGTGGATCATCAGGGCGCGACTAAAACGGCTATACACTTCAGCATTGCGATGAATCTTGACGACCAGCCCTCCCGGACTTTCTCGGAATACACCGAGTTTCCCTCGCCCGGACCGCTGGCTGCCCGCTTCTTATGTTTCTGGACTCAGACCATCATGGGGTCGCGGGATGTCTATGAGCACCGGGTGCTGCCCGACGGGTGTGTTGATATCGTTTTCATCAACCACGAACCGCCTGTGCTGGCGGGCCCTTGGACCGTTCCCTTCCTGGCCCGATTGCCCGCGGGCACGAGCATTACGGGGGCGCGGCTGCGTCCTGGCTGCGCGTCCGGTATGCTCGGCGTTCCCGCATCAGAGTTGGTCAACCAAAATCTTCCCGTTGCGACGCTCAAGGGCCCCATGCAACACATCCAGCTGGACAGGGTGCTTGATCAGTCAAACCCTGCAGCCCGGCGATCAGTCCTCGCGCAGGTTCTCCGCGCCTCGATGGAACATTCTGCTCCTTTTGACCAGGCGGTCCTCGCGGCTATCCAGTGGCTTTCCCGCCGTCCCCACGGCCGTATCGATCAGTTGAGTCACTGGATCGGGATAAGCGAACGTCAGCTTCATCGGCGGTTTTCGGCGGCCGTTGGGTACGGGCCAAAGATGTTCCAGTCCGTGCTGCGTTTCCAGCGTCTTCTCAAGACGGCGCGTGAAGCCGGCGTGGAGCAAAGCCTGGCAGACCTCGCCTCCAGTGCCGGCTATGCCGACCAGGCGCATATGACTCGCGACGTCCGTCGTCTCGCCGATATCCGGCCAACTCTGCTGCTTCGCTCAAGTGAATCTACCCTGCAAATGTCCGATTTGTTCAAGAAATAGTCTTTTACTCCGCGCTACTGTTGGTTGCATGCGGAGAAGAGAGCTCATCGCCGGGATGGCGGCCGTCGGAGTAATTCTTGCCGTAGGAGAGGAAGATGTCATGCAAGCACTGGGAAAAACCGGAATTCTCTTCATCGCAGGTTTTGGGCCCATCGTCCGCGATGCAGATGCGAGCCGCAAACTCTACGTTGACGCTCTTGAGATTCCTTTCAAAGAGGAGAGCGGCGGTTATCTCCATACGAGTGCTCTGCAGGGCGCAAAGCATTTCGCTCTTTGGCCACTCTCGCAGGCTGCCGAGTCTTGTTTTGGTAGCCCCACCTGGCCTGGTAGTTTGCCGGTGCCCCACGCCTGGCTTGAATTCGATGTGGAGAGTGTCGAGAGTGCCACAGCGCAGCTTGAATCGAAGGGGTATCCGATGCTCGTTAAGAATAGGAAAGAACCGTGGGGCCAGACGGTGAGCCGATTTCTCGACTCAGATGGACTGCTGATAGGGCTTACCTTCACTCCGTGTATGCGAGACAAGAACTAGCTTGGTTCTTCGGGTGACAGCAGATGAAAGACTAGTGCTGTGTTATCCGTTTTGAAGGGTACGGGCTTCAGAGTCTGCGTGAGAACCTTGTTTTGTATCAGGGCACGACTTTAGTCGGGCCGTAAAGGATTGCCTATTGCCATGTCTCCCACTGTGGACCATCGGCTTTTCACGGCACTGTTTTCGTCAAACTGAGGTATTACTTCCGGATTGCCTCCTCGAAGGAGAAGCAACTTTTTCCGCCCGGTGGGTTTAAGAGATTGCGGACAAACGCCCGGAGATCCCCCATGCCCTCTGTCGTGCGGTCCACGCTCAGCCGTCGCCAAGTTTTGCACGGCGCCGCAGCTTTTGCTGCCTCGTCAATCTTTTCTGGGTGCGGTTCTTCAAGTAGCACGGAAAGCGCAAGCCCGCCGGCTGCCACAAATCCGCAGCCAACGCCCACTGGGCCCACGATTCAAGCGTCTTTGACTGTAACTGCAACCGCGAGTGGCGCCATCGGCGCGGGCTTTGCTGGACTTTCCTATGAGAAGAGTTCGCTCACCGAGCCGCTATTCACTGCTTCGAACACCGACCTCATCGGCCTCTTCAAGCGTCTCGGTACAAGCGTGCTCCGCATCGGCGGGAACTCGGTAGACCGGAATGTCTGGACTCCCAACGGTCCCGGTCAGACCGCGGGGCAGATCGCACCCAGCGATGTCGGCTCCGCCGCCGCTTTCGTCAAGGCCACAGGCTGGCAGTGTCTCTATGGCATTAATCTTGGTGGATCTGCAACTGGCGCTACCAATCCGGCTCTGGCAGCCGCAGAAGTCGCAAACGCCTACGAGCAGTTCGGTTCCTCCTTGCTAGGAATCGAGATCGGCAATGAACCTGACCTCTACGGAAATTCGGGAGGCTATTACGCGGGAAACTGGTTGCTCCCCGAGTTCCTTACACTCTGGGGCCAATACCGCACCGCCATTCTCGCCACAACGCCCAGCGTGGCCATCACCGGTCCCGCCGATGGCGGCCACTTCTCCACCTGGACCATCCCCTTTGGCCAGACCGTAACCAAGAATGAGATCAGCCTCCTTACTCAGCATTACTACCGAGCCAATGGTCAGTCTCCCTCCTCTACTGCGGCGTACCTCATCACACCCGACTCCAACCTTGTCAGCGAATTGGCTACCTTGAATACCGGCGCCCAGGGTATCGGCGTGCCCTACCGGATGTCCGAGTGCAACTCCTTTTACAATGGCGGCGCCGATGGTGTCAGCGATTCCTACGCATCCTCCTTGTGGGTTATCGATTACCTTTTCAACTGTGCGCAGGGCGGAGCCTCAGGGGTCAACTTCCATGGCGGCGGAGACGGGGACGGATACACGCCCATCGCCGCCTCCGACGGCACCGTCGTCGAAGCGCGGCCTGAGTACTACGGCATACTCTTCTTCACGCTCGCCGGCCAGGGTACTCTGTACACCACACAGCTCTCCGTAGGAAACCTCAACGTCACCGCCTACGCGGTTCACACATCTTCGGGCGGCCTCAACCTGGTCGTCGTCAACAAGGACTCCACCAACAACCTCCAGCTGACCACGCAGCTTCCCCAGAACGCCACTTCTGCCACACTCCTTGAGCTGACCCAGCTCTCGCAAGGAGCCGATGCACCCGACCTTTCGGCAACCGGGGGCTTCACCATTCAGGGCGCCAGCGTCAACAACGACGGCACATTCTCTCCCGCCGCTGCCTATTCCCTTAGTCCGAGTGGCACCCAGCTCATGTGCTATGTTCCTGCCCTTAGTGCAGTTTTGATTCAGATTGCCTAGGCCAGCCCCATATCCGGATAGCGCAACGCTGACTTTTGCCCGTCAGCTAGAAATGCGAAATCCCGATAACAATCCGCTCACAGCCAAGAGCCTTTTTTTTTAAAAAATCTCGGGGTATGTGGCGAGCCTCGTCGCCTTCGTTTCCATTACGCTTCTTCCTGTAGCTGTGAATGATCGTTACTTTGAAGAGGAGGTTGTGCCCAGCAGATCCTTGGTCGTTGCGAACTCTTGGTTCGCTTTTTCCGGCGCGCCGCTCTTTCTGTAAACCTGTCCAAGCTGGAAGTGCAGCGACGCCATCTTTGGCTCGATGGCCACTGCTTGCTCCAGCGCCTCGCGGGCAGCGCTCAGCTCTCCCTTTTCAGAGTACAGTCTTCCCAGTTGAGCCAGGATTTTCCAGTCGCGGGGGGCGATTTGTGCGGCTTGTTGCAGCAGGGGCGAAGCCTCGTCGAGGTGGTTGCGATCGATCAGCACTCGCGCAAGGTTCAGCAGCGGCTGTTCACTGGGATGCTGAGATGAGGCCTGCATCGCGATCGCTGTCCGATAGGCGGCCAGCGCTTCGTCTGTCCGATTGAGAGCCTCGAACGTAAGACCGAGATTGTTTTCTGCCTTTACTGAAACAGGATCGAGCTGCAGTGCGCGCAGAAAAGCGTCCACGGCAGCCGGAAAGTGGTTGAGGGTGTACTCGATCCGCCCAAACTCATACCAGGTTTCGCCGTCATTCCCGTCGAGCGACAAGGAATAACGGGCCCAATGCTCAGCGTCGTCGTAGTCATTAAGTAATACATAATCAAGCGCGACAGTTTTGAGTTCTGTCGCACGCGGGGCTCGCTGTCGCGCCGCCTCAGTGTACTCCTTAAGCGAGTCAGCGGGTCTGTTCTCCCTGAAGAGCGCGTAGGCGAGAAGGTATCGTGCCTCAACTTCTGAGCCCTGGTCAGCCAGGCGGTCCCGCAAGATTTTTTCGGCCTCGGCAAACCGCCCGTGTTCGAGATCAGCTTTCGCTTGTGCAAGATGACTGGCAGATTCATCCTTGGGAGCAATCGTCTGGGCGGCGCAGAGGCCCCTCCCCTCCCAGAACATCAGGGTCAGCAGCAAAGTGCTGGCAATGGTCGTCATGCGCGCGGAACCCAGCGATTCAGATACCTTCTTCACCGGAACCCAGGCTCTGGTCCGCCTGGGATATTCAGTGTATATAAGTGGGGCGAAGGTCTGCTCTAGTTCAGGTGAACGGTGCTCCGTCTCCAGGGCGCGACTATACTGCGATTCGCTCGCAGCAGACGAGTCCAGCATCGCATCAAAGGATCGCACTTTCATGCTCACTGCCACTCTGAGAGAACCGTTCAGCCGGATACTTCCTATTGCGCTCATCGCCCTCGGCTCCAATCTTTACGGCCAGATCACCGACCACACACCGCAAGCTGACAAGAATGCCGAGGTGCACATCCAGGTCCACGCCGAGCGTCCAGCAGCGCAGCCAATCCCGGCGACCATCTTTGGAAGTTTCCTCGAGCCGATAGGCCGCTCGACCTATGGAGGCCTGTGGGCCGAGCTGCTGGAGAACGGCAGCCTGGAGGACGGCTTGTGGAGCGCCTCCGCAGCGATGCGCATGGAGCGCGATCGGCCCGAACTGTTGCGGGGATCGGACCTTGGGTTGCCACTGCCCTGGGAGCCGCTTGTCTCCAACCAGGGCAATCGCTACGAGCCGCGCTGGGGCGATGCAGCCAACTCCAGCCGCTCGCTGGAGATCATGGCGTTGCCCACCGGGGAGACCGGCATTCGCCAGCAGATTTATCTGCCCGTGCAGCGCACTCTTGAATATGACGGCAGCATCTGGATCAAGCATCTCTCCGGGCCGGCTGAGCTTTCGATCTCGCTCCGCAAGAGGAATGCCAACGATCGAATTCTGGCCGAGGCGAAGGTGACCGCGAGCAGCTCCGATTGGACGCGATCCGCCTTTCACCTGACGCTCAAACCCGGGGATGTATACCGTCTGGAACCAGCGGACTTTGTGGTTTCGCTGTCGGGCGACGCGCGCGCACTGGTCGACCAGATCTCGCTGATGCCGGCCGACAATATCGATGGCATGGATCCCGATGTCGTGCGGATGGCGCGCGACCTGAAACCTTCGCTTGTTCGCTTCGGAGGCAACTTTACCTCCGGATATCATTGGCGAGACGGCATCGGGCCGCGCGACAAGCGTGTCGGCAGGCTGAACCTCGCGTGGGGAATCCCGGAGTACAACACCTTCGGCACGGATGAGTTCCTCCGCTTCTGCGAGCTCGTGCATGCCCAGCCGCAGATCGCCTTGAACCTTGGCACCGGCACCCCTGAAGAGGCCGCCGGCTGGGTCAATTACGTCGACCAACACTGGGGCGACAAGCAGGGTGGGTTGCTGTGGGAGCTGGGCAACGAACTCTGGGGCAACTGGAACACCGGCTACCCGGCTCGCGATCAGATCGGCGACCGCACCCGTATTTTCAGCGAGGCGGTGCGCAAGGTTGACCCCAATTCGCGCTTGATCGCAACTGGTGCAGACCCTGATAACTTCCGCGAATGGAACGCTGTACAGCTCAAAAATTCACCTGGCACTTTCAACTATCTCTCCACCCATTTTGTCGTCACCACCGACAATGTCCAGTTGCACGATCCTTCCAACGACTTTATCGCGCAGGCGGCCTTCGCCATGCCGGTCGGCCTGGGGACAAAGCTCGGTCAGATGACCGAGCAGATTCAACAAGCCGGCCACCACGACACCAAAATCGCCTTCACCGAATGGCTTTGGGTGGGCAACCGTCAGCTCGGCACTCACGCCGCGCCGGACTTCAACAATATGGGAGGCGCAGTCATCACCGGGGGATTTCTGAATATGCTGCTGGACCACTCGGAGATCGTTCCCATCTCCGATATGACCGGCATTCTGGAGTTCGCGGGAATCTGGAAGCGGCGCGAGCAGGTCTACGCCGCGCCGGCATATTGGGTGTTGCGCACCTATGCTGAGGCTGCCCCGCAAAAGCTACTTGCGCTCGACAGCGACGCACCTGTTTATTCTGTGGAGCACGGCGTCAGCCGGCTGCCGGAGATTCAGGACGTTCCCTGGCTGGACGTGCGCGCAGCGCTGCTGGCCGATGGGGACCTGGCGCTATTTTGTGTCAATCGCAGTCTCCAGCGCGACTACCGAGCTGTTATTTCGCTGCAAGGCTTCGAACCGAGGCCCGAGGCGACCGCTAAGACCATCACCGCCCCCAGCATTTATAACCGGAACGACGAGGACGAGCCGGATGCTGTGGGTGTTACCACCGATCATCCTGCGGCAGGTAAGACAACCAACTATACCTTCCCTCACGCCAGTGTCGTAGTTTTGCGATTTCATCGAAGCGGAGTCCAGTAGATCATCATGTGGGCACTAAACCGATTCGTCCGTCCTGGCTGTATATCCCGGGTAACTAACTTGCATGCGGCAAGTTGAGGGAGGAATGAACAACATCTGGGTGGTTATCATTGGATTCCTGGAAATGTTTTTTGCCCCAGGGTAAACGTCCATCTGCGTAGCGCATACACTAGTGGCTCTCCTGGCACTGGCTCAACAGCCGCGCTGCCTCCTGATTGCCTGGCTGCAAAGCCAGAACCCGGCGAAACTCTTGAGCCGCGGCAACGTCGTCCTTATTTTGAAGAAGCAAGCTGCCCAGGGCAAGGTGCGCTTCCACAGAGTCCGGAGAGGGCCGGAGGACTTTCCTCAGCTCCAGCTCTGCTTTATCGTATTGCCCACTCTGGATATAGGCGACGGCCAGGTTGTAGCGGAGGTCGCTGCGCCGCGGTTGCAGCGCCACCGCCCTTAGCAGTTCGCCGATCACGCCCGGTAGATCTCCCTCCTTGCTCAACTGTGTGGCAAATGCAAAATGATCCGTCGCTGTATCCGTAGGCGCACCGTAAGGAAACAGAGCTTTACTGCTTGAGGGCGCCGGTTTTTCCACGGCGGAGGCCTGGAGCAATTTGAGTCTTGTCTCGAGGGCCGGCTTGGCAGGACAGAGAAGGGCCGCCCGGCGAACGCTATCGATTGCGGCCTCGCGATCATTCGCCTTCTCTTGCATCCTGGAAAGATCCAAATAAAAAGAGCATTGCAGAGGCGCCAGCGAAAGAGCCTTGCGAAGCTCGAGCATCGCGGAATGCAAGTCACCTGAATCAGCCAACAAAAGCCCGAGGTTGTAATGCGCGATCGCATTTTCGGGCTGCAGCGCCAGCGCTTCCCTCGCCGATTGGATCCCCCCCGCAAAATCACCTTTCTTGGCAAGTTCCAGACTCTCGTTGCTTAGGTAGGATGACCTTATAGCATCGGATGGTCGCTGGGTGAGCGCGCTCACCTGTCTCAACTCGATCTTGGCTTCCGCACTCTTGCCTTGAGATCGAAGGACCTTGGCCAACCCATAATGAGCGCCTTCCAGATCGGGATCGATAGCTAACGCTGCCTGGAAGTGTGTCGCCGCGGCAGGATAATCCCCCCGAGCGAACAACAGACTGCCCAGGGCGTTTTCTGCCTCCGGGTAGTTCCCTTTGATCTTGATCGCAGTCAGATATTCGGTGGATGCCTCGGAAGAATTTTCAGAGGCTTGCAGCGCCCTGCCCAGGTTGAAATGGATTGCGGCCGAGTTGGGATCGAGCAAAAGGGCGGATCTGAATTGAGGAATTGCCTTCGCCGGATCACCCGTTTCGAGCAAGCCCACGCCCACCATGTTCCGCGCTTCTGCATAATCCGGCTGCAACGCCAGGGCTGCTCTGAACTCGGCCAGGGCGCGCGCCCACTGCGGAGTATTCCCGGACGCGGCAACCATCGTCAGCCCCAGGTTGTAGTGCGCCTTGGCAAAGTTCGGGGCAGTCTGTAGCGCAGCTTGAAAGGCTGCCGCCGCTCCAGTGAAATCGCCAAACTGGCCCTTGAGCAAACCAATTTTGAAGTTCACTTCGGCATTGTTGGGATCTGCTAGGAGGGCCGCTTCGTAGTCGCCGAGGGCCTGGGGAAACTCACCCCGGTCCTCAGCCTGCTTGCCTTGCGCCAGCAGAGCAGCGGCATTCCCCGATGGCTGCTGCGACAAGCTTAGCAAGCCATCGGAAAAAAGCAGAAAGGCGATGGCCAGTGCACAGATCCGCCGGTCTGAAACAAAACCCATCGCGATGCCCGGTTGTAGTGTATGCGAAACTACTGGCCAACTCTTTTGATCCAGCTCGAACGATCCTGATTCCCTATGGTGAAGTGCAGCGTGACCGGGTGCGATGCAGCCAGCCGCACAGTGCAATCCTCCGAGCCTGCCGCCGCAGGTGCGGCCAGGACACCTTCGGGTGCATCTACGCTTTCAATCCCCCGTCGGACAAAGAGTTTGATGGTTTGATCTAAACCTGAGCTGATGGTCACGTCTATCTTCTTCGTCGCCAGGTTCCAGGTTAAGTCCTCGATCTTCGCCTGGGTCCGGCACACAATGCCTTTTACGTCTCCTTCAGGCAGAGAATCGGGTGCAGCCGGAAGCAGCCCAATCACGCCGGGACGAGAGTAGACCAGCATCTCCATCATGAGCGTCGGGATGCCACCCTGTGGATCGGGCGATGGAAAGGCGTAGGGGTTGTGCAGCGTGGTGAGGCTGGGATTGATGTAGCCCTGCTCCAGTAACTGCTTCAGATCGAAGTTCACCAGGTAGGAATCCTTGAGTCTCGCCGCCGCCAGTGAACGATGCAAAAGGCCGTGAGCAGAAGCATTTCCCTGCCCCCGCTTCCTGGCCGCAAGCCAGGCGGCGCGCGCCAGGTCCGGTGTGCTGTCGGGGGTTATTTCGTCGGAGGGCCATGCCCCGTACAGGTGAGAAACGTGCCGATGGTCCAGCGCTTCCTGTATGCTCGGCCAATCCCATTCCTTCAAGGCCCCGTCGGAATCCAGAAGGTAAGGCGGCAGCTTCGCTAAGATCGCCTGCCATCTCGGGATATTCTCGCCTTCAACCCCGAGGATCTCCGACGCCGCGATGAGATGGGTGAACACCTCGCGGCAGACCATGATGTCCATGGTCGCGTTGATCACTGCCGGAGAGTTTTGCGTGTTGCTGGGCCAGTTCTCCGGAGAGTACGACGGAACAAAGATGAAGTTCCCGTCCTTGTCCTTTTCCGTCAGGTAGTCCTCATAGAAGAGTGCAATCTGCTTAAGCCCGGGTAGAACGTGTTCACTCAGGAACTGCCGGTCACCGGTGGCCAGGTAGTAGTCCCAGAGTGGGCTGTACATCCATCCACCGCCGGAGATCCAATAGTGGTGAGGCCAGGTGTAGTCAAAGTGAGTGAGTGGATCCCCCTCGACGGTCGGGTGGATTCCAAAAAGCGCGCCGCGTGCGCCAAAAATATTCGCAGCATTCGTCTTGGCATCCGGCATCAAGGCCTCTACCCAATGAACGTAAGCCTTCATCGCTTCCGGCAAATTACCCATAACGGCGCCGGAGATCTGGAGGTTCACATTGATGTTTACGTGGCCCCACATGGGAGGAAAGTCGCCGCTGCGCAAATAGAGCCAGTATCGGCCCATATCGAATAGGTCCTCCAGCAGGGCCGGGTTGTATCCGAAGCGGGTTCGCTGGTCAGTCAGCAGCTCCTCACCACTCATGGAGTGAAACGAGGCGCCTCCCAAATCTAAGGAGGCGCGATCGATCACGCTAGCCTGCGTCGGGCGATGCCGGTTCAACAACTCCTGGTAGTCCGGGACCATGCCGTCGACGGCTCCGCTCAACGTATCTACCTCCTGCTGCTGCAGGTTGGCGTAGGCTTCGACGCGAGTGATCAAGGTCAGCGAGCGTACGCCTCGAAGCACCAGCGAGTCATCCCCGGGCTTGACCGAGCCCCCATCCGCGATGACTCGCGTAACGCTGGCATAACCGGGGTTGCCATGTTCGACCACGTAGTGGCCCTGAAGGATCATGTGGCGATCATCGAAGCTGCGCGCAAAGTGGATGTGATCCGCGCCAGGTTCGTGAGAGACTCCTGACTGGACACCTCGTCCGATGATGCGGTGCGCGGGACTCGTCGGCGGACGCTCAGGCAGCACCATCGAGGTGTCGAGCTGGAGCGTCGCGTTGATGACGCCGTGGTTCGGCGGAGTGAGCAGCTGAACCACAACGTTGTCGGGACGCGAGACAAAAGTGCGCCGCTGCCAAACACCGTCGTTGTCTCTCCAGACGACTTTCACTTCTCCGCTTTCGAAATCAGTCGTCCGCAGGTAGTCCTCGACGGCGTGGCGGCCAGGCACGTCGATCCGCATATCAAAAGCAGGATGGTCTTTCAGGTTGTCCGTTCCAGGTTTGGTTTCGGTCTTTTCCGCAGCCGCCAGCGAGAGGTCAAGACCTTCTTTGTACTCGCCATTGAGCATTAATCGGCGAACCTCGGGAAGCACGGAGGCAATCTTCGGCGCCTCCAGGGGATGGCTCTTCCACGGTTGCAGAATACGCTCCTGGTGGAAAACGACTTGCTCGGCGAGGGGATTTCCGTACACCTCAACCCACATTTTGCCATCGCCGGTGAGGAGGGCGTCATCCGCTCTTTCGGCGGGCACGGTGCTGCACATTCCGCGCCTGGGAACGGCGGCAAGACGGATACGCTCGGCCAATGGCATCGGCGAAATCCGCTGGTCAGGAGGGATTAAGCTGTTGATCGAGACGGGAGTCTTAGGCGGCGGCCCGGAATAAATTGAACCGGGCTGAACGGTTTGCAGGGATCGGCCACACAAACTGCTGGCGGAGAGTATGAAGAGGGCGCAAAGCCATCCCAATACAGCTCTCTTCATACTCTTCCCCGTAGTTAAGCCCGAACCAATCAGTCGCGCTTAGAACCTGATCGTCCCGGCGAGTTGGAACTCCCTTGGCGCGCTACTGCCGTTGATGGAGGTTATCTTGCCAAAATTTGCATCCTCAAGCGTTCCATCCGGGTTGGCAAAATTCGGATGATTGAGAACGTTGAACGACTCGCCTCTGAGTTCCAGGTTTGCCCGTTCGAAAAGCGGGAAGGTGCGGAAGAGCGAGAAATCTACGTCGGTGTAGCCTGGGCCGCGGAGGCTATTGCGCCCCGCGTCGCCGTACGTATAGCGCGCAGGCAGGGTGTACGCGGAGGTATTGAAGTACTCATTCAAGGTTTTTGGCCCGGTGGTCGTGCCCACTACATTCGGACGCTGGGAGCCGCCATTGGCATTGGCGTTGTCGAAGTTAATGGACGGCGTGAAAGGGCTTCCACCGCGCGCAGCGATGATGCCATTCACTTGCCAGCCCCCCAACACCTTCGATGGCACTCCCGAGGTGGCATAGGTCTTGCCTTTCCCAAAGGGCAGCTCATAAACAGAGGCGAAGGTAAACACTACCGGGACATCGACGTTGTCGGGGCCCCGGTTGCTTCGCATGTCATACGGATCCTGAATGTTGCATCCCTCCCAGTAATCGGCGCAGCCTACATTGATATTCTTCGACCAGGTAAACGAGCTAACCACAGAAAGACCGCTGGAGTAGCGCTTTGTATACTGCGCCTGCAGCGCGTTGTAGCTCATGTGCCCGATGCTCTGCGAGCATGCCGAATCCATACTGCATCTGCGGAAAAGGCAACACCTGCGTCGGCCCCAGCTGCGTGGAAATATTGAAGGGCACCTGAATCGGCGAACGGCTGGTAGAGGAGGCTACATAGGCCACCTTGAAAAGCCGGAATTTCTAAGCTGTTGTTGTACCTGCAGGTTCCATTGCCAGGAGTAAGCATCCTTCCATGCGGTATCGAGAAAACCGCCGCCGCTGGGAAACGGCGAAGCGGGAATCACCGGCGCTGTGTTGCCGAAGGGATTCTGCGCCGTAGCACCCGGCGTAATACCCGCTATGTTCAGGTTGGCCGGGTTTTGCGAAGAGCCTGACGGCCACGCGCCGCGAGCATTTTGCGCAGCCTGCAACGCACCCGACCAGTTGTCGAAGCTCACCCCGACACCAAGGCTCACCACGGTTGTGGGCCGAGCCTGATAGGCAAAGCCGAAGCGTGGCGAGAAGTTTCTGTAATCCGGTGTGGTGATGCTGTTTCTGTTTAGGATGACCACGCCGGCCGGAATGGTGCTGGGGGTATCCGCATCGTTCTTTGGCAGATACCACTCGCTGGTATGAATATCGAAACCAGAAAGACGGTTGTTGGCCTCGGTCACCGGAGCGGTGTAGTCCCAACGCAGCCCGTAGTTCACGGTAAGGTTTGGCCGGAATTTCCAGGAGTCCTGCACGAACAATCCCGCGAGCCGGGAGCGGAGGTTCACGCCGGCGTTGCCCAGTTGCCGTCCTGCGCTGTTAGGCAGGCCGAGCAGCATGCTGGCAATCGAGTTCCCACCCACACCTGTGCAAGCGCCGGCCGATACCGTTCCGCAGGGATTCCATGTGGCCTGCTGGTTGAAGGAGACGTCGTTTTCCGCCCAGTTCGTATACATGTGGGTGATGTAGTACGACGCGCCGAACATCAACGCGTGGCTGCCGATCTGCTTATTAGCCGAGCCGGAGAACTGGCCGAGCCGCTGCGGCCCAATGGGCCCCCAGCCGGCGTTAAGGTCGAAAAACCCGCTGGGGTGCAAACCGGGAGTCTTGGGAACCAGGATGCCGCCCGGGGTGTCGGTGAAGCCCTCGCTGAAGCCGGCGGTGTTGAAGAGCGAGGCGGCGTTCGGCTCAGCGTATTGCTGCGGGATGTAGATCGAGTTGTAGCCGCCGGTAATCTGGCTCACCAGGCTCGGGGAGAAGGTATGCACCCAGGTCGCTCCGGAGTTGTTCCCGTTGAAGCCCTCTTCGAACGGATTGACCGGAAGTCCTCCGGGACTGACGGTCGTCTCGTTGTTGACCGTCCAGCGGGCAAACAACAAATTCTTGGGAGTAATGCTGTAATCCACACGCACGCTGTATTGGTCCTGGTTCAGCGTGCTGCTCGCGGTGTTCACAAAGTTGTTGGCGTTGGGCACACTGGAGGTTGGGGTCGGAACATATTCCTTCAGCATGGCCAGGATGCCCTGATTCAAGCGGGCCTGCGGGATGATGTTGCCGGCAAATGGCTGGGTCTGCCCCGTGACCGCATTGTAGGTCGTGGGATCGTAGATGACCGTGGTGGGGAGAAGCGCGCTGAAGTCGCCACCCAGCTCCGCGCTGGTGGGCAGAATCGTGAAATTGTTGGCTGCCTGCGTCTGACGATACCCGTCATAAAAGCCGAAGAAGAACAGCTTGTTGCGGATGATCGGGCCGCCAAAAGTGCCGCCGAACTGATTTTGGTTGTAGCCGCCCTTGACCGTTGCGAAATAGGAAGTGGCGGCCAAATCGGCATCCCGGTAGAACTCATAGGCGCTGCCATGGAACTGGTTGGTCCCGCTTCTGGTAGACAGGTTGACCGTGCTGCCGATGGACTGGCCGAATTGCGCCTGGTCGGTGTGGGTCTGTTCCTGGAACTCGCGAATCGCATCGATCGACGGGCTGATCGAGAGGGTGCTGAAGAATGGGTCGGTCGCGTAAATGCCATCGACGTAGAAGAGATTGCTGCGCCCCGTGCCCCCGTTGATCGCAGGGGTGACATTTGAGCCGCTTCCGCCCAGCGCGGGGACTGCGCCTTGAGAAACGCTCACGGGCACCGTTCCTGGCGCCAGCTGCAGCAGTTGCATAAACTGCCGCCCGTTCAAAGGAAGATCCTGGATTTCCTTCTCTGCGATCACCGTCCCCAATCCGGCAGTCTCTGTGTTCAGGACGGGAGCCCCACCGGTCACCGTGACCGTTTGTCCCACCGCGCCCACGGTCAGGGTAAAGGTGAGATTGGCCAACTGGTTAACCTGCAAATCGATGTTTGATTCTGTCGCGTTTTCGAAGCCCGCCTTTGAAATCGTCACCGTGTATGAGCCTGGTTGCAACAGCGGCACAGTGAAGAGACCGGCCGCGTTGGTTTGCACGGTTCGCGTCGTTCCGGTGTCGGCCAGCACCACAACCACGGACGCATCCGGGATCACGGCGCCTGTAGGATCCTTGACGGTCCCCGACAAGGTTGCGGTGTTGATCTGCCCGAACACCAGGGTCGCATGGAGTGCGAGCAGCGCGGCGAATACCGCGAAGATAACCAGGATGGGAACTTCTCCGGTTCTCCGTTGGGGAATAGTTTTTCGGGTTGATACGCGTGTTCCGCAGATGTTTCCGGACATTGCTCTCCTCCAAAAATGAACACACTACCGTCAGTGGCGGCCATGCCTCGAATATCCGGGTGGCGCGCATCTTTCTCTCTGTTGGGCCTGGGTACCCACCCACGCATGGTGGGGTGGCCGCTATCGATTCGTCTTGAACAAAAATCCCTTTCCGTTTTACATTTTCGTTACAGTTAGCGTTTAACTAACGACGGAATCTAAATGGATTGAGACTAAGAGTGTCAAGCAAAATCGTCATCAGGCAGCAAATCCTGGGGGAATCTTCGGGCCAAAAGTGAGAGAAGCTGGCGCTCCACACGGCGGCAAACGATTGAAGGGTCTTCCTTGCTCGCCACCGCTCTTGCGCCAATTGCACCGCCACTTCGCCGCGTGGTAAACCTTTCCCATGTCGAGACGGGGCCGCATGCCGGCTGCCGGGGATCGGCGGAATGACGGCGTAATCTTCGGCATGTTTTGCGCTGATCGGGGAAACTGTGTACTTCTCACGCCGACACTTCATGAAGGCCGCAAGCACTGCGGGGATATTCGTTGCGGCGCGTTTCCAGGGGCTTCCGCTATGGGCGCTTGGCAAAACATCTTCTTCGCCCTGCCTGCTTCATACCGGGTCTGGATACGCGCCGTTCATCGACAGTTTTTTGCAGCAGATACGGCCAGGTTCGGACGCATTTATTACGGAAAAGTATGCCGCTGAGCTTGAACTTCCGCTGAAAACCTGGCGAGACTCCCTATGCGCCGCGACCCCGGAACTGCGAACGGTGCAAGCGTTCCTTCCCCCGGCTCTCGAAGCTTCTTCGCTAGGCAAGCCAACGGTGAAGCCTTTGCGCCGGCAACCGCCGTTACAATCTGAGCAGGCTACCTTCCCCGCTCCGCAGCATCTGAGCGGCGCAGCTTTCGTGCAGAGCCTGCATGAATATCTTGCACCCTTCAGGAGGATGGAAGTCGCCGAGCTGCAGATCGATGGCATCGAGGTGCTGGCGTCAGCCCCGCTACGGTTGAGGACGCTTATCCACTACGATCTGCTGGGCACGCTCGTCGACGACCGGCGCGAAGAGCGCACCGGAGAGTGGCAGCTGACCTGGGAGAAAGACTCCGGGGAAAAATGGTCCGTTCTGCGCTGGTCGGCCACCAGCGAGTTGCGCAGCCGGCTCACAGGCGCCGGCTTCGTGGATATCACCGCGGCATGCTTTGCCGGTAACCCGTCGTTCCACGAACAAATGCAGCACGGCCTGGACCACTGGCGCACCGTACTTGATGGAGCCAGCGGCATCGATATCTATGGCAACAATGGGATCTGTGCCGGTGATTTTGACGGCGACGGCTTCGACGATCTTTATGTCTGCCAGCCTGCCGGCCTGCCCAACCGGCTGTACCGCAATCGCGGCGACGGTACCTTCACCGATGTTACTGGCAAAGCAGGTGTGGGCGTGCTCGACGGAACTTCCAGCGCGCTCTTCGCCGACCTGAACAACAACGGGCATCAGGATCTGATCGTCGTGCGCACCAGCGGCCCGCTGCTGTTCGTCAATCGCGGGGACGGCACCTTTGAATTAAAACCTGATGCATTTCATTTTGCCCGGCAGCCGCAAGGCACATTCACCGGTCTCGCCGTGGCGGATTACGATCGCGACGGTCTACTCGACGTCTACTTCTGCCTGTACAGCTACTATCAGGGCCTCAGCGAATACGAATTCCCCAAGCCTTACTACGATGCGCAGAACGGTCCTGCCAACTTCCTTTTGAAGAACCGTGGCGGCCATGCCTTTGAGGATGTGACCGTCTCCTCGGGAATGGACCAGAATAACAATCGGTACAGCTTCGCCTGCGGCTGGAACGACTGCAACAATGACGGCTGGCCTGACCTTTACGTGGTGAATGATTTCGGCCGCAAAAACCTCTACCGCAACCAAGGTGATGGGAGCTTTGTCGATGTGAGTGCCGAGGCCGGAGTGGAAGATCCCGGCGCCGGCATGAGCGTCTGCTGGTTCGACTACGACAACGACGGCTTGGACGACCTCTATGTCGCCAACATGTGGTCAGCCGCCGGCAAGCGCATCACGGCGCAGGAGCCATTTTTGCCCAACGCGGCAGAGAGCGTTCGCCGCACCTACGCCAAGCATGCCAACGGCAATTCCCTGTTTCACAACGACGCAGCCAACGTAAGGTTTCGCGACGCGACCGATGAGTCCGGAACGCGCCTGGGACGCTGGTCGTGGTCTGCGGATGCATGGGACTTCGATCACGACGGCTTTACTGACCTTTACGTAACCAACGGGTTCATCTCCGGGCCCGAGAAAGATAATCTCTCGAGTTTTTTCTGGCGTCAGATCGTCGCGCGCTCTCTTTCCAACGGCGACTCAAAAGAGTACGCAGATGCCTGGAGCGCCATCAATGAGTTCATTCGTTCGGATCATTCCTGGAGTGGTTATCAGCGAAATAACTTCTACGTCAATAATCGAAACGGGAGTTTCACTGAAGCAGCAGGAGTTCTAGGCCTGGATTTCATTGACGATAGCCGTGCCTTTGCGCTGGCCGACCTTGACCACGACGGGCGCCTGGAAGTTGTGGTCAAGAATCGAAATACGCCACAGCTCCGGATGCTGCACAATCAACTTAACCCGCTCGGTTCGACTATCAGCTTCTCGCTCAAAGGGACCAAGAGCAATCGCGATGCCATCGGCGCGGTGATCGAGCTGGAGACCGCCCAAGGGCGGCAGAGGAACTCCATCCGCGCGGGCTCAGGATATCTCTCGCAGCATTCCAAGGTGCTCTGCTTCGGTCTGGGAACGGAACCAACGTCGGTGCGCGCCACTATTCTTTGGCCAAGCGGCGCCAGGCAGGTGTTTGAGAAACTCCCCCCCGGTCACCGGATCGAGATCCAAGAGGGTTCGTCGAGCTTCGCGGCCAGCCCATTTGCTCCCCTCCGCGCGCACCCACCATCTCCCCACACGCCCGCTTCGGATCCTCTCTCCGGAGCAACTCAGACTTGGCTCGTTGAGCCAATACTCGCCCCCGATTTCAAACTGAAAGACCAGCATGGCACGTTGCATAGCCTGGCTGACAACCAGGGTCATCCCCTGGTGCTGGTGTTCTGGAGGTCCGGGTGTAGCGAGAGCCGGCAGCAACTCGAGGCCATGCAAAAGCTCTGGCCCGAGTGGCAGCGAAATAACCTGAACCTGCTTACGGTAGCTGTCGACAATCCTGGTTCGCCGGCAGGCTTCTCCTTCCCAACCCTCGTCGCTGATGAAAACACCAGCGCCATTTACAACATCTTCCACCGCTATCTCTTCGAGCGGCGCCGCGACCTGGTTTTGCCCACTTCGCTGCTGCTCGACCGCCAAGGGGCGGTGCTCAAGGTATACAGCGGCGCGACCGACCCCGCGCACATGCTGAACGACTCGCTCTCCGCCCCTGTCACCATGGATGACAGGCTCAGGCGCGCCTTGCCCTTCGAAGGCCGTTATTTAGGAAAAGGGTTACACCATAACTACTTCACCTACGGAGTCGCCTTTCTGCAATACGGCTATCTCGATCAGGCCCTGACCTCGTTTCAACAGTCCATTGCCCGCAATCCATCCTACGCAGCCGCCTATTACAATCTCGGGCTAATCTATCTGAACAAGGGAAACTTTGACGATGCGCGCACTACGCTGGAGAAGGCGGTCGAACTGGGCCCCACCAACGCGGATGCCTGGAACAATCTGGGCGTCGTATATGGCCAACAGGGAGATTACGACCGTGCGCAGCATGACTTCCAGCAGGCGGTCAATCTGCAGCCCACTCACTTGCTGGCGCTGCAGAACATGGTAAAGCTTTATAAATTCCAGGGTCACCCGGATGAAGCGCAGCAGGTGCTGCAGAAGGCGATAGCCATTGACCCCTCGGACGGAGATCTCCACCAGGGATTGGCCATGCTGCTGGTCGAGCTGAAAGATCTGCCGGGCGCGAAAAACGAGTTCGCCCGCGCCGTTCAGCTTCAACCGCGGAGTGTTGAGGCGTTGAATGGCTTAGGTGTCGTGCTTATGCAGATGGGCGATGACGGCGAGGCCATGCAGCGTTTCGAACAGTGCCGCCAGTTGGCGCCGGCATACGACCGCCCTTACCTGAACATGGCCGCCCTTTATCTCAATGCCGGCAAGCCGCAGAAGGCTCACCAGATACTCTCCGAATATCTCGTCAAGGACCCGGACAACCCGGATATCCGCCAGGCACTGCAGGAGGTAGACAGCACGAAATGAAGCTTTGCTGGCTCATCCTGCTCGGCATTTCGATGGCCCCTATAGCCGCCTTAGCACAAACTGCGCAGCAAGTGGGAACGATCGTAGGGGCGGTCAGCAACGCGCTCGGGCAAAATCTTCCTGGCGCCCGTATCTCGGCAGCGCAGGCAAATGAAACGCCGAGGATCGTCGTCACCGGCGCGAATGGAAGGTACCAGCTGGACAACGTACCGTATGGAACGTATACCTTGACGGCAACCTTGACCGGCTTCAAGCCATCGGACACAAAATCGGTCACTATCGTATCCGCGACTGAAACCGTAGACTTTATCCTCAAGTCTCTCGCAGCAAATCCTACCCCAACTTTTAGCGCTGCCGGAATTCAAGGAACCACCGCGCCAAGCGGCTACTCTGCCGCCGCCAGTGCGGAAGATGCTTCACAGGTGATGGATCGCGTAGATGCCCTCGGTCAGGAGGTTGTCTCCGCATTGCCTCCCGGCGAAAGCCTGGCGGAGTGCAACAAAGAGGCTGATCTGTTGCTGGCCGCCCACACAAACCCCGAAAGCTTTGCCCCAAACCACGCGCTGGGGATTTTTTATTTCGCCCATAGCGATTTTATGCAGAGCCTCCACTATCTTAAGTTGGCTTCCAGCGCCAGACCGGATGACACTAACAACTCCCGTGAGCTGGCTCTGGCCTATATAGCAACAAACCAATACTCCGACGCAGTCGCGTTGTTGCAGCGCCTGGCGGAGCATGAAAACCGGAATCCAGTCCCCCATCGGCTCCTGGCACTTGCCTACAAGGCATCCGGTAACCCACCGAAGGCGGTTGCTGAATATCAATTGGCGGCAGACATGGATGGCGGCGAACAGAATATCTTCGCATGCGGCGTCGGGTTGATCGGGCTAGGCTCAGCCGATCGAGCGGCGAAGCTCTTTAGATCAGCGACTGTCGCTCATCCTGGCTCGGCGAGCCTTTGGATGGGCTGGGGAATCGCGCAAGATCTGCAGAACCTCAGGATCGACTCGATCCGGTCACTGCTGCATGCCATTGATGTCGATCCGGAGTATCTGCCGTCTTACTCATTTCTGGCAACCCTCGCGGGTGTTTCCCCCGAGACCGATACGCAAATACGGAGACGGATCGCGGAGCTTGTGGTCGCACATCCTGAAAGCCCGGTCGCGCATTACGATTACGCTCTCGCGCTCTGGAAGCAGCGAAGAGTAAGTCCCGACTCTGTCTCCTCCGCTGATATTCGATCGCAGTTGAGGCTCGCCGTTGCCCAGGACCCGAAGCTGGCCCCAGCGCACTTTCAACTCGGCGTGTTCTATGCGGAGTCCGGCGACTATGCCGGCGCCACCAACGAGCTGCGCGAGACAATTCAATTGGACCCAGGGAATGCCGAAGCCCATTACCGCCTGGCGCAAGCTTATCGCAGAGACAAGCAGCCCGAGCTTGCAGATGTGGAGATAAGAAAATTTGAGGCGATGCACGGCAAAGCCGCCGGCGAAGACAGCCCGGACATGCAGAATCTTGTTCCGCAACTAGGCCGGCAGATGAGCGAAGCCGCGCCCTGTCATCAAGCGAAACAGCCATGATGACTCGCCGCTCGGCCATGAAAGGCCTGGTATTCGGCGCCGCTTCGACCTGTACCTCATCGTCGCTGGGAAGCACGCTGGCCACCGCGGCTTCCGATAACAGCCCGGTCGCCAGGACAAGTGCGGGCATGGTTCGCGGTTACATCGACAACAATATCCACGTCTTCAAAGGTATTCCCTACGGAGCCGGCACCGGGCCGCCGCGCCGGTTCATGGCGCCGATCCCGCCTGAGTCCTGGACGGGAATACGCACCGCTCTGCAGTTTGGACCACGTGCCCCGCAAATCAGGCCGCCGGCCCGGGTGTCCGCGGCGGGATCGGTCGCCGACCCGGGAGGGCCGGTCAGCGAAGACTGCCTCTACCTGAATGTATGGACTCCCGGTCTGCGAGACGGCGCCGGGCGGCCGGTAATGGTGTATATCCATGGCGGGGGCTTTGTTGCGCACGCGGCCAATTTTGACATCTACGACGGGGTCAATCTCTGCCGCCGCGGGGACGTGGTCGTGGTAACCCTGAATCACCGGCTGAACGCCTTCGGCTATCTCTACCTCGCCGAGCTCGGCGGCCCCGAGTTTGCCGATTCCGGCAACTTAGGTCAGCTCGACCTCATCCTGGCCTTGCAATGGGTGCGTGACAACATCGCTGAATTTGGCGGCGATTCGAACCGGGTTTTGATCTTTGGCGAATCGGGCGGCGGGAGCAAAGTAGCTACCCTGATGGCGATGCCTGCCGCCATGGGTCTGTTCCAACGCGCGGCAACCTCGAGCGGCGAAGCCGTAACTGCCCTGCGCCGCGATCAGGCGACCGCATCCGCTAAGGCTGTCCTGGACGCGTTGGGGTTGCCGCTCGACCAGGTGAACAAGATCGGGACCGTCTCCATCGACAACCTGATCACCGCTTCCCGAGCCAACCGCTATTACGGCCCGGTCGTCGATGACCGCGCGCTCCCGCGCAATCCGTTCAGTCCTGACGCTCCGCGGATATCCGCTCACATTCCATTCATGGTGGGCACCAATCACGATGAATCCCGCGCTCTGCTCGGAGAGAACGATCAAGCCTTGTTCAATCTCAGCTGGGAGACGCTGAAACAAAGTCTCGTTCCGTATTCGCAGAGAATGGGCGACCTTGATCGCATGATCACTCTCTATCGGCGGCTTCATCCGGATTATTCGCCCAGCGATGTTTTCTTCGCCGCCACTACGGATTCTCACGACTGGCGCGCGGCGGTCGTCGAGATTGAGCGAAGGGCGGCCTTGCCTCCAGGGTCGGCGCCGACTTATTCGTACGAGCTCCGCTGGGGCTCACCTGTCGACAACGGCAAGTACAAGGCGTGTCACGGACTCGACCTCGCATTGACGTTTGACAATGTCGCGCTGTCTCACCGTATGACCGGCACGGGTCCCGAAGCGTATGCGCTGGCGGCACAGATGAGCGAGGCTTACATAGCATTCGCGCGCAATGGCGACCCGAACTGCGCCAGGCTTCCCTATTGGCCACCGTATACTCTGCCTCGTCGTGCCACGCTGGCGTTTAACCTCGTGCCCAAGGTATTCGACGACCCACGCGGGCAGGAGCGAAAATTCTTCTCCCAGATACCTTATGGCGTTGAGTGACCCGGTTGAGCTCATCCCCCGATAACGCTATTCCAAATGAGTTGCATCCGCCTGTATAGTGCCAGCTATGACTGCCCGCATGAAGGATATTGCGAAGGATCTGGGCCTTTCTGTAGTTACTATCTCCAAGGTTCTTCGCGGCCACCGGGATATCGCGGAGGAGACGCGGGAACGGGTTCTGAGGCGAGCCAAAGAGCTTGACTACCAGCCGAATATCCTGGCCCGCGGCCTAGTGACCGGGCGCAGTTACCTCATTGGTCTGGTTGTTCCGGATTTACTGCATTCATTTTTTGTAGAGGTGGCCAAGGCCTTATCGACGGTGGTCCGAGAGCGGGGATATTCGCTCATTATCTCCTCGTCGGAGGAAGATCCGGAGCTGGAGGCGCGAGAGATACAGCAACTTGTGGGGCGGCAGCTTGACGCTCTGGTCATTGCCTCAACCGCGAACGCGACGCATACCTTTGAACGGATGGATCGGCAGGGACAGCCGTATATCTTGATTGACCGGGAGATACCGGGTCTAGCGGCCAACTTTGTGGGAATTGATGACGAGGCGGCGGGACGAATTGCCACGGAGCATCTAATCGAACGGGGCTGCCGCACCATCGCTCATATTCGGGGAAGAGACAACAGCACTGGAATCCGCAGATTTGAAGGATACAAGCGAGCGCTGCTTGGCCACGGAATGCAGTATTCCGATTCGCTTGTGGTGGCCAGTTCCAACGTGGACATTGAAAGCGGGCGGAAGGGCGCCGAAGCCATGCGCCATCTGTTGAGGCAGAACCCGAGACCAGACGGGGTTTTTTGTTACAACGATCCCTTAGCGATCGGCGCCCTGACCACCGTTCTGGAAGCGGGCCTTCGCATTCCGGAAGACATCGCCGTGATCGGCTGCGGCAATTTGCATTATGACAGCTCACTGTGGGTTCCACTTTCGAGTATCGATCAACACAGCCAAATGATCGGCCAACGTGCCGGCGCCATCCTGCTTAACATGATCGAATCGAAGGTGCGCCCGCAGCCCATTTCCGTAGTCCTCACACCTTCTTTGGTAGTGCGCTCTTCTACCATGAGACGCGCTAATTCCGTGGAAAGAGGTGTGCGCCCTGTGCCGAAAACAGCTCCCCGGACAAGGCCGGCCGCCAGGAGCAAGAGAGGTTGAAGGCCAGAGGCTATCTCGCCGTGCTATCCTCTGGGGTTTTAAGCGCTTGCGTGAGAATGATGTGCTAACAGACAAGCGGTGGCCCAAGGTCGCTGGTATCTGCCTTCTCGGGGGGATGCTTGCGCTGGGCTGTGGGCGCCGGCGCCAGCCGATGGTAGCAGTGATTCCTCGCACTACCGCATTGATACTGTGGGAGGCGGAGCACGCCGGCGCTGAAGCGGCGGCGCGCCGCGAGGGACTCACCGTCTACTGGAACGCTCCGACTCGTGAAGACGACGTAGAGCGGCAGGTCTTCCTCATTCAGCGCGCAGTCGCCGCCGGCGCGCGCGGGTTGGTGCTCGCGCCCGATCAGGCGTTGGCGCTTATGGTTCCAGTACGCGATGTAGTCGCACGCGGCATTCCGATCGTCGTTATTAGCTCCCCGCTGTCGATTCCCGCGGGCGGCAAGCTCTCGTACATCCTCAACGACGAGGAGGCAACCGGACGCCTCGCCGCCGAAAGGATTGGCGGCATTCTCTCCGGAAAGGGAACGGTCGCGGTGCTCGGCGAGGATCCCGACGTGATCGGGATCCTCGAGCGCACTCGGGCCTTTGAAACCAGTCTGGGTTCGAAATATCCCGGGGTCCGAATCGTGGAAGAGCGTGCCGTCGGTTTCAACATCGCCGAGGCCCAGGACATCGCGGAAGACGTGCTGGCACGCAATCCGGACCTGGATGTCTTCCTCGCCTTGAACTCGGCCACGACCCGTGGCGCGTACCTCGCTTTGCAGCACCGAGGCCTTCTCAGAAGGGTGAAATTAGTGGCTTGCGAGCAGGAGTTAGTGCCGCCGCTGGTCACCGGGGAGATCGACTCCATCCTCGTCGAGAATACCTATGAAATGGGTCGACTCGCCATCGAACGAGTAGCCATGCAGATGCGCGGAGAGAGCGGACCGCCGGTGGTGAAGCTAAGTCCCACGCTGGTCACGCGCGAAAACCTCTACTCACCGCAGGTAGCCCGAATGTTGAGCATGGACTGGATGGGCAATGGCAGGAGTGGCCAATGAAGTGGCGATGGAGAGTGATCGCCGCATTCGTCGCGCTCCTCGCTTGCGGGACGGCGTGGCTGTTCTACCAGCGATCGCCGCTGCGTGGCCTCCCTTACAAAGACTCGTTTGAGGCTGGAAAATCGGAGGAGTGGACAGCTTACGGCGGCACTTGGCGGGTTGCTCAGGGGGCCATGCGCAACGAGTCCGATGAGCGAGGCGCAAAACTGATCACCGGTTCATCCTGGTGGAAAGATGCCACCATCACCACCGACGTCGAACTGCTCGGAGAGCAAGGCGACGCGGGTGTCATTCTGCGCGGCAGCGACGAAGAGCTGGGAGTGGACTCCTACACCGGCTACTATGTTGGCCTGCGGAGCAATGATGGCAGTCTCATCGTGGGCCTTGCCGAGCACGGCTGGTTGCAGCTTGCCGGAAAGGCGATTCCGGGAGGGGTGCGTCCCTTCCATTGGTATCGATTGCGCGCCACAGTTGTAGGCTGTCGCATCTCTGCGACCGCAGTGGACAGCATTACCGGAGAGGCCAACTCGATCAGCGTCAATGATCGCGCCCATTGCTTACAGCGAGGCCGGGTCGGTATACGCTCGCACTCCTCTGGCGGAGCGTGGAAGAACTTTATCGTGAAACAGGTAGACGCAGCCGATCTGTCGCCCGCCGCTGAGAAGAATGGGGTAGAACATATCGCCGGAATGCCGTATGCCATCGACGAACCTGTGCTGAATGGGCCCGAAGGCCGCAACTTGAGCGGTCTCGCATCTGCCAACCAATCGCCGTTCCTGTCTTCTCCGGTGGAGACAGTCGCAAGTTTGAAACTGGTCCGCAGGCAGGCGAGGACGGCGGCACTGCGTGGCACAGTCGTGCTGACTTCGCCGCGTTTGTATCTCCAGGACACCACCGGAGGAGCGGCTGTCGTGGGGCCCTCCCTGCCTGGCCTTAAGCTTGGCGATGAGGTCGAGGCGAGGGGCGAGGTGGACCTGCGAGACTACAGTCTGGTGCTGCGCAGTGCGCAGGTGAGGCTGCTATGGGCGGGAGCCCCGATGCCGCCGGTTTCTATCACCGCCAGCCAAGCCGCGACCGGCGCCTACGACGCTATGTTTATCGAGGTCGAGGGATTTTTGGCGGAGCGCTCGAACGCCGCCAATGGCTCCCTTGAGCTCGACCTCACCAGCAATGGACAGTCTTTCCGCGCCATCGTCGATCCTGGAAGAAATCGCACTTCGCTACGCAGGCTGGCCGCGCAAAGCAGACTGCGCCTGCGCGGAGTTTGCGTGGTGGATCCGGAGTTCACCCACAATCTGTATCCTTTCGTCTTGCTTGTACCCTCAGCCGACGACATCGAAGTGCTGGCCGGCCCGCCGTGGTGGAGCGCCCGCAGCCTGGCCCTCTTCGCCCTGGGCGCCACCATACTGCTTCTGCTTGCCCTCCTGCTCTATATCCGGGTCGACCACTGGAGGCTGCAGGCGGTACTCGACGAGCGGGAGAGAATCGCCCATGAAATGCACGATTCTCTCGCCCAGAGCTTTGTCGGCATCGGCTTCCAGTTGCAGGCCATCGGCAACGGCGTGCCCCGCGATCTTCCCGAGGTCAATCACCAACTGCAGCTGGCCTGCGAGCTGGTGCGCCATAGTCATGAGGAGGCCCGGCGCAGCCTGATGACCCTGCGCCGCGAGTTCCTCCAGGCGGAGCCATTGCACACTGCCCTGGAAAGATTTGCCCGGCGCATGGTCGAGCACGGCGCCGTCGACGTGCGCTTGGACGTAAGCGGAGAGGAAAACGGTCTTCCCTATGCCATGAAAGATGCGTTGTTTCGCATCGGCCAGGAGGCGGTCGCCAATTCCCTGCTGCACGGCTCTCCCTCGGCCATCCTCATTCAAACGGAATACAAATCGACGGCGATATCGATGGTGATAGAAGATAACGGCGTCGGTTTCGAGCCAACCTCGCCGGTTCGCGGCTTTGGCTTGCAGGGGATGCGCAAACGCGCCGAGGGAATTGCGGCCATGCTGCAAGTCACCAGCTCTCCCGGTGCCGGCACTCGTGTTATCGTCACAGCGCCAGTGCCATTGCGCCTCCCGCTCGCGCGCCTCGCCTACTACGTCAAATTCTTCAGATTGAGAGGTTCGGGTTATGAACAAAGAAGCGAACGGCAAAGTCCGTATTCTTATCGTTGATGACCATCCTGTCGTCCGTGCCGGCCTCGCCAGCATGCTCGGCACCCAGGAGAGTCTGGACGTGGTTGGCGCGGCCTGGAATGGGCAGGAGGCCTTCGCGCTCATAGAACGGCATCGGCCCGAGGTGATGCTGCTCGACCTCCGTATGCCCGGCATGAACGGCATTGAGACGCTGCAGGCGCTGCGCTCCTATCCCGACCCGCCCCGTGTGCTAGTGCTCACTAATTTCGAAACCGACGAAGACGTATATCGCGCGGTGCGCGCCGGGGCTCATGGTTACCTGCTCAAGAGCACCACCCAGCAGGAGATGGTCGAGGCCATCAAAACCGTCGCCTCCGGGCGCTGCCATTTTCCGCCACATGTCGCCTCACGCCTCGCCAACAGAATGGCGCGCTCCAACCTCACTGCCCGCGAACGGGAGATCCTCGAGATGATGGCCAAGGGGCTTACTAACAAGCAGATCGGCACTGCGCTTGAGATCAGCGCCAATACCGCCAGAAATCACGTCAACAACGTCATTGAGAAGTTGGAGGTCGCGGACCGGACCGAGGCCGTCACCACCGCAATCCAGCAAGGACTGCTTGACGTTCACGACTAGCCTGCGAGGATCATTCAGGAAAGGTCCGCTGAACTGCAGATCCCTCGGCTGCGCTCCTTAATGACACAGCGCGGCACTAAACCGATCGTCCCCTCGCTCCGTGTCATCCCGAGCAGCCAACTTGCCTGTGGCAAGTTGAGGGAGAAATGACACCTGCAATCGCCATGGATGCGAGGCCCGGAGGGCCGACCGCCAAATGTGAGCCCAGCCCGGAAGGGCTGGGACATCGATCCGTGGATGATCCGAGCGCCGTAGGCGCGGCACTAAACCCCTGTGTCATTAGGAGCGAAGCCGAGGGATCTGCAGTTCTCTTAATTTATGGGGGAGCTGTAAGTCCCAGAAATGAATTGTCATCCCGACCGGAGCGAAGCGTAGTGGAGCGACTGTTCCCTCGACGAGCGTCCGATCTGACAGGAAGCCCGCTTGTTCATTAGGAGCGCACCCGGATTTCCTGCCACGCAACACCGAACAAAGCCGCGTGTGCGCCTTTCAGTAAGGAAAGGCGCATGAAGTTTGCCAAAGCCACTAAGTTCCACAGGAAATCCGGGGAAGGGCTGGGAAATCAGTCGCGAAGATGATGGAGCGCCGTAGGCGCGGCACCAAACCCCTATCCACTGTGCTCCTCCCATCTAGTTCAACTGAACCACAAGCTGCTGGTTGCGCTGACTCATGCGTATCGTAGCCCATCTTTACTAGTCTCCTCCTGACTTGGCAACGGCTGTTACCAAAGGCCCAGGTTTGCTTTGTGTGGCGATGTAACCGTTGGATGAGATTAGGGAGCTGCAGCGGTAAGACAGCTAAAACCGCAACAAAAACATCAGTAGGAACAGCTTTTGTGGAGGCAGTCGTGAGGCTCGCAAAACTTTGGACTGGGTGTGCCCTTTTGCTGTTAACCGGTTTTTGCTTAACCCTGCCGTCCAGCGCGCAGACAGTGTTCGGCGGTATCACCGGGACAATCACCGATCCAACTGGGGCGGTCGTGTCCGGCGCCAATGTACAGGCTGTAGAAGAAACCACCGGAACCAAGCTGGAGACAGTCTCTACCTCGGCCGGCTCTTATCGTTTTTCCCAGGTTCCCATCGGCACATTTGACATTAATGTAAGCGCCCAGGGTTTTCAGCCGGAGAAGCTCACCGGAATCCAGGTAAACCTGCAGGTCACGACCGTTCTCAACGTCGAATTGAAGGTCGGGACCACAACTACCAGCGTCACCGTCGCGGCGGACGCCCCTCAACTGGAGACAGAGAGCTCTGATGTATCCGGAACCATCACCGCGGACCAGTATCAGAAACTGCCACTGGCGCTCGGGGGCGTTGGCGCCTTCAGGTCGCCGGAGGCCTTTATTTTCCTGTTACCTGGCAACACCGGACCCGGAACTGCCAACAGTCCGAACGGAATCTTTTTCAGCAAGATCGCCGGCGGCCAGGATTATGGAGCCGAGGTGCTGATCGACGGTCTTAGCCAGCAGCGCAGTGAAAATGGCTCCTCTTTTGACGAAGAGGCGCCGTCGGTCGACGCGCTGCAGCAGCTTACCGTGACCGAAGCCCTGCCCTCGGCGGAGTACAACCGCACCACCGGCGGATTTGAAAACTTTGTCACCAAGAGCGGCACCAGCAAGTTTCATGGCTATGGCTACGAAATTCTTCGCAACACCGCCCTCGACGCCAACCTCTGGTTCAATGGCGGCAATCGCGATCAGCAATGCTCCGGAGCCAACGATACCGCAAGTTGCCTCGCCACCTTCGCCACTCCGGTGGACCGCAAGAACGACTATGGCGGCACATTCAGCGGCCCGGTCTGGATACCGAAAATCTTCGACGGCCGCGACAAGACCTTCTTCTTCTTTGCCTGGGAGCAGCTCAGATACAACCTCGGCGCCACCACCATCACCACCGTGCCTACTGCGCAGGAACTTTCCGGCGATTTTTCCAACCCGGCAATTTTCAATCCAAGTCCGGCAACCGCCGCGGGTACCAATCCTTGTGACGGGACAACCGTCTACAAAGGACAGATCTTCGACCCCTCGACAACCAGGAACGTAAACGGCGTTGAGTGCCGTACCGCCTTCCCAGGCAATAAGATTCCTGGGGGCTTCTCTCCGGTTGCGCAGAAGATACTTGCTTACTTCCCGGCGCCCACCAATGGAAACGTATTTAACAACTTCTCATACTCCAGCACGGCCCCCATCGAGAACACCACCCTCACGGTGCGCATCGACACCAGTATTACTTCCAAGCTCAAGCTGTGGAGCTCCTACAGCTCGCGCGATAACAACCGTATCTCCGGCGCCCCTCAGTACCTTCCATATCCGATCGACTACGCCACCTGGAAGCAGGATTTTGAGACCCATTTCTGGCGCCTCGGCCTCGACTACATCATTGCGCCGAATCTGTTGAACCACTTCATCATCGGTTCGAACCGCTCCAACAGCATCAACTTTGCAGAGCCGGCTTTGCAAAACAAAAACTGGCTCGGCCTGCTTGGTATCGGCAACGCAGTCAGCAAGAACTTTCCGGTTGTTACCAACGGTTTCACCGCGCAGGAGGGGATGCCCAACAACGGAGACAACATCGACAACGGCCTCCGGCTAATCGATAGCATCTCCTGGCAGAAGGGACGCCATAGCCTGACATTTGGGACCGACATCCGCTACCAGCAATACTCGCCGATTAACAACAACTCTCCTTCCATCAGCTTCAGCAGCGGGCAAACCGCCGCTTCGCCCAACCTGGGCGAGACCGGAAATGGTCTGGCCAGTGAACTGCTCGGATTAGTTGGGGGTGGCGGCCAAAATGTCTATTCGCATCAGTCTCGCTGGATCTCCTGGTACTACTCCGGGTATGTCCAGGACGATTGGAAAATCAGCAGAAATTTGACGCTCAACCTGGGCTTGAACTACAGCGTGGATGTGCCTCGCCGGGAGGCGATTAACTACACCTCTCAGTTCAGCTACACGGCCAACGATCCCGAATATGGTGTGCCTGGCGCTCTGATCTTCGGCACCACTTGCACTGGCTGCAATACCAAGTGGGCAGACACATACTTTAAGGACTTCGCGCCGCGCGTCGGCTTTGCCTACACCCCGCCCTGGCTATCCGGCAAGACGGTCCTGCGCGGAGGCGCGGGAATCCTGTATGGTCCTCTGCAATATGACGACTTTGGTGGCTCCATGAATTCGGGTTACAAATCGAATCCATCGTTCAACTCCAACAATGGTTTCGACCCATCGTTCGTGATCGATGCGGGGTATCCGGCTTTTACCGCTCCCCCCAACCTCGATCCTGGGCAATTCAACGGCCAGCCCGTTTCCGGATCGTACATCGCGCCGAAAGCAGGCCGTCCGGCGGCAGTCTACGACTACAACATGCAAGTGCAGCAGGAGGTCGCCAAGGACCTCATCGCCAGCATCGGCTATGTGGGCAGCGAGGCGCAAAACCTCCAAGCGAACAACCAGAACCTCAACAACATTCCCTATCAAGACATCGCTCTTGGCAATCTGCTCGGCACCAACGTTGCCAATAATCCTTATGGAGTAGCGTCGCCCTTCGCCGGCTTCTACAGCCTATGGGGAAATAACGTGCCGATCCAGCGTGCCCTCCGGCCTTTTCCGCAGTATGACTACATTGACTCCGGTTGCTGCCTGGAGGCATCGGGCCACTCCAGCTACAACGCACTGCTGGCGTCGCTGTCACGCCGCTACCGCGATGGCTTGAGTCTGCAGGTGTCCTACACCTTTGCCAAGAACATCAACGATACCGATAGCGCTCTGCCCAATACCAACCCGGGCCAGCCGCAGGTGCAGAACCCAAGCAATCTGCATCAGGAGAAGGCCATCAGCATTCAGGACATTCGCAACACCTTCGTCCTGGCCCCGGTTTATGAGCTGCCCTTCGGGAGGGGTAAGCAGTTCCTCAATTCCGGACCGGCGACCTATGTGGTGGGCGGCTGGCAGATAGGGGCCATCCTGCGCTATCAGGACGGCCAGCCAATGGCCTTTTGCTGCACCCAAGGCATTCCCGGGTGGCAAAATGCGACGCGCTACAACGCCGTTCCCGGAGTTCCCATCAAGAGCGCGGTCTACCAGAGCGGATGGAAGAAGATTCAACCCTTTAACACCGCCAACGGCAGCGATCCAACGGTCAACAGCTTCTTCAATGGCGCCAACACCAGCTCGGCGTTAGCTTACACCTCGGGCGCAGCGCAACCCGCTTTTATAGACCAGGTGGCGGCAGTGAACGCTTTGCCGGCCGGCTCACCGGTTCCCTACACGCTTGGTGATACGCCAAGAGTCACGAACATCCGTATGCCCCCATGGCTGAACGAGGACATCAGCGTGCTGAAGGATGTTCCCATCCACGAAAACATTAAATTTGAACTGAAGTTCGAGTTCCTCAACGCCTTCAACCGGCATCTGTTTGGGTCGCCTGACGACAACCCTGCCGACTTCACCTTCGGTATACCTACGTATCAAGCCAATTCTCCCCGCGCCATTCAGGTCACGGGCCGGATTAGTTTCTAGTCGCTTATCTTCCAGGGGTGCGCATCCAGAAGGGCTCGCGCACCCCGACTTGTTACTACCGGACTCCACGAATTGTTGCCTCCTGCGGCATTGACATCGCAGTCTTGCTCTTCTAGCGTGTGCCTTAGAGCAAAGCAGGACCTTACGCTAGCCCTGCTTTGCGTTAGCTCTATGAAGTCTCTAACACATCGACATCTCTGGCTGCTGGCAATTCCCTTCACCTTCTCGCTGGCCGCGTTTCCCCAGACGCCGGATACGCTGCAGTCGCTCTTCCGGGATGGTGCCGCAGCGATGAAGGCTGGAAATGCAGCTGCAGCAGAAACTGCGTTTCGTAAAGCCACGGAAGTGGATCCCAGCTTTGCCCCGGCGCATCTCGATCTGGGACTCGCTCAATTGAAAGAAGGCAAGCTGCTGGAAGCAATCGAGTCCATCAGGAAATCGTTGGAACTCGATCCGTCCTCTCCCGCCGCCCACCTCTTTCTCGGCATTGCCGAGTACCAGAGCAGCCATGCGGACGACGCTCTCGCCGATCTGCGTCTGGCGCTTCAGGAAGATCCGAAGAATGTAGAAGCGCTTACCTGGCTTGGCATTGTTGAGTTGAACTCGCCCCATCCCGAGTTAGCTGTCGACCCGCTCGATCGCGCCGCCGAGCTTGCGCCGTCAGACGAGAATGTGCTCGATTACCGTGTCCAGGCGCACATGGCGGCGGCCAGACAAAGTTATACGGCCCTCTTCAAGCTCGATCCCACATCGTGGCGCCTGCACCGTCTCAACGCCGCCATCGATGCGCAGGCTCTCGATCATCCTCACGCAGTCGAGGAGTATCAACAAGCCATCAAGCTCGCCCCCAAAGAGCCCGAGCTCTACGAAGGCCTGGGATGGGAATATCGCCAACTCGGCCATGCCGATTTGGCCGCGAAGGCCTTCGCCGAGCAGTTGCGATTAACCCCGGGAAATCCCATCGCCATGTATAACCTGGGGAGCGCCCAGGTGGACAGCGGACAGGGGAGCGCGGCGGTCCCATTGCTTGAGCAGGTCGTCAAAATTTACAACCACCCCACCGGAGCAGACTATTACCTGGGAAGGGCGTTGGCGGCGCAGGGAAAGGACGACCAGGCGGTGCAGGCATTTGTGCGCGCGACGCAATTGCAAGGCGAGATGCAGCGCCAGGCCTGGTATGCGCTCTCACAAGCCTACCGCCGCCTGGGAAACACCGCGGAGGCCCGGGCGGCAGTGCTGAAGTACGAGCAGCTCAGGCAGGCGGCCGACGAAGCCAGCGCGAAGGAGGGGGAAGACTGGCGCAAGCTGACCGGCGCCGTCGATGAGCCGGCGAAATGACTTCGCGACTCGGTTGTTCTTCAACTCTACTAATCTCGCTCCTCGTCCTCACGCCATATCTCCAGGCTCAGGCTTCGCCGTCGTCAGACACCCTTCAGAATGCCCAAGCTCTTGCCGCCGCGAATCATTTTCAGCAGGCAAACGAGATTCTCTCCACGCTGGTTGCCGCTGATCCCAAAAACCTTCCGGCGTGGCAACAGTTAGGCGAGGTGCAATTTGCGCAGTCGCTCAACGACGACGCGATGCGCTCGTTTGAGGCGGTGCTCAAAGCCGAGCCGGAGTCGTCGCAGGCACAGGCCGGAGAGGTGCGCGCAGCCATCGCCGCCGCGCTTGCCGATCGCGCCGCCGGCAACTCGGACCGCGCGCTGGCCTGCCTGGTGCGCGCAAAAGGATATGTTCCGAAGTCGCCGGAACTCTTGATCGCCTTCGGCATCCAGGCAGACAGCATGCAGATATATAAGGACGCCGACGAGGCGCTCTCCGAGGCCCTCCGCCTGGAGCCGCAAAACGAAAAGGCGCTCTATGCGCTCGCTCATGTTGAGCTTGACGAGCAAAAGACCGATAAAGCCGAAGACCATCTGCGCGCCTACCTCAAGATCAGGCCCGAAGACGCGACCGCCCACTACGGGCTTGGCCACCTTCTGCACATGATGGCAAAGGACGAACAGGCAAAGGTGGAGCTTGACCGCTCGATCGCGCTCCAGCCACACCAGACCGAGTCTTACTACGAGCTAGGCCAGATCGCGCTCGAGTTGTATAACGATGCTGCCGCGAAGGACGCATACACCAGGGTATTGGCTTCCGCTCCGAATCATGGTGGCGCGCTTGCCGGTATGGGGGTGCTGGCATTTCGCGCCAAAGACTATGCCGCCGCGGAAAGATACTTGAAACAGGCGGTCCTTTACGCGCCCGACTACATCACCGCCCACCGGTACTATGGCATGACCCTCGCCCGCCTCGGGCAGGCCGAGCAATCACAACAGGAATTGGCCCTTGCTCAGCGGCTCACTGAGCAGCAGAACAAGCTGCGCCGCGGCTACACTCTCACGCCGACTCCGTAGCCGCATTGCCCGGGAGAATGCTCGCTTTGTTTGGGATTTTCTCTCCAACTCACCACAAAATCGTCATCCTTGAGCGGAGCGCCTCACACATTTATAGCGTGACACGGCGCTTGACGGCGCGCAGCCGAAGGACCCCGGCGGTGCTTGTCTTACCCATGCTGTTCTGAGCTCTTCGACCACCGAAGCCCGAGAACAGGACGCCGGCTCGATAGCCGGCACCATGGCTCAACGTCCCGAAGATCCGGCCGTTGATGAAGAAGCCGCGGACGCTCCTGTAAGGCTGCGAATGATTTCAACCTCGCGTACACGATACGGCGTTCCATCGCTGCGAAAGACGTCGTGGAACCACAGCGGCGGCTGCTCCAGCACATAGGGTCGCTGCCACGAGTCCCATGGCAGGTAGGTCTGCGTTTTCCCCGCGACCAGCCCCCAATTGATGGCGCCCACCTTGTATTTCTTCGCTATGGGCAAGGTTTGATCGAAGGTGCTGCCGTTTCCCCGCGCCATGTACTCGGTGCAGATCAGCGGGCGATGATAGCGCTGGAGCCACACAACATGTTGCTCAAAATCTTCCGGCCACCCGTAGTTGTGAAAGGAAAGCACATCCGATTCGTTTACCTGGATGCGTGCCACCTCGCTCATGGCGGATTCAGAGGACCAGTCGCCTTTCCACACCCCGCTGGTCAACGGTTGCTCCGGATTCACCGAGCGCGCCCACGCAAAGACTTGGGGGAGCAGCGTAGCGATGATCTCCGCTTTGTTCCTGGGATCGAACCGGCCGTAAGCGCCCAGTGGGCCTCCGTTGTCGTTGTCGGGCTCGTTCCACAGGTCCCAGGCAAGGATCCGGCGGTCTGTGGCAAAGCGTCCAACCACGCCCTTCACATACTCCTCAAGCCGAGGGTATTCGGAAGGCGTTTGCAATGCCTGGGCTCCCGGACTTTGTACCCATCCGGAGTTATGGACACCGGGTATCGGAGGATGCTGCGGACCAAGCTTGGGAAAAGGATCCCAGCAAGAATCGAAGATCACCAACACCGGTCGGATGTGATGTTTGTCCGCGATACTTAAGAAGATGTCGATCCGTTTATTGAAGCCAGTCTTGTCCTGCTGCCAAAGAAGGTCATGCAGGAAGACCCGCATTGTGTTCATTCCCAGACTCTCTGCCCAACCCAGTTCGAGGTCGATTCGTTCAGGGTCGAAGGTATCGGCCTGCCACATCTCCAACTGATTGATCGCGCTCGCCGGGATATAGTCGCTTCCCACTGGCCACGGCTGGGCGGCATACCACGTCTCGGCCTGATCGGCCGTCCAGCGTTCTCTGGCCATGGCCGGCGCGGCCATGAGCATGATGGTGAGTACGGCTACAGCACAAGCAAGCTTTCTAAATTCCTTGAGCATATATACGCTTTCTCTCGGAACAATTGGTTGTTGCTATCTTGTTTTGTGGATAGTTTGCCATGCGATGAGCAGCGCCGATATGGTGCAATTGCACCACTTGGTCCGTCGGGCAGGGTACAGTCGGGACGGACGACGGCAAAGGGGATGGAATGAAAGGTCCAACCAACCAGGATAACGAACCAGGATAAGCCTCACCCTGACATAGACCTTCGATCACAAGGCCTAACGTCCGGCCCAGGATCCCCGGCCTCGCGGTGACCGGCGAAAGCAGAACCGTTCAGTAGAAGGCCATCTGTTTCAGGTCGCGCGTTCGGGGCTCCCGCATACTGCGTTGGTGGGTGGAGTGGTGGCCGGGATATGCACGAGCAGTTCTTGTCTTCTAACCAGCAACAGGAGTGTTTTGCCAAGCCGCAGGAGCTCTAAATGGTCGATTTGCCGGCGTTCAATCATTCGCTTTTCCTTGCCACCCAGACCCGTTGGGCACTGGGCGAGCTTGACCCTTAGCCTCACTAAAGGGCTATTTCCCGAAGGAACTTTGATTGGGCGGCTCGCTTTTATCGACGGTGATGATCATTCGCCCGGCAAATCCAGGCGAGCCGCATCACTTCGCTTTCAGTGCGTCATGCACGGCAGGCCGGATGGTCGCAGTGGCACGCGAGGGCTGTCACGTTCTTTGAGTCCTGGCAGATTTGGCTACAGTACTTTTGCTTATCCGGTGCGATGCAACTGCACGCGGGATGAGCGCACTTCTTTGTGCCGGCCATACCATTCCTCCTTTACCTTAAGAAATCCTGCCGCTTCAGAAAGCACGACACGCCTACAGAAGTGACGCTGAAACTTGGGGTTGGGTTTTCCCGAATCCCAAAATTTTCCGGGGTTTTTTGCAGGGGGATGGGTTTTTGGGGCTCGCCCATCCGGGAGCTCTTGCGGCCACGCAACAGGATGAAGTGGGTTATCCCGGGTATGCGGGTCGAATTCCGGATGATTCGCTTCTCGAAGAGCACGGACTGGGCTATTCGTATCTGAGAGCCACGATGGGATCGACCCGCATGGCTTTCCGGGATGGTAAGTACGACGCGAGCAGCGCGATGGCCAGAAACAGGAGCGAGACGCCGGCGAATGAGACCCCGTCGACCGTGTGGAGCCCATAGAGTACTCCGCGCAGCAAATAAGACGCTCCCTCGGCGAGAACCATTCCTGCGATCAATCCTGCGACCACGGGGCGAGTGCTTTCGCGCAGCATGAGGATCAGAACGTCACTTTTCTTTGCGCCCAGAGCCATGCGGATGCCCACCTCGCGCGTACGCAGAACAACCACATAGCTCACGGTCCCGTATATGCCCATGGAAGCCAGCAGAAGCCCCAGCATACCGACCCCCGAAGCGATTGCCGCCGATATGCTCGAAGCGAGGAAAGACTCCGTCTGGCGAAGCATCTCTTTCAGAGTGAAAGAGTATGCCGCGACATTTGGATCGATGGACAAGACCGTCGGCCCGATCGCATTCATAATCTGCGCCGGGGCAGCCTGGGTCCGCATCAGAATAGGGAAATCCTGCAGCCGGTCGTCGGGCATCGGAACATAGATCTGCTCGGAATCGGTTCCATCCAACAAGACTCCCCGCGTATCGCGAGCCACGCCGATCACCTCGTACCCCGGCCCTTCGGCAAAAACTTCGCCCTTCATTGGGAACTGGCCCCCGGGCGCCAAACGCAGTCTGCGGCCAATCGGGTTCTGTCTCGGCCACAGCAATTGCGCCGCCGATTGGCTCAGGATAACCGCGGTCTCAGGCTGGCTGGCTTGCGTTTGAAATCCGTGGCCGAACAGTAGCGGAATGCCCAGCGTTTGAAAGTAGTTCGGCTGAACGTACGAGTAATAGAGGATCGCTCGTGTATTTTGCGGCGAGGGTTTTTCTCCATTCAGCGAAACGGCCGCTGTGCGCAACCCATTGCCGTCCGGCGCCCGGGCGCTGGTAATTGCAGCCACCCCAGGCAGAGCGGCCAGCCGGGCCCGAAGCTCACGGATGAGGCTATTTTGATGGTCGGCACTGTATTTCTGCCCCTCGGGAAATCGCAGCTCGAGATTCACGACTTCTTTGCCGTCGTAACCGGTGTCCATCTTGAGTGCGCGAATCGAGCTTCGAATCAACATGCTTCCAGCGATCAACAGCATCAACGAGACGGCAACCTGGGCCGCCATCAGGAAGTTGCGCATCCGGCGGTTGCCTGCCTTGGCGGTTCCCGAGTTGGCCTTCAAAGCGGACGAAAGCGCCGCTCCAGAGCTTTCTAGCGCAGGCGCTAACCCAAACAGGATACCGGCCGCCAGGCTGAGGCAAAACACGTACGCAAAGATTCCCAGGTCCGGCGTCACATGGAAGATAAACGTGCCATATTCAGCCGGGAATGCATTCGCGATTAAGACCACCACTACTTGCAGGAAGGCCCAACTGAAAAGCAAGGCAACGGCTCCGGCTACCAGACCCAGCAGTGCGCTTTCCGTCAACAATTGCCGGATGATCCGCGCATCGGCTGGCTCCCAGCGACATCCGCATCCCCAACTCACTTTGGCGCGATGCCGCGCGCGCGAGTTGCAGGCAGGCCACATTTGCGCAGGCAATCACCAGCACCATTCCAACCGCGGCCATAATCAACAGAATCGCGTATTCCAGCCCGCCTTCCTGCTTCATAGGATACGGAAACGGAGAGCCTGGCCAGATCGCCGCCTTCGTCACTTTGCCCAAATCGGAGTGAGGGTCGTGTAAGGTACGAAGCTGGCCGGCAAGCAGGGTCATCTCCGCCTGCGCTTGATCGATGCTGACTCCGGGAGCCAGCCGGGCAAACATCCTGCAGCACAGGCTCTCCCGGTTATGCAGCCAATTGTCGTCAGGATGAACCAATGGCTCAAGATTGAGCGGAAGCCAGAAATCAGGTGCTTCCACACTCGTACCCACAAAGTTGTGCGGTGTGATCCCCACGATCGTAAAGGCGCTCCCATTTAGACGGATGGTCATGCCTAGCACCGCGGGATCTCCGCCAAACCGCTTCTGCCAGTAGTTCTCGCTAATCAGCGCCGATGGAGATGCGGAAAACTTTGAAGAATCCCCAGCCGCAAAGATCCGGCCGCGCATTGCGCCAACCCCGAGAACCGAAAAGTAATTTTCCGAGACCAGAAACGTACTGGCAGTCTCCGCGTTGTTGACGCTCGGAAGCATTAGTCTTCCCAACAGCGACCCAGCCGAAGAGCTGCGCTGGCTCGCAACTCCTCCCGCTCCCGTAAGCCTAAGGTACTGCGGGTTGGTGGCGGCAATCAGTCCGTCGAACGAGTGAATGTCGTCCCGATAAGCTTCGTAGTCGGGAATGCTGAAAAAGGCTAGCGGATTGACTGCTTGATCGCCTGAGCCCGAACGCAGCATAAGCGCCAGGTTAACCATCCGGCCGGGTTCGCGAGCATTGAGAGGTCGCTTGAAGAACGCCTTGTAGGCGGTAAAAGCGGCTGTGTTCACCCCGATGCCAATCGCCAGCGCGAGAACGGCAGCAATCGTGAATCCCATGTTGCGCCACAAGATGCGGGCTCCATAGCGTAGATCCAGGAGCACGGTCTGCGGCAGGATCATTAGATCGACCTCGCTCATCCGCTCTCCCCACAAGCTTGGATTCCCGAAGCGCCGCCTCGCGTCACGACGAGCCTCTGCCTGCGGCATTCCCTGCTCAACATTCAATTGCTCGCGAATCGAGAGGTGGAACGCAAGCTCTTCGTCTTGCTCCCGCGCCAGTTTTTCTCTTCCGAAAAGTGTGCGTATGCGAGAGATCTACGCCATTGAGGGCCTCGTCAATTCATAGTGATTAAAATTCCAGCACCAGGGCGACCGCACTGGTGATCTTTTTCCAGTTCTGCCGCTCGGCGCTTAGCTGCTTCCGCCCCAGTGCCGTGAGCCGATAGAAGCGGGCACGGCGATTGTTTTCGCTGGTACCCCACTCGGAAACGATCCATCCCTCCTGTTCCATGCGATGGAGCGCTGGGTACAGCGAACCTTCTTCAACCCTTAGAACTTCGTTGGAGGTGCGCTGGATGTGCAGAGTGATGCCCCAACCGTGCATGGGACCCTGTTCGAGGGTCTTCAGAACGAGCAAAGCCAGAGTTCCCTGGAGATTGTCGCTTTTCGTCTTCCCCATGACGGCAATACCCCTAGACATCTATAGAACAATATCTATAGAAGCTTGCCGCCTTTTAAGGATCGTGTCAAGTCGCTCTGCAAAGTTGCCAGAATGTTTTCATTGACAGAATCCAGGAAAATGCTTCCACACTAGCATAGTTAGCCTATGCCAGTGATTTCGGAGACTGCGATAAACTTCACTCATTGATGCAGGTGCCCCTCAATGTTCGCCGCCCTCTTGGCCGCTCAAGGAGATTGGCGCTCCGAGGTTTCGCATTCCTGGTATTCGGAACCTTCTGTTTGGGCTCGCTTTCGATCACACTGCCATCCGCACAGTCCCCTGCTACCGAGCCGAACGTCGAGGTCCCCGGCAGGTTCGTCGATATCACCGAGAAGTCGGGCGTGCATTTTCTGCACCAGGCGCCTCACACCTCACGCAAATATCTGATTGAAACCCTGGGCTCTGGCGCGGCGCTTTTCGACTGTGATAACGATGGGCGGCTTGATCTTTACCTGGTCAACGGTGCACCCTATACCGATCCCACGCCCAAGGGCACGATTCCGCAAAAAACCGGACCGGAGTATTGGAATCGCATGTACCACCAGAAGCCCGATGGAACCTTCGAGGACATCACCGAGAAGTCGGGATTAAAAGGTATTGGCATCGGCATGGGTGTGGCCGTCGGCGATTACGACAACGATGGATACGAGGATGTTTTCGTCACCGCATACGGCGGCAACCGGCTCTACCACAACAACGGCAACTGCACCTTCACCGATGTAACCGAGAAGGCCGGCGTAGGCGGCAGCGGGTGGTCCACTTCGGCTACCTGGGTCGATCTGGACAACGACGGTCTGCTCGATCTGGTGGTGGATCGATATGTCATCTGGGATTGGGAGGACATCTGGTGCGGCGAGCATCGCGAAGGCTACCGCGGCTACTGCCACCCGGACGTTTTCCGGCCCATCAGCATGCTGGTGTATCACAACGACGGCAACGGTCATTTCACCGAGGTGTCACATAAACTCGGTCTCGATGTGCCGGCCAAAGCCCTCGGTATTGCCATTGCGGACTACGACCGTGACGGGCGCATCGATATTTTTGTCGCCAACGACTCCATGCCCGAATTTCTCTTCCACCAGAAGCCCGACGGAACCTTTGAGGAAGTCGGCCTGGTGTCAGGGGCGGCCGTCAGCGCCGAAGGGCAGACCTACGCCGGCATGGGCGTCGACTTCGCCGATTACGACAATGATGGATGGCCGGATATCGTGGTGACCAACCTGGCTACGCAAAGATACGCGCTCTACCAAAACAATCGGGACGGAACGTTCAACTATGCTTCCAATTCGAGTGGCATAGGAAGCATGTCGCAGCTCCATTCCGGCTGGAGCCTGCGCTTTCTGGATTATGACAACGATGGCTGGAAGGATCTTCTCATTGCCCAGGGTCACGATTTGGACACCATCGAGCGGATTTCTCCCCAGCTTCATTACAAGGAGCCCATGTTGCTGGCCCGAAATACCGGCCGCAGGTTCGTGGACGTTTCCTCCATCTCCGGTGACATTTTCCATGAAGCCTGGGCAAGCCGGGGTATGGCCATCGGCGACATCGACAATGACGGCCGCATCGACGCTGTAGTCACTACCGATGGCGGCCCCCCTCACATTCTGCATAATGAGACCGTCACCCATAACCATTGGCTTACTCTGCATCTCACCGGCCACACCAGCAACCGCGATGGCATCGGCGCCGTGGTCAAGCTAACCACTTCTCTGGGATCGCAGTGGGTTGCCGTGACCACCTCGAGCGGCTATCTTTCCGCCGGCGATCCTCGCGTGCACTTTGGTTTGGGCGACAGCCCGCTGGCAGACAGCATTGAAATTCGCTGGCCCAGCGGCATCGTACAAACCCTCACCAAGGTGAAGGGCGACCAGCAAATACAGGTGGATGAGCCGACCAATGACGGCGGCCGATCGGCGGGCAATAAAGCCGCTCAACGCTGACCGCTTCAGTTATAATCGCGACGCATGAAGATGTGCGGGCTCACAGTACGGTTTCATCCGACGCCGTATGTGCTGGCCTTGTGTTTGCTCGGTTTTTCCGGCATATCTGCTTTCGCCGCTCCGGCGAAAGACGAGGTCACGCCTGCGGTACAAAGGCTGTTTGCCAAAGCCAAAGCGGCCCAGCAACAGGGTGACAGCGCAACCGCGATCGCAAATTATCGGGAAACGATTAGACTCGCCCCACACCTGGCTGCCGCATACCACAATTTGGGAATGCTTTATTTCAACCAACATGACTATATCCATGCCGAAGAGATTCTCAAGCGTGGAGTGGAGCTCGATCCCGATCTGCCCAACGAGTCGGCCATGCTTGGCATCTGCTACTTTCAGCTCGGCGAGAATCAAAAAGCCGAACCGCTTCTGCGGGCAGCCCAGCGCGCCACGCCCACCGACGACAACATAGAGATGATTCTGGTGAATAATCTCATCAAGCTGAATAAGTACAAGGACGCGGCATCGTTCCTCAATGACTTTCTGGCGCGCAATCCGAAAAGCCAGGAAGGCTGGTATTTGCTGGGCAAGACCTATATGCAAATGTCAGATGACGCTCTGGCGAAGGTCAGCGAGATAGATCCCGATTCGGCGGTGGCGCATGAAATCACCGGCGAAATCGATGAGACGAACCACAACTACGACAATGCCCTGCTCGAATACAAGAAGGCGATTGACCTAGCTCCGCACCAACCGGGAACGCATATGCATATGGCGAACATCTACTGGTTAACCGGAAAATGGGAGTCCGCGCAATCGGAGTTCAAAGCCGAACTGGCAAACGATCCATACAACTGCACCGCACATTGGAAACTCGGCAACGCAATGCTCGAGGCGTCTGCCTCGAGTGAGGATGCGCTGGCGGAGCTGAATCAAGCCATCGATCGCTGCCCTATGCTGATACAGGCGCGGGTCGATCGCGCTCGAGCGCTGATCCGTATGAATAAACAGAGCGATGCATTCCCTGATCTTCTGCAGGCCGAAAAAGACGACCCGTCAGAACCACTGATTCACTTTCTTCTGGCCTCCGTTTATAAGACGCAGGGCAAGACCGCTGAAGCGCAACAGGAGATGCACACCTACGGTGAATTGCAGAGACAGCTGAGCGAAGCTGTGGCGGCACAGGCAAATGGCATCAAGACGATCAAGAACGCAGCGCACTAGGTATTTCCATGTCTTATTGGTGGCGTTCGGAGTTCTGTTGTGCCACGCCGGCGCCCAGGGGCCGGTGGGGAACGATTTAAGCGTGACCACCCGGGACCGGCTGGAAGATCCCGGATGGTGGCCCACGAAAGGCGACTCGGCCAGGAGCCTGTATGTCGGCAGCGAAGCGTGTAAGAGCTGTCATCAGGCCATCGCGGCACTTCAGGAAACGACCCCCATGTATCATGCGGCGGCACGTGCAACCCAGTCGGAGATTCTGAAAACGCATCCTCAGCTCAGGTTTCAAGAAACCGGATTCCGGTACTCGTTGTCGCGCTCGCCGGGAGAAGTTACCTTTTCGGTGAGCAACGGTGCAGACCACAAAACCGCGAATGCGGCATGGGCATTCGGAGTCGGCGAGATTGGCCAGACTTACCTGCTGGAGAAAGACGGAAGCTACATCGAGGGGCGCTTAACCTATTACACCAGTTTGAATTCCCTAGACATTACACCTGGGCACTCAACGGTGCTCCCGGAGGGAGTCGAACAGGCACTAGGCGTTAAATCGGACGACGGTCCGGTACGTCATTGTTTTTCTTGTCACACCACCGCGGCTGTTACATCGCGAGCGTTTGAACCAGAGAAGGCTACGCCGGGTGTCACCTGCGAAGCCTGCCATGGACCGGGAGCTAAGCACGTGGCGGCGATGAAAGCTCGTGATTATGAGCACTCTTCGATCATCAATCCTGCCCGGCTCTCTGCTGCCGACTCGATCGACTTTTGTGGGGCTTGCCATCGTACCTGGTCCGATGTAGCGGTGGAGATGCCGACCTACATTGGGAACATGAGCCTACGGTTTCAGCCTTACCGCCTGGAAAAAAGCCGCTGCTGGAAAGAAAGTGCTGACGCTCGCATCACCTGTATAGCCTGCCACGATCCCCATCAGCCTCTGGTCCGCGATCCTATCGCTTACGACTCCAAGTGCCTCGTGTGCCATTCGGCCAAGCCACCATCACCTTCACACACCACGCAGATCAATGTATGTAAGGTGGGAACGAACGATTGCGCCTCCTGCCATATGCCTAAATATGAGGCCCCACAAACGCACACCAGGTTCACTGACCACGACATTCGCGTGATCCGCGCCAGCGAGCGCAGCAGCGGCAACCCTCCACCTTAGGGTAAAAGCCGGCAGGCACGAGGGAGAACAGTTGTGCCCGCTCTCAACGTGCTGAACCGGAAGAAAACCGCAGCTGCGGCGAAGGCACATAAGGGACCGGTCTGACCCTACAGCTTCTATTTTGGAGCCATGTCTTCGGAAGCTTCGACATTGCGATCTCTCTGAATCTGAGTAACCAGCTGAACGTGCATATCTTTCAGTGTCTGCTCGATCTTCTCCTGGCCTTCCCTTAACCTGACAAACTCCTCCATCTCCTGTTTCGCAGCCGCAGAATCTCCCAGTCTGCGGTCGAGCAGGCTCAGACGATAATGCGCACTGCCTCGGGTTGGGTCGAGCGCCACCGCATGCTCAAGGTAGGGCTTGGCCTCCTTCAATTGATCGAGGGACATCAGGGCTCTGCCCAATCCTTCGTTTGCGGCCGGATCGTCAGGTTGCAGGCGAACCGCCTGCGCATAGGTTTGCGAAGCCATTTGGAAATCTGATCGTTGAAGCGCTAAAGCGGCCAATCCGCATTCAGCTTTTTCATCAAGATGATTGTCACTTAAGGCGGCCTTGTATTCTGCCTCAGCCTCTGCCCGCTCCGCCGCCGAAGTGGAAACGCTCATGATCTCGGCCAATTGGTAATGGGCCCCAGGCAGGTGCGGATCGCGTTGCAGAGCTTGCCGGTAGGCAGCGATGGCACCCGCGGTACTTCCCAGCTGCGCTAGTTGGTCGCCTTTTGATTGATACATTCGGGCTGAATCTGGCTCCAGCAGCACAATGGAATAGAGAGTTGTGCCGGCCAGCTCAGAGTAGACCTGATGCGCAGCATAGAGAATGTCCACGTCTGAAGGATTCGCCTGCTGCAACTGGCCGGCGACGTCAGCCGCTTGAATTAGTTTGCCGGCCTGAATGTACAGCACGAACAATTGCTTGCCGACCGCCGTATGCAGATCCTTCTCCTCGACATGAGCGAACGCCTGTTCGAGATGAGCTTGCGCCTCCGCGTTCTGGCCTAACTGCTTCTCGCTCATTCCAAGCAGTGCCGCAATGTTCCAGAGGTCGGGTTTCTGGCTCAATGCAAGGCCAAGATGCTGGGCTGCCTCTGGAAACGCTTGTTCCATGTAATAGGCGACGCCGATGTTAGCCTGGGCGTCGACGTTTCCTGGTTCGAGCGCGATGATCTTCTGGTACTCCACGATGGCAAGGTCGGGCTTTCCATTTTGCAGGTAAGCCTTTGCCTGCTCCGCAACCTGGGCTATGTGATCCTTCTTCAGGCTTGTCTGCCCAGGAAGCTGTTGGACACAAAAGATCGGAAGAGAAGCAATCACCAGATAAATGCAGCCTGACAGACGGCAGATCATCCTTCCTATGATAAGCCTGAACACGAGCTACTTCCTCTAACAGCAATCATCCACTGAATCCCAAGTCGCGGCGTTGATTCGTTGCCAGCCCGATCTGCTCCAGATGCTCATTCCGGCCGTTATACCAGAGCATCCACCTTCCCTCGGCATAAACGGCGTATGGCTTGTAGCAGGCATCGGCATCAAATCCATTGCCAGACGCGCGGATGATCGGATTTTGCGGACAACGCTGCCAGTCACGCCGTCCGTCCTTTGATCGCGCTAACCCGATCTGGGCATGATCTATGTCGCGGTAGCCGATGTACAGTGCATAGAACCATTCCCCTTGAGGAATCACCTGAACACCGGCCACACGCTGCTGTTCCCACGCATGCGTTGGATCGGGACGCAGGACGGGGTTGAGTTCATCTTTCTCCCAGTGCAGACCGTCCCTGCTCACCGCATGGCCAATGGCATTCGGTTCATACTGCGCCCCCCCGGAGTACCACATACGCCATCGCTTGCCTTTCTTATCCCAATGTACATCCGGACACATGACGGCGACGCCCTCCCAGGGCAATGCCGGAGCAATCACCGGAGTTCTTGATTGCCGCACCCATGTCTTGCCGTCGTGACTAGTGGCGTAGCCGATTGCGGAATGGCCGTCTTCATGTCCTTCTGCGGTGAGAGCCTTGCTCGACGTCTGTCCGGTGTACCACATGTGGTATCCATCTTCGCGATGGACGACCGCCGGCCGGTTGATATCATCTTCCCACCCAGATTCCAAATTTGGTCCAAGCACGATCTCCGGAGCAGACCAGTGGATGCCATCCGCACTCTCCGACAACGCGATCGATTTCTTCGGCCGCCACGAAAGCCACATGCGAAACTTTGCATCTTCGTAGATCACGGCAATGTCAAAGCAGGTTCCGTACTGGCGGCCGAGAACAGGGTTTTCTGGAAACTTCTGCCACCCTGCTGCAGCCTGCTCAGCCGTGCCGTCGGCGGCGAACCCCCGCCGCGTAGCCATGGCGCACAACCCTGCTGCTCCGAATAATGAAAGTGCAACCCTTCGAGTAACCATATCTCCTCCTGAGTCGTGTTAGGAACAGTCTGGACAGCAATCATCCGGCAGCGGACCGCAAGCGCAAATACCAGCGACCTCCATCATTTGTTAGCGGGCATGGTGACATGCAGCGGTTCCAGATCTTTAGAATGAGCAACCATCCTGCCATCGCATAGGACCACCATCCCCGCACCCTGACCATAGCGGTGGCCATCCTGGTCATACAGAATGGTCAGCAGATGACCGTGATAAGGCACCCCGTCCACAGCAAAGTAAGACCACTTGGCGGAAGGGAGCAGTGGGTGGACGGTAAAGGAACTTCCGCTCTCAGGCCTAAGCCCGATCAAGCCTGTAATAACTAAATCGGCGTATCCGGAATGGTTATAGTAGCGGCCGCGATTCGGCGGCGGCTGATGCTTGGCTTCAAGAATGTTTCGCGCAATCCATTCTCCTGTATCGGGGTCAAGATCCTCGTCAATCCACGGCACCACGCGCCCACTCCGAAGGCGGATATGCTGGGACTGCGTGTAGGTCTCCAACAGCCGGAAATAATCGCCGGAGGTGACGACATTCTGTTCCCGGCCATTCAGCAGGTTGGCCATAGCCACCAGCGTCTGTGTAGTTGCGAATGGCCAGGACGGGCCGTTCCATAGGCATTCATGCGGGAAAGTGAACCTGAATCGCGGGCTCCTGCGTTCTGCCGTCGTGGGGCCGTAGCGTCCGGCAAAACCATTGGGGTCGAATAATTGACTCCACGCGATGTCATGGGCGGTTGGGGGCAGATAAAAATACCAGGGAACATAACCGATCAATTCCCGCACGTTCACCCAGCCGGATTCTGCGAACCGCGGCACGGTTTCGTAGAAATTCGCATTCGGATTCCATAGCCGGCTTTCGATCAGATGCTGAAGATCCGTCGCTTTCCGGGTGTATTCGGCCGCCGTCTCCGTATCGCCTGCTAATTCCGCGATGCGCGAAATAGCAAGCGCATCGCCATACATATAGCTGTTCATGGTGGGACGATAACCGTCCCCACCGATACTGTCTTCCATTCCGTCCCGGTCGTCTATTTGCCAGAAGAGTCCATTCGGATCCTGGTGGCTTTGTTCCCAGGCTTCATGATTCGCTTTGAGAGCAGGCAGGAAATGAAGGGCAAATTGACTATCTCCGGTGGAAAGATATTGTTGGTAGACAGCATCTGCGAGC
>CAWIBI010000054.1:0-17503 GCA_963834205.1 uncultured Acidobacteriaceae bacterium | reverse complement strand
GAAAGCGACCACTGAAGGCGTAGTCCGCCCACCTTCCTCATTGGGAATGACTTTGGGTTCGCCGCCTTCTATGGCCGCGACCACCGAATTCGTCGTGCCGAGATCAATGCCAATAATTTTGCTCATCTTACAACTCCTGGGTTTTTCATTACCGGTGCCTTGTCCGGCCCGTCGCGACTGTCTTACTCGTTACGTGGAAGGTGGAAAATGTTCAAACATCTTCTCCACGGATTTTTCGCAGATCCTTGATGGCCTTATCCGGCTTGTCGGGAAGGGTATCGCTTGCCGATCCTCGCCAAATCAGTTTCTTGTCTCTGGAATCGAACATGTCGATGATGAGTGTGCCGACCTCATAGTGTTCGACCCAAGTGGTCGCCTCGCCAAACCCTCCCCATCGCCAGCCGGGAAATCCGTCGTAGAAGGTTTGTAGTGTGGGCTGATCGTGGGTAGTGCCGATCGCCATAACGGTTACGTCTCCGCCCGAGGCAACCTCGGTCCAGCCTTTTTTCGCCAACTCCCGGTCTACCGCCTCCTTGATGCGATCGTCCCATAGAGGGTTCTGTGTTTCAACCTTGCCCCACGAATAGGTTTTGTATTGCGAGAAATTTGCATGGTGATCATAGTCGACTTTGATTTCGCGAGAAAAAGCAACGCTGGTCAAGACCAGCAAGATGGCGATAGACAGCAGAAAACGGATTTGAAGCTTCATAGAGTCTCCTTTCGGTATTCCTGCCCGACTGACAATGGCCCGACTGGCCACTTTGTAAGAGACTGCCGGTCGACCACCCGATGCAAGATCCACTTTTGGCGTGCCAGTTCAGGTCGGTAGCTCTTAGGGCAAATCCTAGCGGCCGAGCGATCCGCTGACAATTACACGTGAGGTTAAACGGAACTTCCGAAGGGACATCTAGGAGGGACTGCGCTCTGAGTTGAAGAAAGGACTAAGCCTTTAGCAGTAGAAGAGTTGTGGAGTGCGTGGAATGCGGAGATGCCTGAATCAATACTTGAAACCTGTAGCAGATTGAGCTTTTCCCGATCGGCAACGCAGGACCATCAAAGCGATTGTTCGGGTGGGCCAAATGCCTTCACGGCCCAGGTGAGGACTTCGCGGATTTCCGATTGCATATAAAAGCCCTCGCCGATGAGAGGCGCGACCGCCCCTCCGTGAATTGCATCTGCGAAAAGCTCGCGAGTCAATTCATATCCCGGGATGTGCAATCTTTTCACAAGTTCGATAAGCTCGGTCCGAGGCATCTCGCCTTCCGCGATTAAAGACAAGAACAGCATAAGGCCGTCCGGGCCGACGAATCTCGCGAGCGGCAAACCTTCCACCAGGCTCTGATCTTTTCGGAATTCGCGCCGATCATCGTACCGGCAGAGATTGTGGACCAGCCGCAGGCCTTTGAGGCGAGTTGTGCCGTACTCATCCGCTCCCGCAAGCCACTCCACCCAGCCAACCTCGATGTCTGTGATGAGTTCTCCGCAGGAGGCGCACCTCCATCCGATCGAGAGATCGCGCGCAGCATGAATCGTGCTGGTCATGGCATAAATCCTTTTCCGATCGTTCCAACGATAGAGGTCACCATCCCACGCAATCGGCTTAGAGCATCTCGAGTGGTTGCGGCCCGGACGGTGGCGGAAAGTCCCGATCGAGCACTGCCAGATCTTGGCTGGTGAGACGAATATCAAGCGCGCCGCGGTTTTGCCGAACGTGTTCCGCAACTCCTGCCCTCGGGATTGCCACAACCCTGTCTTGACGGAGCACCCAGGCCAGAGCCACCTGCGATGGCGTTGCCCCATGACGCTCCGCTATCTCTCGCAAGGTAGGGTGGTCAAGCATTCGACCCTGCTCGATTGGCGAATAGGCCATGACCGGAATGTGGTGCTGCTGACACCAGGGCAAGAGATCGTACTCGATGCCCCGGCGCTGAAGGTTGTATAGCACCTGGTCGCGTTGCGACGGCGTTCCCGCCCGGAAGACTTTCAAGTTCGATCATGTCCGAAAGATCAAAGTTGCTTACTCCCCAATAGCGGATCTTGCCCTCACGCAGCAGAGCCTCGAATGCGCCGATCGTCTGTTCCAGCGGGATCTGCTCACGCCAGTGCAGGAGATAGAGATCAAGGCGATCTGTATTGAGACGTCGCAAGCTGCGCTCGCAGGCGTTCACGGTTCCTGTTCGGCTGGCATTGTGCGGCAACACCTTGCTGACTAGAAAGACCTGCTCGCGACGGCCGGCAATGGCCTCTCCCACTAGCTTCTCGGCGCCGCCGTTGGCATACATCTCTGCGGTGTCGATGAGTGTCATGCCGAGATCGAGGCCGACTCGCAGCGCCTGAATCTCCTGTTCGCGAGGATGTTTTCTTTCCGCCATGCCCCACGTCCCCTGCCCAAGCACGGGAATTGCCTCGCCGTTCGGCAGGGTTGTAGTACGGACTGTCGTGACTTCTAACATGCAACCTCCTTAGAAGAAAGTCTCGCGTCAAAGCCGAGCCAAGCTCTCATCTAGGCCGGTAACTCACCTGCCGCGATGTCATCGGCGTAATACCAAATCCAGCGCTCGCCCGGTTCATTGGAACGTATAAGTGGATGCTCTACGCGGTGATAATGTTTTCTTGCATGCCGGTTCTTCGACGAATCGCAGCATCCGACATGCCCGCAGGTCAGGCATAGCCGTAAGTGAATCCAGGTGTCGCCAATGTTGACGCAGTCTTCACAAACATGTTTGGTTGTCTTAGTGATTTTGATTTCGTTCAAGTGCGTACATTCAGGTTGCATTACGTATTCTTCCTTCTGCAATTCAAAGTTGAAAACTCAGGCAAGCGCCGCGGCTCACCTTATGGCCTCCTGTGAACCGGGGGCGCGGGACGCAGGGGCACTATATGCGGCGGAAATTCCCGGTCCATCATTGGTCCAATGGGTCTTCCCATTCGAAGGTTCTCCCTTTGTACTGGCTCAAGTGGCCGGCCGGGGTGTTCCGCCATCGCCGCGCGCTCTTCTGAAAAGGGCACGGCGCTGGCGGCGGCGTAGCTCGAGTGATCAATCGCGAACGAGTTGGCCGCGGCGACTCCATATTGCCCGGTCGCGTGCTTTCCGCAGAAGCCCCCCGGCCTGCGGCAGGAACGCTCCGGTTCCGGGCGAAACCGGCCGGTTTTCAGCAGTGGTGCTCCGGCCCGCAGATGAAGGCGGTCTGGCTGCAGCAGCCAGTGGATGGCTCCGAACCGGAGGAGCCTTTACAGGCTTTCCGGGCGCAGCAGCTCGGGCTGTCGGGTTGACCGCCGGGTGCGGGGAGACTTGCGCCTTGGCAAGCTGCTCAGGCGGAATGCGCACGGCCTGTTTTGCCACAGGCTCCCCATTGCTAAAAGCATTTTTCGGCACTGCCGTGGTCGCAATGGTTTTATATGCATAATGAACATTATTGATATTTGTAATGTTGGTTATGTTCGTGATGTTGGTCACATTGCGTATGTTGGTGATGTTGACCACGCGCAAGTAGTCGCCCCCATAGTGGTACCAGGGAAAGAATGGCTCGCCCGGTCCCAGCGGAAACCAACCTACGAGGTTCACGTTTATTCCGACTGCGAAGCCCGGGCCTCCCAGGAACGCCACCATAGCTGGCGCAAAAACTGGTAGCGGAACGATGGGCCCAGGCAGCCATCCCCAGGCGACTCCAATGTGTACCCATCGGCCGTAATGGAAAGTACAAAATCCCCACGGTTCGTCTTCGACCCAAGTCCAGCCCCACGGACCAATCCACGCCCAGCGCCCGAAGTGAAAGGGAATCCAACCTACAGCAACCGTGGGATACCAAATCGGTCCGTAGTCGGCCACATCGTCCCAGTGACCATATTCGTCGAGATCGTCATAGCCAGGCAACGCCGGACTCACATATTGACGGGACTTCGAAGACTGGAGCCGGTGGTCGCGCTCTTCACACCATTTGATCGAAATCGTCTGGAGGCGGCACCGGCATGGATTCGACGTTGACGGTATCGTGTCCGGTCAACTTCGCCGCTTGTCCGGATTCAATCGTTGCAGAAACGCCGCCGCCCGTTACTTCCACGCTCGCCGCTGTTCACGGTAAGGAACGTATAGGAACCGCTGGGATCAACGTCAACCCTATAGTTACCCGGTCTCTGAAGAGTAAGAGCTCCGTTCGGCGTATCCACTTCGACCGTGTTACCGCTGGGTAGCTGATAGACACTGATGCGCAACGAGCCTTGGTTCAGCCCGAGCTGCATGATTTGATCGTTCAGATTTGTCACCGTCAGGTCCGTGTTGTTCGACATGCGAACGGTGTACGGTCCCACCTCGAGTTCGGCCCACGAGCCCTTATCGGTGTACATCCGATCGCCGGTGGTCACCGTAAAGTTGAGCGCGGCTTCGCTCCATTCAGTGAGACCCGCACGCAAAAAGGAAACCTTGCCCTTTAAATAACTGATCCGGGCCGCTCGGGCGGGAGGATTGTCTGCAGACGAATTGTCAGTGGGGGGCTGTTCCTGCGTGGCGGCAATTCCAGGAGCGCCGGCTAGACTTGCGGCGAGGACAGCGTTGATTTGTCCAGGAGGTTTGTCAGCAGTTGCGAGGAGCGGATTCTTATCTGCGGTGGAGACCGGTGTTTGGGAGTGGACATAAGTGGTGAAAAGACATAAGAAAAGGATTCCGAGACATCCGCGGTTCCAGTTCCTCAACACTCGTGCGCACAGCGGCTCATGGGTCACTTGAAACCTCCTGGCCTCTGGAGGCTATCGGTCCTGAATACTCAAATTCAATTGAGCGTGAGGACGAAGAGAAATTCCGAAATGAGGGGGACGATCAGGTCACGCGCGAGTGAGAGATTCTGGTACGACTTTAGCGCTAGAAACGGTAGAAGAATATCCTCTATTTTCGTGGCTTAGTAGCGGTGAAGCTCTTGCTGGAGGAGCTTCCGGGCGCGAGCCACTTCCCTACTTCTATTCGCGTCCAACTTCGGATAGCTCAGGTTCAATGCTTCGAGGGCCTCGACCACGGCGGAGGCTACGACAAGCCGACTGAACCATTTGTGGTCTGCCGGCACCGCATACCACGGAGCCCAAGGCGTGGCGGTGTGGCGAATCATATCCTCATAGGCTTCCATGTATGCATCCCAGTACTTGCGCTCCTGAATGTCTGCCGTGGAAAACTTCCAGTTCTTTCGAGGTTCTTCCAGCCGAGCGATAAATCGTTTTGCCTGTTCCTCCTTGGAAAGATTCAGAAAGAATTTGCGGACCAGAATGCCGTTGCGGCTCAGATAACGTTCAAACGTACAAATGTCTTCGAATCGTTCTTGCCAGATACTTTTGCTGATCAGAGCCGGAGGAAGCTTTTCGTTTTTCAGCAAATCGGGATGGACGCGCACGATCAGTACTTCTTCGTAATACGAGCGATTAAGAATTCCAATTCGCCGCCGCTCCGGCAGCCGGCGCGTGGTTCGCCACAAGTAATCATGATTTCTCTCTTCTCCAGTAGGCTGTTTGAAGGAATAAACCTGACACCCTTGGGGATCCGCACCCGACATCACGTGCTTGATGGCGCTATCTTTTCCCGCCGCGTCCATCCCCTGGAAAATAAGTAAAACTGCCCAGCAGTCCTGTGCGTACAGTTTGTCCTGCAGGCCAACGAGGCGCGAGATACCTTCTTGCAAAGCTGCGCCGGCTTGCTCCTTTGACCGAAATTGCCCCGTATCCGCGGGATCGAAATCCTTCAACCGAAATTCACTGCCATGATCGACAAGATAATCCCGCGCCAGTTTGTCTACTCTCTTCATCGCGAGCCCCGAGAACAGCGGAGCTTCGCTGGCGCGCCTTCATCATGGACTCTTTTGAGACATTCTCCTTGTCCATTGGGAACAAGATCCGCATGGCCGTGCGAGGATTGACTTGCCCCCATCGCTTCAACGCCGCTCCCGGTCCGACTGCCGCTTCAAGAACGCTGAAAATCTGTCTTCGAGCTTGGCGAAGACCGATGTCGCATCTTCACGGCCATTTAATTGCTTTTCCAGGTTCGAAATGTCGGAATTCAAGGCTGTGTATTCTGGATCTCGGCCGGCGTATCCCAGCTCCTTTGAGCGCTCGAGTTGCTTCTTGGAGGTTTCCAGCAGCGTTTGCGCCGCGGCCTTGTCCTTCTGGCTCTGTTCGCGAGCTTGATCGATCGCCGCTCGTGCGAGAACCAGCGGCAACGGAGTGACGCGATCGACGATCGCCAGAGTATTGAGAGCGGTAAGCAGAACTGTATTGGCATCTTGAGTCTTTTGTTGGTCGAGCAAACGTGCGGCTTCCGTCAGAGCCAGTGGATAAGTAGCCAGTGGCAGGTTGTAAGTACGGACGCGAATTTCGCTGGTCAAGCCGTAGAGCAAGACGCGCGCCGCCGGATAATCTTTCGCTTCGACTGCTTTTGACGCATCTTGCGCGAGTTGCAGAATGGCCTTGCTGTCTTGCGGCGCGGCGTCGATTACCTCGACCTGCACCCCAACCGGAATGAGAGCCGTTGTCGGATTGCGCGCTACCAGAACGCTAATCTTGCCAGTTGCACGCTCGATAGCAGCGCGGGCTTCGTCAAGTTTGTTCGCAGCGATGGCGCTGACCGCTTTGTTCGTTTCTTCAATGGCGGCGATCGCCTCTTTATCCACATTCTTTTCTGCCTCTTGCTGCGCCTGCTGGCGTTGTTTCTCGATCTCAGGCCGCGCCTGCTGCTCGGCTTCCTTCTTCTGCGTATTGACGTCAGGCTGAGCTTGCGATTGTGGCGCGGCGGCTTGAACTGGCGTCGTGGCTTGCGAAGCGGTGTTGGACGACCTCGAAGAGCATGATGTTAGACTGAGGCACGAAGCCAGCGAAACACTAACTACAAAAGCCAGTATATATATTGTGTCTTTCATAAAATCCTTTCGATTGCTCTTGCCTCGGTTTTGCTTACCGTATGCACCCGCATACATGGGTTGGATCCTAACGACTCAACGATGTCGATAACAATTCGGTAGGAGAATGAGCTATAACTTGGATAGTTCAGTTAGAGATTCGTCCATCCTGCGGCCGAAATCCATATACGACCTGAGAGGGAGCAGGAAAATCGCATCGGCTGCGTCACTGCGCAGCATTAGCGACACCCAAACAGGGACCACATGATGCTTACGGAGTACAGCGGGATACGAGAAGGCAGGCCGGGCAGGCTGGGGGCCGCCCGACCTTTGCGGGGCGCAGGCAACGGGTACAACGACTCTTACCTGCTGGCAACCTCAAGCCTCTGCTCCAACTTATCCAGCTTTTCCCGGGTCTCTCCGTAGCGCACGAAGCCCGAGATCATATCCGACAGTTGGTGAGCGGTCTCAGCATTTTCTTTTAGATACTCGGTATAGTTTCCCGAGGTCGGGCGAAGCTTGTTCTCGTTCAAGTGATTGATAGCGGCTGTGGTATTGGCGGCCAGGTCTCTCATAAGAGGAATCGAACGGTCGATCGCCTGCCGCTGCCAGTCAGAGGCTGAATCGCGCATTGCATTAAGCTTGTCAATCGTCCGCGCTAGACTGTTGATGTGGTCTTTAATATTCTCCAGCATGGAGGCGTGACTTTGCCAGCTCACATCAGAGTGGGTTAGCGCTTCCATTTCATCTGCATCCTTGGACAAGGCTGCTGCTTCGTCCCTCGCCTCTGCGAGAAGGCGCGTGACCTCAGGATTTTCCTCTGTGCGCGAGGCTGCAGACACAGGAAGCGGTGAAAACAGAGGCAACATAAATACTGCCAGGACTCCTGCTACCAAGCGAAACGTTTCTTTAGGCACGACTCGCATATGTGTCTCCTTTATTTGTAGTCGCCCGACCTTCCTTCCAGCGCGTGTTGGCCGTTTCAAGGCGATAAAATTAAATTACGCCGCTTTGCCCAAACCGCGGCTCACAACAAGAAACAGTCTGTCGTGGCAGGTTCCAGGTCTTCCCTTAGAATGCTAGCAATCGCGTGCAACGCAAAACAATTCCTCAGGAGAGTGAACCTAGACTTCAAGAGGCGACGTAGGACCGTATCTGCTGCGGGTAAGAGCGTCACCTACGACCTTAGCGGTAGAAACCTCCGTCACTCGAAACGACAGCCGGCGGCCGAGCCCGCCGCATCCTCGACCGCAGGTTTCCTAGATCTCGACGGCTATCCGGTTTTCCACGGAAATGATTCCTGGCGCCGACCACGCAACTCGCTCAGCCTCTTCTTTCTCGGCCCAAGCGCGAACCGTGCCTCTCAAAATGGCTTTGGTGCCTTGTACCTCTATACTGATTCGATTGGCGTCCAGTTGGGCGTTGCGGACCAGCGCGTCCTCGATTTTCTTCTTAAGATCCGAAGGAGTGGCACGGGGCTTGACCGTAATCAGGTTGCTTACTCCTTTGACTCCTGCGAGTCGGCGCACCACCTGTTCGGCATCCTCCTTCTGATACTGCCACTCGACCCCACCCTTGAGGGTGACCCAGCCTTTGGAGACGGTTACCTGAACTTTGTCAGATGGCACGAACGCGTCCCACTCCAAGGCCTGGAGAGCGGCGGCAGCGATCTCGGCGTCGGTGCGCTCGGACGACAGCTTGACCTCAATGTCATTGGCTACCGCCTTGACCCCGCTCACCTTGAGAGCAGCGTCTTCCGCGCTCCACTTCTTCAAAAATGAATCCACCCATCCCGTTAAGGTGACGACGCCGTCTTTTACCGAAATGCCGATCTCGTTTGGCTGAAGTTTGGCGTCCCACTTCAATTCAGCCAAAACACTCTGTTGAATCTCCTCATCAGTGTGAACCACCGTTGCGGTTGCCATAATTATTTCTCCTGTGCGCCGGTTAAACCGGCGAGGTGTAGTGAATGAAAGAGTCGTACGAATGTGAAGTAGCGACCCACATCGGCCCTGAGTCATGCGGAGCCGCTCGCGAGGGCGGCGTCGAAGCGTTGACAGGGGAACGTGCGGGCCGGGTATACAGCCGCGTAAGAAGAACACTCCGGGACGCCGACGCTGTAGGAGAAAGCGGGAGGCCCCATCCGGTGCACCGATATCGCGAGGTGCAATGGAGTCCCGCGCGGTCACAGACCCCGTGCACGTACGGAAGCACCTCGCGCGGGAACCGGGAGATCCCAGGTTCGCCCAGGGCTGCAGTTGCCTTGGGACGCATCGGGAAGTCTAAGGACGTACGCCGATGACGAACGGACCTGGGAAGTCGGACAGACCTACTGTACCGGAGAAGTTCCCGAACAACGCCGGGCAACCGGTAGCGGAGGGGATGGAGGGAAGAGGCCTGGCCAAAGGGAACCTGCCCCAGCAAAACGCGTCCCGGACACCGAGCCGGGAAGACGCGCTCAGTGCGCTGGAGGGGGTACGTCAAGCAGCAAGTAAGGATAAGAAGTTGCGGTTCACCGCGCTGCTGCACCACATCTACAACCCGGAAACACTGCGCAAGGCCTACTTCAGCTTGAAGAAGGAAGCCGCGCCCGGGGTGGATGGAGAGACGTGGCGGCACTACGGCGAGACCCTCGAGGACAATCTCCAGGATCTTTCCCATAGGCTGAAGCGAGGAGCGTACCGAGCGAAACCGGTGCGTCGGGCGTATATCGACAAGAACGACGGGCGGAAGAGACCGCTCGGAGTTCCGGTGCTGGAAGACAAAATCGTCCAGCGCGCAACCGTCGAAGTGTTGAACGCTATCTACGTTGCAGCGAAGCCAGCTGCCGTTCTTGCGGATGAAAGATCCGCCAGGGAAACTCGCCCAGTTGTCCCTGTAGCTATACCCGGCGACGGTGCGGGTGACTAATCCGTCGAAAGCCCGGGAGTAAAAGTCCTCGTGGGCAAGGCGTAAGCCGAGTCCGCTCCGACAGGAGGGCAAACAAATCGACAGGTCGTAAGCGAAAGCCAACCGTAGTGAAGCCCCGAAATCGTTCACCCCACGGGAAGCGGAGGGTGGGGAGACTCGGAAGTGCCGAAACCTTCGTAGAATGGTTGAAGGCCAGCGTCGTCGGTGAAGGAACTGGGTATATGCAACCGATGGACTTCCCGGGGTCTCGGAGGACGACATGCCGATAAAGAACGGTCAGTGAAAGCTCGGAACCACTCGCGGGTCGCCTAGGTCCTAAAGGACACAGCGAGGGCAGCGCGTATAAACCGCTGTGCGGCGAAGTCGCGCTGTGCCGGTGAGTGGGGCGCATGGGGTCGATTAAGCGATGATGGACCGGGACAGCATAACCCGGACTGGAGCGAGGACCCCTGGGGTAAAGCGGCACTAGCCGCTTGAACGGTGGTACACCAGCGCACCGCACCCCTCGACTCAGAGCGAGGATTCGGTGGTACAGGCAGCGAGGTGCACGAAGGGCGGATGCAAACTGCGCGACATCAAGAACTGGTGGTCGACAGGAAGGCCCGCCTGAAATACCGGCCTTGAAACCGTACTGGGGAAAACCCGCCGTACGGGATTTTAGGGGGAGCGGTGGAAACGTCGGCATCATTCGAAGCCCGGTCCGCGCCACCGCCCTACCCGGCAAACGGATTTCCTCGACTTTTCGTACGGATTCCGACCGGGGCGAAGCCAGCATAACGCGCTGGATGCGCTCTACACCGGACTGCTGACGAAGAAGGTGAACTGGGTGCTGGATTTGGACATTCGCGGCTTTTTCGATGCGCTTTCGCACGAATGGCTGGTGAAGTTCGTCGAGCACCGGATGGCGGACCGGCGCGTCGTGCGACTGATCCAGAAATGGCTCAACGCAGGCGTGCTGGAGGATGGGAAACGAATACGAGTGGAAGAAGGGACGCCCCAGGGCGGCAGTGCTTCGCCGCTGTTGGCCAACGTTTATCTCCATTACGTGTTCGACTTGTGGGTCCAAGCGTGGCGTCAGAAGCGGGCGCACGGCGACGTTATCGTGGTGCGTTTTGCGGACGACAGTGCGCCATGACGGCGCGGAGAGGAGTACGCAATGTAATAGCGGACGACTCGAAGTAGCTTTGCTGCACAAGACATGAGGGTGGGCCCCTCGGACTCGAGCTGCAGGGCTTGGGTCCAAACCGCCGAAAGCGGCGCCGGTCCAATGGCCGGGGTCGTGAGCGTTTCGGAAAAGGCGAGACAAACTCGTCAGGTGAGTGCTGGGAAGACGAACGTGAGTGAACCGTTGACGACGTGTCGAAAGCGTAGGGACGTCATCGAAACCGGGCTCCTGTTGTTGGTCCGGGATAAGGCTCGGAAGGTGCCTGCTGACTGGCCGAGTGGTGACCGGCATGAAGACGGCGTGAGCCCAGTACAGGGACTTGTGCGGAACATGGGAACCTATCGCCTCGATGGAAAGGGAGAAATCCAAGTGGAGGACCCACAAGGATGAGCGTACCGATGCGAGGCGAAGGGGCGGACGGGCTCGTCGTAGCGAAGAAGCCTGGTAATGCGGGTGGAGCGAGGGGGCCCGGCGATCTGGCCGAGGGTGTGAGTCAACCAGCAATGGGAGGAGCCTATGCCTGAGGCAAAGCCGTATGTAATTCCGAAGCAACTCGTTTGGGAAGCGTACAAGCGGGTAAAGGCAAACCGAGGTGCTGCTGGGGTGGATGGCGAGTCCTTGGCTACATTCGAAAAGGATCTGAAGAGCAATCTCTATAAGGTCTGGAATCGGATGTCGTCGGGCTCGTACTTTCCACCACCGGTGCGGCTCGTGGAGATACCGAAGGCAAACGGTGGCAAGCGCCCACTCGGCATTCCGACGGTGGCTTCATAATGCACCTGCCTCCAATTCCATTCAGGATGCCGAGGAAATCCTGCTTGAGTTGTGCACCCAATCGCGCAACTTGTGTTCCTCAGCAGCGGTGAGTGTAATCCAATACGGCATTCCCTCGTTGAGCCGACGCGCAGTGAGTAACCGGTGTTCGATCCAGTAGTAGACCACGCCGTCGCCTACTCCAAACTGTCGGGCGACTTGTTGAACGGTCAGCTCCTCGGGCTTCTTCAGTTTTGCCGGCGGGATCTGATAGCGCCATCGGATCCACTGGACAATCCTCGTGGTATACGGCTTACCTCTGGCGCTGCTGAGACCTTCTCGATTGAGCTGATCAGCAATCTGCACATCGAGCAAACCTTGAGCCAGTTCGCGGACTCGTTCCACCGCCGCGGTAGGGTAGCGCACCCGGTCGGCGAAGTTCAGCGGAAGCTGGATGGAGCGGTCGGTCGAGGCACCGCCCTGCCAGCGGATGTGAACCAAGAGTTGCTTGGGCTGGGGTTTTTCGACGGTGATGTCCTTGATAAGCAACCGCAACATTCGCTTGCGGTCCTTAGCCTGGGTGGTGGGAGCATGCCATACACGCGGCAAGTCTCGGGCGAGAGCCAGCACTTTCTTCTTCTGCTCGGGAGTGGCCACGCGAGCTTCTTGCCGCAGAACTTCCGCGACTTGCTTCTTGAGGTCCTGCAACTGAAGGAGCGCATCGTTCCAGCGACGCTCCAGGGTACTGGCTACGAGACGCTGTGCCGGATCGACCTCTTGATATCTGCGCTCGGCGAGCGCGGCTTCGTACTCCGCACGTTCCAGTCGCATCTGCCATTGCCGCAGGATCGCCTGATCGCGGGTTTCTAGCTCTTGCAAAGCTGCCAGGGCGAGCTCCAGTTCGGCGGGCTGCAATGCGTTTAATACTTCCTCGACGATGACACAATCCAGCACATCACAACGGAAGCCCATGCAGTCCTTGGTGGCGAGTCCTTCGCGATGCAACCAGTTGCACAGATACATGGGATAAACGCCACCGTGGCCCGTCGTGTAACGAACGGTTATAGCTCGGCCGCAGCGACCGCAGAGCAACAGCCCTTGCAGCAAAGCCACGCCTTCGCGTGCCGGGCCGCTAAGCACGGTCTCTTCACCATTGGTGCGGTTCTTTTCCAAGCGCTCCTTGTTCTTTAAGAACTCTTCCAGCGTGATGTATCCTTCGTGGTGCTCCGGCAAACGAACCCGCCAGTCGGGCATAGCGACCGCCTGCATCCGTTTCCGAACTTCGCCCTGGGCGCTGATCTGCACCCGATATTGGTAACGACCGAACACATACATCCCCGCATAGGAAGGATTCTTGAGGATCCCCAGCACACGGCTGTGGGTAAGCCGACCCCATATCAACTGGCCCGCCCAGGCTCCACCATAGGCCCGCTTCGGAAAGCGTAATCCGCGTTCGGCGAAACGTTGTACCACCGCAAAGGCACTGCCGGTTTCGCGAAACAGACGAAACACCAAGGCCACCGCACCCTGCACTTCTTCATCGGGATCCAGGATGATGCGGCTTTGCTCGTCGAAGCGAAACCCCACCGGCAGAGGGAAGCGCAACGCTCCCTTCTTGGCTTTGTTGAGCTTACCGCCCTGGAGGCGCGTGTGCAAAAAATGAAGCTCGGCCTTGGCCATGGTCCCCTTTAAGCAAAGAACAGACAGCACCGTATGTTGCACTTTGCGGATGTACGGTGACGATTATTTCTGAAAGCAGTTCCTGCTGCGGGCAGTCCGGACGCTTGTGTCGCGTCTTCTGGCGAACTGAACCCTGGGTAGTGGTCCGACTCCGGAGTGGGGTGTTGCGCGCCTTTCCTTGGAATTGGACGAATCTTCCTAGCCCGGCAATCGAGTCATCTTCTGGTTGTCCGGCAGCCCTTCTCTCACCATCCGCCTTGCTGGATTTGGTTCGATTCCTGAGCCGTGGGGAAGAACGGCAAAAAGGCGGGGGGTCGCGGCCGTGATCACCCGGCTTGTCATTAACTACCTGGTGACGGTGATCTGGGAAGACTTTTCTCGGGTGCAGAGTCCTGCCGTATGCTCGAGGGTGCTGGACCTTCTCAGGCCACGGGCACCCTTGGCGGCGTTGCCGCCAAGTCTCGCGGACTCTGCCGAAGCTGCAACAGCAACGCGCGAAGGGATGACAGTGCTGGCTGTATCATCCACTTCCCGCCAAGGCACATCTCAGGAATCTGCCTTTCTTGCTTTCCCCGGCAGTCACGGACCGAAACTCAGCAACGTTGCGAGCCGTCAGCAGTTTCTTCTCGCTGTGCTTGAGGACTGCAGTTTTTTCGCTCATCTCGTACTTCGCTGCGTGCGCGCAGCGCATTGTTCACCCCATAGTTGTGCCAAGCAGGAGTCTGCCAAACCAGGATCGAACTCCCGACCAACCGCCGCAATGCAATCGAAGGCTCAGCCGATTTCCAACTTACTCGCGCAGCGATCACAGCAGAATTCTCCAGCCCTTGAGGTCGAGCCGCTTTCGCCGCGGACAGTGTGGGTCAACATAGCCTGTCGCCACGTGCGAACCTCTTGCTCTCCGGAAGGAATCCCATGAGTGCAGTGAAGATCCAAAACACGCACTGTGAGCGCCTAGCTTATGTCTATGTGCGGCAATCTACTCCTTGGCAGGTCCTCGAAAATCGGGAAAGTACGGAGCGGCAATATCATCTGCGGGAGCGGGCTCTGGAGTTGGGTTGGCCCACGAGCCGCGTGGAGGTCATCGATGAGGATCAAGGCCGTACGGGCAGCACCGCCGCGCACCGTAGCGGGTTTCAGCGTTTGGTCACGGAAGTGGGCTTGGGCAAAGTGGGAATCGTCATGATGCTGGAAGCATCGCGACTGGCTCGCAATAACAGCGACTGGTATCGACTGATTGAGATCTGCGGGTTGACCGGTACTCTCATTGCTGATGAAAGTGCAATCTACAATCCGCGGGAACCGAACGATCGGTTGCTGCTCGGGGTGAAAGGGACTTTATCCGAAGCAGAACTGTTCACACTGCGCACGCGGTTGTACGAAGGACGTTGGAACAAAGCCCGCAAAGGGCTGCTGCAGTTTCCTCTGCCCGTGGGTTACGTGCGTGGCGCGGATGGAAATTGGGAACTAGATCCGGACGTTCAAGTGCGGGAACGACTGGGTTATTTGTTCGAATCATTTCGCCGCCACGGCGTGGCGCGGAGTGTGGTGCGCGATCTGAAACGGGAGGGATTCGACCTTCCCACGCGCGTGACCAGTCGGGACGGATATGGCTCACTGATCTGGAAGACACCCACGCTGAGCGCCGTGGTCCGCATCCTTCATAACCCAGCCTATGCGGGAGTGTACGTGTTCGGTCGGTGGGAGTACTCCGGAGAGCGCCGCTCCGCCAAGACGGGTAAAGTGCTCCCCCATCAAATTTCCATGGCACAATGGCCAGTGAAGATTGAGGCCCATCACCCCGCCTATCTGAGTTCGGAGGAGTACGTGAAGAATTGCGACCGAATGTACCAGAACTGGAATCGCGGCCTGGGGATGCACGGTGTAGCGCGGGAAGGAAGCGCCTTGTTGCAGGGGATAGTTTACTGTGGGCTCTGCGGGCGCAAGATGGGTGTACAAAACCGGGCTGCGAGTGAGAAGCGATCTCCCGCCTATATTTGCCAATCCGGATACGAAGATGGAGATAAGCTGTGCCAGAGTATGACTTCGCGGCCGGTGGATGCGGGAGTGGTGGAAGCTTTCTTGGAGTCGGTCTCCCCCCTGAGCTTGGAAATAGGGCTGAGGGTTCTGGAGCAATTGGAAAATGATCTGGCGGTCCAACGTCGGCAGCGGGAGCTGCAACTGGAACAAGCACGCTATGAGGCGCGGCTGGCACAACGGCAATATGATGCTGTTGATCCTGACAACCGTTTGGTGGCGTCAGAACTGGAACGGCGGTGGAATGAGAAGCTGGAGAGAGTGGCCCGGCTAGAGCAAGCCTATAGCCAAGCCGAACAAGAAGCCGAATGGCACATCACACCCGAGGAACGTAAGACGATCCAAGAGTTATCGCAGAATCTGCCCACGGTTTGGAAGTCCCCGAGCACGACGAATCAAGAACGGAAACAGTTGCTACGTCTGGCAATTGAGTCCGTACAACTCGATGGTGTCAGCCAAGCCGGGCAGATTGAAATACAGATTCGATGGCGTTCGGGGACGATGACGCGCTCCTGCATCAAGCGCACCGCACCCGGCGAAGGGTCCCTGAAGACTCCGCCAAACGCGGTGGCACAGATTCACGAAATGGCTGGCCAATGTACCTATGCGGATATCGCCGATCGGCTCAATGCTGCAGGTTGCCGAACAGCCTTTGGGCGCCGCTTCACCAGCCAGCATGTAGGTTATATTTGCCGGCGGGACAAAGTTGGTGAGCAGTGATCTAGTGATCGAGATCGGAATGAAGAGATTAAAAAGTCTGATTTCTTCATGTTGCGAAAAAGTTGAACAAGAGGTGCTTTATGAACCAGGTCTTTTCAACCCCAACAGAAGTCCGTCGTTGAAATCGGCCGGATCGTAGCAGCCATCCTCGTCGATCACCAGGGTTTGAGTGAGGGCACACAGCTCCAGCAGTCGATGCCAGTCCAAGTCCGAGCGCGATAGCCGGGAGGCTTCCAGGGCCAACACAGCGCCCACTTGTCCCATCGAGACATCGGCCACTAACGTCTTGAAATCCTCCCGTCCCGCCGTCTGCGTTCCCGACTTGCCGAGATCCCCATCGAGGGTGCGGATCGAAGCCTGGCTCCAACCCAGTTCCTCCGCCTTCTCGCGCAGCGCATACTGGCGCTCCGTGCTCTCCTGATGATGGAGCACTTGGCCGGGCGTCGACTGGCGCAGGTAGACATAGGCGGATCGGCTGCGGTGATGTTCGGCGATCTTGGGGTTCATGGACAGCCTCCACGGTGGCTTCTCCCGTGGGTTCGCCGTCGAGCCAGGCGGAGAGCATATTGGCCAGGAGTAGGCCGCCTTGTTTGCGATCGAAGGGAGCGGAGGGCGAGGCGGGAGCATGGCTCATGGAGATGGCTCAAAGCGCCTCGCGGCGGCATAGCAGTTCGTGATTGATGGCGCAGACCTCGTCCAAGATCTCGCGGAGACGCTGGTAGTTGGTGAGACACTCGCTCGCCTGACTTTGATAATCCTGGGGGATGTAATCCATCTGCGGTCGCTGGCCATAGTGACTGACTGAGAGGTAGTACTTGGGGCCATGACCACGACCGCGAGCGCACTTGCATCCCGGCTTGCCGCAGGGTTTGTAGCGCTCGATGATGGAGCCCCGCAAAAGACGATCGAGCGGCGGCAGGTGGCGCAATAGCTGTCGGCGTCGTCGACGCAAGGCGATAGAAGTCTGTTTGCGCGACTGGGGGCGCATAGGTGTCAGACCACGTATATAACTGGTCTGCTTCTAATATAAATGGATTCACTTGTCAATCTCCTTGGGGTAACTCTCTTGAGGACTGGTGTTAAGCTGCTCCAGCAAGTTTGCTAAATCCAGGAGTAAGTCCAGATCCCACCGCCGAGGGGGCAGGCCGAGCGCGGAACAAGGATCGGGATCTGCCCAATCGGTCCACTCGCGCGCGACACTGAAAGAGCCGTGCTCTAATCCACGCAAAATTAGCGTGTCGACGCCAGCTACGCGCCGTGTCTTAAGTACTGGGAAGCTCTGCCCGCGACGTGGGTGAAAAGGATGCCGGATCTCAGCCCATCCCAAAGGCTCACTGGGTTCGTGTGCAGTTCGCGTTGACCGTCCCCA
>CAWIBI010000053.1:0-126175 GCA_963834205.1 uncultured Acidobacteriaceae bacterium | reverse complement strand
GCTCAGATCCGCATCTACAATCTCTCCATGTCCAGCTTGGATCAGCTTGTGGACTTGTTTTACCGCGTCCAACGCGCTGCGGTTACGCCGATAGCCATACTGTTCCGGTTGCAGGTCAGCCTCGAAAATAGGTTCGAGCACCAACACTGCCGCCATCTGCACCGCTCGATCGCGGATCGCCTGAATGCCTAACGGCCTTTGCGTCTTCCCGTCCGCCTTGGGGATGTAGACCCGACGAACGGCTAACGGTTGATACGTTTGTTCTTTCAGCTCCTGCGCCAGTTCGTCTAACCATCGTCCTTCCCCGTAAGCTTCGATGTCCTCGAACGTCTGCTGATCCACCCCTGACGCGCCGCCATTGGCTTTGCTACAGACGTAGGCGGTCCCCAGAACGTCTTTTCGGTACACCTTGTCATACAGGACATAAAAACGAAAATTAGGCGATTCCTTCGCTTTTGCGTGCAACGCCGTCTGCAACTTCTGAACACTTGCTGGAGTTATCAGGCTCATCGCCAATCTCTCTTCCTTCGTCGCTTGTTGCGTTTCCTTCCAACTGAGGCCCCTTCCCTCCACCGGCATTACCCGGCTTCCCCGGTACTACGAGCCTCTCCGCCACCCCATACGGCCCGGCCGGGCTCTCGCGAGTTGCCGGTTGATCCCGCACTTCCAGCATCACCGCTGGGGTTTCCCGTGTTGCGTCTGCTTTCCTGTGTGTGCATGCTGTCGTCACTACCCCGGCAGGACTGCTGGAAGCTGTTCGCTCGTACTCTCCCAACAGCTGCGGCCTTCCCCAAGAGGGAGGCGGGTCGGCTCCTGCATTGCGCTTTTCGAGGCCTGCTCAACGTTTATCCTTGTTACGGCCTGCACACTCACCGAGTCGCTTTAACGACCCTTTCCACCGAAGGCTTCAGCGACCTCGTTGCCTCCACCGCTGCTTCGGTTGTTACCGGGTGGAACGAACCAGTTCCCGGGCGGGTCTATCTCCCGCTGAAAAGCACCGCCTTTTCACGGTGCACTCCCTCCACTACGCTTCCCCGGATTTCCTGTGGAACTCGGTGGCTTCGGTACAATTCATGCGCCTTTCTTCACGGAAAGGCGCACACGCGGTTCTCTCCAGTGCAGCGTGGCAGGAAATCCGGGTTCGCTCCGGTCAGGATGACGGTCTTGTGAGGATCGAAAAACATTATGGTTGGAGTGCGTCAAAAAACGCGACAAATCAAAAAAGTCACAACCTCTCGGGATGACAAATCGGGGGAGGGGCGCTTTCAGTGGGATCAGATGCAGATTGAAATGAACTGCAGTTCCGCGGACCATTCATGGAAATGTTTTTCGACTGACGCTAGATGGATGACACCGGCACCAGGGTCAGGTCGTCCACCAACCCAACTTCCTTTTGCACGAAGGGCTCCGCATAACGAACGCCCCCGAGCAGGCCGTAGTGCCGGGCCAGAGAGAAGGTTCGCTCGCGGATCTCGTCGTGCGGCACAAACAGAGATCCGCCGGAAGGCTGATCGGTGTATTGCGAGCGATAGGCGAGCAAAGCGCGAAAACGCTCCTCAACAAAGGGCGTGATGTCGACCACAAAGCTGGGCCGCACGTCGGCATACAGACTCGCATAGACGATTTTGAAGGGACGGAAAGGTGGCTCGCCGGTCTCGATCCTTGCCAGGCCGGAAAGGAAGCAGGCTTCATATCCCAGAGTCGAGGAGTTGTAGTGGTCAGGATGGCGCCCCTGCCAGTAGGGCAGAATCACTACCCGGGGCCGCAGCTGGCGCAGTCTGCGGACGATCTTAATGCGGTTCTCCCAGGTATTTTCCACCCGGCCGTCGGGAATGTCGAGCGCTCCCCGCCATGCGACGCAAAGGATGCTTGCCGCCTCCTCGGCTTCGCTGGCCCGCTCTGCCGCTGAACCGCGAGTACCGGCCTCACCCTGCGTGAGGTCAAGAATAGCAGTGCGCAGCTGCAGCGAATGCATGCGCAAAAGCGTGCCCCCGCAGGTCTGCTCCACGTCGTCCCGGTGGGCGGCGATCGCCAAAACGTCGACCGCGGTTACGTCGCCCATGCCGGGGAAAGTTCAATAAATTGTGTTGTCGTCATCGCTCGGCGCGTCCATGTAGGCTACATCGTAAGCTGTGCCGACCACGGTCACCTGCGAGTTGTCGAGCGACGAGCCATCGACCGTGCTGTAGATGTACACCTGCCCACCCTCGGCAGTGTAGACCTTGTGCAGAGTGATCACCGCGGCGACGCCGGTCGCGTCACCCTTGTAAGAATCAATCATAGTGACCGAATTACTCGAGGTGTTGAACATGGTGAGACAGCCGAGGTTGGTGGTGGCGCCCAGATGATACCGTTCGCCCTGGGTGCAGAGCAGAGAGCCGATCCAGAGCGTATTGTCGTCGGCGAAGAGCATCCTCAGATGCGTTCCATCGGCGATGGAGTAAATACCCGTGACCGCCTTGGCGTTGGTATCGAGGATGGAAAGGAAGCCGGCGAAGTAGCCATCAGGCTGCAACTGTTGTCCGGCGAGGTACAGGAGATTCGCATTTCCGATGGCATCCGTGACCCCACCGGGAATAGGAATCGTGGCGGTCACATTTGTCGGGGCCCCCGGAGGCACCGGCGCGCCACTCTGGATAATGATTCCTGCCACCGGCAGGAAGCTGACGCTGGCCTGGACACCGCCGCACTCCGGTCCGCAGTTAAGTATGTAAGCCGTGGTGCCGTCCGCGGAGAAGACGGCCTTGGTGGGGCGGTCAAATGTGCCGGGCACCGGCAGGATGCAATAGACAGGGAGGTTTTGCGGTTCGCAATCCACTGCATTGGCGGGTGTATGCTGGTTCGCCTGCAGCTTGTAAATGCTGTAGACCAAGTTGCTGTCCTGCACGAACACTAAGGCGGCCGAACCACTGGGGTTGATGGAGACACGATAGACGTTGGGCAGATTCAAGCCATAGCTGGCGGGCTGACTGCGGTCTTGGATGGTGAGCGTGTGCGCTGCCTGATTGGCGGCAAAAACGTAGCGCTGGTCGCGCGAGATAAAAACGCTGGAGGACGCTCCCGGCAAGGTCACGGTGGTGGTCTGCTTCTCCTGCGCGTAATTCAGCAGGGCGTAGCTGCCATCACCCGCTCCGTAAACCGCGCCGGCCTGCTCTTCCGGCATATTTTGGATGGTCAGAGGATCCGCGCCCGAATACCCCGCCATGCTGAAGGAGGGAATTTTGTCGTTGAAGCTATGCCGGACGTCGTAATAAGCATCCACGATCGACAACGTACCCCTGGCGAGAGCGCCGGGGTTCTGGACCGCAATCAATACGCGATTGAGGATCCCGCTGGGGGGCAAAGTCCTCCCGGCAAAGTAATAGTTCTGGCCACATCCGGACAGAAGTACGAAAACAGAACAGGCTAGCGCAGGAAGGACACACCAAGACCGGAGACTTCTTTTCTTCAACCTAAGACCTCACCAGAATCACCACGCGGCGGACAAAGCGGGAAGCCCAAGTATAACAAAGCGGCGGCTGGCTTTCGTTCCGCGGGTGGCTTAGCATGATTAGACTTAGTGTATGAACAATCGGCTCACAGAGATCTTCGGAACGCGGACCGTGCTGTGCGATGGGGCTATGGGCACCAGCCTGTACGCCCGGGGCGTCTTCATCAATCGCTGCTACGACGAATTGAACCTCTCCCAGCCGGAGTTGGTGCGCACCATCCACGAGGAATACCTGCAGGCAGGCGCGGAAATCATCGAGACCAACACATTTGGGGCCAATGCCCTGCGTTTGCAGCGCTATGGTCTGACCGACCGGGTGGTGGAAATCAACCGGGCCGGAGCCGAGCTGGCGCGCAAGGCAGTGAAGCAATTGGCCGAGAAGCAAGCGGGAGAGGCTTGGGTTGCCGGCGCCGTCGGTCCCCTCGGTGTCCGCCTGGAGCCCCTGGGGAAGATCGGGCTGGATGAGGCGCGCGAGGCTTTTGCCGAGCAGATTCGCGGTCTGGCTGAGGGCGGCGTCGACCTACTGGTGATCGAAACCGTTTCCGCGTTGAATGAGGCGGAACAGGCCATTCTTGCCGCAAGATCAGCAGCCCCTTCGCTGCCGGTCATGGTGATGGTGACGGTTGATGAGGATGCGAACTGCCTGGACGGGGCTACCCCGGAGACGGCCGCAGCACGTTTGACCGAGTGGGGCGCGGACGCCATCGGTTGCAACTGCAGCGTGGGACCGGCCACGGTGCTCACCGCCATTGAGCGCATGGCGACTGCCACCTCTCTGCCCCTGGTCGCCATGCCGAATGCCGGCATGCCCCGCGCCGTCGATGGACGGAACATTTATCTTTGCTCGCCGGAATACATGGCGAGCTTCGCCCGCAAATTGATCAAGGCCGGAGTGCAATATGTCGGGGGATGCTGCGGCACCACTCCCAGCCATATCCGGGCAATGAAGTCTTCCCTGCGTGCGATCGGAGCGCAACAGGTCGCTCACCCACAAGTGCAGGCAACTCCCGCAGCATCGGAGGTCGAACCGGCACCGCTGGCGGAGCGATCGGCTCTTGGCTCGCTCATCAGCCAGGGCAAGTTTGTAACCATGGTCGAGATCGTCTCGCCCAAAGGTATTGACTGCCATAAGGAGCTCGAGGGTGCCCGCCTGCTGGTGAAAAATGGAGTGCATCTCATCAATGTCCCTGACTCGCCCCGGGCCTCGGCGCGGATGAGCGCGCAGAGCCTGTGCATCCAGATCCAGCAGCAGACAGGCATGGAAACGCTGCTGCACTATACCTGCCGTGACCGCAATGTGCTGAGTATCCAGTCCGACCTGCTGGGAGCTTCTTCGATCGGCTTGAAGAATATTCTTTGCCTCACCGGGGATCCGCCGAAGCTGGGCAATTACCCCGACGCTACGGCGGTATTTGATGTCGATGCCATTGGCTTGGTGAACATCGTCCGGCGCTTGAACCACGGGCTTGACATCGGCAGCAATCCTATCGGCGTCTCGACCGGATTCACCATCGGTGTGGCGGCAAATCCCGGCGTACCCGATCTGGACAACGAAATTCGCCGTTTTGCCTACAAGGTGGAAGCGGGCGCCGAGTACGCCGTCACCCAGCCGGTCTTTGACCTTAAGCTGCTGGAGATTTTTCTCAAGCGCATTGAGGCATTTCGCATCCCGGTGATCGCGGGTATCTGGCCCCTGACCAGCCTGCGCAACGCCGAATTCATGAAAAACGATCTGCGTGTCTCCGTGCCCGATGAGATCCTGCTGCGTATGCAGCGGGCCGACACTCCGGATCTGGCTCGCGCCGAAGGCATTCGCATCGCGCGGGAGATGTTGGCGGCGGCACGTCCCATGATCCAGGGGGTGCAGGTCAGCGCGCCGTTCGGGCGGTACTCGAGCGCGGTCGACATTCTTGAAGTAGTCCTGCCCCAGCAATCGACGGGGACAGGCGAGCCTGTGCATACTATTGAGCCTGAGGGGTCCGGCGTTGGCAACGTTTGAGGAATCGCTGAAGCAGCTTGAGGGCATCGTCGCGCAGTTGGAGCGCGGCGACCTGCCGCTGGAAGACTCGATCAAGATGTTTGAAGAAGGCATGCGCCTCTCGGCGCAATGCAAGCAAGAGCTGGATAGCGCCGAAAGCAAAGTCCAGATTCTGCTAAAGCAACGCGATGGCTCCATCAAGGCGGAGCCTTTCCCGCTGAAATAGCGTTGGTTCAAGGTTCTTCCAGATGGCAGTCGAACAGGCCTGGCCAACGTCTTGAGAAGTAAGCTTCAACCGCAGGGCCCTCCACTGCGCTTCGCTCCGGTCGGGATGACAAATTTGTTGCAAAGACATAGCTATCCCGGAGAATTGTCGCTTTCAAATAAACTTGTCATCCCGACCGGAGCGAACCCGGATTTCCTGCCACGTACCACTCGACAGCGCCGCTTGTGCGTCTTTCCGTAAAGAAAGGCGCATGAAGTTCGTCAGCGCCACCAAGTTCCACAGGAAATCCGGGGGAGCGCAGTGGAGGGACCTGCGGTTAAAGCTACTTCTCAGTGGGTCCAAAATAGGTAACCTGCTTTTTCCGCTGCTCATTGTCCACTATTCCCCTTCTTGTCCCTGGATGGCGTCAGCCGTGCCAGTACCGCCAATTCCCTGAGGTATTGCCTGACCGGTTTAGCCGGAGTTCCCCAGAAAACAATTCCAGGCCCCAGTAGATTCTTCTTGGGGAGGATTCCGGCCTGCCCCCCGAGGATGACCCCGGGACCGACCGCGGCATGATCGCCCATGCCCACCTGGCCACCCAGGATGGCGCCGTCGCCAACCGCGCTGGAACCTGAGATGCCGGTCTGCGCGGCAATCACGACATTCCGTCCAATGCTCACGTTGTGGCCTATATGAATAAGATTGTCGAGCTTCGTGCCGCGGCCAATCCGGGTTTCTTCGAGCGCCCCGCGGTCGATGGTGGTGTTGGCTCCCACCTCGACATCGTCCTCAATCACCAGAGTACCTTGCTGGGGAAACTGGGTGTACTCACCCGTAGTGCGATCGCGGACATAGCCGAAGCCATCGGCTCCCAGCACAGCCCCGGCATGGATCACCACCCGGTCTCCGAGCGTGGCGCCAGGGTAGATGACCACCCTGGGGTAGATGTGGCAATCGTTGCCGATGCGCACGCCGGCGCCGATCACCACTCCGCTGTCGATGATGGTCCCGGCGCCGATACTGGCTCCTCCCTCGATTGAGGCGTGGGCGCCAACGGATACACGCGCCGCAATCTGCACGCCTGGCGCAAGCACCGCCGTCGAATGGATGGACGGAGAGAGCGGGGCGTCCCGTAGCAAGACCGCCGCGCGGGCAAACGCCAGCCGCGGCTGTGGGGTGCGCAGAACGGGCTTGCTGCCGTCCGCTGCCGCCATCTGCGGCCCGCCGAGAACCGCGGCAGCAAGAGACGTGAGTGCCGCCGCGAAGGAGGCCTCCTCTTCGGCGAAGACCAGGCATCCCGGCCGAGCACCCGGGATGCTGGATACTCCGCTGATGATGGGATCGGATGGCAGGGTGCGATCGAACTCCGCCCCCAGCCGTTCAGCCAGTTGACTGAGAGTCATGGGCAAGACATTGCTCCTTCCTGGGGGCTCAAGTGTAGATCGGATCATCGCCCCGCGGGCGCGTCTTCCAACGGCGGTGCACCCAAAGCCACTGGTCGGGATATTGCCGAATGTAGTCCTCAATCACCCTGGTGAACAGCGCGGTGTGGGCCAGGGCATCCGCCTCCACGTCTCCGCTGGCCGGCAGTGTAAGGGGGGCGCCAAAGCGCAGAACGTAAGACTCCGATGCCTCTTCCCAGAGAAGGAACCCGGGCAACACCTGGGCCCCGGTCTTCATGGCAACCCGCGCCAAGCCCGATCCGGTACAGGCGGGGTGGCCAAAAAAGTCGACGAACGTCCCCTGGGGTGGGGTCATGTTCGTATCCATCAGGATGCCAACCGTCTCGCCCCGCCGCATCGACGCCAGCAGGGCACGCGCGAAATCGTCCTTATGCAGCACCTGATTGCCGTGGAGGCAACGAATACGGTTGACCAGCTTGTCAACCAGCGGATTATCCAGCCGGCGGATCACAATGCTCATGGGATAACCCATCAGGGAGTGGTAGAAGCTGGATAATTCCCACGCACCCAGATGCCCCGTGAGGATGAGAACTCCTTTGCCCAGGTCGCGCGCCGCCAGGTAGTGCTCCAGCCCGTCATAGCGGATAAAGCTCTCCGTCGCCGCCGGGGTGTAACGCGGCATCTGGCAAAATTCGGCCAGTAGCCAGCCTAGATTCCGGTAGAGCTTGCGCAGGATTCGTTCCCGCTCAGCCGCGCTTTTCTGGGGAAAAGCCAGGCCAAGATTAAGATGACCGATGCGCCGCAGACGCGGCGTGAGAAGCAGAGCGACAGACCCTATCCACGCCCCGATGGTCCGAGCGAAGCTTCTGGGAGGCAGGCCGAGAAGCTTCACCGCCGTCCACACCAGGATAAATTCCAGTCTTCTCCGCATCCGCTCCCACAGCCATCCCCCGGGTCAGCCGAGTTCTCCTCAGTTTAAATGGGAGCAAAAAAGTAACTGCCCGGGATCTCCGGGCAGTTCTCGAGAGCAGGGATTGATGGTCGAACAAGAGGCTATTTCCTGACTTCGGAGAAGTATTTCGCCACCGTACGGACGAAGGGCCTTGCATCCGGCGGTGTTGCCACTTCACCCTTCAGGATCTGCGCACCAGGGTGGGCTTCTCCGTAGAAGGTCCGAGTGGCGTCGACATTTTCGTCCACCACCGCCCCGGTGAGATCGACGCCGGCAAAAAGCCCCTTGGCGCGGGAATAGGTCAGCAGTTCGGCGCTAAGCTTCCAGTCGGTCGCAGCCTGGGAATCGCGGCCTACCGGCCCCGCGGCGGCCGAGGCGTCGCCACCAATCTTGAATTTGCTCTTAAGCAGGTCCTGAAACCCCTTATCGTTGACCGCGACCAGCACCAGGTCAGTGGCTTGACCGCCGATCTGAAAACCGAAGCTTCCCCCGGCAATTCTGATGAATGCAGGAGCGCTCCAGCCGTGCCCGGTGCGGCAGGTAACCACACCCTGCCCGTATTCCGCCCCGACCAGGAAGGCGCCCTTCTTGACACTGGGAACAACTCCTACGCAGGTGGCCTGGGACATGATCTGGTTGGGTATCGCCTTGTCGGGGGTCGCCATAATAGCGTCCAGGACGTCTTTCGCGCTTTCGATGCGTGCATCGATTGTTGCCTTATCGTCCGCTGCATAGGCAGACAACCCGGTAAGCGACATGCCAACAACACAAAGCATTGCAAAAATCTGTTTCATTCTCTTTCCGATCTCCAGGTGGGAATTCATCCCCACGGTACTCAATTCGCTGATGTTGGCGCGGTTTTTGCCCAGAGGGGACGATTGACTGCCAGGGTGCGCGTAGTCCCTGAGATGCAGGAAGCCCTAAGAGAGTCTAAGGAATCAGAGGGAAGGATGTCGAAGGGGGCAGAGGAAAAAATGGGGGCTGGTGAGTGCAAAGTTCGCCATCAGAAGCCCCGTCCCCAGATCTGCGTTGTTTCTAAAGTAACTGTCTTCTAAAGGAGGTAACCAGACAAGGGCACAAAGGTACCCTGTACTAAAGTACCTTTTGTGTATAGCAGGGAAGACACGCCTCCCTTCTAGGGCGCTGTGTGTTGGCTTTGTATCGCGGCTCCCGCGCGGGTAGCAACGTCTGTCTATCCCTCGGTATCCGCGATACAAAGCCAAAATACAGCATCCAAAGACAAGTCGCCCCTAGTCGGGGTTTGGAGCAACGATGGAGTTGGTAACCGCAAAAATGGAGAGGGCGATCCGGTTCTCCACCCCTACCTTGCGCATAAGCTTGGCCACGTGCGCTTTCACGGTTCGTTCTTCGATACCCAGGCTCCGCGCGATCTCGCGATTCGATCGAGCTGCCACCAGCAGCCTGAGTACCTCCGTTTCGCGTGCCGTGAACTGAGCCAGGGCCGGCGTGGCCGCGCGAGTCGGCCGGGTTGCGCGATCGACGAAAATGGATAATACCCGGCGTGGAGCCCAGATGGACCCCTGGTTCACGATCTCGATCGCCTGTTCAACCTGTTGCGGGGTGGCGCTGGCCTCGAGGTACGCCTTGGCCCCGGCGGTGATTGCCTGCAGGATGACTTCGTCGTTCGCGTCGGGTCCCATCACGACCAGCCGGACATCGGGGCGCAAGCCGTGGATGGTGGCGACGAATGGCAGGGTAAGCCGCTCTCCGTGGAGGCCCAGCAGGGCCAGGGTGAACTCCTGATCGGCCAGGAACTGGGCCAGCTCGAAGACCACAAATTCGATCCTGGGATGATCCTGGAAGATGGTGACAAAGCCCTGCAAGCGAATGGGCTCGGGCTCGAGCAGCGCCACTCGCAGGCGGGAAGGGGATTTCGTCCGGTCGGCCATCACAACTTTGGGAGTACGATACCCTGTTGCTTTTGGTACTTACCCTTGCGGTCCGCGTAGCTGATCTCACATGGCTCGTCGGAACGGAAGAAGAGAATCTGGCAGAGGCCCTCATTGGCATAGACCCTGGCCGGCAGGGGGGTGGTGTTGGAGATCTCGAGAGTAACGAAACCCTCCCACTCCGGCTCAAAGGGAGTGACATTGACGATGATGCCGCAGCGGGCGTAGGTCGATTTGCCGACGCAGATGGTAAGCACATCGCGGGGAATTTTAAAATATTCGACCGACCTGGCCAGCGCGAAGGAATTGGGAGGGATCAACACGGATGCGGCAGTGACTGTGACGAAAGACCGCTCGTCGAAATTCTTGGGGTCGATGACGGCGCTATTCACATTGGTGAAAATCTTAAACTCATCGGAAACGCGTAGGTCGTAGCCGTAAGAGGAGAGACCATAAGAGATAACGCCTTCTCGTACCTGTTTTTCGCTGAATGGGACGATCATGCCTTTTTGCGACTGCTCGCGAATCCACCGGTCGGACTGAATTGACATGCAACTCCTTAGGGAAATGCCGGCTCGAAGTAGCCAGGCAGGGGGGCCGGGTAACAAATGTTCTACTGGAAACTGCATCTTACGGCAGGCCGCGTTTATTGACAAAATATTTGCAGAGGCCGCACTCAATTTCAGCGAAGCCGCTGGACCATAGAGGAAACAGGCTATACGATGAGGACGTACCCGGCCCATTGCAGTTACCTACCACTCCCTCGGGGTAAAGGCATTGATTAAACAGGACATCATCCACCAAGTAATTGCCAAGACCGGGCTACCGCGCAACAAGGCGGAAGCGGCAGTTGACACGGTCTTCGAAAGCCTGAAGAAAGCTCTGGCGTCCGGTGACCGGATTGAGCTTCGTGGTTTTGGGGTCTTCAATGTGCGCCCGCGCAAGACGGGAATCGGCCGTAATCCACGGACCGGGGCCGAGGTCACCATCACTCCAGGCAAGGCTGTACGGTTCAAGCCCGGCAAGGAACTTCACCTGCTGGATTCGTAGTCCCCGGCCCATGGCAGCACCGACCACCCTAACGCGTCCTGAAGATTGTTCGAGTTTTTCCCCAAGGGCGCTCCCCTCCGTTCCGTGGTTAGCCGTTTTCCTGCTGATCGTGAGCATTTTCACCACCGCCAGCACCGGTGCGCTGCTGATGCAGAACTTTCGCCTGGGCCAGCCGCCGCTGGTGAGCGAGGGTGACCTTGTTCCGCTGCACTGGATCTGGAAACATCCCTCGGCGCTGGCCAGCGGCTGGTCGTTTTCCGTGGCGCTTTTGGGAATTTTGCTGGCCCACGAGGCGGGGCACCTTTTCTACTGCCGGCGCCATGGGATTCGTGCGTCGTGGCCCTATGTGCTCCCCGCCCCCACGTTGAGCGGCACCGCCGGCGCGGTAATCCGGATCCGTTCCCGTATTCCTTCGCGCCGGGCGCTCATGGAAGTGGGTATCGCGGGTCCAATTGCCGGATACCTGGTTGCCGTTCCAACCACGATTTTGGGCCTCCTGCTCTCCCGGCCGGCCGGCGCCGCCTCGCCTCCCGCGCTGGTGCAGTTCCACCAGCCATGGACCATTACCCTGCTGGCCCGGATGCTCGCGGCCTGCTTTCCGCAAGTCCCGAGGCCGGATAACCTGCTGCCCCACCCTATCCTGATTGCGAGTTGGGTTGGACTCTTGGTCACCTCGCTCAACCTGATTCCCGCAGGACAGCTGGACGGCGGGCATATTCTGTATGCGATTTCGCCCCAATGGCACCGCCGGATGACGTTTGCTGTTCCCCTGCTGTTGCTGATCATGGGCGCGACCCTGTGGACCGGCTGGGTGCTGTGGGGGGTGATCCTGCTTCTCCCGGTGATGCGTCATCCCCATGTTGCCTATTTCCCGCAGTTGCCCACTAGGTATCGGTGGCTGGGTGTGCTGGCTCTGGCCATTCTGTTGCTGACGTTCCTGCCCGCTCCTTTTGCCGGGGTGAGCGGGATCGATTTGTTCCGCTAGCTCCTAAGGACACAGAGCGGAGGGTTGGTGTCCGCAACAACCCCACTCAAGCCAAAAGAGGGCTTGAATGGGGCACCCAGTCTTTTGTCGCCGGCGAAGAGAGCAGGCTGATGCTTACATCAGGTTTACGGCGTCGACATCGACGATCAAGTTGCGCCGTGGTATGCCCATCGCCTCGGCTTGCGCCAGGCCCGCCCGCAGCGTCTGGGCCAGAGCTTGCCGCTGGGCTGCCTTAAGCAGAAGGTGAAAGCGATAGATGCGCTTGATGCGCACAATCGGCGCGCTGGCCGGCCCCAATACACGCACCTGCTCCAGCGGGATAGCGGCGAAGCACTTGCCCAGGGCTGCAGCCCAGCCGGCGGCTTCCTCTAGCCGAGGGCTCTGGATGATGATGTTGGCCAGCACCGCATGGGGTGGATAATGCATCCACTTGCGGTATTGCAGCTCCTTTTTCACAAAGCCTCTAAAGTCGTGCTGGGCCGCTGCCTGGATAGCATAGTGCTCCGGGTAGTAGCTCTGGACCAGGACATTGCCGGGCAGGTCTCCCCTTCCGGCGCGGCCGGAGACCTGTGTGAGCAACTGGAAGACGCGTTCGGCGGCGCGAAAGTCGGGAAGCCCCAGAGCATGGTCCGCGCCCACCACGCCGACAAAGGTGACGCCGTGAATATCGTGGCCCTTGGCAATCATCTGCGTGCCCACCAGCAGGTTGATCTGCCCGCTGTGCAACCGGCCCAGCAGGTGCTCCATGTCGAACCGGTTGCGGATGGTGTCGCGGTCCATGCGGCCAATGCGGGCATGGGGAAATAACTCCTGCAGCCGCTCTTCGCCCTGCTGCGACCCCGCTCCCAGGTAAAACAGGTGCTCGCTCTCGCACTTGGGACATTGTTTCGGCACGGTTTTCACGTATCCGCAGTAGTGACATTTGAGCCGTTGCCCCCAAGGGCTTATCGCGGCCGCGTGCGGATCTGACGGCACGATGGGCTTGTGGTGGGTGAGAGCGATGGCGCAGTTCTCGCATTGCAGCTTCTCGCCGCAGGACCGGCATAAGACGGCGAAGGAATATCCCCGCCGGTTCAGCAGGATAATAGCCTGCTCCCCACGATCGATGGCCGCTTTTGCCCGCTCCAGCAGGACACGGGAAAAGATACTGTCCTGCCCTGTCTGCTGGAACTCCAGCCGCATGTCCACCAGGTCAACCACTGGCAGGGGCCGTTGGCTGACCCGTTCCTTCATTTCGATCAGAGCATACTTTCCTGTTTCCGCGTTGCGCCAGGACTCGAGCGACGGAGTGGCGGAGCCGAGAACGACGGTCGCGTTGTTGATTTTGGCCCGCATCACGGCGACGTCGCGGGCGTGGTAGCGGGGAATCTCCTCCTGCTTGTAGGACGAATCGTGCTCTTCGTCGACGATGACCAGGCCCAGGTTCTGGACCGGGGCGAAGACAGCCGAGCGGGTGCCGACCACGATGCGGGCGTCGCCGCGGTGGATGCGATACCACTGCTCGGCGCGCTCGTCGGGGGTGAGCGCGGAGTGCAGCAGGGCCACGCTGTCGCCGAAGGAGGTGTGCAACTGCGCGGCCATCGCGGGCGTCAGGCCGATCTCCGGGACCAGCAGAATTGCCGAGCGGCCGGCAAGCCGCGCCCGCTGCATGGCGGCCAGGTACACGGCCGTCTTGCCCGAACCGGTCACGCCGTGCAAAAGGGAGACGCCAAACCCCTGGCTGTCGAGGGTAGCCACGATGTACCCAAGGGCGGCTTGCTGAGCGTGGTTGAGTTCATGTTGGACCTGCGGTCCGGCTGCGGATAGATGAAACGCCGCGGACCGCTCTTCGATGGTTACCAAGCCGCGCTTGACCAGGGTTTGCAGCGTGCTCGCGGGCAGGGCCAGCCGCCGCAGGACGGGGACGGGCAGAGACCCGCCCGCTCCGGCAAGCTCAGCGAGAATCGCCAGCTGATTGTCGTTCAGTTTGGGCGGGCGGGCATCTGCCACCAGCACGGCATGGCGCACCAGGCGGCGTGCGTCCCGGGGCGCGGCTTCGGTCTCGCGCAGCAGCCACTTCTTGCGCAACATGCTGGTTAGGAGCTCTGCCGTGGCACCAGTGGCGTGGCGCAGGGTTCCGCTCCTGGCCGGTTGCCCGTCGGAAAGGTAGTTGAGGACCGTGTACTCGATGTCCTGTTCGTCCGGAGTGCGGCGCGAGCGGCGCGAAGAACCCTGCTGGGCTCCTTCGAACAGGATGGCGCGGCCCATTTCGCTGATGCGATAACTGGTCGAGCGGCGCACCTCAGCCATCAGGGGAAGCATGCTGCGCAGCACTTCGCCCAGGGGCGCGAGATAGTATTGGGCAATCCAGGCGGCCAGCTCCATGAGCTCCGGGTTGAGGATCGGCTCCTGGTCAAGCACCGTCTCGATCGGCCGGGCCTCGACGGGGGGAGCTTCGTCATGCAGGCGAGTGACGATCCCAATCATCTTTTCGTTGCGAAAGGGCACGACCACCCGGCCACCGACAGGTGGATCGTCTCCGTCCTTCAGCTTGTAGGTAAAAGGCCGGTCGAGCGGAACGGGCAGCACAACATCACAGAAGATTGCCATAAACAGACCGGGTCAGCGGGATGTGACAGACAAGCCCAGCTCCGCCATGGCCAGCTTGAGGTCTTGCCAGGCTTCTTTCTTCTGCCGCGGGTCGCGCAACAGATAAGCCGGATGATAAGTAACGATGAGCTTGGTTCCCCTGCAGTTGTGGGTTCGCCCTCGCAGGCCGCTCAGGGAGGATTTGACGCCCAGCAGATACGTCGCGGCGGTTGAACCCAAGGCCACGATCACCTCCGGACGGACGACATCAATCTGCTGGAATAAAAAGGGGGAGCAGGTATTGGCTTCCTCCGGCTCCGGCGTGCGGTTCTGGGGCGGGCGGCACTTCACGATGTTGGCGATGTAGACCTGCTCTCGCTTCAGCCCGGTGGCGGCGATCATGTTGTTGAGGAGTTGGCCGGCTCGGCCGACGAAGGGCAGTCCCTGGGCGTCCTCGTCTGCCCCTGGGCCCTCGCCCACAAACATGAGGCGCGCGTTGGGATCGCCGTCGCCAAAGACAATCTTGTTGCGACCGGCGCTCAACGCACAGCGAGTGCAGTCGCCGATTTCATACTGGATGGCGCGCAGCGCTTCGGCACGGCTCGGCGGAGAAACAAAGGAGCCGACAGGGGGCTGCGAAGGGAGTGGCTTACGTGGGGGAATGAGGGACTCCTCGGGTGTGGGCTCGATCACGCTTGCCGGGTCGCCCCGGCGGTAGAAGTCAACGATGCCCAGGTCGCGCATGTACTGCAGGTGCGCGGCGATGGCTTGCTGCAATTGGGGATCGAGCGGCATTTGGACCGGATTTCCTATAGCTTACATGCGGGAAGGGTTAAGTGTAGATCGCTTGGCTTCCCCGGATATCGGTAGGGGGGCAGTTTCTCAGACACGCTACAGCGGTGGCAAATGCGATTTTGAACCGGGAGTACCGTTTCGGAGGTTACTCTGGTTTATTCGCGAATGGGGGAGCGGCCATTCAGGCGGCAGATGCAGCCACGGCATCGCGAGCAATCGTCACCACGGTGATGTCGTCCTCCTGCCCAAACTTCTGTGCCGCGTCGACAATAGCCGCTGCGGGCTGCGTTGATAGCTCCTGGGCGCGCTCGAAACCAAACAGTTCGCCTCGCTGATTCCGCGCCTCCACCACGCCGTCGGAATAGAATGTCAGCCGGCCTCCCGGAGCGAGGCAAAACTCCCTCGTCTCATAAGCAACCCCGCTCATCACTCCCAGCGGCAGCGCGCCGGCCAGCTCCATTTCCCTTCCGTTGAGGTAGGGCGACAGGTGTCCGGCGTTGGCAATCGTCACCCTGCCATCGGCATCGATGCACGCCGCAACCGCGGTGGAGAAGCTGCCCTGAGTGCGGCCAATAAGCCGCTCGTTCAAATTGGCGAGCAGTTCGGCAGGGTCGCGGGTATACACGGCAACCCCGCGGATGGCACCCACCAGGACGGAGACCAGCATGGCCGCGGGCAGGCCCTTGCCTGCCACATCGCCAACCACCACCAGCAACCCGCCATCGCCCGTGGGCAGAATCTGGAAGAAGTCGCCGCCCACCTGCTGGGCGGGCTGGTAGACGGATTCGATAGAGAAGCCGGGCACGATCGCGATCTCCTCCGGCAGCAGCACCTGTTGCACTTGTTGCGCGGCGGCCAGTTCGCCCTCAAGCATCGCCTGCCGCCGGACCATGGTGCTTGAACGCAGCAGGATGATCACTGCCAGCGTAACCGTCGAGAGAATCCCCGACACGGTGTTAGCCGAGATGGCGAACGGCCCGGCGGGAAATCGATTGATCAGATTCAGAGCGCGCAGCGCAAAATCCCGGGAGGTTGGAAACTGAAACAGCGCGCCGAATCCCATCTGGGCATAGATGTAAAAACTCAGAAGAATGACGGGGATCAGAAGGATGCCGGCTTCGCCGTTTCCCCGGCGCCAGTGCACTGCCAGCACGATGGGGATAATGACGGAAAGGAGGATGACGATCGGGAGATTCAGCATGAGTTGGACCGGCACCGGCGTGGCGAAGAGAATCCCCTGCAGCCCGCTCAGGGCGTTCATGATGCCAGCGAAGAGGAGAAAAATCCGCCAGCGCCAGCCGAGCCGCTGGTGAACGAACGAAAAGTAAAGGCCGGTCACCAGGAAGGGCGCGAAGATGCGGAGCAGCTCGTTCAGAATCTCCCAATGGAGGGGAATGTTGGTGAAAGCGGCAACCACCTGCTCCGGCACTCCCGCCAGGGTAAGCAGGCCCGCCGCTGCAATCCACAAATATTCCTTGTTGCGCCGCTGTGCGGCGAACAGCACAAGGGCAACCAGGCCAAGGCAGACGGTGGTCAGTTGGTCGAGCCAGTCGAGAGACTTCTGGCCGATCACAGCGAGCCAGTCATAGTGGTAGAAGGTGTCCTGCTGGCCAATGGCCAGGTTCTCCGCTGAGTAGCCTGGCTGTTGCGTGCCCCATTCGGCAGTAGAGATATGCACCCTGGCGGCAATGACCAGCGAACCGGAGGCCAGCATCGGGCGAGGGATTGGGGCAACCAAGTAGGCGTCCCAGGTGTAGGGAACAAAGGGAGCGATCTCGCCCGCTGCGATCAGCCGTTCGCCGTTGACATAAACCTCAAAGGCGCGTGCAATGCTGTGCTCACGCAGCGCCAGCCCGGCTTCATCCGGGCTGACCTTCACGTGCATCCGGTACCAGATCACGTCGGGATGGCTGGTCTTGAAGATCGTCTTGATGTCGGTGTGGGCATCGAAGGGCATCCATCGCGAGTCGTCGAAGTCAGGCCGTGCATAGGCCGGGTCGTCGCCAGCGTGAATCAGCCATCCCGCATCCAGACCCGCCGGCTCTCGGATACCGGTTGCGTCAAAACCCTGCGCCCAGGCAACGCGAGCGCACGCGATCAGGAACAGGCACGTCAGCGCAAACGCGATCCAATTGGATCTTGCGGAGCCGGGCAGGCGCGGAACGGCATGGTGGACTAGAGAAGACAATCAACCTCCCGGATTTTACAACCCTACCATCCCTCAACTTGCCGCAGGCAAGTTAGCTGCTCCCAATGAACAGATGGGATGGGATGCTTCCCCAGTGAGGCTCCGATACTGAACAAGTGAACTGCAGATCCCTCGGCTTCGCTCCTAATGACACAGAGCGGAGGGTCCGCAACAACCCCACTCAAGCCAAAAGAAGGCTTGAATGGGGCACCCAAGCTTTTCTTGGTCATTTCTCCCTCAACTTGCCGCAGGCAAGTTAGCTGCTCCTAATGAACAAGCGGGTCTTCCGGTTGAGTTGGGTGCTGGTCGAGTGAACCGCAGGTCCCTCCACTGCGCTCACCCGGATTTCCGGGTTCGCTCCGGTCGGGATGACAATTCATTTGTGACACTTACATTCCCCACAATCAACCTTCGCGTTGTTCATTCCTCCCTCAACTTGCCGCAGGCAAGTGCAGTGCTCGGGATGACGAGGGGGGCGCTTCCATTTGCAGTTGATAATCAGATGAGTGAACAGCAGGTCCCTCCACTGCGGTTCCTGCTTTTACTCCCGCAGCTTGGAGTTGCTGGAGACCAGGCCGGTCTCGGCGACCAGGGAGGCCGGCCGGCGGAGTGCCATTATTTCGTCCAGGATGCGGCCGGCCAGTTCTTTCTTGGTCATCTCCGGGAGTTCAATGGCGGTCCGCGGGGTTAGGAAAGTGGCGGCGTTGCGGTCAGAATCAAAGCCCAGGCCGGGACGCGACACATCATTCAAGACGATCGCATCCGCACCCTTGCGCAGAAGTTTGTCGCGACCGTGCTCCAGCAGATTCTCAGTCTCCGCCGCGAAACCGATCACTAACGTACCAGGCCGCTTCGACAACACCACTTCGCGCAGGATGTCTTCCGTTGGCTCAAACTCCAGGGTGATGGATCCACTCCGCTTCATCTTTTGCCCGGCCAACACCTTGGGGCGATAGTCGGCAACGGCAGCGGCCTTGATGACAATCGTAGTTTGATCAAGACGGCTCAGAACGGCGCGGCGCATGTCCTCAGCACTGACTACAGGAACCAGCTCACAGTTAGCAGGCGGACGAAGGGACGAAGGGCCGCTTACCAACACCACGCGCGCCCCGCGTCGCTGCGCCTCCTCAGCGATCGCATAGCCCATTTTTCCACTGGAGCGATTCCCCAGGAAGCGCACCGGGTCGATAGCCTCCCGCGTTCCTGCCGCAGTCACCAAAACCGTCTCTCCAGCCAAGTCATTGCGATGCTGGAGCATTCCTAACACTGCCTCGACAATGACTTCCGGCTCAGCCAACCGGCCGCTTCCAGTCATGCCGCAGGCAAGAGGACCCTTTTCCGGGGGCACGATGCGCACCCCCCGCTCTTCCAGGATCTCCAGGTTACGCCGGGTGGCCGGATGCTCCCACATGTTTACGTTCATCGCAGGAGCCACGATAACCGGCGCGCGGGTGGCAAGAAACATGGTTGTCAGAAAGTCGTCTGCCAGCCCGTGAGCGAATTTCGCCAGGGTGTTGGCAGTCGCCGGCGCAACCACCAGGGCTTCGGTCGATTGCGCCGCCTCAATGTGTTCGATGGAGGAATCAAGGTCGGCTTGTTCGTCGCCAGGCGAAGGCCATAACCCAGTGATGACCTTATGACCAGTGAGCGAAGCAAAGGTCAGCGGGGTGATGAACTTCTGGGCCGCTTCCGTCATCACCACGTGCACATCCAGCGCCTGGCGCTGCAGGGATCGCACCAGTTCTGCCGCTTTATAGGCAGCAATACCTCCGGAGACACCAACCGTGACCTTCATAACGTTGATTGTACGCTGGCTTAGGAGTGTTTATCCTGCGGGGTTTCCGGCTCCGCAACCACCTCGTCCGGCCCCTCCACGTGGCGCGGGGCAGCTTTGACCTTGCCCGCGGCGATCTCTTCCTGGGCTACGCGGCAGGCTTTGTTGGAGCGGGAATCAATGAGCGGCTGCGAACCATTCTGCAGTTGCCGGGCACGGCGGGCCGCCATTACTACGTAACGAAAATTACTATCAATTGAATCTTCTGTCGTCATCTTGCCTCCTGTCGTAAGTTTCTCGCCGGCAGTCAGGCGGGAGTGGCGTGCATGTCGAGCAGGCCGAACGAGGAAAGCACCGGATACAGGCGATCGGTGGCGTTCGCCTGCCGGCATTTATCGGCGAGCTTTATCATCCGGTCAGTTTCAGGGTCTGGCAGCGTTCCATCACGCCTAGCCCTCTCCGCAATCACGATCGCGGTCAGCGACTCAACCGCTTGGTCAAGGATATCGTTTACCAGGATATAGCGATACTGGCGGTAATTCTCGATCTCCCCTCTTGCCTTGGCTAGCCGCCGATTGATCTCCTCCTCGCGAATGCTGCCCTCGGCCCGGCTCCGATTACGCAGGCGAGTGGCCAGAACATCAGGATTGGGAGGAAGAACAAAAATGCTCACCGCGTTCGGGTTCTCTCGCACCTGGGCCGCCCCCTGAACGTCGATGTCGAGGAGCAAGTCCTTTCCTGCCGCCTGAGCGTCGGTGAGTGAGCGGCGGGCAGTGCCATAGCAATGGCCAAAGACGTTCGCCCATTCCAGAAACTCGCCATGGTCGACCATTTCCTTAAATTTGGCAGGCGAAATGTAGTGGTACTCGCGGTCTTGCTGTTCCGAACCGCGCGGGGCGCGCGTGGTGTAGGAGACAGAGAAATCCAGATCCGTCACCAGCGAACGCAACTGGTTCACCAAGGTTGATTTACCAGAGCCGGAAGGAGCCGAGATGATGAACAGTATTCCCGCCAAAGTCGTGTCCTATGATGATACAGCGGTTTGCCGGTTGTGCAGTCCCGCACAGGTGTTACTCAAGATTCTGCACCTGTTCGCGGGCTTTTTCGATCTCCGATTTCATTCCCAGGCCCAAATCAGTAATTCGCTGCCCATTGCCGCTCACCCCACCCGTCTTGGAAAGCAGCGTGTTGGCCTCACGGTTCATCTCCTGCAGCAGAAAATCCAACTTCTTGCCCACCTCACCGCCCGCCCGCAGCAGCGATTGGAAGTGCTGGATGTGGGTTCGCAGGCGCGTAACCTCTTCTTCCACGTCGCTGCGCTCGGCGAGCATGGCCGCCTCCTGCAGCAGGCGATCACGGTCGACGCCCGCGTTGCCGTTGAGCAGGCCCGCGATACGCTGGCTAATGCGCTCAAAATAGGCCTTTTGCACCTCGTGCCGCATCTTTGCCACCTGGGATACAGCGAGGTCCAGCCGTTCCATGCTGGCGCCAAGCTCCAGGGCCAGCGACGCGCCTTCCTGGCCTCGCATGCGATTCAAGGCCTCCACCAGCGGGCCAGTTTGCGCGGCTATATCTTCCTCCAGCGCCTGCATATCTTCGTCGCTGAAGCGTGACTCCCCGGTCAACACACCGGGCAGGCGAAAAAATACGTTCAGATCCGGCTGCTGCTCGAGCGTGGTCTCGGCGGCGGCGGTGCGGAAGGCCGCGATGTAGCCCTGCAGCAACTCACGGTCAAAATGAGCGCTGGGACGAAGGCCGCGCTCAATCGTCAGTGTGACTTCCAGGTGACCGCGTAGTACTTTCTCCTTGAGCAGCCGGCGCAAACGCATCTCCAATTGCTCGGTGCCGCCCGGCATGCGCATGTGCAGATCGAGAAACCGGTGGTTGACGCTCTTCAGCGAAAGATTCCAGGACAGCAGGTCGCTGACCCGGCCGCTGACCCTTGCAAAGCCGGTCATTGAATAAACCGGGGAATAAACCGGGGAATCGACGGGAGGAGAACCCGGAGAATCAGCGGAAGGAGGGGATTTGCGGCCCGATGCGCTCAAAGCTCCACCTCAGCGCTGAAAGCGGCTTCCAGCGACTCTCCATTTAATGCTTCCCGGGGAATCACATTTCCCGGGAATTCGGCCGGATCCATGAATTGCAACTGATACAGACGCTGATACGTCGGTGAGACGCGGAGCAGCTCTTCGTGCGGACCAATGGCGGTGATGCGGCCATCTTCGATGACCGCGATGCGGGAGGCACGCCGGACCGTCGACAGGCGGTGGGCGATGACAAAGACGGTGCGCCCGGCAATCAGGTTCGAGAGCGCGATCTGCACCAGCGACTCGCTCTCCGAGTCGAGCGACGAGGTGGCCTCATCGAGAATGAGAATAGGCGCGTTCTTGAGCAGCGCCCTGGCAATGGCAATGCGCTGGCGCTCGCCGCCCGAAAGACGAAAGCCCTTTTCGCCGATGACGGTGTCGTATTTTTCCGGCAGCCGTTCGATAAAGTCGTGAGCCAACGCTGCTTTGGCGGAGGCAATGACCCTGCTTATAGGGATCCCTGCCTCGCCGTAAGCGATGTTGTTGCGGACGGTATCGTTGAAGAGGATCGTCTCCTGGGTTACGTTGCCGATCTGGCAGCGGAGCGAGGCCAGGCTCACATCGCGCAAGTCATGACCGTCGATGCGGATGCTACCCTCAGTGACGTCAAAGAAACGCGGGATCAGGTTCACCAGGGTAGATTTCCCGGCGCCGCTGGGGCCGACCAGCGCTACCACTTCACCGCGCGGCACCACCAGGTTGATCTCGCGCAATACCTGCCGCTCGCCTTCCTCGTTGCGATAGTCGAAGCAGACGTTTTCGATGCGGATCTCCTGGCGGAACTCTTTCAGAACATGGGCGGCGGCTTTCTCCCGCACTTCATCCTGCGTATCCATAAAGCGAAAGATCTCCGAAGATGCGCCTAATGCCTGTTGAAAGTTGTTGTAGAAGAGGGCGAACTTGCGCACCGGCTCGTACAGCTTGAAAACAGCGATGATGAAAGCGAAGAAGGTTCCCGCGGTTAGTACGTTGCTGCGGATGCTGTTGCGGCCGACCCAGAGCAGCAGGGCGATCGCCACTGCGCCAATCGTATCCATGAGTGGTGAACTGATGGCTTGCGCGCGCACCGAACGAAGGTTGGCATCGAAGAGCCGGCGGGCCGCCTGTTTGAACCGCATCATCTCCCAAAGCTCCATGTTGAAAGCTTTGACAATGCGGTTCCCGGTGATGGTTTCGTGCAGTATGTTCTGGATCTCCGCCAGCTTATCCTGCCCTCTGCGGGTGGTCTGGCGCACCTCGCGGCCGATCCTGCGGGCCGACACCAGCACCACAGGAACAAAGAGCAGCAGAAGCCACGCCAGCTTGCCCCCCAACGCCACCACCACGCAGGTGGTAAAGATCAAGGTAAAAAATTGCTGCAGGAATTCCGCCAGCACCGACGACATGGCAAACTGCACCCGCTCGATATCGTTGATCAGGGTGGAAACGATGGTGCCGGTGGCGTGCTGTTGGAAAAAGAGACGGAACGGCGCAGGATGGCGTCGTAAAGATCATCCCGGAGGTCGGTGATCATGCCGAAGCCGGCGTAGTTCACCAGGTAGGTTCCGCAATAATCGAAGATTCCTTTGAGCAGGGTGGAAGCCACCAGGGCAAACGCCACGATGGCCCAGGCGTTGTGCAGGTGGGCGGGAACAATCTGTTGCAAGCTGATGTGGAAGCGGGGGCCAAGGAGCGGAATCGTCCGGTCCGGCGTATTTGGGTTCCATACCCGATCGAAAATGGGACCGACCAGCAGAACGCGGAAGGCATCGAGAAGCCCCACTGCGGCCATCAGGATGACCGAGGTAATCGCCTGCAGCCAGTACGGCTGCACATAGCCCATCAGGCGCAACAGCTTCTTCAAGCGGAAACCCCGGGGGCGCGGCGCTGCCTGGAATGCATCCCGCTATTGTAATCGCCAACGGCGCGGCTGGTCTTGTGGGCCGAACCTTCACTTCCAGTCCCGAACCCGGATTTCCTGCCACGCAGCGCTGGACGAGGCCGCGCGTGCGCCTTTCAGTGAGGAAAGGCGCATGAAGTTTAACAAAGCCACCAAGTTCCACAGGAAATCCGGGGGAGGGACGACCTGAACTTAGCCCAGGACGTAGTCCGAAGGACGGAGTCCTGGGTATACAGGGCGTCTGAGAGCAGTCCCGTAGGGACGGCTGAAGGCTTCCTACGGGATTTCAGCCGTCCCTGCGGGACTAGCTAGACATCTCTCTCTGAAACAACCCAGGACTGCGTCCTGGGCTAAGTTCAGGCAGACCTGTCCAAATTAGGCCTTTAACCAAAGGGACGAATTGGGATTACTCCTGACTCAGGCGCACAAATCGCATTAACCGCAGGTCCCTCCACTACGCTGCGCTCCGGTCGGGATGACAAATTTGTTGCAAAATCGGCAGTTGTCATGAGAAATCATCGACTTCAAAACAAATTTGTCATCCCGACCGGAGCGCAGCGTAGTGGAGGGACCTGCGGTTAATGCTTACTTCCAACTGGATCCAAAATAGCCACCCTGATTTGATGGTGGCCGAGCTCTCCTTAATGGAATCAACTGACTAACTGCGCAAACGCGCCGGCTTTCTCGCTAATTTGGACAGCTCTGAAGTTCAGGTCGCCCCTTCGGGGCTGGGCATCGAGGGGAGGTGGCGCTTCCATCCACAGCGGTTGCCGGTTAACGAAACAGCAGGTCCCTGCTGTTCTTTTTCTTTCCCAGGGAGACCCAACTTGATACGTCAGTGGGGCATATCCCGGTGGACGGCCTTTACCCGGTAACCCTCTTTGGCCAGCCGCTTGCGCACTTCCTCGGCAATCATCACCGAACGATGCTGGCCGCCGGTGCAGCCAAAGGCTACGGTCAGGTAGCTCTTTCCCTCCTCAATGTAGTGGGGCAAGAGAAAGAGCAGCAAATCCGTGATCCGGTCCAGAAACTCGGCAGTCTGAGGGAACTCGCGGATATATTTTGCCACCTTGGGATGGCGTCCAGTCAGATGCCGGAACTCGGGCACAAAATGCGGATTGGGCAAGAACCGGACGTCGAAGACCAAGTCGGCCTCCAGCGGCACGCCGTTCTTGTATCCGAAACTGATGGAGGAGACCAGGAGATTCTTGTCTGTATCGCCACGCTCAAACTTCTGCACGATGTAGGCGCGCAGCTCATGGACGTTGTAACTGGAAGTATCCACACTGATGTCGGCCAGATTGCGGATGGGGTCGAGCAGCTTTCTCTCTGCATGAATGGCACGCACCACAGTCTCGGTTCGCCCCAGAGGATGAGGACGCCGGGTCTCGGAGAATCGCCGCAGCAAGGAGGCGTCTGAGGCGTCGAGAAAGACAACCGTCGTCGAAAGCACTTTTCTTACCTGGCGAAGGATAGCCGGGAAGCGGTCAAGATGCTGGCCCTCACGCACATCGACGACCAGGGCCGCGCGGTTGATCTCCGCCGATTGCCGAACCAGGTCGGCGAATGCGGGGATCAACTCCAGCGGCATGTTGTCGACCGCATAGAAACCCAGATCCTCGAAGGCCTTGAGCGCAGAGGCCTTGCCGGAACCGGAAAGGCCAGTCAGAATCACCAGCTCGGAAGCGACCGCGGGCACCACGGCGGCAGCCTTCTGGCTGGCGGTGGACTTTGCTTGCTTAGCCTGCTCTACGGGTGCGCGTCTGCGTGGCATGGGGCCATCGTAGCATTCACCAGACCCTGTGCTGCTTCATCAAATGCGCCAACGGCCATCCTGTAACAGCACTTGCGCCTTTTCCTGAGTAACCGGGGGAGAAAACAGATGCCCCTGGCCCAAGTCGCAGCCGTGGGCCAGCAAGGCCTCCAGCTGCTCCTTGCGCTCGATGCCCTCGGCCAGCATGCGCACCTGGAGCATCCGCCCCAGATCGAAGATGGTTTGCAAGATCGCCCCCTGCTTGCCCGGAATCGCCAGGTAAGCGACCAGGCGGCGGTCGACCTTCACCAGGTCGATGGGCAAACGGATGAAGTGGTTCATCGAGGCCAGGCCGGCGCCGAAGTTGTCAAGGGCGAGGCTTATCTTGAGATCGGCCATGGCCTGGAAGATCGCCAGGGCGCCTTCCGGATCCTGGTTGACAGCAGCCTCGGTCACTTCGAGACGCAGCCGCCCGGGCTCGACCTTCCATTTCGCCAGCAATTCTGCGAGCCGGCTCACCAGATCAGGATCCCTGAACTGCCGCAACGACAGATTCACATCGATGGTCGGGCCGGCGTTGGGCGAGGTCACCGCCCAGCGACTCAGCTGCCGGCAAACTTGCTCCAGCACGAACAGACCGATGGGAACAACCAGGCCGGTCTCCTCCGCGGTGGGCAGGAAATCCTGCAGCGGCACGAACTCTCCGTCGGCACGCCTCCAGCGCAACAGCGCCTCAAAGCCTTCGATTTCTCCAGTCTTCAACCGGTAGATCGGCTGATACCACACCTCGAATTCTTTTTTTTCCAGGGCGGTCTTGAGGTCCTGCTCTTTGCGCATCTGCGCCGCCACATGCACGTGCATGGAACCGTCAAAGACCTCATGCCGGGCGTGACCGTTGGACTTGGCCTGGTACATGGCATAGTCCGCATCGCGCAAGACCTGCTCCGGACTGGTGTGGTCGAGGGTGCCGAAGGCGATACCGATACTAGCCGTGACAAAGACCTCGTGGCCGCTCACGTCGACGGGCAGGCGGATATCGTGCTGCGCGCGTTCCGCAATTTTGGTTACGTCGGAGATATTGGTGACGTCCTCGATCAGGATGGCGAATTCGTCTCCGCCAAAGCGGGCCACGGTATCTTCCGGGCGAAAGCAGGCCCTCAGGCGGGCGGCCATGCGCACCAGCAGATCGTCGCCGCAGGCGTGGCCCAGGTTGTCGTTCACCGCCTTGAAGCGGTCGAGATCGAGAAACATCACAGCAAAGTTGAGCTGGGAGTGGCGCTGCTGCCGGGCCATGGTGAGCTGCAGGCGGTCGAGGAACAAGGCACGATTGGCCAGGCCGGTCAGAGAATCGTGCATGGCGTCATGCTGCAGCCGGGCATTGGTTTGCTTCTTCTCGCGAATGTCACGGTAGCTGACAAAATTGCCCACTTCCACGCCTGCCATATTGATGGGCGCCGCCAGTATGGAAACATCGATCAGCTCGCCCGACTTATGCAGACGCACCGTCTCCATCGAGGCCCGGCCATGAAGCTGCATGGTGTGCTCCAACATGTCGAACTCGTGCCGGCGGGTTTGCGGAATCAGAATGTCGTACGAGTTCCGCCCCAGCGCTTCGTCGGCATTGAAGCCGAAGAGGGATTCAAACTCCCGATTGATATGCAGGATCTTGGAGCCGCGCGTGATCATGATGGCTTCAGGCGCTGCATTCAATAAATGCTCGAGAAAGTTGGACGGCGAACCGTGCTCCGCGCCCCTGGCCCCTTCCTGCTCCGGGTTGCGCAGGGCGACGATCAGCAGCTCCGGTTCCGGTTCAACACGCAGCATGCGGAAGCTTCCGCGAACGGGTACTGACGGGTCGAGCGGGGTACGCATCTGGCAGTTGAAATCGGAGGAATAGGCCTGCCCGCCGGAACCGAAGATATTGCCGGACACTCGCGGCGCCGATCCCTGATGGGCATAGACAAAGCCGGGAAACTGCCCACTGAAGAGATCGTCGACAGGGAGGATCGCACCCTCATGAAGATGAAGGATCTCGCGCGCGACACGATTGGCATACACCACATTGCCGCCGCGCTGCACAAAGACGTAGCAGGGCAGTGCTTCCAGTAAAGACTTTTGCTGGCCCGTGATTACGGCCACATCAGCTTCTGAATTCATATTTGGATCGCCGCGGGACACTCTTCCTCAAGCTTGAGTATCAGGGTCGCTTTCCAAGCAGGAATATCCCCTGAAAGAAGTACCGGCAAGCTCCGAGGTCGCAGTTACTTAAGGTCCTAAAAAAAATCCTCCGCGGGGATTGCGCTGTGCTTGCTGCGGTGGTGAAATTCAACACTGCGTTTGCGACAAAATGGGCGGCATCAGGGGGCTTCGATCAATTCCATCTTGCCATCGCGCTTGCGATGCAAAACCTTGACGTTACCTTCGTTATCGCGAAAAACAAAAACGTCGCGATCGCGGAACTCCGCCTCCTTGACCGCCTCCTCCAGTGTCATGGGGCGCAGGGCCACCGACTCCTGGGAGCGAACGATGTGCGGCTCGGCGATCGGAACCCGCGCGGGAAAGGAATGTACGGTGACGGGGATCGCCGGCTGGACGTGGTTCTTGCCGTTGGCCGTTCCATTGGTAGCCGCGGCTTTCGCAGCTTTGCCGGGGGCAACACTGCCCCGGCCGGTGCGCGCGACACCCGCCTCTTCCACGCTTTTCTCTTGCTTGGGTTGACGCTTGCGCGAGCGCTGCCTGTCTTTATATCGCGAGGCCTGGGATTCGGCTTTCACCAGCGCGTCACGCAGCGCGGTTTCCATGCTGGCCGGCGACTCGCACAGCGCAACCAGCGTGCACGCCCGGGTCTTGACTGTGACCTCGGCGATCTGCCGGTATTTTTCCGCGGTGAGAACCACGTGGGCGCTGGTGATTCTGCCGAGAATTCTGCCTATGCGCTCAATTCCCGATTCCGCCAGGGTACGCAGCGGTTTCGTGACTGCGACCTGCCTGCCCGTACATTCAACCGGCATGCTCACGCTCCCTAAGAAGAATCCGATTCTAAATTAATCGCGCACTCGGCGCTGGTGGGTGCTGGGAATGCGCAGATCTTCGCGGTATTTGGCCACGGTTCGGCGGGTTACGTCAATACCCTGGGCCTCGAGCATGCTGGCTATCAAATCATCGGTAAGGGGCTTACGGGGATCCTCATCATCAATCAATTTTTTTACCTTGCGCTTGAGCAGCATCAGGGGTGTGCTTCCCCCTTCCGGTCCGTGGACGCCTTCGGAGAAAAAGAAACGAAGCTCAAAGACGCCTTGCGAGGTATGCACATATTTGCTCGAGACGGCCCGGCTGACGGTCGACGGATGGACCCCGATCTCTTCCGCCACGTCCTTGATCATCATCGGTTTGAGCGCGTCCACCCCGCGCTCCAGGAACTCGCCCTGGCGGCGGACAATCGCCTCGCAGGTTCTGAGGATGGTGTTCTTGCGCTGCTCGATGTTTCGCATCAGCTGCAAGGCCGAGCGGTAACGCTCTTTGACATAATCCTTTACGTCGCGCTCGGTGCCTTCCTGCGAGAGCAGTTTGCGGTACCCGTGATTGAGCCGCAGGGTAGGCAGATCTTCCTCGTTCATGACCACGACGAACTCGCCTCCGCGCTTGACGAAGGCCACGTCGGGCTCGATCAGGCGGGCATCGGAGCGGTTAAATCGCTGGCCGGGACGGGGGTCGAGGGTGCGAATAAAATCGATGGCCTGCTGGATGGCGTCGGGCTGCGCCGCCAGCACCTTGGACATCTCGCGCATGTCGCGCTTTTGCAACAGCAATAAATGTTGATCGACGATGCGAGCGGCCAGGGCGCATACGTGCAATCGGTCGTCGTGCGGGCTGGCGGGCTCGACTTCGTTTGCAGCCGAGCCGGCATGGGCATCTATAGCGGCGGCACGCTGGCGTTCCAGCTGAAGTTGAAGTTCACGGCGGTGCGCCTCGATTTGCACCAGCAGGCACTCCCGCAGGGTCCGCGTAGCCACGCCGACGGGATCCAGGTTTTGCACCAACTGCACTGCTTCGGCAAGAAGATCGGCGGCGCCTGGGGTGGTGGGGCCCGAAGCAGGCTGATACTCCCGCTCGAAGCCTGTTAGCAATTCCTCATCCCCAGCCAGGAGATAGCCGTCTTCATCGAGGTTGCCAACCACATACTCGGCGGCGGCCCGCAGGTTCCGGCTAACGTTCAGGGAACCCAGCTGCCAGGAGAGGTGATCGGCCAGGGTGCTGGGCTGGGAAAGGAAATTTTCAAAAGAGGGCTTGTCGCTTTGCTCAAAGCCGTTGGGGGTGCGAAAACCGGGATCGAGATAATCCTGGAAATAGGAGCCGAAGTCAATCTCGTCGAACGGATCACGCTTGTCGCGCTCTGCCTGGGCTGCGGTCTCTTCGACGCTTCGCTCGCGCTCCGCTTCTTTCTGTGCCAGGTCATCGATGAGGGGAACGCTCTCTTCCAGCTCCTCCAGCACAGGGTTCTCAACGATTTCCGTGTTGATCAGCTCTTTCAGCTCCAGCTTGTTGAGCGCCAGCACGCTGACCATCTGCATCAGGCCAGGCGTCAGAATCTGCCGCTGCGCAACCTTCAAACTGAGCTTCGGTTGTAGAAGAGCCATTGCGTTCTCACCGCTAACAGAGGCTATAGAGTCTGCATGAGATCTGGAAAAAACAGCCCTCAGGGGCTAAAGCCCGGGAATATTTCAAGCAGTTATGGCCCGATTAAAGTCGTGCCCTGATACAAAACCAGGTTTCACGCACACCCTATAGGGCCTTAGTTTACCTTTTCTGAGGCCCAATGGTGGAAGGCTTTTCCACTGAGCTGAACTGTGACCAAGGTCATTCTTCTGTACGCAGACAAACTGTGATAGAAGAATCGTTGCCCTCAGCGGCTAAAGCCGCAGTCATTTTGATGATCTATGTACGGGCTGAAGCCCGTACCCTTCACTGAAGCCTATCTCTGTTGAAGGGGACGGCCTTCAGGCCGTCCATAACTGCTTTGAGATGATTCGGCTTTAGAAGCCGCTGAGGGATAGCCTCCTCCTAAAAACGGTAGTCCCACTAGTTCAGGGAAAAACCCTCTCCCAGATAAACCCGGCGCACCTCGGGATCTTTGCCCAACTGCTCCGGGGTTCCGGTGCGGAAGATACGCCCTTCATTGATGATGTATGCACGGTCGGTCACGGAGAGCGTCTCGCGCACATTGTGATCGGTAATCAGCACCCCGATCCCACTTGCTTTCAGGTCGAAGATGATCTCCTGCAAATCCAGTACGGCGATGGGATCGATGCCCGAAAACGGCTCGTCGAGCAGGATGAAAGAGGGCTGGATGCAAAGACAACGGGCAATCTCGACCCGTCGCCGCTCACCGCCCGAGAGCGCATAACCGCGGGTCTTGCGGATGTGGCCTAGATTCAATTGGTCGAGCAGTTTCTCCGTCCGGGCACGGCGTACTTCCAGCGAAATAGACTGCACTTCGAGCACGGCGAGGATGTTCTCTTCCACCGTCAGCTTGCGAAAGACGGAGGGCTCCTGGGGCAGATAGCTGATGCCGTACTGCCGTGCCCGCAGATACATGGGAACCCGCGTGATATCCACCTCATCGACAAACACCTGTCCGGTATCGGGAGCGATGAGGCCGACAATTATGTAAAAGCTGGTGGTCTTGCCGGCGCCATTGGGGCCCAGCAACCCAACCACCTCGCCCTGGCAAACCTCAAGGTTTACGCCCCGAACCACCTGACGGCCCTTATAAGACTTGCCAATTTCGTCTGTACTAAGCTTTTGCATTCATTTCTTAACGTGGGTCTGAGTCACTGCTTTGAAGGGGCCGCCACTCACCATGACGCTATCATCGCGATCATTGAAAATCAACGCATTGCCGGTTACTGTACCGCGCGCCTGGTCGGTGAGACGGGGTGGCGCCGCGGCGGTTCCGGTCAGCACAAATTTGCCGTCCTGCGCGGTGTATTCGAGCTCCTCACCCAAGCCCTTGCGGCCGGGCTGCTGGAGCTCTACGGCGCCCCGGGCGACGATTTTGGATATCTGGCTGCCCTGCGGCGTCTTGCCGGGCGCCGGCGCCCCGGATGCCGGGCTGAAGTAGACGTCCATGAAACTCGAGTGCAGAACCCCGGTGGCCGTCTGCGCCACCACATTCCCGCTAAAAACAGCCTTGCGCTCTTTGTCGGCATAGAGAAGGGTGCGGCTCTGCAGCCGGACCACGGAGGGTGGGCTCTTGGCGTTGCTGGAGGAACTGGTAAAGACGGCATTCACGGCTCTGGCGTCGCCGGGCGGCCCATGCGCGGCCAGCGTCGCGCGCGACTGGGAGAGCTCCAGCACCGGAGCAGAGACCGAATCGCTTCCCTGAAACATGCGCGCGTGGCTCTGCGGGGTGCCGTAAAAGGTAGTGAGATCTGCCTGGTGGTCGAGATGTGCATGGTCGGCGACCACGTGCACCGGGCCAGCTCCGGTAAAGGTCACGTTCTGCTGTGCGCTCGCCTGGCGATAGGTCGCCTTTACGCCACCGGTGGCATTGGCGTTCCCGGTGGCGCGATCAATCTCCATGAACAACGCGGTCAAATCGCCGCCGGCGTCGTGAACCCGGGGGTTTCCCGTCAACTGCACTACCTGGGTGGCGGCGTTATAGGATGCCCGGTCGGCAGTGGCCGTGGTCGCAGGGGGCGTCTGCCCGCCAGGCTTCGCCGCGGGTTCCTGAACCAGGGTCACGTTTCCCAGCTGCACGGCAGACTGCAACTGCGCTGCCGGCTGCGGAGTGGCCTTTGCTGCCTTTCCGTGCGGCGTCGAGGGAGCGGGGGGGGCGAACGTGAGCAGCAGATTATCACCGGTGCTGGTCTGCTTGTCCCCGCTGGGGCTTACTACGCCCAGGCTCGTGTGGCCAGTTCCGCGCAGGCTGGAAAGAACTTCTCCGTCGGTGAGCGTGGCAAAGAGTTGATCGCCTTGCACGGTGGTGTCCTGGGGAGGCGTTTTGGCATAAATCTCGTGGACGTTCAGCCGCGCGTTCCCAACTGCCAGTATGTGTTCCGCCGTAGGGCTGCCGGCTCCAGGGGCGAAATCGACGTCGACTTTCGCAGCCCCCATCTGGCGGGTTGTCGTTACCGGCTCATTTTGCCGGGTGGGGCTGACCTCCGGTAACTTTTCCTCATCAACCAGTGAAACGGCGTCGCGGAGCTGCGCGTGCCGGATGGTGGACTGAGGGCCCAACAACAGAGTCGCGGACGAGGCCGTCCCATGGAGCAGGCGGGCCGCATTGTTGGCAACGTAGAGCAGCCCGCCATCCGCAATGACCTGCTGTGGCTCGCTCCTGGGGCCCAGATCAATATGCACCTTTCGGGTGTTGATCTGCTGGCCCTCACTCCCTTTGAGGATCACATTGCCTTGCGCCTCGACCTGGTAGGCCGACCCGTCGGCACGGAAGGAGACCGTTGCCTGATCGGACGAGCTGTGGTTGTCGGCATAGTCGGTCATGTCCTGGATAAGATACAGCAGCCTGTTGGTGCGATCGAACTGCGCATGACGGGCGCGCACCGCCAGCGGCTTTCCTCCCACGCTGGAATTGAAAGCAACGTCAGCGTCCAGAATCAAGATTCCTGTTTGGGAATCAAAGCTCGCGCCCGTCGCGCTGCCCGCTGCCTCAGCGAGCCGGAACTCGAGCTTTTCCGTGGTGCTGGTCAGCCCCGTCTTTTTGTTGAAGACCAAGCCGGAGGTCTTGACGTGCACCGTATTCTTGCTTTCGTCCTGGTCTGAGGAGGCCTTGCCGGCTTGCGGTCCGGAAGCAGTGGTTCCCTGAAGATCGATCTGGACCTCGCCCATGGCACGAGCTACGCCGTTGACCGGATCCCAATCGAATTCGCTGCCATAGATGCGGTTGGCTGGAGCTCCCTGTGCGTCGTAGAGGGTGATGCTCACGTCGTGCAGCTCGGCATGCCCGTCGCTCTTGAACTGCACCGCCTTAGAGGCGTGGAGAGTATAGAACGTGTGCCCGCCCCGCGACTCCGAATGGGTGAAGCCGTCGGTGGATTGCTGGACGGCGGTTGCCAATCCATCCAGCTTGTCATGGCCGAGACGGCGCGCCTGCCATCGCCCATACGCCAGGAAGAGCGCAATGGCAGCCACCAGGCCCCCGGTGAGCAGCAGGATCCAGGAGCGCAAGCTGGCAGGCGTTATGCGCATTTCCTGCCACACAGCACTGGAAAGAGGTGCGTCGGCGCCTTTCTGAGAGGAAAGGCGCATGAAGATTCATATTCAAGGGCGAGGTGGCTCATATTTCAACCAGCGATGCTCCTTTGGATGCTGTGTTTTGGCTTTGTATCGCGGCTCCCGCTACCCGCGGGAGCCGCGATACAAAGCATTACTGCGGTGAGGACCGGAAAACTCGCCGCGTTCCGCAGATCTTGGAGCTAGCCGCCTTTCTGTGAAGAATTGCGCATAATCCAGTGCGGCCATGCTCTTCATCTTCTCACTCCTGGCTTTATCGGCCGTCGGGCGGCGCTCAAAGAACGCTTAAAATGAAGAGATGGCTGACCGGTTGTATCTGAGTCTCTGGTTCCCGAATTTTCGTCTTGCGGCGCTTGCTCCCGCAATCGTCTCGGTGCTCAAGCAGTTCGCGGGTGAAGGGGGAACGCTGCGAGTACACGCTGCCGCAGCTTACCCCGTCTCCTGGAACGAGGCGCCGTTTTATCAGAGGATTTACGAGGAAAGTGAGGTGCGGGAGTCCGCGCCGGAACTAGCAGTGGCCGAGGCCACCGAGATACTGCATGACGACTTCGCGTACGAATTCGAGTTCAAGTGGGATCTGTGGCTGGCGGAAACCGTTGGCGGCCTTGACCCAATCTGGAAACAGCAGCCGGTGATGGTGCACGTGGCCGGCTTCGGGCCTCACTTTGATGAGGGAGCCTACGAGCAGAACGGGGAGGTCCGGGTGGATTTTGGACTGGATACGCCCTTTCTGCTGGAAGAGATCGAACTGGATCAAGTGGCCGAGGAGTATGTGAAGCGCAATGTTCAGAAGCTGGTGGAAGTCACCAATGCCATCCAGGAAAACTGCGGGATCAGCAGCCGGCTGCTCTGGTCAGACTCCGGTGAGAACCTCGCCCAGAAGCTGATTGCCCGGTTGCAGCGCGTGAACTGAGGGCGAATTGCGGCCAAGGAGACGCACCCTCTTCCCTATTGCGTTTGCAGAGTGTGGCCGTGACGAACATCCGCTCCGCGCACCCAGAAGATGACGTCTTCGGCCATGTTCGTGGCATGATCCGCTATGCGTTCGAGGCTGCGGGAGATGAAGAGCAAATTGATGGCCGATTGGGCCGCGCTTGAGTCCTGCGTGATGCATTCGAGAAGCACGCCCTTGGTTCTGCGGTTCATCTCATCGACCGCGTCATCCATGGCCAGGACGCTGGTGGCCAGATCGGCATCTCGATCGGTGAGCGCCTGAAGGGCTTTGCGAACCATGGTCATCGAGAGTTCCGCCATGCGCGGAATATCCACCGGAAACACACATGGCTGGCTGCCGGCGAGTTCCTCAGCCAGCAAAGCAATGGTCATCGACTGGTCGCCGACTCGCTCCAGGTCAGAGTTGATTTTGATGGCGGCGAGAACAAACCGCAGATCCACGGCCATGGGCTGCTCCATCGCCAGCAGATCGAGCGCCATCTGGTCGATCTCGCGCTCCGAGCGGTTGATAATTGCCTCGTTCAGGCGCACGTTCGCGCAGGCTGAAAGCTCCCCGCGGCAGTGTGCGTCCAGCGCGTACCGCAGTGTCTGTTCCGCGACGCCCGCCATTTGAAGAAGGTGCTCACGAAGACTCTCGAGTTTCTGATGAAAAGAGATTCGGGTCACTAAGTCAGGCCTCCTGAATGAATTCTCCCTTTTGCTACATGTCCGCTATTCGTTGTGCTACTCAACGAGCGAATGAGAGGAGGGCACGGACTGTAAATTTCACCGTTGCCGAGTAAAAAATCTGTCGGGATCCGTTGTCATAATATACAGCTTTTAACACTCTATTAACATAGCTGTTTGGGTACGGATTGCGCATAAGTTGTACCAGTACGGGAGGACTGTTGCCTCCCGCCGCTAGCTGGCGACAATCTCGGAGAAATCTGCGATGCGGGAAAAATCGCTGAGCACCGAGGCAATCAGGGCCAGACGGTTTTCGCGCAGATGAGCCTCAGGCCCCATGACCATGACCTGGTCAAAAAAGCCGTCAATCGCAGGGCGGAGAGCCGCGATCAATTCCAAGGCCTGAAGATATTGCTTCCGGTCGCGCAGAGCTTCCACCTCGGGCGCAATTCTGACCATCTCTGCGTACAGATGCTGCTCGGCCGGCTCTATTAGATTTTCGCCGGCAACGGAATCCGCTGGTTTGTCCTTCTTCTCCGCTGCCTGGCGGAGGATGTTCTTGATCCGCTTGAACGCTGTAGAGATGGCAAGCAGATCGTCTGACCCGCGGACCTGGGTGAGCGCCTGCGCCCGAGCGATGGCGTCCGTCACTGTGCTAAGACCTGTTGAGAGCACGGCATTCACCACGTCATAGGCATAGCCGCCCACTTCGCGGAGGTAGAAGTCGAGGCGCTCCTTGAGAAAGACCCCCACGGCGCCGGCGCCTTCCCCGGAGCCGGCTCGCGGCAAGTGGTCCAACGCCATGCTCTCGAGCTCTGCGAGGGTAAGCGGCAGGCCCGATTCGGCGAGGATTTTGACCACTCCGTTGGCAGCCCGGCGAAGCGCGAACGGGTCTTTCGATCCACTGGGCGCCAATCCAATAGCGAACATCTCCACGATGGTTGCCATGCGGTCGGCCAAGCCCAGGATCTGGCCTTCTGCCGTTGGGGGAATGGGATCTTCTACTCCAGCCGGCAAATATTGCGAATAGATGGCCTGCGCTACCGTTTCACCCAGCCCTTGAGCGCGCGCGTAGAGACCCCCGACAACCCCTTGCAGCTCGGTAAATTCCTTCACCAGCTCAGTGGTGAGATCGGTCTTGGCAAGGAGCACGGCTTCTTCGAGTGCCGCTTGATCAAGCAGAACTCCCTGCGCAGCCGCCGCGGCAGCAACGGCTTTTGCCATGAGCAGGTTGCTCTCGGTCTTGCTGAAGTAGCTGCCAAGATCCCTTTGAAAAGTGACCGTCTTAAGCTTTTCAAGCCGCTGGTGGAGTGGAATCTTTTGATCGTAGTTCCAAAAGAAGCGGGCATCGTTGAAGCGAGCGCGCAAGACTCGCTCGTTACCGTGGCGGATGATGGCCATTCCCTGGGCGTCCACCTCGGTATTTAGAACCGTTAGAAAATGGGGCGCTAGCCCATGTTGGTTATCTTCGACTGCGAAGTACTTCTGGTGGTCGCGCATCACGGTGACTAAGATTTCTTCCGGCAGGGCCAGGTATTCGGCCTGGAAATTGCCGCATAGCACGCTTGGCCACTCCGTCAGGTGGGTGACCTGTTCCACCAGGGCGTGGTCTTCACGCCACCGCGCCTCCGGGAGAGTTCGCGTCGCGACATCGAGGGCCTTGCGGATGCGATGGCGGCGCGTGGCGACATCGGCCAACACATACGCTGCCTCGAGTGCCGCGAGATAGTCAGCGGGGCGGGGGATGGGGACCGGCTGGTCGCCATAGAGGACGCGATGGCCGTAGCTGGCGTGGCCGGCGCGGATGCCGGCAAACTCCAGCGCAACCACATTTTCGTCCAGCAGACAGAGCAGCCAGCGGAGTGGGCGGACAAAGCGCTCCGGCTTATTGGCTCGCCAGTACATAGTCTTGGGCCAGGAAAGCGCAGCCAGTTCCCCGGGCAGAGATTCGCTCAGAACCTTTTCGGCACTCTGCCCTGGCCGCTGAATCGTGGCGGCCGCGTATTCACCTTTGGGGGTGACAATCTTCTCCAGCGCGTCGACCGGGACACCGGCTTTTTTGGCGAAGGCCTGTGCCGCAGGGCCCGGCTGGCCGGCGGGGAAGGCTGCTTTCCAGGAAGGACCCGTGAGCTGTTCCTGCATGTCGAGCTGCTGAGCGAGCACGCCCGCGACCCGCACCGCCAACCGGCGTGGAGTGGAGTAGCTAATGACTGCCGTATCCAGCGAGGCCAGCAAGCGCTGCCTGCTAAGGAGAGCCTCTACCCGGCGGGCCAGTTCGGCCTCTGCTGCGGCGATCATGCGAGCCGGGATCTCTTCCAGGCCTATTTCCAACAACAGTTCAGGCATTGGACCCCCGCGCGATCATCTGCGCATAGGCCTTGGCGATACCAACGGCGAGGACGCGGATGCGGGCAATGATGCCGACGCGCTCAGTAACAGAGATCGCGCCGCGAGCATCGAGCAGGTTGAAGAGATGTGAGCACTTGAGGCAGAGGTCGTATGCAGCCAGGACCGGGAAGCGGCGTCGTTCGGCCGCGCTCAGCTCCGGGGGCTGGTGCGCCGCCCGGCTCAGCAGTTGCTGGCACTCCGATTCGTAGAGGCGCAGATGTTCCCAAAGTTTCTCCACATCCGCTTCCTCGAAGTTGTAGACGGAGAACTGCACCTCCTCCAGGTGGCGGACCTCCCCATAGGTGACAGGATTCGGAGTGCGCGCCCAAACCACGTCGTAGACGGAATCGACATCCTGCAGAAAAGCGGCGATGCGTTCCAGGCCGTACGTGATCTCCGCGGAGATGGGATCGAGCTCAAGGCCTCCACACTGCTGGAAGTAGGTGAACTGGGTGATCTCCAGCCCATCCAGCATTACCTGCCAGCCGATACCCCAGGCCCCGAGCGTGGGCGCTTCCCAGTTGTCTTCCTCAAACTTCAGGTCGTGCTGGCGCAGGTCAATGCCGATGGCGGCGAGGGATTCCAGATAGATTTCCTGCACATTGACCGGCGGGGGCTTCAACACAACTTGAAACTGTGTGTGCTTAAAGAGGCGGTTGGGATTTTCCCCATAGCGCCCGTCGGCCGGCCGGCGGGAGGGCTGCGCATAGGCCACGGAGAACGGCCGCGGGTCAAGAACCCGCAGAAAGGTTTCGGGGGACATGGTGCCGGCGCCGACCTCCACGTCGTAGGGCTGTTGCAGCACGCATCCACGCTCGGCCCAAAAGGTTTGCAGACGAAAGAGAAGTTCCTGGAAGGTAAGTACGCTGGTTACTTGCAAAGCCACGGTTGGATTTTAAACCAAGCTGCAGCGCTGCCTGTTCAGCTAAACTGGTGACCCATCCGTTTCACGAAGGAGTCTTCTATGCAAAGCCGTATCGTCGGCACCACCCTGCCGGTTCTTGAGTTTACGCTAGAGCCGAATGAGACCGTGATCTCAGAAGCTGGAGAACTGTCCTGGATGAGCAGCACCATCCAGATGCAAACGCACACGCAGTTTGCCGGCGGCGGCGGATTCTTCGGTGCGCTGAAGCGGGTTGCGGGCGGGGGCAGCCTGTTTATGACCGAATATCGCGCCATGGGCGGCCGGGGCGAGATTGCCTTCGCGACCCGGGTCCCCGGGCACATCCAGCCGGTGCAGGTTGGTCCCGGATTGGAATACATGATCCACCGCCATGGGTTTCTCTGCGCGACCCCCCAGGTTCAGCTCGGGGTCGGCTTCCAGCAATCGTTGGGCGCAGGGGTGTTTGGCGGAGATGGGTTTCTGCTGCAGAAGGTGACCGGACAAGGCGCTTGCTGGATCGAATTGTCGGGGGAGCTGGTAATCAAGGATCTGGCGGCGGGAGAGACCCTACGCGTGCACCCCGGGCACGTAGGCGCCTTCCAAACCAGCGTTGCGTTCCAGATCACCAGGATTGCCGGAATTAAGAACATGATCTTCGGCGGAGACGGAATCTTTCTCGCCGCATTGACAGGTCCCGGACGGGTCTGGCTGCAGACTCTGCCTATCTCCAAGTTGGCTCACCAGCTCCAGCAGTACATGCCGTCAGCCGCCAGAGAGCGAACCGAAGGCGGAGTTGTCGGCGGCATTGTTGGCTCTCTCTTGAATGGGTGAGTAGAAAGATTAAGGTTTAGTGCCGCGCCTCCGGCGCTCGGATCCTCTTCGATCGATTTCCCAGCCCTTCCGGGCTGGGCTGACGTTTGGCGGGTCGGCCCTCCGGGCCTAGCATCCATAGCGACGTTTGCCGTGTCATTTCTCCCTCAACTTGCCAGAGGCAAGTTAGGTGCCCGGGATGACAAAGGGGAGAACAGGGCTTTCATTTGTAGACGATGCTGCATGAGTAAACAGCAGGTCCCTCCACTACGCTGCGCTCCGGTCGGGATGACAATTCATTTGCAAGGTGATGGGAAACAAAAAGCTTACGAACAGTGCTGGCCCTCTGAGTTCTCACGCAGACTCGGAAGGGCTGACGTTTGGCGGCCGGCCCTCCCCCGGATTTCCTGTGGAACTTGGTGGCTTCGGTGAACTTCATGCGCCTTTCTTCATGGAAAGGCGCACACGCGGTTCTCTCCAGCGCAGCGTGGCAGGAAATCCGGGTCCGGGCCTTGGTGCCGCGTGGCTACCAGAAGATCAGGCTTGACCGGGAGCAGCCTTGGCGGCCAGAGGGCTCTGCTCGCCTGGCACCGTTACCGAACGCAATCGGGATGCCAAAAAGAGCAACAGGAACGCCGCGGCTGCCGGTACCAGCAAGCCGAGGCGGAGAGACCGCACGCTGCTCGAGACGATCCCGGTGAGCCAGGACAAAGTACCTCCGCCGAAACCTGCGACCGCGAATACCCATCCGGAATTTGTAGGCTGGCCCGCTTTGGCCATGAACAAAGATACCGTCAGGGGGAAGATGGGGGCCAGGCTCAGGCCAGTGACCACAGCGCCGAGGAACAAGAAATGGGGACTATGGGCCGCTACCAACAGACAAATGCCGGCGGCGGCCCCGGAAACACACAGCAGGTAGAGCTTTTCCTCCACCAGTCGCAAAAGAATAAGCGGTGCGATTCCCCGGCCGAACAACAGCGCAAACCAAAAGCAAGCGGTCACTAGGTTGCTTCTGGCAAAGTCCCATACAGCCACGCGCGAGACATAGGTGCTCATCCAGTTTCCGGTTGCCGTCTCGATCCCCACATAAAGAAAAGCGAGCAGTCCAAAATACGCAACCGTACGAGTTGCGGATTCACGCGAGAGGAGGATTGATTGCTCTTCTTCAACGAATCGGTGGAATCGACCCAAAATCGTAACCACGGCAAAGAACGCCGAGGACAAAGCCACCGTAGTGCTGATCGCTGCCATGGAGAACCGGTCAAATACCCTGGCTACCAGCAAGGGGGAGAGGGTCGCGCCCAGGCTCCAGCAGAAATTCAGAACCGCCAGCGCAACCGCCCTGTGCTCAGCAAAAATGCGTCCGGCGAGCATGCTGTTGGAGGTCATCACCAGGCCGAGCCCGAGCCCATAGGCAGCGATCGAAGGAAGGGCAAACGGCCTGGGCAGGATATGCACGGCCAGAGCGGCGGCAGCCGTCAGCGCGTATCCACGGATCAACGTCCGATGGAAATTGCGCCGCACCAGAAGAGCACCGCAGGCGGCAAAGGCAAATTGAACCATCAGCAGCATCCCGGCATCTCGGTCGCGCAGGCGGTCGAGCGCGGAAAGTCGCGGCAGAACGCAACCGAGCAGGACGGTGAGGGACCCCGATAGTATGGCGCCTAAATACAGGAAAAAGATTGACGGAGTAAGACGTTCTCTAGGGAAGGCGATTTTGCCAGTGTTCAACATTCTGTCCCGATCGCAGTACGAACCGTATCTTACTCAATCAACCACCCAGGCGTGACAGTGCGGCGGCAGTGGTGAGCTTGCGCTCCAGGTGGCGCTCCAGGCTTTGGATGGCAAAGCGGCGAAGGTCGGCGCCGCGGTTGCGGGGCCACGACTCAGCCGCAAAGGCGGATGCCGGTGAGCGGAAGATGCGAACCGCCAAGAGCTGCGAATCCGGCGTCAGCGTGACTGCATGAAAACTGTTCTCCCCCATCTTTTTGTGCTCGACACAGACCAGGCCATCGGAGGAATAGTGAAAATAGGCAGGCTGACCAGCGAGCGAAACGCCGCAGAAGAGACAGCGGGTCAAATCCGGCAGCCAGCCCATAAGACGCGTGATCCAAAGGGCGAAATAGGTGATCGGCATCCAAATGTGATCGACCCGGGTGTGCTCCAGCACCGAGAGCAGCAGGCGGAAGACAACGTCGTGGGGATCGTGATCGGGCAGCGTCTGCTCCAAAACCTCGGCGAAAAAAGCCAGGGCGGCGGCACGCGCATAATCGACCGGCTCGGCCAACGGTGAATGAAGAATGTCGAAGGAGTCAAGACGCACCAGTTCCTGACTGGGCTTTTCAGCGTAGTGCGCGCGAACGTGGGTCATGGGCTCGAGCGCGCCGCCGAACCGCCGCCGTGACCGGGCCGCTGCTTTGGCTACACCCTTGATCTTTCCGTAGTCCCGGGTGAAGAGGGAGACGATCTGGTCGGCTTCATGGATCGGCCACGTGCGCAGGACAACGGCTTCGACCTGGTGCGCAATCATGGCCCCGCAACCGGAGCCAGCGGAGCCCTACCGGCCGTAGTGGCTTGAGTTCTTCTCGGCAAAACTCGCCCACTTTTCGGGCAGATCATCTCCGGCGAAAATGGCCGACACCGGACAGACCGGAACACACGCGCCGCAGTCGATACATTCCACCGGATCGATGAAGAGTTGCTCGGATTCACCGTACTTTGCTTCATCCTTCTTGGGATGAATGCAGTCTACCGGGCAGGCATCGACGCAGGCTGTGTCCTTGGTTCCGATGCAGGGTTCAGCGATCACATAAGTCATAGGTACCGATCTCCCGAACGCGAATCATTGAAAACAAATTGTAGCAGCAGGAATGGCAGCACAACCGGCGACTGCTATTTGCGCGCTAGACGCCTGGCGGCGAACTCGGCGGGGGTGGGCACCGGCTCGATACCGCGGCCCGCAAACATGTCTGCGAAGAAGCTCAGGATCTCACCCGTGACCAGGCCGTTGGTGGCCAGAACCTCCTCGCTATTAAGTCGAAACGGAGTTCCGTCAAAGCGCAGCATAGCACCGCCCGCTTCCAGCACGAGCAGGGCGCCGGCCGCTGTATCCCATGGGTTCAGATTGAATTCCCAGAAGCCTTCCACCCGGCCGGCTGCGCAATAGGCCAGGTCGAGCGCGGCCGAGCCGGCGCGGCGGACGCCGTGAGAGCGTAACGTCAGCTGCTGGTAGAAGTGGATGTTGGGGTTCATGTGCCGCTTGTGGCTGGGAAAGCCGGTGGAGAGCAAGCTCTCCTGCAGCTGCCGGATAGGCGACACGTGCAGGCGGCGCCAGGGAGCTGAAGACCTCTGCAGCCACGCCCCCCTTGCCTTTTCGGCCGCGAAAAGCTCGTCGTGAACCGGAGCGTACACCACACCCGCCACCAGTTCCCCATCCTGGTCCTGGGCTAGTCCAGGAGGCCGATGTTCCAGGCCGAGCGAGATGCAGAAGAACGGAAACCCGTGAGCGAAGTTGGTCGTGCCGTCGAGCGGATCGACATACCATCGATAGGCATGATCCAGCCCCGAGCGGGTTCCTTCTTCGCCATAAACGCCATGCTGGGGAAAGCGCTCGCCAAGCCGGCTTACGATGAGTTTTTCCGATGCCCTGTCGGCTTCGGTTACCAGGTCTACATCGCCCTTATATTCCGTGGTGACGCCGCGGTCGAAATAGCCATGGAGCATTTCGCCGGCCTCCAGGGCAATGGTGGCTGCTTCGGCGGCAAAACCGAGATCGAGCTGCGCGGGAAAGTCCTTCAACGCACACCGTTGGCGTCGCCATCGGTGCTGCGCACCTTTCCTGTTTCCCGCCGGCCGCGCTCGCTGATAGTCCGAATCTGGTGCTTGTAGATGAACAGGTTGGGCCGGCCTTCCCGGGTGAGCCGGATCATGGTGTCGTCGAAATACTCAATCCACCCGGAAACGCTCTCGCCGTCGCGGAGTTTGACGGTCACCGTGACCTGCTTCTCGCTCAAAAAGCGCAGGTAAAGCGTCTCCTGGCCGGTTTCGCCAAGAGGCGGCTCCTTCTTTCCCCGACGGGATGGTTTCTGGGTGGCCATGTTGTGAATGATAACTGTAGAGAAAGATGCCGGAACCGGGCCTGGTGGATGCACACGCTCAGAAATCCACGTGCGCCCGCACTCCGGGAACGACGACCGGCCCCCGGTCGCGATTGTACCCCCGGTTGTCGACGAAAGACAGCTGGACAGCCATGTATAACCCGCTCACCACGCTGAGAAGACTGTTGAGTAGACTCCGTGAGGAGACCGAGGATCTCGCGGATGTTCTTGATAAACCGGGTGTTGGCTGGTAAACGCGTAAATGTCAGACATCTGCCACTGCCCAGATGTTGGGAGAAAGTGGAATCTGCGCTGCCTCGCTCCAGCGCAATTCGGAGACTAGCTCGACTCTGCGGAATCCCCTAGTGATGCGTCTCAAGATCCACCTGAGAGCGGCTTTGTTTGTTGGCAGCGGGTCTGGGGTTTCGAAGATCCTGATATTGGTGAAGCCAGCATTGAAGAGTACAAAATCCAAGCTCGCATCTCCGAATTGCGTTTGGTGGGTCCAATCGTTGTAGCGGTATCGTGAAGCGATTACCGAATCGCAGTTGGGAACCCTGCAAACGAACCTTGAACCTGCAGTTAGTGACGCCTTTATCTCCTTCAATAAAGGCATCAGCGAAGCGGTAGGGATATGCTCGAGGACATCCAGGCAGTAGATGAAATCATACGGAGCGGTGCGTCGCATATACTCAATCGTTTGTTCCGATTCAACCAGATCAACATTGAGTCCCCGGCTCTTCGCAGCCTCAACCTGCGCTACATCTGAATCTATTCCCGTTATGTTGCTATAGTTGTTCGCTCTTAGGCCGCCTAACGCGAATCCGGCACCGCACCCAAGATCCAATATCTTGCCATCTTTCGCTGGAAGATAGTGGATCAGACCTTCATAATCCAGGCGGGAAACCTCCTCGAAATGCTTGTCTGACCCATCGTGAAAGCGTTGGGCGTAGTGCGAATAGTCCATTGCAAGTATTGTCCTCATTTGAGATCGCTGAAGTTGCATGGCCTTCAGCGTATTTGGCGTCATAAATCAGTTGCAAGCACACACACCCCTTGAGCTGACAACAGTCGAGCAGTAGCCGATTACGACGGGCGGGCCAGCGGCTTTAATGCAAGCCGCGTGTCCAAGCGCAGGACTTCCAACCGTAGGAATCGCATTGGCAGTCGCTATTGGCGCCCCACCGTCGATTGACAGACTGTCGATTCTGGTGGCGTTGTATAGGTGGGTGTTATAGCTGGAGTCAGGTGTTCCTCCCCCCAGAGCAAGAAAATGCCCTGTTGGGTCCCCCTCTAACGGACAATCGAAGACGGAACCCGACTGCATGCAGAGTAGTAAGTTGTTATTGTTCGCATCCGAGTCCATCTCGATAAACACATCATTCTTGGTGGCCGCTCCCGGGTCATTTTGAAGGTCTAGCCAGTGAGCAGCCGTAGTTGGGCTGATGAGCTGAAACGCTTGGTTGATTATCCCAGGCGCGCCCCTGCTCATCTGAATTGCAGACAAACCTGAGTTGTTGACCAAAAGCGGGACTGCCGTAGAAACGTCGAAGTCTCCGAACAGCGCAGCGTGACCGTTGCCCGAAGTGACAACCGTACCAGTGGCAGGTTTCTCACCGAAGATTGTTCCACCCCCCGTCCAGCTAAGTGTCCCCTCAACCGTGATATCTGGTTGGGTTGGCGCATCTGTGGTGTCATCGTCTGCCGCTGTCATCGTTACCAGATTAAATACGGCCCCCGACCCAGCGTCGATGAAGGGTGTTGTTCTCAACGGCGGTCTGGTACCGGGGTTTTCCCCATAGAACCCTTCAACGTTGCATGTCCCTTTGAGGCAAGAGAGTTCAGAATTGTCAAAGTTGCTGGCTACGAAGTTCGCAATCACGTTGCCGTTGTTCAGCAGTACGCTTTGCGCGGTCCAGGTGCTCAGGGAGTTGGCGAAGGTGTCTGAGACGAATGAGATGTTCTCTCCGCTATTAACTGCGGTCGTGTCCATCCATACGGAGTGAACCGAGGCGTTGAGGAAATTTGAACATATTGCCGAAATGTTCCATGCTTGACTAGCAAAAAGGACTTGGGTCTGAAAGCCGGTAATCTGTACGTTGTTCAGGAAACCTCCCTGCGCGCTGCGGCCTGTGTTGTCAGAAGGGCTCACACCCCATTGGACGGCTACAGCACTCGTGCTACTGGTAGCATTCACAAGCTGGCAGGAGTCGATGCCCTGAGCCCATTTCCCGTTACTACCGTTCGCTGCAAATTGAAACATCGCGCCGCTCGTTGTAGGTGTCCAGGTGATCGTGGTGCTTGTGCCTGCGCACTCGATAATGGCTGGCTTGTTGATTGTGGCGATCACAACCGGTGTCGATGCCATATACGATCCAGTAGGAACGGCGATGATGCAACCGCTGGACAGACATGCTGAATATGCGGAATTGATCTGAGCACCTAAATCTCCGGGGCTCCCAAACAACGTCGCGTTCAAGATTCCATTCAGGCTATTCACCCCCAACGTTGTTTGAGAGCCTGACACAATGGGCTGGGTGACGGTTTGCGGTCCCGCCGGACCCAGTAGCACAGATTGAGCGACTGAAGGCATGGCTGAGGGGATTACCCCAGCGCATAAGACCAGGAAACCCGATTGAATCGCTCGTGCTGTCTTCATAAGCTTTTGATGGGCACCCGTCATGGTGCCGTATATCCCGAGGATCCAAGGGCGGTTTGTTGCGGAGTAAGCCTCCGCTGGGAGATAACTCTAGCACCTAACATAAGATTGGATGTCACCAGTTTGTCAGTAACTTGTAACATTCGGCGAACATTCTCATGATCTATGTCGAACCAGATCAGGAAGGTTCGGCCCGGCTTCAGTTTCCTGCATGGTTTGCACGATGCTGATAATATTGCAAAGCGCTGTTTATGCCGGCTGATAGGGGTATCCGCATGGAGGTGTTGGTCGTCGACCTTTGCGGCACGCTGATCCTCAAGAATACAACGCGCGAGTTCGTTCGCAGTCTGCGGCTTTCACTTAGCGCAAGTCTTCTGCGCGCATTCGCATTAAGCCGCGTTGCTGCAATGTTGAGCAATTTTGCGGGTCGTGATTTGGTGCGGCCTCTGCTCATTCGCTGCCTTCGCGGTCACAGCAAGTCGGACGTCGAAGCCGCGGCCAGGGACTATGTCCATCGAGCCTTAGCGGAGAAGAGCAATCATCGCGTCCTGCTCGAGATCCATGAAGCAAAGCTGGAGCATCGCCAAGTCTATCTTGCAACTGCCAGCCTTGCGGCCATCGCGATTGCTGTTGTCCAGGAGCTTCAGCTGGATGGCTACGTCGCCTCAGATCTCGCCTATCAGGTGGATGACATTTGCACAGGTCAGCTCGCGCTTGACTCTACGAGTAATAAGTGGAATCTTCTACTTTCCCGGTTTCCCGGCTTTCGCGATGCCCGTATGACCGTCGTGACGGACAATCCCGAAGATGACGACCTGATGCGACACGCGTCCGTTGCCTATCGAATAGTTGGTGATACCATTCTCCTCCAAGCCAAGGATGTCTAAGAGCAATGAAGCGGAACTTAGTGGTCTCTCTTCCCTTCTGCTATACAGCCTTCACTCGTATCAAAACTATCGCAGGAGGTTTTGGGTATCTCTTACAGGAGATTCTTCCTCTCGTCGTTGCGAGCTGTGCCTTCAAACGGGATCTTCTGCCCAAGCTCGCTATCTTGTATGTTCTCTGGATTACTGTGTACGAGTCCGGCTATTTGTGGAACGACCACCGCGATCGTCAGTTGAAGGACGAGCAGAATCGCTTATCAGGAGCGACTATTTCCTTCTGGATATTTGGCGCCTCTCACATTTGTGTTGGATTTGCGCTGCTGGGAGTCCTAAGTCTAATGTTCGGTTGGTCCCAGGCCGCCTATGTTGGACTAATCAATTTAGCTCTATTGGCTCTGCTGATATTTCACTCGAGTGCGCATTTACGCAAATATCCTTACGCTCGGTTAACGACGTTTTCAGCACTAGCCTTTTACAAATATGCGCCAATGCTGTTACCCCTACTCGGCTACCGTTTGGGGAGTCTTGCGCTGATTTGTATGTTCTTCTTCTGCGGTCTTGCCCGGCTTTGCGTTTATGCGCTGAGGAAATACGGCCGCCCGCTGGAACCCCCAGAGCATGTCGTGCAGGCCAAAATTCAAGCTGGTTTGTTAATCTTCGCGATCCCCCTGCTTGTTGCAGAGGCTGCCGCCCCAAGGAACAGAGAAGTTCCATTGGTCTTGTCACTTTGGGTGACCTACGCGATTGGAACAGGCATCTTGTGGCTGGGCCGGCAATTGAAAACCATCGTCCGGTATTAAGTTGGCACCTGCTCAAAAATCCACGTGCGCCCGCACGCCAGGAACCACGACCGGGCCCCGGTCGCGATTGTACCCCGGGTTGTTGACGAAAGACAGCTGCACCGCCATATACAACCCGCTCACCACGTGCGCGGTGTAATAGGTCTCGCTTACCACTTCGCGGCCATAATTCAGCCGCCCATCGCCCAGGATGAATCCCAGCCCCCCGAGCGCCAGGTACTCACGGTGCTTGCTGCTGATGCCGCCGGTCTCGAAAGCGGTGCCGATGCGGTCGTCCTTTCTGCCCCATGCGTCTCCGGAGAGATCTGCGCCAAAGGCCAGGGTGCTGTTCATCTCCGTGTAAGCGAATGACTCTTTGTGGCCTTCATTCCACCCGGTACGGAGAAAGGCGCGGAAATTGGCGGGAAGCGTCTGCTCGACGTTGAGGCCGAAGCCCTGCTTCAAAGAGCCCTGGTGGCGGTACTTGGTGATATCGGGAACCAGGTCGACATGGTTCATATACCCCGCGATGGCCTGGCCGTAGTCGCCCATGTTGCCGTGATTTAGATACGCCAGGGGGCGAATGTGGGTCTCCAGGCCCTGGAACCATTGCGGCTTCCACTCCAACTCCAGATTTTCCGCGCGGGCGCGGCGTAGATCGGCATCGAGGTTGATGCCGTTGGCCACCGTCGGCATCAAGGCTTCCGCGAAGCGCGCCTCGAATTTGGGCCCGGAGTAGCTAAGGATCGCAGCCACGGTATAGCCTCGGGTGTTGGCGGCGTAATCGTAAGCGCCATTGTTATCGATAGCCCAATTGGTGAATTGCAGATGGCTGTCACTGCCGACGGCGTTATTGTCGAAAAAATCGACCATCCCCATCTTGCCCATGGTGAATTCAACGCGCTGCCGGGGAATCGACTTCTGCAGATAGAAGGGGTTAGGCTCTTCTTCGACCCGGTCCGCATTCAAGGGAAGCGTGTAGTGAATAAAATAGCGCGCAGCGTAAACGTCCTGGCCCAAGGATGGATTGCGCACCACGTCAAGATTAGTGAACGCCGCAATCCCCAGGGCCTCGCTCAGACCTTTGCCCCCGGCCTCCTCCGCATTGAAGATGAATTCGAACCAGCGGGTGAGCTTGACCCCGGTGTAGAGGGTAAGCACGCGGGAGAGCGCAGTCATTTCTACCCGGCTCTTGAAACTGTTGGTCCCGGAATAGGGGGAGTGGAACGGTTCGTGGGCCTGGAAGATGAAGTTGGCCTGACCCGAGATCCAAATACGATCGGCGATGAGATGGTGGGAGAAGACGGCCGGATTCTCCTGGTCATCCGATTGATCCGCTTCCCGTTGATTGATCTGGGGTAATGATTGCCGGTCGGCCAGGGTGGGGGGTGCAGACACGGGTGGATTTTGCCCGGGGCCGGGCTGAGGCTGAGGATCATCGGGCGGGACGCTCACCGCCACAGCCTGCGGCTCGGCCGACAAACCGGCGTGGGCCGACCCCACCGGCAGGCAGAGGAGTACGGCAGAAAGCGGCAGCCAAAGACGCATCCAGACTCCAGCGGAAATTTAGGGCCTCGGATGAGACTAATTGACAAGAACGTAACAAATATCACAAAGCCTTTAATTCTTTGATTGTGTTATAGATGCTGGGTGCTGGCCGAGTGAACAGCGGGTCCCTCCACTTCGCTTCGCTCCGGTCGGGATGACAATTCATTTGTGACACTTAGATTCCCCACCCATGAACAACAACCCCACTCAAGCCAAAAGAGGGCTTGAATGGGGCACCCCAATCCTTGGCGGTGTCATTTCTCCCTCAACTTGCCGCAGGCAAGTCAGATTGCTCGGGATGACAAAGGGGAGGGTGGAGCTTCCATTTGGTGTGATGGTAGTAATAACAGCCTCACAGACTGACCTCGTTCGTTCCTCCATTAACTTGCCACGGGCAAGTCAGGCTGCTCCTAGTGACACTTAGCGGAGAGCGTGGGTGTTAGGTGCTAAGGCGAAGGCGAGGGATAGTAGCCCGGGCGATTGCGGACGTTGTAGGCCTCACCGGCGGCGGAGCTACGCAGCTTGACGGAGATGGTGCGAAAGGCGCTGCCCGTCCGGTTCGATGGATAGTAGCCCAGCAGGTATTGCGTCCGCAGGTCTTCCGAAACCTGGGCAAAGGTTTTGTCCAGCGAAGAGGAGTCAGCGTAGTAGTACTTGCCGCCTGTCTCCTGGGCAAGAGTAATCAGGGCATGCTCTCCGGCGAGGTCGCGGCCGGCGCTGGCATAGATGGGAACATCGATGATGGGATAAACCATCACCTCGCCGCGCAGAGCCAGTTCCAGCGCCTGGTCATAGGTGGTGCCCTTGACGGTGTTGCCGCCGTCGGAGATGATCACCAGCACCTTGCGGCCGGATCGCGGCGCCAGGATTTGCGAAGCGAGATAAACGCCACTGTAGAGCGCGGTCGCGGCGCCCCGCCCCATGTCATTCAGCCCGCGGTCGATGCTGCCCAGGTTGTTGGTAAAGAAAACCACCTCGCGCACATTGTCAGAAAACTCCATCAGATCGAGGTGATCGACCGGGCGCAGCAGGGACCTCACGAAATGTCTGGCCGCGTCCTGCTCCAGGGGCAGGTCTTTATGAACACTGCCGCTGGTGTCGATGGCCAGGACAATCTCCAGCGGAAGCTCGGACTGTCGCTCAAAGACAGCGATCTTCTGCGGGTGGTCATCTTCGGTAAGCAGAAATTCGTCCCGGGTGAGCCCGGGAACGGGTGCTCCCTTGTCATCGGTGACATTGACGAATACATTCACCAGCCGGACGTTGACATTGATGGTAGGTGTCCCCCCCTGAGCGTGGCCAGCCAGGGCGGAGAGGGCAAGCGCGCAGCAAATCGCGCAAATAGATCTCACACTGTGTCCTTCTGCAGCAGCTCAGCTGGAAACGGTTCGCCATCGGCCCACACTGCTCCATCTTCGAAGTGTTCTTTTTTCCAGATGGGAACTGTCTTCTTGAGGGTATCGATAAGCCAGCGGCAGGCTTCGAAAGCCTGGGCGCGATGAGCGGAGGATACGGCAATCAGCACGCTGGTCTCGCCTACTTCCAGCCGGCCCAGGCGGTGCACCAGGGCGACCTGGCGGACAGCGTGCTCGTCAACGGCCTGCCGGGCGAGCTCATGCATCATCCGCAGCGCCATATCCTCGTATGCCTCATAGACCAGGTAGAGGGTGCGCCGTCCCCGGGTGTGGTTGCGGACAATGCCGTCGAACACCACGACCGCGCCATCTTCCCCCTGTTTGACTGCCGCCACGAGCGGCGCGGAAGCGATAGGCTCTCTCACCAGGGAGACGATCGGCACGGAAGAGCCGCCGCTGACGGGAGGCAGCAGCGCGACTTCGTCACCGTCGCGCAACACGCAACTCCCCAGCGCGTAGCTCCGGTTCACGGCAACGGCCAGCGATGGCCATAGCTTCGGTTGTTGGGGCAGTAGCTCGCAATAGTGGCTGAGGACCGCATCCACCGTCGCGCCCTGGGGCAGGTCGAGCAGTTGGCTTTCGCCGCCCAGCATCTCCTTCAGCACTCCAAAGAACAGGACGGTGACCCGCATGGGGAAAGGATATCCGAACCAAATGCCCATCTGACATGAGGTTAGACGCGGTCGGGCAGAAAATGGCGCGTTGAGAGCATTTCGCAATTACAGTGGCCTGGTAAAGATCGCGAGGTGTGGTTTTCCTTGGGAGAAAACCACGGAAAGGTCTATTGCTTCGGTCTACACCAATTGCGAAAGTACTCTAGACCAGGACCGGGATGTTGGCCACTCCCGCGGTGCCAAAGACTCTGCGATAGCGGGCTATCTCCGATCGAAGTCCGGTGGCCTTGGAGAAATTATCCGACAGCTTCACCGCCGGCCGGCCGTCGGCCTCAGTCATCTTGCAGATCAGGCTGGCGGGGTTCAAGCCGTTGCCGCCATTGGGATGGCAGCCCCGGAAGTCGTTGGTCAGCAGCGTGCCCCAGCCGGCGCTGAAACGGATGCGCCGGCAAGGAGTCCACTTCGCGGGATCATTCAGGTCGGCTGCACTGTGAAAGTCCCTGGGGGTCAGGCCGGAGGCCATGGTTCCCATGAAATAGGCATGAAGACCCAGGATGTCTTCCACATCCATGGCGTCTGACGCGATGATCAGCTTCTGCTTTGGATCGCGGCCCCGCTGCTTTAACCATTCGATATATTCGTCGCCCGCGATGTACGGATCTTTGCTGTCGATGCGCTGGCCGGTCCAGTCTGCTGTCCAGTCCGGGGCGTCGGCCAGAAACTGCGTAGTCCCGTAGGTATCGGGCAGCATGATCCGAATCTCTCGGCTGTAGGTGCTTTGCCACATCTCCAGAATGCGATACTGCGAGCTTTTCAACTCTTCGTCGCTGGTGGCCATGGCGGCCAGCGCCATGGGGAGCTCATGGGCATTGGTGCCCACAGCTTCGAGATTATGTTTGTAGGCCAGGTAGGTATTCGAGGTGCCGGTAAAGTGGTCGGAGAGCGCGGTGTTCAGGGCCATCACGACATATTCCTGCCACAGGAAGCTGTGCCGGCGGCGGGTGCCGAAATCTGCCACCCTAAGTTCCGCAACACCGGTCAGCCGCTCAATCTTGCCCCAAAGCTTGGCCTTGGCTTGGGCGTAGAGCATATCCAACTGAAATTCGCTCATGCCTTTGAAGGCGGCGCGCGACTTCAGCTCATTGAGAATGGAGAGGGCATAAATCTCCCACATCGTCGCCTCAGTCCAAAGCCCGTCGAATTCCAGGTGGAATTCTCCATCTCGCACCGTGAGCCGGTAGCTCGAGAGGCGGAAGTCGTGAGCAAGCCAGTCCAGGAAATCCGGCTCGAAGATGCCGCGCCGGCCAAAGAAGGTGTTGCCGGCCAGCCAGATCAGCTCCGATTTGAGAAATCGCAGGCTGCGCACGTGCTCCAGCTGTTGCAGCACCTCTTCTTTCTCAATCACGTCCGCCAGGCGCACCGACGACGACCGATTGGACACTGAAAACGATACCTGGGTGGTGGGGAAATGCTTCCAGATGAACTGAAGCATCAGCAGCTTGTAGAAGTCCGTATCCAACAGGGATCGCACGACCGGGTCCAGGTCCCAGTTATGGTTGTGCGCCCGCTCGGCGAAATCCACGATCATCGACGAATGTCCTTAACGATATTTCCTCCCTCGGGAAGTTCTGTTTTAGATGGTTTACGCATGCTTCCGGGCTCTATTCGGGAAAGGCGTACCTCAGGGGCTAAAGCCCGACGTATTTTCAATCGTTTACGGCACGACTAAAGTCGTGCCCTGATACAAAACAAGAGTTTTCCGCAGCCTGTAAAGCCCAATTCTTTGCTGGGCCTCAACGGCCCGACTAAGGACCGGAAAACTCGCTGCTCTGAATTGCGTAGCTCATGCTCTTGGTGATTCTAGGGGTGGATCTCCGTCGCAAGCAAACAAAGGAAAAGGCCCGCTGGTTTGCGGGCCTTTCTGTGGTGGTGGTTTGCGCGGCGTCAGACTTCGGCGTGCTCGATGATGTTTTCGCGAATTGCCTCGTCCTTCTTCTCTTCGCTTACGGACTTAGGCAGCGCCACGGCCAGGACATCTTCGATGCGGCTAGCGTAGTGGATGCGCACATTCTCGATCTGATCCGCTGTCAGGTCCTCCTCGACGCTCATCCGGTTTTCCGCCGGCAGGATGACATCCTGAACGCCGGCGCGCTTGGCAGCAAGAAACTTCTCCTTGATGCCGCCTACCGGCAGAACGTTGCCGCTGAGGGTGATCTCACCCGTCATCGCGGTGAGCGGACGAACTGGCGTATCGGTCATGAGCGAAACCAGGGTGGTCGCCATGGTGACGCCGGCCGACGGGCCATCCTTGGGGATCGCTCCAGCAGGAACGTGGATGTGGATATCCAGATCCTTGGTGAAGTCCTCCTCTAGCCCCAGAGAAGCGGCGTTGGAACGTACCCAAGTGAGCGCAGCCTGCATAGATTCCTGCATCACCTCGCCGATCTGCCCGGTCATCTTGAAGCCGCCCTTGCCCTTCATCCGGTTGGCTTCGATGAACAGCACATCGCCACCAGCAGGTGTCCAGGCGAGGCCGACCGCTACACCGGCACGCCGGGTGCGCTCCGCCAACTCGGTGTCGACGCGCACCTTGATGCCGCCCAGGAACTCCTGGATCACTGCCCGGTCGACGATCAGCTTGCCCGTCTTCCCCTCGGCAATGCGCCGCGCTTGTTTCCGGCAGACGGTGCCGATCAGTTGCTCCAGCTTGCGCACCCCGGCCTCGCGGGTGTAGTGGCGCACGATGTAGCGAACGCCTTCCTCAGGAAATTCGATCTCGGCTTCGCCACCCTCTTTAGGCTCGATGCCGTTCTCCTTGATCTGCCGCGGGATGAGATAACGAAAAGCAATATGGGTCTTTTCGTCCTCGGTATAGCCCGACAAGTCAATAATTTCCATGCGGTCGCGCAAGGGCTCCGGGATGGGATCGAGCATGTTCGCGGTGCAGATGAACAGCACCTTGGACAGATCAAAGGGAACATCCAGGTAGTTGTCCCGGAAGGTATTGTTCTGCTCCGGGTCCAGGGTTTCCAGCAGCGCCGACGCCGGATCGCCGCGGAAATCGCGGCCCAACTTGTCAATCTCGTCCAGCATAAAGACCGGATCGTTGGTCTCCGCGCGGCGCAGCGCCTGTATGATCTGCCCAGGCAGAGCCCCGATGTAGGTGCGGCGATGGCCGCGTATCTCGGCTTCATCGTGCATGCCGCCGAGCGAGATCCGCTGGAATTTGCGGTCCAGCGCACGCGCAATGCTGCGCCCAAGCGAAGTCTTACCCACGCCGGGAGGCCCGACAAAGCAGAGGATCGGTCCCTTCATATCGGGCTTGAGACGGCGCACACTCAGGTAGTCGAGGATGCGGTCCTTCACCCGCTTGAGATCGTAATGATCCAGGTCGAGGATTTCCTTTGCCTTGGTAATGTCCACCTGGCCGCCGGTGGACTTGCTCCACGGCAGCACCGCCAGCCACTCCACGTAGTTGCGGGTGAGCGAGTAGTCGGCAGCCATGGGAGACATCCGGGAGAGCCGGCTGAGCTCCTTGGTGGCCTCCTTCTTGACCTCGGCCGGCATGCCTGCCGCCTCGATCTTCTGCCGCAGCTCCTCGATATCCTTCTGGCCCTCGTCCAGCTCGCCGATCTCCTTCTGGATTGCCTTCAGCTGCTCCCGCAGGTAGTAATCACGCTGCGACTGCTGCACCTGGTCCTGGACTTCGGTCTGGATCTTGTTGCGCAGCTGCTGGACTTCGGCTTCCTTCGCCAAGTGCTTGTTAATGCGCTCCATGCGCAACATAACGTCAGGCGTTTCCAGCAGTTCCTGCTTATCGGTGGTGGCCAAAAATGGCAGGGAAGACGCAATGAAGTCAACCAGGCGGCCCGGATCTTCGATATTCAGCGCGATCGTTTGCAGTTCGTCGGAGAGCGTTGGCGAAGTGGTGACAATCTGCTGGAATTGCGCGATCACATTCCTTTGCAGCGCCTCCAGCTCCGCACTCTTGCCCGGATCGATCTCCGGCAAAGAATCCACCGTGGCCATCATGAACGGCTCAAGTTGGGCAAATTCTCCCAGTTTGACCCGCTCCGTGCCCTCGGTAAAGACGAACAGGCTCTGGTTGGGCATTTTTACGACTTTGTGAACCGTCGCCAGGGTGCCGACGGAGTACAAGTCACTGGGCTGCGGACTGTCCATGCGTTCGTCGCGTTGCGCGACCACCACAATGGTCTTCACATCTCCCAGCGATTGAATGAGTTGAATCGAGCTCTCCCGGCCGACGGTAAGCGGCAGTACGGCGTGGGGAAACAACACCGTGCTGCGCACAGGCAGGACCGGTAGGACCCTTCCCTGAGAGCCACTTTGTTCCCGCCGATTGGGATCGGTCGGACTGATGATGCTTAAGAAATCGCTCGCCATGAGTATCCTTCTATCAGATTATCGAATATAAGATGCCGCAGATCTCCTAAAGTCGCAAAATGGCCACCTCCGTGCCCTAAAACGGCTGCTCTATCGACGGCCCCTTCTATCCGACGCCCCGGCCCCATTTAGGAAAGCGGCCGGGCTGCCGGGTAACGACCCAGCTCCCTGACCAGGAGACACCGGCGCCGAAGCTGATCGAGAGCGGCGCCGGTCGAGGCCGGGTCGGAGACCTGGTAATCGACGTAGAAAACGTATTGCCAGGGCTGGCCGTGCACCGGCCGTGACTCCACCTTGCACAGGTTAGTGTCGTAATCGGCAAATACCTGCAGTGCCGCGACCAGGGTTCCGGGGCGGTTTTCGACGGTGAAGGCAATGCTGACCTTATCCCCATCTGGGCCTGGACCGGGCGCGTTAGTGCGGCGAATCAGGAAAAATCGGGTGAAGTTCGCGGCATTGTCCTCGATGCCGGAGGCCAGCACCTGGCCGCCATAGGCGAGGGCTGCCTGCTCGCTGGCGATGGCGGCGGCCTCGCTGTTGCCCTGCTCGACCACATGCTTGACGCTGCCGGCGGTGTCGTAGAAGGGAGTAGGCGACATCTTTGGATGCTGGCTCAAAAATCGGCGGCATTGGGCAAGGGCGACGGGATGGGAGAGGACCCGGCGGATTCCTTCTACGGTGCTGCCTGGGGCGCCAATGAGATTGTGGCGGATGCGCAGCAGCGACTCGCGCTCTATTTGTACCTGGCACTGAAAGAGAAGGTCGAAGTGCTCGACGACAGAACCTGCCAGAGAATTTTCAATCGGGATGACCGCTGCGCAGACAGCAGCGCTTTCGACCAGCTGGAAAACCTCCGCGGAGTGGGCGCAGGGAACAATGGTTGCCTGCGGTTCCAAATTCAGGGCAGCTTCGTGGCTAAAAGACCCGAGCTCTCCCTGAATGGCGATCCGCATCTGTGCCCCGAGGACTTAATTTTGATGATACGGCAACCCACCCGCACCCAGACGCACCAAAGTACAGCGTAGCAAGACTTTTGTAAGGAGAAATAACCATGCTTTGGACGATTTTTCTAGTGCTGCTGGTACTTTGGCTGGTTGGCTTTATTGGATTTCACGTGGTTGCGTGGTACATCCACGTGCTGCTGATCATTGCGTTGGTTGTCCTGGTGATCCAGTTGGTGGGCGGCAGACGGGCGATTTGAAGTGTTTTCGCTTCCCCAGGTATGCCGGGAGGAAGCGGAAGGCATCTTACCAAACAGGTGCCTGTGCCATCGCAGGCAAAGGAGACAGAGCAAATGAACAAGGATCAGGTTACGGGCAAAGTCGAAAAGGCAGCTGGAAAAGTTAAACAAGGCGTAGGCGAGGCTCTAGGCAACCAGAAGTTGGCAAATCAGGGCGTTGCCGACCAGGTGAAGGGCGCCGCCAAGGAAACGTGGGGCAACGTCAAGGATGCTGCCGCGGTCACTTCGGATCGCCATCATAAAGAAGCAGAGCAGAAAGCCAACAATGTGCGCGCTGAGGTTCGGGATAGGGTGGATGACGTGAACGACAACGTGAACGCGAGGATCGACGCGCACAAAGCAAGCGAGCGGGACAAGGCCCGGACAGCCTAATCAAGCCTGGAGACCGAACGCATCCGGCTTCAGCCGGGTGCGTTTTTCTTTTCAGCGCGGTTTATGGACGGCCTAAAGGCCGTCCCCTTCAATGAAGCAGAAGAGCGGCTGCGACAAAAAAGAAGAAGACCATGGAAATGATCCCGTTCATGGTGAAGAACGCGGCGTTCAAGCGGCGCAGATCTGTGGGCGAAATGATGAGGTGTTCATAGAGAAGCAGCAAAGCGACCGCGGCCACTCCCACCCACGCAACGGCATTCAGCTCGAACAAGCGCAACAACCAGAGCAGCAGGCATAGCATGATTAGGTGCATGGCGCGAGCGATCCAGAAGGCGGACTGGATTCCCCAGGTCTGGGGAATGCTGTTCAGGCCGGCTTCGCGGTCGTGCGCTGCGTCCTGGCAGGCGTAAAGCACATCGAATCCGCCCACCCAGAAAAGAACCGCGGTGGTGAGTACCAGGATGCGTGGATCCAGCATTCCGCGCACGGCGATCCAGGCCGCGGCGGGTGCGATTCCCAGCGCCAGGCCGAGGACCAGGTGAGACCAGCGGGTGAATCTCTTGGTGTAGGAGTAGAGCAGAAGCACGATGAGGACAACTGGCGAGAGCAGGAGTGTCTCCCGGTTGAGCTGCGCCGCGGCCAAAACGAAGGCCAGGGCCATCACCACGGTAAAGCCGGCGACAAAACGGCGGCTGAGGATGCCGGCCGGAATTGCTCGCCCGGCGGTTCGCGGATTGGCCGCGTCCAGGTGAGCATCCGCCCATCGATTGAATGCCATGGCAGCCGACCGCGCAGTGACCATGCAGACAACAATCCAGAAGATTTTGCGCCAGCCCGGCCATCCGGAGGCCGCCAACATAGCGCCGGCGAGGGCAAAGGGAAGAGCGAAAACAGAGTGCTCCCACTTGATCATTTCCAGCGTGGTGCCCACGTTGCGCAACATTGCCATGGAATAAGTGTACGGGAGCGGGAGTTGCGTGGCTTTTGGAGTCTGCGTGAGAACGGCGTTGAGCAAGCTGCTTTGGGATTTCTCCTCACCACGGACCAAGGGGTGCCCCATATCTCGCTCGTTTTTCGCGAGATGTGGGATGCGCGGATCTCGATCGGCAGCCTCTGGAGGGCCAAGACGTGTAGATCGGCAGCCGCGTCTCCCACATCTCGCGAAAAACGAGCGAGATATGGGGCACCCCTTGGTCCGTGGAAGGGACAGAATTCAGCAACGTGGGTCCTAACGCACACTTTCCACGCGTATACCTGCCGTTTTCTGCGGCCTAAACAAATATGGAGTTTAGCTACTTCTCTTTCGAGGGATTGGCTACCTGGAGGTTGTTGGTCACCTTGAAGACGCCGGGCACGGTGTTGGCTCGAATTCCCGCAGTGTCCTTGTCTGCCTGGCTCAGAACCACGCCGTTCAGGGTGACATTGCCATTCACTACCGTGATGCGAATCGGCTGTGCCGGGTCGATCGCATATTTGTTCAGGCTGGGAAAGCCGTAAACAGCCCGGTACACCTGCAATCGCGTGCGATCATCCATGGGCGACACCGGATCGACCTGGATGTTGTTGATTACGTCCTGCACGCCGGGGAAATGACTGGCTAACGATACCGCAGAGTCCGCAGCAACCGGCCCAAGGGCATTGCCGGCCAGAGTAACTACTCCATCCTGGACGTTAACGCTGATCGCGTTGAACGCATTGCCATAGCCCACGCGATCGTACTGCAGCTTCTGCACCAGCTTCTGCTGCAACTGCGCGTCCGAGATCTCGCCGGCGCCGGCAACCTTGAGCTTGTTGCGAACGGCCACAACATTCTTGGTGCGGTGCGCCTTCTTATCCAGCTCTTCCTTGGTGGCGAAATCGGGGACTGTACCTTCCAGATCGACGATTCCATTTTTTACCGATATCTGTACATCCTTGTATTTCTTGAAGGAGTTCTGCAGTTGGGCTTGAATGTTGTTGTCGGTTTGCGCGTCCTGCCCAATGGCATACGCCGCATAAGGAAGCAAAACGGGGGAACCTAGTACCAGGCCGGCAGCTAATGCCAAAGTCAATCTAGGGGATGCTTTCTTCATTTCTATCTCCTGTTGTGAATAAATCCACTCATAAGCAAACGCACTGGGCCCCGGGGCTGCACACTCTGTTTACTACGACTACAAGACGGCGTCAACGATAGCGTTTACGAACTTTGAGGACCATGCTGAAGACGCCCGATTCGTCGCGCAACGCAACCACGGAAACGCTTTGCGTGATATCCACCTGGGCCTGAATAAGCTGCTGCGCCGTGGCATTCACGTTGGTGGCATAGGTGAGCTGAACGTTGCGGGAGATATTCTGCTGCACCGTAATTCGGGCACTCGAGCTGCCGATGGTGCCCACGTAGGTGGGATCTATCTTTACGCTGCCAACGCCAAAGAGCTTCTGCACGCGGCTACCGACGGCCGCGTTGAGAGCGCCCCCCAGTAAGGCGTTGGTGGTGGAATCCACACCAACGGATTGCTCCTGCTGCGAATACAGCGCCTGTTCCTCCTGCGTCCGCCCCAAGGCCAGCAGGGAAATGACATCGGCTTGCGGCAGCGGGGGCTCGGAACGAAAGGTCGGCGTGAGTTTGCTGGCGCTGCCATGCAGGCCGATGGTGACATCGTATTCCTCCACCCGGGTGGTCGCGTCGATGTCGATGATGGGATCGATCCTGACCGGATTGGTGAAGAAGATTTGGCCATGTTGCAGTTGGTAGGTCGTGCCGGCAAACGTGGCCGTGCCATCGGTTACATTGATGTGCCCGAGAATTGCTGGTTGGGCGATGGTTCCGCGGATGCGCAGGTCGACGCTCCCGGCCAACTGCGCGAAGGAATTCTGAAAGTCGAGCTGCGGCGCGGAAAATATATGAACATCCAGCCGCACATGGCTGGAAGGCGCGTTGGGATCGGGCGGCACGGTGGCCGATGGGCCTGTGGCGAAACTGGCGAAGTCGACATTCGGACCAATGATGAAGCGCGTGATCTGAACACTGCCGCTGAGCAGCATGTTGGTTTCTGTGCCTTGCATGTGCAGGGTGGTATCGGCGGTTGCGCTGATGCCGGAGTAACGAACCCGGATATCTTTCCCGGTCGCGGTAAAGTCTCCGTATATGCCTTGCTGATAGGTTAGGAAGCCTGCGAACTTGAGCTGACCTCCTCCGGTGGTTCCCACCAGGTCCTGCACCTGAAGACGGTTCTGATCGAAGATCAGATTTCCGTTCAATTTGCTGATGCCGTTGGGCAGGTCATTGAGTGCCAGAGCGACGTTGCTTACATGAACATTGCCGGAGAACAACGGCGCACCCAGCGTTCCGCCCGCATTGACATTGAAATCAAGGTGGCCGGAAGAGGTGATGTCCGGATCAAAGGTCTGCGCCAGCTTCATGTTGACCGTACCATTTCCGGTAACCGCCAGTTCCTGGTCGCCCATCAGCTCCGCGGTGCCGCTAACGGCGAGGTTGGTTTCCGGGCCGGTGATGTGCACCTGGGTCAGGCGAAGGGTTTCGTCGTGCAGCGATGCCCGCAGTGGTTCCGCGGCCTGCAGCGGGATGCCCTGAAGGTTAACGGAGAACTGGTTGATCTCCGCGTCTCCGCTGAACAGCTTTGGCTCCCGCAACGGGCCGGAGAGGTTGATGGTGCCGGCGATCGACGAATTGCCGGTGACACTCTGCACATGAAGGGCGCGCAGCACGGGAGCGATATTGAGATTGGTCAAGACCAGGTTGGCCTGGGTTTCAAAATTGCCATTCAGAGCTGTCTGGCCTTTGACCTGCAGTCCCGCCAATGCCAAGCTGTTCAGGGCAGTGAAATAAGCTACTTTTCCCTGGGTGTGCACGACCGCTTCCAGGGCTCCCGCCGGCTGGCCCCCCAGCACCAGGTTGCGCAGGTGAACCCCAGCCAGGATCGAAGGGGCATCGACGGTGCCGGAGGCGTGAGCATCAAATTTCAAAGCCCCTGCTATCGCCAGCCTTGGATCCTTCGGCTGGGGAAAATGCGCAAGTTCAAAGTTGGTGCCGTCCAGATTAGCGAGAAAGCTTTGGGTCTTCAGGTTGTAGGTCCCGTTGCCGATGATCGTGCCGCCATCCTGCAGAAAGTTCAGTTTGGTCAGATTGACCTCCTGCCCGAAAAAACTCAGGGTGGCGTCCAGGCTGTGATAGGGACGGCCCTCGATGGCGCCGCCCTGCACGTTCAGCGTGGCGCCCCCGGTCAGATCGCCCAGCGTTCCCCCGGCATGAGCCTGGAAATTGAGGTTGCCGGTTAATGGCAGGTTCTGGCCGGCAGTCGCCAACAGATCGCTCACGGATGCGTTCTGCACCTGGGCAGTGGCGTTGATCGCGGCCGCGTCATCGAAAGCCTCCGGCGGCGGCTGATGCGATGGGCCTGCAGTTGACCGGAAGCGTGAATGGTCGTCTTGCCCCGGGTGAGCGTTGCCTGCTCGACGGAGATGAGGCTGGAAGAGTAGCTGGCGATCGCGTCCAGGTGATCCCATGAGAGGGTGGTGGGATGCCCCGAGTTCGATTCGACGCTGGACTCAGCCGCCGGCAAAGCAACAGGCCCGACAGAAGGCAGCGGCGGCGCCGTGGAGCCGACGGCGGGGATGACAAATATGGTGGAGAATTGCGCTGCGGTCAGATGGCCCTGGAATGCCGGATCGACCAGAGAGCCAGTCGCCGAGCCGTCGAAGGCCGCTTCTCCATGGAGCTGGATGGGCAGGCCCGAGATGCCCTTCTTGCCGTTGACTCCCAGGCCCAGCACCTTGAGCACGTCATCGAACTCGCCCAGATTGCGGTTGGTGAGATGAACCGCCAGGTTCGAAGGCTCATTCAGCGGATAAACGCCCAATGAACCCGTGACGTTCAGATTGGTTGCTGGACTATGGGCGACAAGCTGATTGATCTGGACCCTGCCTCCATGCTGGAAATATTCGGCGTCCACATTGCCGCTCAGGGGAAGCTCGCCGGCGAGCATTGGTGCCGGGGGACACTCATGGCGAGCACCGCGGCGACACTCAGTTCGTCCGGGCTACCCGTCCAATCGATGTTCACGGTTCCTTCCCCGGTGGTGTCGAAGCCCAGCTCCCGGTACTGTTTTTCCATGCACGCTCTCCAGCACGGTGGACAGGCGAACGCCGTGCACCCGGGCGCGGATGCTCATAATCGGCACGGTTGCTGGCTGAGCGGGGCGGCGCCGAGTCCGGCTGGGCGGGGGCGCCGGCGCCATCCAGTTCAGATAGCGAAGGGCAGCGTTGACGATCCCGCCCTGGCGCGGACGTCCCACCAGGTCGGCGAGTGTGATCTCGTCTGGAGTTATGTGCAGCCGCGTGGTCGCGTTCAATCCGTCAATCCAGAAGTACTCGATGGCATAGGCGGCGTTGATTATTTTGCCTGCCATCGACCACAAACGGCTGCTCCCGCTTCCCTGAGCCGTAAGATTCAGGTCCACGCTTCCCCGCCTGAAGCCGTCGACTGCGCCGAGCGCCGTCAGTTCCGCCAGTTCAACGGTGCCGGCAGCGGTTCCCTTCCACTGGGGGTTGGCGAAGTGGGCCAGGGTGCCGGAGGCGTCGCAGCGTGGTTTTTCCGGTGGTAAAGTTCAGCGCCTTCAGATCGGCCGCGTCGCGAGCAGCTTCTGCGCTTAGATCCAATTTGCTATGGATCACCGCAGCGGTACCTTGCCGGGCGGTGATATCGGAGCAGGTTACTTCGCCCAGGTAGTGATCGCTGGCCGGCGCATAGGTGATCACCACGCCTAGATCGTTGGCGGCAAGCTGGAAGGGAATGGCACGCTGATTGAGCAGCGCCTTGCCGGCGTGAATCTCCACTCGCGCCGCCTGAAGTTCGAAGATCGTTCGGGTCACCGGCCCGCCGCTGTTGGCGGCTGCCTTAGGCTTGGGCTGGTTGGTGCTGCCGTCGGGGTAAACGATGAGATGAACGGCGGGCGGTCGACCTCCAGATAATCGAGGCCAAACCGGGCATCGAAGAATGAGAGAATCTTTGCCCGCGCATAAAGCCGGTCAATGTGCGCGTAAGGTAACTCACCCGGGCCCTCCAGACCATGGATGGTGAGGCCGTCCACTTCCACCGTGAGCTGGCGTAGGTTCCAGCGGAAGGCCTGCAACTCCACTCGCCCGCCTGTGGCGTCTTCGAGAACGGCGATGACCTTCTTCGGACCAGGTTGGAGAAATGCGCAGTTGAGGCATAGAACAGCAATCCGCCGACGACCAGGACAAGCAGCAACAGCAAGCCGCCGCCGAAGCCGGCCCCAGCCTTCCAGGGCGCGTAGGCTTCCGCCGGCGGCGGCGGCAGGCTGCTCATGGCTGTCCTCCGGACTCAGCCTCGTCGCCTAAACCTGTGGTGCCCACCTTGCCATAGGCGGGATCCAAAATGCTTACACTGCCCTCGCTCTTGAGGCTCTGTAACCATTCGAGCAGCAGACGAGCTGACCCGCTGTTGCAGCAGGATCTCTTCGATGCGGGCGGAGATGGCCTCAAAGCGGGTGGCTTCACCGCTTTGCCTGTAGCTGGGGAACCAGGGTCTTGTGGTAATAGTCCGCAATCTCAGCCTGGGTTATGCGCACGCCCGAGCCGAAGCGCGACTGGATAAACGAGAGAATCGAGCATGCGCTGGGCCCAATGCGCATCGACCTCCTCTTCCGTCAGGCCTTTTGCTGGAGAAAAGCCTGCCAGCCTGCGTCGGTTTGGCAGTGGTACTGCACACACTCGGGGATCAAACCGCGCAGTTGGGCAATGCGCTGCTGACCTCCTCGGGCGTGGGAGGAGTGACCGTCTGCGCCGTCTCGCATTTGTTGCAGGATGAGGTCGCGGTCGATGAGGCGCTGCAGTGCTCTCTGCGGCGTGTTGCGCGCGCTCGGCGGAGAATGGCTGCAAAAAGGCATAACCCATCTCTTCCGTGACATCGCTTTGCAGAATCACACTGCCATTGATGACCGCGACCACATGATCGAGAACCACCGCGCCCTTAGGGATGGGTGGTGCGAGCGCCGGCGAGACAGGTGGGATGACACCGGTTGTCGCGTCGGAGGCAGAAGAGCCTCTGGCGCTTTCCTGTCCCCACAGACCCGGCTGAATGATCGCCACAAGGAAGCAGAGAGTTATCAAGAGGGCGGCGAGCTTCAGCCGTCCCTTTCGGGATTGTTTCCACGTGCGTGCGAGCGCGCTCCATTGTTGCTGTAACCGGCTGAGAGTCTTCGCGAAGCGGACGGCACTTAGCTGGTTGGGAAAGCGTCTCGCAACGAAGGGCACGGCTTCAGCCGTGCCGGATAGCCACAGCCAGTGAGGGCTTTTAGAGTCTGCGTGAGAACCCATCGTTGCTGAATTCTGTCCACCCCACGGACCAAAGGGTGCCCCATATCTCGCTCGTTTTTCGCGAGATGTGGGAGACCACGGCTGCCAACCTACAGTTCTTGGTCCTCCAGAGGCTGCCGAGCGAGATCCGCGTCTCCCACATCTCGCGAAAAACGAGCGAGATATGGGGCACCCTTTGGTCCGTGGGGTGGAGAAATCCCAAAGCGGTTGCTCTGAGGTACGCTTTTCCATGAGGACCCGCATGGAACCGGCTGGTAAAGACCGTGCCTCAGCGGCTAAAGCCGGCTCATGTGCAAGAGATTTACGGCACGGCTGAAGCCATGCCCTTCGTACAAAGACTAGCTCGCGGAAACCGTAATCTGGATAAGTCTGGTTGAAAGCAGCCCAGGACGACAGTCCTGGGTCAGGGTCACAAACCCACTCAGTCCCGGCAGGGACGGCTGAATTTATCCTCGGACTCGCACGCACGCTGGCCATTAGAAGCTCTGCCCGATGCTGAAAAAAAAGTTGAAGTGCCCGGCCTGACCGACGTGCGGGTTGGGCTGCGTCGCGGCGGTGGTGTAGTCGTAGAAGACAGGGTAAATCGGTGGATTGAGGTTGTAGCTGAAGTCTCCGCGTATTGGCCCAATGGGTGTGTGGTAGCGGAGTCCCATCCCCACGGCGTGGGAGAAGTCATTGAAATCGCAGGTATCCGGCGTGTTGTATGTGGTGTAGGGCATGGAAACATTGCGACAGGTATAGCTGTGCGGCTGCTTAATGCGCAAAGCGGCGGGCCAGACCTGTGAAGACTTCTCGAAGGCGTTGCCCATGTCATGGAAGAGAACAAAACTAAGATCGGTGCCCACCCAACGCAGGGCAGGAGCGGGAGTGCGGAGTTCCAGGGTGTTGACGAAGACGGCAGCCCCGCCAACCGGATAACCGGTCTGGGGATCGCGCGGCCCCGCGGAGTTGATGGGAAAGCCGCGATGAGAAGTGGCGCCGCCCGCATACAGCCGTTCAGGCAAGGGAATCAGCTGCTCGTCCCCGTTGCCGAAAGAACGCTCCTGTCCGTAGCGGGTTTGCCGGGCAATCACCCAGTGGTCGCGGCCAAAGTCGTAATAGGAGGAATTGCTTATGTCGACCCGGCTGAAGTTGGCCTGGGAGCCGAATTTGCCATCGGCCCCAAAGATTTCCCCAGTATTGAAGGTGCCATGGTGGGCATCGAGCGCGACGTCGCGAGTATCGCGGATGAAGGTTATTCCCGGACCGCCTACCCGCACCGGTTGGGCGAGCAGAGGAATCTCGGAAAGGCTGACTTGCAGGGTGTTGGCGTTTACTGAAACCCGCCGGTAAGAGAAGGAGTAGATCAAGGTAGTGGGTTTGGTCACGCGCTGGGAAAGCCGCGCTGCAGCGGAAAGAATCGCGGCCCGGTAGGTGGTGATGATGGCGCTGTTGTTGTATCCGCCGGAAAGAGTGAAGTTAAGCGACGGCTTATTGCGAAAGTGCGGATCCTGGTAGCTGAGTTGGGCCACTTGCTCCAGCGTTCCGTAGTTGGTCCGCAAGGTGATGGATTGGTCGGTGCCACGCAGGTTGGTGCGGCTTACATTGAACAAGATGCGTGGACTGGCCCCGGTGCGGCCGTTGGGGTTGCAGTTGGAGCTGTTGGTAATCCCCAGCAGCATCTCCTCCGCCGGAGAGAGACAGCCCGACACGGGTGTCCCCGTCTGCACCTCGAACCCGAAGCCGTAGCTGACATCCCAGCGTTTGGCTTCAGTCAGGTTAAGCAGGACGTTCTTGTAGCTTTCGTCGCCGTTTGGGTTCTGGATGGCGGTATTGACTTCGTTGAACAGGGCAAGGTCGTACAGCAGGCGCTGCATCTGCAGCAGGGCCGTTTGATTGAGTGGATCGCCCGGTTGCAGCTTGACCCTCTGTTGGACCACAGACGGCTTTGTCCTGGACACGCCGGAGATGATCACCTTGCGCACGAAGAACTGCTTGCCGGCAACCACTTTCATGTTGAAGTCGATCTCGTCGGGGTGGTCCGGATCGTTCTGCTGGAAGAGGCTTACCTGGGCATTGTCGTAGCCCTTGCTGAGATAGTAGGTCTGGACGAGATCACGGTCCTGATTGATGTTGATGGCCGAGTAGGGTTGCCCTACCTGGGTATTCAGGTAAGGGCGAAACGCGTCTAGTTGTTCAGCGCTGGCTCCTTCAATGTCGTATTTGCCGATGCGCCGCTGTATTCCTTCGTTGATGACATAGGTGATCTTGAAGTGGGAGATTTTGCCCGATTTGCCGGCCGCGGTGTCGCTGTCGATGTATTTGGGCGTGACCGCGACCGCGCTGAAGCCGTTGCTTTGATAGAGCGCTTTGATGCTGTTGACGTCCTGGACCACTAGTTGCTGGCTGAAGGCCCCGTTGTGGTCGAGGATGTTGGCCGGCCGCACGCTCAAACGCTCGGCGATGAGGAAGGTGCTGAAGTATTTGTTGCCGGTGATGGTCACCGAGTCGACCACGTGCTGCTTCCCCAACTCAACGGTGTACAGCGCCGTGAGGTGCTGGGCATCGGTCTGCACCGGCTGGTGGGAGACCTTTACATCGAAGTAGCCGTGGCCCTCAAAATAGTTGCGCAGGTTCTGGGCTCCTTCGTTGAGCAGGTCCTGGTCTACGGTACCCTCCTCGTAAACCGGCACCAGTTTCTGCATCTGGCCCCGGCTGATTTTCGCGCCTTCGACCTTCACGATCACCAGCGGACCCTGATGCGCCAGAAAGGTGTAGTTCAGACGATTTGTGGCCGGCGCGTATTCCTTGGAGGTCAGGCTTACGGTCGCGGCCAGCCGCTCACTCTTGTTGTAGTGCTTGCGCAGTTTGCTCAGCGCGCGGCTAACGGTGTTGCGGTTGACTTTGGAGTTGCGCTTGAGCTTGCCCTGCTTGCGAAACTGCACCTCCGTCAAACCGCTGTCGCCATTCAGGCTCACGTCGCCCACCCGGGCGGAATTGCCTGGGGTCACATAGAAGTGCATGTCGACCAGGGAGTTTTCGCGGTCAATCACGGTGGTTCTGGCGATCTGCCCCAGGTAAAAGCCATTGTTCTGGAGCGTCGTATTGACTTCCGGCACTGCCAGATCCGCCCTGCTTTCAGAGAAAGGCGTACCCGCCTGCAGCTGGCTGGCACTCTGCAGCACGGAGGCTAGTCGATCGTCTTTCACCCCGTCCACGTTGACCCGGCCCACAAACAGCCGGGGAGTTCCGTTGAAGATGATAGACACGCTGTTCGCCGGCACGCACCCCGGCCACTTCAATGGTTTGGTAGAGACCGGTAGCGTAAAGGCTGCGCAGGCTGGCACGAATCTTGGCCGGATCGAGGGGAGTACCTGGCTGCTGCGCCAGTTGGCTGGGCAGGGGTGCCAGCCAAGCTCCGCTTACTCCCTCGAAGGATATGCTCACTACCTGCAAGCCCGCCCAATCGACCAGCAGGGGTTGCCTGGAATTCTGTGGCGCGGGGACAGACGGCCGGCGTCTGGGCAATTAGCCAGCGGCGGGGGTACCGGCGCCGGTGGGCGACTCGCCTAGATTGGGAAGAAACCATGCTCAGCACCAGCGAACTGTAGAGCGCGAGGCGTGGAAGCAATGGTGTCAAAACCAACAATGATCCTCTCAGATGGCCGGCGAGGATCACCGCCACGGCTCTTCTCCGAATCTCTATACTAAGACGTGACCGCAATAGGGATGTTACGGGAGAGCACTGTGGAACCGATTGAGGAGCGGTACTCGCGCCAGGTGCTCTATCCCGGTATTGGTGTACACGGCCAGAGGCTACTGGCGCAAGGCCATGTGGCGGTGGTTGGCTGTGGAGCCACCGGGGCGGCCGCCGCCTCTTTGCTGGCGCGTGCCGGGGTGGGCACCTTGACCTTGGTCGACCGCGACGTTGTTGAGGAAAGCAATCTGCAGCGGCAAGTGCTTTTCGACGAGGCCGATGCCCGCGAGTCACTGCCCAAGGCGGAGGCGGCTCGGCGCAAGATTGCGCAATTCAACAGCCGGACCGAGGTGCGCGCGCACGTGGCCGACCTGGTGCCTGCCAACATTCACGCCCTGTTGGGCGACGCTGCCATCCTGCTCGACGCCACCGACAATTTTAGACTCGCTACCTGCTGAATGATTACGCCATTGAACAGGGCCGCCCCTGGATTTACGCGGCAGCCGTGGGGGCGTATGCAGCCACGATGAATATCCTGCCGGGCGAGACTGCTTGCCTGGCATGCCTCTTTCCTAAACCGCCGGCGGGGATGGTGGATACCTGCGACACGGCCGGCATTCTCAACTCAGCGGTTAACTTCGCCGCATCGGTCGAGGTGACTGAGGCGTTGAAGTTTCTGGTTGGCGCGCGGGACAAAATGCGCCGCACCCTGCTGGGCCGCGATTTGTGGACCAATGATCAGGCCGAAATCAGCGCCGCCACACCCAGGGCGCAATGCTCGGTCTGCCAGCTCCGGGACTTTGCCCATCTTCGCGGCGAGCACCAGCCCCAGATTACCCTCTGCGGGCGAAACTCGGTGCAGATCCACGAGCATCATCGTCCGATCGATTTTGCGGAAATGCAGCGTCGCCTGGAGCCTCATGGAAAGGTGAATTTCAACCGGCTTCTGCTGCGCTTCGAACGCGGAGACTACACAGTCACGGTGTTTGCCGACGGCCGGGCCCTGGTACAAGGAACAACCGACGTAACCCTCGCCCGCAGTCTCTATGCCCGCTTTATTGGCAGCTAAGGATCCCGGGCGAGCAACTTATAACCGGTATTTTGCTTCCCAGTTCCAGGCTCCCATTATTTACATGAGTGAATTGCATGCTGAACGCGAACATCCGCCGGCAGACCAGGGTTAGCGGTGGTGGAACTTTACTTTTAGAGGTACCAATGTCTATACCCAGCAAGGACTTGGCGACAACGCCCGGACCCACAGCGCCGTCCAAGGCGCCCAACCAGCACCTGCGGCGCAATCCGCCGATCGCCGGCGAAGCCGAGGCGATCCAGAAAGCACAGGCCGGCGACGGACCGTCCTTCGAATTGCTGTACGCCCTGCATAAGAGGCGGGTATATTCTCTCTGCCTGCGCATGCTGGGCAATGTGGCGGAGGCCGAGGACCTGACCCAAGAGGCCTTTCTCCAGCTATATCGTAAAATTGCAACTTTCCGGGGAGATTCGGCGTTTTCGACCTGGCTGCATCGGTTGGCGGTGAATGTTGTGCTCATGCATCTGCGCAAGAAGGGATTGCCCCAGGTCTCTCTCGAAGAGACGCTGGAGCCGTCTCAGGAAGATGGGCCGCGCAAAGACATTGGCGCACGCGACCTGAACCTTTCCGGTTCCGTCGACCGAGTCACCTTGGAGCGAGCGATTGAGAATCTACCTCCCGGCTATCGACTTGTATTCGTATTGCATGATGTTGAAGGATACGAACACAATGAGATTGCGGGAATGTTGGAGTGTTCCATCGGAAACAGCAAATCACAGTTACACAAGGCGCGTATGAAGCTTCGTGACCTTTTGAAGTCGGGCCAGAGGAAAGAGGCGGTTCTATGAGCAAAGCGAACGGGACCACCGTCGATTGCGCCGTTTTTCAGAACCAGCTTCCCAGCTTGTTCGAGTCCGGTGAAGACCTGAACAAGCATCCACACCTGGAGACTTGCGAGAATTGCAGCGCGCTGGTGCGCGATCTGGAGTACATAGCGCAACAAGCCAAGTTGTTGCTGCCCATTCACGATCCCAGCCCCGAGGTTTGGGAAAACATCCAGACGGCGCTCAAGAAAGAGCCTTCCCGGGTTAAGTAATCAATCAGCCTGGGCACAGCTTCACAGCTTGCGGAAAAACTCGCGATCCGGGTAGGCCGGGGATGCCTCGCCGCAGCGAGCATTATCCCCGGCACAAATATCGTGAAATTATCGCGGGCTTTAGCCCCTGAGGTATGTCTTTTCATTCTTTCGTCGCAAAAGCGATCGAATTGCGTCAGCAAATATCTCAAAAGCGTACCTCAGGGCCTAACTAAAGGCCCCGTGATTGGACTGCGTTTGTGCCGGGGATTAAATCCCCGGCTTAGAGTTTCTACATTTCAGTGAAGGCGGATAGCTCCAAAATCTGCGGAACGCGCGAGTTTTCCGGTCCTCACCGCAGTTAAATGCTTTGTATCGGGGCTCCCGCGGGTAGCAACGTCTGTCTATCCCTCGGGAGCCGCGATACAAAGCCAAAACAAGGCATCCAAAGGAGTTTTTCTGGTTGAAATATGACCACGTCGTCCTGAAATGAGAAACTCCAGTGCCGGGGATAAATCCCCGGCCTACCCGGATCGTGCAGCCTGTAAAGCGGTGCCTTCGTACAACCGTTTTTCCCAGCCTTGTAAAGCCAATCCCTGGCCCGCTCTATAATCCGCAGATGGATGTTGCGCCAACCGGGATCCAGCAGCGGCTATCCAGGCTGATCCTGACTGGTTTTATGGGTGCCGGCAAGTCCACCGTCGGAGCAATTCTGGCCCGGGACATGGGTTGGCGGTTCATCGACCTGGACGATGTCATCGAAGCCGCCAGCAAGCGCACAGTAGCGGAGATTTTTCGCGAGCTTGGCGAAGCAAATTTTCGCGAACATGAGCGACAGGCGGTCCGGCAATGGAGCAAGGCAGAGAAGATCGTGCTGGCGCTCGGCGGCGGAACGATGGAGGATGAATCCACCCGCTCCCTGTTGCTCCATTCGCCGGAAAACTGCCTGGTTTTTCTTGAGGCTCCCCTCCCCGAAATGCTGGCACGCTGTAAGGTCGAAGGGAAGGTGCGACCCTTGATGGCTGCGGCGGAGTCTTTAGAAGCGCGTCACAAACGGCGGCTCCCGTACTACCAAACCGCCCACGTTACCGTGGAAACTACCGGGCTTGCGCCGCAGAAGGTGGCCAATCGAGTGCTGGAGCAGGTGGCCATGCAGTGGCTGATCGAAACAGGAAAGAGGTAGGAACAAATGGTAAGCCCTGAAGTCGTAGCTCCGGTGCAGACGGCGCGATCGCGTTCGGTGCGCGGCTACATTGTCTTCGCCTTTACCGTGGCCCTGGTTCTGGCGATCGCCTACTTCATGCGCGAGATTCTGATGCTGCTGTATGTCAGCGCTCTGTTTGCCGTTGTTCTCAGCCCCCTGATTCAGGCCATCACCCGGATCAACATCGCAGGCTGGCATCCGGGCCGCGGCCTGGCTATCTTTTTCCTATTACTGAGCGTGGGTGCGGCCGCTGCCCTGTTCTTTGCCTTCGCCCTGCCGCCGGTCCTGCACGACCTGCAATCGTTGTCCAGCGAGTTGCCCACCCGCGGGCCCCAGCTCCTCGATCGGCTGCATCGGATCCCGTTTATCTCTCACGTCAATCTTTCCGGGTTGAACGCCAAGCTGCAGGGATTTGCTTCCAACTTCGCGGAGTACCTGTTTCTCTCCATTAGCGGCTGGGCCAGCAAGCTGGCCGATATCGGCGCGGTCATCTTTCTCACCGTGTATTTCATGCTCGAAGGAGATGAGGCCTATCACTGGGTACTCTCCTTCTTCCCCAAGTCCTCCCGGGAGCGGTTGAATCACACCCTGTTGCGGGCCGACGTGCGCATGGGCAAATGGCTGCTTGGACAGGGAGGGCTCATGCTTATCCTGGGCCTCTGCAGCCTGATCGTCTTTGTCCTGCTCAAGATTCGTTACGCCTACGCGCTGGCTGTGCTGATGGGCGCCCTGAACATCATCCCCATCGTCGGCGCCATGGTGTCGATGGCCCTGGTGATCCTGGCGGCGGCTACCGACTCCTGGGAAAAAGTTTTGGGCGTAATGATCTTCTACGGCATCTATGCCCAAGTAGAGACCTCGTACCTGACACCGCGGATCATGAAGAGCAGTGTGGATCTTCCGGCGCTCGGTGTGCTCGTTGCCCTGCTTATGGGTTCGAAGCTGGCCGGTGTGATTGGGGCCATGATTGCCGTGCCGACCGCGGTGCTGGTCTCGGTGCTGGTGCAGGAGTACCTGGTCCAGCACGACGACCAGGACGACACCGCCCAGGAGGGATCTTGATCCTGCGCGCTTGGCGTCCAGTCGGAGCGGTTCTTGCTTGTTATCATGAAGACAGTCGATGCTGAAGAATCGAACCCATCTCGCGAATTCCCCGACCGGGAATATGCTGCTATGACCCCTGCTGCGGGAGAGATGACCGTCCCCGGCCTGGCCATCGCTGCGGCACGGGAGAAACATTCCCGTTTGGCCGATTACCAGGAGATCTTCAAGGTCCGCGTGACCTCCGAGATCATGCTGACCGCGTGGGCCGGTTTCTACCTAGGATCGATGCGCTCCGGTATCACCAGCATGCAGTGGGGGCTGGTCCAGTCGCTTTTGGGGATTGCGCTGGTGTCCTGCGGGGCGAGTGCCCTGAACCAGGTCATCGAGCGCAAGATCGACGCGAAAATGGTGCGTACCTCGCAGCGTCCGGTAGCCGCCGGACGGGTCAGCCTGCTGCATGGCCTCTCCCTCGGCATGGCTTGTTTTGTGGCTGGCGCGCTGGTGCTGGCATGGTTTACCAACCCGGTCACGGTCATGCTGACCCTGCTCACCGGGTTTATGTATGTCGCGGTCTACACGCCGCTTAAGCGCTATACCACGCTGGCTACCTTCATCGGCGCATTTCCCGGCGCCATGCCTCCCCTGTTGGGCTGGACCGCCGCCCGCGGCGTGATCGAATGGCCGGCCGTGGCCCTCTTCGCCATCCTTTTCGTTTGGCAGTTTCCCCACTTCATGGCCATCGCCTGGCTCTACCGCGAGGATTATGCCAGAGCCGGCATCCGCATGCTGCCCGTGGTGCAGCCTGATGGCTGGTCCACCGCATGCGAAGCACTGATCTATGCCGTGCTGATGATCCCGGTCAGCGCGGTTCCCTACTATCTGCACCTGACCGGACGCGTTTACCTGGTGGCCGCGGTGCTGCTGGGGCTGGTCTACCTGGCCTACACCATCCGCTTTGCCCGCATCACCCGGGCGCTTACCACCAGCGAGTCGCGCGGCTACGCGCGAGACTTGCTGCGGGCCAGTGTTATCTACCTGCCGCTGCTGCTCACGGTGATGATGCTGAACGCCACCGGAAGGAGATAAAGCATGGCGACACTGAGCGAACATCCGGCGGCGAAGATCCGGTCCGGCGGCGTAGCGGACCCGATGCCCATCCAGCTGGACCGGCTTTCCCATAACTACGGCGAACCGGCTGGCGCTGGACAACCTGAGCTTCGCCGTCCAGCCGGCAGAGATCTTCGGCCTGCTGGGCCCCAATGGCAGCGGCAAGACGACCCTTTTCCGCATCCTTTCGACGCTGATGGTGCCCACCGGCGGAGAAGCCCGGATCCAGGGTTTCGATGTCGCCCGCCAAGCCGAACCAGGCGCGGCAGCAGACCGGCATTGTCTTTCAGGCCAGAAGCCTGGACCTGAAGCTGACCGTGGCCGAGAACCTGAAGCACCAGGGCCACTTGTACGGCCTGCGCGGCGAAGCTCTCAAGAGCCGCAGCGAAGAGGTGCTGCGCAGGGTGGGCTTGAGCGACCGGGCCAAGGATTATGTCGAAACCCTTTCCGGCGGCATGCAGCGGCGGGTCGAGCTGGCCAAGGGGCTCATCCATTCGCCGGCGGTGCTGTTGCTGGACGAGCCCTCTACCGGCCTCGATCCGGGCGCGCGCCGCGACATGTGGCAGTACCTGCGGACGCTGCGCGACCAGGAGGGCGTCTCCATCCTGGTGACTACGCACCTGATGGAAGAGGCCGAACATTGCGACCGGCTGGCCATTCTGAACCAGGGCAATCTGGTCGCGCTGGGCTCGCCCGCGCAGTTGAAGTCGGCCATCGGCGGCGACGTGGTGCTGTTTGAGACGGCCAGCGAAGAGGCCGCGCGCTCGCTGGCGGAACGCATGGGCGCCCGTTTTGCGGTGCAGCCGAGCGTGCTGGGCAGAACCGTCCGGCTGGAGCGTCCTGAGGGACATCGCCTGGTAACCGCCGTGGTTGAGGCGTTTCCCGGCGAGATCGACGGCATCTCCGTGGCGCGGCCCAGCCTGGAGGATGTATTCATCCAACGCACCGGCCATCGCTTCTGGGCTGACGGCCAGGAGAAGGAGACAGCCATGGCAACCTTAGCCGCAACCGCGCCGCGCACGGGCAAGACGGTATCGCCCGGCATCTGGCTGCCGGCCTATACGCCTGTGGCTGCGCGAGCTGGTCCGTTTCTATCGCCAGAAGGCCCGGGTAGCGGGCGTGATTGCCTCGCCGCTGATCTTCTGGGTGGTTCTGGGCGCGGGCTTCGCGCATAGCTTCACGGACCGGCGGATGGCGCCGGGTCCTCCTCCCACTACCTGGGCTATTTCTTTCCCGGGTCAGTAGCCATGATCGTGCTCTTTACCGCGATCTTCAGCATGATGTCGCTGATCCAGGACCGCAACGAGGGCTTTCTGCTCTCGGTGCTGGCGGCGCCGGTCAGCCGCTCGTCCATCGTGCTGGGCAAAGTGCTGGGCGGCGCCACGCTGGCGGCGATGCAAGGGATCATCTTCCTGGTCTTTGCGCCCCTGGTCGGAGTACACATGACGCCGGTGGCGATCGGGCTGAGCATTGTGGCCATCGTGCTGATCAGCTTTGAGCTGACCGCGCTGGGCTTTGCCATCGCCTGGCCGATGGATTCGACCCAGGCCTTTCACGCCATCGTGAACCTGCTGCTGATACCCGCTGTGGCTGCTCTCCGGCGCTCTGTTTCCCCTGAGCGGGGCCGCGGGCTGGATGCGCTTCTGCATGATGCTGAATCCGCTGACCTACGGAGTGGAAGCACTGCGCGGCAGCTTGTTTCCCGATGCGCCTCACGCAATTTTCCCTGCCGGTTAATTTGGCGGTGACGGCCGGCTTTTGCCTGCTGACCTTTGCCGCGGCCTGGGCGATCGTGAACCGGCGCACCAACCGCCCGTCAGCCTGAACTCCGGCAGAAAGGAAGCCGAACAGATGTTAGTCGCGGAAACCAACCAGCGCCCTTCCGTTGCGCTCCCTGTGGCCCTGATTGTCGCCGTGAGTGCGGCTGCGGTCGCTTTTTGCTTTGGCTGCTTTACCTCCACCATCCGCTCGATGCTTCGGTGGCCCGGCTGCGCTTTCTGCCTGCGCTCAATGCGGTGCTCAACGGCCTGTGCACCGTCGCCCTGCTGACCGGGTTTTATTTCATCCGCCGGCGCAATATCCCCGCCCATCGCGTGTCGATGATGATCGCGTTTGTCTTCTCCTCCCTCTTCCTGGTCAGCTACATCACCAATCATGCGCTGCATGGGGAGACGCATCTTTCCCGGCCTGGGCATGGTGAAGACGGTCTACCTTTGCGATTTTGATCAGCCATGTCGGGCTCTCGGTCGTGGCGCTGCCGATGGTGCTGACGACCTTCTTCTTTTCCCTGAGCGGCCGATTCCGGCAGCATCGCAAGATCGCGCGCTTTACGCTGCCCATCTGGCTCTACGTCTCCGTCACCGGGGTCGTGGTGTACGCCATGCTGGCTGCGTGGCGGTGAACCCGGCCGCGCTGGAAGAGCTCGCTTTGACGCAGCAGCCAGCCCCGCCAATGCCGGACGACGGCACCACGCAGCTCTTGCGAGCCGGCATCTGGATTTTGCTGGTCGGCGGCTTGGCCGCGCTTTTGACCGCGACCGTGTTTGGCGGCATTGGCCGAGCACGGCCCGCACACCAACTCCGGCTGGCTTGCGCTGTTGCTGGCCATGATGTGCCTGCCCTTCGGTAGCATGCTGACGCTGCTGGGGGCGGCCAAGTGGCTGCGCAATCGGCGCCTGGCCCGAGTACAACGCAAGCCCTTCAATTAAGGTTCTTTCATACGGTAGGGCGGAAGCCACGCGGCGGATTCAGTTCTGCTATGCTTCTGCCTTACCCAAAACAGAGGGAGCATCATGCCAAAGAGCGTCAATAAAGTCATTCTCCTGGGCAACGTGGGCAAAGACCCGGAAGTCAAATTTTTACCCAGCGGTTTGCCGGTCGCCAACCTCACACTGGCCACCTCCGATCGCTTCAAGGACAAGGCCGGCGAGTGGCAGGATCGGACCGAATGGCACAACCTGACCGCCTACCAGAGGGTGGCGGAAATTATTCGCGACTACGTGAAGAAGGGTTCCAAGCTGTATGTCGAAGGCCGCATCCAGACCCGGTCGTGGGACGATCAGGCTTCGGGGCAAAAGAAGTACCGCACCGAGATCATCGTCAACGATATTGTCTTGTTGTCAGGCCGCGGCGAGGGAGAAGCGGCAGGCGGCCGCGCTCGAATACCGCATCCTTCGATCAACGGGCGCCGGTGCACCATGAAGAGTTTGCCGGGACCGAAATCACCGACGACGATATTCCCTTCTGACGCAGGTTCCCGTTTCCTGCGTCAAAGGCCGGGCGATTGCTCTTTGGATGCGGCGAGGATGATTCCATTCTCCTCGCACCACTCTCGCATAAATTCGCCGAAGGCCTTGCGGCGGAAGCGATTCCATTCGTCCCACAGGCCAAAATGAGCTAGTTGCTGCTTGAAGCGGCGGAACGCCCCGCTGCCTCGAATGGAGTCGACAAACCTTGCCCGGACGTCATCTCGTTTAATTTGCTCGCTAAATGCCGCCATGATATTCCACTCATGCACGTCGCGCGGACCGGGAAGTGCGAGATAACGATCTGAGCTTTGAACGCGTCGCGCCAGTTCGAGTTCCTCTTTTTGCCAATCCGCAAGCGCATAGGGCGCATCTGTTTCAGATTCACTTAACGAGAGTGCCTCGTCCGAGACGAAGTAGACTTCGCCGGACTCCCTGTCGAGGAAGCCAAATGCGGATTCAGACCCCTCTTCCAGGGCATCGATAAGCTTGTCGAGCGAGACTGAAGTCCTCATCATGACTCAAGGGCCTATAAGTATTCATTAGCACACTTCAAGGAATTACAAGTTGACCAGCGACTCTGTCAATCTCTCATGGATACAGCCGGGTGCTCTTCCATTCACCGCCATCGCGGGTAAACAAGAACCGGTCGTGCAGCCGGTTCTCCCCGTTGATCCAGAACTCGATGAGCTCCGCATGCAGGCAGAAGCCGCGCCAGTAGGGAGGCCGAGGCACCTCTCCCGGATGCTGCTGCGCAAATCGCTTGAACCGTGCTTCCAATTCCTCCCGGCTTTGCAATGGCCGGCTCTGCTCTGAAACCGCTGCACCGATCTGGCTGTCGCGCGAGCGGCTGTGGAAGTACGCGTCCACATCGGCCGTGTCCATCTCGGTTACCGGGCCCTCCACCCGCACCTGCCGGCGCAGGCTCTTCCAGTGAAAACAAAGAGCTGCCTGCGGATTCGCCTGCAGCTGCACCCCCTTCTTGCTTTCCCGGTTGGTATAGAAGCAGAAGCCGCGCCGGTCCGCACGCTTCACCAGCACCATGCGGACGCTGGGCGCGCCCTGCGGAGTTGCGGTGGCCAGGGACGCCGCGTTGGCATCGTTCGGTTCGCTTGCTTCCGCCTCTTTCAGCCACAGACCAAACAGCTCGATCGGATCAGCGAGCTCCAGGCGAGTATCCATGTTTCGATGGTAGCCTTCGTTTGCCCGATAATGAGGCGTGATCGAAAACCACTTCGATGAAGAACAAGTGCGGACGCTGCTCTCTTACGATGCGCTGATCCCCGCGGTACGCCAGGCGCTGATGGACTTTTCCGGCGGCCGCGTGCAGCAGCCAGTGCGCACCATCGTGCCGGTGAGCTCGCAAGCCGGCTGGTTCGGCGTGATGCCGGCCGTTTACGGCACGGTGATGGGCGCCAAGATGGTCACCTTCTATCCGGGCAACGCAGATCGGCAGATGCACACGCACATGGCGGTGATCCAACTCTTCCGCTCCGATACGGGAGAGCCCCTGGCAACGATGGATGGGCGATTGATCACCGAGATGAGGACCGCAGCCGTATCCGCGGTGGCTATTGACCACCTTGCCCATCCTGAGGCTAAGGTACTGGGCATTCTGGGCAGCGGGGTGCAGGCCCGCTCCCACGTAAGGGCGCTGGCTAAAATCCGTTCCTTTGCGGAGGTACGCGTCTGGAGCCGGTCCCCGGATCATGCGCGGCAATTCGCCAGCGAGATCGGAGCGCGGGTGACCACGGCAGAGCAGGCAGTCTCGGGGGCGGATGTGGTTCTGGCGCTGACTAGCTCGCCGGTACCGGTTCTTTTCGGCAGATGGCTGAGCCCGCATGCGACGGTCTGCGCCATTGGCTCGGCTACGCCCGAACGGCGGGAGCTGGATGACGAGGCGATGCGCGGTGCAGTGGTCGTCGAATCGCGGGAGGCTGCCCTGAAAGAAGCGGGAGACATTGTGCTGGCGCGGGCGCACGTGACTGCAGAGATTGGCGAGCTGTTGAACGGCGCGCAGATTGATCGTGGAGGGCGTCCGGTAGTCTTCAAGTCGGTCGGCATCGCGGTTGAGGATATCGCTGCCGCCAAACTTGTTTACGACAAATTCATGGAACGGTAGGATCCACTTGTTCAAGCACGCCATTGTTCGCATTCCGGGAGAGAATTTCGCCCAGGGACTCACCACGGCTCAGCTCGGAGCACCGGCCTATGACCAGGTGCTGCAACAGCATGCACGCTACTGTGACGCCTTGCAGGCATGCGGCCTTGCCCTCACCACGCTGGAGGCAGATCCCGATCATCCTGACTCGACGTTTCTAGAGGACACGGCCGTGCTGACCGCGCACAGCGCCATCCTGACCCGGCCGGGCGCTCGCAGCCGCGAAGGCGAAGTGGCTGCGATCCGCCACGCTGTTCGCCGCTTCTTTCCCACAACGTTGGAGATTGAGGCGCCTGGCACGGTGGATGGGGGCGACATCTGCGAGGCTGAAAGCCATTTCTTTCTCGGCCTCTCGCAGCGCACGAATGAAGAGGGCGTCCGTCAGCTGGCTGCCCATCTTGCCTGCGAGGGCTATACCTCTTTGGTGATCGATGTGCGCGGGATCAATAGCATTCTTCATCTGAAGAGTGGGGTGTCCTACATCGGCGACAACACTCTCGTGGTAATGGAAGAGATGGCGCCGCTCTTCCCCGGTTATGAGCTGATTCGGGTCGCTGCGGAAGAGAGCTACGCCGCCAACTGCATTCGCGTGAATGAAAAGGTGTTGGTGGCGGCTGGATATCCGCGGCTGACGGCGGAGCTCAGCGCTCGTGGATTTCATCCGCTGGAGCTGGAGATGTCAGAGTTTAAAAAGATGGATGGCGGCCTCAGTTGCCTTTCCCTGAGATTTTGAAGTGGTTCCAGGGTAGGCGGAATTCGAACAAGATAAAGAGAGTGATCATACCGATGAAAGAAAACGTGGCCCCGATACGCAGGATTCCCTTGGCGCGCGGACTTCTTCTGTTCGCGGTCTCATTGCTGGCTGTCGCAGGTATGGCCGGCGACACCACTCCTTCGGTGGAAGGGCTAAGCAGTGAAGCCATCCTCGAACATCTGAATGCGGTGATCGATTGGTACCGGAATACCCTGACCAACGTGCCCAACATAGGCTTGCCTAGCGACGCCATGTATGAATTCAACGCGCGCAGCATGGCCGCCGAGGTGGCGCAGCTGGCGTTCGCATCGGCCTCGGCGGATGCGGCGCTTACTCCAACCACCAACCCGGCCAGCGCCACGAGCACCAGCCAGACCACTGCGCAAACGGGTCTGGCGAAGACGGAGAACGATGTGGCTGCCCGCATCCGCGTACTGCAGGCGCAGATCAGCTCGCTCAACCAGCAGATAGCAGGAGCGCGCAAAGCAAAGCTGCAGCAGCTGACGGAGGAGAGAGACCGCGCGCAGGGAGAATTGGACCTGCGCAATGCCATGCACGACGCCCTTGGTCAGATGGTCAAGTTCGTCAATGCGAATGGGGAAAACGGCCAGAGCGGCCTGGAAGGCAGCATCAACGAGCTGCGCAGTTCGGTTCCCGAGCTTGCCACCGCGGGCGCCGCCAAGACCACCGCCAAGACGCCCGCCACCGCAACCAGCACGATGCCGGCCGCCAATGGCTTGTTTGGCGAAGTGGTCGCGCTTTATGACCAGCTGCAGGCGCTAAACCAGGTCAGCCAGCTTATGGACCAAACCGCTCGCGTGCGCGACGCGGCCATGAAGCTGCGCAGCCCGCTGCTGGCGACGCTGAAGGCCACCATCCAGCAAGGCGAGCAAATGGCGGCCACCACCAACAGTGCGCCCGCGGAACCTGCGCCCGCGCCGGCCAAGACGGGAGCAAAAAATACGGCTAAGCCCGATCCGGAGCGGCAGCAGTTCGACGTCCTGGCTGCGCGATTCAAGGAAATCTCCGCTGCAACGCTCCCCCTGAGCCAGGAGATCCTCCTGCTGGACCAGGCCAACTCCAACTTTCTGGAGTGGCGGCAAGCCTTGATTCATGAGTCGGACCGCATTCTGCGCACCGTTGTGCTGCGGGTGTTGGCCATCGCGTTAGCAATCGGCCTCATTTTGTTGCTCTCGGAACTCTGGCGCAGGATTACCTTTCGCTACATCTCCGATATACGCCGGCGGCGGCAGTTCCTGATGCTGCGCCGCATTGTGATCGGCTTTTGCATGGGCATTGTGCTCATCCTCGGGTTTGTCAGCGAGTTCAGCTCGCTGGCCACCTTTGCCGGCTTCATCACTGCAGGCTTGGCGGTCGGCCTGCAGACCATTCTTCTGTCTGTGGCCGCTTATTTCTTCCTCGTGGGCAGGTGGGGAATCCGGGTAGGCGATCGCATCACCGTCGCCGGAGTGACCGGCGATGTGGTGGACGTAGGACTGATTCGCCTCTACCTGATGGAGCTGGCGGGAACCGGCGTGGATCTGCACCCTACCGGCCGCATCGTGGTCTTGTCCAATGCCGTTCTCTTCCAGGCGACCACCCCGCTGTTCAAACAGCTTCCGGGCGCGGAGTACACCTGGCATGAAGTGGCAGTGGCCTTGAACAAGGGCGGCAACTACGGATTGGTGGAGCAGGAGCTACTGGGCGCGGTGCATTCGATGCATTCCCCTTATGGGGAGGAGTTGCAACGGCAACTAGGACAAACGGAACGCCGCATCGATATCCAAATGAACGTGCCCAAGCCGCACGGCCAGCTGCAGTACACCGACACCGGGCTGGAATACGTGGTGCGCTACCCGGTGGGTTTGCGCCAGGTTTCGGAAGTCGACGAGAAGATCACGCGAAAGCTGTTGGATCTGCTGGACCAGCAACCCGAACTGCAAGCCAGCGTATCCGGTTTCCCCAGGATTCGTGCAGCGGTCAAAGGATAAGCAGTTTCGCAATTGATGTAGACCGAAGCGATAGGCCTTTTCGTGGTTTTCTCCCAAGGAAAACCACACCTCGCGATTTTTACAAGGCCACAGTAATTGCGAAACTGCTCTAGTTACGGGGTTGCATCGAGCATGGCGACCGCCCCTTGCACGTCAAGGTCGGACGGTACCGGCTGGAAATTCGAGCGCAGCTCATGCTGATCCTTGTTGATGGATTTAAAGAACACAATGCGCCCGGAGATGTGTACGTCCAGCAGGTTGGTCTTCCAACGGGTATGGCTGACCTGCTCTCGCTGAATCTGAAAACTACCGCCTTTTTCGATACGGCCCAGCAGCCCGAAGCCAAAGTCGATCTCGTTGACAATATGCGCGTCGATTTTCACCAGTCGCTTCCACTGCGGCTCGATCCAGATCTGTCCTGACAGCGCGTGGTACACGCGGGCCTCGTAGGTCGGCGGATTGTAAGCCGGATTCGGGCGGAAGGAGAGCCGCAGGTTGCCGCCGTCCGTGCCGTCATAGCTGTAGACAAAAGCATCGGGCATCGCGGCGACGAGGCGCTGTACGCGCTGTTCTTCCGCCTCGTGATCCTGCTTCCTGCGCGCCTGCTCGGTGGGATTGTGCAGTAGGTTGTTCAGCCGGTCGGTTTCTTTCTTTTGCCCCGCCAGGTCGAGCGGCTTGCCCTGGCGGGCGAGCACGCGGTACACCGGTCCTGACCGCGTCTCCACCTCCTGCTCGACAGTGGTCTGGGAGGCTACGCGTTTCTCCACGCGGTATTGCCACAGGCTGATCTGGCGGCGCTCCTGCAGCTCGTTGTAAACCACATCCTTGACCAGGTCATGGGGGGATTGCGCAGGGCTTTGCGCCTGGAGGGAAGGCAGAGCAGACAACAACAGCGCCCCGGCAGCCGGGAGAATCGATCTCATCATGCGCCTTGTTACACTCAACTCATGCTAGACGAGACTACATTCCGCCGCTACTGTGATACTGCGATGGAAGCCCTCAAGAAGAGCCTCATCGAGGCCGAGGAAGAGGGCGGCTTCGAAGTGGAAGAACAAAATGGAGTGCTGAATATCCTTTTTGAGGACCCACCCGGAAAGTTTGTGATTACCCCCAACACTCCACCACGCCAGGTATGGATCTCCGCGCTTTCCACCAGCTTCAAGCTGGATTGGTCGGAGGCGGCAAAGAATTTTGTGCTTCCCAAAACCGGTGAGACGCTGCCGGCGGTGGTGGAGCGGGTTATTAGTGAACATCTGGGATCTGATTCGATTACCCTGCACTGACGATGCGTAATACGCTCTCCGTCGCCATTATCACGCGCAATGAAGAAGCCAACCTTGAACGCACCCTGGGCAGCGTGGCCTGGGCGGACGAGATCGTGGTCCTGGACTGCGGCTCGAACGACCGAACCGAGGAGATTGCCCGCAAGTTTCGCGCCCGGTTTTTTGTAGAGGAGTGGAAGGGGTTTGCGGCGCAGAAGAACTCCGCACTGGAAAAATGCGCCTGCGACTGGTTACTCTCGCTGGACGCGGATGAGGCTCTGAGCGACGAGCTGGCCAAGGAAGTTTGGGAGCTGCTGGAGGGCGATCCTCCCTTCGACGCATACGCGCTGCCGCGGCGAAATCTCTTTCTCGGACGCTGGATGCGGTTTGGCGGGTTTTATCCCGACCCCAAGCTCAGGCTCTTTCGCCGCGGCGCAGCTGAGTTCGAGGCCCGCCCGGTGCATGAAACGGTTCACTTTCCAGGCAAGGCCGGTCGCCTCAAGGGCGACATGGTGCACCATGCCTATCCCACGCTGACCGACTATATCGCTCATATGGACCGCTACAGCACGCTGGGGGCGGAGCGGGTGGTGAGCACCGGCAAATGGGGCCGGGAATGGCCGGCCTTCGCCGCCAACGTTGCGCTCAACCCTGCAGCCACGTTTTTTTACAACTATTTTTTTCGCCTGGGCTTTTTGGATGGACGCGAAGGTCTTCTGCTGCACCTCTATCACTCGGTCTACGTCAGCTGGAAGTACGCCAAAGCGTGGGAGCGTGGCCGGTCTTGACGGAGTTTACAGCGGAGGAAGCAGGCGGCCCTCGCCGTTCTTCCATTTCCTTCCACGAATGGATGGATCCAATTAAGTCTCCATAGGGCATATGCCGGAAGAAGCGTCGGATGATCGATAACAGTCCAGTTTTCATGGATGACCGAGATGAGGCGGTCCACTTCGTCGGGCACATCCTCGAAATGTGGAGGGCGGTGATTCCCAACGTAAATTGGGCCTTGACGGTAACGCCCACCAAACTGCGCTATGTTGGCAACCGCAGCCGCGTTCAATGCCCAGAGTGTGTATTTGTCGAAGGCTTCGATGCCTTTAAGAAAGCCTATCTCGATGCAGTTCAGAAGGAGATCGATTGCCGCAAGAGATTTTGCTCTTGGATTTTTGCAAACAGCTCAGGAGAGTCCTTCTCTCTGACGGACATATCTGGACAGGACCAACGAAAACAGCGGCCCAACTAGCCTCAATATAGCAATCGAACGTGTTTCGAGGATTCCCTTACGCTCTCTTTGGTTATCATTTCTGAGTCCAGAGCATTGCCGAATGCAAAACTGATCCTTTGCTCGCGGAGTTCATCTTCCGTCACTTGGCTTTCACGCGAGGCTTCCAAGAGGCGCGTCAGAGTTTCGTCAACGGCCGGCACTGCCGGAAACTGCTTGCGATCTGCCATATTCCCCCGACAACCAATCTTACGACATAGCTTTCATGGATGTATCGGTTTTGCTGAGGACAGGTAAACGATCTACCACGATGCACTTTCCTCATTCTACCGAGATCCGCCAAATTTGAGCCGGGAGCGCCTTGCTTGCTCAGTCCTAAGCTCTCGCCTATGCTGATGAGTTCGCTTCGCGGGGTGGGCCATGACGCAGGGAGACGGCAAAACAGGGGAACAGGCAATCACGGCGGATCTTTTTTCGGACCGCCATCCTTCGCCGGCGGAGCAGAGCTGGGCGGCGACTACTCTTGCCGCCGCGCTCGACAAGAATCCGGAGCAGCCCATCGGCGCCCCGGGCGGCAGCAACTCCGACGAAAGCGGACAGGCTCGCTTTACCAGCGTCTCCGGTGTTCCTGTGCGCCGGCTCTACACCCAGGCCGACCTGCCGCCGGACTGGACGCCCGAGAGCAATCTGGGGCTGCCGGGAGAACCCCCTTACACCCGGGGAATCCATAGCACCGGCTATCGTGGCAAACTCTGGACCATGCGTCAGTTCTCCGGCTTTGCCAGCCCGGAGGAGACCAACGCCCGCTACCGTTACCTGCTGGCCAATGGCGGAGGAGGACTCTCCGTAGCCTTCGACCTACCCACCCTGATGGGCTATGACTCCGACGCCGCCGAAAGCGAAGGGGAGGTCGGCAAATGCGGGGTGGCCATCGATTCCCTGGAAGATATGGAGGCCCTCTTCGCAGGCATCGATCTGGAAAAGACCAGCGTTTCCATGACCATCAACTCGCCCGCCAATGTGCTCTGGGCCATGTACCTGGCAACCGTCGAGAAGCAGGGCGGCGATTGGAAAAACGCTGCGGGCACTTTGCAGAACGACATCCTGAAGGAATACATCGCGCAGAAGGAGTTTATCTTCCCGCCCGCGCCCTCGATGCAGCTGGTCATCGATACCATTGAGTTCGGATCGCTCTTCACCCCTCGATTCAACCCCATCTCCATCAGCGGATATCACATCCGGGAAGCCGGTTCGACGGCACTGCAGGAGCTGGCCTTCACTATCTACGATGGCGTGGAGTACGTGGAGTGGGCGCTGCGTCGCGGTCTGCAGATCGACGATTTCGCTCCCCGGCTCAGCTTCTTCTTCAATGCCCACAACGATTTCTTCGAGGAGATCGGCAAATTTCGCGCAGCCCGCAAGATCTGGTATCAGCTGATGACCAAACGCTTTGGGGCGCAGGACGTCCGCTCTCACCGGATGCGGTTTCACACTCAGACGGCCGGCGTGTCGCTGGCCGCGCAACAGCCCAAGAACAATATTGCGCGGGTGGCGATCCAGGCTCTCGCCGCCGTGCTGGGTGGTACGCAAAGCCTGCACACCGATGGGTTTGATGAAGCCCTGGCCTTGCCGACAGAAGATGCAGCCCGCATCGCGCTGCGCACCCAGCAGATCCTGGCATACGAGTCGGGCGTGGCTAACACCGTCGACCCTCTGGGAGGATCGTATTTTGTGGAGCGGCTGACCCTGGATATGGAAAAGGGCGCCTTCGCTTACTTCGATAAGCTGGACGCCATGGGTGGCATGGTGCGGGCTATCGAACGCGGCTTTCCCCAGAAAGAGATCGCCGACGCCAGCTACGCCTATCAACGAGCGGTGGAGAACCGGGAAAAGGTCATCGTCGGGGTGAACGAGTACGCGGTGGAGGAGGAGCCCATCGAGATTCTGCGCATCGGCGAGTCAGTGCGGGACTGGCAGACAGGGAAGCTGGACCGGCTGCGCGCCCGGCGGTCGAACGAAAGCGTCGCGCGCAGCCTGGATGCCCTACGCCACGCCCTGGGGCGGGAGCCGGGCTCCGGCCGCGGCAGCCTCTCCCCCGCCAATACCATGCCCTACCTGCTGGATTGCGTGCGCGCCTATGCCACCCTGGGCGAAATCTGCGACGCCATGCGAGCGGTGCTGGGCACTTACCAGGAAGTCAGCATTTCATGATTGAGATTGCGTTACTATAGAGATCAAAGAGGTGGTGACTAAAGCGGTCGCTTATGCTACCGAAGGGTCATTGCTTCTAAAACTCCGACTTTCCCCAGGCACGCGAACGTGATTTTCTAGGGCTGTTGAGACATCCTCTCCCAGCAGGCTTCTATGAACAATGACGCTACGTTGTACTCGTTGCAGCTGCGGCTGGTGAAGGAACAAGCGGGCGACCCGGCCGGCCACAAAATCGAGCTGATTGCCTTACCTGAGGGACCGGGCGAGCCACGCCATGCCCACTTCGAGCATTGGGAGTTGTTATCCCATCGCTTGTCCAAGGTGGCCAGCAGTACTCCCTTCCATCTGAAAGTGATTTCCCGGACTCTCTATGCGGGCTTAACTGCTTCGCTGATCGATCGGGCCACGGGTGCGCGGCAAATTTTCTCCCTGAATCAATTGAAGGACTTGGGCTTGGCTAGCTAAAAGCAAACAGGGCTCCCCGGCTGACGCTCTGTCCGTGTACACTCATCGGCATCCCTTCTCGCGGGACGGACAGGCCACTTTTTTTGGCTGCGGGGCCGGCTGGGCAGGCAAATGCTGCTTTACGTGGGGTTCAGGACAGATTATGGTGGCTCAATTACGTTCCGTGGCCGCACAGGAAGAGCAGATGCCAGACAAGCAGCGGGTTGCGCTGGAATACGAGGCGGCCGGCGCCTCCGATCAGGGGCGAACCCGAAAATCCAATGAAGACTCTTACGGGCTGAACCTCAACAACAGCGAGGGCGCCTGCAATTTTGTGGTTTGTGATGGCATGGGGGGCGCCGCCGCGGGCGAAGTCGCCAGCCGGATGGCGGTCGAGGCCATGTTGCATGCCATGAGCCACGGCGTGTTGACCCCGGAAACCTTCCAGGAGGCAGTGGGCGCGGCCAACTCCAGCGTCCACCGCAGCGCGGTGCAGGATCCAACCCGGGCAGGAATGGGTACCACGCTGGTAGCCATGGCAACCCGTGGTGACCGCGCTTGGGTAGCCCACGTGGGCGACAGCCGCTGCTATCGTCTGCGGGGCGGCAAGCTGGAACGTCTGACGCTTGACCATTCGCTGGTGGACGAGCAGGTGCGTCTGGGACAATTAACCCCGGCGCAGGCCGAGACCTCTCCCATGCGCAATGTGATCACCCGGGCGGTGGGCACGCAGGATGAGGTAGACGCGGACGTGATCGAGTTTGTCGTCGAACCCGGAGACTTGTACCTTCTGGCCTCCGACGGCCTGATGCGCGAAGTGGCTGACGAGCATATCGCGAAGATTCTGCGCGCCGCGCGCGGTTTGGAAGAAACCTGCGCCCAGTTGATCGCGGCCGCGAATGAGGCCGGGGGCCGCGATAACATAACCTGCGTGCTGGCGCGGGCGCGGTAAGGCAGTTTCCCAGTTCCCACCTTGTCCTGTATCCCATTCCTGTATCCCACAACTACCGGAGCAAAGCTGCATGAGCGCGATCAAAGTGGTAGGAGTGGTAGGCGCCGGAACCATGGGAAACGGCATCGCGCACGTCTTTGCCCGGGCCGGGTTCCAGGTGGTGCTGTGTGAAGTGGAGCAGCGTTTTCTCGATCGCGGCCTGCAGGCTATACGAAAAAATCTGGAACGGGAGGTGGCCAAGGGCAAACTAGCCCCTCCAGAGGCCGAAGCGGCGCTGGGCCTGATCCGCGGCACCTTGCAGGGCCAGGACCTGGGGGTCTGCGACTTTGTCATCGAGGCGGCCCCGGAGCGCTTTGCGCTCAAGCAGGAACTGTTCATGGAACTGGATTCGGTGCTGAAGCCGGAGGTGATTATGGCTTCCAACACATCTTCCATTTCCATCACCCGGCTGGCCGCCGAGACGCAGAGACCAGGCCAGGTGATCGGGATGCACTTCTTTAATCCGGTGCCGGTGATGAAGCTGGTGGAAGTAATTCGCGGTTTGGAGACTACCGACCAGACATTTGCCCAGGTCAAAGCCCTGGCCGAAACGCTGGGCAAGTCGCCGGTCGAGGTCAATGACGCACCGGGTTTTGTCTCCAACCGGGTGCTGATGCCGCTATTGAATGAGGCGATGTATGCGGTCATGGAAGGGGTCGCCACCCCTGCCGCCGTGGACCAGGTCTTCCAACTGGGCATGGCGCATCCTATGGGACCTCTGGCGCTGGCCGACTTTATCGGCCTGGACGTTTGTCTCGACATTATGCGCGTGATGGTGGAGGGCCTGGGTGATCCCAAGTACCGTCCCTGTCCGCTTTTGATTCGCATGGTGGATGCGGGCTGGCTCGGCCGCAAATCGGGACGCGGATTTTATCAGTATTAGTAGTGCCGCAAGTGGCACCTCTTCTTCAACATGACTCTTTTTTCACCGCCATTAAGCGTATGCTTTTCGCATGATGCGCATGACAGTGCTGGCCTCAGGCTCAAAGGGGAACAGCACGCTGGTGTCGAGTAGTCGCACGCGCATCCTGGTGGACGCGGGGCTCTCCTGCCGTGAACTGCTCAAGCGCATGCACCTCGCGGACGAAGATCCGGCCGCCATCGATGCCCTCCTGATCACCCACGAACATCAGGACCATGTGCAGGGTGTTGCCGTGTTGGCGCGCAAGCTTGGCGTGCCGGTCTACTTTACCGAAGCAACCCATCGCGCCTGGATGCGGTGGATGATGCCGCACAAACGAATGACCTACGCGGCTTGGTTGGCCCAGCGCCAGGCTCAGGTCTCAGCGGCAGACGAGGAAGCTCCATCGCCCTGCTCCCCAACCGAGCAAACCGTGCAAGAAGATCCGTGCCGCCTGCCCGGGGTCGAATACTTTTCCGCCGGTAGCGGATTCTTCATTGGCGATATCGCCGTTACCCCATTTACCATTCCTCACGATGCGGCCGATCCGGTCGGTTTTGTCTTTGAAGCGGACGGCGTTCGGATGGCCATTGCTACCGATCTGGGATACATGCCGCCCAATGTGAAGATGGCGATACGCAATTGTGATGTTCTTATGCTCGAGAGCAACCACGATCTTGAGATGCTGCGCGAAGGACCGTATCCCTGGTCGGTAAAGCAGCGAGTGATGTCCAGGGTTGGACACCTGTCCAATGAGGCCGCCTCCGACTTCTTAGAGAAGAATTACGATGGCAATGCTTCTTATGTCGTTTTGGCGCATCTATCTGAGTGTAACAATCTGCCGGAGCTTGCACGAGTTACGGCGGAAAGGGCGCTGCGAGACCGCATGAGCCTGCTGGCTAATAAACTGATGCTGGCACAACAGGATGCGCCTCTCGAGGCTATTTGCTTATAATTGAGTAAGTTCCATTGGCGTGGTTCCCGATTTCGGTTTCCCGGGGACCGATGAAGATGTTACCATGGTGTTAAGCGGCTAACTATAACAATGCAAACCACAACATGTACGGATCGGGTGGTAGGTGACATACTCTCCAGCTGGAGATATGACATCTCGGGGATTACCCCTGAGATGCGCCGTGATTACGAACAACATCTGGTGGATTGTGCCCATTGCCGTTCGCGGCAGCGGCTGCATCGCAGCATCGATGTGGTTCTGATCGGCTTGAGCTCTGTATCCATCGCAGCGTTCTTGCTGGGTCTGGCAGTCATTCACCGGGTGCAGCCTTTGCAGCACCGGGGGCTGGTGGATCTGCACTTGTGGCAAATGTCGTTTGTATTGAGCCTACAGGCTGCGGCGATCGCCGGATTGCTGGCGTCGCTGTTGATATGGGTTTTGGTAGCGGTAGCCACTCCGGCGCCGGTCTATCTTGCCGAAGTGGCCATGGCCCAAGCCCGAGTGCTGCAGGATCGCATTCCCGAGGAACTGCGCGAGCGGCTGATGCGGAACGTCGCCTAAAGATCAGCTCGAATTCGATAGAAAAGCCCCTGAAGAATCGGGGGCTTTTCTTTTTGCTAATTTGGCTGCACGGTTCCGGTCAGATCCGCGACCCGGGCAATGCGATGCCGAGTGCACCAGCGCTCAAGCGAGTCTGCAATCCGTTCCACGGCTCGAGGATCGGCATAGCTGGCAGTACCAATCTGGACAGCAGTGGCCCCCGCCAGCAGGAACTCAACGGCATCCTCCGCCGTGGCGATGCCACCCAGGCCGCAGATGGGAATGGAGACGGCCTTCGCCGCCTCATACACCATGCGTACGGCAATAGGCTTGATAGCCGGTCCCGAGAGGCCCCCGGTGTTGTTGGCGATGCGCGGACGACGGGTCTCTATGTCGATGGAGAGGGAGAGAAAGGTGTTGACCAGCGAAAGCGCGTCGGCGCCGGCATTCTCCGCACAGCGCGCCATTTGCGCGATCGACGTGACATTGGGTGAGAGCTTTACAATCAACGGCCGGCGCGAAACCGCCTTGGCTCGGCTAACCAGCTGGTCGAGAATCCCGGTATCGGTGCCAAAGACCATTCCACCGTGCTGGGTGTTCGGGCACGAGGCGTTCAACTCGTAAGCAGCGATGCCGGGCGCCTGGTTGAGGGCTTCAATCACGCCAATGTAGTCCCGTACCTCATAGCCGAAGATGTTGGCAATGCAGGCAGTACCGGAGTGAGGGCGAAGCGCGGGAAGCTTTTTCTCAATAAAGGCTTGAACCCCGATATTCTGCAACCCGATGGCGTTGATCATGCCCCCATGGGTTTCGATCAGCCGCGGAGCCGGGTTGCCCGCCATGGGCTCCAGGGACAGGCCCTTGGTGATAAAACCACCGATCCGGCCAAGGTTAACAACGTCTTCAAATTCAACGCCATAGCCAAAAGTTCCGCTGGCCGCGAGAACCGGATTGCGGAGCAGAAGACCGGCAAAACGAACGCTCATATCAGGCTTCACGGGCTGGTCGGGCTCTCCTGGGAAGCTTTGGGGGTCTGGGCCGGCGGCACAGTCTCGTCTGCCTCCCCCGGATGACGGCGGGCGCCTTTGCTCCCACGCGCAGCTGGAATTGGCGGCGGGATGCGAATGGCCTGGGTAAGCACGGAGCCCACAGACGCCGATGGCTGGTCGACTCCGAGCAACGAAGCCAGCGTTGCTGCCAGGTCCACCGGCTGCACTCGGCCGTGGTAGATGCCAGGGGTGAAAGGGCCGCCATAAAAGCCCAGCGGTACATGGCGGTCGTAGGACCAGGGGCTGAAATGCGTAGTGCCGCCGTTCGCCAAGGTTTGCATCTGGTAGGCCGCCGGAATCACCATTACGTACCACCCGCCATTCGCGCTGTAACTATGTGCCAGCAGCTCGCCCCACTGCGACGGTGGCAGCTCGCCCGAAGCAAGCTGCTCGCGGGTGTAGGTGTGCACCACGATGGGCACCGCTGGCTGGCGGACTGGAGGCGGCGGGGGCGGAGCGACGGGAACCGATTTGCTCGTATCGGTCGCGGTGATGCTGCTCGAACGACCCTTGGAACGCTGTTTGGAGCCGGCTCGCGGGAGGCTACGGGCCAGCGGAGGCGGCACCGGAGTGGGGGCGGTACTGGGTTCCTGGGTAATAGCCGGGGGCTGGGCGGTACTTGGGCTCTGTGCAGCATCAGGGTCCGCAGCAGCGGTCTCCGCCGCGGCGCCGGCCGGCGCAAGGGAGGCTACCGCTGCTGGAATTGCCTGTTGAACAGCCTGCTCGGCTTCCTGCTCATTGATGCCGGCAACTTCAAAGGACGGGCGATTGAGTGCGAGATAGGGGAGCTCTTGTTGCGGCAGCAGGTATTCGACCTTTTCTCCAGGAGAGAATTTGGCGTTCATCCCATCGTTGATGCTGGCGGTGAACTTGGCCATGTCGATGGTGGCTGCGGGCATGCCCAGCGCAAGCGCCTGGGCGGGAACCGGGGCGACGCCATGGTCGGCGGAAAGCGCAATCCAGGTGTTAGCCAGACCGTCGGGAATGTTCTTGTCCAGCCAGGAAAAGAAGCTGTCGAGCTGCTGGTCGAGACTGTCGACCATCTGTCGGACCTGGGGAGAGTCCGGTCCCGCCTGGTGTCCGAGGATGTCGTTGGCGGAAAGACTGATCACCAGCAGGTCAGTGACCGGATGCCTGCCGAGTTGCTCGCCGGTGATGAGCGCGCGCGCGAAATCCAGCTCGTAGGAGTTGGCCGCCGGGGTACGTCCCACCGCATCATAGAACTTCCGGGTATCCGGCTCGCCGGCTTCCTCTTGGGCCTGGGTGATGCGGTCCCCTGAGTTGAAGGCAGTCACCCAGTCGGGAAGCGCGTTCACATAGTAGCTGGAGGTGATGAAGGCGCCCGAAGCAGCGTCGATCCAGTAGGCGCCGTTGGCGGAGTAACCGGCGGGCAGAATGGCGGAGCGATCTTTGAGCGAGACGCCGAAGACCTTGGCTTGACCCAGGGTAGCCAGGCGCAGTGAATCACCGATGGTGGAGGCGCGAAGATTGAGCGGGGAGGCCCCAGGATCCTTGTCGGGGTGGATCTCGCCGATGATGCGGTAGTGCTCGTCCTCAACCGAGGTGACGGGGCGCTGCTTATTGCGGCTCAAGTCCCACCAGGCGTTGGACGCTATTCCGTGCCCATCCGTGTAGGCGCCGGTGGCCAGCGTGGCGTGGCCAGGGGCGGTCTTGGTGTTGGCGTAGTCGTAGTAACAATCTTCGAAGTAAGCGCCGTGGTCTAGAAAAAGGCGGAAGCCGCGGGCCTTGAAATCAGCGCGATACCGGTCAAGATAGTCGGCGCGAAACTGATCAACCACCAGGATGACGATCAGCCGGGGATGTGCATCGTAGGCGCTGGCCCGGGCCAGTTGCGTCCATGGAACAACCAGCAAGACGGTGAGCAACGGGCAGAGACTACGCTTGAACGTGGACATGGCGCTCCGACTAGTATCGCAAAACATCAGCGCAGCGCGAGCGAGCGGGGCGAATTCGCCACATGATGTGTTCCTAAAGGAACTGTGGTTGAGTTGACTTGGAGTTCCCTCCTGGCCTTTCCTGAACCGTAAAGCGTGCTACGCTCCGTCGAAAAAAACATTTCCAGGATTGGTCCGCGGAACTGCAGATCCCTCGGCTTCCCCGGATTTCCTGTTGAATTTGGTGGCGCTGGCGAACTTCATGCGCCTTTCCTTACTGAAAGGCGCACACGCGGACCTGTCCTGTGCTGCGTGGCAGGAAATCCGGGTTCGCTCGGGATGACAAAGGGGAGGGTGGCGCTTCCATTTGGTGTGATGGCAGTAATGACAACCTCACCGATGTTGTTCATTTCTCCCTCAACTTGCTGCAGGCAAGTTGAGATGCTCCTAATGAACAAAAGGGGCTTCCGGGCGAGTTGGATGCTCGCCGAGCGAACCGCAGGTCCCTCCACTACGCTTCGCTCCGGTCGGGATGACAATTCATTTGTGACACTTACATCCCCCATAATCAACCTTCGCGATGTTCATTTCTCCCTCAACTTGCCTGCGGCAAGTTGAGGGAGAAATGACACGGCGAGAATCGCCATGGATGCAAGGCCCGGAGGGCCGACCGCCAAACGTCAGCCCAGCCCGGAAGGGCTGGGAAATCGATCCCGAAGAGGATCCGAGCGCTGTAGGCGCGGCACTACCGATCGTCCACCCTGTCATTGGGAGCGAAGCCGAGGGATCTGCAGTTTCAGCGGACCATTCCTGGAAATGTTTTCGACCGGTTCCGGTAAAGTAGAGGCTTATGCTTGATTTGAACTTTGTGCGGGCCAACCTGGAACTGGTGGAAGAGAAACTGCGCGCCCGGGGCATAGATCCCTCAACCGTGCTGGGCGATTTTCGCCGGCTCGACCAGGAACGTCGCACCCGCATCACCCAGGCCGAGACCCTGCAGGCGCAGCGCAACAAGCTCAGCCAGGAGGTTGGGCGCAGCCGCAAGGCAGGCGCGGACGCATCCCAGGTGGCCGCGGTGATGGACCAGACGCGGGACCTGAAACAACAGACGGAAGAGTTGGAGCGAAGTGCAGCGCAGGCGGAAGAGGCCATGCGCCAGCTCCTGATTGCGATCCCTAACCTAACCCAGGACACCGTCCCGGCGGGAAAAAGCGAAGCGGAAAACGTAGAGGTGATGCGCTGGGGCACGCCGCCGGCATTCGATTTTGCCCCCAAACCGCATTGGGAGCTGGGCGAGAGCCTGGGCATCCTCGATCTGGAACGCGCAGCCAAGATCTCCGGGGCGCGGTTTGCTGTCTATTGGGGGCTGGGCGCCCGGTTGGAGCGGGCACTGGCCGGCTTCATGCTGGATATTCACACCCGGCAGCACGGCTATCTTGAGGTTCTGCCGCCCTTCCTGGTCAACAGCGACTCATTGTTTGGCACCGGCCAACTTCCCAAGTTCGCCGAGGATCTCTTCAAGTGCGAGGGAAGCGACCATTACTTGATTCCTACCGCCGAAGTGCCGGTAACCAACCTGTATCGCGACGAAGTGCTGGAGGAAGTGGAGTTGCCCAGGAGCCTGGTGGCGTATACCCCCTGTTTCCGCTCCGAAGCAGGTTCCTACGGCAAGGATGTGCGCGGCATCATCCGCCAGCATCAGTTCCAAAAGGTAGAGCTGGTCAAGTTTACCCGTCCCGATCAGTCGAACGAAGAGCATGAAAAGCTCACGGGTCACGCGGAGGCAATCTTGCAGCGCCTGCATCTGCCCTATCGCAAGGTGTTGCTGTGCGCCGGAGATACCGGCGCCGCCTCATCCAAAACCTACGACCTGGAGGTTTGGCTGCCCGGACAAGCGCTTTATCGGGAGATTTCTTCCTGCTCCAACTTCGAAGCCTACCAGGCAAGGCGAGCGAACATTCGCTACAAGCCACAAGGCAAGAACAAGACTGAATTGGTGCACACTCTCAACGGCAGCGGCCTGGCGATTGGGCGCACCTGGCTGGCGATCCTTGAGAACTATCAACAGGCCGACGGTTCTGTCCGGATCCCCAAGGCGCTGCTGCCCTATATGGGCGGCGAAGAAGTGATTCGAAAAGGGCAATGATGCGGCAGATACTCAAGAGCTACTTATTTTGGACCTATCCACGCGGCAGTTTTCATTACGACGTGATGGTGACGCTCATCCTGGTCTTCCTCTTCGTTTCGCCGCGGCTGATCAACTACCGCGATCGACCGCAAGAAACCCTGACTTCCACCAAGGACATCCTGGTGCAGGGCAACCGGACCCAATGCGTTTACCTACCAGATTGGCGCCGACCAGCTCGCCGATACCAGCAACGACGCCAAACTACAGGCGGAGTTGCTGCAGCACATTCAAGCTATCTCCGGCAATGTGCAGATAGACCGCTATCGCGAGGAGAAGGATGCGAGCGGCCATGTGACCCAGTATCGCGTGTGGGCACATCGATAAGGAAAACCCCGGAGGGCTCTTGCCCGTCCAACAGCCGGTAAGGAGATCCATGGTCGATGGAGCAAAGATGCTTGTCGTGCTTTGCCTTGGTTTGATGCGTTTTGCATCGGGCTACGCTTGGGGGCAAACGCCGCCGTCTGGCGACTTGCAGAGAGTAATCTCCCAGCTGAATAGCGCCGCAGCGAAGTTTGGGAGCGCCCAGGCGGATTTCGTCTGGGACCAATACCAGCTGGTGGTCCAGGACCACGATGTGCAGTCGGGGACGATCTATTATGAGCGCAAGAACGGTTCCACCCGGACCGCTGCCTACTTCAAGCAGGAGAACGGGAAAGATGCGCGCAAGACGGTGGTTTACGACAACGGCGTAGTCAACTTTTATCAACCCGAGATCAAACAAATAACGATCATGCGGGCGGGCGCCAACAAGGGCCAGTGGGAGAGCTTTCTCACTCTAGGCTTCGGTGGCAGCGGCGCCGATCTGGAGGCGAACTGGAACGTAACTCTCCAGGGCACTGAGACCATAGACGGAGTGTCGGTAGCGAAGCTTGACCTGGTGCCGAAGGAACAGAAAGTTCTGGACATGTTCTCGCACGTGACCATCTGGGTCGATCCCATCCGGGGCGTTAGCCTGAAGCAGATCTTCTACGAGCCTTCGGGCGACAACCGCACGGCTACCTACAAGAACATTCGCTACAACCAGGCGATCAAGGGCGATATCTTCCGCATCGACGCGCCGCCCGGCACTACCAAGGTGTTCAAGTAGCCGGTGACCGATTGCAGCGTGCGAATGCAACCGCGGCCAGAATGAACAGTAGCGGAAAGCACTCCAGGGTATAGCGTGTCTCGGGCGCCTCAACCGTAGCTAACAAAAGGCTGCGCAATAGGATCAGCGCCACCATGGAACCCAGCATCGGCGGACGGCGGAGAATCCCACAAAAAGCAGCCACCAGGTAACCCAGGTTGAGTGCCCCGTAAAAGAGGGCAAAGAGGGTTGCCCGGGGATGTTGCGCGTACTGCCACCAGCGCAGGGGGTCGTTGAGCGTCTCTTCCCGGGGGCGAAACCACATATCCGCCAGGCGCAGCAGGGGCAGGCCCAGGTAATAGCGGAAGGGATGTTCTTGAATACGTTCCTGCGCAAGCTGGCCAAACTCGCCGTCGATCTCCGGGGTCAGGGTAGTGATGGCGTTGTACTGCTGCAGAATGCGCTGGGTCTCCGCGTGTTGGCGAGCGTTGTCGATAGCGCGTGTGGGCAGATTGCCGGGGTCGATAACGCCGCTGTTACCGTTCCAATAGATCTCGCTGGTGGAGGTGAAGTCGGCCGCCCAGGTCCTGACCCAGCGAATGAAGCCCGGCGCGGCGAATTCGCCAGGATCGGTAGCGTAGCGCGGCGCCAGCGGCTCAAAGACGTGGAAGGTGCGCCAGTTGCGCGCGGTCCAGGCGGCAAAGGGCAACAGCGAGAGCAGGCCCGCAACCACAGCGAGGCGAAGCGCCGGGGCGAACCCAAGCGAGTGACGGCCGTAAACAATGAGCGCTATCCAGAGCACAATCGCCAACAGGGCGCCATCCGGGCGAAGCAGGGCAGCATAGCTCCAGGAAAAGACAAGCAAGGCGATCCAGAGCAGGCGGAGGGGTAGGCGGGGGCCATCGAGAATGTCCCCCAGCGCGCGGAAGCCCAGCGCCACGCAGAAGATGGAGAGCGTTTCCGTAAGCGGGGCGGCTACGTAATTAGCGGTGAAGGGGCAAAGAGCCGCCAGCAGCAAGGCGACCTGTCCGGCACGCCGTCCGCAGACCTTCGCCGCCAGAGAGGCAACCAACAGGCAGGAGCCGAGATCGATGATCCCCTGCAGATAAACCACGGCTCGATAATTTGCCATGCCAAAGATGGCAAAGCAGAGCGCCAGAAAGGCCGGATAGCCGGGAAGACGCACCAGCGTTGGTTCAACAGTGGTGAGGCCCGAAGGGTGGCCCACGGAGTGGCCGTAGATCCGGTGGGTTAGCCAGTTGGTGGCAATATCCCCATAGACCAGCGAATCGCCCTGAACTTGCGGGTTAGCATGGATCGTCCAAATCCGCAGACCGGCGCCGGCTGCGAGCACGAGTAGGGTAAACAGCAGGCCACCGCGGTTGCGTAAGTGCATGCAACAGCATCCCACAAGCAGTGTGCTCCGGGATGAGGGCGCACCATTTAGGGAATGACCAGGAACCGCAGGTCCCTCCACTTCGCTACGCTTCGGTCGGGATGACAAATTTGTTGCAGAGCGGGTGATGGGGGCGAAGCTATCGATTTCCAAAGAAATTTGTCATCCCGACCGAAGCGTACCCGGATTTCCTGCCACGCAGCACTGGACACGGCCGCGTGTGCGGCTTTCCGAAAAGAAAGGCGCATGAAGTTCGCCAAAGCCATCAACCTCCACAGGAAATCCGGGGTAGCGAAGTGGAGGGACCTGCGGTTCATTTACACCCACATCAAATGCCGTTCCTGAACAGTCCGGGCAAGTTCCTGTAAGCTTTCTGCAGGCATGAATCGCCAGATTTTTTTCGATCCGCAGCGGAAGCGATGGAAGCGCCTCAGGCGCATTCTGGACGCGGTGGCAGTATTTTCCACGGTGATTCTGGTGCTGTTTTTTCTCAACGTGGTGAAGAACCAGAAGCTGCCGGAGCTTCTGCTGCCCGCCCCCAAGCGGAACTATCGGGCCATCCAGGAACAGGCCGCCGCCATCAAGGCCAGGTACCTGAAGTCGCCGCGGCGCAAGACCAGCCGCAAGCCCTCGGAGATCCCATTTAATTCCGGCGAAGGACTACGCGCCGGCTATTACGTCGATGATGACGCCGGCAGCTACGCCTCGTTAAGAAGCCACATCCACCAGCTCGACATAATCTTCCCCGAGTGGCTGTACGTAACCACGGCTGACGGCACCCTCGAGGGCGCCCAGATTGCGGAAGCGCCGTTGCGCGTCTACAACGTGGTGGATGCGCATGGGGTCCACGGCGTCGACCCACAGAACAAGGTGCACGACCTGATCGCCGCCGCGCACGAGGATACGGAGATCTATCCCCAGCTTAAGAACTACAACGTGCTGGCGCAGGAATGGGATCACACTGTGGTCGGCATGCTGAAGAATCCGGCGGCACGTAGCAACCTGGAGCACCAGTTGGCCACCTTCCTCGCCGCTAACCCGAGTTATCGCGGCATCAGCCTCGATCTGGAAGATCTGCCCGACGATGCGCAGCCCGGCTACAACTCCCTGATCGCTGAGTTGTACAGCCAGATGCACCCCAAGGGTCTGCAGCTCTTCGTCAACGAGGGCGTAGGCGACGACGACAGCGAATTCGCTGAGGTGGCGAAGAACAGTGACCACATCCTGTTGATGAACTACGACGAGCACGAGGAGACCGGCGGGCCCGGGCCCATCGCGTCGCAGGACTGGTTTGAAAGCAACCTCCGGCGGGTGCTCAAGGTGGTGCCCAAAGAGAAGATCGTCTGTGCTATCGGCAACTACGGCTACAACTGGACCATGTCGCTGCCGGGCAAAGGCCAGCCCAGTACGCCCAAGGTGCTGAATACCGACGACATCACGGTACAGGACGGATGGGATGCGGCGGCCGATGCGAATGCGGACCTGCGCCTGGCAGGCGATGAGCTGAACCCGCATTTCGTCTACGACGACGAAGACCAGAACGTGCGCCACCAGGTGTGGATGCTGGATGCCGTGACCACACTGAATGAGCTGCGCGCCGCGCGGCAGATGGGGCTGCAGACCTTTGCCCTGTGGCGCCTGGGCATGGAAGACCCTTCACTGTGGGCGATCTGGGACCATCCCAGCAACCCGGCCGCGCCACAGTCCTTGAAGCAGATACCTCCGGGCGCCGATGTCACCAGCGATGGCGACGGCGACATCCTGCACATCAACGGCGAACCTCACCCCGGCTCGCGCACCATCGATATGGACTCGTACAACTGGACCGTGACCGACGAGCACATGGTCGTCTATCCCTCGCCCTACAGCATCGAGTATTACGGCTATAAGCCGGGGGCGGTGGCGCTGAGCTTCGATGACGGCCCCGACCCAACCTGGACGCCCAAGATCCTGGATATTCTCAAGCAGAAGAATGTCCATGCGACCTTCATGATGATCGGGGAGCAGGCACAGGACAATGTAAGCCTGATGAAGCGGGTGATGGCTGAGGGCCACGAGATCGGCAACCACACCTGGACCCATCCCGACATCAGCGAGATCTCTCCCCGCCAGCTCGACCTGGAGTTGAACCTCACCGAGCGCTTGTTTGGCAGCAAGCTAGGAGTGAAGCCGCTGTTCTTCCGGCCGCCCTACTCGATCGACCAGGAACCGGATACCAACGACCAGGCAGCGCCGGCTTATCAGATTCAGAAGATGGGCTACACCATCATCGGCAACAAGATCGATACCGGCGATTGGGATGAGCGCCAGCGCAAGAGCCCGCAGGGCATCACCGACGACGTGCTGGCGTTCCTGCAGATGATGAAGACCAAGCCGCAGTTCCGCGGCAGCATCATCCTGCTGCACGATGGAGGCGGCAACCGCAGCGTGACAGTGGCCACGCTGCCGGTGCTCATCGATGGGCTGCGCGCCCATGGCTACGCCATCGAGCAGGTCTCCGACCTGATGGGCAAAACCCGGGCCGAGGTGATGCCGCCCCTGAATGCCCACGAACGATGGCAGGCACGGGTGGACTCTGTCGCCTTCTTTGCCTGGGCCTTCTTCAACCACTTTGTGGTAAGCCTGTTTTTTGTGGGCGACGTGCTCATGAGCAGCCGCCTGATCCTGGTCGGCATCTTTGCCCTCGTCGACCGCTTGCGCAAACGTCATGTACCGGAATTAGCCGGCGGCTTTCTGCCGCGGGTAGCGGTGTTGATTCCCGCCTTCAACGAGGAGAAGGTGATCGTGCGCACCATCCGGTCGGTGCTGAACTCCGACTACCCGCACCTGCGCATCATTGTGATCGATGACGGCTCCTCCGATCGAACCTCAGAGGTGGCGCGTGCCGCCTATCCGGACGAGATCGCGGCCGGCATGCTGACGGTGCTGCGCACGGCCAATGGGGGTAAGGCGGAGGCCCTCAACTTCGCTGTCGCCGATTTGGAAGAAGAGTTCTATGTGGGCATCGATGCAGACACAGTGATCGCTGCCGACGCGGTATCCAAGCTGGTTTGCCACTTTGCCGACGCCCGGATTGGCGCCGTGGCGGGCAACGCCAAAGTGGGGAACCGGGTCAACCTGTGGACTCGTTGGCAGGCGCTTGAGTACATCACCAGCCAGAACTTCGAACGCCGCGCCCTGGACCTCTTCAACGTGGTCACGGTGGTTCCCGGCGCCATTGGCGCCTGGCGCACCGAGGCCGTGCGCCAGGGCGGATGCTACCCGGTGAACACCGTCGCCGAGGACGCCGACCTGACCATGAACCTGCTGGAGCAGGGCTACAAGGTGATCTACGAAGACCGCGCCCTGGCCTTTACCGAGGCTCCGGCCACCGCGCGCGGCCTCATGCGGCAGCGCTTTCGCTGGTCCTTCGGCACCCTGCAAGCGGTTTACAAGCACCAGGCCGCCTTCCTCAAGAACCGGGCGATGGGGTTGTTTGCCCTGCCCAACATCCTGGTCTTCCAGATCCTGCTGCCCCTGGTCTCGCCGTTCATTGACCTGATGTTTGTGGCAGGAGTCTTTCACTACCTGCTCGACCGCCACTTTCACCCTGAAGCGGCCAACGCCGCCAATTTCGAAAAACTGCTGACCTTCTTTTTGGCCTTTTTGATCATCGACTTCGTCACCTCGGCGCTGGCCTTCAGCCTGGAGCCGCGACACCCTGCCAACAAGGGCGATGGCTGGCTGCTCTTCCACATCTGGTTGCAACGCTTTGCCTATCGTCAGCTGTTTTCGCTGGTGCTATTCAAAACCGTGAAGCGGGCGATCGACGGAAGGCCCTTCAACTGGGACAAGCTGGAACGTACGGCAAAGATGTCGGCGCACACAGAGCGGCTTACCGCCACGCGGTAAGTGTTCCTCAGGCTCTGGGGGTAAAATTGTATTGCTATGCCAACTGCCCAGATCAGCACCGTCATCCAGCCTGTTACGCCGCAGGGACTCTTCCACAACGAACCCTTTCTCGATTTCCGCGACCAGGAAAACGTGCACGCAATGCAAGCCGCGCTGACCCACGTGGGCGATATGCTCGGCCACGAGTATGAGCTCATCATCGGCGGCCAGCGGGTGCGCACCGAGCAAAAGATCAAGTCGTTGAATCCGGCGAAGCCGGCACAGGTTGTTGGTGTGCACCAGAAGGCCGGCCTGGAACACGCCGAAAGAGCGATGAAGGCGGCCCTGGAGGCGTTCGCCACCTGGCAGTACGTGGCCGTGGAGGAACGCGCGGCCTTGCTGCTGCAGACGGCCGATCTGATCCGCCGGCGCAAATTTGAGTTCTGTGCGTGGCTGACCTACGAGGTAGGCAAGAATTGGGTTGAGGCTGACGCCGATGTCGCTGAGACCATCGACTTCCTGGAATTTTATGCGCGCGAGGCGTTGCGCCTGGCCCAGGCGACCACGCCGATCCAGCTGCCGGGTGAGCATGATGAGCTGCTGTATATCCCAATGGGCGTTTGCGCGGTGATTCCGCCGTGGAATTTTCCCTTCGCCATCATGGCCGGCATGACCGCAGCGGCGATCGTAACTGGCAACACCGTGATCCTGAAGCCTTCGAGCGAATCGCCCACCATTGCCGCGCGCTTTCTCGATGTGCTCGAAGAAGCGGGGATGCCCCCGGGAGTCGTGAACCTCTGCCCCGGCTCCGGTTCGACCTTCGGCAATGCAATCGTGGAGCACCCCAAGACCCGGCTGATTGCTTTTACCGGCTCGAAGGTCGTGGGCCTGGATATTCACGCCCGCGCCGCCCAGACAAAGCCGGGACAAGTTTGGATCAAGCGCACCATTCTCGAGATGGGGGGCAAAGATTCCATTGTCGTGAGCACGGATTGCGACCTGGACACAGCGGTCGAGGGCGTGGTGGCATCGGCCTTCGGCTTCAACGGACAGAAGTGTTCCGCCTGCTCCCGCGCCATTGTTGAAGAGCCCGTATACGACGTTTTCCTGGAGCGGGTGCAGCAGCGGGTGCAAATGCTGCGGGTGGGTGATCCGGCAGGAAACGCCAACATCGGCCCGGTGGTAAGCCGCTCAGCGATGGATACGATTCTCTCTTACATCGAGATCGGCAAGGGCGAGGGACGGCTATTGTCAGGTGGCCATGCGGTTGCGAACGACGAGGGCGGATATTACGTGGAACCAACGGTGATCGCCGATGTGGCGCCCACCGCGCGCATCGCCCAGGAAGAGATTTTCGGGCCGGTCCTGGCGGTGATCCGGGCTAAGGACTACGACCACGCGCTGGAAATTGCCAACAACACCGAGTATGGGTTGACCGGTGCGGTGTATTCCAAGTCGCGCGAAAAGCTGGAGCACGCGCGGCTCAAGTTCCACGTCGGCAACCTGTACTTCAATCGCAAATGCACCGGAGCCATGGTAGGCGCGCATCCCTTTGGCGGCTTCAACATGTCCGGTACCGACTCCAAGGCCGGCGGACCGGATTATCTGTTGCTCTTCACCCAGGCGAAGTCAGTAGCGGAGAAGCTTTAGTTGACAGCAACAGATCCCGGACAATCCGGGTGCCCCACGTTCGCCTCAGCGTACGTGGGCCGAAAACGATGGGCGCAGCCTACCATTGTTCTTTCCATTTGTTAAAGAGCAATGGAAAAAAATCATAATCGCCCACGTACGCCATGGCGAACGTGGGGCACCCGTCTGAACCTCATGCCATTGAGGCGCGATGAACCGTGACAGCTAGCTCACGGTTGCATTACGCCGGGGACGGCGATTGGCCTGCAGGATTTTCTTGCGCAGGCGCAGGGACTTGGGCGTAACCTCCACCAGCTCATCTTCCGCAATAAACTCGATGGCCTGCTCCAGGTTCATCGGCTTGAATGGCACCAGGCGGATGGCGTCGTCGGCGCTCGAGGCGCGCATGTTGGTGAGCTTCTTTTCACGCACCACATTTACGTCCAGGTCGTTGTCGCGCGAGTGCTCGCCGATCACCATGCCCTCATAGACTTCAACCCCGGCGGTGATAAAGAGAACGCCGCGATCCTGCAGGCCATTGAGCGCATACGCGGTGGTGGCTCCGTTGCGGTCGGAGATGAGTGCCCCGCTGGGGCGCTGCGGTATCTCCCCCTGGTAAGGCATGTAACCGTCAAAGAGCGAATTCATCACGATGGTGCCGCGGGTCTCGGTGAGCATCTCGCTGCGCAGGCCGATCAAGCCGCGGCTGGGCACACGGAACTCCAGGCGCACGCGTCCGTAACCGTGATTGTGCATCTTGAGCATCTCCCCGCGTCTTGGGCCGAGCCGCTCGATCACAGTGCCGACAAAATTGTCAGGAACATCGATGGTGAGGTGTTCGACCGGCTCCATCACTTTGCCGTCGACCGTTTTCGTAACAATCTCAGGCCGCCCGACCATCAGCTCGAAGCCTTCGCGGCGCATCATCTCGATCAGGATGGCCAGCTGCAGCTCTCCGCGGCCAAGAACCTTGAAGCTGTCGGGGCTGCCGGTCTCTTCCACGCGAATGGAGACGTTGGTGAGCAGCTCCTTGTCCAGTCGCTCGCGCAGATTGCGCGAAGTAACAAACTGTCCCTCGCGCCCCGCCATGGGCGAGTTGTTAACCGAAAACTGCATGGCGATGGTCGGCTCGTCGATGACAATCAGGGGCAGCGGGGCGGGATTTTCGAGACCGGTGATGGTCTCGCCGATGGTGATGCCGGTGACCCCGGCAATGGCGACAATGTCCCCCACCTGGGTCACTTCTGTATCGGTGCGCTTCAGCCCGTTGAAGGTGAATAGCTTGGTGATCTTGGTCTTCAACAAGGATCCGTCGCGCTTGGAGATGTTCACTTCTTCCCCGTTGCGCAGGGTTCCGTTGAACACACGCGCGATGGCCAGGCGCCCCAGGTAATCGGAGTAGTCGAGGTTGGTGACCAGGATCTGCAGCGGGCCGTCGGGGTCGCCGCTGGCGGGCGGAATCGTGGAAAGAATGGTCTCGAAGAGCGGCTGCAGGCTCTCTCCCGGCTCGGTCAACGAGGTGCTGGCCGTGCCCAGCTTGGCGTTGGTGTACAGCACCGGGAAATCCAACTGGTCCTCGTGTGCGTCCAGATCGATGAAGAGGTCGTACACCTCGTCGAGAACCTCTTGGGGGCGTGCGTCGGGACGATCGATCTTGTTGATCACTAGGATGGGCAGCAGCTTGGCTTCGAGCGCCTTGGAGAGCACATACCGGGTTTGGGGCAGAGGGCCTTCGGAGGCATCTACCAAGAGCATGACCCCATCCACCATTTTCAGGGCCCGCTCGACCTCGCCTCCGAAGTCTGCGTGTCCGGGGGTGTCGACGATGTTGATCTTGGTGTCCTGGAACTGAATGGCCGTGTTCTTGGCCAGAATGGTAATGCCCCGCTCTTTCTCCAGCTCGTTCGAATCCATGACCCGCTCGGTCAGGGCTTCGTTGGCGCGGAAGGTGCCGGCCTGGCGCAACATGGCGTCCACGAGTGTCGTCTTGCCATGGTCGACGTGGGCAATGATGGCGATATTGCGAATGGGCGTGCTCACGGGCGAGGATTTCCTATTCTTCCGGGTCGCGGAAAGAGGTTGCGTTGAAACTGACTAGCCTTGCGTTGACGTGCTGGCTGGAAACAACAGGCAGGACAACCGGGCAATGCCTTCCCTATAGTCTAACAGCCCGTGCCTGGCGAGGGCGGAACCGCAGGTCCCTCCACTTCGCTACGCTTCGGTCGGGATGACAATTCTGTTGCAAATGGGATTCATCCTAAGAAGTCCTCCACCTCAAACAGAATTGTCATCCCGACCGGAGCGTACCCGGATTTCCTGCCACGCAGCACTGGACACGGCCGCGTGTGCGCCTTTCCGCAAAGAAAGGCGCATGAAGTTTGCCAACGCCATCAAGTTCCACAGGAAATCCGGGGTAGCGAAGTGGAGGGACCTGCGGTTTCTTTTTACTGGGGCGCAGGGCCCCTCACCACCTGCACGAAATCATCCAGCCGGAGCTGGCGGGCAAACGCCGCCTTGACCTGATCGGCAGTGAGCTCAAAGTACTTCTTCGCCGCCACGATGGGTTCATCCAGAGGCAGGCCAATCACCGCTCTGCGCAACAAACCCTGCGCCACGCCCTCTTCACTCGACTCACTTAGCGGAATCGACCGCAGAAGCAGCGCCTTGGCCAGGTGCAGTTCGTCGGGTGAAACGTCCTGGGTCCGCATTTGATCCAGGTCGCGCTGGATTAAGGCCCTGGCTTTCGAGACCTTATCCGGATCGCATCCATACGTGACGCTATAGCTGGCCCGGGTCTTCGACGCCTCCATGCTCACGTCCACGTTGTAAACATACCCGGCCACTTGTCGCAGATCGTGGTAAAGCCGGGTGGCATAAAAACCGCCGCCGAGCACGTGATTGCCCAATTGCAGAGGATAATAATCCGGATCGAAACGGTTGAGGTTCAACTGCTGCGCCAAAACAACCGAGTCCTGCACCGCCTGCGGATCGGGCACATTCGCGGCCGAAGCTTTGTTGACCGGGATCGCAGGCAGCGTGGTCTCCGGCTTCGGGCCCACGGCCTTCCAGTCACCGAACCACTTGCTGATAACCGCCTTCGCCTCGTCCGGCGTGACATCCCCGATGACCACGATGGTGGTGAGATCGGGGCGCATGGTGGCGGCATGAAATTGCTTCACATCCGCCAGCGTGACGGTGCCCAGCGTGGCCGGCGTTGCCTCCCGCAGGTCCGGATCGCCAGCCGGCAGCAATGCCAAATCAAGCGCACGGGAGGTACGGTAGCCAGGACTCTTCAAATTGCCGGCAACAAACTGGGTGGTCTGGTCTTTAACCACAGCAAACGCTTCCGCCGGAAGCGCCGGATGGAGCTCGTTATCGGCCAGCAACTCTACTCCGCGGGAGAAATTCTCCTTCAACACCTGCACTGAGAAGTTGTAGCCTGCGGTCTCGTTGGCGGCAATATCATCCAGCGCCTTCTGGAATGCAAGGCGGTCGAGCGTCTGGGTGCCGTAGGAATAGAGGCCGTCGAGAACGTCGGATACTCCCTCTAGTCCCTTGGGCGTCTGCAAATCGGCGTTATTCTTCACCTCGCCCACGACAGTAATAGTGGGGCTGGTGTGATCGGACTTCACGATCAAACGAAGGCCGTTGGGCAGCATCGTGTCCGAAGCCACAACGTAGTCGGAAGGCACCTTGAGCTGGGAGAGCGCGCCGGCGGCCCAGGCCGGGAGCACCACCGGCTTGGTAGGAGCGGAGGTCATCTTCTCTTCACCGCCGAAGCCCTTGGCCGAGACCGCCTCGCCCGAGGGCGCCGGCTTCAGCGTCGCGGTGATGGAGTTCGAGCTCACCAGGTACTGTTTCGCCACCCGATTCACATCTGCCAGCGTAACCGCGCGGATCGCCTGGATGTCATCGTCGGGGGAATTGCGTCCTTCGGCAGCCAGAGCTTCCGACCAAACCGACGCCAATCCCGGGATGGAATTGCGCTGAAACTCGGCGGAGGCAATCTCGCTGCGCTTGGCAGCGTCGAATAGGTCCTGAGGCAGGCCCTTCTGCGCATAGCCCTCAATGATCTGCCGCGCTTCGTTGATGGGCCCGGTGGCATCGGCGCCCGCGGGAAGAGCCAGCTCGGCATAACCCACGCTGGCCTTGGGATAGGCTTCAGCAACGCCAAATCCCGCGTACAAGGCCTTGCCAGCCGGTACCATGCCGTACAGATCGGCACGCTGGCTGGCTAGTATGTCCGCCATGATCTGCGTCGCGGCGTAATCCGGCGAATCGGTGCCCGGCATGCGGTAGGCGATAAAGCCCAGCACATAGGGAAGATTGCTGTCCAGGGTGAACGACTCCGGCTTGACCGGAGCAAGATTGATAGCCGGGTGCTCGGGAATCGGGTGGTTGGCAATGTCCCCGTACAGCTGCTTGACCTTGGCCAGGGTGGCGGCCGGCTCCACATCACCGACGATCACCAGGATGGCGTTGCCCGGGGTGTACCACTTCTTGTAGAAGTCCTGCAGCGCGGCGGCAGTGGTGGCGTCGAAGGAAGGCCGGGTACCCAGGGGATCGTGTGCATACGGAGTGCCGGCGAACAGGTCTCCGTTCAGCCGGTCGATGAACTTGTAGGTCGGGTTGGAGAGGTCGCGCGACACCTCCTGCTCGATCGCGCCCCGTTCATGCGCCCACTCCGCTTCAGAATTGTCTACTCCCCGCAAGCAGGAGGCCTGGGCCTGGAGAGCCACGTCAAGATCAGCGGCGGGAACCGTAGTGAAGTATTGCGTGATATTTTGCTGCGTATCGGCATTGTCCCGGCCGCCTAACTGGGCGTAGATAGCGGCGGTTTGATCCGCGGTCATGCCGGTGCAGCCGCGAAATGCCATGTGCTCCTCAGCATGGGCCGACCCGGGAAAGCCGGGGGGCGTCTCATCCCCGCCGACCTTGAAATTCAGTTCGACCGTGACCACCGGCGCCAGGGCATTGCGCACGATCACCACCTGCAAACCATTGGATAAGGTGGCGCGGGTTACGTTGCTGGGGTCAGCAGCGTACGACGAAACGACTGAGACGATAAAAAGAAAGCACAGCAGGACTTTTAACTTCACTTGATCTCTCCAAATACCAATTCTTCCAGTTTGGCACGCGGCGCTTACTCCAGCGGCATGACATCCACTCCTACCTTCAAGCTATGCTTTGCGCCGCCGAGCAGAACACCGCGAATCGGGCTCACATCGCTGTAGTCCCTGCCCCAGGCCAGGGTGATGTGCCCATCGGAGGGCACACAGTTGTTGGTTGGGTCGAAGTCCACCCATCCGAAGCCAGGGCACCACGCGGCACACCAGGCATGGGAGGCATCGGCTCCTATTAGACGGGCACGGCCGGCGGGAGGAAGCGTCCGCAAATAGCCGCTGACGTAGCGTGCCGGCAGTCCCAGCGAGCGCATGCAAGCAATCTGCAGGTGGGAGAAGTCCTGGCATACCCCACGGCGCTTTTCGAAGAAGGTTTCGACCGGCGTGGTAACCTCGGTTGCCTTGGCGTCAAAACGGAAATCCTGATGAATTCGTCCAGTCAGGTCGAGGACCGCCTCGAGGATCGGCCGTCCTGCGGGAAAGGAATCCCGGGCATAGTCCGCCAGCTCCGGCTTGGCCGAGACGCGGATCGAATCGAATAGGAACTGGTAGGCGTGCAACCCCTCCCCGCTGTGATCGTTGCTCACCGTGTCACGAACGGCTTCCCAGGCCGGAGACTGGGAGAACACAGGGAAGGTTACCGCATTCACTTCCAGCTCGGTGCTCGCCTCCACGGTCATCCGGGTATGCGACTCGGGCAGGGTGAACGAGGTGACGGTGTTGCCAAAGAAGTCAGTGTGGGTCGTGGTGTGATACGGCGGCACAGGCCAAACGGATAGCTCACTGCTCAGGCATCTCTGCCCGCGGAGATCGCGCGGAGTCAGACGGGCCACATGATGGGAGACCGATACCGGTTGTACGTAGTCGTAGATGGTTTGGTGGCGCACCCGGTAGATCACGTGGCACGCTCCATTTCCGCGTGGCTGAAATAGGTGTTGGCGATGGCTTCGGAGTAAGCGGGCAACGCGGCCCCCAGGTCTTCGAGCAGACTATCCAGTCGGGTCCGCTTGTTGCCCGCTCGCCCCTCGCACAGCAATTCCACGTCAGCATTCAGCAGCCTGGCCGCGGCCGCTTCCATCAGCCTCTGCTTCAAAACTGGCCAGCCGCCGCCGGACGGCATAGCGGAAAGCGCGGCGGAGTGCCGGGCCAAGTCCTTAAGCTGGAAGGCGAGCGATCGAGGATTGGCGTCGTCGTTCATCAGCAGATCGAGCACCGGCGCCGCCTGCAGGGCGGTGAAATACCGCGAGCGGTATGTGATGGAGCTGTCTGCGACCTCCAGCAACATCTCCAGCGACGGCCAGTTCTCGGGGTCGATCGGAACGATAATCGAGCGCAGCAGCTCCACCAACTGCAGCGAGCGTTCCACCCTTCGCCCAATGTTGAGAAAGTGCCAACCCGGGCCCCGCGTGATGTTGCCGGCCTCGATCCCTTGCAAGGCGGCAAGCGTGAGAATACAGCTATTCAGCACTGCCAGCGCGTCGGCGGCCGATACGTAGCCCCAGGCGACCCTGTCCGATGCGCGAGCGATGCCGCCCAGCTGACTCACAATGCGCAGCAGGTCGCTGGAGAGACGGTCCCGTACCTGCGCCGCCGCGCGGGTGGCCCTGGTAAGATTGGCATTCAGGCTGTCGTTGCGCTGTTCTTCAAAGATGAGCGAGAGGATCTCTTTTTCCAGGTCACCCTGCTGGTCCAGATGCCCCTGCGGATCATCTTTCGCGAGCCGCGAGTAGGGGGACTCCAGGCACTCATACAGCTTCATCATCGATAGCCAACCCAGGGTATCCGGCGTCCAAGATTCACCGGTCATGCGCACCAGGAGGCAACGCAGAACCCGGGACAGATGCTCACACCGCTCCGCGTAGCGGCCCAACCAGAAGAGATGCTCGGCGGCACGGCTGGGCAGGTCGCTGCTTGCGCCTCGATGCAACTCCACCGGCAAATCGCGAGGGCGCCGCAGGGTGAAATTGTCGACCGGCTCACGGGAAAGAACCCAGGTGTCTTTGCTGCCCCCGCCGTGCTGCATGGAGACAACAGGGGTGTCGGGAGACGGGGAGACGCGGGTCAGGCCTCCAGGCATCACGATCCAGCTGTCTCCGGCAGCCGCGATATACACGCGCAAGACCACGCGCCGCGGCATCAGGGTGTTATCCGACCAGACGGGGACGCTGGACAGGTTGAGCAGCTCCTGACCGACAAACTCATGGGGCCTGTCACTCAACTGCGCCAGCATCCGCGAGCGCTCGTTGGGAGCGAGCCTGCCCCCGAAAACAGGCTCCATTCCGGTGACTGGAAAGGCCGGTTTGATGATCAGAAAATCCAGGTTCTCCCGCACATAGCGCAAGGCTCTTGGCTGGCCGCACCACCAGGTAGCGACCGATGGCAATGCCAGGCGCTCGCCCAGCAAGTTCCGGCTGAGGCCAGGAAGAAACGGAATGAACGCCGAGGTCTCGAGTAGCCCGCTGCCCAAGGCATTGGCCACGGCAACATTTCCTGCCCGGACCGCTTCTACCAGGCCGGCCACGCCCAGATACGAGTCGGAGCGGAGCTCAAGCGGATCGCAGAAGCCATCGTCCATGCGTCGCAAAATCACATCTACCGGCCTCAAGCCTTCCAGCGACTTGAGAAAGACCCGGTTCTCCCGCACCGTCAGATCCGCCCCCTGGACCAGGGTAAAACCCAGGTAGCGCGCCAGATACGAGTGCTCGAAGTAGGTCTCGTTCAGCGGCCCCGGGGTTAGCAGCACAACCCGCGGTTGGGTGCGCGCGGAGGGGGAAAGACGCAACAGGGTGTCGCGAAAGTCGCGAAAAAAGGCGGCCAGCCGGTGTACCTGGGCCTCACGAAACAGGTCGGGAAAAGTCTCCGCCATGACAATGCGGTTTTCCAGCGCGTAGCCGGCGCCGGAAGGCGCCTGGGTGCGGTCGGAAATCACCCACCATTGCCCGTCGGGCGAGCGCGCCAAGTCGACGGCTAGCAAATGGAGGTAGGTGGACCCCGGGACTCTCACGTTATGGCAGGCCCGCCAGAAGACAGGGTTGGCAAATACCAGGGCGGCGGGAAGGTCCCCGTTCAGCAGCAGCTTCTGCGGCCCGTAAAGATCGGCCAGAATCGCGTTGAGCAAGCGCGCGCGCTGGATAAGGCCTGCTTCCAGGTAGCTCCATTCCGCCGGCGGGATAAGCAGCGGAATAGCATCCAGGCTCCACGGCCGGTCCGTTCCCAGCGGATCACCGTAGACGTTGTAGCTGACGCCGTTTTCCCGGATCCGTTGCCGGGCTATCTGCCAGCGGTGGGCCAGTTCCCTGGCTCCCAGCGAAGACAAGGAAGCGATGTAACGGTCCCAATGGGGACGGAAAACCCCGGGTTCCACGCACATCTCGTCGTAAACGCCAGGTGCCTGGCGATAGTCGGCGGTCAGTAGCGGGTCATCCAGAAGTTCGGCCATGCTCATGCCCTTACGGTTTCCGGCGCAAGTCAAGGGTTAAGGGAAACTCTGCGTTGGCCCTCTCAGCGGGGACGGAAATGGGGCCGGGGGTGTGACCAAGATTGCTAAACCTCGCCAAGCGCCGGCTCTCGGCCTCATAGGCATTGACGGGGTGATGCTCGTGAGCTCGGCCGCCGGGATGGACCACATGGTAGGTGCAGCCCCCGATCGAGTGGTTTGACCAGGTATCCACGATGTCGAAGACCAGCGGGCTGTGCACAGGGATATCCGGGTGCAGACACGAGGCGGGCTGCCAGGCGCGATAACGCACACCGGCGACGAATTCGCCTGGTTCTCCGGTGGGGTGAAGGGGCACCGGCCGGCCATTACAAAGCACGGCGAAGCGGGGCGCAACCATCCCCGTAACCTTTACCTGCAGTCGCTCGACCGAAGAATCCACACTGCGTGCCGTGCCTCCGCTGGAGGCTTCCTCGCCCAGCACATTCCAGGGTTCCAGTGCATGGCGCAGTTCCAGTTGGATGCCGCGCGCGGTCACCGAGCCGATGGGAGGAAAGCGAAACTCGAAGTGGGGAGCGAACCACTCGCTGAGGAAGCTATATCCGGCGCGTCCCAGGTCGCTCACGACATCCTCCCAATCCAGCTGCACGAAGTGGGGCAGCATGAACCGGTCGTGCAGGCCGGTTCCCCAGTAGATCAACTTCTGCCGATAGGGCTTACGCCAAAAATGGGCGATCAGCGCCCGCACCAGCAGTTGCTGGGTCAGGCTCATGCGGGCGTGGGGCGGCATCTCGAAGGCGCGCAGTTCCAGCAAGCCGAGTCGTGTTCCGGCACCCTCTGGTGGATCGAGCTTGTCGATGCAAAACTCCGCGCGATGGGTGCTGCCGGTTACATCGGTCAAAAGATGGCGGAAGAGGCGATCGGCCATCCGCGGGGTCACCGGTCCCTTGCCCGGATCGGGAATCTGATCGAAGGCAATTTCCAACTCGTAGATCGAGTCCACGCGGCCTTCGTCTACCCGGGGATGCTGGCTGGTGGGACCAATGAACAACCCGGAAAGCAGATATGAGAGCGAAGGATGGTTGTGCCAGTAATTGACCATGCTGCGCAGCAGGTCGGGGCGGCGCAGAAACGGGCTGTCCTCAAGTGTGGGGCCGCCGATCACCAGGTGGTTGCCGCCGCCGGTCCCGGAGTGCTGGCCATCCAGCATGAACTTCTCGGTTCCCAGGCGGCTCTCCCGCGCCAGGTCGTAGACCGCCGTGGTGTTTTCCACCAGCTCGTCCCAGCTGGCGGCGGGTTGGATGTTCACCTCGATCACCCCTGGATCGGGAGTGACTTTGAACACCGCGATACGGCTGTCGCTGGGTGGCGCGTAGCCTTCGATCAACACCGGCATGGAGAGATGTGCGGCGGTGTCTTCGATGGCGGCGACCAGATCGAGATAGTCCGCCAGGTAGTCGACCGGGGGCATAAAAACAAACAGCCTGCCTTGCCGTGCCTGAACGCAAAGCGCCGGCCGGGTCAAGGTAAGCGCCTGGTGATCCTCAGCCTTGGGCTTGGCCTTATCGGCGTCAGGCACAGGCTCGTCCGCGACTGGCGGCATGGAGAACAGCCCGAGCCGCCTTTCCGGGCGGACCGGCAGAGTATCCCGCCGCCGCAAGGGATCGGTATCAAAGGCGTAGGTAAGGTCTTCCGGCTTGGTCCACGGCACCGCTTCGAGGGGCAGGCGGTAACCCATAGGCGAGTCGCCAGGACTCAGAAACATGCGCGGCTCGATGGGGAACCATGGCTGGCTGGTCCACCGCGGCGTGCCGGACCTGGTGGGTATGCGGCGTAAGGGCAGGACAAAGCCAATTGGCTGCTCGGCGCCCTCTTCAAAAATCTGCGCCAGGTGTGCGCGTTCCGGGAAGTCTTTGAGCTTAGGATCCAATGGATCGAGCAGTGCGGGCAGCCGCCGTTCTTTCCATAGGTGAAAGAACATGTCTTCATAGGCGGTGATGGTAAAAGAGAAGCTCACTTGCAGACGGCGCGTAAGCGCTTCGAGAAATTTCCGCGCTTCGGGTGCGCCGTAGCCGTAGTCTTTGGCGTCCTCGGCAAAGAGGCGCTGATTTTCCCAAATCGGGACCCCGTCCTTCCGCCAATAACAGCCCAGGGCCCACCGTGGCAGTTCCTCGCCCGGGTACCACTTGCCCTGCCCGGTGTGCAGCAAGGCGCCGCGGGAAAACCGGTCACGCATTTTGTAAAGCAACTGCACGGCCAGGCGGCGCTTGGCGGGGCTCATGGCGGTGGTTGACCACTCGCTTCCGTTGCGATCGTCGAGCGAGATGAATGTCGGCTCGCCGCCCATGGTGAGACGCACGTCTGCGGTTCGCAGATCGGTGTCCACCTGGTGGCCCAGCGCCTGGATCTGGTGCCACTGCTCGTCGGTATAAGGCTTGGTGACGCGCGGGGATTCGAAAATCCGCTGCACGGTCATGGAGTAGCTGAAATCCGTCTTGCAAACCTCAAGAGGACCAGAGATGGGCGCGGCACTCCCCACATCGGGAGTGCAGGCGAGAGGAATATGTCCTTCCCCAGCCAGTAACCCTGACGTGGGATCGAAGCCGACCCAACCCGCGCCGGGGAGAAAGACCTCGGTCCAGGCATGCAGATCCGTAAAGTCGCTTGAAGCGCCGGCCGGCCCTTCCAGCGGCTTTACGTCGGCGGTCAGTTGGATCAGATAGCCGGAGACGAAGCGGGCGGCGAGGCCGAGGTTGCGCAGGATCTGCACCAGCAGCCATGCCGAATCACGGCAGGAGCCGGTGCGCAACGCCAGCGTCTGTTCGCAACTCTGCACACCCTGCTCCAGCCGGATGACATAGTTGACCTCGCGCTGCACCCGTTGATTCAGGCTGACCAGAAAATCCAGAGTGCGGGTGCTGCCCCGCGGCACCTGGGCCAGGAAACTCGCTAGCCTGGGCCCCGGCACATCAGCTTCAAGAAAGGGGCGCAGTTCGCGGGCAAGGAAGGTTTCATAAGTGAAAGGGATTTGCTCCGCGTACGGTTCCAGGAAAAAATCAAAGGGATTGAAGATTGCCATCTCGGCAACCAGGTCGACCTCGACTAAGAACTCCGTTGTCTTTTCCGGAAAAACCAGGCGGGCGAGATAGTTAGCCTGCGGATCCTGCTGCCAGTTGATGAAGTGATTTTTAGGAAGCACCTTCAGCGAGTAGGAAAGGATCGGCGTGCGGCAATGAGGGGCCGGACGCAGCCGGATAGTTTGGGGCCCGAGCGTCACAGCGCGGTCGTATCGATAATGGGTTTTGTGATTCAGCGCGATGTGAATTGCCATAGGGCGGGACGAACTCCGGCTCGCGAAGGCTTAGGATGAAGGGCGGAGCGTGGCCCGGCGGATGTATCACCCGGTAGTTAAAAGTTATCACGGCTGTCTTTAGGGCCACAGCCTGCCTCCTCCCGTCCTTCCACCCTTGCCTTTGAGACCTGTGATACGCCGGCCTTGTGGGGCCACAGCTTGCCTGCTCCCGTCCTTTCACCCCCTAACAAATCGAGGGGTGGCCCATGTCTCGCGTTTGAGACATGGGAGACGCGAACCTCAAGTGCCGTGTCTCTACGCTGTGGGGCCACTCGAGTGACTCGCGCCGGTATGATGGTGGCATGTCGACGACCAGACCCGTTGCCCCCGATGTCCTCGCCCGCGCCAGCAAGATCAAGCTGTTCCTGATGGACGTGGACGGCACCCTCACCGACGGCAGCGTCAACCTCATTTCCCCGCCCGAGGGTGGCGGCGTAGCCGAGATGAAGGCCTTTAACTCGCAGGATGGCGCGGGGCTGAAACTCGCGCACATCATGGGGATCCGCACCGGTTTTATTACCGGAAGAAAATCCCCCGCTGTTACCCAGCGCGCCCACGAACTGAATGTCGAATTCGTTTACTTGGGCCAGGAAACGAAGATGGCCGCCTTTAACGAGTGCCTGCAGAAGGCAGGCGTCCAGGAAGATGAGGTCGCTTACATGGGGGACGACCTGCCCGACATGCCTCCGGCCAAACGCGCCGGCCTGGCGGTTGCGGTTGCCGACGCTGCAGCCGAGCTAAAAGAAATCAGCCACTACATCGCGAATCGCCGGGGCGGAAAAGGCGCCGCACGGGAAGTAGTGGAACTTATCCTTAAATCCCAGGGAAGATGGGAAGAGGCAGTCCCCAAGGCTCTGGCCTGAAATTGCGATCAAACCTATTCTCTCCAGGTCATCTAAGCAACTGTTTTGATCGCACACACGCCGCTCACCAGCCTCGGGACTAACCGTAAGCTATAGTTAGAGTGATGCCTGGTACGCAAGCAAAAGAGCACGCGCGACACCCCTGGAGGATCGTTCTAGCTCTTTGCTGCGCTCTGCTTCTGCTATTCGGGGCTACGGTTCAGGTAGCGCACGTTCACACGCCTGCAGACGTATCTCACTCCGGATGCGCTCTGTGTGCCGCCGCGCATGTAGTCATTTCTCCTGCAGCGCCAATGGCGGCGCCCCTCGTCGCGAGACAGACAGCCACGCCCGTACTCGATCTTCAAACGGCCTTTGCCCACCGGCTCCTGGATTTTTCCCTCTACACACGACCCCCGCCCGTTGCCATTGCCTTCGCCTAAGGCAGTTGTAACAGCCAGCTCGTTAAACACGCCGGGGGTGGTGCATGTACTTATTTCAAAGACGATTCGTCTTTCTGTTTTTCCCATTTCTCCTTTTATCGCCAGCGGCCAGTCTTCACGCCCAGTCTGGTTCGGGCACGATCACAGGAACCGTGAACGATGCTTCCGGCGCAGTGGTGCCGGGTGCAGTAGTAACCATTGAAAATCCGGTCAGCGGACTCTCGCGGACCGCCAAGACAGACGCGGCAGGGCGATACCAGTTCACCAATCTACCCCGCGCCACCTATCATCTGGTGGCCAACGCGCCTGGCTTTGCACCGTTCACTGTCGATGTGGAGGTACACTCTACGGTCGCTGTCGCGCCAACCATCGCCTTGCAAGTGGGCGGAGCCTCGACGACAGTTACGGTTACAGGCGGAGACCTGGTGGAGAATGACTCCGGACTCCACACCGACGTGGACCGCTCGCAGATGGAGGAGCTGCCCCTGGAAAGCCAGTCCTCCTCCGTAAGCTCGCTGGTGACGCTCTCCTCGCCCGGCGTCGCTGCGGATTCCAACGGACTTTTCCATGGGCTTGGCGATCATGCGTCCAACTCTTTTTCCGTCGACGGCCAGCCGATCACCGACCAGCAAAGCAAGGTCTTCTCCAACCAGATACCTTCCAATTCCATTCAAACAATTGAAGTCATTGAAGGCGCGCCGCCCGCCGAGTACGGGGGCAAGACGAGCCTGGTAATTCAAGTAACCACGCGATCCGGCCAGGGGCTCACCCAACCCACAGGCAGCTTAACCACCTCCTACGGGACCTTTGGCTCGGCATCAGGAGGCTTTGATATTGGCTATGGCGCGCAAAACTGGGGTAACTTCTTTGAGCTGGATGGATTGGATACCGGGCGTTTTCTGGATACACCGGAATTCGTGGACTTCCACGACAAGGGAAACGAGCAGAACGTTTTTGATCGCCTGGACTACCAATTTACGCCGGTCGACGCGTTCCACCTGAACCTGAACTACAGCCGCTCCTGGTTTCAGACCCCAAACAACTACGACAACCTGAATGTGCTCGACCAGTTCGGCAACGACGTTGGCGATGCCGACCAGAAGTCCAAGATTGAGACTTTTGATATTGCGCCCACTTACACCCGGACCATAGGAAAAACCTCGGTATTCAATTTCGGTCCTTACATCAGGAAGGATTCGTATCAGTACTTTCCCAGCGAGAATCCGCTCGCGGACCTTGGACCGCCAAATCTGCAGACGGCGACGATCGCGCAATACCGGACGCTCACCAATGCCGGTTTCCATTCCGATCTCTCCTATACGAAAGGGAGACACACCATCAAGGGTGGGGTGACATACGCCAGCACCTTCCTCAGGGAGCGTGACAGCCTCGGCATCGTGGATCCGGTCTTGAACTCACCCTGCCTCAATGGGAGCGGAAATCCCGTCGACGGATTTACCAGCCCCACGCAATGCGCCGCGGCCGGATACCAGCCCAACACCGCAGCCAACCCGAATGCGACTGGAAAATTGTTCAACCCGGTCTTGTTGCCGTATGACCTCACCCGCGGCGGCAGCAGCTACAACTACTTTGGCCCTGCGGACATCAAGGAAGTGGCTCTCTATATTGAAGATTCCATCAAGGCCGGCAGCTGGCTCTTCAATGTAGGCATAAGGGGAGACCTGTACAACGGCCTGGCCAGCGCCACTCAGGCAGAACCTCGCCTGGGTCTTTCCTACAACTTCAAGCGCACCAACACTGTGCCGCGCATCTCTTATGCGCGCACTCTGGAATCGCCGTTCAACGAAAATCTTGTGCTTTCCAGCCAAGGCTGTACCAATGCCGTGCTATCTCCGTTGCTCAATTGTTCAACCGGGGTGTCTGGCACAATGCAACCCGGCTTTCGCAACGAATTTCATGCCGGCATCCAGCAGGCGTTCGGAAAGAATCTAGTCGTCAGCGGGGACTACATCTGGAAATACACGCACAATGCCTTCGACTTTAGCGTGCTGGGCAATACTCCCATCACCTTCCCCATCGACTGGCACAATTCGAAGGTCCCGGGCTTCGCGCTACGTGTCGATGTGCCCAACTTTCACAATCTCACGGCGTTCGTGGTGATGTCCTCCGTTGCCGCTCGCTTCTTTCCCCCGCAGGTTGCCGGAGCGGGCGCCACGGTCGGCCAGAGTGGATATCCCTTCCGCATTGATCATGATGAAAAGTTCAATCAAACGACGCACCTGCAATACCAGATTCCCTTCCGGCGGAGTCCGTGGATCGGCTTCAACTGGCGCTTCGACAGTGGCCTGGTTGCCGGATCGGCGCCCTGCTACAATCCGCTCTCCAACGATCCGAACAGCGCATGTGCAAGTACATCGACCTTGCTCAATGGCCAGCCGGCCGTTGACCTCAGCAGCTTGACTGCCGACCAGGAGTTCGAAGCAGGCCTGCAATGTGGAAACCTAAAAGCAACGCCTACCACGCCGCTGCCGACCCCGTGCCTGGCTTCAGAGTATTCCTCAACCCTACTGAGCATTCCCGCCCCGGGCACCGGTGACAACGACCACAATCCGCCGCGGATTCGACAACGGAATCTCTACGACGCCTCCATTGGAGAAGACAACCTCTTCAATGGCGATCGATACAAGTGGAGTCTTCACTTGACGGGCGTGAATATGACCAACAAATACGCACTTTACAATTTTCTTTCGACCTTCAGCGGAACGCACTACGTTACGCCGCGGTCGCTCTCGGCAGAACTCGGGTTCCACTTCTAAGCAGTCCGAAGCTCCATGGAGTAACAACTGACTCAGGCGCACAAATCGCATTAACCGCAGGTCCCTCCACTACGCTACGCTCCGGTCGGGATGACAAACTTTCCTGAAATCCGTGATTTTTCTCCACTGTCCCCGTTTTGCAACAAATTTGTCATCCCGACCGGAGCGTAGCGCAGTGGAGGGACCTGCGGTTAATGCTTCGTTATCAACGGGGCTGAATCCGGCTCACAACGCCAACGCTTCTTCTGCGCGCAGCGCCAGGCCGCGAGCGACGGAAATAAACTCGTTGCCGGTTCGTATCCGCTCCTCCCCAAAGCGTACCTTGAAGATGCGCCGGACGGCGGGCACCAGCGAACTTCCACCGGTAAGAAACACCCGATCCACTTGTTTTCGGCTGATACCCGAGCTTTGCAAAAGCGAATCGATGCATTGTTCAATGGCATGCAGCTCGTCGGCGATCCACCCTTCAAAGGCCTCACGGGTCACGGCAATGCGGATGTCCATGCTGCCGTCGCGGAAATAGAACTCCGCCACGTCGGAATGAGAAAGCTCGAACTTGACGCGCTGCACCGCCTGGTGCAGATGGTAGCCGAGGTCCTCGTCAATCAGTGTGATCAGAGCTTCAATTTTTTCTGGCTCCAGGGCGCGGAGTCGAGCGCTTCGCAAAATCTCATCGACATTCGCTGCGCGTAAGAACGACAGGTAATGCCAGCGTTCGAGGTTGGCGTAGATCCACGCGGGCACGGCGGGCAGAACCTTGTTGAGCGAGCGAGCGAACGATTCCGAGCCTAAGGCGGGGGAGACCAGCTTGCGCACCAACCGAGCGTCGAACGCGTCGCCGGCTAGGCCCACGCCGCTGTTGCCAAGCAGGTCCTCCGGCTTACGGCCACGCTTGCGCACCCCGGGGCCAACGTGAAGCAGGGAGAAGTCGCTGGTGCCCCCGCCAAAGTCACCAATCAGGATGAGCTCGTCGTGGTCGAGCGTCGATTCGTAGGCGTACGCCGCGGCTACCGGCTCCATTTCAAATTCAACCCGCTCAAAGCCCGCAGCAGCAAAGGCCTGCCCCAGACGCGAAAGCGCGAAGCTCTCATCCTCTTCACTTTCGGCGCCGACGAAACGCACCGGCCGGCCGGCCATGGCATAGGCAACGGGAACCTGGAACTGGGCCTCGGCGCGGCGCCGCAGATCGGCCAGGATGCGGGAGATCAGGTCTTCAAGCGTGCAATGGCGGCCAAAGACGGCGGTTCCCGTTAGCGAGCGGTCGGCCAGGTAGGATTTGAGTGACTGAATCAGCCGGCCCTTGTTCTCCGCCGCCAGGTAACGTTCGATAGCCACTGGACCTGTCCAGGTGTGGGTCTTTGCACTGCCCCCGCGCTTCTCCAGATAAAGCACCGATCGAGAGGAAAAAGTCTCTCCGGCAAGCGTGGGAAAGGAGACAAGCTCCACTTGCGATTTGCCCGAGGCGCGCGCAACGGTGCTGTTGGTGGTGCCGAAGTCGATACCGATCGCAGGGACCTGATCTTGCTTTTGGCGCATTCTCCCCATTATTTCGCAAATGGGCCGCTTATCTGCCACCTTGCTGGTGACAGATTAAAATTTAATGAGTAAATCCCTGCGTTTGCCGAGCGCTAAGTCTCAATGCGAGAATGATGTAATGCAACGATTTGGTTCAACGGCCCTTAACTTTTCGGCTGCCGCATTGGTTCTGCTAGGCAGCGCCGCCGCGCAGCAGACCCCGGCGACCACCCCCACCCCCCGGCAGGGCACAGCCACCACCACCCGGCACACCACGACCGCAGCCAAGCCTAAACCGCTGGTGCCGGTGACAGAGAAAGACAAGCAAAGCTATGCCATCGGTTTAAATGTCGGAAGAAGCCTTCACCGGGACGATGTCGATGTCGAGCCGAAGTTTCTGCTCCAGGGTCTCCAGGATGCCCTTGCCAACGGCAAAGTGCAGCTAACCGACGATCAGATCAAGACTGTGATGACCGCCTTGCAGACGCAAGTACGGCAAAAAATGGAAGCCAAAAGGTTAGCCGAGGTGGAGACCAACAAGAAGGAGGGCGCGGCATTCCTGGCTGCGAACGCCAAAAAAGAGGGTGTGGTCACCCTGCCCAGCGGTCTGCAATATAAAATCCTGACGCCGGGAACGGGCCCCAAACCCACCGCCACTGACTCCGTCGTTTGCAACTACAGCGGGACGCTGCTCGACAAAACCGAGTTCGACAGCTCCTACAAGCGTGGCAAGCCGGCAACCTTCCCGGTGAGCGGAGTGATCAAGGGGTGGACCGAAGCGCTGCAACTCATGCCAGTGGGATCGAAATGGCAGCTGTACATTCCTGCGGATCTAGCTTATGGCGAGCGCGGTAAGCCGCCGATCGGGCCCAACGCCACGCTTGTCTTCGACCTGGAGCTGCTGTCCATCGCGCCCAAGGCGGCGCAGGCTCCTGCCGCCACCCCAGCTCCCCCCACCACTCCGCCTCCTGCCACCACTCCACCTCCTGCCTCTACTCCAGCCCCTCCCCACACGCCGTAATACACTTGGTTCGCCCCCCAGGAGGAGAACCATGCGGAAAGAAAACCTGACCATCGGTTTGCTGTTGATCATCGCCATCGCCTTGGTGGCGATCGCCGTCGAACCGATGTTCACGCCCCACGCTGCCCAGGCGCAATCCACGCCTTATCCGTTTTACATCGAGCCCGGCTCGGAGCTCCTACGGGCGCCGGATGGCAGCAAGCAGGTCTATGGCAAGGTGGTCGTGGACATGCGCAACGGCAAGATCTGGGGATTCCCCACACTTGCACCCCAGTCCTACCCTACCGCTGGATTGCAGAACAAGCTGCCGACTTCCAAGCCGTTCGAGCTAGGCAAGTTCGCCTTTGAAGATATGGACAAATAGCCTTCGGTCTAGGGTGTGGGCAGCTTCAGGCCAAGCAGCAACACCGGGTCAACGTACATTTCCTGCCAGCGCGCGCTCATGTGGAGGTGAGGGCCGGTCACGCGGCCTGTAGCTCCGCTCAGACCAATCCTTTGTCCCTTGGTGACCCGCTCGCCCACCTTCACGTCGATCTTCGAAAGGTGCATGTACATCGTGGAAAACTGCTGCCCATGATCGATCACCACCAGGTTCCCCTCATAGAACATGCCCTGGGCAATAATCACTTCACCGTCATTGGCAGCCACCACCGGTGTTCCCGAGGGCGCGTGGAAGTCGGTCCCGCGGTGGATACTGGCCAGCGTCCCGTTAAACATACGGCGGGTCCCGAATGAATCGGTCGGCGAAAAACGCACGGGAGATCGAAAGTCTCCGCTCCACAAGCGCTGCGGAACAAGGTGGGCAAACGCCGCATCCTTGACCGCCTTATCGGCTGCGATGCGCTGCAGGGTCGCCGCATCCGGCTGCACATATTTCTCCTCGACGTGCATTGTGGTGGTCTTATAGCTCCCCGGCTGCACCGCCACTTCGCGGCTGGCGCGCAGCGGGTGGCCACTAGTTCCGGTTGCGGTCAGATCAAGTGAATAGGTTGCCGGCGCCTGCTCCACATCGATACCGGCCAGCGCAAACCACATGTTCCCTTGCTGGGCCCTGGTAAACACCAGCGCGTGATTGAGCCATGTGCCATGTACTTCGCTGGCCGGCTGCTCCAGCTCGATCCTGAACAATACAGGCGACCCGCTATGCAGTGTGGCCGGAGTCCAGCTTATACCTCGAAAGCCTGCATTCTTCTGTGCCTGCGCAGCCGGGAAACCCGGAATCAGCAGTAGCCACGCAGCCCAGCGAAAAAACCTGTAACGGCGAATCCATCTCACCCTCCCAGCATACGGGATGCATATTGAAGGCCGCAGACGGCGGGCGCATACTGGTGCACGAGGAACGACTATGCGACGCAGGACCTTTCTCTCCACTTCTGCAGCAGCCGGGCTGGGCGCTTTTGCCTGGGGCACTGCAACCTTACAAGCCAAGGCGGGAGACATACCGAAACGTACTTTCGGAAAAACCGGCGAGCGTCTCACCATCATTGGCCAGGCCGGCGGCCGCTTTCCCCTGTGCACGTTCGAGGATGCCAAGGCCGTCACCCTGCGCGCCTACGAGCTCGGCATCAACTATTTCGACACCGCGCGCATTTACTGGGACGGTAAGTCGGAAGAGGTCTATGGCGCGGTGCTGCCGCCATTCCGGAAAAACATTTTCCTCACTACGAAATCTCCCCAACGCACCCGACAGGGCGCTGAAGCAGATCTGGCTGCGTCGCTGCGCGCGCTCAAGACCGACCATGTCGATCTATGGCAGATGCACCAGGTAAGCACCATGGACGAGGTGGAGCAGATCTTCGCTCCCGGCGGCGCCATCGAGGCTTTCGAAGCTGCCAAGCAAGCCGGCAAGTGCCGCTTCATTGGGTTTACCGGCCACCACGATCCCCAGGTTCACTTGGCGATGTTGAAGAAATACGATAAGTACGACACTATCCTGATGCCGCTGCATGCGGCGGATCCCGGGTACCTTAGCTTCGAGAAGAATGTGCTGCCCGTTGCCGTTGCCCGCGGCATGGGTATCCAGGGAATGAAGAGCACCGCCAACGCCAAGCTTCTGCAGGCAATCGCGTTGAAAGATTGCCTCTCCTACGTGCTGAGCCTGCCGGTTCACTGCGTCGCCCTGGGCTGCACCACGGTCGGCCAAGTGGAAGACGACGTGCGCATCGCACAGCAATTCAAGCCTTTAGACGAGGCCAGCCTCGACCAGATCCGGCAGCGGGCGGCGGCGTTGAAAGGGCCGCAGCTGGAAGACTGGAAGATCAATACCCAAACCGCGGCCGTGAATACTTACCGCGATGGAGCGTGCGTCTGATCCCACTTACAACTATCGTTGTAGCAAATCGCGCCCGAAATGAAATATCGCAACTTTTGCTGGTCTGGTAGGGTCTACTCGGTCGTCTGCGGATGTGCCCGCAGCCGTACTAAAGGTCACCAACCTCCCCTAACCAGAAAGAAGGTACCAACATCGTGCGCATACGAATCGCAGCTTTCACCATGTTTCTTGCGCTTTTGGGAATCTTAGTCGTAAGCCCCAAAGCAGCTTCGGCCCAGCAAGTGCCCGGGCCGCACCCCGCTTACCTCCACGCGCTGTCTGACTTACGTCTGGCTCGCGCTTATCTGGACCAGATCGCATGGCCGCCCGTTCAGCGGGATGAAGAGCATGCGATCCGCGAGATCGATGCCGCGATCGCCGAGATCAAGCAGGCTTCGATCGATGATGGCAAGGATCTCGCCGATCACCCTCCAGTCGATGTTCGCATGCGTCCTGACGGCCGCTTCCGCAAAGCTCTGGAGCTGCTGGATAAAGCCCACAACGATACCGCTCGGGCAGAGGACGTGCCCCAGGCCAGAGGCATGAGGGATCGAGCTGTGCACCACATCGATCAGGCCCACGGCACGGTAGACAACGCCATCCAAAGAATCCATTGGGACGAGTATCGCGGCATGTAGAAGGCTTCGGTGTCCGGGGAGCCAGGGAATAAGCGGACCCAAGCCGCGATTCCTGGCTCCTCACAAAACACCCGGTGTCGTATGATTCCCAGCATACGCATGCACCGAGGTATTAGATGGCCGACCATCGTCCGGCATGGTTTGTTCTCAGCCTGATGCTCGCGACGGCCGCCGCAGCGCAAGATTCCCTGTCCTCTTCCCTGCCCGACCAGCTATCTCAGCATGAACAGAAGCTAAGCCAGGCTCGTGCCGGGAGAAACCTTAAAGAGGAAACCTCCGAGCTGGTTTCGCTCGGTTCTCTTCAATTGCAAGCCGGCGACACGCAAAAGGCCGAGGATTACTTCAACCAAGCCCTGCAAATCTGGCGCAAAGTGGGCAACCGCAATGGTGAGGCCCTGGCGCTGAACGACATCGGCCGAGCCTATGGCGATCTGAGACGCCCGCAAAAGGCGTTGGAGCTTTTAAACCAGGCGTTGCCCTTGTGGCGCGAGGCGGGCAACCGCCGCGGCGAAGCGCTCACCCTGAACAATATGGGCAGAGTTTATTCCGACCTGGGGCAGGAGCAGAAGGCGCTGGATCACTTCAACCAGGCATTGCCCATCTGGCGCGAAGTGGGCAACCACCACGGCGAAGCCAGCACGCTGAACGCGATGGGCCGCGTCTACTCCGACATGGGGCAGGAGCAGAAGGCGCTGGAACTTTTCAATCAGGCGCTCCCTTATTGGCGCGAAGCCGCTGACCGCAACGGCGAAGCGCTGACCCTCGACAATCTCGGTCGAGTCTATGCCGGCCTGGGGCAAGGCCAGAAGGCCCTCGACTTCTATAACCAGGCGCTCCCCATTTGGCACTCCACCGGCAACCGCCACGGCGAAGCCAGCACGCTGAACAGTATCGGCAGAGTCTACGCCGACCTGGGACAGCTGCCGCGTGGGCTGGAGTTTTACAATCAGGCGCTCCCCGCGTGGCGGGACGTAGGAGACCGCAGCGGCGTGGCGCTCACCCTCAACAACATCGGCCGCATTTACTCCGACCAGGGGCAGAAGCAGAACGCCCTGGAGCTTTACTACCAGGCGCTGCCCATCTGGCGCGAAGTCGAGAACCCGCGAGGCGAGGCGGGTACCCTCACCAATATCGGCCTGGTCTTCGACAGTCAGGCGCAGCCGCAGAAGGTGCTGCCCAACGAGCTAGCCGCGCTATCCCTGGCGAAATCCGCGGGTGATCTGGATTTGCAGGGCAGGATTGACGCCTCGTTGATGCGCTACTTCCGTGGCCAGCAACGTCCTGAAGTGGCGATATTCTTCGGCACCGGCGCAGTGAACTCCTTCCAGCAGATGCGCAGGAATATCTCCGGTCTGGATAAGGACCTGCAATCGGGCTTTGCTCAATCCAAATCGGCAACTTACCGGCAACTGGCGGAGCTGTTGGTGCAAGCCGACCGGCTTGGCGAAGCCGAGCAAGTCCTCGACCTGCTGAAAGAACAAGAGT
>CAWIBI010000052.1:0-13782 GCA_963834205.1 uncultured Acidobacteriaceae bacterium | reverse complement strand
AAGCAAAGTTTTAGAATTTCCATCGTGAGTCTGTTGCTCATCGTTTGCGGTGTGCTGCTCTCAGGCTCCTCGGCCTTTGCCCAGTCCGCAGATAAAACGTGCTCGAACAGAACGCTTAGCGGCCATTACGGATTCACCATCGAAGGCTTGGCCCGCCTCGGAAGCCAAGTCGGCGTGCTTCGAGGCGTAGCGATCAGCTCGCTTTTGACGGCGAAGGCCATTTCGATCCGATAACCGCGCTTGTGGTTAATGGCGCTCCGCCGCCGACAAGGAGTGGAACCCCGGCAGCGGCACCTATACCATCAATCCGGATTGCACGGGAACAGCTACGATCAACTTCCCTGACGGTAGGTCTTCTGTACAACTGAGCTTGGTAGTGGCCAGAGAGGGCAGGGAAATCCACACCGTGGTTAACAATCCGGGGAATGGGGAATTCTATGGCACTAGCATCGGCATCAAACGCGACTAGCCGCGTTGTGATGTGGGTGTCTTCGAGAAATGGCGGCCGAGCGCGGGTGACAAAATGCATATGGGGTCCATGGCATACCGGGACGAGGCCGCTGGCCCTGAGACGCACTTTCCTTAGAGAACGAGGAGCTGGGATCGGGGACCGAACAGAATGGCGTGGATAAACCAGACCAATCCCCGATCTAGCCCGCCGATGACAATCGGGGTTGTTGCTTCTCATGGTCGCGGATGTCCGTAGTCGGTGTGAAACCCATTTACATGCGTTGCCGCCATGGACTATCCTTCGTGTCGCAGCCTATCAACTGGAGGCAGCCATGGCGAGAAAATATATCGATTGCAGAGAGTTCCCGAACGAGGCGAACTGCACGCTGGCGATTTCCGGGGCCGAACAAGAAGTGCTCGACGCAGCCGTAATGCACGCTGTGAGCGTCCATGGTCACGAGGACGTGCCGGAGTTGCGGGAGCAACTTCGCGGATTGTTGAAAGACGCGCCAGAGACCGGGGTGCGGCCGCCTGAACCTTGGCTCCTAAGGCGACAGCAGTGACTTGTAAGGGATAAACCCACCACAGGAATGTGTGGCTCTGTTCGCGACCATGGCGGCCACGAGCGACTTCATTCCCGCCTTGAGGTCTGGCACATAAGGACTGCTGGCGGCGCAGTGCTACCTTGCAGGCTGAAGGGCACTGGGAGAATTCTTCCGGGACTATAATCGCAGCCAACCATGGCCCTGATTCCGGGCACGAACCCAGCCCCTCTGGGCTGGCTGGCGCCGCTCAGGAACAGGCGGGGTGGGGAAGGTGTACACGGCATGAGATGCACGATTAAATGGCACAGTAGATATGAATATTAAACCCTTTTATTTTATTTTTGATCCATGCGCGAACAGCGCTTCGAGCGGGAAGCCAAAGCCATCTCCAATCTCAATCATCCACACATCTGTCATATATCACAACATCCCCCATCAAGGCCCCATCGAGTACCTGGTGATGGAGTGAGTGGAAGGTGATACGCTAAACACAGCGGCTGGAGAAAGGTCCGCTTCCTCCAAAGCCACTTACGAAACTCGGGCACGCGAATCGCCGATGCCCTGCATAAAGCTTCATCCGCAGCAGCCATCATGCACCGGGATGTGTTGAAGCCCGGGAAACATCATGCTAACACCCACCAGCCCGAAGCTACTCGATTTCAACTTCACAGGGGAAACCAGAAGCCCTCGTCGCACGGAGCAACCCTTGGCAGCTTCATCAACACAGGCCACGCCAGTGACCCCAGAGGGCGCTATCATTGGCACTTTTCAGTACATGTCGCCGGAGCAAGTGGAGGAAAGGAACTAGACAGACGGAGCAACATTTTTTCACTAGCGCGGTGCTGTAAGAAATGCTGACGGACGCCGCTTTTCAAGGGAAAGGCCGACTAAGCGTGGCGGCGGCGATGCTCGAAAAAGAAACTACTCCCATCCAGCTCATCAAGCCGATGACTTCGCCGACGCTGGACCATGCAATACGAAAATGTCTGGCGAAGGAGCCCGAGAGACGCTGGCAGAGTCAGGCGACATGGCCGGTGAGTTGCAATGGATTGCCGAAAGCGGCTCACAGGCGGGCGTAGCGGGGCCGAGCGTACCGCTTCGCAAACTACGCGAGCGGATGGCTTGGGCGCTAGCATTACCGCTGGCCATCATCGCGGCGATCGCGTCGGTGGGCTGGTGGCGCGCCACGCGCCCAATCCTCCACCCGCTCATAAGGGTTAGCGCCGAGTTGGCGCTTGGGCCGGGCGCGTTCACCTTCCGCATGGGCGAGACACTCCTAGCCAAGTCGCAGCCGGGCACGTTCCTCGCACTGTCGCCGGACGGCAGCCGCCTAGCCGTTCCGATCCGCGACACGGATGGCAACTTCCGCCTCGCCATCCGCAGGCTCGATGAAAATCCGTTCAAAGCGCTCCCCGGGACTGAGAATCCGACATCTCCTTTCTTTTCCCAGGATGGCCAGTGGATCGCCTTCTTTGGGGATGGCAAGCTCAGGAAAATCCCGGTTCAGGGTGGTGCCCCAGCGCTACTATGCGACGCTGATAACTTTTCGTCTGGGAGTTGGGGCGATGACGACAATATCATCGCAGCGCTCAGCTCCCAGGGCGGACTCTCACGGATTCCTTCCACGGGCGGTGCCCCAACACCGGTAACGGAGTTGAGGAATGGCGAGATAATGCATCGCTGGCCTCAAGTTCTGCCCGGCAGCCGGGCCGTCCTCTTCACCGCATATAGGGGTGGCGGCCCTGAGGAGTCGAGCATCGAAATACTTTCGTTCAAGACTCACGAACGAAAGACGGCGGTTCGTGGCGGTGTTATGGGCCGATATCTATCGGCATCAAATGGCGCCGGATACCTGGTGTACCTTCACCAAACTACTCTTCTCGCGGTGCCTTTCGACATCAGCAACTTTGCCGTCACGGGCGCCGCACAGCCGATACTCGACGATGTAACCGCCATCACAGCCACCAGTCCCGGGGATTTCGATTTCTCAAGAAATGGGACGTTTGTCTATATCAGCGGCAAGGGGGAACCTGAGCGATCGATCTTCTGGCTGGACCACGCCGGCAAGACAGAGCCACTGCATCCGACGCCCGGATTTTACAACGGCATGCGGTTCTCGCCGGATGGCATGCGCTTGGTCTTTGCAACCGGCTACGACGCACTCGGGCGCGGGGACATTTGGGTGCAGGACCTCGAACGCAACACAATAACGCGCCTCACATCTCTTCCTGGCGCGAGTCAATCGCCGGTCTGGTCCGCGGATGGTAAGCACATACTCTTTTCGGTTCGGCACCAACCCAATGCGGGCCTGTACTGGATTCGTTCGGATGGAGCGGGGGAGCCGCAGCAAGCAGCCGGAGAAATCGGGTCGCCGACTTCGTTTTCGCCGGATGGGAAGCGAGTGACACTCCAGCGCGGCAACCCCTTCACCGCCGAAGAGGTCTGGATAGCGCCAGTCGAAGAAACCCCAAACCATCTGCTACTCGGCAAGAGCGAACTATTCCTGCACGCACGCGGGTTCCCGATGCCTGCCTTCTCGCCTGACGGCCGCTGGCTCGCCTACGCCTCGGCTGAAACCGGAACCTCACAGATCTATGTGCGGCCGTTCCCGGGACCTGGGGGAAAGGTCACGGTTTCAACGGGCGGCGGCTCATTCCCCATATGGTCTCCGAACGGCCGCGAATTGTTCTTCAGCAGTTTGGACCAGCACATCATGGCGGTCGACTATACGGCAAGGACCGATTCCTTCTCGCCCGGCAAGCCCAGGGTGTGGTCCCAGCAGCAAATTCTTCTCAACGTTGCTGGTGGTCCTTTTCAACCTTACGCGCTGGCGCCGGACGGGAAACGCATCGTGGTCACCCTGTACCCAGATGGCACAACTGAGCATCAGAACACGCTGCATCTGACATTCCTGCTGAATTTCCCAGATGAGCTACGCCGGCGCGCGACCGGTGAATGAACTTTATGGGTGCGCGCCGTAAAGCAGCCTGACCGTCTCCGACTCTTGTCCAGGTGGCCGGCCTGTTCTTTAATGCGGCGCGACAATCTACTGGCCGATGATTGCAACGGTATGTGTAGGGGAAGACCCAACATTGCTGTCACCAGGTGTCGATGCAGTACTTGCTTAATCAGCGCTAATCTTTCGCCCTGTTTGCTGACCGTGGCTGAAGAGGGGTTCGACGGCGAGCCAAATAGCTAGTAAAGGTATTGGGCAGCGGCGATAGGTAAACAGAAGGCGAGTTCCCGGTACGAATGCCATCCAGATGGATGGCGAGTGCACGAGGGCCGACATCCGCACGTTTGTAGGAGTTGTGGTAGCGGTCGCTCAGGCGGTATAAGGGCCGAAGCTGGCCGTCAATGTGTCGCTTTCATCAGCGTTTGAGAGGATGTGCACGGCGAAGGTCTCCCCGCCGGGTTCTACGCGGATGACGATGTGTCCAGCGCGTGATTTGAGGTCGTCGGTCTTTTTATTGGCAATGCGATTCTCCTGCTTGATCAAGGTTGCGAAGACGTCGCGGTTCCTGGAATAAATGGCTTTGGAGTAAAGCGTGTTCAGCACACTGACTGTCGGGTGTGCGGAATCCCATGCAGGGATGACAAAGACCTGCGGCTGAAGTGCGCGAACGTATCGGTCGCCATTGGCACTGAAATAGCCATGGTGGTTGGTGACGGCGACGCTGACCGGGCCGCATACTTCGGCGGCTGGGGATTCGGAGTCGCGCCAGGGGTCGCGGCCATAGTTGGTGTCGTTGGTGAGATCGCCGCCGGTGTAGTAGCCAAATTTCCCGTAGCGGAGACGAATGGCGCAGGAGCAGGGGTTTTCCGCGGGGTAGTCGGCAGGTTTGAGACTTGAAAGTTCTGGGAAGAGCTTTCTTGTCTGATCGCCTTCACCGGTCCAGAACTCGCCGTTGACGATAAGGTTGCGTATCTCAAAACCGGGGTAGGCGGCAGATTTGTGCTGCAAGGCGAATTGGTTTTTGGAGCCGGGGCGAAAGCGCTCGACTTCTTTGCCGTCTTTGCTTTGCGATTGGAGGAATGCGCGGTAGTTCTTCTGGAAATCGATATCAGCAGGCACTGGATAGGTGTAGTCTGGCCCTGCGCGATCGACGAACCTGTGAATCGGGACGATGGCGGCCACATCGGATACGCCTGTGAGCCGATAAGTGCCATCGGACGAGAGCGGGCCCCCGGGCGGGAGATAGCCGACGTGATCGCCGTGGAGATGCGTGAGCAGGAAGCTATCGATCGTTGCAAATCCGGTGGCTTCGAGACGTCGCTTGGCGTAGCGGCCGATCCACTCGCCGGGACGACGCTGGCTCGAAGGGAGCGGATCGCTGAGGTATGGCGTGGTGCCGTAGATGGCACCGGCATCGACCATCATGGTGGTGCCGTCCGGCAGGATCAACAATGCGCTGTTGCCGCGATTGGTGGCGATGTGATGGATTTCGAGTACGCCGGGCCTCCATGCGGGGAGTGCCATCGAGACGGGTGCTGCAGCGCAGAGAACTTTTGCGGGTAGGCTTTCGAATGCGGCGAGAGCGAGCGAACTGAGGAGAAAGCGGCGACGCGAAAACATGCGTCACTTTATCACGCCGTTGATTTAGGTCTCGCACATAAGTCCCTGTACGCGCATATCGGTAGGTCTGGGTTGATGCGAATCGCGTCACTCAGTGAGCGCCTGGAAGCCGCAATCCATAGTTCCGGGCGAGTAACCGGTCAACCGGCGAGTATTGAAGAACGTGTAACTGACGGTTTGGCGACCACGCTGGAGCAGTCACTTCCTACCCCCAAGGGAAATGGCGCTGCGAGCACGGGGCTGAAATTGACACCTGGGTTGTCGTAGGGCTAGGATCGCCCACCGGGTCAGTTTGATGTAACGCCAGGCAGTCGAGCCGCACCATTCTACCTATGCCGAGCCCAGCGATACCCGTGGCATCCATCGGCGCTCCTCGCCTCACGCCGATCCAGTGGCTGATCTGTGCTGTCGCCTGCCTCGGTTTTGCTTTTGATCTTTACGAGACTCTGATGCTGGCTCTCATTGTGCGGCCTGCGCTGACCCGTCTCGGAGACCTGAACCCGGGGACTCCAGCGTTCAACCTCTGGGTCGGGCTGTTGTTCTTTATTCCCGTCGCGATTGGTGGCGTGTTCGGGCTCCTCGGTGGTTATCTAACAGACCTTCTTGGCCGCCGCCGCGTGCTGGTTTGGAGCATCTTGCTGTATGCCTTCTCGGCGTGCGCGGCAAGTTACGCCACTACGGTGCCGGAGCTCGTGGTCTTTCGCTGCACTACGATGATCGGCGTGAGCGTCGAATATGTGGCTGCGCTCGCGTGGCTGGCGGAGTTGTTCCCCCATCCGAAACAGCGAGAGTCCGTCCTGGCCTATACCCAGGCCTTCTACGCACTAGGAGGCCTTATGGTAGTAGGCGCCTATTACCTTGCCGTCACCTACGCGGAACGATTCCCCACCATCCGCGAAGGCCATGAGGCTTGGCCTTACACTCTGCTCTCCGGAATCATTCCTGCGATTCCGCTGATCTTCGTTCGGCCATTCCTGCCCGAATCACCGGTCTGGCGAGAGAAGAAATCCCAGGGAACTTTAAAGCGGCCCCGCATCCGGGAGCTCTTCCACCCCGCACTACGAAGGACCACCCTGATCACCACATTATTGGTGGCGTGTACTATTGCCCTGGCGTATGGAGCGCTACAGCATACTGTTCGCATCGTCCCCGGGCTTGCCGAAGTTCGAAATCTCGCACCGCGCCAAGTGGAGCAAACGGTCAGCAACGTGCAAATGTTTCAAGAGCTCGGCAGCCTGACTGGCCGCGCGATCTTCGCCCTGCTGGTCGTCCGAGTCGTGACACAACGCCGTCGTATGCGCATCTGCTTTGGGCCAGCGCTGATTGCCGTCTCGTGGCTTTTTTTCTATGCGGCAACGCACAGCCTGGCTTTACTCCGGCTTGGAGTTTTCCTCGCCACCCTGCTCTTTAACGCGCTCCACAGCTTTTGGGGAAACTATTTGCCCAGAGTTTATCCAACACATTTGCGAGGCACAGGCGAGAGTTTCGCGGTGAACATCGGAGGCAAAACCATCGGGGTCTCTGCCGCTCTCCTCACAACCCAGCTCGCCAACGTAATGCCGGGCCCAGGCGCAGGCGCTCGCCTTGCCTATTCAGCCGGCACCGTCGCTCTGCTGGCCTGTGTGGCCGGTTTGATCGGAAGTTTCTGGTTGCCTGAGCCTGCAGGTGAGCTACTGCCCGATTGACGCGGGCCCAACACCGTCTGAGATTCCCGGGCGACCCAATCTTACGGAGGAATTAACTTCTGTGCGCGCGGCGCTCATCGGAGGAGTAGGTGGGCTTACGAACGCAGGGCGTTGACTATGGGTTGAGGGTGGGTGTACGGTGAGGCCCACCACTTGGCAGGCTCTCTGGACGGTAGGGAAGCGACCCGACCGCTACTAACCGCAGCAGGCATTGGGAACCAAGCCGCGCTTTCGGGGTTGGAAATGAACGACCACAACCTACGTCCCCGAGTGTTTTATGGTTGGTGGGTCGCCTTTACGGCCGCCCTGGGCTTGTTTCTCAATACTGCCACGGTAGTGGTGTTTCCCTTCGGAATATTCGCGAGGGCCATCGGACAGGAATTTCATTCTGGGCGCGCCAGGATTTCGCTCGCATTTACATTGCACAACCTGATGGCGGCTATATGTATCCCGCTTGCAGGAAGGTTGGTAGACCGTTACGGCGCGCGAAGGGTGCTTCTTCCGTTTACATTCTTCCTGGCTCTGATTCTGATCGCCAGCAGCGTTATATCAAATGCGATTTGGGAACTGTACGTGTTTTACCTGCTCTTGGGCGTTGTCTCTGGCGGCGCCGGAGTCATGCCCTACACCGATGTCGTCTCACGATGGTTTGACAGGCGGAGAGGGCTGGCGTTGAGCCTAATGCTGCTCGGGATGGGGTTGGGAGCCATTATCCTGCCTTCGGTGGCGCAGCAAATGGTTAGGGCTTTCGGCTGGCGTCTGTCCTATAGCATCTTCGGTCTCGCGATTTTGCTCATCCCTTTGCCCATCGTTGCCGTGTTCCTGAAAGAGAAACCCGAAAACATGGGTCTCTTGCAGGATGGGTCGACAGAGGTTCAGCCTGCGGCGGCCGCGCCCGGCACGGTGGGCCTGACCCTGCGCGAAGCTTTGCAAACCGCCGAATTCTGGACCATGGTATCCGCGCTCATTCTTGTGACTGCAAGCGTGCATGCGTGCTTCATTCATTTACCTGCGATACTGACCGACCGGGGAAGCACGGCTCAGACGGCGGCATTCGTAAGTTCCCTCCTCGGCCTTGGGCTGTTTTTGGGGAGAGCGGGCTGTGGTTATCTGCTTGACTATTTCTTCGCACCTCGAGTCGCTGGGCTTATTTTCTCTGGCGTTGCGCTTGGGGTGGCCATCCTGACAACAGCCCATGCGCTATGGCTTACGTGCGTCGCGGCCCTGCTGGTTGGCCTGGGAATTGGCGCTGAGGTAGATATCATCGGCTACTTGACGAGTCGGTATTTTGGATTGCGCTCCTTTGGCGAGATTTTTGGCTGGATATGGGCTGTCTTCAGCGTGTCGGGAGGCTTGGGAGCCTACTTGATGGGTGTCGGCTTCGATAAGACAGGATCCTATAAGGTGCCGCTCGCCGGATTCTTCTGCGCGGCGCTCCTATCTACGCTATTGATGACTCGTTTGGGACCGTACCGCTATCGAGCACGAATGTCGGATTCAGATAACGACGCGACCCGTGTAGTCGCCGTGGCTCCAACCAGAGGTGGGCGATGACACCTGAGGCAACTTCGGCCGCGGCTCTTTCCCCATTGTTGCACGTGCGCGACGGTCTGATCGTGCATCAGGCGCTTTACGCCGCGGCGAAGCTAGGCGTGGCGGACCTCTTGGAGGATGGGCCGCAAGCAACAACGGAACTTGCAGCTCAATTGCAAGTCAATGAATCGGCACTACACCGAGTTTTGCGGGCGCTTGCGAGCCGAGGAATCTTCGAGGAGACCTCGCCACGAATCTTCGCCAATAACGCATCGTCCAGCTATCTCCGCACTGGAGTACCTGGCTCGGTCCGGTCCGTGGTGATTTTCTGGGGAACCGAGACCTATTACCGTCCCTTCGGGGAAATCCTCTACAGCATTCAAACCGGTCAGACCGCTAGATCCAAGTTGCTGGGGATGGATGGCTGGGAGTATATGCAGCAGAATCCTGAAGTGGCCCGCATCTTTGATGACGCCATGACGGGTCTCTCCGCGCTGGTGGGTCCGGTGATTGCCAGCGCGTATGACTTCGGAAACTGGGGCAGCATCATGGATGTGGGAGGCGGCAATGGGATCCTGCTCGCCTCCATCATGCAGGCACACCCACGCCTGCGTGGCGTTCTGGTGGATCTGCCGCACGTGCTTGATCGTGCGAGGGAGCACGCCTTCCTGGGTGGTGCACTTGAGGCGCGCAGCGCAATACAGCCCTGCGATTTCTTCCATGAGGTGCCCACCGGCTGCAGGGCATATGTCATGAAACACGTGATCCACGACTGGGACGATGAGCATGCTCACATCATCCTCGCCAACTGTCGCCGCGCGGTTCAGGCGGACGGAGCGCTCTTGCTGGTGGAATGGGCGCTACCCGAGGGGAACCTCCCGTCCGCCGGCAAGCTTATGGATGTAGTGATGCTACTCATGACCGGAGGAAGGGAGCGCACAGTCGAAGAATACCGCCAACTGTTAGCCCGCGCGGGTTTCCGTCTAAATCGAGTGGTCCCGACTTCAACCGATTTGAACATCATTGAGGCGCTGCCGGACTGAGCGGGGTGGCAACACATGCTGGTTCTCATGCCCACGACCACCACGGCCAAATGGTTGAGTATCTGCGGATGAACGGGATCATACCTTCTGCCGGCAGATGAAAATGACCTAATCAGACTGGTGGAACGACGGTCTGACAGCAAAAAAGTGAGGTCTCATGCAAAGACACACCACGCGTGCGATGGCACTGGCGCTTCCATTTCTGATATTCGCTTGCGCACGTCTGACGGCTGCAACTTCCTGCGAGAACCTGAGCGGAGTGAAACTGCCTGATACGACAATCCTTCTGGCCCAGCGGGTAGGTGCCGGGGTGCTAACTTTGCCGACACCCCTTCCGTCCCCTGGTCCCCGCGGAGGGCTCACCTTCGTCTCAGCGAAGGATCTTCCAGAGTTTTGCCGCGTAGCCGCTGTCACCAAGCCCTCCAAGGACTCCGAGATCAAGTTTGAAGTTTGGATGCCTGCCTCCAACTGGAACGGAAAGTTTATGGGCCTCGGCAACGGAGGCATGGCCGGCTCGATCAGCTACGGAAGCATGGCGGCAGCACTTTCCCGCGGGTACGCGGCCTCCTCGACCGATACCGGGCACCAGGGTACAGTACAGGATGTGACATCTGTTGCCGTTCGGTTTCTCCGTCCTGACGTCGCGATTGCGCGAATCTCCACCAAGAGAACCGAGAATGGGGGCGAAGAAATGAGAACGTCTTTTCCGATGTTCGTTTTGACGAAGCAAGGCGAATCATGGCTGATTGCTGCAGTCCAGAACACGTTGACAAGTGGTCCTCCTGTTCTTCCAGTGGGCACTTCGGGGCAACGATAGATTCTGCAGTAGCCAATCTCAGTTGCGGTCGAGTGACGGGCAATCCGGCACGAATCCTACCGGGGGTGAAGGAGAGGTGTCGCAAAAGCGGGGCATAGAAGGGTAATTTGGACCTGTTGCAGTGGATCGCAGGCCGTTGCGGGCACTCCAGATGAAGTCATTTTCATAACATTGCGAACAGATATGTTGGGCGTACAGTGGGCACTGTTTTTGAACTCAAAAAGGAGACTCGGTTTACTTGACCATCTGCTCGATCCAGATACTTGGGAGACGAATACCGTACTCGGAGCAGACACGCGCCGGTCGATTGGCTGCGTCGGTTCTGACGGTCGTGGTCGCGGTCGGACTGACGTTCGGCACCGGCCAAAGCGCGAATCGCGTCGCCGCAATTCACCGGCAAGTGGTGTTTGCGGACATGCACGCACATCCGAGCCATTTCCATCGCGCGAACGTTTCGCGCATCGAGCCCGACGAACTCGCACGCTATCGCCGCGGGCTCATAGACGTCGTGGTCTGCAGCATCAGTACTGACGCCCCGTTCAGCGGCGACTACGTCAAGCGCGACGGCACGGAGGTGAAACGTGGTGAGCTTCAGCGGCCCAGACCGGGGGAGCTGTTTGCATTCACACTTGACCGATTCGCCCGCATCACCCGGACGGTCGACGACGGCGACGCCGTGCTCGCGACCAGCCCAGAGGCGGTGCTCGACGCGAAACGACAAGGCAGGCTGACGCTTCTGGCTGCGCTCGAGGGCGGCGATGGCCTGGAGGCCCGGGTCGAGAACCTGCGCGACCTCTACCGTCACGGCCTGCGCCTACTGCAGCTCGTGCACTTCCGCGCGAATGAGCTGGGACACATCCAGACGTATCCCTATTCACCAGGAGGCCTAACGCCGTTCGGGCGCGAAGTGGTGCATGAAGCCAACCACCTCGGCATCATCATTGATCTGGCACACGCCAACACTGAGACGATCATGGATGCGCTTAAGGAGTCGTCGCAGCCCGTGTTATTCAGCCACACGGGCGTGAAGGCATTGCACGAGGGCGATCGGTACCTGGCGGACGATGAGATCGTGGCCATCGCTTCAAAGGGCGGTGTCATCGGGATTTGGCCGAACGGCGAGTCGAATCCCACGATGGACGAAATGGTCCGGAACATCGACTACATCAAGAAGCTCGTTGGGATCGATCACGTCGGCATCGGCAGCGATCTGCGCGGGATGGCTAGCTACACGCGGGAGTTCGGTGAGGATGCGAACTTCCAGGCGATTGCGGAAGCGCTGCTCGGGCACGGCTACAGCGACTCTGAAGTCGGAAAGGTGATGGGCGGCAACTTCTTCAAGCAGCCTCCCAACTCCAGGAAGACCCAGAAATTCAAGCATGACCGGATCACGCACGAAACTGCGCGGGGTCTGTAGCGGCGCTATGCCAACGCCGGCCTCATGCTCGACGGCACTCCGATCGGAGCTCGCCAGCAACCGCTCATAGTAGAGCGTGTTGATCTGCCTATCCAAAGCGCGGGTCGTCCAGCTTTGGCTCGCGGCTTCCTTCATATACCAGAGTCGCGCGTGCTCGTCTTCTACCCTCAGGAGGGTGCGGTAGTGGGTCCAGCTCAATTCAGGACGCAGTGCGTCGCGAATTGGGAAGGACAGGTAGAAGACGCGCATATGTCGCAGATTCGAAACATCGAACCCTCTGCCAAACTCGCGGCCGAGAGACTTCGCAAGGATTGGAAGCAGACGACTTCCATACTCCGCGCGGGCGGAGCCGCCCTGTTCGAATTCAACGATATGACGGCCAATCTCCCAGCAAGTCTGCACTTGAACAGCGTCTACGGCCCGAAGCGCCTTTTGCCGGGCACTCTGGATCAGCTCTCGAAGGCTGTCAAGCAGGTTCTCTGTACCTGCGTCACCTCCGCTCGGTTTGAATATGTCTTTAGCCATCCCGTCCTTCGCTCAGTCGCTTATCGTATCGCCGATCTTTCCGCCCGCGAATATCGACCGCGGCAGGCGGGGCCGAAGTCGGCCACCAATTGTCGCGACAGTGTGGCGACAATCTGCTTACCGTAGGTCGCTCGTTCGTTCCCCAGGACCTTCCGGAGGATGCGGTTCCCAATGCGCCAGTAGCGGGCAGGGAGTTACTCGCTTTCACTTCCCAGCTCCGACTTTGCCATCCTACCCTTTTACTATGCCGCCCCCCCTGTAAGAGATCCCCGTACAGGGTTGATTCGCTCAGAGGCCAAGATTGTCGTTCACCGCGACTGCGATCTCCTGCTCCGAACCCAGATAGCGTTCTGTGGTCTGGATCGAGGAATGCCCCAGCAGGAACTTGATTTGCTCGAGGTCGCCGCCGCTCTTTCGGCAGAGCTTCGCGCAGGTCCGGCGCAGATCATGAGCCCCGAACCGCTCGATCCCGATCTCTTCGCCGATTGCTCGACCACGGACCAGACCGCCCAGTCGCTCAGGCTCTTGCCTACTTTGCCGCCCTTCGAGATCGATCGCAGCAGCCGGCCGTCTTCGATGCCGGCGGCGGTCATCCAGGCGTTGATTCCCTGCTTGACCCAGACCGGGATCGCCACGGTCCGAATCCGTCTTCCCTTCCCTTCGAGATCAGCGAGCACCCAGCGCCCCTCGCGTAACTGGATGGTCTCGAGGTCCAGGGTGGCCAGCTCCTGCCGGCGAAGGGCGCAGCCGACCAGGAGAGCCAGGATCACGTAATCCCGCTTTCCCTTCAGGGTCGACCGATCGGGAACGGCGAGCAGCTCCTTGGCCTGCTCCCGTGTCAGCCAGTTCCCCAGCCGAGTTCCCTTCTGGCGGATGTTCGGGACTTCCGAGAGGCTCGCCGCATCCTCGACCCCGATCATTCCGTTTCGCCGCGCCTCCGCGACCAGCTTCCGGACCGCGGAAAGGCGGACGTTGATCGTAGAGGGCGCCAGGGCGTCCATCGACGCCCGGTACTCCATAAATAGCGCGCGGGTGAGGGGCGCCCGGCCGCGAGGGCAAAGAGGTCATCGAGGGCCTTGGCGTAATTTCGCCGGGAATTTGGGGAGGGTACGGAGTCCAGCACCATCCGGCGAAGCCTCTGCTGGGCTTCTACGAGGCCGGATTCGGGCGAATTGGGGTCCTCAGAGGCAG
>CAWIBI010000051.1:0-11855 GCA_963834205.1 uncultured Acidobacteriaceae bacterium | reverse complement strand
GAGTAGAGCATCGAGCGAACGAGGAGCGCATGTTAAGAAGAAATCTCCGCTCACGTGTCTCGATTGTGCTGTCGATTTTCCTCCAATGTGCCGGCGATGTCTGCTCAGCAGAATCCCCCGGCTGCCGCAGGCAAACCGCAAATAGCGGCGGTCGCTGAGCCCGAGGAAAATACCGCGGTGTCTGCAGACGCGTTGCAGAAAGCAACACAGAATCCTGTGGCCAACCTGATCAGTGTTCCTATTCAGAACAACGTCGATTTTAATTATCGGCCCTTATAACCGCACGCAAGATGTGCTGAACATTCAGCCGGTGATTCCAGCCCAGCTCAACGACAAAGTGGAATTTGATTACGCGAACCATACAGCCGATTGTCTGGCAGCCCTATCCCGGGCAGAACACCGGCGGCGAATCCGGTCTGGGTGACATGAACCCCTCGTTTTTCCTGTCGCCGGTCAAGCCGGGAAAAGTGATCTGGGGGGTTGGACCGGCTCGGTAATACCCACGGCTACCAGCACGCTTCCTGGGGCGGGAAAACTGAGCCTGGGGCCCTCCTTTGTGGCCCTTGCACAGCCCGGCCGTGGACGGTCGGGGTACTGGTCAACAATCATTGTCATAGCAGGTTCAACCCACCGGCCATACGTCAATCAAATGCTCCTGCAGTATTTCATCGACTACAACATGAAGAGTCTGTTTATCTTTCCGTTTCACCCATTATGACCGCCAACTGGAGGGCGAGCAGCGGCAGCGTGTGGACGGTGCCGTTCGGGGGCGGCGTGAAAAGGATCATGAGGCTCGGCTTTCAGCCGGTGAATATCACCGCCCAGTTCTATGGCAACGCGGTCTATCCCTCGGGTACTTCCCCGTGGGGCATGCGGGGCAAATCGCACTTCTGTTTCCCAAATTAACCAGGGAGCAGCAGATGGGACTCATAAAGAAGAGACTGCAGGAAATGGAACAGCAGCAGCAACAGAAGAAGTAGCCTTCCGGAAGAGTTTTCGGGTTGATGTCACAGTGCATCGCTTTGCCAAGCCCCCTGGGCGCCGCCCCTGATAAGTGCAACCTTGTTTGCGAGTTTCATGTTCACGCTCTTCCTTGCTGGTGACCTATGTGCTCTCGCGCAGCGCCTTTGCGACGATGGCGTCGGTAACGGCGTTCCACAGCCGATCTGGCGTGATACGGTACATCCAGTACGTGAACTTCACCTTCCAGCCAGGGATAATCATGGCCTCGTCGTGTTCGATGCCTTTCACCAGGCCGCGCACTGCAGCCTCGACCGGCATGGTTCCGCCGATCTTCTTTAGCGCGGCGCTGGCCGGGTGCAGGGTTTTGCGCTCCGCCGCAAGACCCGGAGTCTCCACTTCGCCGGGACAAAAACAAGCGACGCTGATGCCACGCGGTTTCAGTTCGTAACGCAGGCACTGCGCGAGCCCCACGACGGCAAACTTGGAGCTGCCGTAGGCGGTGTAACCGTAGACTGGGATGATCCCACCCATCGAGCCAACCAGAACGATCTTGCCGTTGCCACGTGCGAGCATGGAGGGCAGCACCGCTTCGACAATATTCCGGGTGCCGTAGAGGTTGATCTTAATCACTCGGTCGAAAGTTTCGAACTTCATGTCAACGAGGTGCGCCGCGCCGCCGATGCCGGCCATGTTAATGAGAACGTCCGGTGCGCCGGCTTCAGCAATTGCCGTTCCGACGGCGGCGATCACTATTTCGCGATCGGCTACGTCGACCTTGTAACGCGCCACACGCTGTTCCGGCGAGCGCCGCGCCGACTCGATCTCGTGCAGCGCGGCGTCGGTCGGTGCGATCAAGAGTCACGATGTGGGCGCCGAGGCCGGCCAGCATCTTGCCCGCGAGCAGGCCCATGCCGCTGCCCGCCCCGGTGATATAGACAGTCTTTCCGGCAATTTCAGTCATTTCGGCCTTCTCCGCGCGCCTGATCATTTTTCGCCTACATAGGTCATCAGCTGGTCTGTCTTAAACCTTGATCAACGATAACATTGCATCGCCGTCGCCTGCGTGATTTGCATCCGGCATGCAGAAACATTCAGAGCGAATCCAATCTCCCTTCCAACCAGCCCGGAACGCGGGAGGAGAAACCCCTATCAGCCCTCGCGGGGATCTGCCCATGGATCGCGCCAGTAAGTAGTCCGCCATAGCACTCAGTTTCTTTCTCGCTCCACGGCGCTCCAATTCTTCGGCAAGGATCGGCACACCCTTGGCGCAAGCTTGAACGCCCATCGAAACGCAAAGTTGCAGCACAGCCATGATCTCTTCGGGAGTTGCTCCCGCCTTGAGCGCTCCCTGGATGTGCCGGCGTGTGCCGGGTGCATACATGTGCGTGATGGAGGCATCGAAAGCGATGCTGATCAGCTCCATGAACCTTGGTGTGAAAAGACCGCTCTTGTATACGCTAGCTCCGAAGGCGAAGAATTCGTCGGTCCAGACAGGAGAAAGCTCATAGAACGGATCCCACGCCGTGTTCCATTGGCCGATCGCGCGCATCGCGTCGCAGGCTGGAGTCTCTGGCTTGGGACCTCCTGCCGGCTTCACGCCCGCCGCCTTCATTTCCTCAAGCAGGATAGGGGCGCCCAAGCTGCATGAGTGAACCGCCAGCCCTACGCCACACTTGAGAACCAGGAGGATCTCGTCGCGCGTCGCTCCCGCGTCGAGCGCGGCGCGAATCTGGCGGCGCGTGCCTTCTTCATCCAGGTTCGTGCAGGCGCAATTCAGCGCGAGGTAGATCAGCTCCACTTCCTTGCGCGGTAGAACGCCGCTGGTCCACGGGTTCATGCCGACCTGCAACAGCAGTTCCGCTCCTTTAGGATCCCATTCCTTAAGTTTGTCCAAAGACGAACCCCAAGGGCCTGCGGATTGCGCCGTCGACGATGCTTTTGTTGCCACAGTTTCGGTTGCCATTTTTCCTCCTTTTTCTCGCTCAACAACTGCTATTGGGTCGGGCATGACGCGCCATCGGCTTCCCATTCCTTCATTGTTTGGACCAGCTCCTCATGGGTTATGGGGGGCGTCAGACGTCCGTTGCCATTGGGGCGACTGCCAGGACTCCATGCCCATAAAACGAACGGATCGGTGGCGACATGATGCTCCAGGGCAGCCAGATCTCGATTCCCGTTCTTCGTTTTGTCCTTGAATGTGGCACAGAGTGCGGAACTACTTAGGACAACCCTTGGCGCCGACTCCCAAGCCATGCTCAGAGGCGCTGCATGCCAATCGGGTGCACCTGGAATACCCGTGACCGGGTTATTGATGCTTTCGTGGCATGTCGTACATCGCCCGGGAAACGACCCCTTGTTATCGGCACCTCGAGTGACGCCATAAATGTGCGCATAGCGCGCATCTGTCTGGCGCGGGAAATCGGTCATCGTGTGGCAATTCAAACATCTTGGACTCGAGAGGACAGAGTAGATTTTGTCCCATTGCGGCGTCGAACCGCCGGTGATGACTCTCATATAGCCGGCGATCATGCGCAGGTCGTCCCTGTCGAGCGGGCCAGGATATAGGCGCGGCATGGGAGGTGGGACGGTGGCGAGGAATTGGCCAAGCGCATCGGGGTCGGCCAGCTCCGGATGATTCACCAGAGACGGATACAAGCGACCCTGCCCCCGATCCCCGTGACAGCCACCACACATCAAAAAGTACCTCTCCTTACTCGCCGCAGTTCCCGTAGACTGCGGCGGGAGGCGATCTGCCGCCACTATCTTTGGAGTGTCGCCCGCATTCAAACCATAGACCGATACTTTCAGCGCTCCGCCCACGCCGGCGGGATTCAACGTGACTCCACCGACTGCGGCGGCAATATATTGTGTTCCGTCCACGGCATAGCTGATCAATCCGCCGTTGAGCGCTCCGTTGACATCGATACGGTTTAGCACGGATCCGCTTTTTGCATCGAAAGCAAAGAGATTGCCACGGACATCACCGGCAAAAAGAAGGCCGCTCTTGGTAGGCACCAGGCCTGCCAACATCTGCCCGTCAGTTTGGTATTTCCAAAGGATGCGCCCGGATTCCCCGTCTAAAGCCGTGATCTGGCCCTTTGGCTGTTTTTCGAAGCCCACGAATACAGCACCGCCGTAGTCGTAATCACCGACTCCTTTTTCCGCCGCACTCTCTCCTGGCTTGGCAGCGGGAGCTGGCTTCGGTCGAGCGTAATAGGAGCACCAGTCGACCATGCCGACATAGAGGGCGCCAATTTCGGGTTGATACGCCGAACCATAAAATTGCGAACCCCCACCTAAGCCAGGGCACGTGAGTGTAAGGGTCTCCGGTAACGGCCCGTTGTTGAGAATGGTCGTTGCAGGCGTGTGGAAGACAACTGCTTTCGTTGTCCGATTGATCCCTGTCACGAAGCCGGTCTTATCGGCGATGGCAAGCATATCTTTCCCGCGGCGCGAGCGATACAGGGTTGGCGGCGAGCTCGTATCCCAGTCATGGTCATCTTTGGGCGTCACCTGGTGATACCAGTTCAGCTTGCCCGTATCGGCATTCAGCGAGACCACTGAGTCTGTATAGAGGTTTTCGCCCGGCCGTATCTCGACCATGAAATCCGGTGCCGGGTTGGCGACAGGAATAAATAGTTCGTTGGTCGCAGGATCAAGGGAAAAGGATGTCCAGAACCCGCCCCCTCCCACCCCGCGCTTCATCTCGCCGCCCCAAGTTTGCACCGCGTCTTGGTTGCCCGGCGGAACGGTATAAAAGTGCCAAATCTCCTTGCCCGTCTTGGCGTCGAGGGCCAGCATACGTCCCTGGATTCCCAGATCGCTGATGGCAATGCCGATAAACACCTTGCCCTTCCACGCTATCGGAGCTGCAACAAATGACTCGCCTTTCTTCGGGTCGGCGTATTGCTGGTCCCAAAGAATGTTGCCTGTCTTGGCGTCGAGAGCGACCACGCGGCCGTCAACCGTGCCGCGAAAAATCGTTCCGTCCATGTAGGCAGGACCACGATTGTTGATGTTTGCCGGCACACTGAACTTCAGAACAGTACGCCAGCGGAGTGCGCAGGTCGTGGCGTCGATAGCGTACGTGGCGCGCATCGTATTGACGTAGAGCGTACGGTCCACCATGAGCAAGCCGCTACTAAACCAGGACGCCTCGTTGAGCTGAAATTCGCAGGATTCCTTCAAGCCACCGACATTCTGCGGCGTGATCTGGTCCAGGTCGACGTAACGCTGGCTGGAATAGTCCTTATTGATCGTGGTCCATTCCTGCGCCGCTACAGGAGTGCCGAAGATGAATAGAAGAATACCTACCGTAAAACAAACCTGCGTAGACAGCAGAGCCGCGAAATCATGTTCCTCCTCCACATCGGGTTCAAGACGAGACAGCTAGCTTCCAACCCGCCAGTCGCCGGGCTCTGGAAGGCACAGGCTGGATCCTTCAGCCCGTCAAGAAGCACCTTCGCTTCTTCCGGTATGTTTAGGCCCCTCAATCACTGTTTCCAATCTCGATCCAGGCGGCAGGAACGCCGCGAACAGCTCAAGAAACGCCACCATTATTTTTCCGTCCACAACCTTCACGGGATAAGAGGCCACACCGAAGTCTGTACTGCCCGCAAAACATCCGGTGGTGACGTCGAACTTCATCCCATGAACCGGGCATATTACGATCTTGCCGTTGAGCTTTCCCATTCCCAGAGCGCCCCCGGCGTGAGGACAAGTGTCGGCGATGGCGAAGATACTGCCGTCCACATTGAAAACGGCCACGTCCTTGCCAACGACGGTGAACCGCGATCCGGTTCCCGGTTGGATCTGCTCGAGACGCGCTACTTCAACAAAGTCCGCCATGGTCGTCGCCCACAGAATCAGAAGGTGCTCGCCGAGATCGCAAAATATCGTCCGAAGGTAAGGTCCCTCCCCATATGCAATGGAAGAACCCCACCAAGTCCGGACGGCGGATACCCGTCTTAGTCTTGAGCCACCACCGTAGGCGTCGGGACGGCCAGCTTTTCCTCCCATTCCCCGGCGTGGATATGTCCGCACCCGCCTTGCGCCGCCGGATAGAACCTTCCATCCGTTTCATGCACCATGAACCCCATGTTGCCCGGGCCGGCGGTTGGGCGGCAGGCCGAGGTTTGCCAGGGTTTCCGCGGTGGATTGATAAGTGACTCCGATCTTTAGCATCTGGCGGGCCTGTTCGGGTGTAGCAATCGGCCGCCCCAGTTCCTTTGCCATGCGAACATGGCGCTCGATCATTTGGATCGACGTCATGCGCTCGCCCTTCGTGGTGTTCCAAAGGTTATCCTCGATGCCGGCGCGAGTGTGTTGCCCGAGCGCGATGCAGATAGCCGCGACCGGGTGGGACAGACGAAATGTAGTCTGGTAGGTGAAGAAGGAACCGTGCGGTGTGCGGCGGATCAGCTCCATCAGGTCGAACGGATTGGCGCCGCACACGCCGCCGCCGCCGATGCTGAAGAAACCGTTCACCGGCCCCATGTAGTAACCCTTGCGAATGAGCGCTCCACGAGTTCCAGGCTATGGACGTGGCCGAGCGCGAAATACGGCTGGATGCCGTGCTGAACCATCCGCTTGATGTTTTCGAGAAAGAAGTCGGGAGCCGAGTCGGCCACCAGATTGGCCATCGCATGAAGCATCGCCGGATTGGTAAGACGCGTTCCGGCAAATTCTTCTACTGGGTGCAATGCCGTCAGATCATAGAGGCTGGTGCCACAGGCAACCGTGACCTGATCCGGCTTGGGATCGATTTCGGCCAGCTTATGGCGCGAGTCGTAGCTCTGGAACTTCGCTTCTTCGCCTGGCTCGGGAGCAAAAGAGATCGACCCGCCGAGCTGCAGGATCATTTTCGGCACCGCATTGCGCAGTCGCCCGATCTGATCGTTGTACTGATTGAAGTTTTTCGAAATGTGGCCGGTTTTGGGATCGCGCACATGGATGTGCAATAACGTTGCGCCGGCATTGAAACAGTCCACAGCGACCTGGACCTGTTCGTCCCAGGTGACAGGGAGTTTCTGTTCAGGTGTGCAATCCTCCGGCATCCAGATCGGCCCATAGGGAGCTGCGGTGATCATCAGCGGGGCTTGATTTTCGGGTAGCAATGAGTCGTCGGTGAAATACATTTTCTTCTCCTAACCTCGTGGTGTCCTAGGACAGTCGTTTCGCAGAGAACAGGGCGCATAAATCCCAGTTCGTCAGACGTTAGGGCTCCGGCTCAAGCAACGCAACTGTCACTTTAGACAGGTATGTGGTTCCCGGAACCGCTGTTTCGGCGGGACGCAATGGAACAGGTTATCTCGTGCAATAAACTCCTTGGAGCGGCGAATTTGGGTTGTCTGGCAGCCCTATCCCCCAGGAACACCGGCGGCCAATCTAGTCTGGGCACATAAACCCGACGTTTTCCTATCGCCAGGCAAGCCGGGAAGGGTGATCTGAGGCACCGGCCTGGGATCTGTAACACCAACAGATACCAGCACTCTCTTGGGGCAGGGAAGGCTGAGCTTGGGGCCTTCGTATGTCTAATCCAAGGAGAGATCGGCAGTTAATAGTAGAAGGGGTCGCTTCAGAATACGGATCATAGAGTACAGTAAGCAGCAGCGCTTGCTGCAAATAAACAACTTATTGTGCAGTGCCCTTTGTATTTCCATACTGCGAAGCACCCTGTTGTAAATCATTGATCTTATTGACACACAAACTCCTAAACGTGCTTTAATGTCCGTATTCTGAGGGGACCCCTTACTTGAGAAAGGTGTTGCGATGTAAGTTTCTACGCCGACTTCCCCAACACTAGGTGCGCGTCTGGAGGCGGTACCTGTCTGTGCGGCGCACCCGCCCGATCGTGCTACCGCTCGGCTGCCGAGACGGGCAGGCAGACCTCCATGTAGTCGTGAGCAGTTGCTTGGAACTCTTTTCCATGGCTGAAGGTGGGTATGAGCTCTATACAGAGTCGCCTAGCGTGGAGCATGGCAAGTCCGAACTCTCCGGTCCACACAGTGGTCCTGGCTTGCCTCGTGGCTTTCCTATCCTACCTCGCTGCCGAGCTAGGAGGGGCTCTGGTTCTACGGCCTCAAATGGTCTGGCCGCTTTGGCCGGGTTGCGCGCTTCTGGTTGCGGTGTTGCTGTTGCTGCCGCGGGGGATCTGGCCAATACTGATCGCAGCAGGGTTGGCAGGATTTGTTCTCTATGACCTGCAGGCGGGCTTGACGCTTCGTTCTATCGCGTTACTTATACTGGCCGATACGGTCGAAATTCTCATCGCTTCTCTTGGAGTTAGCTACTTCTGCGCCGGTCTGCCTCGTCTGAATAGCGTAGCGTCGCTGGCCAGGTATTCATTTCTTGCAGTCATCCTCGCGCCGATGGCGGCAGCATTTATCTCCACGTCCGCTTTCAGCGGAAACTACTGGATTCGTTGGAGGATTGGTTTCTTTACCGAGGCACTAGCCCTTCTCACCCTAACTCCAGCCATTTTGGCCTGGGTGAGGACGAGACAGGCATGGGCACGGAAGTCACGTGCTTTCTATTTTGAGGCAGCCACGCTGGTCGCCGGGTTGACTCTTCTGGGTTATGTCGCCTTCGTGGCTCCTGTGCGCAGCAGCGCGCCGGTACTGCTTTATTCACTTCTGCCATTTCTGCTATGGTCCGCTTTGCGTTTTGGAATGATGGGAATCAGCACGTCGATGATGGTAGTTGCCTTTCTGTCAATTTGGGGTGCAGTCCACGGACGCGGCCCCTTCACCGGAGCAGAGCCACTCAACAATGTGATGTCGCTACAGCTATTCCTGTTTTTCGCTGTAGCAACTTTCATGGTTCTCGCAGTTCTCGTGGAAGAACGTAAACGGACTGGGCACGCCTTGCGCGAAAGCGAGGAACGCTTCCGATTGATGGCGGATACCGCGCCTGCACTGATCTGGATGTCAGGTACCGACAAGCTCTGCACCTACTTTAATAAGCCTTGGCTGGACTTCACCGGGCGATCGATGGACTCCGAGCTTGGAAACGGCTGGGCAGAGGGAGTTCACGCCGAGGATTTGCGGAGATGCGTGGACACCTACACACAGGCGTTTGATCGCCGTGAGGAGTTCAGAATGGAGTATCGGCTTCGGCGGCACGACGGAGAATATCGATGGATTCTCGACATCGGAGTGCCGAGGTTTGACCAGGAACGCTCTTTTGTCGGTTACATCGGAACCTGCGTTGATCTCACCGACGTAAGCTGGCGGAAACGGCCCTCGCAAATGTGAGCCGCAGGATGATTGAGGCACAGGAGCAGGAGCGCACACGGATCGCCAGAGAGCTTCATGACGACATTGGTCAACGTCTCGCACTTTTGGCTACCAACCTACCACAACTTCATCAAGGACCCGCAGATTTGCCTGGAGTTCGCAGCCGTGTCGGAGAATTGAAGAATCAAATTTCCGAGATAGCAACCGATATCCAATCCTTATCGCATAGATTGCACTCATCGAAACTGGAATATCTGGGCCTGGCCACTGCCATGAGAGGCTTCTGCAAAGAATTCGGCGAGCAGCAGAAAGTGGAGATCGACTTCGAAACACACGATTTACCCAGCGCCTTGTCGCCCGACATTTCTCTTTGCTTCTTCCGGGTACTGCAAGAAGCTCTACACAATTCAGTGAAATATAGTGGAGTACGGCACTTCGAGGTGCGTTCGTGGGGAACGCCGAATGAGGTTCATCTCACGGTTAGCGACTTCGGATCCGGTTTTGACATCGAGGCCGCAAAAGCAGGCCGGGGACTTGGGCTAATCAGCATGGATGAGCGGCTGAAGATCCTGAACGGCACGCTCTCGATTGAATCCCAACTCAAGCGTGGTACAACGATCCACGCTTTCGTGCCTCTCAGTCCGGGCGGCAATTTTGGCGCGTAGCTCTGGGGTGTAGGTTAGGGCGCTATGTGGGGACACCTCACGGAACGGAAATTTATGGGTTCCCGCAGTCTGCGGCCTCGAACTGCCAACGGTAGCGTAGATCGTGCTAAGGATTTTGCCGCGCTTCGGCGGTCCGAGAGCAGCGGACGCCCGGCCGGCACTGCAGAGTTTGTCACAGGCTTGAGCGCTTGCTTGGCCGACCGATCGCGCGCCGAACTCCGGGCCCAAACCCATACGCATCGACTTCTCGAAAGGCGCCACTTAGGCCGAGCGAAGCCGCATGAGGCACAGAGGGCGGCTCAATTTGGCCGTCCTCTGCTCGCTTGGTTGCTGTTTTGCCGCTTCCGGCCATCCAGGAAGCACCCTGCAAGCTCAGGCTGCTGGCACTCCGGCGATGGCCTTGTTCTGCAGGACGCGCACGACAACGCGGCGGTTCGCTGCCTGGCTTTCCACAGTCTTGTCAGCGCCCACCTGCTCGCTTTCGCCCATCGCTCCGGGGGCAAGCATTCTGGTAAGAGGAACCTTGCCCTGCTGAAGCAGAGTGTCGCAGACGTTCTGCGCACGCTCCTGACTGAGCTTCTGGTTCACCTGCGGGCTGCCCACGGCCGAGGCATAGCCCTTTACCTCGATCATGTAGCCATTGACCTTGCTTGCGTTTTGAGCCAGCGTCGTGATCTGGGAGATGTACTTGGGATCCACCTTGGTTTTGCCGTTGGCGAAGTAGATGGTGACTTCGTCCATGATGTAGTAATCGTCAAGCTGGCCGAAGCGGGCGATAGCGGCGTCTACGGCGGCTTTGTTGGCTGCGATGGCTTCCTGGTGCTTCTGCAGAGCCTCATTCTGTGCCTGCAACTCGGCGTTGTGCTTCGCGAGCTCTTCCTGATTCATTTGCACCTGCTGATTAGTATCGTGCATGCCGGCTGCGATTGCTTTGGCGTTCTTCAGGTCGCTGCCCTTGAATCGTACTTTGCTGGCAACGAGGACGTTCTGGTTGTTGTAGTCGCCTTCCACGGAGACGGCGAGGCCCGGGATGAGCGCAGCCATGGACATCTGCTTGCTGCGCGCTTTGAGCAGACCCTCCACCTGGCCCACGTCAGTGCTATCGGTGAGCATGACGACCATGTTCGGGTCCTGGCTTGTGCTCAGGATGATGTCCGGGCCGCTGCGGCTTTTGATGATGCCTTGAACCTTCGTCGATTGCGCCGCGGCTGTTCCGGATGCGATGCCCAGAAACAACAGCGTTACGATATTGGCCATCCCGAGTAGACGAATTGCTTTCATTTTCCTGCTCCTTCCTGATGCTGATGTAGCGAACGCACTCTTAAGATCTTCGCCGTGGTTGGCCTCGCTGCTGGTCAGGCCGAACGCACGTTCTTTAGGATCGGTCCTTGCCATTCCACAGGGCTACGCTGAAGCACAACAACTGGTCGTCGTCGCTGATGCCGGCCAAAACCACCTTCGCCCCAGTGATATGCGCGGGATCGGGCCATGTCATGAGTGAAGTAGTCCCAGGCATTCCCATCCTGGCTGTAGTCTTCGCGCATTGTTCCCCACTGCCGCTCGCTTAGGTAAGGTCCCCACTTCCTCTAGGGTGTCTTGGCGATGCGCGCCTCTTCCAGCCGGGCTGTTTCCGATCATGGATCATTTTTGCCTCTTCCTCTTGGGCTGAGTTGCCTCAGCGGTTTTCGCTGCGTGTCTAATTTGTGGTCTTCAAAACCACCGTCCGGGAAAACTTTTCGGAGGAGGGCCCTGCAACTGCCGATCGAGCGAATCTCCGAACACGCGAAGTTGGCGAGTTGAAGATAGGGGAGCGGGATCCGTCTTACTGGCGCTCCCTTAGCTTCTTCGCTGGAGTACCTTCAGTAGGCAACTGGCGGGACCATTTCCCTCCGCGCGACTGTTTGCCCCCTGTCACTTGTGACAGGGGCCTGGGGATAGTTCTCCTCACGTGAGAACCGGGAAGGGAGTGTTTGTGACCAAACGCACTCCT
>CAWIBI010000050.1:0-8302 GCA_963834205.1 uncultured Acidobacteriaceae bacterium | reverse complement strand
GATCGGGAATACGTGACCCGTGGAAAACAAATTCGCGAGGTAAGCTGCTGGTCTTCAGAGTGGTGGTCGGCATTTTTATTCCTCCAAAAATGAATGATTGTAGATGGGTGGACGCGAAAGAGGACAAAGAATCGCGCCTCAGGTCGCCAGGAAACCCTCAGCAAATCTCCCGTGCGAGGGACTTAAGCCTGGATTTTACTCCAGACAATTCGATGGCTACTCCTTACTGGCATCCGTAACTCCGCCTGCAATCAGCATCGGCTCGATCCAAAGGTGCTTTCGGAGTTCGTGTTTCGGTCCGCAGGGCTGATTCCGCCAGTGACCGCGGCGCCAGTGCAACCGTGGACTGCTTCCCTGCCCGGTCGAGATGACCCTGATGTGGAAGTCCGATAGTCTCCTCCGATGACGTTCGGCGTCCAGAACTCAGCGCCTCTCTTTGAGCGCTTTCCTGTGAAGGCTCCGCGCGACAACAATTGCGGACGCTCAAGCATCGCTAGGAGCGCGCCGAGAACGAGGCTGATGCCTGCCTCGAGAACCTCCTGGTCGCCTTTGTTGAGCGGCTGTGTACTCTGTCCGTAGAACGTATCGTCGTATTCGCTTAAATCGACAGCGCTAATCTCGGGCTGATTGCTCTCCGAATATCCATACATCAGGGAGGCAAGCGATTTGTCCAATGAACCGCGAAAATAAAGCTTGTCTTCGTCGACCTCAAAGGTGCGACCGTACGCGAAAGGGCTGCGATATATCTGACCCCCTCTGAGCCGTGCATACCAAAGACAACTTAGCTCGCCTTCGCTCGAATGTTTCAGAACTCCCCGCGGAAAGACGAACGCAGCCGCCTCGAAAGGCAAGTGCATGTCCTTCCAAGCGATTGCCTGCGGAGGCTGTGTCTGCGCGAGTGCCTCAAGCAAATTGCGTGACAGAAAAAATGTAGGCACTCTCAAGGACGCCAACAGCGAGGCTCCGACCAATGCGTGTTGATCGGGCAATCCCAGGGCAATCTTTTCCATCCGGGCTTTCTCGCCGGCAAGAAACGCTCCCAACAGATCCGCTGCGAGTTCCCGCGGCGAGTGGTAAGAGCCCGTCCGTTCGTAAATTCGGGGATATAGTACGGCCCATTCTTTCGAATATTGTGTTTCGAGTTCATCAATCGTGAGAGCTGAATGTGGCATTCAAATGTCTCCATCGAACTTATTCAAAGCTGGTTGCCCTTGACAGCAACCAGCCCAATGACTCCGCGAACGCTGCATTAGGAGCAACCGCTCGTCCCACCACAGTTTACACATTTGTAGCAACTACCATTGCGGACCATCAGCGACCCACAAGTGACGCACACCGGTGCATCGCCTACCTCGTAGTTGTCGTGTAGGAACGGCGACACGCTGGCTGGCACCAGGTTTGACTCACTTCCAGCGCCTTCGCCACCAGAGGCTGTTACAACGAACAGCGGCAGTTGCCTACCCGACAGGAATCGCAGCTCAATCCAGCGGAAGAGGTAATCCATGATGGATTTGGCGTAGCCAAGCTCCTCATTTCCCGTCCAGCCCGATGGTTCAAACCGCGTATGGGAAAGCTTGTCGCAGAGCACCTTGAGTGGAACTCCGTGCTGCAGGCTTACGGAGACGACTGTCCCGAAGCACTCCATCAATCCAGCGATCGTCGACCCCTCCTTGGCCATTCGGATGAAGATTTCACCCGGCTGCCCGTTCGGATATAGACCCACCGTCAAATACCCTTCATGGCCGGCAACGGAGAAGTGGTGGGTAATGGCCGAGCGCTCATCCGGCAGCCGGTGTCGGTTGGCCGCCGGCGGTCCCGAAAGGTCTTCGTGCTGTAAGGGGTCCTTCGTATGCACAACATTCATCAGAGACATGGAGACCTCCAGTCGAAGGGTGCAAGTTCGCGTGCTGGGGCGTTGTACCCTGACTGCAAAACTCGGTCAAACGGCGCACGGCAAGAAAACGCCGAACCACTATCCCTAATACACCCTGGTAGATCCCTTTTCGCCGTTACACCACCAGTGCACGGCTTGGATGTTGTCGGGATGGTCGTCTCTCCAAGACCCTCCCATCCCTTTGGGATTGATATGGTCGGGCACGACATCGCTGTAATCGGTGAACGCTATCTGACAGATGGCGCATAGTCTGCTCTGTTCGATGACCTTGCGGTTGAGCAGCTTCCGCATCTCTCCGTTCGAGCGCAGTTCCCGATATCCCCTTGGGTGATGAGGATCATCGATACGTTGGACGCCAAGGCGTCTGCCTGCCGTTCCCTTCTGGACTGGCTCACGGCCACAGCAATAAATCGATCGATGGATCGGGCAGAACTCTTTGCGACGGAGTTTCATGGGGCTCACTCCTATGTTCTGTTTTATGGATAACAAATAGGCCGACGATTGATGGGTTCATCCGATTGGAAGAGAGGTCAGATCGTCACTGGCCTCTCTCTAACGGACACTTTGGAACACGCCCTTCTTTACTCGACTCGCAAGTGATACTCGCGCTTGACCGAAGCGCCCTCGACAGACCCGCCCCGGGCGATGTGCTCCTTGATTGCCGTAGTCGACGGTTCTTCTGATTTCACGCAGGTCGAGAGGTTAGCCGCCAATTCGGGCGGCAGCGCAGCGATCACCTGGAGCCACAACGAACCTTCCACTCTCGATTCAAACCGACGCAGAAACTCGGGAACCGCCTGCGGTTGAGTGATCTTCACCGTATCTTGACTGTTCTTTTGCCGGCGCAACGTGAACTCGTGGCTCTCAACCTTCTTGAGATCGTGACTGGCGAGATAGTAGAGGACCATCTCCCTCGTCCGATCGATCTTGCTCTGCGCTCGCCTGGCCCGCGTGGCGTACCGTGCCGCCTCTTTCTTACAATGCTCGGCGCGCGTTTCCATGATCCTGAGAAACCGCCCTATACGATCGACCTTCACGTCGATGGCCTGACAAAACAATTGCAAGCTTTCCATCGTTTCTGCGCTGGCCTCACCGTTTTCGTCGATTTCATCCTGGATTTGGTCGAGCAGTGCATCGAGCTCGCGGTCTAGTTCTAACAACGAATGGTCGCCGGCAACAGCGGCGGGAGATGGCTGAGCCGTCTTACCCTGCTCAAATGCAATCGGTAGTGAAGTTTGCGTGGCCATGATCGGCCTCCTCTGTGTCGACACAAAGCTTCTAGGTTTTGGAAAAATCGCTCTTTGTTCTCGAATCGCTCCCGGTGTTGGCGTAGCTGTTCCGGCGAAGGTGATCTTCCTCCTCCGCCAGTCTTCCAAACTCTTCCGCGATCTCAAGACCCCGCGCACACCATGCGTTCGGCAACGCAAGGTATTCCGCAGCAAGACGCTGCCTGCGTGCTTCAATTTCCGATAATTTCATTTGGAAAATCCTTATGGAGTTGGAGCGAAAGGCTTCACCGAAGCGTCAATGCGTCTGGACAATTCTCACGACCCATGTGCGCACGGGTATGCTCCCGTCCCTTAGGAAGAGATAAACGGCAATCTGGCGGAAGCGCAGCTCAGCCAAACAGGCTGAGCTGCACAATCGGTTCTGAAGTTGTTGCTGTTGGCCAAAGAAGAGACTCTTTCCTCTTCTTCGTGTTGCGCTGGCGGCGCCACATGGACGCCAGCCGGGCGCCAATTGTGGGACGCTCTCTTGCAGTTCGCCGTCCTCGGGCCCGTGATCGACCGCAGGGGCAGGCTCCATATGTTTCGAGCGCTCGCGGTCGAGCTGTCGCCAGACGGCGTCTGCCGATTCTCCAACTCCCGCCTTCTCGACCAGCTCGCGTGCCATGGCGCTCATCAGGTCTTCGTCGGCATCCAGCGACTGCAAGCCTTCCCCGGAGAACTTCCCCTCCATCATGAGGGCGACAAGCATCTTCTTGCCCATCAGTCGTAGACAGGTCTCCTGCATGGTTCCCTTGTAGGTCAAGAACTTCACCCGCACAGGATGCTTCTGCCCGATACGCCAGGAACGCCGGCTAGCCTGCCGCAGTGTGTGCAGCGAGTAACCGGTCTGATAGAAGTAGAGTGTTGGAAAGGCCAGAAGGTCGAGCCCGGTTTCGACAAGCTTCGGGTGGCAAACCACCACCTCGATGCCCGCCTCAAGCTGACGCTCGTACCAATCTTCGCGTTTGTTGGTGGGCACGGAAGCCCGTAGAACCGCAACACGGAACCCCGCCGCAGACAGTACATTCTCCAGACGAGCATTGACGTCCTTCTCACCCGTGTAAGTTGCGTACACTTGGCAGCGTCTCCCCTGTCGCAGCTCGTCCTTTATGTCGGCAATGAGGGTCGCCTCCTTTGAGTAGACGAGATTCCTTGCCAGCTCCTGGGGCTGTGTGATGAAGAACTTCTGGAACTCCTTCGTTATGGGATCAAAGGCCCGCGCCCAAATCTCGCTGAAACCATACGGATGATCGGGGTAGAGCAGAAGTGTGTTCAGCAGAACACTCATCAGGCTTTTGTTTCCGCGATGCTCCTTCATCGCGTTGCGGAGTGCAGTCTCGAGGTCCGTGTACGCTTCCGAGAGGGTCTCATCCATCTCACACGAGAGAACGCTCTCCGCGTACGGCGGAAGATCGTCCGCGATATCCTCGAGCGCCAGAAATGCGGTGGTGGACATCAGGAATTTACCAAACAAGAGCGGCGATGCACCTGGCTTCTTGATGACTTGAACGGTTCTCTTCGAAGCCCGAGAACAGGCATTGTCCTCGTCGCGTACTCTTTCGATCGTCTCTAGGACTCCGTACTGCTGCTGAAAATCGCGGCGCCCTTCTCCTCCATAAGCGAAGCCTTCTCGAACAATGGTCTGCGGTTCCATTCGGTAGAACACGTTGAACAGATCGTCTGCGTAACCACCCATGAGCGTCCCCGTGAGCGCGACCAGCTTCCGGCCAGCCCGTGCGAGCACCCCCAGACCATTGCCTTGAGCAGTATCGCCTGCCAGCTGGTGCAGTTCGTCAGCGATTGAGAAGTCGAACCAGCCAGCCATGTATCGGCCGATGTACTCGAGCGACGCCATCCTCTGAATTTTCGATCTATCCGCCTGCCACAGAGGCGAGAAGACTCTTTGTCCGCCCTTCGGACGGTCCACCATCTCGCTCACCTTCGATTCATCGAAGTCCAGATGCGTCAGCTTGTGCCTCTCCGCATCTTCAATCGCCACACCGGAATCTGGGTTGATCATGCCTCCGAGTTCAGGGCCGGATTTTGCAACGAGGTAAGCGTGACGCCAGAAGTAGGACAGCTTCCCTTTGTCCTTGGGGATGATGAAGACCGAGGGATGAGCGCATCGCCGCTTCCAGCCGGTACGACCCAACTGGCGCAGCTCCGGCAATGAGAGCTCCATGCCCTCGTAGACGACCTTTCCTTTCCTCAGGCGCACCTCGCAAACACCATGCGGTTGTTTCGGGTCCCCACCGTTGCGCATGTCTTCAATCAGGAACGTACGGGCACGGGGAATGGTCGTGATTACTTCCCGGGCCCACTTCTTTGCGATATGGGAAGGGCACATGACTAGGATCGTGTTTGCCCCGAGAACATGAGCTAGCCCAAGCGCCATGAATGTCTTCCCAGCGCCGCATTCCGCGACAATGCGAGCAGCTCTCGAGGTCTTCAGACGCTTCGCAAGCCCTCCGATGGCCACTGCCTGTGCCGGCAAAGGCTTTCGCAGCAGAATAGAGAGCCTGGCTGGTACGTCATCGGTCGTCCTCTGCAGAGGCGGATACATCTCAAGAATGCGTGCGCCGAGCTCGCTGGCATGGTGGCGCAGATAGGAATAGATCGTGGTCTCCACGATTGGCCTCCTAGATGAGATTTGGTCTTAAGGAAAGGATTCTGAAAACCCAACTGCCGAGTGGACTCAGGGTGGAGTAACGTCCGGTTTGTCCGTGATGCGGGAACAAAGCGTAAGCGGAGCTAGTAAACGCTGCGAAGGGGACTTCTACGAAACCGAGGACACGGCCTTGATGGGGCCGCGAAGTCCAGAGTCAGAATCACGGGAGCGCAAGGCGACCGAGGTCGAGGGATAGATACTAGGTATCGCGGGGATCGAAAACGAGAGGTGATCATGCAGAATCGTGTAAGCAGACGGCGCTCCCGTTGTCAAAGCCATCACATACCGCAGCATCATAGTCTGCCTCGATTTCCTGGTGATCTACTGCTAACGGGTAAGGTGATGACAGCGGCGGCCTTTGATTGTTAGCAACAATCTATCCCACCGTTGCTATTTCTTGCACGAGCGCGAGTGGGCCGGCATCAAGTGGGGCATCGAACCTCAGAAAGAGTATTGATCCGTGGTCTATGAGGCGGAGGGACCAGGGCTATCCACGGTAAATGCCAACGCGTGCTCCGCAGAGAGATTCTCTCTCGTTCTAGCAGAACCTTTTTTCTCTTTAGGGGTGTCCAGAGGGGATATTTCTCTTTTGTTCAAGTTTAGCATCTGCGACCGTCTGTGACTATGGCGGTAGTCACAGATGGCGATTGCAGTATCATCGCTGCGTGGACAAGCAAGGCTCGAAAGAGGAATCTCGGACTCCCCCTGGAAGATCTACAGAGAATCTTCGACAAGCCTCCACGGGACTCAGTAGTGATGAGGCACACGTAAGACTCCTCGCGTCAGGTCCAAATGCTCTTCCCGAACCTGTTTCCCATCCACTCCTCCTGCTCCTAAGCAAATTCTGGGCACCAGTGCCCTGGATGCTAGAAGCCACGATTGCACTTGAGCTGATTCTCGGCAAACGGGCTGAGGCGGTCATCATCGGGACACTTTTGCTTTTCAACGGTTTCCTGAGCCTTCTGCAGGAACGGAAAGCGGCAAACGCGTTGGCTCTGCTGCGGAAGAGCTTACCTATACGGGCCCGTGTAATGAGAGACGGCAGGTGGCAGGTCATCGACTCCCAGGAGATCGTCGTGGGAGATGCGATCTATCTGCGTATGGGAGATATCGTCCCTGCCGACGCGCGTGTCGCGGATGGACAAATTTTAGTTGACCAGTCGACACTCACCGGGGAGTCTCAGCCCGTCGATCTTGCCGGGGGCCAGACAGCGCACGCGGGAGCAACGGTAGTCCGCGGTGAGGCGAGTGCCGAAGTCGTCGCGACCGGGGGAAATACATCGTTCGGTAAGACAGCGGAGTTGGTGAGCACGGCCACAACGGTCAGTCATCTCGAAGCGATTATCTTCCGTATCGTTAAATATCTTGTGATCCTGGATCTTGCTCTTGTGGCGGGGCTCGTTGTCTTCGCCTGGGTGACCGGTTTACCTCTACAAGAGATGATACCGTTCGGGTTGATCTTATTAGTTGCCTCGGTACCAGTAGCTCTGCCGGCTACTTTTACTCTAGCGACCGCACTTGGCTCCATGGAGTTAACCCGGGCAGGCGTGCTGGTAACGCGGCTTTCGGCAATCGAGGAAGCCGCGGCGATGGACATTCTCCTGAGCGATAAGACCGGCACCCTTACAGAGAATCGATTATCTGTGAAGGAAACCATTACATATGCGCCATCGTCCGCAGCGGAGCTGATGCGCCTCGCAGCGTATGCGAGCGACGCAGGGAACCAGGACCCTATAGACTTGGCAATTCTGCGATCCTGCGGCGAAAGCGGCGTCATTGTCTCAGCGGAGCGCAGAACCCAGTTCCTTCCCTTCGATCCTGCCACCAAGGTAAGTGAAGCTTTCGCGTCCGACAACGGCGGAGCGTTGCATGTGGTGAAGGGCTATCCAGCTTCCGTAGTTGCGAAGGCGATGCCCAACTCTGCATGGCAGACAGATTTACAGAGATTGGCAGGCAAAGGTTATCGAGTGATCGCGGTAGCCTTCGGGACCGTGGGGCAAGCTTTGAGCCTCGCCGGCCTGATTGGGTTCGAGGATCCGCCGCGAACCGACTCAAAGGAGTTGGTGGGACGACTGCATAACCTTGGTGTCGCGTGGTGATGATCACGGGCGACTCCTCTGCCACAGCAGCTTCCGTAGCCGAAACGGTTGGTATAGGCAACCGTCTGTGCCAAACGGGGAACTCACGTGCCTTCGATTCGATCCAGCTAGGCGACTGTGACATCTTTGCCGGTGTGTATCCAGAGGACAAGGTGGCGTTGGTTCGCGTCGCGCAGTCGCAAGGCCATATCTGCGGCATGACGGGCGACGGCGTGAATGATGCGCCTGCCTTGAAGCAGGCCGAGACAGGTATTGCCGTGGCCAATGCAACGGACGTAGCGAAGGCCGCAGCGAGCCTGGTGCTTACGACCGCGGGCCTCGGCGATATCGTGGCTGCAATCGAGGCAAGCCGTCGAATTTACCAACGTATGCT
>CAWIBI010000049.1:0-6518 GCA_963834205.1 uncultured Acidobacteriaceae bacterium | reverse complement strand
AAGACATGCCAGCCGCCACCAGTTCGTCGATTTTTTCCGCAAGATGCTCCTGAATCTCTTCGGAGAGATCGCCGTAGAGACGGCGGCGCGAAAACAGTTGCCTGATCCGGTTCATGATTCACCCGGTGGACCTAAGCGCCCAAAACACGCAACCGATACGGTCAACTTAACGCGATGCCTACGGCGCCCTACTCATATCTCAGCGCCACCATGGGATCAACCTTCGTGGCCCGGCGCGCGGGAGGTACGCTGCAAGCAGCGCGGTCCCTACCACAATTGCTAACGCGACTGTGAGCGCTACAGGATCGGCGGGCGAGAGGTCAAACATCATCTTAGAAAGCAGCCTCGAATACCGAGGGCAACCGGCAGGCCGACGGCCACCCCAATCGCGATCAAACGCAGCGAATCTGAGAGGATCAGGCGCACTATGTTACTCATTTCGGCCCCCAGAGCCATGCGCACACCGATCTCGGCTGTACGTCCGGCCACGGAATATGCCATCAGCCCGTACAGCCCGATGGCCAGCAAGAGGAGCGCCAGACCGCCGAAAGCATCTGAGAGCAGCGCTAGAACGCGATCGTTTGCGAGCGAATTACTTACGGCCTGCGTTAGGGTTTCAGAGAAGAGGACGTACTCCTGTCCGGAGGCTTCGATCCGCTGACGGGCCGCTTCGAGAACTGTTCCTGGATCTCCGTACGTTTTGATTTCAATGTAGGCAGATATCGGGTTTGACTGCTGGAAGAAAGGCACGTAGAACGCCAACGGTCTATGATTTCGAACATAGAAGAGATTGGCATCATTGACCACTCCGACGATTCGAAGGCTCTGTTTGCCGGTATCGGACGTCACCGTGATCGATTGGCCCACGGCATCCCCTGTGGGAAAGAATCGCTGGGCGAGGCTTCGGCTGACGATTGCGACCGCGGGCGCATGCTGGTCATCATGAAAACTAAGGTCGCGCCCCTGAAGCACGGGGACGCCCATAGTGGCGAAAAAGCTCGGCGAGATCGTGTGCTCATCCGCCTCAACGCGGCTGTCAGTAGGGTTCTCCGCGGAGCCGCGGGAGACCGGTGCTGTCCGCTTGACGCTCACCCGCCAGATCGGCTCATTTCTGGAGAGACTGACAGAACGGATACCCGGTAGACGAGCCAGTCCGTCGATTAAGGCGCGGTAGTAGGAGGCGCCGTTGAAGTTTTTGTGGCCCCGGGGCTTTCCCTGGAGCCAGAGACCCAGAACTTTGTCAGGGTCAAAGCCCAGATCGAGCGAACGCAGCCCGGCCAGATTCCTGCTGAACAGGCTTGCGCCCACGATGAGCACTAGCGAGAGCCCCACTTGAGCCCCTATCAGCATCTTGCCAGCTTTCCAGGCTCCGCTACCTCTACTGGAATGCTGCGGGGTGCGCATGAGTGGGGCTGGGTCCTGCCGCCGCGCTAGCCACGCTGGCAAAAGGCTGAACAGGATGCCGGTGAGACACGCCACCACCCCCGTAAACAACAGGATTCGCCAATCAGGTTTGAGATTGAGGGCAACCGGAAAGAAGCCGGTCCAGACGAAACGGACCAACATGCCGCTAGCTCCATAGGCAAGTGGCAACCCCAGGATGACGCCAGCGACGGCCAGCAGGGCGCCCTCGGTCATGACTTGCCGTGTGAGCCGCCACCCGGTGGCTCCCAGGGCGACCCGGATGCCCATCTCGCGCAGCCGACTGGCTGCCCGTGCCGCCAGAAGACTGGCCAGGTTTACACAGGCAATGAGAAGAAGCAGTCCGGCACCGGCCATCAACACCCAAACGGGCCGCTCAAACTGCAACAGCGAGGTTGCCGGGAATCCCGCCGCCGCCGGTTCGATCCTGATGCGCTGTTTCAGGAACTGACCTCTTTGCTCAGCATTCGCCTGAACGGGAATTGTCGATTGCAGAACCCGTGGCCAAAGCGTTTCCATTTCTGCCCTGGCCTTTGCCACGCTCATGCCGGCCTGGAGACGCGCGGTAAGCCAATAGGCCTGGTTCTGGCGGCTGCGAAGTGCTTCCTCGCTCGTCCGTGGCGGAGCGAGCGGCGCCCAAACGTCCATCGATACGCCGACCATCACACCGAAGAAGCCTTTCGGAGTGACACCGATGATCGTGTGCGGATGACCGTTGATCTTCAGCGTCTTGCCCACCACAGCGGGACTACCACCGTAACGCGCTTGCCAGAACCCGTAACCGATTACCGCTAAGTCTCCAGGTGTTCCTGCTCCGGCCTTGAAGTCTTCCGGGTCGAAAAGGCGACCGAGTAACGGTCGCACGCCAAGTGTTCGAAAGTAGTCTGGGGAGACCTCGCCAAGAGCGCCCGGCGCGGATTCGCCATCGACCTCCAGGGGCACGACCGGAGTACTCCAGAGGGCCACGCTGGAGAATACGCTTGAGTCACGCGCGATTTCGCTAGCCATTGGAACGGAGAACAGGAAGTTCTCGTGATTGGGAACGACCGTCCACAACTCGACCAGCTCACCTGGATCAAAGACGGGTAGCGGCCGCAATTGAATCGCGTCGATCAGACCAAAAATGGCCGCATTGGCGCCGATGCCGAGTGCCAGCGTGAACGTGACAACTGCGGTGAAGCCGGGCGACTTGCGTAGCATTCGCAGCCCGTAGCGAATATCAGCGAGAAAGCTCCCGAGGGACGGCCACTGCCACACCTCGCGGCCGCGTTCCTCAAGCAGAGTCACGTTGCCGAACTCGCGCCGGGCAGCGGTGGTGGCTTCTTCCCGAGACATACCGCCCGTCACCAGTTCGTCGATCTTCTCTTCAAGATGCTCTTGAATCTCTTCCGAGAGATCGCGGTAGAGACGGCGGCGTGAAAACAGTTGCTTGATCCAATTCATGATTCAGCCGGTGCCAACACTCGCGTTATGCCTTCCAGCATGCGCTCAAAGCTCGACACCTCGCGGTCCAGATGCCTCGCGCCCGCCGGCGTCAACTTGTAAGTCCGAACACGGCGGCGGGTGGAAGACACACCCCACTCCGCCCTCACCAATCCCTCCTTGAGAAGGCGCTGGAGGGCTGGATAGAGCGAACCTTCTTCGATCTGAAGCAAATCGTTGGACGTACGCTTGATGTGTTGAACGAGGGCGTAGCCGTGCAAGGGCTGCCGCTTGTGAGTTCGGAGAATCATCATTTCCAGCGCACCCGGGAACAGACCTCGCTGGTCTGGCTTTTTCATTGGTCACACTCCCAAAAGCTCTTCTCGCAGATGCCTAGACTAAACTAGGGTATGTTGGTTGTCAAACAGAAACTTCGTCGGGTGGGACTTGTAGAGGTGAGTCAAGTAAATTGAGGATCGCTTGCCAGGCTACAGCGCATGATAACCTCCCAGAAGGGCCTCTAGGAGGACCGTCAGGCTGGTGTATTGTCCCAAGAAGCAGAGGGCCTATCCTGGGGGATGGCCAGCCACTCGAATCCGGCACAAGCCCGGCGCCGTTAGGGACTTCGCTTCGGCAGATCGCAGAACCACCTTACGTAAATCGATGGAGGTGGCGCTCGAGGCATTCGAACTTCACTCGACCGCATGGCGGCTGTCATCCGAAGACTTCAATCCCTTGAGCAAACCACCCGACTGAGTCATAATATTCGTGAACACGCGGTCAATTACGTCCACATGCACGTTAATCGTGTTACTCGTTCGATCTCCCGCGCTCATGAAGTAGTTTTGTATGACTTCTTGTTCAGGAACGACAGCGGGAGACTCTCTAGAGAAGGAAGACGCTGTAGCGCTTCTCCAGCAGTCGATAAGCCTCCTTACGCAGACCGGTCAGAAATGAATGGAGGATCGTGAGCGACTTGCGCTTAAGCCTGCGGATGCTGGCCAGGAACCCTGGATTGGCGCTCCTGATTGTGGGGCTTCTCTCCCTGGGGCTTGGCGCAACTACGGCGTTATTCAGCTTGTACGACGTCGCGTTTCTCCGGCGGCTACAGGTGCGCCATCCCGAAGAGTTAGTGAGGATGGTGCAGGACACTCCAAAGATGGGAACCCACAGCGACTTCCCGTATCCCTACTACGAAGCCCTGCACGACCATGCGACAACTCTCGCGGCCACATTTGGAGAGACAGGGAAGTACATGCACTTTGCTCTAACTGATCCTGAACCTGCAGAAGAGATCACAATACAAGCCATAACGCCAGAATTCTTCGAGGCGTTGGGCGTACGGGCATTATATGGCCGGGTGCTCTTGCCCGGCGACGCAAACGAGAGTCCGGGCACGCCCCCAGCCGTTGTGAGTTACGGCTTCTGGCGGCGGCGTTTGGGAGGCGACACGGGTGTAGTAAACGGGCGAACCGTTCTGGTGAATGGCCATCGTTTTGTCATCGTCGGTGTGTTGGCCCGTGATTTCAATGGATTCACGCTTGACACGGCCCCCGACCTGCGCATCCCTCTAAGCGCGTTCCTTCTCCTGGTGAACTTCACCCGTGACCAGACTCGGTTTGAGTTGGCGGGGCGACTGAAACCGGGATTTACACGGTTGCAGGCGGAGGCGGAATGCCGGTCACTCTGGCAGGCCACGATGAAGGACTATTATCAGAACGTTGAGAAGCGGTCCTCGCAAGCCGCGTCGGAGATGGTCAGCCGCGGTATGGGACTTGAACCGCTGGAGCGAGGTGTATCCGTCCTTCGCGATCGTTATGGCAACGTACTGAAGATGGTGATGGCGTCTGCGGGCCTTCTTGTTCTCATTATCTGTATTAATGTGGGCGGGCTTCTGCTGGCCCGAGCCGCCGCACGAGAGCACGAGATCGCGGTGCGGCTCGCGGTCGGCGCAACGCGATTCCGCCTGGTACGGCAGGTGCTCGCAGAGAGCTTCCTGCTCGCGGCTTTGGGGGCGGCGGGCGCGTTGTTGATTGCCCTTGCGGCGATGCCTCTGGCCGTGCGTTCATTACCGCCGATCCGGGATCTTGCTAGTTCGCTCGTTCCGCTATCGGTCGATGTGGGCATCAACTGGCGGGTTTTCCTGTTTTTGCTCGCTCTGTCCTTGGTCACGATGCTGCTTTTCAGTCTCAGCCCGGCCATTGCCGTGTTCCGGTCGAATCTCGACAGCCTTCTCCGGGCCGTGCGATCGAGTCATGGCTGGCGTGGGCGGCAGGCTTTAATTGCTTTTCAAATTGCGCTATGCACGTTCTTGCTGGCGATCGCGAGTCTCTTCGTCCGCACGTTCCAAAGGTTGCAGCAGACAGATCCGGGGTTCGATCGCGACCACATCGCGACGTTCACGCTCGACCTGACCGGCCAAACCGGGACGACGGCCGGGTTTCTAAGAACACTTACCGAGCGGGTGCGCGAGATGCCCGGCGTGGTTTCTGTCGCTACGGCCTCAAGAGGCGTGATGCGCGATCGCGGACTAGGTCTGACTGTCGCACCGGCAGGACAGAAGATAACACGCGCCGATTTCTTGAACACCAGCTTTAACTATGTGTCGCCGGAGTACTTCGACACGATGGGAATGCACATTCTAGCTGGCCGCGATTTCATCCCCGATGATGCCCCAGTACCAAAGCAGGCGGGGCCACTGATGGCTATGGTGAACCAAGCATTCGCGGAGCGGTTTTTCCCGGATACGAGTGCGGTGGGCAAGCAGTTCGGCCCGGACGGCTTGGAGGGTGTGGCGCGCGGAAAGTACGAAATTATCGGCGTGGTGAGCGATGCTAAATACCGGTCGCTGCGCGAGCCGATCATCCCAACCTTCTACACGCTCGATACCAACTTTAGCCAGCTTGTGTTGAACGTGCGTACCCGCATGCGACCCGACGCAATTATTGAACCAGTCCGGAAAGTTTTGGCTTCCGTTAGTCCCACCCTGCCTTTCCTCGAAGTTCATACGTTGGCTCAAGAGGTCGACGACAGTATCGCCAGTGAGCGACTGACGGCAGCGCTTGCTTCCCTGTTCGGTGCCATCGCGGCGCTGCTCGTCGGCGCGGGAATCTTTGGATTGCTTGCGTACGTTGTAACCGAGAGGCGGCGCGAGATCGGAATTCGGATGGCGCTGGCGCGCAGCCCTTGCATATTGGAAAGCTGATCGCAGGCCAGACTCTCGCCATGACGGCAGTGGGGGTTGCAATGGGCCTCACGGGCGCTGTGATTGGTGGACCCGCGATTCGCTCGCTGCTTTACGGCATTTCGCCGCAGGATCCGAAATCGTTGGCCGCCGCAACGATATTCGTGGTGGTTGTGGCCGCAGCAGCAACAACACTCCCTGCTGTTCGCGCCACGCACACAAACCCCTCTGAAACTCTGCGCTACGAGAACTGATGGGTTTTACTCAATTGGAAACATTGAGAGGGCGGAACGGCGGTGGTATGTCGCGTCCTGTTGGAAGCAACCGCGATGTCTGAAGCTTTTGCAACCTCCCAGCTCCGAAAAAATGCCCTTCCGACAAGCTAGGCCCCGTCCTCCTGTCGCCCTCCAGGAACGTGTTAATGCCAAGCTCTCCCAGGGCGCGGTTAGTCCACTTCTTGTCTGAAAGTTGCCGGGCAAGGGTCAGCGTG
>CAWIBI010000048.1:0-23620 GCA_963834205.1 uncultured Acidobacteriaceae bacterium | reverse complement strand
TTCTCATGCGCGCCTTCCTGGCCGGGGAGGCAGTAGAACGCCTCGAACCCGTAGTGGGCGCGGAAGGATAGCCATCGCTGGGTCTCGGTGCGGTTGCGCCCGGTCAGCACCTTGGCGACCGCCGGGGTCGAGGTTGTCGTAGCGGATATGCCCGGCAGGCACCCCGCCGCACGCCTCGAACGCCGCCACGTGGCCTTCCAGGAACGCCTCCTGCGCCTGGCTGGCATACGCCTCCTAGGCCTTCCCCGAGCACGACAGGCGGAAGGCGAACATGTAGCACCGGGCCGCTTTGTCCAGGCACACGGTCACCTCGCCGAAGTCGACCTCAGCCTCCACGCCCGGGTCCTTGGCCTGCGGCACGAACCCGGCCAGGCCCTCAGCGCGGGCGCGGTCCTCCGCGGTGATCTCAGCGCGGCGGCGGGCCACGTACTTGGCCACATACGAATACGACACGACCGCACCGTGCTCATCGCACAGCCGCTCGAAGACCCGCTTGGCGGTATGCCGCTGCTTACGCGGCGCGGCCAGGTCCTCGCGCAGCATGCCATCGATCAGCTCACGGACCCTGGTCCAGCACCACGGCCTGCCGCTCCGGGGCCTTGCGGCCCGGCGGGACCGCCGAGGCGATCGCCTGGCGCACCGTCCGCCGGTGCACGTCGTACTTGCGGGCCCAGCGCCCGGACCGACATCTGGTTGCGCTGCCAGTCAAAACGAATCGCCGCGAACAGCTCCACTCTCGCCGGCCCCATCCCGGCCCCACCCGAAGCGCAGGAACACCCGATGTGATCAACGATCCACCCGGGCATCCCATCCGCCCCGCAACCACCCGGCGTGTCGCCGCCGCTTCCACCCGGTGGGGCCAAATCAGCGTGCTGCACCACCACCGCGACCGCCCCCGGTGGGGCCAGATCAAAGGAGTACAGTGGGGCCATTTCAGAGTGCTACGGCCACGCACCAGCCGGATCGCCTTGGCCTTGGTCTCCTGGTTGTACTTGACCGGCATCGTTCGTGCTTCCTTCCCAACTTCGGAAGTATCACGAAAGCCGGGACGGTTCAGGCAGTTGGCCATTCATGACAACAGGAGGTGTTGGCAGGGGAGTACCCGCGCCTGTAGGGCGCGCAGTTGGGGTGTTGTGGCCGGGAGCGGTGGGCGGTCGGCTACGGCGGGACCGGCGTGGACGGGCCGATCAAGAGGCTGTCGGCCGGAGGCCGCCTTACTGCCTTCGGCGGGGGCGGCGGACGGATGGCGGGTAATCCGGCAGGGTGTGCACATGCTCAGCCTGGGGCTGGCGCGGTGGGCCGGTCGGTTACGGCGCTGACGCTACGGGCCGTGGCGGGGCAGGTGGGCCGCCATGGGCCCGGGGCTGGTTTCTGGCGGCCTGGCCGGGTGGCGGGCTTGGCCACGCTGCCGTCCGAGCGGGCTGTTGGGCGTGTGGCTCGTCGGCGTTACTCTTGGGGCAGTGGGCTTGGGGTTGGCCTGTGACAGGTCGGCGGTCCACTCGATGACCAGGCGGTTGCCCAGGTCGGCGGGGTCGAGGATTTCACACTTGGCATCACATGCCCCACCGCTGGTGGTTCCATGATCCTGAAGCTTTGTCCTCGATAGCGACGGACGGGGCTTCAGGATCACGAACGGCGGGGCTGAGGATTGGCGTGGCGGGCGACAGGTCGACGGTGCTGCCTGGTTCCACCAGGTGTAGGAGGCGTTCTTCGGGCCGGCGGCGAGGCCGGTGAACATCGCCGTCACGTTCAGGCCGACGGGAGACAGCAGCGCGTCGTGGACGGCGAACGTTCGGCGTGGCGCCACCGCGCGGACGTAGTCGATCATCTCCCTGGTGCTGAACCAGGGCCCGCTGATGGGCACGAGCAGCGTGTTCACCGGGTCTTCCGGCACGGTGTAGGAGTCGCCGGGGTGGAGTCCTCGCCGTCCACCAGGTACCCGACGTTCGCAACGCCCGGGAGGTCGGGGTGGATCATCGCGTGGTGCTTGCCGTACACGTGCATGCTGAACCCGGCGGCGGTGAAGTCTCGCCGCGCCGGACCCCGCTGACCCGGTCGCCGAGTCGCCGAACTGGCCGGCTACCGGGGCGGCCGCCCACAGCCGCAGGCCCGGGTTGGCGGTCATCGCGGCGCGCAGCGTGTCCGGTTCCACGTGATCGAAGTGCTCGTGGGTGACCAGGACCGCGTTCGCTCCGTCCAGGGCGTCCGCGCCGCCGAACGCACCTGGGTCGATGACCAGGATCTCGCCGCCGGCGTCCAGCGGACGCAGGCGTGCGCCAGCTCGGCGAGCTGCATGGCCCCTCCTCGGAATCAGATGTCGAGCGCCGCCACGCAAACCTACTCCCGAGCCGCGCGGCAGGCCGGCGGGCCCCGGCGCCCGGCGCCGGCGTGATCAACTGAGCCGTTGCCAGCGCGTGGGCGCGGCTCTGCCGTCCCCGGCGCCTTAGCCGAGGCCGAGGACGTTGGCCAGGGTGCGGGCGGCGGCGCCGCCGGCTTCGACGGCCAGGTCGAGCGCGGCCGTGATGTTCAGGTCGTCGGCGAGTAGCTGGCGCAGCGCGTCGACGGCGGCCGGGTCGGGCGGCGCGTTCCGGGCGGCCGCCTGGTAGAGGGTGTCCAGCCGGGTCGCGGCGGCGTCGAGCAGGGCTGGCCGGTAGTCCCAGCTCTCCCCCCAGGGCCGGTCCAGGATCATCAGCCGCACCGCACCGGCCGGGTACTTTGCCAGCAGGTCGTCGAGCAGGATCAGGTTGCCGGCCGACTTGGCCATCTTGGCGCCGCCGATGGTGACCACGCCCGCGTGGAACCAGGCCCGGGCGTACGGGCGCACGCCGGTGAACGCCTCGGCCATCGCGGCCGGATCGTGGAAGGATGGGTATACCTACGCGGCGTTCTACAGATTAAAACCCGACGCAGCGGAGGACGCGGTGGATACGCTCAGCAAGGGCCTGGCTGTACCGCTGCTGGAGAAACTGGAGGCTGACGGCACGCTTCACGAGTACGAGGTTGACACCCAGGCGATTCACACCGAATCACCCGGCATGTTCGTGATCGTTTATCTTGCGGCCAGCGCGGAAGGGCTGGACAAAGTCAACGCGGCGCTGCGCGAGGCCCTGAAGGCCAACCCGCTGGGCGGGACGGCATTCGAGTCCATGATAGACGTCTCAGCGCACCACGATGAACTGCTTCGCTCAATCGCCACTTATAAATAGGTCCCAGTTGCTTCCCGAATCCGCGAGCGACCCGGGTTTTGGGCGCCGCTCGCGAACCGGATGCTTGCGATCAGGTTTCCCTGACCTTTATCGGCTGCCTGGCCTGGAATCGGGTGAGGGCGCTGCCCAACGCGCGTGCGACTTGTTTTGATCGCGATACGTAGAGGTAATCGCTCATGGATCTCAAAGCGGTTTCGCAATTACTGTGGCCTGATAAAGATCATGAGGAGTGGTTTTCCTTGGGAGAAAACCACGGAAAGGATCCTTGGCTCCGGTCTACACCATCGCGACCGCTGTACGCAAACGGCACGCTGCCGTATTTATCGGTCTGCTCGCAGGTATCTTCTGTGCCCCTGGGCTGCATGCGGACGAGCGCAAGATCGATCCAACCTTTCTCTATCGCGATACTTCTCGGTGAAAGCGAGAACAATCCGATCTCACGACGGCGACTTGCCATTACAAGCCTCTGTTTGGCCAGGGAGACGCGGATACTTCCATTGTTGTCGGAATCGCTCGTTATGGCGAGGCGGTGATCGACCCCAAGGGCGCCTGCGCCGCGGTTCAATATCCAGACGAAGACCAGGTCTACGTTGTCCTCGACGGAAAGGGCGCGGTGAAATACGGAAATGAAATCGTGTCCCTTGACAAAGAAGACTATCTCTATCTTCCGTCGACGATTCCGCATACGCTAAGTAACCGTTCCGGCTCGCCGCTGACGGTGGTGGTTATGGGTTTTCACACCCAGGGATTTGAAAAAACCCAACCCCCGCCGCACCCTTTAAAAGCCAACATCGAGGATGTGCCCACGGGTCTCGTGAATGGCCATCCTCTTCGACTCTCTACCGGCTGCTGATGGGAGATATCGACAGCAAGCGCGACCGCCTGGCAGCCGGCCATGTGCTGACCAGCCTTTTTCTCATGGAGATTGCGCCGGGTGGCACGAACTTTCCCCACCATCACGAGCGTGAAGAGGAGATCTACCTGGTGTTGAGTGGTCATGGAGACATGGTGGCAGGCGGAGGCATGGACGGCATCGAAGGAAAACATCCTGCCAAAGCCGGGGATGCTTATTTCTTCCGCCTCAACTGCACCGTGGGCTACTACAGTGCGCCCAACGTCAAATCACGTATTCTCGCCGTGCGCTCCTGGTATCCGGGCATGCAGCAAAAGGGCGCGACACTGACCCCTCAGCGAAACCGGCCTTGGGTCTTGGGCTTTTTGCGCGTGAGTACCTCGAATGCAGGGCGCCGGGGATAGGGTCGAGCGTCTCCCAACTGCGAAGGATGTGCTCGTCGAGCTCCATGTTCACGCGCCTGCCGCGAAACCCGACTCTCTCATGCCGAGCCGCAGCCGCTGTTAGCGGCAGCCTCACCCGCAGTTTGATCTCGCCGCCGGCGCCCACGATGCGCTGCCAAGGTAATCCATGGAGCGGTTCCTTTGCAGCAGTCTAGCCACGGCCCGGTGATACAACGGATAGCCTGCAGCAGCGGCGACCTTGCCGTATGTAGAAACCTTCCCCCTAGGGATGGAACGAATAATGCGCCGGAAGGCGGCATCGCGTTCCTCATTGTCGCGAAGCGCATCTTTGAGAATTCTTCGTTTGAGGTTCTGAGGAACGTCCGGGGGACGCATGCGCCAAACTATATCAAAAGCGGGGTAAATCGATTCGCACCCGTTGTCCTAAGAAACCCAATCGGGTGGAACTGCAGCTTCGAAATGAACCCGGCTTTAAGCCCCTGAGGGATAGCCTCTCCTCAAAGCGGGAGTTTTTCCTCAGCCTGTGAAACCGGAGGCTGCAGCGCGAGAATTTAGCCGCAGCGCAAAGCAAACGCTTTATCCTGCGTGAGGAAAGAAACTTCGTGGAGGTGGTCGATGGAGACCTGCCTTCAACGCTTACCACTAGAACGTGAGGCGACATGGCAACGCAGGCTGAAAAAGGGAAGGCTTTTCGTGAGCTCCATGAGCGTGAGAGCGCATTTATCATCCCTAACCCGTGGGACATCGGCACCGCCCGCATACTGGCCCATCTGGGCTTCGAGGCGCTGGCCACCACCAGCGCCGGTTACGCCTTCTCCGCCGGAAAGCCGGATCAAGCGATCGCTCGCGAACAGATGCTGGCGCACGTCGGCGCCATCGCGGCTGCTACTCCACTGCCAGTCAGCGCCGACCTCGAGAACGGATACGGCAACGCCCCCGGCTTCGTAGCCGAGACCATCGGGCTCGCGGCTGCCGCCGGCGTTGTCGGTGGGTCCATCGAAGATTTCACTCGGAACCCGGCCCTTCCCATCTATGAGATCGAGTATGCGGCAGACCGCGTCCGTGCCGCCGCGGAAAAGGCGCGCAGGCTCCCATTCACCTTCACTCTTACCGCCCGCGCTGAGAACTTCATTGCCGGCAATCCTGATCTGAACGACACCATCCGGCGCCTCCAGGCCTATCAGGAGGCGGGGGCAGACGTACTCTACGCGCCCGGTCTGACCAGCATGCAGGATATTGCCACCGTGGTGCGCGCCGTCGACCGCCCGGTCAATGTGCTCATGGGGCTTGCTGGTGTTCAACTCACCCGTGACGAGCTCAGCGCAATTGGAGTCAAGCGCATCAGCGTCGGCAGCGCTCTTGCGCGCGCCGCGCTCGGCGCCTTTCTCCGCGGCGCCCGGGAGATGAAGCAACACGGTACCTTCTCGTTCGCCGAGCAAGCTGCAGCCCTCGCACGAAATCAGCACCATTCTCAAGGATTCAGCGACATCAATTGCATCGGCAGCGAACCTGAAAGGATCACTCCGCCCGTAACGTCTGTGTAAGGTCGACGGTTGCGGCGCGGCGCGCCGGCAGCAGTGACGCAGCCAGGGTCAGCAGCAGCAATAACGCCGCAGCCAGCGTCAGCACCAGCGGATCGACCGCGCTCACCCCGAACAGAAACGAGCGCAATAGATGCGAAGCGGCCAAGGCCCCGGCCAGTCCAATGGCGCAGCCGACCAGCGCCAGCTTCGCTCCCGAAAGAACAACCAATCCGACGATCCCTGAGCGCTGCGAGCCCAGCGCCATGCGGATCGCCATCTCCTGCACCCGCAGCGCGACCGAGAACGCGATGACGCTGTAAATGCCCAGAACCGCCAGCAGCACCGCGATCGCGGCAAAGGACGAGATCAGCGCGGTGTTGAAACGCCGCGGCGCCTCGCTGTCGGAGATCGCGTGCTCCATCGTCTGCACCTGGGTCAACGGCAACTGCGGATCGATGGAGCGCACCGTCGCGCGCAACGCGTTCTCCATCTGCTCCGGAGGCATGGCCGTGCGCAGCGCGATGTATCCGCCGTTGCCATTCAGGTCCGTCGGCGATGCGCCAGCGACCCGCCATCGTCTCGGCCTGGTCAATCGGTCATGTAGATACTGCTGCTTCGACGGCACGTCGGGAGAGCTCTCCTTTACGTCCGCCACTTCGCCCACGACTGTCGCCCACGGCGTCTGCATCGACTGCGTGCCGATCCGCAGCCGCTTGCCGATCGGGTCCTGCCCCGGCCAGGATTGCTCCGCCAGCTTGTGGTTCACAATCGACCACCAGCTGCGCGCCTGCCTTGTCGGCCGGCGTGAAGAACCGTCCGTGCAGCAGCGGAATCCCCATCGCGCGGAAGTAATCGCCCTCGCACCTCAATGGTGGTGGCAAGATCCATTCCTGCGCCCTTCGGCGGCACATAACCCTCGGCCACAAAAGCGCTGTTGCTGTTGTTGCCCGAGGCGGGCAGAAATGACGTCAGCCCCACGGCCTTCACGCCGGGCAGTTGCTGCAGGCGCCGCAGCAGTTCGTGGTTGAATTCGTCGACGGAGGCCTGGGTCGCATACTGCTTCCGCGGCAGACCGTAGGCGGCGACCAGCGTGTGGTCGGGCTGAAAGCCGAGGTCCACCTCGCGCATCTTCTCAAAGCTGCGCAACAGCAGCCCCGACGCCGTCAGCAGCACCAGCGCGACCGCAATCTCCGCAATGACCAGCGCCGAACGCAGCCGCGCATGGCCGCCGCCCGAGGTGCCGGTGCGTCCGCCTTCCTTCAGGGTGTCGTTCACGCTCGTGCGGATCGCCGCAAACGCCGGAGCCAGTCCGCAAATTACTCCCGTCAGCACCGCCAGCACCAGCGCAAAAGCCACCACCATGCCAATCCAGCCCGATCTCGTTGATGCGCGGCAGCGTCTCCGGCAGCAGGCTCAAGCCGCACTCTGAGCGCGACCGCCGCCAGCACCAGTCCCAGCAGCCGCCGGTAACGCTCAACACCAGGCTCTCCAGAATCGCCTGCCGCAGCAGCGTCGCCGCCCGCGCGCCCAGCGCCAGGCGCACCGCCACCTCCCGCTGCCGGCGAATCGCCCGCACCAGCAGCAGCCCGGCCAGGTTCGCGCAGGCAATCAGCAGCACCACGGCCACCGCCAGAAACAGCGTCCGCATCAGCGGACGCGCCTGCTCCACCGTCTCCTCTTGCAGCGGCCGCACCACCGGGCGAATGTGAAGCCGGCCATGAACGCCGGATAGTTGCGCATCGTCTCCTGCGCCACTCGCTCCGCATCGCTCACGGCCTGCTCCGCAGTAACTCCCGGCTTCAGCCGGCCCACCATCTGGTAGCTCCAGTTGGCCGAGCCGGTCGGCGACAGCTCCTGCTCGGTAAAGCTCATCGGCACCCACAGCTCGCTGCGGTTCAAATGGCCGGGCACCAGCGGGAACTCGAAATTGCGCGGCATCACGCCGATCACCACATAGGGCTTGCGGTCGAGCAGGATCTTCTTTCCCAGAATATCCGCGTCGCCATGAAACCGGCTCTGCCACGTGGAGTAGCTGAGCACCGCCACCTGCTGATGCTGCTCGTCTTCCTGCGCGTGAAGACGCGGCCCATCAGCGGCGCGACGCCCAGCGCCGGGAAATACCCCGCCGGTCATCCGCGACGCATTCACCGCGCCGGCTCGCCCATGCCGGAGAGTTCATAGCCCGTCTGCCTGATATCCGCCCAGGCTGCTGAAGCCGTGCGTGTCGCGCGTGTAGTTGCGAATGTCGGGAACGGTCACTCCCGCCTCGCCGTTCCCGCCGATGTCCGCGCCCTGCAGAATGTCCGCCAGCACCATCAGCCGGTCGGGCTGGGGAAACGGCAGCGGCCGCAGCAACACTCCCTCGACAATCGAGAAGATCGCCGTGGTCGCGCCAATGCCCAGCGCCAGCATCAGCACCGCGGTGACCGCAAATCCCGGCGACTTCAACAGTTCGCGCGTGGCGATGCGCAGGTCACGCAATAGAGACGGCATTGAGATTCCTCGCGTTAGTCCTGGAGCAATTCCATTGCCAGATACGACAGCGAACCCGCTATGTTCCATCAGGCAGTTAGTCCAGGGCTCTGGCCACAATCGGACCCGCCTGTCCGAAGATGGGCAGTTGTTCATGGCGGGAACAATGGTTGCTTAACCTTCATGGGTGGGCTTGGCTCCGGGGAGGCGTTTTGCCGAGAAACGCGATTTGTCCGGCGTGATGCGATTCGTGTTCGCAGACGTGGAACCATTTCCAGTAGATGTTTACTTTTTTCTTTGCCAAACTGCTCGGTCTCGCTCCGTGGAGGAGCCAGGAATCATCGCCGCTTCTTGAATTCGGCGAGGGAGTGTTCGCGGGTTTCGTTGAGGGTGTTGAGGTAGTAGTCGGAGGTCGTGGCCTCTGATCGTCTTGCGGCCGGCGTCGCCGAGGTTCATGGCCGGGTTCCCGTTCTCCCGATGTCGTCGGACCAGCTAATCCCAGTTCTTGTTCTCGAAGGTATTCATGCTGTAGTAGGTTTCGGTAGCGGCGAGATGCAGCAGGAGGGCTCCGATGGTGTTGGCGTTGCCGTCGAAGAGGTAGTCGAGATCCGCCTGGCTGAGGCCTTTCACGAAACCGAAGACCGCGGTTTGCATGTAGGTCAGCATGGAGACGAGGGTTCCGATCTGGGGTGTATAGCCGGGGTCTGGGGCTGGATGACGAGCAGGTCGGCGGCAGTCGTAGTGCCAGCGGCCCGGGCCAGCGGGGTGAGAAGGTTGAAGCCGCAAAGTCCCGCGGCGACCGCGGCTCCGCTGACGAATCGCCTGCGGTTGGGAAAGCTTGGGGGTTGGCTCATGCGCGTTCTCCTGATAGGGATAATTTTTGCTGCAAACATATACCTCTTTCCTCTGGCGCCCGGGGGGTCAGTTTGGGCTGTGTGAGAATGGCTGCACCTGCATCTTGCCTGGACAGGGGGAGTGTTATGGTTCGACGGATCGCATTTGCCGCGCTGGCGGTTTTCGCTTGCGGAATGCTGGCTCAGTCCCCGGCCTCGCGCCCGAAATTCGACGCATTTGAAGTGGCGACCGTCAAGCCGGTGATTCAAGCCAAAGAGCGGCCGCTTCATTACCATGCAGGGTACGAGTCGGTTTGTCGAGAAGGACTACACGCTGAAGTTGCTGATCGCGGCTGCTTACGATCTCAATCCGCGAACCATCTCTGGTGGTCCGGCATGGATGAGCTCCGACCACTACGACATTCTTGCCGTGACGCCGGGTGAAGTCCGGCCCAACCATGATGAGCAGATGTCGATGCTGCGAAGTCTGCTGGCGATAGGTTCAAGCTCACGTTTCATCGCGAACAAAAAGAGTTTTCGATCTACGAGTTGGAGGTGGCAAAGAACGGGCCCAAGCTCAAAGCAAGCGCTGCGGGTCCCGATGAGCCTGTGGTCGTGGGCCCGGGTGTGGTCTATCCGCAGCGTATCGTGCTGCCGGGCCGCAATGCGACCATGGGGAACTTCGTCTCCTTGCTGCAGCGGGCCATACTCGATCGCCCGGTGGTCGACAAGACCGGCCTTTCCGGAAGATACGACTTCGATCTGGAATGGGCGCCGGACGAGACTCAGTTCGGCGGCGACTTACCGCCGGCCTCTGCGGCCGCTACCAGCCCGCCTCTTTTTGAGGCTATCCAGCAAGAGCTTGGCCTGAAGCTGGAGGCGACGAGGGGACCGGTTGCTGCGCTCGTCGTCGACCGAGCGGAACGGCCTACGGCGAACTGACCGACGCCGGGGTTGTCCTCCCAATCTGCTACGCAACTACTAAGCTCAGACCGGAAAAAAGATCATCAAGCTCGACGTAAATTTCTGTGCCAGACGCTTCAAGGCGGCGGGTCTCTGTCCAGCTATCTCCGCTGCACATCCTCGCCGTGCGTGTGGTGGGGTCGATGATCCACACTGTCGGAATTCCCATCAGGCGGTAGTCATGGCAACGATCTTGCAAGTCAGCATAGCTGTCGTCCGGCGAAAGAATCTCCACCACAAGCAACGGCGGCGAAGATAAGACGTCGGGCTGAGGTCCAGGCGAGACAACCACAACGTCTGGAATACGGATACGGGTTTCGGAGACTCGTGTCCGCCATTCGGTCGCAACCCGAACACCCCACTGCTCTTCGTGCCTACCGAACCAAATCACCAGAAGTGCCTGTATCTCGCGTGTTCCCACTTCCCCACATTCCGCTCCCGGAGCTCACCATCGATATACTCACGGTCAGGACGATAGCTGGTCTTGAGATATTCAGATACAGGGACCTGGGTTGTGCTCGCCATGGTGAGATCCTATTTTACCTGATGTACGCAGGTCGGCCGGTTCAGCCGGCAGTTTGAGGGATAAGTTCTACGCCCAGCTCAATCTATCCGCTGAGCGCCTTCGTGAAACAAAGGACTTAGCGTCTTGTCTACGGAGAACGGTATCGGCAGACTAGGTATACTCACCCTGATCCACCCCTGACCTCATGCCGAGGCGCCCACCCCAATCCGGAGCCCCCGCTGCCATTCCCGGCAACCCGCCCGCACATTCCGGCCGCTGGACGATCGTATGGTTATTGTTCGCGGCCTCTCTGATCAATTACCTTGACCGCTCCAGCATCTCGCTGGCCTTGCCGCTGCTGTCCAGAGACTTGGGGCTAGGCCCGGAGAGCAAAGGCTTATTGCTTTCGGCGTTCTTCTGGTCGTACGCCTTCATGCAAATCCCGATCGGCTGGGCCGCCGACCGCTTCAACCTGCGCTGGCTCTACTTCGCGGCTTTCCTGTTGTGGTCCGTGGGCCAGGGCTTGACGGGTTTTGCCGGCAGCCTCGGAGTGCTGATCATGTTTCGCATGCTGCTCGGTGTAGGCGAGTCCATCTACCTGCCGGGCGGAACGAAGATTGTGAGCCTGTTGTTCGGGCCCGCGGAGAGTGGCCTGCCGTGCGGCATCTTCGATTTTGGCACGCGCATGGGCCTGGTGCTCGGCGGCCTGATCATCCCCTGGCTGCTGGTCCGCTTGGGTTGGCGTTCGACCTTTCGGCTGCTCGGGTTTGCGGCGCTGTTGTGGCTTATCCCCTGGCTGTGGGCCACCAGAGGACGGCTGGGCCATCGCCCCCGGCCGGCTTCGACAACCCGAAACCGAACCCAGCAGATACGATGGTTGCTGACCAATCGAAATCTTATCGGTATCTGCCTCGGTCTCTTTTGCTTCGATTACTACTGGTACTTGTTCGTCACCTGGCTCCCGGACTACCTGGTGACGGTGCGGCACTTCACCATCCTGCACGCCGGCTTCTTCTCCGCGCTTCCTTATTTCGTCTTTGGAGCCAGCGAACCGATGGGCGGCTGGATCGCGGACCGGTTGATCGCCTACGGTTGGAACGAAACGCGAACCCGCAAGGGAATTGTCACCGTAGCCTTCCTTACCGGCTTATTGCTGTTTCCCGCGTCCCGTGTGCAGAACGCCAACACCGCCGTCGCGCTCCTCGCCGCCGCTTCGCTGGTTGGCCTCGCAACCGGCAATCTGCTGGTGATCCTGCAGTGCTGCGCGCCGCCCGAGGATGTGGGCCTGTGGACCGGCTTCGAGAACTTTACCGGCAACCTGGGTGGTGTCCTGGCGCCCTTGCTCACCGGCTTCCTGATCAGCCGGACCGGTTCCTACGCGCCCGGATTCGCGCTGGCCGCAATCGTGCTGCTCGCGGGCATATTCTGCTACTGGTTTATCGTGGGGGATCTGGGCTCACGGAGCCAAGCTGCGGCCGGTTCCTGACCAGGACTCGGACGACAGCAAGCCAGCCGTAGCCTGCTAGGATTCACCCATCTCCACGCGAAGGAATGAGGGTTGAATCGCATGAGCCGAGCCCTGCTCTTGTTGTGTGCCTGCGCGCTCCTGGCCCCATGGTTGACGGCGCAAACTCCTCCACCCGCTCCGCTGCTGATGCCGGAGTCCCGCCTGCCCGCAAAGCTTAGTGTTCCGGTCTTCGGGCAGAAGATCGCCTACTACGATACCGGCTCCGGTCCCGTGGTCGTGCTGGTGCATGGCTTTGGCAGCGAGGCCCGCTTCGACTGGGGCAATGTCCTCCTGCCTTTGGCGGAGCATCACCGTGTCCTTGCCCTGGACCAGATCGGTTTCGGCAGCTCAGACAAGCCGTTCATGGACTACTCCATCCAGACCTACGTGGATTTCCTGGGCGAATTTCTGCGTATCCTCAACATCCACGAGTTCACCCTCGCCGGCGAGTCCCTCGGCGGATGGATTTCCGCCCTCTACACCATCGAGTCGCTGGCCCCGGAGAACACCGGCCTCAGCTCTGCCCAGACCCCAACGGCTCATCCTCTCGGACGCCGCGGGCCTGGCTCCCCTCAACTCCGCCTCGCCCATCCCCATCCCTGGAACCCTGGCCGATGCGCACGGCGTGGCCATCGTCTTCCACGACAAATCCAGGGTCACCGAGGAGTTCGTCCGCGAGGCCTGGGCCATGAACCTCAAGGCCAACGATGGCTTCACCGAGCGCTCGCTGTGGGGAAATCCCAAAACCGCGGCGGAACTCGTGCGCACTCGCCTGGCCAAGATCACTGTTCCCACCCTGGTCGTCTGGGGAGGCAGCGATGAGATCATCCCCTCGCGCAGGGCCGTGCCTACGCCGAAGGCATCCCGGGCGCAAAGCTGTCCATCATTCCCGACTGTGGCCACGGGCCCGCGATCGAGAAGCCGGCCGAATTCCTGGCCGCCGTGCTTCCGTTCATCAACGGAAGCTAGCGGGCGACTATGCGGATTGGGACTTTTTTTTGGCGAGGCCGGCCGTCGCCATAGAAAATAGACTTACCACTCTTTCCACGCACAATTCCTTCGCCCAGGTAACTGGTGCGGAACGTTTGCGGAATTTTTTTGCGGAACCAAGGAGATTTCCTTCATGAAGCGTTATGGTCAAGTCGTCCGCCTGAAGCCGGAAAGCAGAGACGATTATCTTCGCTACCATAAAGCCGTCTGGCCCGGTGTCTTGAGGACGATTGCGGAGTGCAATATACGCAACTACTCGATCTTCGAACACGGAGAGTTGCTATTCGCCTATTTCGAGTACCACGGCAGCGACTTTGCCGCGGATATGGCGAAAATGGCGGCGTGCCCGGAAACCCAGCGCTGGTGGGCGCTGATGTTTCCGATGCTGGAGAAGTTGCCACCCGAAATACAAGGACAACGATGGACAGATCTCCCCGAAATTTTTCATTTCGTCGGAGCGTCTTAGGGCCCCCGTAGTTGGTGTTGCAGACGGCATCCTTATAGTAGGCGTCCATGGGGATCGTGGAAGAAGTGGTCGAGCCAAATCCGAAGCAAACTATGTCCGCTGGAGCTTCGTCCCTGCCCACAAGTACCGCGAGGCGGCCGAGGGTGGCTTGGAATACCCCGGCCGCAGGCAGTCGGTTTTCCGCATATTCACGCTCGCAGAGTGGGTAATGGCCTTCCTTTGTGTGGTGATTGCTGCCACGGCGGTAGCGGGTGTCTTCGTTGCCATTGAGGGCCCTCCCCAGGGGCTTGTGACGCTGCAGAAAGACAAGGATTCGCTCCAGTCCTGGCAGGAATCATGCCGCACTCAAAGCTGGGAAACCGACGGAAATTGCGAAGGGCCTCTTCAATCCAGAGGAGAGGGCGTGGCTCGAGGTGGGCCATATTGATGAGCTCGTCACTTCTCCCGATCCACTATCGGGCGGACGCTTCCAATACGGCATATACCCCAGGAATGTTGGGAAGTCAGTTGCCAACGATGTGCTTGTCCTGGCACTTGAAGCAACGGACGGCGCGAGTTTTATGTCCAACAGACAATCCATCAAGACGCATCAGGATCAGTTGTTTTTCGCATCCGGAGCCAACAAGCGTAGTCCGGGTGAGCCAGGCCCTGTGAGCCTGGCCCCGGGGGAACAGGCAGAGTGGGCGGTTCTGCCGCCGGGGCCGAACCGAAACGTCTGCCCGATGGTTTCTTAGTGTATAGCTATATCCTTGGCCGGATCGACTATATCGATGTTTTTGGCACACCCCATTGGACCCACTTTTGCTTTTATGTTCTCAACGCAAAAGGAGAACTTGGCAGTTGTGCCTACGGAAACGATAAAGATAATTTTTCCTGAGCCGCAGCGGATGAAGGGGCCGGTGGGAGCCCCCGCATTCAGCCCGTCCCCTTGATCCAGCGAGTTGTTCCGCAGCCTGTTCAGCCCGTCCGTTTGACCTGCACTGCCTGGTCTCTGCAAAGCCTGAAAACTTTGTTGGAGCTTACAGGCGCAATCCGCCAAACACGAAAAACAGCACGGCAATAATTAAGACCACGCCGAAGATACCAATTCCTCCGCCCATTCCCCACCTTGAATTTCCGTAATAGCCACCACCAACGCCAAACAACAGAACGAGGACAATAATCAGCAGTAACATATAACTCTCCTTTTGAAATGCATCGGATGCTTCACTATTCTCGAAAAGCCGGCAACTTACCCTGAACTTCCAGCCTGAAAGTTGATCTGGAAATCAAGGGTAGAACCCGTCTTGCGGGGGTGTCTGTCCCATATTGCTCATGGCGACACTGCGAAATTTACGAGGTGACTGGGATTCACCGCATTTTCTGCAAATAATCCTTGGCCTGGAGCTCACTTCCACCGTTTCCGATGAAACCGATATAGCCGTCGGGGCGGATAAAGAAAAGCGCATCCGACGCGACACCGTAGCTCCTCCAGATGTGTTCGGCTTGGCCCAAAAGCTCATCCTCCGCAAAGGAGCATCGGCGCTCCGCAGGATCTTGTATCGACGGGCAAAAGGTTCGTCTTCCTTCGTTTTCTTCGACGCCGCCGGGAGCCTGGGCAGGAATTCCAGCAGGGTGAAGTGTGGGCCCCGGAAAAGATCAAACAGGCGAACCTTATTGCCCCTATGATCCCGGAGGGGAGCGTCGGGGGCGCGGTCTCCGGGGTTGAGTGGCCGAGAGCGACAGTTCGCCCTGGGCCAGGGAAGCCCCTCGATAGTTCAAGCCTAATTGGAGGAATTGTTCGTCACGCTTAAGGTCCGCGTTCGACTGAAATGCCTGCCGATGCAGCTTCGTCGTCGCGCCGAGCAGCCAGGCGGCTATGGGAAGCCGCTCCTCTTCATAGGTATCGAGCAGCGAATCCGGCGCGCCCGCCAAGACCGCACTTAGTTTCCAGCCAAGGTTATACGCGTCCTGAATACCGGTATTCATGCCCTGGCCGCCTGCAGGAGAGTGAACGTGGGCGGCATCGCCGGCTAGGAAAATCCGGCCTACCCGATAGCGGTCGACCATTCTTACATTGGCACGGTAAAGGGAGAGCCAGGTGGCATCGTGCAGACGGATGTCCGGACCTTCCGGTGCGCTCATCGATAATTTCCTGAAAGCGCTGGAGGGATGGCTCATCGGGCTCTTCGGGGAGATCTGGGCCTGAAACTGAAAAGCATTGGTGGAGGGAAGGGACAAAGGGCGACCCAACCGTCTTTATGCTTGGGCCAGGAATGCCAGTGGTCGCGATCGAGGGCATCCACCTGAACGTCTCCCACCAGCATCCGCTCGTCTTTCCAACTCTCGCCTTCGAAACCCACGTTCAGGTGTTTGCGGATAAAGCTTCGACCCCCGTCTGCGGCCGCCACGTATTGTGCGGTGACCTGGTGTTTGTGGCCGTCGCGGAGAAGTGTGGCCGGTGACGATTTCCGCATTCTGCTCGATGTCAATCAGTTCGGTCGCGAGTTCGACCTGCGTTCCCCATGCGGCCAGGCGCTTCCTTAGGATTTCCTCGACGCGCCATTGGGGAATGATGAGCGTAGCTGGCATAGGGTACATCGGGTGTGGGGTGGCGATCTGCGTGCATATCAAGGTCCCCAAGGACAGTGGCGCCGTCGTAGCCGCGGAAGGGAAGGTGAAAGCGTCCGTTGGCAAGGATCTCGTCGATGATTCCCAAGTCATCCAGGACTTCGAGACTGCGGGGTTGCAGCCCTTTTCCCTCGTGATCCGGCAAAGTAGGTCGGGGTCTTATCGACGATCCGGATTTTGACTCCGCGGCGTGCCAGGTCACAGGCTAGCGTCAGCCCGGTGGGGCCTGGACGATCAGCACAGATATCTCAGCTGGTTCTTTATCGGACTTCAACGGCCCCTCCTGGGACCAATCTTATTCGACAAATCGCAGATCCTGCGTTAAACCCGAATATCCTGACCGGCATCTGAGGCTAGGGAAAGGGACCAATTATAGGAAAGTGTTGTTAATTGCCAAACCCTTGGTTATACTCACGACGGTCTGAAGGCGGGCGCTGGAGGGTTAAACGTATGTTTCACTTAATCTGGTATATCTTTATCGGGCTAATTGCGGGGATTATCGCGAAATCGGTGATGCACGTGCATATTACGATGTTCTGGACGATCGTGGTCGGCATCATCGGATCGATCGTCGGCGGAGCCGGTACCCACATGTTTTTGCGCCCGAAAAACGAACGATATCATCCGCCGGCCTCATTTTTTCCACGCTGGGCGCGATTCTGATTCTCTTCATTTGCTATAAGCTGAGGATTCATTTTCCGCCCGATCTAACCTCCTAGGCTGCGGTTGGTCCGGCTGCATGGAACGCTGCCACCGGCTCAACAGCAGGGATCCGGAGTAGCGCTTATGCAGGGTGCGGACTTCAAGCATGAAGTACGTCGACCCTACAGAAGTATGTGTTCGCGGGCAGTTCTCATGGAGTATTGTTCGGCGTTGTCTTACAGACCATATCGACCTGAGATATCGATTGAATTGTGAGCGTGTAGCAAGGCATCTGGTCCGACCATCGAACGGAGACAGTGAACGGGTTGGGATGACCCAAGAGCAGCATGAGACTGAAGAAAATCAACGAAAACGTGATCGCCCCTTGAAGCAGGCGAACCGGGCCGATTCCAGGACCGGTAATGATCTCTCCGGAAGTAATGGATAACTGGCCAGGATCGTTCTGTATCCTGCAACGTTGGCGTAGCAGAGAAATTGTTCCGTCGAGCAACAAGTAGAGCGGCCCCACCCCGTTGGTATTCTTCGTCGAAGATCCAAAGCATCTCGGCGCCAAATTGGTGTTGGAAGGCGGCCGGATGCAGGCCTAGGAGAAGACGATAGGCAAAGCGGGAAACACTCTGTTCATGCTCTTCCTAGCCCTCGCTTCCTGAAGACGCAATCTGGCTTCGCTTACCACGCTTTGTAGCCGGTCCACCTCTGCAGCCAGGGCGTCCTTTCCTTCCTTGGTGAGGGTATAAAAGCGCCGATCGTCGTCCTTTTTAGGCGACTTGCGCTTCGACGAGGAAGATGGCGGCGCGTCTGCGACCAAACCGGCGTCCATTAACTTCTTTAAGTTGTCGTACAACGTACCCGGGCCCAACCTGATAGTGACCATCGGAATTGCGTGCGACTTCCTTAATGATCCCGTAACCGTGCAAGTTACCCCCGGCGAGCGCCAAAAGAATATGCAGGGTTGCGGACGATAGCGGAGGGGCTTGCCAGTCTTGTCATATCGGAATCCGACTATATCGGAATCCGACGATGTCGTCAACATCATTTTCTTAACCTTTCGTTCGATCGATAAAGGCCGCCGTGACGGGATGTATAAGGCGGGGAGCGCCCGGATTGCAAGTCAAACCGGGAGGCTGATCGAGAAGACGGAACCACTGCCCAGTTGGCTGACCACGGCGATGGAGCCTCCGTGGGCCGCGATGATGACCTTGGCGATGGCCAGGCCCATGCCGGCTCCGGGGGATGTATAGCGCTGACGTCCGCCGCGGTAGAACTTGTCGAAGATCAGCGTTTGCTCGAAAGAGTCGATGCCGACCCCGCGATCGGCGACGCTGATGACAAGAAAGTCGGACTTTACTTCGGCGGTTATTTTGATCGGGGTTCCCGGAGCGGAGTACTTGCCCGCGTTGTCGAGCAGATGCATCAACACTTCGCGCATGCGGGCGAGATCGATGCGTACCAACGGCAGGTCAGGGGGCAGGACAATTTCGATGGGATGGTTCTCAATCGCCGCTTTGGCGTCCTGTAAGGCGGGCTGAAGAGCTTCCTGAATGGAGTGCGGACGCAGGTCGAGTTTGAAGTTGCCGGAGTCGAGTTGGCTCATCTCCGCTGCTTCGTCCACCATTCGGTTGAGCCGATCGGTTTGCTCGTCGATGCCTGTGAGCAAAGCACGCTTGCCCTGGTCGTCGAGGGCGGCGCCCTTCAACAAGATGGTGACGTTGTGCTTGATAGTGGTGAGGGGGGTTCGAAGCTCATGAGTGGCAGTATCGAGCAAAGCCGATTGCAGGCGCTGGTTCTCTTGCGTCACCTGGTTTTTGCTGAGGGCCTCGAGCGCGCGGGCGCGTTCCAGGGCCAGGCCCGCGAGGCTGCCGATCGCATCCAGTGTCTCGCGCGACAGATCGTATCCTGAGACAGCAAGGGCTCCGACGGTGCGCACACTCAGGCGCAGCGGGATATATGCGGTTCCACTCTGCACCGCGGGTTCCCCGCGCAGAAGAGTCAGGCGTAAAAGGCTTTCATCCACCGCGGCGCTGGGTGAAGAGCGATAGAGCGAAGGATTGCCGGCCACCACCATACAGACATCGCGAACAGAGAAGGTTTGTTTCACGTAGAGTGGAAGCGCGTTCAGTAGCTCGAGCTCGTTCTCTGACGCCAGGAACCGCTGGCTCAGTTCGTAAAGCTGCTCCGCTTCGCGCCGGCGATGTTTCGCGGAGTCGGCATCGCGCCGCGCGCGCTCCGCCAGGTTGCTGGCCACCAGGGCGGTGGTAAGGAAGGCAAAGAATGCGACCCAGTCTTGCGGGTAGAGGATCCTGAAGGTTCCGACGGGGGGAAGGAAATAAAAGTTGAAGGCGGCCGCCGCACCCAGCGCCAGCACCAGCGCGTAACGCAGACCCCAATAGGCTGAGGCCAGCAGAACCGCTATGAGAAAGGTCAGGGCAACTGTGGTTACATTGACGTGCAGCCGAAGATCGGTCGCTGTAATGACGGCGATGGCTGCGACCACAAGGCTAAAACGGGCAGCCTGTATCCGAGCCTGGCTTTTCACCACTGTATTGTACGATGGTGCGTGCGGCGGCGCCGTGAACAACGAGGGCTTGGTGAGTAAGACGTCCGACGAGTGGTTAAGGGAGGTATCTCCCGAGAAGGCTACAGGCACCTTCAAGCTGTTTCTCGGCTATGCTCCGGGCGTCGGCAAAACTTACAGCATGTTAAGCGAGGCTATCCGCCGCGCAAGCCGGGGCGAAGATGTGGTCATTGGCGTGGTTGAGACGCACGGCCGCAAAGGGGTCGCAGAGTTAGCCGCCAAGCTCGATCGAATTCCACTTCGCCAGCTTGAATTCAGGGGAACTCCGTTTGAAGAGATGGACGTGGACGCCATTCTCGCGCGCAAGCCGAGCGTCGTTGTGGTGGATGAACTGGCGCATACCAACATTGAGGGCAGCAAGCACCACAAGCGATTTGAAGATGTGATGGAGCTGCTCGAGGCCAGGATTGACATTCTTTCCACGATGAATGTGCAGCACATTGAGAGCCTGGGCCCGACAGTGTTGCAGATTACCGGGGTGCAGATTCGTGAGACGGTGCCGGATTGGGTGATGCAGCGTGTGGACGAGATCCACCTGGTAGACCTTACGCCGCAAGCGCTGGAGCAGCGCATGTCGCGCGGCGATATTTACCCGGTGGAGCGTGCAGAACGCGCGCTTGCTCATTTTTTCAGGCCGGCCAATTTGATTGCACTGCGTGAGCTTGCGCTGCGCCAGGTGACGCAAGTCGTTGACCGCAGCCTCGACACCTATTTGAAGAGGGACGGCGGACAAGCAGCCCAAGGTGTGCTGGAGAGAATCGGTGTATGCATCAATGCGAAACCAGGAGCTCAATATCTGATCGCTCGCGGCTCGCGAATGGCTCAGGGATTGGGCGGCGACCTATACGTTCTTTACATGGATCTTGGTAAGGAACTGGATTCAGATCAATGGAAGAGCCTGCAAGAGAACCTGCGGTTTGCAGAGAACCTGAGTGCCCACGTGGTGCGGGCATCGGGGAGCAACCTGATCGAAGGTATTCGGGAATTCATCCGCGAGCATCACATCACCCAGGTGATCTTTGGGCGGTCTGTGCGCTCGGGCTGGCGTTGGTTTCAATACCTTGCGTCGATCCAGGGATTGCTACGCGCTTGTCCCACGGTGGATGTTCACATTGTTACCCAGGAACCCAACCGATAGGCAGCAGCCGCTGCGGTTTCGGCCCGTTGTCACCGAGGCGGAACCCGGTAGGCGTAGCTGCGCTAGCAGCCCTCTCGCTGCCCCTTTCCTCGCAGAAAAGGCCGACTTACCCGTGAAGTGGCTTTCCCGTCTTAATTACCTTCCCGTAGTAAGAGGGGAAGAGCTATTGCCAACTCCCTCGACTCAACGCGTATATTGGGTGTGTGAGGCAGAAAGTCCAAGGATTTTGCTGGCATGCATTCACCTCGTGCTGAGATAACGATCGAACCGGGCCCTTCGCAAGAGCTGGAAGAGGGGCAACCGCAAAATTCCCAAGGGTCTCCCGGGCCGAAGCGAAAGGTTTGGATCATCGCGATCGCACTCGGGGCAGTCGTGCTCGCCGGCGCTGCCTTAATTCTCAAAAAAAACTTCCATTCTGCCCTCCGGGTCGAACATTCTTCCTCCCTGCGCGTCAATACCAATGAGCGCTTACGTCTCAAAGGCACCACCCAGGCTGTCGAAACACGGGCCATTCTGGCGCCTTTGATTGCGGGCCAGCAGGTTGGCACGCTCACCATCACGAGGCTGACGCCGGGCGGAACCCGCGTGAAACAAGGAGATCTCCTGGTTGAGTTCGATCGTCAGGCGCAGTTGCGCGACTTCATCGACAAGCAGGCGGCTACTAGCGATTTGGCGGACAAAGTTGCAGAAGAGCAGGCCAAGGAGATAGCCGCGCGGGCAAAAGACGAAACGGAGATGAAAGAAGCGGAAGACAATCTGAGCAAAGCTGAGCTGGAGATGCAAAAGGTTGAGACGCTTTCACGAATCGATGCGGAAAAGGCACAGGAAACCCTGGACGAGGCAAAGGCTACCCTGGCGCAGCTCAAAGAAACCTTCACCCTCAAGCGCAACGCTGCACAAGCCTCCATTCGGATTTTGGAGATTCAGCGGGACCGCAGCCGGAGACGATGCTGCATGCGCAAGCCAACGCCGCCTTGATGCAGATTCGCTCGCCCATCGATGGAATGGTGGTTCTTAATACCATCTGGAAGCAGGGAAGTATGGGTGAAGTGCAGGAGGGCGACCAGGTACGGCCAGGGGTCCCCTTCATGCAGGTTGTCGACCCTTCGAAAATGAATGTCGAGGTTCCCGTGAACCAACAAGACTTCCTTAGCTTAAAGATCGGCCAGAAGGCCGAGGTCCACCTCGATGCTACCCGGATCTTGTGCTTCCGGGCCAGCTTGAGCAGATAGCTCCTCTGGGTGGATCGGGCGACTTCTCCTCCAGGATTCGTACCTTCGCCGCTGTTTTCACCATTACCGGCAGTGACCCGAGGTTGATGCCCGATCTCTCGGCGGCGGTAGACATAAATCCGCCCTGGCAGGTTAGCTCTGCGCGTGGTTTGCCGAGTGCTTCCCCGACGCTTCCCCGAGCGCTTCCCCGAGCGCTTCCCCGAGCGCTTCCCAATGACCAACGGGATGTGGAAGCTGACGAAGCGGCGCAATGCGATCGCTTTAGGCGCGATCTTAATGATCAGCAGTGCCGGCATCCTAGGAATGATCCGCCTCTCCAAGCGATCGCCGACGCTTCCCACCTTTGTGGTGGAACCAGGTGAATTTCTCGACGCTCTGCAGTTTCGGGGCGAGGTGAAAGCCACGAAATCAGTCACCCTTTCCGCTCCGGCGGAGGCGGGTGATCTTCAGATTTTGAAGCTCGCAACCAATGGACTCACGGTGAAACGCGGCGACGTCGTTGTCCAATTTGATAAATCGAAGACGGAACAGGATCTGGCTCAGGATCAGTCAGTCCTTAAGTCTGCACAGGCGGAAATCGAACAGGCCCGGGCACAAGCGAGGCTTACCGAGGAGCAGGATGTCACCGCCGTCATGAAAGCAAATACGACGCCGAGGTGGCAAAATTGGACGCCAGTAAACAGGAGATCGTCTCCAGAATCGATGGTGCCGAGGCGAACCTGAAGTTGGCGGACGCGCAACAGAAGCTGCATGAGGCGGAAGAGAAGCTACGATCCGACCGAGCCTTGAACAGCGCAACCGTTAAGACGAAAACGGAAGCCAGCAAGAAAGCAGCCTATGATGTCGAGCGCGCACAGATGCGCTCAGCAGCATGATTTTGCGGGCCCCTTCGAATGGGGTGGTTAGCCTGGTTTCGGTGTGGCATGCGGGAAACGAACACCCGTTTAAAGAGGGCGAGCGGGCGTGGCCCGGCTCGCCGATTGCCGAACTCCCCGATGCTTCCTCGATTTTTCATCTCCGCGCGCGTGGACGAAACCGAGCGTGGCCGCCTGGCCTTGAAACAACCCGCTACGATACAGTTAGACGCCATTCCCGATCGGCAGTTCACCGGCCGCTTGCAACAGATCGGAACGATTGCCAGCTCAGACTTTTCCGGAGGCTGGCCATTTCCTCGTAACTTCAATCTTTGGATTGCCTTCGATCAGAAGGATCCGCGTTTGAATCCCGGCATGACCGCGCAAATTACCGTGGTGATCGAGCGTGTGCCCGAAGCCCTGACCATTCCCGTGGGGGCATCGTTTCCGCGGGAGGGGCATACGGTGGCCTACGTCTGGGACGGCTCAAAGTTCCAGGAGCGAGTCATCCAAGTTCGCGGCCGCGGCCGTGGTGGTGATCACGGTGACAGGCATCGCGGTCAGGGCGCCGCTGGCGCGGGTGCCGGAGAACGCGATGAAGTTCGTCGTGGGGATCATGCTCACGTCGTTCGGCATCTTCTGGGGCGCCGAAGGGGCCGGGGTTTCCTGGCCGGGCCATGACGCGGCGCTGCTCGTCCTGGCCCCCGTCGTCGGGCTGGTGGCACTCGGCTACACGATCCTGCTCCGTCAGCGCCCCCGGCCCGGTCTGGCCCCGGCGGTCGCGCACTCCTCCGAGGAGGTGCCCAGCTCATGAAGCGGCTCAAGG
>CAWIBI010000047.1:0-6931 GCA_963834205.1 uncultured Acidobacteriaceae bacterium | reverse complement strand
CATTCGGCGAGCTGACCTCTACCGGCAGTTCGAGCAGGCCGCCTTCTCCCCGGCCCCAATTCCGGTGGTTGCCCCAAACGAGCTCGATCTCCCCGAGGATAACTGATGTTCTCCCCCTGCCGGTGCGCCTCCGACAACTTCTCTGTCCCAGCCGAGCAAACGTGTCTCCTATATAAGGTGGTGCCCGAGCTTCCTCGCCAGCCTTGGCATCACCAGCCGGACGAACGTCCGGAGCTCCTTCACCTTGGACTTGGAGGCACGACCCGAAACCTGCGGGCGGCCGAATGTGGGGTCTCGTCGTGAATCCGACTGCCCTAATCCCGGTGAAGCAGCCTGGCGATCTGGGGCAGGACCGCGTCGGGCAGCTGGTCAAACGAGTACTGGACGGCATGACCTCAGAGGAGACACGTCGCGCCTACAGCCACGCTCTCGAAATGTTCCTCGCGTTTTGCGGCCGGGAAGGGAATCCGACCCTCTCGGCCGAGCTGGTCGCGAGCTACCGGGTCTCGCTGGTCGGGGAAGGGAAGTCGTCCTCCACGGTGGGGGTCCACCTGGCGGCCATCAAAGCTCTGACCCGGGCGGCGGTTATGGCTGGGTTGATGGCGGCAGAAACCGCTGCTTCCATCAACGATGTGAAGGGTGCGCCGCGGCGGGGAAATCGCATCGGCAACTGGCTCACCCGCGAGCAAGCACAGGAATTACTCTCACTGCCCGACCGCGAGAGCCTCAAAGGCAAACGCGACTATGCCATCCTGGCTCTCCTGCTCGGTTGTGGGCTGCGACGGACGGAGCTGGTTTCCGAGGTGAAGATCGGCTCGATCGCCCAACGCGAAAACCGCTGGGTACTGGTCGACATCACGGGAAAGGGAAATCGCGTTCGTTCGGTTGCCGTCCCCGCCTGGGTCAAAGCAGCGATCGACGCTTGGACCACAGCAGCCGGCATTACCGAGGGGAAGATCTTTCGCGCCGTGCGCAAGGGCGGCAAAGTCTGGGGTGAGGATCTCACGCCAGGTGCCGTGCTGCAGATCGTTCAGCACTACGCGAGGGCGATGGGTCTGGAAAAGCTGGCGCCGCATGACATGCGCCGCACCTGCGCCAAACTCTGCCGTAAGCGGGGCGGCGACCTCGAGCAGATAAAATTCCTGCTGGGCCACGCGTCGATTCAGACCACGGAACGGTATTTGGGCGCCGAGCAGGATTTCGTCTCTGCCGTGAATGACAACCTCGGACTGGAAAGGTAAGGCATGGCAAGTAGGATTTCAGAATCTACGCTTATCGGCGCCAGGCAAGCCCCCGGTTTCCGAGAGACCGATCGTCTCCGCAGATTTTTCAGACACCGTCTGAAAAAAATCCGCGACTTGGCCACTTACCCTTGGATGATCATCCCAGTCACGGGCGGTTGCACTTGGTTATGATGGAGCACGGAATAGCTAACCTTGCCATCCAAGTCCAATTCGCATAGTCTCCGACCCGCAAAAGACGAAGCCGCATTCTCTGAGGTAGTCCAACTCATCGCCGCCTCCCGCGAGCGAGCCCTTCGGGATGTCAATACCGCGCTGATTGATCTTTACTGGAAGGTGGGTGAAATCATCAGCCGCAAGATTGAAGCTGCGGAATGGGGCGACGCTGTGGTGGACCGGCTGGCCCAGTTCATCGCACGAACGGAACCTGGTCTGCGCGGATTCACTCGCCGAAACTTATTTAGAATGAGGCAGTTTTACGAGGCTTACCGGGAAGACAAAAAAGTGTCGCCACTGGTGACACAATTGCCGTGGTCGCATCACCTCATCATCCTCGGGCAGAGCAAACGCCCGGAAGAGCGGGAGTTCTATGTGCGCCTTGCCATTCAGGAGAGATGGAGCAAGCGCGAACTGGAACGCCAGTTCAAGACTGCGCTGTTTGAGCGTGTCGTCCTCAGCCCGCCAAAAGTGTCCCCAGCGGTGACACAAATGTATCCCGACGCTTTGAGTGTGTTCCGGGACGCATATACCGTGGAATTTCTAGGTTTGCCGCGCGCCCATGCGGAAGCTGATCTGCATCGCGGTTTGCTAGACAAGCTGAAGGATTTTCTCATCGAGCTGGGGCGGGACTTCTGTTTCGTCGGATCGGAGTATCCGTTACAGGTTGGCGGACAGGATTTTGCGCTCGATCTGTTGTTCTTCCACCGGGGGCTGAGTAGCCTTGTGGCGGTTGAACTCAAGGTAGGCCGGTTCGAGCCGGAGTATCTTGGAAAACTTGCTTTCTATTTAGAAGCGCTGGACCGGGATGTGCGCAAACCTCATGAGCACCCGTCGATTGGCGTGCTGCTGTGCGCCAGCAAAAACGACGAAGTAGTGGAGTACGCACTCAGCCGCACCCTGTCTCCGGCCCTGATTGCCGAGTACCAGACGCAACTACCCGACAAAAGGCTCCTCCAGGCCAAACTCCACGAGCTTTACCTTCAGAACGCGCCCGAAGAGCTTGGAAGGCTACCACCTGCGACCGGGAAACGCCGCACGCGGAAAAAGGTTCTGTAGATCAAGAATTAGCAGGACACTGAGACGAGGCACACGGTCACGGTCGAGCTCGCCCAGAGCAGAGAGTTCCGGAAGGTCTCCAGAAAGATAAACTGGTGCGGAGACCATGCCCTGGAATTCCAACTTATCCGGCACGCCGTTGAACATCGCCGCGTATACCGGCACGCAGCTTCGGGTAGTTGCTGGTCCCGGTACCGGCAAAACGTATGCTCTAATGCGGCGGGTTGCGCGCCTGCTTGAGCAGAACGTGCAGCCTGATCACATTCTCGCCATCTCTTTCACGCGCACGGCGGCAAACGACTTAGTCGACAAGCTCGCGCAACTCGGAGCGCCGGGCGCGGATCAGGTTGCTGCGAAAACACTACACTCTCTCAGCTTCGCTTTGTTGAGCCGGAACTCTGTGTTTCAAATGCTCGGACGCATTGCCAGGCCCCTGATGGCTCATGAGCAAGATACGATGGTTTGCGACTTGGCGCCGCAATTCGACGGCAAAAAAGCGGTCAATAAACTAATTGAGGCGTTCGAGGCGTATTGGGCGCGCCTACAGCACCACGCGCCTGGCTGGCCTAATACACCTCTCGAGCAATCGTTCGACAACGCACTGAAATCTTGGCTGCGGTTCCATAATGCGATGCTGGTCGGCGAAGTCATTCCGCTTGCGCTCGATTTCATTCTGCAAAACCCTGGTCACCCTGAGTGTAGCTTTCGACTTTAAATGGCGCCGAGTTTCGGAATTATTTGGCGTATGTTTCGGGATTATTTGGCGTACGACTCGTCAGTTTGTCCCGATCACCAGACTGTCCCGTGCTGCTTCAACGACCTCGACAGAAACATGGTGAAGATTATTCACGCTGAGAACTCGTTCGATCTGGGTTAGAAGTCGGGTCAGCAGCCTGAAGTTTCCTCCGGTCATGCGTATGAGGCTTGCGACAACTTCTGGGGAGAGCGGCCCTTCAGGGAGCTTGATACCCGCCGGCGCCCAACGCTGCGCAAGGAGTTCCTGGACTTGGTTTGCATCCAGAGGCCGAAATTCGTGCACGAATCCGATGCGGGAATAGAACTGAGGAAAGCGGGCGATACGCTTTTCGATTCCCGGCATGCCGATCAGCACCATACCGGCGTTGCCCTGATCGAAGATCGATCGCATTTGTTCGAGGCTATTCATGTGGAGGCGATCAGCCTCATCCACGAGGATCAGAGTTGTCGGGTCTGAGACCGCTCGCTGTTTCGCTTGATAGTGCTTGTATGTCTCGAAGTAGATAGGATCGACCGCCGGAGGGTACTCCGGAGAGCAACCCGGCTTGTCCATGATGTCCCTTCGTCTCTTCTCGTCTTTGAGTCTGATTTCGTCGAGAACGATCCTCGCTTCCTGCTGGATAGGGTCCAGGAGGATGTTTCTGACTCTTTCTTTCGCGAGCGAGATGTCGGTGTCGACCCTGGATGGGGTATTGACCACAGAGGTCGTGTAGAGCACTGTGTCGATTGGACGATTGTCTTTCACTTCAGTTGTCCACGCATCCCTTGCTCGGATTTGATCCGCGCGACTGTAGCGAACAGCAGAAAGTGTTTTGCCAATACCTGGAGGCCCGTAGCATAGACCGATGTAGCGGAAATTGCGGCATGCATCGCAAAACTCGACAAATCTGCGGTGTTCAATCGTCTCGACAAATGCGCCGTCACTCGTTGCGGTATCTTTTGATGCGGACTTTTGATGGGGGTGCGGCGGCTGCTTTTGCATTGATCTCCTCAGAACTGGTCCCTTTTTTTAATTGCAGAAGCGAATCGACGACCCGTTGCCGATCGTGGAGGATCGTGCGGAGTTCGCGACGGCGTTGGTCGCGCGCTCGGGTGATGTCCCGGAGGGAAATGGTCTCCCCTGCCAGCTCCGCGGATACCGCAGAACAAAGAAAGCGATCCTTGTAGAAGACACGGATCTCTCCCATGTCACGGGGATCGTACCGAATGGTCACATCTTCACCCACGTACGCCGCCAGCACCAGGGAAAGATACCGCAGACCGTGAAAGTGAATGCCATCGCGACGCACCTTCCGAGCGCCTACCGCTTGCATGAGCAGCAAATCAAGCTGCTCAAGAGACTCGGGCATGCGAGGCAGAAATCCACCTTCCACCCAGCGCGCCGAGGGAGCCGCCCTTGCAGCGGTGCTGGGTTGTCGATGGTAGGTCTCAAAAAGGAATGTCCGAAAGAGCTCCTCAAACTGCTCAATGGATAGGTTTGGTTTACGTCGCCTTTTCTTGCCGAATCCATCAAGTTCGCAAAGAAACATTTCGTTGACGGTTCTGAAGAAGCGCTCGATGCGGCCGCGCCCTTGCGGTTTCCCTGGTGTTGAGAACACGAGCTGGATCTTGAGATCGACAGCGACCTGTTCGATGTGCTTTGACTTAAAATCCGATCCATTGTCGGTATAAAGCACTTCGGGGATGCCGCACATCTGCCAATGTGGATGGCCCTTTCGCCAGATCGCTTGTCGAAGGGCGAGGGCGGTTCGTGTCGAGGAGGGAGGATCAAAGCCGAGGAAGTACCCAGCAATAGCCCGACTGTAGTCATCGATGACGATGGTCAACCAGGGCTTGGCGATCTGACCATCCTCTCTTACCAGGCGGATAGCCAATTGTGCATGATCGGCTTGCCAGATCGCGTTTGGTCGCGGCGCTTCCCGTCGGTGAACCAGGTCAAATTTTTCGCTGTACGTCTTTCCTCCACGGTGGGCGAGGGTAAGCAGTCCAACTGGGAGTTCACGGATGAGATCGTAAACGAGCCCGTAGCGCGGTGGGGGCTCACCGATTGTCTCCGCAAATTGCCGAATCTGTCGCCAGATTGACCGGACCGGCAGCGGAGGGCTCTCCAAGGCGAGTGCTTCTATGGCTGCCTTAAGTTTCGGCGAGATGACCCTGCGGGCACCACGGTCAACCCGCGTTTTGCGTATAAGCGCTATCAAGCCGAATTTGCGGTATTGGCTCACCCATCGCTGCGCAGTCCGGAACGGGACCTTCCCGTCAGCTGCTACGGTCTGCAGGGGCTGATTCTTCTCGAGATGTGGCTGAATCAACCGAAACCGTGAGATCGCAAGCTCCCGAGCTTCCTCAGGCACTTCGCCCAGTTCTCGCATGTCAAAGACCTTACGCCATATAATTCCGAAACACTACGCCAAATAATTCCGAAAGCTACACATTAGGGTTCCGCTTCGCTGTAACGCATGTCTCTGGTCTGTTTTGTAACGCAAGTGCTAAGTACGCTCAGGGACTCCGTCCCTGGCGCGTGACAAGAGGCACCCCAATCTTCCGCGCTTCGCTTGTGCAGACCTTCGCTGCGCTACGCCCCCTCCACTCTATCGAGCCCGGGGAAGCCAGAGAGGAATATTGGGCCTTCTACCTTCAGATCGATGCAAATATTAGAAAGCTTCCGTTTAAATTCGCTCATGGCGTCATATACTCAGCCGTTGGAGGGCAACCGCAATCGATGTCGCAGGAATTACAGAGCGCGGTCAAAGCGGCGAAGGATCAGTTTCTCGAACTAAACTTCAAACTCAACAGACCGCGTAGCTGGTTCGCTGTTAACGATAAGCACTATAAGGAATACACTTTAGGCGACGATCCACAGATTCTGACAAGGTTACTTAGTGGCACACTCGCCGACGACATCGCAGGCGAATTCATCCAGCTTTTTGATGACTGGTCAGGCAGAATCGAACACCTAAACTTGCTACTCGGGTAAGATCGTTTTGCTTTGTTCCCAGCGCTCATGCTTTTGGCAGTTTCCGAGCCGTAACAGCCGTCACAACCCTTTGTTCATGCAGGGTCAATGATGCTCCTGCACCCGTAACGTCTGGTCAATGACTTTGTAGTTGCCGCCAGGCACCGCACGTGTCAAAGCCCACACCAAGTCGAGGACACCGTGCAGAAGCTGCTTGCTGTAAAAGGCCTCTCCAGTAAAGAACAAGAAGCCGGTCTTTGGGTCTTTGACAGAGCCGCTCGCAGGCTCGCAGGAGGGCTTCGAACTTCATCAGTGTGGCTAGTTCTGCCGGCTGATCTCTGGTGCGACTACGCATCATGCGGCTGTCCAACGAGTTAGATAGTTAGTGTCGCGCTGCCCTTAAATCGTGGACTGGCCCGTGCGTGTTCTCAATGATTTTCCTCGTTTTAAATGCAACAGTGATGTGCGTTAAATCGTGGACTGGTGCACTTGAATTGCGGACAAACCGCCAGACGAACTTCGTCCACGATTTAAATGCAAAAAGGGCGCTTCAGTGTTGGGACCGCGCCCCAGAATCACCTAAATACTGCGGTAGTGGCTGCACCGTTTCCCTTCCGGCATTCGACAATTTTGTCCTCGATTTAGTGGCCACACCTTGGTTGATGTCCACGATTTAAGTGATATAAATTCCTCGGGACCCGCA
>CAWIBI010000046.1:0-17330 GCA_963834205.1 uncultured Acidobacteriaceae bacterium | reverse complement strand
GGAAGCTGTGAAGAAATTGCCCCGGGTACCAATACAATCACTGTTACTAATACGCTGATGGCAATAGACTGCGGGTAATGAGCAAACCACCGCTTCCTCCTCGCCTGGCTTCGATTAACCGTTCCCAACTGGTCTTGCATACCATTGACGTGGAGCATTTGATCGATCAGGACCACGGTGCGCGATCCATCTGGGAGTTGGTCGGGCGATTGAATTTAAGTCTGTACCACGCCGAGATTGCGGCCGTCGAAGGTCGCGCTGGTCGAGACCATACGGCTCCGCAGTTGTTAATCAGCCTGTGGCTATACGCCTATAGCCAAGGAATAAGCTCAGCACGTGAGATTGCACGTCGATGTGAGTTCGACCCTAGCTTCGAGTGGCTTTGCGGATTGCGGCCTATCAGTCATCGAACTTTATCCGGTTTCCGGTCAAGCTACAAAGATGCGCTCGACGATGTGTTTGTACAAGTAGTGGGCATGCTGAGTGTCGAGGGTCTGATCACCATGCAACGAGTCACGTTGGACGGAACGAAGATCAAAGCCAACGCCAGCGGTAACACATTTCGTCGTAAAGAAAAGATCGAAGCGCATCTGGCTTTGGCTCGGAAGCAAGTACAAGAGATGAACGCGCAAGCCGCGGAGGAAGAGAAAGCCTGCAAACGCCAATCCGCTGCCAAGCGCCGCGCCGGGCGGCAACGAATCAGTCGCCTGGAGGCGGCATTTCGTGAAGTGGAGCGGCTGCAGGAGAGCAGGAAACACGATCGCGACTACGTAGCCAGAGCCTCTACTACCGACCCCGAGGCTCATGTGATGAGAAACGGTGAGGGGGGCACCGTTCCCAGCTACAACGTACAGTTGGTTACCGACACCGCCCACGGATTGATTGTGAATGTGGAAGCCACCACCGATGCCATCGATTATCGCCAATTGGAACCGGCTCTGAATCGCTGCCAGCAAACTGTGGAGTGCTTACCGAAGCAGATAGTGGCCGATGGTGACTATACCAATCATGCCTCAGTGCAGGCCGCTGAAGTCTCGAAGGTCGATTTCTATGGTTCCTGGCATGACAGCTGGAAACCGACCGAGTATGACGCCCATGGTCGCAGTGGAAAGTTTATTAGTAGCGAGTTTCCGTACGACGCTGAGCACAACGTCTACGTTTGTCCCGCTGGCAAACGACTTACTCTTCATGTTGTGAAGAACAACGAGCATGGTGTGCGCTTGCAAATCTACAGAGCACCGAAAGCAGCATGCCGTTGCTGTCCGCTGCGTGATCAATGCGGCCCCAAGAAGAAGGGCTCCGAATGGAGAAGGTCCATCACTCGCGGCGAGGATCCTGCGGTAACCGCGGCTTTCAAAGCCAAAATGGAGACCGAAGAGGCAAAAGCAATCTACCGCCAACGATCGCAGATCGCCGAGTTCCCGCACGCCTGGATCAAAGAGCGATGTGGACTCCGCCAGTTTCGATGCCGCGGAAAAGTAAAAGCCTCGATGGAAGCTACCTGGGCCTGCCTTAGTTACAACATCATTCGCTGGGTCAGCATACGACGCAAGCTCAATGGCGCAGCACTTGCTGCTGCTTAAGCAGATACAGGTGAGCTTCCTTCAGCCGCTTTGAGCCCGGAACAAGCGCAGAGACGCTCATATCGCGCCGTGTCGTCGACATCCGCACCCTACACGTACCTCCATGCTGTCAGCCCATCACGACAGAACCAAACCCCATTTGCGTCAAATCGTCGAAACAATCAATTCTTCACAGCTTCCAGACGAAGTAACCCCCACCCTTTACTTCTCTCAGCGGAGTTCCGTTTTCCTCTCGACCATCGTGACTGTGACGCCGTACTTCAACTGAACCCTGATAACCCTGCTCGGCTTCTCGGGGGAAACTCGGGGACAGGTCCCCAAGTTTCTTCCGAATGACAACGGCAGCATCATCTTTAACGGATCTGTGCACAACTATCTCGGCCAGCCCGGCCTGGCCGCATATGCAGCCACGAAGGGCGGTCTCGTCTCCATGGCGCGTGCCATCGCCGCCGACCTCGCCTCGCGCAACATTCGCGTGAATGTCGTCGCACCCGGCGCCACCAAGACTCCCATCTGGAAGCGCGGATCCCGCGCCAGCGTCACGGAAGAACAATCCGCTAAGCTCGCTGATTTCGTCTCCTCTGCTGTTCCATTGGGCCGCTGGGGCGAGCCGGAAGAACTTGCCAAAGCGGTGCTGTTCCTTGCCTTCGACGACTCATCGTACGTCAATGCGGTCGAGTTGATGGTCGATGGCGGAGCCACTGGCGCCCCGTGGGGAGCTCCTCTTCTTCGCGGATGACCGTTCCTCGCTAGGGCGCCCGATCGAGCAGGACAGCTTCACGCTTGTGCAGTGTGGCTCGAATCGCTTCCAATCCCAGCTCGAGAGCTGGAAGGTTCTGAAGAATTCCGGCGCCCTTCTGGCTGTCCACCATGGATCGCAGCAGATCGCATTGACCTACCAGCAGTTCGTCGTGCTCAATCAGGACCTTGAGTGTGGCGGCCTCCTGACGATAGCGCTGAGTCATACGGTCGCTTCCAGGAACAGCTTGTTGCTGAATCGAGGCCTCGAGCGCGCCAATGCCTCGGGCTAGCCTCTCCAGACGCTGGGCTGCTGTCACTGCGGCTGGGTCCGGGAATGGCTTAGCCCGGGAGGGAGCGGGAAGGAACTCCCGCCTATATTCGCTCTCGGCCATCTCCACGCTGGCCATCGCGACACCAAGCAGCGATGCGGCTTTGCTGCGAACCAGCTGATCGTCTGCGCGTAACTGATTTTCAATGCGGTAGAAGTTGTAGCCCCAGCCATAGAACAGGTTGGTGGCGACTTGTCTCAATGCGCCGGCATCGTAAAATCCGGAGTCCGGCACTATTTTTCTCCGGGCAATCCGGTGGCGGCGCCGGCCGTATAGAATCCGCTCATTTGACCACCAATGTTGAATGGCACCCCGGCCGCGGCGTTGGGTGCGGAGACCAGCCCCTTCTCAGCCATACGCAAGGCAAGGTAATAGCGTACCGCCTCGATCGGCGTAAGACCGATAGCCTGCAGCGAGATCAACTCGCGCATGCGCTCGTCTTTAGGAAGAATGAGGATTTTCAGATCATTGAGCGTAATGCCATAGACTCTCAGAAAATCGGAAAGGTGCGTCTTCACCAATTCGCGAACTTCAGTGATGTGCTCATTGATGTTTTCCATCTTCGTCACTTGGACGACCTGGTTGATGGCTTGTTCAATCGCCGGGCCCGCGTAATCAGCGACTTCACGAGTGTCAATCAAATGGCCATTAAACGGTAAATGAGTAATCAGAGCGAGCGCTGCTTCCTTGGTGTCGACGTGGATGTAGTAATCCACCTGGTAGGCCATCTCGGCCATCTCCTCGCTGGTGGCCACTCCCTCGCTGCGGATCAACAGCTTGGATCGGTTGACATAAATGACTTCGTACACCCATGGAGACGAGCCGCCGAAGAACCCTTGAGCAATCGAACCGAGGAGCGGTTTGTCAGGAGTGGTAAGGGCATATTGGCCGGTCTCGTAGACATTCAATACCGCGCCGCGCGATTTTAAAACGCAGAAATGATTACTCTCGACGGTAAGCAGTGAACCGGAAACAATGTTTTCGTCTGCAATCTTGACGGCCAGGCTCTTGGTGCCGAGCATGTCCGTTCCATCGCTGAGAAGGGATGTAATAACCTGCCGTGCGATCGCCATACTTTTCTGTTCAGCCTCCGGCCCCAAGCATACCTTAATCCGCGTGTTCTCTAACCGGGCGATTCTTGTGGGGGAACCTGGAAGCGACGACGTGCCGGACGCCCAAGGCCAAATTCAACCGAAGAGTCTTTGCCGAGTGAGACTCACGAAGCTCCATTCGCCCCCGCTCCGGAAGACTTCCTCCGATTTGCGGAATATTACTGGATTCTGGAAACGTTCCTTGGCCGGCGTGCACTACCCTGCGTGTGCACTGAACCGCCCTGCGGCCACCGCAGAAGGAGATCCCCCATGTCAGGTTCCTGGAAGACGATCAATGTTCCCAACACGTCCAGTGGCGCATTCAACGCGGACATCATGATTCTGCTCACCGACGGATCGATTTTGGTTCACAATGCTGATACAACTGGCCTCAACCTCGAAAATGCCAAGCAATGGCTGCGCATGAGTCCCGACAACACGGGGGACTACTCGGCGCCAAACTGGTCTGCTGAGATCGACATGGTCAACGCCCGGCAGTTCTTCGGCTCCGGCGTCCTGCCCGACGGTCGCGTATTCGCGATTGGCGGCGAATACTCCGACGATCCGTCCAGCGGCTCGGACTCGCCGCTGGGAGACGTTTTCGATCCGGTGGCCAACACCTGGTCACAGATCGTCAAGCCGTCGGCATTCCAATTCGTAAGAGGCGACGCCAGCTCCACGGTGCTGCCCGATGGGCGCGTGCTAATCGGAGGCGCGACACCGGCTCAGGCCGTATTCGATCCATCGACCTTCAACAAGCGCTGCGCTCTGTGGGATTCAAACGACAACACCTGGGTTGAGGCGGGGCTCGAGTTCGGCGCCGTTACTACTACCACTAAGGATGACGGCACGGAAGAAGAGGGCTTTACCCTGCTGCAGAACGGGACCGTGATGGCGGTGGAAGTTGCCAACGCACCCAAGAGCGAAATATATGTGCCGTCGCTGGACCAATGGGTCCCGGCTGGTACTACCCCGGACCAGCTTGTATTTCAGAATCTGCTTGGGGCTATTGTGTACGAGATCGGCCCCGCCGTGGTGCTGCCCAGCGGAACGCTGTTTGCCATCGGCGCAACGGGACAGAATGCCCTGTACACGCCCAACAGTAATCCCGCCCTGCCCGGGACCTGGACGCTGGGGCCGAGCTTCCCTAACGACACCACCGGCAACACAAATTGGGCGACGCTCACGGCGATCGATGCGCCGGCATGTGTGATGCCCAGCGGCAAGGTGATCTGCGTGGCCGGCTCGGCAGTTCCGCTCGATGGCGACTTCTTCTCGCTGGGCACCACGTTCCTGGAATATGACCCCAGCAGCAGCGCAACGGTCATTCCGAATCTCGATGTCCAACCGGGGATTGCGGCCGGGACCTATACCTATCAGTGCTGGTTCATTTTGCTGCCCACCGGCCAGTTGCTGGTGAGCGCCCAGGCCGGAACTCTGTTCCTTTACACCCCCGACCCCACCACCAGCGCGCCCAATCCCGCTTGGGCCCCTGCAAACATCTCAGTAGCGTCCACCATGGTCCAGGGCCACAGCTACACGCTATCGGGAACGCAGCTGAACGGCATGACCCAGGCATGTGCATATGGGGACGACGGGAACATGGCCACCAACTACCCGATCGTGCAACTGACCAACCCGAGCACGAGCGAAGTTGTCTACCTGCGCAGCTACAATTTTTCCACCATGGGCATCGCCACGGGCACAACGGTTCCGGACGATCTCCAGTCCTGCACCATCGACATCCCGCAGAACCTCGCTACCGGAAACTGGAGCCTTGTCGTGATCGCCAATGGCATTCCGTCGGCCTCCGTTCCGGTTCAAATCGCCGGCCAGGACTGCTACTTCATCGTCGACAACAGCACCTTCAGCAAAGGAGAAGTCGATACCTATGTAGACGCGAATCCCCCGGTGAACGCGGTCTTCGATCCAGCCTTCTATGTGGTTGTCGAGGGCTACACACCGATGGAGATCGGGATCACTTCGACCGCCCTGCTGTCGAACCCGCCGAACATTCCCAATGTTCCCTCGCCTTTCACCTCGGATATGCTCATCGCCTTCGCCGGTCCTGTCATCCCGCAGGATCCCACGTTCCCGAACTCCCCGCAGCGTTTCACCTTCCCCTTCTCCATCACCTTCACCGACGACATGATGTTCGGCCTCGCTGCCATCCCGGTCACGCTCAACGCCACCTTCTCTGCCGCAGGATTCACGGTGTCGAACAGTGCAACGATTACGCTGATCCCCAGCCCGAATCCCTTCATTCTTCACGGCGACCAAACAGGGAGTCCCTCGGAACCCTGGTATCTGAGCCAGGACATCCGCGTCTTCCAAGTGGTCGCATCGCCGGGCAACTCGACCTTCAATGCATCGATTCCCGGCACCGGAAACGTTCAGACCAACGCGATCAACTTCATCCAGACGGCACTCACCAATCTGCGCACCGACACGACGGGAACGCTGGCAACGGAATTCAACCAGATGCCGCAGGATGAGGACACGCCCGTTCTGCAGTTGCAGCCCGACGACCCCGCTACCGGCGACCCAGTCTACAACTTTGCCGTTGCGCGCGTGCGCCTGCGGGATACGCAGAACGCAAGCAATGTTCGCGTCTTCTTCCGCATCTGGCAGGCGCAGCAAACCAACGCGGAATACAACACCACCACCTACGCCCGCGCCATCAACGGAGAAGGGCAGCCCATTCCGGTGCTGGGCGTGCAGGGAGACGAGATCATTACCATCCCGTTCTTCGCCCAGCCCCGTCAAACCAGCAGCGAGCAGCTTCACCTTCAGGAGGACGACTGGAACCGTCACGACATCGATACAAGCGCCGGGGAAACGGACTACTTCTTCGGTTGCTGGCTCGATATCAACCAGCCTACGGTTGGCGTTTACCCACAGCGCATCGACGGCGTCAGCGCTGACGGTCCGTTCGATACCGTGAGCCCGCTGTTCCCCATTCAGCAGTTCATGGTTGCGGCTCACCAGTGCTTGATCGTCGAGATCGCCTACGATCCCGACCCGATTGTACCGCCGGCCGATCCGTCCAACTCCGACAAGCTGGCGCAGCGCAACCTGGCCTTTGTGGGTGCGCCGAACCCCGGCAATCCCGCATCGCGCCGCGTCCCGCAAACCTTCGAAGTTAAGCCCACGGCGCTCAAGCTGCCAGAAGGCCAAAAACCCGACGAGCTGATGATCGAGTGGACCAGCGTTCCGGCCGGAAGCTTCGCCGAGATCTACTTCCCCTCCCTCGATGCTGCGACGATCGTAGCTGAGGCCGATCTGCTCTACACCTCGCACCTTCTCACCACGACGGATGCGCATACGCTGCGCTTCCCTGCCTCCGGCGTGACCTACATCCCCATTCCCAAAGGCGACGGCGTCACCTTCCCAGGCTTGCTCACGCTCGATCTGCCCGCCGGCATTCACAAAGGCGAAACATACACGGCCGTTGTCCGCCAAATCACCGGAGTCCAGGGGTTCACGTCGCCCGTGCAAGGAGACAACAACCCTCAAGTGAAAGACGAGGACCGTGGAGTCACGCAGTGGCGGCGCACTACCGGGACGTTTAAGCTGACCATCCCTGTCTCAACCAAGGCGCTGCTGCTGGAGCCGGAAGAGACCTACCTCTCGATCATGAAGTGGGTCAGCGAAGCCATCCCCACAAACAGCCGGTGGTATCTCATCATGCGGCGCTATCTCAGCCAGATCGCCGGCCGCGTCACGTTCATGGGTGGCAGCCCGGCCCAGATTCCGGCCACGGGCACCGGCATTTGGAAGAAGACGCCAACTCATTCAGGTCCCCACGCCGAACACCATTTTGTCGGCAAGATCGAAAGTCTGATCTACGACCGATTCGGCGACTTCGAAGCGTTTACACTCGAAACCATGGGTGGAGAGATCAGACGCTTTGAAAGCCGTGAGCCCCACATCGCTGACCTGGCAAAGCGCGCATGGCAGGAGCGCTGGCGAATCCTTGTGGTGGTCGCAGAGCATCACTCTCAACGTCCAACGTCGGTCGTCCTATTGGTCTGAAGAAATGGGCCGCACGCGCGCTGCCGTTAATGCGTGCCGCCTAATCTTTTCCGCCATTCTGCCCAAGTGTCTCGCGACCCGATTTTCGCCGTCAAACCTTAAGAAGTGGGGGATTGTCGGCAACGTGAAACCAATTTGCAGGCCCAGTGGCAGCGTTTGTCCCGGTCAGAAAATGTTTACTGGAGCGAATGCAGACCGCGATTTCGACTGACGCCCACGCGCTGATTCATCCGCTACGGTTGCGTCCTCCCGAAGGTCGGCAAAGCCGGCGTTCGATTACTTCGTGAAGATTGCCGAGACACCATCGCAGACTTCGCGGAATTCGCTCGCATCTGCATTTTTCTTGGGGTCGTCTTTTGGTCGGGATAATGAATGATAGAGGACGTTATCATTCATAACTTGCAGACCCGCAACTGAGCACTTCCGGCAAAACCTGATGCCCAGGTTTTCACCGGCACACGTGTCAAAGCCGGTCTGCCCGATCTTCTATGCCGACAAACCCGGGGACCAGACCGCACGTTTCCTCGTTCATATGTCTTTTGCAAGGCAAACGTTCCGTCCCGTCACCGGGTTGTCATTACCGGGTCGTCACCGACATTACCCTCAACGTGGTGAACGTCCCCAGGTTCCTCCCGGCAGGGACCTGCTCCAGTGCTATATAATCCGCCCCCTATGGCAACAGATAATTTGCGTGCTCTGACCATCCGGTTCCTCGAAGACAAGCCAGACGGGTTACGTTCTGTCACTCAATCTAACTGGTCTGTTGAGTGCCTCATTTCCTCGCGTTCTGCATTACGCGGAAGTCTTGCAAATCCTGTAAGTCGCAAGGCTCTCGACGTACCGGGTGTCTACCTGTTGAACGGACCACCGGATGACAACCTGCATCGAGACCCGTGGCTCTATATAGGGCAGGCGGACAGCGTTGCAGACAGGCTGGACAGCCATCTCACCAGCAAAGAGAAAGAATTTTGGCGAACAGTCGTTGTTATTAGGCGGCCAGATAAGAGTCCCTTGAATCTCAGTCAATGCCATTTTCTAGAATCGAAACTATACGCGCTCGCCTTTAATGCGCGGACCTGTTTTCTGACTAATAAGGTTGCTCCACAGTCTGCCCTCCTTTCTTCGGAGGACGCCAGGGACACTGAAGATTTCTTAGACAAGGCGATTGTGATCGTGAGTGCGCTTGGATTGGGATTTTTCAAGATTTGTTCAACCGCTAACCCTCCGCAGCCGACCAGCGGGGAAGGCAAGCCCTCCACTCCGGTAGGACCACCGCAAGTGCCCGCACATCTACAGCAGCCGCTTGATGAGCTTCAAAAGGCGGCAACTGGACCATCTTGCCCGAAAGCCGAGTGGTACTGGACCCGCGTACCGGACTATCGGGCGAAAGTTGTCAGCGATAATGACTTCCGGGTGTTCCTTAGAATCCGTTGGAATAAGAATCAGTTACATGTAGAACCGAAGGAAATAGGGTCTTTCAAGATCAACAATTCTGCAGAGTTGGAAAATCTTCGCGGGGCGATTCAAGCCGCCTACAACAAGGCCGACAAATATCTTCAGCACGGCAAGTGATACGTCTTTGTCGCGCAGAGAGCGCCGATACAAGTGCTGAACTGGTATACCTTAGGCTCTGGCATTCGGGCAAGTATATTCCCGGGTTATGGACAAGACGGAGATTATCGAAGCAATCGAAGCAGAGATCCAGACGCTCCGGGAAGCAAAGGCTTTGTTAGAAGGTAGCCGCACCAGCAAACCAGCGGCAAAGCCGTCACCCAAGCCCGGCAGACGAAAGATGAGCGCAGCCGGACGGGCACGAATCGCGGCGGCTCAGAAAGCCCGGTGGGCGCGGGCTAAGAAGGCGGGGAAGTAGAGCGCACAGGACTGAGTCACGACGTACGCCGTATAGTGTTTCTGGTATGCCACTCTCCGGGTATGACCACCATCGAATCCATTCAATGCATCAGTATCACCGCCATGGTGCTACTCCTGGCCGCAGCGGCGGGCGCTACGGCTCACCACGACTACGATACACACCTGAGTTCGGGCTACGCTTCGATCCTGAGGGCTACTCTTCAGTCGTCCCACCTCGAAGAGCGGGCGGCGTACTAGGATTTCGGTTACAAACTAGGGGAAGGCGCTTGGTACGACAGAAAATACCAGTAAAGGTCTAAATGCTGAAAATTGTTATAAGACCAGGAGACAGAAATAAGCTGTCCTTCCGTTTGCCAGGATTCCTTGCAATCAACACTGTCATTATGAATTAACGTCGCGGTGGTTAGGGTATCGCACGCTCCTTCGACAGCAATTGGCTTACCATACTTTGCTGACAGGGCTGCCTTCATCGAATCATTCACCAGAGTGACCACGGCGAGAAGATCGCCGCCCATCCTCTTCATTAATGCCTCTTTATCAAGTTGTAGGTCTATGCTCGATAACTTTCCTCTTGACATGGTGAGTTCGACGTTAAAAGGCAGAGGCTTAATGAGGTCAGGTAGAACAACTTGGTATGTGGGCTGCACAGAGAAAATTTCCGGCTTCCGCTCGCTGATTGTCATTTGCTTGTCTTTTAGCGCCTGCTCCACTTCCACCTGTGACATCCCGAAGCGAAGACCATTCCATGTGGATTGCGCCGACAAAGGGAAGGCAGAAAATAGCAACGCGGCGACAACGATGAATGTTCGACTATCCTTCTTCATCCTTCTTCCTCGAATCCCCGAGGGGAACTTGGGGACGGGTCAGGAAGTTTACTGAACCGCGCCGACCTGACGCCGTACTTCGAAGTAAACTTCCTGCCCGTCCCCGAGTTCCCCCGAGCCCATACTCGTGCCAGCCATTGCTTCCCTTCACCAGTCCAAGAAGTTGGCGACCTCCACCGGGATATAAGTCAAACGGAAACATGCTGATTCCCTTGCTGTGCAACTTCTGCTAAAACGATCTTCACGGGCGTTCCCATCGCCATTTACTCCACGATCCGAAAGGTGTAAGCCTTACCGGTTGATCCGCTCACGGTCGAGTTGGTGAGCCCCGGAGCCAAGAACGCGTATTCCCCTGGGTCCAGATTGCCAGGCAGCGCAAGCTTGTAAGTCCGCTTCGCAATCTTGGTCTGTTCAAAGCCGATTCGATCTCGCGTCGCGCCTCCCGACGAATGGAAAACGCCGCCCGTCACTGTGCGGAATTCGCGTGCGTCGCTTTTGTCGTGCAGGTGCACCAACTGAAAATCTGTCGCATCCACGCCGTCCGGGGTCTTGATGAGGAATTCGAGGGGCGTGTTTACCTGCGTTGAGCTTGACCCACCGGGAAGGCGGCCGTTCACGTCCTTCTTGATGATGCCATCGGTAACGAGGCTCTTTACGACTCCGCCCGTCTTCCAGTTCACAAGTTCAGAGGCGACCGGGATCCACGCTTGCCGAAGCTTCCGGTAGACGCCGATATCGAAATCTTCATATGAGTCGCCGACCGCCGCGGGCGGCACGTCAGGGGACATGGGTATCTTGGCCGCTGCGGCTGCGGTGCTGATGCTACTCTTCGTGGCCAGGGCGGTCAGCACCTTATCGGAAATACCCTCTCGCTTCATAGCGATCAGGGTGTCAGGCGTCACGTCGTAATGCCCTGCTTGGCCCTGGATCATGGAGACAATGACATCATCCCCCAATCGAGCCCGGGCCATCTTTTCGATAGCATCGTTGTTTAACGTTACCTGAGCGGCCGCTGCGGCGGCGAAACCCACGCAAATGAAACCCACGAGAAGGCTGATTTTCATGGGAGACCCCGTATCCAGGTGCTACCAAAGCAATTTTTGGCCCAAAAGGAAAAGGCCGCGAATTCGTTAAGATTCTCTAATGTTGGCCTCGTGGCCAGGGGCCAAGTGTGCACTGCCGTTTACAGTCTGGGGTATGGAGATGCAATCGCGTTTACACCTGCCCGTTCACGTCTGGTGGGAATGTATTCGCGGCCGGTGGGAATGTTTCCAGAAACCTTCCGGCGAGGAACGCTTGAAGATGCGACAGAGGCAGACAATTAAGGCCTTTTCAGGGACAAGGTGTTTCAGGGACAGGCCTTTTCAGGGACGGCCTTTTCAGGGACAGACGAAGTAGCCACCATCGAAAATGCCGCGCACTGGGATAGCTATTATGTCCATTATGTCCCCTTAACCCACCTCGCTAAACCCCACTAGAGCTGGATAACGTCACTAACCTTCGAGGCTTCTCGAACCTCGAAGGATTGGTCCAGCTTTTGCTGCACGTAGGGGGCTCTAAACGGGGAGAACACAAAGCGGTCGGCGCGTTTGATGAGCGCCAAATTGATCTTTCTTACTTGCGCCGCGTCTGTGATAACCAGTTCCTCGCGTCCAAAACCTGTTCCTCCCGCTAAACAGGTATCCCGACTGACAGGAAAAAGGAAATCTGGGGACTTTGCGCCCTTGTGGACATGGCCACTCTGCAATGGATCCGACAATAAAACAGGAAAATCAGAAGTCAGGAAGAATGCTCCTTTTGCTCGGATAAGGGTCCAATCCATTTTCACAAAGCGGGACTGCATTTGAAGCGTTGTTTCGAACATACAACGCAGAGACCAGTCGCGCTCTGTTATAACCACTCGCATTTTTCCGGCCCTGAGCTTACGACGCTCTTCGTCCGGATCGAGCTTCTCATCTGATTTCATCTGGCGTTCCCCAAGGACAGCCTCTAGTTTGCCGGGCACATTTGCAATTTCCCGCAGTGCGTTTACCTGAGCGTTGATTGCGACCTGATTGAAGATTGACTTCGCTGTCGGCGTTCTGGTTGCCGCCAAAGCGACGTACCCTGCGAGGGTCAAACGATCCTGATCTGACACTGGCAACGTCCCTTGTTGAGCACGAACCAACAACGGTAGAGAATGGTTTTCGAGGTCCGCTATCGTATGCTCGACTTCGAATGAACGTGCGCCATCTTTTTCGAAGCAGTAGAAATAGTTCTCTGTTGCGCACTCCTTTGTGGTTTGATACCGAACCTCATTCTTGGGGGAATACACCCACAGAAAGCGCTTAGCGGAGCGCTTCTGAGGGTGTGGATCAGAGAAAGAATCGAGATATGCCTTCTGGACGAAATGATGCGCTTTAGGCTCAGTGGTCGGCACACTCCATTATCTCAGGATTCTTGAACGAAGCTGGATTCGGGAAAGGACCTTGCGCGGTCGTTCTGGGGGGATACTCAAGGGACGTTCTGCCATCGCGCCAGGAAGCTGCCTGAGCCGTCGGCAGTCCGGATAGTTCCCGGTTTCTCCATTTGATTCACATCCCTCCGTTGTTAGCCGGAGTTGCTGAAAGGCTTGCACCAGCAAATTAGGGTAATTATAGATATACTTGCCGTACCACGATTCCAGTCCCAGAATCAGCGTGCCGTGACAGGGCAAAGTGATACGCTAAAAACTGGAAAACCCCGATGCCAGTCGGGTTTCCTAAAAAAACGTTTTGCTATGGGCGGTCTGTTCCTAGGCGCAGAATACCGCATCGCGCCGGAAAGGGACAAGTGTCGACTAATAGCCTTTCGATCTCCGATGTAAAGAAGGTAGTCTACTCATATCAAGAACCAGAGGTAACGAACCAGCTATACGCATTTGGTTCCGTGTTGTTAGAGGAGATCCAGGATCGCGCCAAGCAAATCGACGCTAAGGCCGTAATGGTTCTTGGCTGGTCCCTGGCGGTTCTGGCTTTCTGGTTCACGCAAGCCAAGGAAATCCGAGGCTTTATTGAGTTCATTCTTGCCGCTATTAGTGCAGTGCTGGCATTACTGGCAGTCGTCTTCTCATATAAAGCGCGAAAGATAAGTGAGCGCTATCTGAACCGCATCTTTTCATCCGCCATTTGAGGTGTCAGTCTGAAGGGATGAGAGTGCGTGGAGCAGAAGCAGAGGCGAAATGGCTAGGGCTGATCTCTGAGCAAGAGCAGAGCGGCAAGACAGTGGCGGAGTTTTGTCGCGAGCGCGGGATAGCGGCTTCTAAGCTATATTCCTGGAAGCAGCGGTGCGTGGGTGCAAAGGCGGCCTCAGGTTTTGTGCGGCTGAGGGTAGCGCCGGCGGTGGAGACCGAGACAGTCTCGACAGCACGGAGCGGGATTGAAGTGCGGCTTGCAGGCGGACGTAGTTTTGTGGTTGAGCCCGGGTTTGACGCGAGCCACCTGCGGGCATTGTTAGCGGTGCTGGAGAGTCGGCCATCCTAGGTTTGCCGAGTTTGCGCACACTGGATGGCTTGCAGACGACCCGCATCTGGCTGGCGGTGGAAGCAACGGATATGCGCTGCGGGTTTGATCGGTTGGCCGAGCGGGTGAGTGCGGTGATCAGCCAGGACCCATTGAGCGGCCATCTGTTCGTGTTTGCCTCGCGGCGCCACGAGCGGCTGAAGATTCTAACCTGGGACCGTGACGGATACGTGTTGTGGTACAAGCGGCTGGAGGCTGGTGTTTTCAAGCTGCCGCGAGTCGAACATGGAGTGCGTTCGGTGGAGCTTCGTGCCAGCGAACTGGCCATGATGCTGGATGGGATCGACATGACGAAGCTGAAACGGACGCCGCGCTACCGGCGAACCAACGCGAGCAACAAGGAGAAGGTAGCAAGTTAGTTTATCTGCGCCCAAGTGTGGCATAACTTAGGAGTGCCTGCCGTTGTGTCCCACTTACCTGAGGATAAAGACGCGCTGAAGGCCATGGTTTCCACGCTGCTCGGCCAGCGCGATGATCTTTATCTGGAAGTTCTCAGACTGCAGGTAGAGCTGGACCGCTACAAGAAGGCCCGCTACGGTCCTCGCGCCGACCAACTGCGTTCGATGGACGAGTTGGCGCAGTTGCTGCTCGCATTCTCCGAGCAACTGGAGAGCAAGCCGGTCAACCCCGGCGATGTTCCCGCCGATGCGTCAGCAGAAAAGGAGTTGCGCTGGGTGAAGCGGCGCAAAGGGCGACGGCATCTTGCCAACTTCAACCATCTCCCCGTGACCAAGCATGTCTACGAGTTGAACGCCGAACAGCGGGCTTGCTCCTGCTGTGGTCTGGAGCGGAAGGAAATCGGCGCCGACGAGAGCTGGCAGGTGGAGTATCATCCCGGCCACTTCGAGCGTCTCCATCATGTACGCAAGAAGTATGCCTGCCCGGCTTGCGAAAAGGGAGGCGACGGCCCGCAGATAGTGACCGCGGCCAAGCCCGAAGCTGCCATCGATAAGGGTATGGCGGGGCCGGGACTGCTGGCCTTCATCGTCACCAGCAAGTTCGCCGATTACCTGCCCCTCTACAGGCTGGAAGATATTTTCACCCGGCAAGGCTTTGAGATCTCGCGCGCCACACAATCGGTCTGGTGCGGGGATGTGGCCGACCTGGTCGAGCCGCTGTATGAGCTGATGGCCGAGCGCGTGCGCAGCTCTCATATTGTCTCTACCGATGACACCATCATGCCCATGCAGAGCACCGGCAAAACCGCCAATGCCAGGATGTGGGTTTATCTAGGTGACGATCTTCATCCCTACAACGTGTTCGACTTCACACTCAACCGCGGCCGCGACGGACCGAAGTATTTTCTCAAGGACTACCGCCAGGTGCTTCTGGCCGATGCTTACGGAGGATACAACGGCGTGGTGGCCGGCAATGAGATCACTCGCGCAGGCTGTTGGGCACATCTGCGCCGCAAGGTGATTGAAGCGGAGAAGGCCGCGCCGGAGATCGCGCGCCAGGCAATTGAGCGAGTCGGTGCGCTGTACAGCGTGGAGAGACAGGCTGCGGGTCTATCCGCTGCCGAGAGGCTCCAGCTGCGCCAGGAGAAGTCGACGCCGATGTTGCTTGAGCTGCGCGAGAAGCTGCTAGTGTGGAAAGAGCAGTTATTGCCCAAGCATCCAATGGCGGAGGCGATCGGCTATGCGCTAAGCCAGTGGCGGGAGCTGAGCGTGTTCTGCTCCGACGGCGCTGTGGCCATCGACAACAACGCAAGCGAGCGGGAGATGAAGCGTGTTGTCCTGAATCGCAAGAACTCGCTGTTCGTGGGCAACCCACGCGGGGGAAGGACGGCGGCCATCTTAGCCAGCCTGACCAGCACCTGCCGCCGTCATGACATCGACCCGCAACTGTACTTCACTCAGCTGCTGGTCAATCTTCCGACTACGCAAGCAGACCGGCTCTCCGCCTGGCTGCCCGACCAGTGGAAACTCAACCAATCTCCTTCAACGTTCGAGTAATCCACAGCCCTGCGGTTCAGATACCGCTCACGAAGATAATGGGCGACTGGGGCTGGCCTAGCGATATCGATTGGTTTCGAGCCGTCGAAGATGGGGTGGACGACCTAAAGCGCTTTCATGTGCGCTCAATGCATGCCGCCCGGCAATCCCACTTAGCATTAACCGAACGGAAGGCCGAATGGCTCTGGAGGAGCGAGCAGGTATTGACATTAGCAGCGCTCGTGCTGGCGTGCGCAGTGATGTTTAGGCTGGCTACTTTTGTGTTGTCTCAGGTTTATCGTTTTTCCTAGCATAATCGAGCTGGGGATCGGCGCTGCGTGATGGTTTCTCGGTGCCGCTGCTCGGTTTCGGCTGGTTTTGTGGTTGCCCTTGGTCGGGTTGCTGCGTCGGATTTGCTTCTTCTGTCATCTCTTTCCTCTGGGGAGGGCCTTCAGGCTACGCCAGCCGCCTCGGCTTCTCCAACGATTTCCCGGTAACCAGTTACTACTTTGCGGGTCTAGCGGCCCAGCTCAACAATAGAATTGCATCCGTGCCGATACCGGAACCTGTCAGGCTTAAAATTGAACGGGCCAAGAAACACCTCGTTGATTTCGGCAGTGAAACCGAGACTTTTATCAAGAGTTGCCCTTATGAAATCCGGCCCCAGCGTAATCCGCAAAACCGGCGGATCGAATACATCCTTTGGGGTTTCAGTAACCCGCCGCCACATCTCGCCATAATCGCAGGCGATGCTATACAGAACATCAGGGCCGCACTTGATTACATGGCCTACCTGCTTTTCGAAGGTTGTCCTGGATTCGATCCGAAGCTCTCTTCCTTCCCTATCGCCGTGGATGCCGCGAAGTACAAATCCGAAGCGCTCAGAAAGATAAAGGAGTTTAGGTGCGCCCCCGTCAAAGACGCGATTAGCCTTATCGAACCCTATGGCGGAGGAAAGGGGGAAACTCTCTGGTATTTGCATAGCCTGAGTATTTGTGACAGGCACCGGTTGCTGCTGACTGTTCTGTCGCAATACCGCAGCTTCTCGTTGGACGCCATTATTAAGCAGGCAATGCTGGCGATGCCCGGTAAGCGTGAGTCCATCCCCGATCTGCCCGACATGTTTCTTAAGGTGAAGGACGAATTCCGTAGACTGAAGCCTGGGGTCGTTCTGTTCTCCGATTTGCCGGACGCTGAAGTGAACAAGGATATGAAGTTCCGCTTCGATATAGCGTTCAACGAATCTGGGATTTTTGAGGGTAAGCCGTGCTTGCCAGCACTCCAGGGTATGTGCGATTTCGTTGAGAGCATCCTCTCTGGGCTGACTCCGCTCTTGCCGTGACCGTTCAAGGGACAGACGGAGCAAAGCATTGAAGACCCGG
>CAWIBI010000045.1:0-10162 GCA_963834205.1 uncultured Acidobacteriaceae bacterium | reverse complement strand
TCCCGAAACGTCCGTCTGTCCCGAAACGTCTGTATGGTCGCAGCAAACTAGAGTTTGCTCCACTGGGGAAGATAGAGCGACCCGGTCTTAGTCTTGATTCCCTTGCTGATCGAGCTTTCGATCCGGCTGAGGTATTTGAGCGGCGAGTTCCTCTTTCTCCACATTTTGATTCCGGCACCTGCAAGGATCGAGATGCCTAATCCAGGAACCCCACCCACAACGTGCGCTGTCACCGTTCCCGCCGCCACAGCAGCGCCCAGTTCTGGGAGCCCCTCTACGATCTTCTTCGAGGTCTCCTCTGCGCTCACTTCGACGAATGTCTCTCGCAGCGGCTTAGGAAAGAACGACGAGCATTCCTTCCATTCCTCGATTAGCTGATCTTTCTTGGCCTTCAGTCTCTCGATTCGCTCTTCGGGTCCGGTTCCGGGTGGGATATCTCCGGCTGCCTCAGCGACCGTTTGCCGGAACGACCGCAGGTCCCGTTTCTTGCCGAGGAGTTCAACGATGTCCTTCGCGTCGAGCACGCTCACATCGAATTGGGTTGTCACGATCAGCTGCCCTAGGTCGTCGGCGAGGTCTTCGCTCTGGTCACCGTGCTTCGAATCCGGCAATCGGAGGAGTTTCGTGAAGACGTCTTCCTCCTTCTCCGCGATCAGAGCTTCGTGAAGTTGCGCTCGGTCGGTCACGATGTCCAGGCCCTCGTTTCCGGCAACAGCTAAGGCGAGGTACGACATCAACGCAGAGCCTAGATCCGGATGCACGCAGACCCATTCGTCTGGATTGACTGCCCGTGTGCTCGGCCATGCGAGCCGGCTTTCCGACAATGCGGCGACGACATCCGAGCCCGCGCTATCTTCGAGAAACTTGCGGCGGTAGATCTCGAAGACGCCTCGCAGCTTCATGGGCGTGATCTCCGATGCGAACTTCCCCTGCAGCTGGGGCAGGTTCTCCTGAATCCGCTGGAGCAGGGACCGATTCGCGTCGGCAACTCTTCGGTCCCCTAGCCTCGCCGATTGGATGAGGTACCCGTGCGGGCCCTCGGCACTTGCGAGCGCCGCGATCTCGGGCAGGTCCTTGAAGACAAAGCCCGCCGGCGCGATGCGCCGGATCTGGCCGAACCAAAGCAGTGTGGACTTCGACCAATTGGGATCACGGAGATGAATGTAAGGGTAGTAGAGTGCGTATCGCTCTACTTTTGCCGTTCGTACCGCCATATCGGGTGACTCCTTATTCAAGCAGTGGCAAACGCCGGAGGTTCATTATTGGAGTCTCCGTATCGGGCGCGAAGCGCTCCTTGAAGGATGGCTCGGCTGTCGGAAGAGATGGGGTAGTCGTCGAGAATCTGGACAGGGAGACATCCTGCGCGCTCAAGACATCATTGACAAGACTCACGACGGCAAGAATATCCGGCTCGACAGGGTGGAATGGAAGCCGGAGGGTTCTCCAGTGTGCTCTTTTTGCCCTGGCCGTTCGAATCGCAAGATCGTAGATTGCGATGAAGGGAAAAAGGCTCTCGACAATCGGGCCCTTCTTTGGTTCGTACCGTAGTGTTCGAGACAGGTTAAGGTAGTGGATGACCGGGATTCCCAGGATCCCGGTTGGCGTAGTAGCCGCTGCTTCCAGTTCCGACTCGATCCATTGACGGACGGATTCCACTTGGTTTGGTTCTCTGGATTTGGCCTGTTCCTCGCGAAAATTAGGGTCATGTTCGAGTGGTTTCCCGGTAGACTCAAAGAGAAGACTGTAGGAGTACTGCTCCCGCAAGCCAGCGGGCATGGGCCGTTCCCTTTCGTCTGGCGGAGACCAGGTCTCCCTCAGGTATCTTCGCGCACTCTGCTGACTCTTACCGAGGAACCACATCATCAAAGCATATGGCCGATTGAGCTGCGCGTACGTTTCAGCGCATCGGTTGAAGAGCTTCTCCGATAGACGCTGGTCATCGATCAGGATGGCGTGGGAAGCGGCCTTTCGGAGGCAACTGGCTCCGAACTCGAGATAATCGTGGCGCCGCGAAGAATTCGGCTCATCGCTCGCCATGTTCAGGTAGGCCGAGCCGATGCCGCGCTGAATGACGCAAGCTCTCTCCACCAATTCCGAGTCGAATCCGAGTTCGGGGAGAAGTTCTCTCATCGGGGCCACTATGCCATTGCCGGCCGGACGTTGTTGTAGTCGGACGGGTCGACGAAAAGTGGATTCACAATCGTCCGCGAGGGATCGGGAGCGGGGAGCACCTCGTTTTGTACGGCCTGAAAGGCATCGCCGGCAGACCAGAACTCCGCCTTCTCGATCTGGGCCGGTGGAATGTTGATCTTAGCGGTTATCTCCCCCTCGGGCTGGAACGGCGAAAAGCCGGTGTACACGTTCAACTCACGAAGCTCTTCGCTCAATGCCTCGTGCTTCACGGTCTGCCGTCCGACCACCCAAACATAGCAATAAAAGACATAGCCGTCGACGGTGAACGATGAGGTGGCAAAGTCAACCGCCTCGATCCAGGCGGGGGTTATGATGTTCGTGCTCGTCGAGACGAAGCGCTCCACAGTTCCCGCGGTCGTCGAAATGAAAGGAGTGTGCCTCCAGAAAGGCTGGTTGCCTTCCAAGGGATCGGGAGTGTTGTACTGATTCTGATGCCAGTCGAGGTTGCGCAGGGAGAGACGACTGGGAATCTCGGCGAAGGTTACACCCCCTTGCGTCCTAACGAGGTTACAGTGAATCCCTTGGGCCAACATCGCCCGCGCGGTGTTGGCGTCGATCCCACTGATGCCTTTCAACGTCTGCTGAATGATCATCCGGCGATCTCGATTGTTCCGAAGGGAGCTTGGCGCTGGCTAAGCGGCGCGCCGATCACCCTCCATAGTACACGGCGCGGCGCTCCTCTCATCTGTCCCATCTCACAGATTGTCTGTGGCTGCCGATCGCCTCCATGAAATCGTTTTTCGCCGCTTCTTGCGGGACTCGTGGGTCTGCTTCAGTGCCTGTGCCAGACCATCGACTTTGTGAGGAATCGCTATCAAGTGGATATTGTTCGACATGAGGCAATATCCAATGAGGGCGACGCCGTAGAGGACGATGTTCTCGCGCAACAACTTGAGGTAGATTGTTCGATCGGCGTCGCCGTCCAGGACGAAGCGCCGCCCGTTCCCACGCTGCGTCACATGGTGTGGTACGTCAACGGCAACCACACGAGTGAATCGTCCCATGCCAGGAAACGATATCAGGAATCATTTCGGCGTACTGCAGGTTCTGCAAAGGTGAAAATGACTTCATGTTGTGCCGGGCGATGCGGAGCGCTAAAACTTCAGAAAAGTGGTGGCCGGTTCACCACTTCGAGCAAAGTTCCAGTCCCGTCTGACCACAAATCTTCTGACCACAAATCTTCTGACCACAAATCTTGACCACAAATCTTGACCACAAATCTCTTTAATCTCGTCTGACCACAAATCTCTTAAATCTCTTGACCACAAATCTCTGACCACAAATCTCCGATAGTTCACATAGAGGTGAGTTGCATAGGTGGCGAGCACGACCAGAATACCAATAACCACGGGGTTCTTGGACCTTTGCATAGCGTACAGAGTATAGCCGAGCCCACGTCTAACACCCATCGTCCATTGGTGTTACAAAAACATCACGTTCCGCCCCTGGGTTAGCCAACCGGCTGCCTTTCTCGGCGCATTTTGATCACCGTCGCCAGACTTCGATTATTATTGTTGCGTCAATCGGCCGAAACAAATTAAGGGGTTGGGGGGTGGGTTTGGCTCGATAAGGGGACGTAATAGGTATCCCCCGGTCGATCGCCCGCAAGGCTATCAGTTGACCTTTGTAGCTGTCATTGTCTTCTTTGGGATACGTTCCGTCTGGAAGATGTGAAAAAATCGATTTTAAAATTTGCAATGAACTCGGCGTAAGAAAATTCGCTCTAGGATGCCGTATAAGCGACCGCTGGGGTGTCGGCAAGCATTTAGGATCAAAAATAAAATCGCGAAAACTCAAGGAAATCAATTTTTTCACATCTTCCTGTCCCCTCCGAAGTCTGTCCCCTCCGAAGTCGTCCCCTCCGAAGTCCCCCTCCGATGTAATGCACCCCAAAAGTGAGACACGACGGTTAGGGGAAAAATGGGGACACTCAGCGGTCATAATGGAGATGACCGATGAGCAAACAGAGGCGCTACAGCGCGGAGTTCAAGCTGGATGCGGTAAGCCGGATGGAGCATTGTAAGACCATCACCGGCTTAGCGAAGGAGTTGGGCATCCGGCGGAAGTTTTTATACCAGTGGCGTGATCAGTTACGAGCCGGCGGCAAAGCGGCGTTGGAGCGGCGCATAGGTCGCCCGCCAGGCAGCCCGTCGAAAGCCGTTTCCCAGCCAACACCCAGTGCAGCTGAGTCGCGGATCGCCGAGCTAGAACGGCTGCTGGGCCGCAAGCAGCTGGAGTTGGATTTTTTCAAGCGAGCCTTCGAACAAGTCAGGGGAGCAGCGGCGAATCGTATCAGCGATTGCGGCAAGGGATCTATCGCAGCATCGAAGCCTCACTCTCGTTCGAAGGATCGGGACTGACCGTGGAGCGGCAATGCCAATTGGCCGAGGTGAGTCGTGCGGGCTTTTATCGGTATTTGCAGCAGAGCACACCCGCACAGGCCGACTTATTATTGCGCGCACGTTTGCAAGAGTTAGCAGTGGAGCATCGTCGTCTGCGCGGCTACCGGCTGCTGACCAGAACGCTGCAGCGCGAAGGGCATGTGGTCAATCACAAGCGCGTACTACGCTTGATGCGAGAAGACAATCTGCTGTGCTTGCGGCGGACAAAGTATGTGTTCACGACGGATTCCCGGCATGATCTGCCGATCTATCCGAACCTGGCCCGTCGTGTGGCCCTGACGGCACTGAATCAGTTGTGGGTGGCCGATATTACTTACATTCGACTGCGCAACGAGTTCGTCTACCTGGCTGTGGTTTTGGATGCTTATTCGCGACGCTTGATCGGTTGGGAGTTGGGGCGCAGCTTGCAGGTGGGGCTGGCGATTGGAGCTTTGCAGATGGCACTCAAGGGGCGCAACTGGATAGCCGGGGAGTTGATTCATCACTCCGACCGAGGTGTGCAGTACGCCTCGCTTGAATACACGCAAATACTGGAGCAGCGCGAGATTCAGATCAGCATGAGTCGTCGCGGTAATCCGTATGACAACGCACGCGCAGAGCGATTTATGCGAACGTTAAAAGAAGAGGAGGTATACGGAAGGGATTACCAAGATCTGGAAGACGCACGCAGTCGAATCGGTGAGTTCCTGGAGCAGGTGTATAACCGGCAAAGGCTGCACTCAGCGTTACTTTATCTGACACCGGAAGAGTTTGAGCGGGCGAGCGAAGCTCGAGGAAGTGACGGCGCTGATGGAAGCGGTGGAAAACCAAATGCAGGTTTCCCACCGCTCCCACAGGCCTTGGAAATCCCTCCAGGATTTCCACACTCCCTCGGCTCGGCGACTGCTTATCGATAAAATGACAAAGATAAACGCTGAAGTGTCCCCAATTACCGGACCACGGCGTGTCTCAGCTTAGGGGTGCACTGCACCGAAGTCCCCTCCGAAGTCCCCTCCGAAGACTGTCCCCTCCGAAGTCTTGGCCACTAATTTTCGGCCACTAATTTTCATCGACCTGGCGGCTGAAGCAGGCGAGGAAGGATTACCATGATGGAACCGTGATGAACCGTCCGCTAAGATATCCGGCACCTAAGAACGACGATCACTTCGAAGAGATGTGCGTTGATTTACTGCGTCTCCATTTAGGCCTAAACGGACTCCAGCGGTATGGCAGGCGGGGTCAGCGACAATACGGGATCGATATTCTCGATCTGATTTCACCTCCGCCAAGGTTCGCCGCTCAATGCAAAGCGGAAGAACCGAATTTGGTCTTTCCGGAAGAGAGGCTGCGAAAACTAGTTGCGGATGCTCTTAAGGCCCCGCACAAACTGAAACATTACCTGATTCTTTCCACCTGCAAAACCTCCACTCAACTCCAAGACGCGATTGCGGAGATCAACGCCGAACATGTGCTTTCCGACCAGTTTGTGATCGAGTTTTACGGTTGGGATTTCATCGAAAGACTCTTGGACGACTACCCCTCCATAGTAGAGCGGCATCTCCTTTGGTCGGAAACGCCCGGCTGACGGATATTGAGAAGAAGTTGCATTTGCTGCTTTCCGAGAGCTCAAGGAGCGAGGCCAAAGATCAAGAAGAGAGCGCCTTAGATCAGGAAATCACCTCCGCCAAAAGCGAAATTGACAAACGAGACTTCCCGCTCGCCAAATCGCGTTTGGCCCGGTTGAAAAGAGACAAATGGGATGAGCTGACTGCGGAGCAAAGATTTCTTGTTCTTTCGAACTTAGGGAATATTGAATCCGCTCGCGGGTATGCCGCTGAGGCATCGGTATTGATGTTTGAATCTATTGTTCATTTGAGTGGTGACGTCCGAGCCGAAGAGACCGAAGCACACGCCCACTTGCTACAGGGAGACTACGAAACTGCTTACAGCGTTGCTACCGATGTGCGTCTAAGGCATCCGAACTCATGGAAATCAGCAATGCTTCGGCTGTATACGGCGCCCCCATCGGTTTCATTTTCCGAACTGACTGCGTTGACCGAAGACGACATGTCACACAAGGAGATTCTCCTTGCCATTGCTGTTCGAGCTCATACCCTGAAACTATTTCCCGATGGCGAGGATTATGCGAGGAGGGCTATCGCAGCTTCAGACCGAGATTGGCCAGTAGCGAGACTAATTTTGGCTCAATGCATCGCCCATCCGATTTTGCTCGGCCCCGGTTCACGCCCTATCGAGGGATTCTCTTCAGAGGCCAAGAAACGATTGGAAGAGGCTGACTCAATTTTGGATGAGTGCATCAAGGGCGCGCTCATTAGGGAGGAGCGGCAGCTTGCTGCCCAAGCTCTGGTTGAGCGCGCCGGGATTGCTGGACGGATCGGCAACGAGAATTCCGCCAGAATTTACGTAGAGCAGGCATACCGCGAAGCACCATCGGAACCCGTCGCTATCGCCGCATATGCCACCCTCCTTCAGAGTAGAAATGAGATCGATCGCGCAATCTCAATGGTTGAAACTCTCATCTCTGGAACAGACCACATCGCTTTCAAGAAGCAGTTGTCAGACCTACTCTTGCAACGAAATCGCGGTGACGATGAGGCCAGGGCCATCGATATTCTCAAAGAGCTGGCGATTTTAGACGACCCCTTGAGTCCGCACTTTCGTTACGCCTTGATATGCGAGACACTCGCTCTCCTCGCCCGCACTTCCAGAATTGGTGAAGGTGAGGAGTTTATTGATTCGATTCCGGGCCCCAGTCTGACTCCTGCGGCTCAATCCGCCATCATGGCACGGCTTCGCCTCCATCACGGAGATGAAGCGGCGGCCAAGAGTCTGCTGGCAAAAGCCGAGGAGCTTCTTACTGACACCTCGATTGAAACCGAAATCGAGATGATTGCGGTAACCTTGGCTACTCTCGGAGAATATCGGCGGGCGCTAGCTCTCTGGCAGAGAATCCTAGCAGTAGGAAACCTCTTGGCAATGCGCCAGACCCTGGCTTGCGCACAACGCCTCGGCGAGAACGCGGTCATCCTCAAAGTTTGCCGAATGATCCGCGAGTCCGGCATAGACGATGCTCACACGCTCCAAATCGAAGCTGACAAGCTGCAGGACGACGACCTGAATGCTGCGATCGATGTTTTAAAAGACTACCTAGCCAAACATCCGAATAATACTGAGGTTAGGCTTCGCCTGACCCATATCGGCATAGAACATGGGATCCCTGAGTTGATTCAGGACAATTCTTTCCCACTACCCGATGTCTCGCAAGTGACGCCCTACGTTGCGAGGGCTGTGACCTACTACCTCAAGTATGTCAGGCGGGGCGAAGAAGCTCTGACGTATGGTTACGACGTTCTTCATCGTCATTTTAACGATCTCGATGCCCATCGGGCCTTTATGGTGTTGTTTATTCCGCTAGGCCCCCCCATACGCATAGATCAGCCCACTGTCGTTTCGGTTGGTACAGCGGTCGAGTATGTGGAAGATGGCGTGGGCAGCAGCACCTGGCATGTGATTGAAGACGTGGTGATGCCAGACCTCCGACTGAATGAGTTTGCGCCCTCACACTCCATTTCCAGCGCGCTCATTGGGAAGGCTGTGGGAGACCGCGTTGAACTGACGCCGAATAGCATTTCCAAACGACCGGCTGAAATAAAACAGATATTGAACAAGTACGTGTACCGCATGCAGCGGTGCTCGGAAGAGCTGCAAATCAGGTTTCCCGAAGCGAAGGACTTGCAAGTAATGCATCTCCCAAAAGGCCCTGACGGGCAGCCGAGCCTTGATGAGTTTGTGGCTACGGTGCAAAAACAGCTCGAGGCGACTAACAATGCGTTGGCTCATTATTCGAAAGAGGTGCTTCCGCTCCACTTTGTTGCTACTCTGCTCAAGGCGAGTACCTTCGAGGCGATCTTTCAACTCGCTCACGACCCGGCTTCGATCATTCGATGTGCGCCGGATAACTTTCCGCAACGTCAAACGTCATTCCAATCCCTAGAAACCTCGCCGCAAGTCGTGTTGGATCTCTCCGCGATTGCGACGCTTGTACTTACTGGGAGGACCGACCTTGTTTCGAAACTAAACAAGCGAATTGTGATTTCACAGGGCTGCTCTGAGGAACTGGACCGAATATCGGGTAAGTTGGCGGACGGATCGTCCCGTGCCGGTGGCAGGTTAACCTGGCATGATGATCGCGTCATTATGGTCGACATTCCAGAAGAAGCTGTTATTGAGCGAGAGCGCCATTTTGCTAAGGCCTTGACAGAGATCAGAGCCGTTGCAGTCGTTGAGCCTTGCCGGGACCTTGCAGAAATGAGTGAAGAGCAACGTGGACCGCTTATATCCATCCTCGGCAGACACGGCGCACAGTCTGTCTTACTTGCTCGTCAGCCGGGGCGAATTCTGTGGACGGACGATTTTGTACAGTCGAGTGTCGCGATTTCTGAGTACGGTGCCAAAGCGACGTGGAGTGAGTGCATCATTTCTTATCTAGAAAGCAAAGGGCTACTTGAGCGGACAATGGCCGTTGATTTCGTTACTCATTTGCTTGGCTATCGTTATGAATCGATCACCATCACGCCAGCAGTGTTCGTTAATGCGGCGAGACTGGCTAATTGGGATGGTGAGCAAGCACCGCTCTCGTTTGCTCTCGCGCCACTCGTCACTGTCCCTCTTAGCCCTCAGCTGTTCTCGATGGTCGGAGGAATGGCCGGTGAGATTGAGCGCGAACTTAAGGACGACGAAGCAAGGGCGAGGCTTATCGGTGTTGTTCTACTGAACTTTCTCAAACGGACAGATGGAATTCACCTCCTTCTACTAATCCGTCGAGCGTTTCAGAACGCGCCGTCTCAACGCGGTAGCGAATGGACGAACATCATCGATGCAATCTTGGTCCAGCTGTTTCCGGACCTATTGGAAGATGCCGAGCCTGGCGAGAAATAGTGACCAGACGGGACGTAACCCATGAAAATCGCTCTCGGCGCAGGTGAATGTTCCGTCTTGCCACTAACGCCGTGACCCCTGACGTACAAGCCGGGCATTGTGTCGTCCCTGCGGGACTGCGTCCGTTACCGTATTGAATCCGCTCGCTCAGCCAGACCGCATTGCGCTGCTTCCGCACAATTCCGCGGAGATAAGGGGACATGATTATCATGTCCCCTTATCCCCGGGATCATTGCGTTCTCTCGTCTGACGCAACTTGGCTTCCTACGTCTTATGACGACGGCTGCGGTCATGGATGGCAAGCCGCTGACGATCACCACAGCATGGCGCGTCTACGACCGCTTGTACGAAGATGACCGTGTAACCTTTGTCTCGGAGCCTCCAGAGGTGGAGAAGCGATTTCGTGAGAAGGCATCGGGACGAACGGCATCTCCCAAAGTTTGGGCAGACGCATGGCTGCTCGCGCTCGCCCAGGCGGCCGAGGGGGTTTTGGTCACGTTTGACAAAGCGCTTGCTTCGCGGGGCGCCTACTGCCTCCTGTCGAAAAGAGGGGAAAGCATCAGAGGTTAACGGACACGAAGTCCCCTCGGCAAAGCCAGGGAGATCGGGACCGTGGCAGGGATGTCGAG
>CAWIBI010000044.1:0-29115 GCA_963834205.1 uncultured Acidobacteriaceae bacterium | reverse complement strand
CACTGGCGCTCCTGTGGTCGCTCGCCGCGCTCATCCTGGTCGCTGCCCGCTGGATTGATCCGCCGACCACCGCGGTCCACATGGAGCGCCGCTTGCAATCATGGATTCACCGCACGCCCTACCACGAACGATACGAATTCGTCGCGCTCAACCAAATCTCGCCCGATCTCCAGCATGCCGTGATCGCCGCGGAAGACGCGCGCTTCTACCAGCATCACGGTTTCGATTGGAACGCGATGGAAATCGCGGCCGAAGACGACATGGAAGGCGGCCGACTTCACGGCGGATCCACCATCACGCAGCAACTGGTAAAAAATCTTTTCTTCGGCACCGGCCGCTCCATCCTCCGCAAAGGCGCCGAGTTCACGCTCGTTCCAGTGGCCGAACTGGTCCTCGGCAAGCGGCGCATCCTGGAGCTTTACCTCAACGAAGTCGAGTGGGGCCCCGGCGTCTATGGCGCAGAATCGGCCTGCCGCTACTATTACCGAACCTCGGCCCGCAACGTTGGCCGCCGAGAAGCCGCCCAACTCGCCGCAATTCTGCCGCAGCCCCTGAAGCGCCGCCCCGATCACATGATGCACTACAGCGCACTGATCCAAGAGCGCATGCGCGAAATGGGATGGTGAACTTGGGCGGCAAGCGGCAGCTAAATATTTTTGTATCCGGGCGGTGATGCTGTACGTACAGTAGCCTCGAGGTGAAACTCATGGTCGCATCTTCTGATCTGCGCATGATCCGAATCCCGCTCAGCCACGGCGCCGGCCAAATGCCCGCGCTCGGATTTGGCACGTTAATCCCCGACCCAGCCCTCACGATCACTGCGACCCGAGCCGCGCTGGAGGCCGGATTTCGACATTTCGATTGCGCGGAGCGATACGGAAACGAGCGCGAGGTGGGCCAAGCGTTGCAGGCAGGACTCGCCGCCGGCGCAATCGCGCGCGAAGAAATTTTCGTCACCACGAAGGTCTGGAACACCAACCACCGCCCCGAGCGCGTCGAACCGGCTTTCGAGGCGAGTCTGGACAGGCTCGTGCTCAAGTATTTGGATCTCTACCTCATTCACACTCCCTTTGCATTTCAGCCCGGAGACAACCACGATCCGCGGGATCAAAACGGCAATGTAATCTACGACCGTGGCGTCACTTTGTTCGACACCTGGAAGGCGATGGAAACTCTCGTGGACCACGGCAAGTGCGGGGCCATCGGACTTTCGGACATCACCCTGAACGAACTGAAGCCCCTCTATGAATCAGCGAGAATCAAGCCAGCCGCGGTCCAGGTAGAATCGCATCCGTATCTGCCGGAAACCGAGCTATTGGAATTTTGCGAAGAAAAAGGCATTGTGTTCTTGGCTTTTGCGCCGTTAGGTCACGGAATGAAGCCGGGTCTGCTCGAAGACCCAGTGATGTTGTCGGTCGCCGCGCGAGTGGGGAAGACGCCGGCACAAGTGCTGCTTGCTTGGGCCGTGCAGCGCGGCACGGCTGTGCTCACCACGCCCAAAAATGCGCTCCGCGCGCGCGAGAATTTCGATATCTCCGCTCTTCCGCAAGACGCGCTCGACGAAATCAATCGCATCCAGACCAGACAGCGGCTAAATCCAGTGGTGAACACCGGCATCCCGGGTTTTATTCCAAAAGGAGGATGAAGTGTCAACGACGAAACCGACCAGCTTTCAAGCGGACATTCGCCCACTTTTTACGCAACGAGACATTGAAGGCATGAAAAAGGGCTTCAATCTGGAAAGTTACGATGAAGTCAAAAAACACGCGGCCGCCATCTACGATCGCATTCGCGGAATCGGTGGCGCGCTAATGCCGCCACCACCGCCAAGAGGAGAAGGTCCTTGGCCTCAAGCTCGCATTGAACTTTTCGCAAAATGGATGGCGGATGGGTACCAACCTTAGCCAGCGGCTCAAAGCGCCCAGCCGCTGCGACATGGCTTTGAATTACGGTTTAATCCGAAAGGAGCTGAACATGGAAGCGAAACCGCAGCTAGAGCAGTCCACGCAGGAAAAACAGATCCGCGCGGCGCTGGATCAGCATTGGGCGGCGTCCGATGCCAACGACTTTGAAACCGAGCACCGCATCTATCTCGACGACGCGGTGTTGGAATACCCGCAGTCCGGCGAGCGAACCCGCGGACGACGAACATACAGGACCAACGCGCTAATCAACCGAGCAACAAGCGGTTTTCCATCCGTCGAATCGTCGGCAGCGGCGAGCTGTGGGTCACCGAATTCATCCTCACGTATGACGCCAAGCCGTCCTACACCGTCAGCATAATGGAGTTCAAGGGCGACAAGGTTGCGCGGGAAACGCAATACTTTGCGGATCCATTCGCGGCTCCCGCATTCCGCGCAAAATGGGTGGAACGGATGGACAGATAATTTCGAGGCCCGAGAATTCGCTGACGACATGTCCGGTTACGCGACTTACCATCCAAGTGGGATTTGTTGGAGAAAAATGCAAATGCGCGACAGAAGGAAATTCGGCGGCGCATTGAGCAATACACTCGACGCTGCGTTCGTTCAACTGGTCTGTGGAAGGCACTGACCAATACGTTTCCACATCACAAACACTAACCCGACTCCGAGCAGCATCATAAACGCGTTTATGGCCATTCGAGATTGACACGAAAGCGCCGCGGTCGTATCGTTCCGCTAGGAAAAGCACTTGAAATCAGAAGTCGCGGCGTAAAAATTGGTCCAGGAGGACTCATGCCCCCTAGTTCCATTCAATCAAATCTTCGAACAGTGCTCCCTTTGCTCCTTTTCTCGTTTGTTTTTGCTGCGCCGTGCGCGCGCGCAGACAATGTCGTTACTGGTACGCTGGAAAAAGTGGACACAGGGGCGAAGACCGTTACAGTGAAAACTGCGGACGGCACGGAGGACGTAGTGAAGTACACCGGGAAGACCACCGCGGATGGCGCAAAGTCCCTCGCGCACGCCACCGACCTCGTTGGTAAGGAAGGCGGGCATGTGATCATTCACTGCACCACCGAAGGCAGCGAAAAGGTCGCGCATTCGATCCACTATGTCGGCGACAAGACCGTGCACGCCACCGAAGGCACTGTCGAAGACATCGGCAAGGACGGCAAGACCGTCACGATTAAGACCGCGGACGGCACCGAGAAAACTTTTGACGTCGCCGGTCACGCTACCATGGACGCGGGCAAGGACGTCGGAGTCTACAGCGCCGACGGTGTGAAGAAGGGCGCGCATGTCACCGTATACTCTACCGAAGACGCCGGGAAGGCTATCGCGCACGTGTTCGCTCATCTCTAGAAATTAATTGCATCGGAGATTCGCTGCTTCATGCGGAAGGACCGCACACGGATCCTGCACCCATCCCCGCACCTCGCGAAGTTTCTTTCGTTCGTGGGGGGCCGTTCTATCGGGCTCAGCGAGCGCTCGGACTCATCCGCCCGGATCGCTGGAACCTCGGCCGCCGCATTGTTCTGCTGATAGCCATGAGCTGGTTGCCGCTGGTCTTGCTCACCGCCATTTCTAATCCCGAAGGCTTGTTATCCCTCTTAAAGGAATATCGCGTTCATTCCCGGCTGCTGATTGCTATTCCCGTGTTGCTGTTCGGCGAATATTTTATGGAGTCTCGTTTCCGCCTTGTCATGGCCCAAACACGCCAAGCGGGCCTTCTGGAAGCTCCGGACCTGGCGTACATCGATGGCGTGGTCGCCAGTTTAGTACGCGCTCGCGATGCATTCCTTCCCGAGCTTGTGGTCCTGGTGGCTCTGATTATTCACACCGCACTTTCATACAAGGGCCTGATCGACGCTACTCCGTGGCTTGCGCACAGAGTCGGGACCGAGCTCCATTTAACCGTTGCAGGCTGGTATGCCGTGCTCGTGAGCGCGCCCCTTTTCCAGTTCCTGCTCGGTCTCGGGCTGTGGACCTGGCTGCTGTGGACCTTCTTCGCGTTCAAATTGTCTCGACGGAATTTGAAGCTGCTCCCCACGCACCCGGACGAGCACGGAGGACTCGGCTTTCTGGGCCTGACTGTGGCAGCCTTTGCGCCAATCGCCGTCGCCACCACGGCGGTCATTGGCGCCACCTGGCGGGACGACATCCTCAATCATGGAGCCCGTTTGGTGGATTTCAAGTTAGACGCGATTGTGTTGGCGGCGATCATCGCTCTCGTTGGACTCGGGCCCCTGCTTTTTTTTGTTCCGTGTCTGTCTGCTCTGCGCCGCCAAGGAATTCTCGAGTACGGCATTCTGGGCCAGATGCACAGCGCCGAATTCCACGAAAAATGGATTCGTGATCGTGCCGGACAGGAAACCGAATTTCTCCAGGCGGCCGAGATCACCACTCTCGCTAATTTCGGAAAGACTTACGAGAAGATTGAAAATTTGAACCCTTTCCCCGCGGATAAAGGAGCTCTCTATACTTTAGCCGCTGCAGTAGCGATTCCCGCGCTCCCCGCGGTCCTTGCCCAGATCCCGCTCGCCGTCGTTTTGAAGGACTTGCTCCGCGCCCTGCACTGATTTGCTATGTGACACCGATTACCTGCAAGCGCCAAGTCCTGGTAAACGCGGAAACCGGACATGTAAAATCGCCTTCAGTGGCGGGGCGGTCGCTCCGTGTAGGGCCTTGTGATGCCCTGAGATACGAGCGATTCGAGAACTGCTTGTTTCACACCCGTGCCGAAGAAAATGCACTGCGGATGAAAATTATCGTAGGCTGCGAATTGAAGCTGACCATCCTTCTCGATTTGTATGTGAATTATGGCTCCAGGAACAGTTCCACCGATAGCAGCAATGATTTTCTGCTCCATGGAAGGCTCCAGAGGAACAACGACAAAATCTTGCTTTGGCCACAGCGTGTTTCGCTTGAGGACAGCGGTCGGTTCCACGGAGGCACCAGGGATGCTCGACAGCGTTAATCCTTGTAGGTCACCCTCAAATGACACGTGTGCGCCTCTTGCCAGTTCTTCCATCATAGCCAGCAGCAAACGCCTTTTGTCTCGCACTTTCCAGAATTTGAAAGGGCCTTCCATACGTGAATCTTACCATCGCTGTTCAGGCAGATTCCGACGGCTTCCTGTCGGGCTAAGTCCTGATTAACGCGGCGATCTCAATGGGTCGACGCAACACTAAGATCGAACCCACTTCACATTGAAAACAAAAGCTAATATCGCTCGCTAAGGCCAGACCAACTGGAACGCTGCCCTGGCTAGGTTTTGGCCGCGCACAGCCAAACAGATGGTTCTCCCGCGGAAGCATGGTTGAATCAATGCACTGGGTGGCGTTGCATTGACCGGTTGAGCTGGCAGCCCTTACCGGACATGTGCCGATCCGCCGATTCTCAATTTCGGTAACCCGACGCAACAATATTTGCGAGTCTTCTGACGGGAGAAATCACCTAGTCGACAGCAGGAGGGTCGGAACGGCGGTGATCCACGACCTTGAAGTCCTTGGGCAGCTCGAAGAGCTCTGCCTCGGGCTCGGATAGCGTTATCTCGGTGATCGTAAACAGCTGCGTGCCGAAGCTTGGGTCCGTGCGCTTGGAGAGCAGGTTGATCCCGAGCTGATCGGCATACCAGTACTCGCGGGTGAGGTTGATTTTCTGATCGTTTCCAATCACTCCGGGATTGTATGTCACGGTCTCGCGCGTACCGGCCGTGTCCACGCCGAGCATCGTCTGATGACCGATATCTTCCCGCGTCACGTATCCAGCGTCATTCGGCAATGGTCCGGCGGGCACGCCGGAAACGTTGTAAACAGTCGCGGTAGAAGGCAAATAGGAAGTCAAGGTGCAAACTTTCGGCGTGATCAGAAGCATGCAGGTGTAGAGAGTGTGCGCGCTCGGGTCAGAAATCTGTATGGCGTTCATTTGCGATTTCACGTTTCCATTTTTTGGCACTAAAAACCAGCGCTCCTGGTAGATGCGGCCGGAGGAGTCGCGCGCGATGCGTCGCTCGTTCACGAGCGTGAAGGTGCCGCTGTCGGGTGACCCGCGCACCCAGTCCGTGTGAAGAGTCGCAAAAAACGGTGCGTTTGCCTTGGGCGGAATGACGATACTTTCAAGCACTTGCCGGGTTCCGCCGTCCTGTGCTTGCACCTGACGAGTGCCGCCGTCCTCAGCGCTTGTCTGCGAGTAAAGTGCGGCGGGAGAAAAAACAGCGAGAAGGATTACGAGGGTCGCGCGTAACATGGCGGCCTCCTAGGAAGGAACGCATATTACCATAAGCGATTACTATGATGAGAGGTAATTCCAAGGCAAAGGAGATCCGTCGTCGGGCCAAAGCATGTCCCTCGGTCGAGATGAAAATATAAACGGCATGATCCAGAATGCAACTGCACCCCCTCGGACAACCCGAAAAAGCTATGGGCCACGAGTCCCCAATAAAACCATGGTTGGCACCTGACAGCCGTGCTGCTTGTGGATCTCCGATCCGACTGGCTTCGTCATGACAAAGGGATGAAAACCGCTGGTAGTGAAAACCAAAACGCCGCGCAACGGTGCGCAGCGTCCCGAGTTCTCGGAACGGAAGCAACAACAATCCTGCTCAAACGGGGTGAGCTGGACGGCAAGAAAAAATCCAGCCGCCGGAAAACTGTTTTTTCTTGACTCCTTTTATAGAACTAACCAGGCCCTGCGCCAATGGCTTTTGCTATAGTTGGCCAATGGCTTCGAATTTCAAGCTATGACAAAGCCGGTGGAAGCTTGCTGTACCTCGCCAGCAGCGATCTGCTACTGGTTCATAGTCTCGCTGATTGCGTGGGGAGTGTTGAGCCTCGTAGGAATCTATTGGCGTCCTTTCCATGTGCCGTCAGCGGCGGCGTGCTCATTCGCGATGGCGATCGGCTGCGTCGCCAACTGGCTTAAAAACCGCTCTTTTCACTGCGCTATCACTGGCCCACTATTTCTGATCGCTGGCGTCGCTTTTTTGCTCGCAGGAGTGAGCGTGATCCACGTGAACACCGCTTTGGTTTGGCGATTCGTTCTCGTCGGAATCGCCATAGCATTTCTCCTGGAATGGCGCTACGCGAAACGCTCTGTGTCTTAGCTTTGAGGATGCAAATTTAAACGTCTGATCCCAGGTGAGTTTGCCTCGAATCCACATGTACGGTTACGCGTTTAGGTGAGTTTGCCTCGAATCCACATGTACGGTTACGCGACTTACCAGGAGTTGGCCTCGAAAGTGCGCGTAAGTGGACCGAAACGCCCCAGAATGGTTCTCAACGAGTGTCACAGAATCTACGAAACTGGTCTAAGTTGGCCAACGATATCGGCTATCCAAGCTTCTAGTAGCGACCTTTGATCGGGTGTCATCTCGGTGAACGCCAGGCCCATGCCGAATCTGGAGTCGCAGTACGCGACCTTCGCCATTGTTTCGAACACGCCCTGATCTCTGACAATCCGCAAACCGACTGGGGTGCCCTCGGGGAACGGATTAAGCGCGTCAACATAGCAGCCACCGACGCCCAGTTCTGAGATGCGGGCTGAGAGCACCGCACCAGAACGCAGTTCGGTCACCTCCGCAGAAGCTACGAGCAGGCAGCGCAGAACGGAACGCCGATTAGCCGTTCGCGTGGGTCCGTTTCTTTGGCTCATCGAGCATAGTTCCTGGCAGGAGATCGGCATGGTTCGGCCTTAGGAAAGACGACACCCCAGAATCCAGGCGACGGTCGCAGGAACTCTATGGCTACCAGCCTTACCGGACTTCCGCCCGATAGCATGGGCCCCAGATAGACAATCCGGGAGTCCGCTGTTTCTCCGGTAGCCCGGTTCACCGTCACTAGTTGTTGGTTTCTATTTACGGCCGCTCGGAGAGCGATAAGCCCTCCCCACAGGCTTACCTTCACGGCGTATGCTTCTTCGACGAGGAACCGTTTGTTCGTGTCCGGCTCATATATTTTCAGCGGGACACGCAGCGTCACACGGCTGCTGCGCCTGGTTTCGGCCCCGTTTTTCCCCGGCATAGACCACTCCTTGGATGGGTTACGGGTGGGTATGTACGGCAGGATCGACTACAGACCCGCAGCCTTCAATAGTACCCGAGGACATTGGCCCTTGCTGAGGCACCCGAGACGCCTGATTGGGGAGCTTCGTGGAAGTTTGCGGGAATACGAGTCCGATGCCATTGAGACCATATCTCTGACGTGCATCTCCACTCTTGGTAAACGCGCCAGTCGGAATTGTCCGGTAACGCGACTAACCGGGAGTTGGCCCCAAGTGGCCCGCTCCAAAACTGGCACGAGGAAGGTTGGAGGAGGGTCTAGTATCGAACCACAATAAATCCGGTCTCTCGGTCATACCAAGTTCTGCCTTGCGCGTCAGTTTCTTTCAAAAATCTCCAAGGCGAAACAAGACCCCTGAACGCCATGAATGTTCGCCACAGAGCCGTCGAAAATGGAAGGTAGAGAACGCTTCCGTTCGCACTTACTGTTGCCAGCCTAAATAGCCACTGCCCCACCGTTTGTCTACGCCGTGCCAGAGGAATCACGAAGTACATGAACATCAGAGTCAGGTTTGCCAGAATGAGGACAGTGTCAGCTCCATCGGAAACGGCGACAGACTCTTGCTCGTAACGCCAACGGAAAGTTCCGCTACGCTGCGCTTCTAGCAGTAAATGCAACAGAGAAGATGTGCCGACCACGGTCAGCAGCAAGAACCAACAATCGAAGAGAAAGGCGACGAATCGTAGCGGCAGCGAAGAAGCTTGAAATGTTTCTACATGCACCTCTCTAGTCAGAAGGAGAATGAACAGTAAAACTCCTAGAATGGACAGAGTGACCACGACTGGCGACGAACCGGCCACAACATGCGTTACGCCGTTCTTCGATTCAGAAGAATACCCCACCGGGTTTTTCTGGAACCAATAGAACCAGATAAACGATGACATTAAAGCTATTCCCGTCAACGCTCTGGGAACCATTCCTTCTTTGTTCGGCATTCGCGGCGTGTGAAGAATCACGTCCTTTCTTTGAGTTCATTCTAACCCGAAGTTAAGGGTCCGAAAGGTAAAACTTGAGCACCTACCTATTACTTAGTCGCATAGATAACGGTGGTCGCACGATTTCCCGTCAGCCAAAATGAAGCTAGTGCTTGATTAACGCGCTAACCGGACATATGAAGTAACACTTTATTCGTCCGGGAACGCGTGCCAGCTCAACCGGTCGATGCAACACCATCCAGTGCATTGATTCGGCAACGCTTCCGCGGGAGAACCATCTGTTTGGCTGTACTCGGCCAAAACCTAGCCAGGGCAGCCTTCCGGTTGGTCTGGCCCTGGTGAGCGATTCTAGCTTGTGTTTTCAATACGAGGTGGGTGCGAGCTTAGTGTTGCGTCGACCCATTGAGACCACCGCATTAATCGGACATGTTTGGTTACGCGACCCGGCGGATCACCATGACACTCATCGGTTTGCCATCAACCATCGATCAGAATGGCAGTCGAACTGCAAACTGCGATCTGCAGGACCTGGCGGCGGTTGCTTCTGTGGGTGAAACAAGCTTAAGAAGCAATCACTTACGGTTCAGCCCACTGGAGAACTGACAGAAAACCGGTCCAGGTGGTGCCTGGTTTCCGGGCACTCCGCCCGCGCATGCACGGATCGAGCGTGCCTCCGGCCCGGAATTCTGATGGTAACTCTTGACGTGGCTCTCTCCACGAATATCAAGGCATGGACAGGATTGAAAACGGCCCGACCTAAACGTCCTTGTGAAACATTGGAGGAAAGCATGGAATTCAAGTCGCACCTGAGAAAATGGCGGCTGCGCGCGACACTGAGCGCGTCTCTCGCCGTACTAATCGCGTTTCCCATCCCTGCATCGGCCCAAAATCGCAGCACCGACGCCGTCAATGATCATTCCAGAACTGCAACGCCCATCAAGCACGTAATCGTGCTCATTGGGGAGAACCGCACGTTCGATCACATCTTCGCGACGTATATACCCAATAGCGAAGACTCGGTGTCGAACCTGCTGTCCAAAGGGATCATCAATGCGGACGGTACGCCGGGCAAACATTTCGACAAAGCGTTGCAATTCCAAGCGGTACCGCCGTTCAGCGCGAAATATTTCATAAGCCTGGAGAATGCTGAGAAGGCGCCGTACCAAATTCTGCCCGGGCCGACCCTGAATACTGCACCCAACGCCACAACTTTCCCGCCCGGCACGCCGCCAAGCTTCCTAGCGGCGATCGAGCCGTCTCTTGACGCCGACGATCTAACCCTCCTGACCACCGGCGGCACTGGGCTTGGCCAGAGCCTTATCCTGCCCGATCCAGATACCCGCGTCCTGAATTACAATGCGCTGCCGAACGGGCCATTCCAATTGGCTGGTCCAAACCTCCCCTACGATTCCTACACCGGGGATACAACTCACCGGCTCTTCGAAATGTGGCAGCAATCGGATTGCAACATTGCCAACGCCACCCGCCACAATCCCTCGGGCTGCCTGAGCGATCTCTATCCGTTCGTGATCACAAACTACACCAACCAGTTCGACCCTGTGCTCGGGGGCATCGACGACAATGGTGGCGGCAATTCGATGGCGTTCTACAACGTTCAAAAGGGAGACTCCCCGGTACTGAAGAGCCTCGCCGATCAATATTCCATGAGTGACAATTACCATCAGGCGATGATGGGCGGCACGGGCGCAAACCACGTCATGCTCGGCACGGGTGACGCGATCTTCTGGTCGGACGGAGACGGAAATCCGACAACGCCGCCGTCACACATCGCCAATCCCGATCCTCTGCCGGGCACCAATGACGTTTACACGGTGGACCTCGATTTCGACGGCAATTTCGCCGAGTGTGCTAATCCCACACAGCCCGGCATCAAGGTGATCCGGCGATACCTCGAATCACTCCCATACGATCCCAAGCCGAACTGCGAGGCCGGACGCTATTACATGGTGAACAACGACAATCCCGGCTTCCTTCCGGACGGAACGGTTGACACGGCTGGCATCGCTAGTGGCGGATCGGTTCCGCCCACCAACGTTCGCACGATCGGCGACGCCCTCAACGACGAGGGTATCTCGTGGGCCTACTACGGTGGGCAGTACAATGCCGCGGTGGCTTTGCAGCACGATCCCACCAATCCGAGTCCGTTTGTACAAGTGGGAGCAGCGTACTGCAACATCTGCAACTTCGAATCCTACGCGACCTCAATCATGGGCAACGCGGTGCAACGGTCCGCGCATATTAAGGACGCCACGGATTTCTTCGCGGCTATAGACGACGGCTCACTGCCATCCGTTTCTTACGTCAAGCCGGACGGCCTGCTCGACGGGCACCCGGCGACGTCCAAGATCGACCTCTTTGAGGGAATGGTCGAAAACATTATTGATCATCTCAAGGCCAATCCGAAACTGATGGACGAGACTGCGCTGTTTATTACCTTCGATGAAGGGGGCGGCCTCTATGACTCCGGTTACATCCAACCGCTCGACTTCTTCGGCGACGGTCCGCGCATTCCGCTCATCGTCGTGTCGCGCTTTACGAAGGGCGGTCATATCAGCCACACCTACACCGATCACGTCTCGATCCTGAAATTCATCGAGCGCAATTGGAATTTGAAACCGTTGACTCATCGCAGCCGCGACAATTTCCCGAACCCGATTGCCGACGACGACAATCCCTACGTGCCGCTCAATAGTCCGGCCATCGGGGATCTTTTCGATATGTTTCAATTCGACCATGACCATGACGGCGTTCACTAGAATGTTTGGGATAGTATGTGAAGCTTCGGCACTGTCTCGCCGATGTCGTTGTCTAGATCTGACGCCGACCGAGCCTTGAGCTCGATCGGCGTCAGCCATTTCTGTCATTGCGCGGGCCAGCAGAGGTGGATTCACTCTATCCTCGTAGTCCGTTGCACGGAGGAGATCGGGCTTGAGTCCCGATTAACGCGGTTACCGGTAAAGTTAAGTGTTACTTCAAATCTCCCCCTAGGGCCGTTGCACAATCGTTGCACAAAATCCGCCCGACCCCGTCCGGTATACCCAACGGTTGCCGACCACCGCACCCGTAACCTCCTGATATTGCGTGCGCCAGCCGGTGAATTGTCGCCTGTCACGCAGGAGGTCGCGGGTTCGAATCCCGTCGCTCCCGCCAACATAAGAGTTGTGACTATTTCTGGCAGGAGATTGGAATTGGTTGAGTCAACCGCTTTGCTTTCGTTTACGAGTGGCCTCACGCACCCGCGCAACCGAGTCCGTAAAAGTGATACTGTGGGCTCAGTATCTGACTTGCGGCTGAGCAGACGTGGTTAACAGCACTAGGCCGCCTGCGCAATAGCCCGCAGAGGTGGCGTGAACCAAAGAGAGGTGCCTCCACATGCCCAAGATACTTCCCGCAATCTTTTTTGGTCACGGCAATCCGATGAATGCCGTCCTAGACAATGGCTACACAAAAGCATGGAGCCGCATAGGGCAGACAACGCCCAAGCCCAAAGCCATTCTCTCTATCTCCGCCCACTGGTTTGTTTCAGAAACTGGTGTAACAATCGCCACTTCGCCGAGAACAATTCACGATTTCGGCGGATTCCCGCGAGAATTGTTTCAGGTGCAATATCCTGCGCCTGGTGATCCCAAACTCGCCCGTCGAGTGCAAAAGTTACTCGCGCCGCTAGAGGTCAAGCTTGACAACTCCTGGGGGCTCGATCATGGCACATGGTCGGTACTTCGCCACGTCTATCCCGATGCTGACATTCCCGTCGTCCAACTAAGCATCGACGAAAATAAACCAGCATCATTCCATTTTGAGATTGGCAAGAAGCTCGCTCCCTTGCGCGAAGAGGGCATACTCATCATCGGCAGCGGCAACTTAGTGCACAATTTGCATGCGTATGCTTGGGGTCGGCACATGCCCGATCCTTACGATTGGGCTGTTCGTTTTGAACGGGATGCAAAGGAGATGATGGTAGCCGGGGAATACAAACCGCTTATTGAATACGAGAATCTGGGACCAGAAGCATTGCTTTCGATTCCCACACCGGATCATTACTTGCCCATGCTGTATGTCATCGCGACCAGGCAGCAAGGCGAAATTATCACTTTCCCCATCGAAGGTGTCGACGGCGGATCGATATCGATGCTAACCGTGCAGGTGGGTTAGCCCGCTTGTTCGGCAGCGATTACGGTTGGGTACTGAAAGCAAGCAGCCGCGAATCGTTCTGCGTAACTAGCGGACCAGAAATGCTCACATCACTCCAATCTGTTTTAGCAATCCGACCAAGTCATAAAAGAGTTTTTCTTCGACGATCTCGCCGTTCTTCCAGTGTGCGACGGTGCAGAACTCGATATGAAATTTCTTGTTGGTCGGCGCGATCAGCTTGCCGTCGGAACCCTTCATCGGTCCCCGCATCGTACCTGTAAAATCCGCAACGGTGCACGTCCATTCGCCCTGAGCAATCTCCACTTTATAGGGATGATTGATCAGATGATTGTCGGGGAACGTTTTGAAAAATTCGATGGACTCCGCCTTGTGATTGTCGCGCCCTCTTGTCGGCTCGGCCTGACCGGGCCAAAATACGGTGGTGTCCTTGGAATGCCGCTTTTCAAACGTATCCCAGTCCTGTGCGTTCCACGAATCGTCGAGTGTCCGCATGAGTTCAAGATTATTCTGTGCCATGTGATCCTTCCGAAATACGCGCCGGCACAGGTTCGCCTAAACACGTGCTAGCCATCAGCCCGGCGGGGTTATTCTATACCTTGGCTGGCCTTTTAGCTTAGGCCACTAAAAAGTTGGATAGAAGGCCTGGTGGCTTCATCCAGCTTATGGCGCATGGGTCACACCGAACTCCAAATCATGATGTGCGATATCGCAGCATAACGATATGCAAACCTAGATAAAGTGCAGCGGACGGTGAAAAATATGGCACAACCCGTGTTGGTAACAGCTGTGGCTTGTGGGATGGGAAAGAAAAACGAAGAACTGAGCAGACGTATTCGTCCATTCATTTGCCTGGCGGTGCTCTTATGCATAACTTCGGTTTTGTTTCTAGCGATGCAACTGATAGCGCAAGTTTTATCGCTTGATCCCGCAAAGATGCCACCTATTGGCACGGTCGATGAGCGCTTTCAGTCCTACAACATTGAAATGGTGGAAGTCATCGGCGGAAGATTTTGGAAACCATACGGGAGCACCACGAACGAAAGTAAAGCGCAGGAGCCCGCCCCCCAGGCGGGTTTCACTCCGGCAGGCATAGACCCGAACCTCTATCGATATCGAGCGCCCATTGATCTTTCAAACCCGCGATTGCGAAAACTGGCAGCAGCGTTAAGCCCCGCATATGTGCGAGTCAGCGGTACGTGGGCCAATAGCGCTTATTTTCAGGATTCGGAAAATGCCGCCCCAGCCAATGCGCCATCAGGTTTCAGCGGAGTCCTAACACGAGAGGAATGGAAGGGCGTCATCGATTTTTCTCATGCGGTGAATGCCGAAATCGTGACATCGGTCGCGACGGGTACGGGATCGCGCGATACTCAAGATCTCTGGACCTCGGACCAGGCGCGGCAGTTATTCGAATACACTAAATCCGCCGGGGGGCGAATCGCTGCAAGCGAGTTCATGAATGAGCCGACGTATGCAGCAATGGGCGGGGCACCTAAAGGGTACGATGCCGCAAGCTATGGTCGCGATGTTGCGATCTTCCGTACGTTCCTTCGAAAAACTGCGCCCGATACACTATTTCTCGGTCCAGGCTCAGTTGGCGAAGGTCCGTTCGCAATGCCAATGGGCGGCGGGGTGCTGAAATCCGAAGACCTGCTCCGCGCAGCCGGTCCGGTATTCGACGTTTTCTCTTACCATCTCTATGCCGCTGCTTCGCAGCGGTGTGCAAGCATGGGCGCATCATCACAAACAACCGCGGCAGCGGCACTTTCTCAAGACTGGCTCTCGCGACCGGAAAAGATTGGCGCATTCTATGCGGACCTTCGAGACAGGTTCGAACCGGGCAAGCCACTTTGGATCACGGAAACCGCCGATGCAGCTTGCGGGGGAAACCCCTGGGCGTCGACTTTTCTCGACACCTTCCGATACCTTGTTCAACATGCAAGTCTCGCCCAGCGTGGCGTGAAAGTAATCATGCACAACACACTGGCATCAAGCGACTATGGCCTCATAGACGAAAATACATTCGCACCACGCCCCAACTACTGGGCCGCTTTGCTTTGGCGACGCCTCATGGGTGTGACCGTTCTCGATCCACAGATATCACTAACGCCGAATCTTTATATTTATGCGCACTGTCTACGGAACCATCCTGGTGGCGTTACGTTCTTGGTCATTAATGCCGACGAACAGCAGGCACACGAGTTCACATTGGCTCCTAAGGCAGAACGCTACACACTGACTGCCAAGCAACTTCAAGACAGAGCAGTGCAACTCAACGGGAAGACTCTTCAGCCGAATAGCGATGGTGATGTTCCAGAATTCGTGGGTCAGCCAACGCGCTCAGGTCGGATCAGTTTCGCGCCCGCCAGCATTACGTTCCTGGCAATTCCCAACGCTGGCAACAGCAGTTGTCGCTAGCTCGCGACCCGACTCATGTTGTGGCGATTTGACTTAAGGAGACTAACTTTATGAGCGAGACCAAGCCGTCAGAGATCCTTGGAAATCTTGCCACCTTGCTTCCAGAGCTAGTGGCTGTCTACAAAGACATCCATGCCCACCCCGAATTGTCGATGCACGAGACACGAACCGCCCAGATTGCGGCAAATCATCTCAAGGCCAGCGGCTTTGAGGTCACCACAGGAGTCGGCAAGACGGGAGTTGTTGGTATATTGCGCAACGGAGACGGTCCAACCGTAATGCTGCGCGCTGACATGGATGCGTTGCCCATCAAGGAAGCTACTGGTCTCCCCTATGCGAGTACAGTTACAGCGACAGGCCCTGATGGCAAGACTGTGCCAGTGGCCCATTCCTGCGGGCACGACATGCACGTGGCCTGCTTGATTGGAGCGACCTCGCTGTTTGCCAAGAGCCGTGATAGCTGGCATGGAACGCTGATGCCAGTCTTTCAACCAGGGGAGGAGACGGCAGAGGGCGCTCAAGCCATGATTGACGACGGGCTCTTCAAACGGTTTACGAAGCCCGATGTCGTACTCGGGCAACACGTCATGAGCTTGCCGTCTGGGCACCTCGATTGGCGTACAGGAGTTGTGACCTCCGCTGCTGACAGCCTGCAAATCCGTCTATTCGGACGTGGTGCGCATGGCTCGATGCCAGAGGCGAGCATTGATCCCGTTGTCATGGCCGCCTCTACCGTCATGAGGCTGCAAACCATCGTCTCGCGAGAAGTCGCTCCAACAGATTCCGCTGTGGTGACGATTGGGGCGCTGCAGGCCGGCACAAAAGAGAACGTTATTCCTGACGAGGCGATTATCAAGTTAAACGTACGTACGTTTGATGAAGGGGTCCGCAAACATGTGCTTGCAGCGATTGAACGAATTGTGAATGCCGAAGCAGCAGCTTCAGGTGCGCCGAGGGTACCGGAGATCACTCCACTGGACCGCTATTCATTGGTAACAAACGATGTCGATGCGACAGAGAAGGTCGTTAATGCGTTTCGCCAAAACTTCCCTGACGGCTCCGTAGAGCAAACTAAACCTACGATGGCGAGCGAGGATTTCGGATGCTTTGGGGCGGAGTGGCACGCTCCGGCGGTGTTCTGGTTCTTTGGCGGTGACGATCCTGAGGTATATGACAAGGCGGAGAAGGATGGCACGCTCAATTCGCTGCCCACTAACCACAATCCGCGCTTTGCACCGGTGATCCACCCAACTTTAGAGACAGGTGTGAAGGCCCTAGTTGTTGCGGCGCATGCATGGCTGGCCTTGTGAACACCATCTTGATCCACGGGCATCAACTAGCCGGTCCTTTTCTGGATGCCGTGGATCTGCTTGGCACATTCGTTTTCGCGCTCAGCGGTGCGGCAGCGGGTGTCAAGAGCCGGTTCGATCTCTTCGGTCTAATGGCACTCTCGTTCGCCGCCGGTAATGCCGGCGGGATCACGCGAGATGTGCTGATTGGCGCGGTGCCACCCGCGGCCATTAGCGACTGGCGTTATCTCGGGGTCTGTCTTCTGGCAGGATTAGTGACGTTTTTCTGGTATCCCGACATCGATAAACGTCGCAGGCTGGTGCTGTTATTCGACGGCGCGGGACTCGGTCTGTTTGCCGTCGCCGGCACACAAAAGGCGCTCATCGCGGGACTCAATCCGGGGATGGCGATTTTTATGGGAGTGCTAACCGGGATTGGTGGTGGAATATTGCGCGATGTGCTTGTCAACCAAACGCCGACGGTGCTGCAGGCGGATATTTATGCTGTTGCTGCGCTAGCCGCTGGCGTCGTAGTAGTGATCGGATATGTTTTGCATTACCCGGCTTTTCTAATGATGACCGTGGGCGCACTCCTTTGCTTCTCGCTGCGATTTATGGCGATATACCGAGGATGGCATTTGCCCGTCGCACGGTCGCAGAAGTCGGATTGAATCATTCTCTTGCTACGTAGTTCGAAGAATTGACAGGTGACTCTAACCTGGCATCTTCAAGAACTTGTTTCAGCCGAACCCCCGGTGTTCTCGCCTCATCACCGGAGCGATTCTTAAAATCTTAAACTCGACACCAAACTATCCCCGCGATTGCGCGTGAAAGCCTTCATGATGTGCGATCACCTCTCGACCCAGTTTGGCACCGACAACAGAACGGAAGCGCGATACACATCGCGATACACAATAACGTCGTCTACGACGTACTTCCAATGACTTAGGGTGCCGTCCGTGCTGTCACGGCAGAGGTCGCGAGTTCGAGTCTCGTCGTCCCCGCCATTCTTTCTAAAGCACTTAAGCGGATTTCATTGAAACCATTGGGGGCGCCAAAAGGGCGCGTTTCGCGCCCTTTTCCCTTTTAGGCGATCCAGAACTTCCTATCCAGCAACGCGTGTTGCTCCATCCTCATCGGAAGAAAAGACCAGCGACATCACCGCCGCCTGCGCTGCATGCTTCGCGGGCGTTACTGCCTGCGTGTAAACGTCCAACGTTGAGCGGAACGACGAATGCCGCAGCAGCTCCTGCATCACCTTGAACTCAGTCCCCACGCTTCGCAGCAGGGTCGAGTAGGTGTGACGGAACGTATGCCATCCGAATCGCTTCTGAATTCCGACTCGTTGAGCTGCAGGACGTATGTATTTGCGCAAGATCGCCTGGCCCCAGTACGGTCTTCGGCCTCGATAGCGCTTGCTTGCAAAAACCCAGTCCTCCGGCCTGATGTAGGTACAACGTTTTCTCCACTGCGTCAGAGCGTCCGCGAGAGTCGGATGCATTGGCACTGGCTTTTGCGATGATTCGGTCTTGCACGGGCCTACCACTCCGTACACGATGGAACGGATGACGCTCATCGTGCCGCGCTCGAAGTCGATATCGCCCCACTTTAGGCCGAATATCTCGCTCTGCCGCAACCCGGTTGATGCGGCAAGAAGGACTAATGTGCGTTCTCGAAGTGCCACGCCGTCGATTAGCGCCTTGATTTGGGCGGGCACCAGAGTGGCCGGCGGTGTTCGGCGTTTGGCGCTCTGACGAACGAGGTAGATTGGGTTGCGGTCAAACAGCTCATATCGGCAGGCGTGATTAAAGAGGACGGACATCAGGTTTCGGATTTTGGCACAACTGCTTTTTGCTAATGGCAATCCGCGAAGCCAGGACTCGACTTGTATGGTTCTAACCTCGGCAAGTCCGTATTTCTGCCAGTGAGGGCGAATCCAGCGAGTCAAGTACGCCTTATAGATTTTCTTGGTCGCGTGACTGCGCCAAGTGTTTTCCTTTGGGAGTTCGCGTTGCTCGAAGTGATCACAAAGTTGAGCAACGGTCATTGTGCCGGAATTCGTTGGTCGGCCATCGGTGTTGAGTTCTGAGAGCAGCCCCACTACGGAGCGCCGCGCAGCAGCTTCATCAGGATATTGCTCGACTGTGCCGACAATTTTCTTGTGGTAAAGACGCTTGCCGTCAAGTCTGGTCTCAGACCAGCGAAACTGCCAGACATCAGGGCCTTCTTTGCGACTATTTCGTTGCATACATCCGCGTTTCATCTTTTCCTCCTGCACCGCCGTGGCGGAGCAGAAGAATCTTCAGGCATGGAGTCGAATGGAAGGGCAGGAGGGTGCAATCAGTCGAGTGAATTGCCTTGCAGCGGCAATGGTCGTTGGTGCCCGGCAATTGTGGGCTTGCTAAGTAGCATCAAGTTGGCCCGCTAACGGCACACAAGCTAGCGTTTATCGGGACCAATCCAGAGGCATTACTTATGGATCGGGTGTCATCCGGCCACAATCCGGAGCCCCAGGCAATTTCCGATTGCCGTTCAGACTGTCACTTTTGCCAATTTTCCGGGCGCGGCGTTGTGCATAGCCTTTTCGATGGTAAGATTTGCTCCCAACACCCGTCGAAACAACAAAGAGCAATCGGATTCAATCCGAGATTGGACACAACTGTGAAAACCATACAGCAAATCCTCGTCGTCGCCGTGCTCGTTGGCACACTGGCATTCTCCACGACCCAAGCCGAAGCGCAAGGCGAACCGCTTGGGGGCCAGCCCGATCGCGGAGCCAAACAATCCGTGAAGGACCTGGGCGAACAGGTTGCCTACCAGAGAGCGTTCGAGGCGATCTTATGGGCTATGCCCGCATCCGCAATCTACCGCTTTCGCGTGGGATTGTTAGAGCAGCCCGGAATGGCCGACAACGTAATTACCGCATACTCCGGCCCGCTCACGATGGCACAAGAACTGATCACGCCAAATCAGGTGACACCGTACATCGGTGCCGTCTCCGACCTGCGAAAGGGCCCGGTCGTGTTGGAAGTTCCGGCCAAGACAGACAAAGCTGTTCTTTACGGTCAAGTCGTCGATGCGTGGCAGGCCACGATTGCCGATGTCGGACCGTCCGGACTCGACAAAGGCGAAGGAGGCAAATATCTGTTTCTCCCGCCCGGTTACAAAGATTCCGTCCCCGACGGTTATCTCGTGATTCACTCCACCAGCTATCGAATCTTTTATGGATTTCGCTCCATTCCAATTGGTGGGGCAACGGACGCGGAGGCACACGCTTACAGCACGACACTTAAGATGTACCCGCTGTCCGAAGCAGCTAATCCTAAACCGACGCGCTTCACGGATGGTCGCCCCTACCCGCTCCGTACTCTGCCGTTCTATGACATTCGAGCATTGCAGGACATCTACGACATCGTGAGCGTCGAACCCGTCCAACCACGCGACATGGTTATGATGGGAATGCTGGCGACAATCGGCATCGAACCCGGAAAACCTTTCAACCCTCCGCAGAAGTACAAAGCGGCTTTGGAACGAGGAATAGTTGACGCCTATTACTACATGCAAGAACTCGACACGAAATTGTTTGCCGAGAATTTATATTGGCCGGACCGCCACTGGAATTTTGCGATGGTTCCTGATGTAAACCGTGGGTTTAGCTTCGTGACCGACGATGCCGTACAAATTGACAAGCGGGCTGCGGGGTGGTTTTTCTTTACGCTCTATCCGAAGGTGCTCACCGAGCATGCCGGAACTGTTTATCTCGCACCAATCGCGGACAGTGACGGGCAACCCCTCAGAGCGGGCAAGACGTACAAGCTGCACATCCCGAAAGAAATTCCTGCCAAGCAGTTTTGGTCCCTGACTGTTTACGACCGCAGGACATGGTCCTTCATCAAGAACCCGCAGGATCGAGCGGGCTTAGGCTCCTTCAACATGGACCAGATGAAGAAGAATGCTGATGGAAGTGTTGACCTGTATTTTGGACCAAGAGCTCCGACAGGAATGGAATCCAATTGGATTCCGACGGAAGACAAAGAGCCCTATCCGTGGCTCCGGCTCTACGCACCCGAGGAACCCTTCTGGAACAAGTCATTCAAGATGCCCGACGTTGAACTAATGAAGTAGAGTCTCCGGGATTAGGTCCCGGTAAGCCCAAACAATCGGATTCAACGCGAGATCGGAGACAGCTGTGAAAACCATGCAGAAGCAAATCCTTATCGCGGCCGTGCTCGTTGCTGCACTGGTATTCCCCACGACCAAGGCTGAGGCGCAAACCGAACCGCTCGGCGGCCAACCTGCACGCGGAGTCAAACAGTCCGTAAAGGACTTTGATGAACAAGTTGCGTATCAACGTGCATTTGAAGCCGTGTTGTGGGCGATGCCTGCGTCGGCGATTTACCGTTTTCGCGCTGGTCTCCTGGAGTTACCCGGTGTGGCAGACAATGTAATTGCAGCAACGTCCGGGCCAATCAGCCCAATACAGGAAGCGATAACGCCAAACCAGGTCACGCCCTATATCACCGCCACATCCGATCTCCGCAAGGGTCCAGTGGTTTTGGAGGTTCCGGCCAAAACCGACAGGGGGGTGATGTACGGCCAGGTGGTCGATGCCTGGCAATCTACCATCGCCGACGTGGGCCCGACCGGGCCGGACAGAGGCGCGGGCGGAAAATACCTGTTCCTGCCGCCGGGATCTAAAAGTGCGATTCCTGAAGGATACTTTCCGATCTATTCGACGACCTTCCGCATCCTGCTCGCATTCCGTTCCGTCCAGCTTGGCGGCGCAACGCAGACCGACGCCTTCGAGTATTCCAAATTGCTGAAGATGTATCCCCTATCCGAAGCCGCGAATCCTAAACCCAGCTTCGTCGACGTCACAAAATTTCCTCTGCATACTCTCCCGTTCTACGACATCGGGGCCTTAAAGGACATCTACGACATCATTAGCGTCGAGCCCGTTCAGCCGCGCGACAAAGTGATGATGGGAATGCTCGCAACGCTCGGTATTGAACCGGGCAAACCCTTCGACCCACCCGCGAAACTCAAGCCAGCCATGGAGAAGGGTATCGTCGACGCCTACTACTACATGCAGGACCTCGACACAAAACTGTTTGCATCGAATCTGTACTGGCCCGACCGGCACTGGAGTTTTGTGATGGTGCCAGATGAGAAGCACGGATTCGATTTTGTATCCGACGATGCCGTTGAAATCGACAAGCGTGCGGCAGCCTGGTTCTTCTTCACGTTCTACCCGAAAGTTCTTTCAGACCATGCCGCAACTGTTTATCTCGCTCCGATCGCGGATAGCCACGGCGAACCACTCAGGGCGGGGAAAACCTACAGGCTTCGAGTTCCAAAGGACATGCCCGCTAGAGAATTCTGGTCACTGACGGTTTACGACCGCAGGACGTGGGCTTTCATCAAAACTCCATCGGGCCGCGCGGGCTTGGGTTCATTCAATATGAACCAAATGAAAAAGAACGAGGATGGCAGCGTGGATTTGTACTTTGGACCAAAGGCACCTAACGGTCTGGAATCCAACTGGATTCCAACCGAAGGCCACGAACCTTACGTCTGGCTCAGACTCTACGGTCCGGAAGAAGCCTTCTGGAACAAGTCATTCAAGATGCCCGACGTTGAACTAGTGAAGTGAGGGAACCAAATAAGCAGAGGGAGCACACGACTGCATCGCCAAGCGCCCGAGGAGTAGTGCGGTCTAACGACTGAAAAGGACTATCCGATGAAACGAATACAAGTGGGAGTCATAATTTTGGCATTCGCCGCTGCTCTGCACCCCGCAGTGGCTCAGGAGATTCCGAAATCCATTACGACGCCTGACCGGGTACAGAGTTCCATTGGCACGCTCGAATACAAGGATGGTGCGCCGAGCAAGGAAACCGTCGAGAAGGTGTACGACAACCTCGACCGGATGCACGGCGTGGAAGCGTTCGTGAATGCGTATCAAGGTGCTTCGACGTATGCCATTCGTGAAGGAATGATCAAAGCAGGCGTGGAAGATAACACGCTCGTTGTGTTCTCCGAATTGATGGACTCGAAGTCGCTATTTCTCACGGCCAATACCGATACGCCTTATCTTTGGGGAATCATCGACGTCAGCAAGGGGCCGATGGTGTTTGAGGTGCCGCCGAAGCTATTAGGCACGCTCGATGACATGTGGTTCCGCTGGGTCACCGACGTGGGTGCCCCCGGTCCCGACCGGGGCGAGGGCGGAAAATATCTGATCCTTCCTCCGGGCTACGAAGGCTCCGTGCCAGAGGGTGGCTATTTTGTAGTCCGTTCTCGCACCACGCGAGTCCTGATTCTCGCCCGAGCGTTTCTGGTCAACAACGACCCGAAACCCGCAGTTGCTGCCATGAAAGCGGGCGCGAAGCTTTATGCATACACGCCCGGCGGTTACGGCACGAGCATAGCTGAAATTCTGGGCGGTAAGATTCGGCCCGGACGACCCATCGCGCCACCAGAGCAGACGTTTGTCGAAGGCACTGGCAAACCGTTCATGACAATTCCCGCGAACGACTTCCATTATTTCGAGCAAATCAACGCGTTGGTGCAGCAGGAGCCTGCCGATGCGCTCGACCCTGAAATCATGGGGTCGCTTGCTGCCATCGGCATTATCAAAGGCAAGCCGTTCAATCCCGATGACCGGATGAAGAAAATTTTGACCGACGCGGCAGCGATTGGGACTGCTACTGCGCGAACGCTTAACTGGCGTACGCGCGAGTCTGAGGGCTTCGCCTACTATCCCGGCTCCGCGTGGGTGAACATGCTGTTTGTGGGCGGCTACGATTTCGAGACGCCTCCGCCGATGGTAACGAAGGAAGGGATCAGACCATTCCCACCGACGGGCTACCGCACTTTGAACGCACGAAGCGCAATGTTCTTCTACGCCACTGGCATCACACCAGCGATGTGCATGCGCCTGCCGGACATCGGCTCGCAATATCTTGGGGCGTTTGTGGATTCCAAGGGCGAGTACCTTGATGGCAGCAGGACGTACAAGGTTACGCTGCCGCCGAACATTCCGGCGCGAGCGTTCTGGTCAATCATCATCTATGACAATCAGACTCGCTCGATGTTGCAAACGCCGCAACGCTATCCCCGCGCTGGTAGCCAGACTTATCCGGGGCCAGCGGCAGTAGCGAATCCCGATGGTTCGACGACGGTGTATTTCGCCCCCAGAAAACCCGCCGGAGTGAACGACAGCAACTGGATTCAGACCGATCCTGCCAAAGGTTGGAACGTGCTCCTTCGACTCTACAGCCCTCTCGAACCGTTCTTTGCGAAGACGTGGCGGCCAAGCGAAATCGAACAGGCGAAGTGACGCAGAAAATCGTTCTCACTCGAATGCCTGAGGCGAGATGGAGGATCATCATGTTGTTTTCGATAAGGTCATTCCAGTTTACAAAATCAAACCAACCTGAGAGAGAGGCCTAAGGTGGGAACTACAAAACGAATATTTGTCGGCGCATTGTCAGCCAGCACCATCGCCTTGGTTCTCATTGCTGGGTGCGGAGGGAAGAACGATGCCATCAATCAAGCCGAGAAAAAGGATGCGATTAACGGCGTTCCCGTGCCCAGCCTCGCCGAGACCAAAGATATAGCCGAACAGGGTTTCATCTATGGCCTGCCCATCGTGATGAACTACGCGGTCATGTATGAATACGCCGTTGACCGCAACTCCGGCCAGTTCAAAGCGCCCTTCAACCAGATACTCAATGAACCGCGCGTGTTTACCTACAAAGATACGGCCATCATCTCGCCCAACAGCGACACACCCTACTCAATGGCTTGATCTTCGCGCTGAGCCCATAGTGCTGTCCGTCCCGGCCGTACCCAAGAACCGTTACTTTTCCGTGATGCTCTGCGACGGCAACACCTACAACTACGGTTACATCGGAAGCCGTGCCACTGGCAATGAAGCTGGCGACTACATGGTAGTAGGGCCTGACTGGAACGGCGAAACCCCGCCGGGAATCAAGAAGGTATTTAAGTCTGGAACGCAGTTCTCAGCGGCGGCTTACCGAACGCAGCTCTTTAATCCGGCTGATATGCCAAATGTGGTCAAGATTCAGGCTGGCTACAAGGTGAGGCCGCTCTCGGCATATCTCCACAAGCCCGCACCGCCCCCAGCACCAGCCATCGATTTTCCGAAGATCGATAAGGACATGGTCAAGACCGGTTTCTTCGACTATCTCGACTTTGCCCTTCAGTTTGCGCCCGCTGCTCCAGATGAGAAGGACATTCGCGCCAAACTCGCTCGCATCGGCGTCGGCCCCGGCAAGACCTTCAACTTCAAAGATCTTTCGCTGGAGCACAAAGCAAAAGTGGGCCTCGGCATGAAGGATGGCGAACAGAAGATAACCGCCGCAATCGCCAGTATGGGTAAAAACGTGAACGGTTGGCGGGTCGGTGGGCTTTCCGGCGGCGACCGCGCTTACTTCAACGGCGATTGGCTAAAACGCGCTGCAACTGCGAAGGCTGGCATCTATGCCAATGACCCAGCCGAAGCGATGTATCCCATGGCTGCCGACGACAGCGATGGACAACCACTCGATGCCAGCAAGCACAACTACACTCTCACATTCCCCAAGGGACAGCTTCCTCCGGTCAATGCTTTCTGGTCGGTAACGATGTACGACGGCAAGTCGCAGTTGCTGATCGAGAATCCGATCGATCGCTACCTGATCAACTCACCGATGTTGCCGCAGATGAAAAAGAATGCCGATGGATCCCTGACGATTTACATGCAGAACAAGACGCCGGGGAAGGCGAACGAATCCAATTGGCTTCCGGCTTCTGATGCTCCTTTCTACGTGCTCTTGCGGCTCTATTGCCCGAAGGAAACGCCGCCGTCGATCCTGCCACCCGGCGAGGGCACATGGAATCCGCCCGGCGTTGTTCAGGTGAAGTGAGTCGCAGAAATCAGAAAGGACTCAAACATGGGAGACACTAGCACGCGCAACTTTCTCGTCACTGTTCTCGTTACCGCGCTGGCGATGAGTGTTGCTACAACGCAGACTCTCGCGCAGGAGAGCCGCTACGAGAAGCTCGCGAATGCACCATTTCCGGGCGGATACCCGGCAAAAGAATCTGTCCAGGCACTTGAAAACGAACTGCTCTTCCAGCAAGCCGCGCAGTCCTACATCTGGTCGCTTCCGGCCGTCAACATGTGGGCGATGAAAGAGGGTTCCGAGAGGGTGTTCGGCGCGGGCTACAACGTTTTGCCGTATTGGCCCAAACGACTAACCGCGAAAACGCTTGTGACCACGCCGAACTCAGACGTGATTTATGCGATGAGCTACCTAGACCTGAAAGACGGCCCGCTGGTGGTGGAGGCTCCCCAAGGAGTTCAAGGGTTGTTCGACGACTTTTGGCAACGCCCACTCATCGGACCGACCGTTGACGGTCATACGTGGATCGGCGATGTCGGGTTGGCGGGGCCTGACCGGGGAAAAGGCGGAAAATATATTCTGCTGCCACCGGATTTCAAAGGCGAAATGCCAACGGATGGCTTCGTCTATCGCTCGCGCACTTACAACGTATTCTTGTTTTGGCGCTCTTTCTTCCGCGACCCCAACGACCTCTCAAAGGCCGATGAGACCATCAGGCAGACCCTCGTATATCCGCTGGGCAAGAAGGATCAGGCGAAACCGATGCAGTTCCCGGATGCCAACGCAGCCCCCGCAGACATGCTCTTTCCACAGGACGGCACTTATTTCGACATGCTGTCGCGCTTCATCGATGCTGAATACGTTGATCCGAGCGATGAATACATGCGCACCGTCTTGAAGATGATCGGGATCGAGAAGGGCAAGTCCTTCCATCCCGATCCGGCCACGAAGACGCTGCTCGATCAGGCCGCGAAAACTGCATTCAAGATGACGCGGGTAATGGCCAACGACATGAGCGTGCACGAGCCGGCCGGCATGTACTATCCAGACCGACAGTGGGTGAACGTATTTCCCGGTGAAGACCCGTTCTTCCGTGGCAACCTCCTTGAGCGCACTTTGTATTTCACGCTGGCCTATGGCATGAGTCCCGGCATGGCGGTCAGCTTGGTCGATAAGGGAGCCAAGTATCCGGGCGTCTTTCGTGATAAAGATGGCGATTACCTCGAAGGTGGCAAGTCCTACAAGTTGCACCTTCCCCCGAATGTCCCGGCTGCGAATTTCTGGTCGATTACCCTTTACGATGCACTGACCGCGTCGGGTCTCGATAACGGCCAGCCATTCCCGTCGCTCAATTCAATGGATAAACCAACGCAGAACGCCGATGGCTCATTCGATCTCTACTTCGGACCGACCGCACCCGGTGGGACGGAGAAGAACTGGATGCGCACCGTGCAGGGAAAAGGCTACTTCGTTCTGTTGCGGCTTTACAGCCCGAAGCAATCATTCTTTGATCAGACGTGGAAGCCGGACGATGTCGTGAAAGTGAAGTGATCTAGCTATTCGTAACTGTATGTAGGTTGTGACAATAATTGGTGGCAAGGAGGATAGCAGTGAAGCTCAACGCTCTCGTATTGTTTGTATTTGTGTTAGGACTCGCGAGTCCGGCGCTCGCGCAGGATGCCCGATGGAAGGAACTGGCCGATCTTCCCTTCCAACAGGACTATCCGACCGACGAGACGGCAAAGCGGCTTACAGATGAATTGCTGTTTGAGCGTGGCGTGCAGTCGTATCTATGGGCATTGCCTGCAGTAAACATGTGGGCCATGAAGCAGGGGTCGGAGGCGCGATTTGGTGGCGGCTACAACGTCCTGCCAGTGTGGAAGGAGCGCCTCAGCGCACGGACACTGGTGACCACGCCGAACTCGGATGTGATCTACGCCATGGGCTATGTTGACCTCGGCAAGGACGGGCCGCTCGTCATCGACTTGCCGCCGGGGCAACAGGGCATCCTCGACGATTTCTGGCAACGGCCAATACCCGGTCCGACAGTCGACGGCCATGCCTTTGCTGGTGACGTTGGCTTTGCCGGTCCCGACAGAGGCAAAGGTGGAAAATACTTGCTCGTTCCGCCCGGCTACAAGGGCGCGGTGCCTGCGGGATATTTCGTGTACCGCCCGCTCACGAACAACGTCTTTGTGTTCTGGCGAGCATTTTTCACTGATCCCACTAAACTTTCCGAACCAGTTAAACTCATCGAGCAAACGCGCATCTATCCACTCGGAAAAAAGGACACCGCCAAGCCGATGCAGTTCCCGGACGCTTCGCAGGGCACCGTCAACATGCTGTTTCCTCAGGACGGCAGCTACTTCCAGATGCTGTCGCGGTTCATCGACAGCGAGGTTGTTGAGACCGCCAACGTGGACTGGCGCGGCATGCTGGCTGGCATTGGCATCTGTAAGGGCCAGCCATTCGCGCCGGACGAGCACGACAAGGCAATTCTTGATGCTGCGGCGAAGACCGCTTTCAAGATGTCAAAGGTAGCGGCCTTCAACAATATTTTGACCAAACCAGCTGCTCACATCTATCAAGACCGACAATGGGTCACCCCGCTCCTTGGCGGCTATTCCCCGAACGGCTTTGAGTTGAGCGTGGAGTTCCTGTGGCGCGACGGCAGTTTCCGAGACCTAGACTCTAGGATCGCGTACTTCACGAACTACTACGCGGTAAGCCCCGGCATGATCTCCAAGGTGCCCGATAAAGGGGCTGCGTACCTAATAGGGTTCAAGGACAGTGCCGGACAACTGTACAGCGGCAACAAATCGTACAAGCTACATCTGCCGGCCCCAATACCCGCCGCAAACTTTTGGTCGCTCACGCTCTATGACGCGCTCACAGCATCCGGCCTCGACAATGGACAGCCGTTCCCCTCGCTAAATTCGCACGACCATCCGGTGGTGAACGCAGACGGATCTGTAGACCTGTACGTCGGTCCCGCCTCGCCCTCCGGCAAGGAAGCAAACTGGTTGAAGTCGGTGCCGGGAAAAGGCTACTTCGTCATTCTTCGGCTTTACGGCCCCAAACAGGAATATCTGAGCCTGAGCTGGAAGCCGAGCGACTTGGAAGAGACGAAGTAAACACCAGCGATGGAGCGACTATGAAAACAAATCTCTTCGCCGCACCGCTCGTGGGCTTGTTCACAACGTGCTTCTGTGCAACGCAGATCTTCGCGCAGGAGAGTCGCTACGATAAGCTCGCGAAAATGACGCGCCGTTCTCCCCACGACTCCCAGAGACCTTCGCGATACACATCGCGATACACATTAGCGTTGTCTATGATGTACTTCCAATGACTTGCAGTGCCGTCCGTGCTCTTCCATGTCGTTGAAAGTACCTGTAACCCGCTAACTG
>CAWIBI010000043.1:0-399584 GCA_963834205.1 uncultured Acidobacteriaceae bacterium | reverse complement strand
AGCTTCACGCAACGTCTGATCGGCCAATGCGGTCTTCCATACGCCCTCTTGTTGAGGCAATGGCTGCTCGAACTCGGTAGCTGTGCGCACTGCAAAGAAATAGGGCAGTTTCGGGAGGGCGTCTTTCAGATATGTGACCGTTCGTGAAATCATCCGGCGCTGTGCCTCGGGGTCAGGCACAGGGTAGGGGAGAACCTCGGATGCTGGTGGGTCAAGGAAAGCAGACTTGTCTGCTTGAGACGACCAGCGCAGCAATCGACTTCTTGCCCCGCAAACGCTTCTGCCAGAGCGAGAGTAGAGGACTGCTGAGACGTTCGCTTAAGCGCATATCTTCCAGTCGCTTTGCCAAGGCGTCATCCTCCTCACCGCCGGAGGTGGCGAAACTTGTTCCAGCTCGCGAACACTGACGCGTACGGGCGGAAAGAAAGCTGATCATAGAACACGGGTTGGTTGTAATAACCGATGTTCGTGCGCGCAGTTGCCCCTGGCGAATCGATTTCGACCCTAATGCGGTGATATTAATCCGGATGGGCTGCGTGCGGCGGGTCAAAACAAAGTGTAGAACATCGATGCGGCTTGAACGCAACGCTCGATAGAGCGCGAAATCTCTGTAGTTTCATCGACCACCAGCCCGCCGCTCTGAATAGCTAACACCGGAAGCGAAAAATGCGAGTAGGGAGCAAAGCCTTGCTCCTCCAGCTCTGACGGTGTGCGAACCTCAGAAAGATAATTCTTGTAAGCATCGATGAATGCTGAAATCGTCGGTTCAGTATGCGTGCGAGTGTCCCTTTCCGTGTTGGGGGTTACCGGTTCACTCCGGGCGGTAACCTCTGAGATGACCACCCGCGCTTCGTGCAGGCGCGTGGATAGCTCCACCAACCAGGGGAAAGCCCGGTCCTTGTATTGCGACGTACGGTCTACCTTCAACCACCCGAAACCCATCCAAAGCACGAGCTTGCGGCCAGGCTTAAGCCTTCGCTCGATGGCTATGCTGTAAACCGCTTGCAAACTCAACTCCCAGCGGGAGTTTCTCTGCGCTTCGGTTTCGACCCTTAGCGAAGATGACAACAATGGATCCTGTACTCGTGAAGGAGTCCAGACCTTGCGCTGATAACGATGTCGCGCAACATCATCGGCCAGTGCGTTACCGTCGCTTGTCGGCGCTAAAGTAGCGTATAGTCCAAAGTTCGTGAACAAGTAAACGGTCGTTGGTGGGGAAGCAATCCGCCATCCTGCCGCAGGAATGTTATCGACTCGGCCTTTACAATCTTCAACTGCTTGGGCGAAAGGTTGACTTCATCGATGACTAGCACCAGCTCGGTTAGTTGCTCATTCTCAGTTGCCGGGTGTTGATTTGAAGCCGCGAAGGAAATAATCTTTTGCGGCTCACCGTTGTCTGTAAGGGTGAAATCCTTTGCCGTCAAATCCGCGGATGGATTTCCTTGACTGCCGGTCACAGATACATCCAAGTGGATTAACCCTTCTTCGAGGTGAGTTGGTCTCCACCTTGAGTGCACTGTACGGAGCCGTCTCGTTTACTGGAACCTGAGACGTTTCAAATTGGCCGTAACCACGGGAGTCAGATGAGACTACGAGAAGGCAAATTAAGAAGCCTGGCAAATTGCAAACTCGGATCCTCATCCGGGCCGCACCTCGGATCGGCCTCTGTGGGCCGCCCTCAAAGAATATCTCGGCTGATGTCGACTGGATGCGTCAACAAATCATTCTTGCGGAAATTTCGATCTCAGTTCGTGAAAACAGGCCAATGCGCGTTTCCAGCTCCGACTCGCCCAGTCTTTAGAGTTCCGGTCGGATGGTCGCCCACCCGGAAGTAATCATCGATGAGAATCCGGCATATATCACGATGTGCTCGAGAACGGAATTTGCTGACTTGTTCTGGCTTCAGCCCTTTCGGTTGGGCAAGTTACTGAAAATCAGAACTTTCGGGCGTCGGAAGATAGGGTTTTGGACTAGTTTGCTAACCATTGGCGGCAAGACGGCATTTTCAATCTTCTGGTTCGCTCAACGCCGCTCCAAAAATTTTACTCGGATATCCCTCTGAGCAATTTCAACCTGGGCCGCTATGGTTGAGAGGTCATCCGTTTTTAGGAGTCCGCCATAAGTCTGCGGAACACCTCGACGGCCTCGACCTCAGGCGATGCGAGGGCGTGTTTGCCGGAGTAACGCCACACCGCCGGCGCATCGGGGGGAGCGGTCGGGCTCTGTACTTCCGCGATACACCACGAACGTGTCGTCGCGAGAACCGGATCCAATTTCCGGCCTTGGCGACGAAGGCCCGGCTCCGGCATTCGAGGGATCACCCGGAAGTCCCGTACCCCATCGAACCCCACCGCGTGTCGTGGTCTCGTTAGGTGTACTGGTGCTGCTGCCGCTTATGGGCGGAGCACTGTTGATGGGGGTACCGCCAATGCCGGATTGAACCAACCGGTCATTGCCCTTACGGACAACAATGACCAGGTCCGCGGTCAGCCCTTCCTGCACGCGTTCAAATATACCCCACTGATCGAGAGCTTTCTCGACATTTTCGCGTGCCGTCCGCTGCGCGTTAGGGTCTGTCGGATCGACTGCGGCGGCCGGGTCGACAATGACCAGGACCGTTTTGGCGTGAAGGACATCAGCGGGAAGAGTCGCTTTCTTTTTTGCCGGAGCTATCGAGGTGCAAAAGATGACGGCAGAGACGGTGAGCAGCTTGCGAAGAGGCATGGTGGTCTCCTAGCTACGGAGGAAGTCTACACCTTAAGGTAGGAACCGTGCTCGACAGCACCTCGCCTACGATGCACAGCCCGAACTAATGAAACAGCGACCTTAATGATGTTGAGCGTATGCTTTAGTGGTCTCAGGTTTCGTGCAGCCATGCGCGGTTGCACTGGCAAAAAGGGGCTCTTGCTATGCGTTGGATTCTAGTTGCGGCATTGCTACCCGTAGTGGCAACCCCATCTTGGGCATCAAAGCGGATGACGGTTGCACAACTCGAGCAAATGCTTAGCACAGAGAAGGCCGCTCATAAGTCCGATATTGAGATTGCGCGAAAAATCAGTGACGTGGAACTTTCAGAGAGACTTACCGATTTAGCGTTAGGTCAATTGAGCAAACAGTTCGCCGCCGGCTCGCAACCAGCGATGGCACTGCTCCTGCTGGCCGACAGGTCGTCTTTTCTTGATCCGCCTGCGAAGGAATTGCCTGCCGCGCCCGCACCCGACGCCCCCACGCAACAGCATTTGCAGGAGGCGGCGAAAAGGTTTGCGATTAAGACACTCCCGAATTTGCCCAACCTGCTCGCCACGCGAACGACTTTCAGCTTCGACGACAGTCCCCAGCAATTGACGAACGCGGGGTATCCGCAACGACTCGGGCTGCACTCCGTCGGCTCTTCGAAAGCGGAGGTTTCCGTTTGGAACGAGAAACAGAGTCCATTGACGCGCACCGGGGTAGCTTCCTCGCTGGTGCCCGGTGGGCTTACGACCTGGGGCGAGTTTGGATCTCTACTCCTGATCATTTTGAATGATTCCAGTGAAGGAACGATCGAATGGAGTCACTGGGAAAACACCGCCGCGGGCGTGGTGGCCGTATTTCAGTATGAGGTTCCCAAGGCTGCATCTCACTATGAGATCAACACTCCGGTTGAACAAATTCAGCGGAGTACCGCTTCCGGCCGGTGGGCTTCCGATGGGGGGACGTCTGCAACGATCTCGACGGCGATCGTTCACAACAAACCCGGCTATAAGGGATCTTTGTCGGTCGATCCAGCTACGGGAACAATCGTTCGTGTAACGCTGGTCGCCGATTTGAAAGGCGATTCGGCATTTCAAAACATCGCGATTCTCGTGGACTATGGCCCGGTTCGCATAGCAAACAAAATGGTGATATGCCCGGTGCGGAGCCTGGCGTTCGCGTCTGCGCCGGCCACCGTCAATGCAAATCTCAAAGGCAATGCGACCGAGTGGCTCAATGAGAACCTTTTCACCGACTACCACATGTTCGCTTCTACGTCGCGAATTCTCACCGAGCAGTCTGCGGCTGCAGTCCTGCCGTCGCCATCGACTACGGAAAGCGCACCTAGAGTCCAGGCTTCCCCTGTCGCCGGGGAGAAGGCGCTTCTCGAAACCGCGTCAAAGCAATCTCTGCCGCAGCAGGCGGCAACGCCGTCTGTCACTGCGCCCTCAGGCGCCGTCGCGACTGTTGGTCCACAGGACAGCGCGAAGGCAGAAACGCTGACGACGGACATCGTCAAAGAAAGCGCGTCGCCGCTTGTGACACCTGCGGCGCCGGAAATGCAGAGGCACGAGGAGAGCCCGCCGCTCCCCGCTGCAGAGCCCACATCCGTGCCTGCGGCGAGCATGGAGGGCTCGCAGGCTGGTGCTTCCCGACCCGGGAGTGGGCCGCCGGTGAGTGTCAGAAGCGGCGAACCACCCGCTCAAACCGAGCCGGTGGAGGATCAAGCCACTGCGACAGTTGCGGTCAACAGCCCACTACCCTTTGACGTTGCGCCTTCGGGGAAGGTTCCCGCCGACGGAGTTACGTTGCATGTCGATGTGCCGGAACTGCTGATTCCAACAGTGGTTCGTGATAAGCAGGGACGCGCGGTAGGCAAACTGACCCAAAGCGATTTCACGGTGTATGACCAGGGCAAAGTAAGGCCGATTACTGGGTTCACCATGGTGAAATCGGCCTCCACACGCATGGGGCCGAATGTGTCAGAGCCCGGCGCGACCGTGGTTCCAGAGGCTTCGGCAAACTCGTCGCCGGCGCAAAACAGGTTCATCCTTTTCCTTTTTGACGATCGGCACCTTAACTCGACCGACCTTGCCACTGTCCAGACGGCGGCACTCAAAATGCTCGACGAGCCGCTCGCGGCAACAGAATACGCGGCTGTGTTATCGCTATCCGGGGTCAACTCCGGGGTGACGCGCGATCGGGCGGTGCTGCAGGCGGCGATCAAGAATCTGAAGGTTCACCGGACTTTCCAGCACGACACCCATGATTGCCCCGATGTCGACTATTATGCTGCCGACAAAATTCTCAACAAACACGACGGCATGGAATTCGCAGTGGCTGTTGCAAAAGCGAGTGCCTGTAGTGGGGGTGTTGGGTTCTTCTCAGGCGGAAGCCAGATTGACGATAATGCTGGTGCGATCGACAATCCTACCAGTGTGCCCGAAAGGATGGCGCGTTCCGCCGCCACGCGGGCGCTTCTTGCGGGCCAAGAAGACGCCCGCACATCGCTGCTATTGATCAAAGCCGTGGTGAGCGCCATGTCGAAATTGCCTGGGCAGCGACTGCTGATCCTGGTGTCTCCCGGTTTCCTGTCGGTTGCCCCCGACGCGATGACCTTCAAATCAGAGCTACTCGACCAGGCTGCCGCCGCGAATGTCATCATCAGTGCGTTGGATGCGCGTGGTCTCTACTCTGGAAGTGCAGACGCGAGCGGGGGGCCTGGCGCCACCGTGAGTGATACGTTTGGGCCAACCGCGGGTGATCGCCTTGCGGCCATGGAGGCGAGCGAGAATCTGATGGCAGAACTGGCAAACGGAACGGGCGGAACTTTCTTCCACAACAACAACGATCTTGTGAACGGGCTGACGAGTCTGACGGCTGCGCCGGAGTACCTGTATTTGCTCCAGGTTTCAGTCAAGGACGTGAAGCCCACAGGCACGTATCACGCGTTGCAAGTGAAGGTCGACCAACGCGACGTGAGTGTGCAAGGCCGCCGGGGGTATTTTGCGCCCAAAGCGACAGCGGGGAAATCCTCGGGAGATACATCAGACAATCAGAAGAAATAGAGTCGCGAAGGATCGCCCGGTGAATTCAACGACACATCATGGATGAAATTGAAGTCTAGTCACTTATTTATTGAGCTATCGCTGTGGCCTTTGAACTGCCCGAGAAACGGATTCATAGGTAAATTGCTCCTTCAAGGCCTTACCCGGCTGAGAAGTCTTAGTTTCGAACCAATTGGACGGAGCCTTCCTTTTAGGTCATGAGTTGTGTTGTCGCCAATGCTTCCGTGGCCGCGATTTGCCTTATGTCCGGGGCTGCAAGAAGCTCTTTGGGCAAGATCTATTGGTTGAGCACGAAGTGCCTGCGAACATCACCCTTGGAATTCTCGCCCTCTTCAATCAAGACAATCCACTGCCGGATAGAGATGCGGCCCTTGAGCAAAATTCATCCATGGTTTGGCAATCCTAACCTTTCCGGCTCGTTAAGGATCATCGTTCTCGTAATCCCATCCCCCCGGGCTGCGCGCCTGCTACTGCATTCTCAAGCTGGTGGGGCGTTACGACTGGGCTCGATCCCGATTCGGTCGTTAACCGCCGATCGAATCCGCTGCTTGCAACCTAGGTAGCGTTCCGTCGTCTGAATGGAAACATGCCCTAGAAGGAACTGAATCTGTTCCAATTCCCCTCCCGAAGCATGGCAAAGGCGGGCGCAAGTGCGCCGCAGGTCGTGCGGCGCCAATTTCTCCAATCCGACCCGTTTTGCCGAATTTTTTTACGATGTGCCAGACAGCTTTCTCGGTCATGCCTTCGCCGAGAATCCGACCCATCTTCGTCACTCGACGGAAGATCCTACCTCGATCAATCCCAGCAGCATTCAACCAGGCTCGCAACTCCTCCATCACCCAACTAGGGACAGGAATCGTGCGAACATGTCCTGCCTTTCCCTTCAGATCGACAATGGCCCAGTGTTCTTCCCGTTGTTCGAGATGTTCCATTCTGAGACCAACGGCTTCGTGACGACGCAGGCCGCATGCAAGCAACAGTGCGAGAAGTGCACGGTCTCGCTTGCCCTTGAGCTTGTTAGAGTCCGGGGCTTGCCATAGCGCTCGGCTCTGCTCAACGGTCAGCCAGTTGCCCAAGCGCACTCCGAGATTTCTGACGCCTTTCACTCGGCGTATCCCGGCGGCTAGGTCAGAACTCAGCAGACCGGAGTCGGCAGCCTCATAGACTAGGCGACGAACCGCTCCTAGGCGCAGGTTGATGGTTCCGGGGGCAAGCAGGCGGGGGAAAACCCGGGGGAAAACCCGGGGACGTTCACCACGTTTCCCTAATCACGGCGGTTGCTATCCGGGCCTTTGCCGAGCCTGTTCAAATGCAATAAAAAGGCAAAACCGATTGAGTGGGATTTCAACCCGAGGCGAATTGGATACCGACGGTACGCGCAGACCGTAAGTAAACGTGGTGAACGTCCCCAGGTTTTCCCCGAAGGGACGGAGTAACCACCATCCCGTCGCGATCGCCTCAGCCGTTCCAGGTGATTAGCCGGCCCGTCTCTTCGGTTTCCCCCAACCCCTATTTACCCCAAATACCATCCAGCAGCACATCCTGCGCCCGGTGCCTATCCGGCGCCGCCATCGGCTCCGGCCCCAGGTGCATCACCTGCCACTGCGTATCCGCCGCATACACCGGCCACTTCGCCAGCCCCTCGCCGTTCGGATCGCCTGTCTTCGCAAAGTTGGTCCAGTACTTCTGCATCGCCGTGCTGGTCTGATGGTCCTCTGGCCGGAAATGAAAGCCGATGCTGCTCACCAGGTCCAGGTCCCCGAAGACATACATGATCTCAGACGAGTGATACGCCGCCAGACCCACCGGATGGTCCGGGTCCGGAGGCGCTACCTGTTCGAAGTGGAACCGGTAAACCGGCTTCTTACCCGCTTCGTCTGCGCTTCGATCCACTTCCACGTGGAGTAGGCGATAAAACGGTCAGCGGCCAGGTCCGCGCTCGCCCGTATCGCGCTCGTGTCATCCGTCACCGGGTTCAGAGCCAACAGCTCCGTCGCCTGCTCAGGAAACTGCTTCTCCAGCGCGGCCTTGAAGCTCTCCACCGTCACCTTCGGATCATAGCCGCCTTCATCGCGGTTCCATCCCGCCAGCATGGGCACGTCGTTCTGCTTGGCCGCCGCAAAGATCGCCGCCGGGCTCTCCGGCAGAAAATAACCATCCACAACAGGGCCGAAGTGCGTCGTCTCGCCCGCCTCGTTCTTCTTCATCATGTCTTCAAGCAGCTCCGACGCCGGAATCGCTCGAAGCTGTTCGAGCGCCGTTGCCGAAAGCACCGTCCTGGCAAACGCATCGTCCTTTTCCGCCGTCTCCGCCAACGGCTTGAACGAGACGCCCCTGCTTCCATACAGCGCCCCGCCGCTCTCCCCGATCACCTGTTTGAACAGTCCCTTGGCCAGAGGCGACGCCATCTGCGCGCACACCGAAAACGATCCCGCGCTCTCTCCGAACAGCGTCACATTCTCCGGATCGCCGCCGAACGCTGCGATGTTGTCTTTCACCCACTCGAGCGCGGCCGTCTGGTCCAGCAAACCATAGTTGCCCGCCGCATTCCTGCCCGACTCCTTCGCCAGGTCATCATTCGCGAAGAACCCGAAGATCCCCAGCCGATAGTTCATCGTCACCACGATCACGCCGTTCTTCGTCAGTGCCGCTCCATCCTGCCGCCGCTCCGACGTGCTTCCCGCCGTATACCCGCCGCCGTAGATCCACACCATCACCGGCAGCTTCGCATGATCATTCTTCGCCGGCGTCCACACGTTCAGCGTCAGGCAGTCCTCGCTCATACCCGCATCGCGAAACATCACGTCGTGATAGATCGACGGCTGCATGCAGCGATACCCGAACCCGGTCGCCAACCGCACCCCGCTCCACTTCTCCGCCGGCATCGGCGGCTTCCAGCGCAGCGGCCCCACCGGCGGCGCGGCAAACGGAATCCCCAGGAACGCCTTCACGTCCCCATCCATCCGCCCTTCGACCTTGCCCTGTTTTGTCTTTACTTGAAGCTTCGCATCCGCCGCCCGTACCGGAGCCGCACTCACCGCCACCATTGCCGTCAACAGGGCAGCGCCAATCCAATTCGCCGTCTTCCAGTTCATAGAAAATCGTTCCTCAACCTGCGCTCGCCAGTCTACACCGCGCCCGTTACCACCTGGCATGGAAGGGACGACAACCAGGTGAGTGCATGCGAGCTTCCAAGGCTGCGAGCGGCGCCCGCTCTGCTTCCCACACAAGCTGAAGTGCAAACAAGCTCTTACTCCACCGCATCAGAGCAATTCCATACTCTTCCTTTAGTCGGAGGGCTTCAGCGCAAGGCATCGAAAAAGCCAGATGCTGCAAAGTTGACCGGGGCGGCCTCATTTGGCGCGGCAGATCCTGTTCCTCGAAGCCGGTCTGAGGACTACAGCATTTTCGCTTCTGGTGTATACAGAGCAACCGCTTCCGACGTGGCTTTTCCTCAAGAAAAGCCGCACTTCGCTGAATTTGACTGTGTAGATTAGAAGTGAAAATGCTCTAGTCGGCTGCGCCGACGTTTCGCTCCGCCGCGCCAAGGGCTGGTGACAGACAGAACGTTTACCTGCAATCGAGTACAAACGCGGAAACATTCTGTCTGTCACCAGCTTTCGACCGGACCGAAGCACGGGATGACGGCTACCTGGAAGCTTCTTGTCTAGCGGCTATTTGAAAGGGGTCGACGAAAGGGTCGATAGACGGAACGTTCACCTTGCGAGAACCTGCTCTAGGGAGAGAGGTGGACTTATACCAATCCCCAGAAATTGTCGCAAATGGGCATGCTGTCGCTTTATCTCCAGGGCTTCTTCGGCAGAAATTCAATTTTGGATGGGAAATAGGTATCCTGTCGCCGTATCTCCGTCCGGTCTTAGCAGAATAAAGCCGCCAAAGTCCAGACGCTGGATTATGCCTGGTCCGGCCAACAGACTCAATACCTTCTCCAACTCCGGTAACTCGAAAGCTTCCCCATTGAGCGTGATCTCCATTCGCTGTTTCAATTCCGCCAGGCGTATGAGGACAAAGCCAGCGTCGCGCAGGCTCAATATCTCTTGCTTCATCTGGTGGTAGAGCACTGGAGAGGTTGTTTCCGGTATAGTCTCCCAATTAATGGCGTTCACTAGAGCTTCGCGGAGTGAGTCGCAACCCTTCCCGGTCTTCGCGCTGGTCAAGTGCAGCGGAGGAAGGAACCCGCGTTCAGCCATGAACTTGTTCATGCTGGCAGCACTCACCACGAGTCCACCACGATCCACGCGCCCGGCTGCGAGCAACTTGGCGAACTGTTTCCGCGCAGCCTTCTGAAGGTCGCGGTCCCAGCGGCCAAGACCATTGAAGGGGTTTTCATCTTGGGGATTGAAAACTAGCACGGCAGCCGCCGTATCTTCCATGAAAATCTGATGGACGAGACGGTAATCGACCTGCCCAGCGAAATCCCACAGCCAAATCTCACGGTCGACGCCTTTCTTCGTGCGCGCATGGCGTAGCGGCCAGTGCGTCGCCCAGACACCATCGGTGGAGGGAAGAGGCTTGTCGTCCTCCACCTTTACGCCGTGGGCAAGGAAGTTGGAAAGACCGCTTTTGCCAACACCGGAGTCGCCAGCGAGAAGCACTTTGGCGTTCGTATACTGCACTTGCTCGGGTAAACTTAGAAAGTCAAGCATGTAGGGATCGCGCAGCCTTTCAAAGGCGGCTTTGGCTGGCCGCTTTCCGGTCAAGAGTTTCGAGAGGTCCCAGACGACAATTCGTCCCTTACGGTCCCCGGAAAGGGCGTGGTTTGGATCAGGACCCCACGCCACGCGGACGACTTCGTCGTCATGACCGGTGAGTATGCCGATACATTTGCCCGACGACAAATCCCACAAGCGAACAGATCGATCGGCAGAACATGAGAGGACGCGTCGCTGGTCGCCATTCAATGCGACACTCGATACTGGGCTGGTGTGGCCTTCGAAAACTCGAAGAAGCTTACCCTGCCGTACGTTCCAAAGTCTCAACAAGCCGTCCTCGCCGCCGTAAACGACCAACTCTTGGTCTCTGCTCCAGGCGCAAGACGATGAACTCGGTGGCCCGTCAGAAACAGGAGCGAATGCGCGTCCGAACCGCTCGTCTGAACTACCACGCCTTGGCTCTCCGAATTCGCAACAGAGGCGGAACACGGGGGGAGTCCCGCGCCTGCCGTCGAACTGAGGGGACCCCGAAAGGGCAATGCCTTTTTCGACGGCCCACGCTAGATATGGTACCCATATCGGAATCGCCTGGAGCGGAGGGACTTTCACGAGCCCGCCTCCGTAAAGTCCAGCGGCCAGTCGCCTAACGTCATCCCTGGAGGGGACCTCTAGCCTCAGTCGGAGTTGTTGAAGGTGGGTCCCAATCGTGATTTCGTGCAACGTTAGCATCTTTGCGATCAGCGCAGCTGGCAGGCCGCCGGCCAGAAGTCTAAAGCAATCCATTTGGCGTTTTGAGAGTACACTTTTCCCGTAATCGACGAGCAAGCGGTCTGCTTCCAAATCCAAAAGGCGGGCATTGCCATCATCGCCGCCAACGAGAACCAGGCGTTGGTCATCGCTCCAATCGACATAACGAATGTGCCTTCGGTGGCTGCTTAGCGATTTGAGGCAACGTCCAGATTCCGAGTCCCAGAGCCGGAGACTCCCATCTGAATCACCGGTCAAGATCTGCCTTCCGTCGCGGTTGAATGCATAGGCAATTATTAACGCGTCACCGCAATCCAGATGCAGGGCCTTTTCTATTAGCTGTTCGCTGGCGGTCTTTGTATGGGATTCCCGCTTCGCCGTTGGTCGGCAGGCGCGGAGCAGCCTCGGGTACTCTTGTTCACGGAAATTTGGGAGCCAGTTGATGTAAAGGAACTGGGCGAGCGAGCCTTTGATTGGGGCGCTGTCGAGCCTTAGGGGAATGAAGCGTCGCTCCTTGTTCAGCGGGTCCCGAAACCGGAATGTGCCGGCCTCCAGTTGCGTCCAGTCAGAGCCAAACGCATTTGCCGACATGCATAAAACGAGAACCTTGGAGTTCTCAAGCCCCTCCTCGATCTTCGCCGGGATGCTGTCGCCTGGACGGATGTCCCACTCGTCGAACCAAACGCGCAGTCCGTCCGCACGAAGCCGCTTCGCGACTTCACGCACGACCTCTTTGTCCTTCGAACTGTGGCTCAGAAATAGGTCAAAGGGAAAACTATCTGCCATGAGCGCTTCTTTCACCCGCATGTATGGCTGCGCGAATCATACTTAATGTGAACAACGGGAGTCGAGGGTGCTTTCCGCCGATCTATCTAGACGAGATCGTCAGTTGACGAGAACAAGTCACTCATTGAGCCTTTCGGATTGGTCTGCGGCCCCGGCAAGTTGCCGTAAAACCGGCTTCTCGGAAAGTGGCAGGCCGTCGCGTCCGAGCGGGATCTGAAGGCTGCCAAGTGTACGAGGACGACTATACGGCCAAGTGACGACATCGGCGTTTTCGAGGAGTAGTCCTTCATACCGGCCAGACCACGGTCGATTTCGAGGGATAGAGACAGGCATTCCAGCCTGAATCAGTCTGTCGCTCTGACAGTTCGAGTCAGCTGTTGCTCAAGTAGTAATTGACGGATAGGCGACAATCCGGCCGGAACCTTAGGTTTATGCTGCAGACGATACACTTCGGATTGCTGTTATGACCTTCCTAAGGATAGCCCTCCACGAGGTCTAGAGATAACTCAGCCACCAGTCGTGTCGGCTGGCTTTGACTTTTGCAAACCATCGGCAGAGCGGATAGAGAAGTGTCACGGTTAGAATCCACACCCCATACACAACCCATAACGGATAACCAAAGTTCGCTGGAAATAGATCGCGGGGCCCGCCCATTGATGGCACAAGGCTGAACGTGAATCGACCGGCCGACGTGCCGTAGCGGAGCCACGCCGCAAGCACCGCCAGTGTGTGTATCAGGTAGAAATGCAGGACGAAGTAAAACATGGGGACTCGCCCGAACACGATGATTGAATTGGAGGCCTTGAAGCTTCGTCCGTCGAAATATGCAAGCAGTAGGATTGCAGGCCCGAGGGTCATGAGCACAAAGTCGAGCGATGCCGGGTATTTTGTGCAGTTGAGGAAAGAAAGCACTGTGAAGACGGTTGATTTCTGGTGAGCCCAGGGGGCCGGGTCTCCGTATAGATTGATTGCCCGGATGACGAGAAAGGCGATGGAGGAAACGAGGCCGATCCGCAGCATCAGCGAACGGCGAACCGCCGGTTCGAGTGAAAATACCTGGCCAAAGCAATAACCCGCTGCCATGACCGCGACCCATGGCACGATGGGATAAGGTGCCAGGAACGTTTCACCCGCAAACGGGAAAGCGGCCGGCTGGTGAAGGAGATCCCAGGCCCATGCGCCAGAACCGAACCTGGACGATTGGATGCCATCGAGGCAATTGTGCAGCAAGATGACGGCCAGGCTGAGAACAGCCAGCCAGCGCACGGGCAGATGAACCAGGGCGGCCATGACAATCATGCAGACTCCAAAAATCCAGAGAATCAAAAGCAGAAACTGGAAGCGGAGGGAAAAGCTGAAGTCATAGGCGAGTCGCATGACGGTCAGTTCCAACACAATGAACCAAACTCCACGCGTCGACAGGAACCGGGAAAGTTGTCCCCGGCTGTGGACGCGCTTGCCATAGAGGAACGCCCCCATACCCGCTGCAAACATGAATACCGGCATACAAAAATGCGTAATCCAGCGAGTGAAGAAGAGGACCGGTGTCGTTCTGGTGAGATCTGTTGGGGAGAAAGATAGTGCACTGGCATGGAAGAAATCGCGGACGTGGTCCAGAGCCATGATAACCATAACCATCCCGCGAAGCGTGTCAATGGACGACAGGCGTGAACCAGCTGCTACGGAGGAACCCATTGGAGTGCTCAACCCCTCCAACATTCTGCCAGAGAATGTCGAATGATAGTCAATGGGTTTGATACCGGTAGGTTGCTTCTTCTGCTGTTTCTGCCCGACAAGGAACAACCGCGTTCAAATTATGGATCAAAGGCAACTCAGTGTGTTGGGTTTGCGGTTGCGAATTCATCTTACCGAATTGTGAACATCGCAAGTCGCAGGTGAGGGCAATTGCCCCGATTATTGACAATGCGGTCGTATCACCGGCTACTCGGAAGTTACCTCTTGCGCTGCCTGCGAAGTCTGATTTTCGGTAACTTCCCCAGCCCAGAGAACCTGAGGTCGGGCAAATTACCACAAATCCCACCGTTTTCATGGAACTTCGTTAAGCAGCGCGACCCGAATTGGAGCGGCGGTGGATATCTGACTGCGGTATGGCTGTGGAGATCACGCCTTTCTGAAGCGTTCCAATGTGCTTGCCTGCTCCTTCCACCTCAGGACGTTCACGCCGCGGATAATGAGCCACAAAGTCAATGCGATTTCTGCGATGCCTGCTGGCAGCATTATGTAGGGAAAGATGTGGTTTTCAATGGCGGGTGGAATAACCGTTGCAAAAATATTGGCGAGATAACCAAACCCACCGATTGCCAGAGCGACCCCCAGGATGCGAGGGACGAACGTCGACCTGAAAAGAAGGTACCCGACGATGAGGCAGTGGAACCCGAAGAATACTAACGCGATGTCAAAGCCGAAAGTGCGGAGCCTTATGGAGGCCAAGGCGAGCGCCTGCAACTGCCCGGTATTGAACGCACTCAGATAGTCTGCGCCACTCAGCAAGACCAACGGCGCAAAATGGTTGACGATGTTGGCGCTGGCTACGGCAACGAAGACGAGCCTGAAAAATGCCGCAAGCAGGGCAATGCTCCTGCTGACTGGCTTGAGCAGCTCATAGAAGACCAGCGCAACACCGACATCGCACGCATATACGATGAGCTGGCTCGCTCCCCCAAGAGCATACAGCGACCTTGATGCCATGATCTGTGTGGGGGTCGGCAACGACGCATCGCCGAGCATCATTCCGGAGGGCGCGATGGCGAATGGGGCAAAGAGCCCTCCGACGATTATCAGTAAATAGAGGAAACCACCGATTCTGGCTTGAAACAGTGGCGACGCTTCTGCGATTCGTTTCATCGTCATACAAGGTTTATACGGATGAACGCTTAAAATTACGCAACTCGGCGACTCTCAGGATGACGTTTTTGTTCTGAGTTGGAGATGCAAAAACCGTCCCTTCGGGACTCTTCGGCTATTTCCTAGTGGCGAGGCTGCGAGAATAGGGGTATGCCGGATGAATTGGCCAAGCTGCAGCTGGGAGAGGATTACTACTACGACGGCCCGTACGTGGTCTTTACCGCGCAATACCACTTGAAGCGGGGTACATGCTGTAACTCAGGGTGCAGACATTGCCCATACCGGAGTTCAGCCAGCGGAGAAAATAGCGAACAGGACCCGAAATGATGCTCGACCGAAACAGCACTGCAGGTCCCGAAAAACATTCCCAGGAATGGTCCGCGGAACTGCAGATCCCTCGATTTCGCTCCTAATGACACAGCGGTTTAGTGCCGCGCCTACGGCGCTCGGATCCTCTTCTGGATCGATTTCCCAGCCCTTCCGGGCTGGGCTCACATTTGGCGGTCGGCCCTCCGGGCCTTGCATCCACGGCGATTCTTGCCGTGTCATTTCTCCCTCAACTTGCCGCAGGCAAGTTAGCTGCTCCTAATGAACAAAAACTAAAACCAATAGAATCAACATTGATTTCCAGCGTTCATTTCACTCTTAACTTGCCACCGGCAAGTCGGCCCCTCGGGATGACAAAGGGGAGGGCGATCTCCCTGTGTCATTAGGTTAAGCCGATTTGGCGAGGTTATTTGCCCCTACCTCACCACACGCTGCTCACATGGACGGAGCCTGGCCACCAGTGGGTGGCGGCGCCGGAGAAGCGGGCGGAACTGGAGTTGGGGGCGGGGCAACCGCAGCGGCGCGGACCAGCAACGCCTGGCGGGGGAAGCTGAAACTGCCACCGGTGTCGTCAATGACGTTGACCTGGCAGATGTACAGGCCTGCAGTAAGCCGGTCGAGCGGAATGTCAAAAGCAAAAGCAACGGCGTCTCGTGCAGGCACGTTTACGCTGTTAGCCTCGACCAGCGGCGTCTCAAAGACTTTGGTAGTGCCCTGCAAGAACTCAATGCTGGTAAGCACTTTCATGCCGGCCTTCGCCTTGGCCGCCGCATTGGCTTGCGCCGACGCAGGGTCATACACCTCATAAAGCAAATACAAATGCTGATCGGTGCGGAAGACATGAGCGACATTCGGTACCCAGGTGAAGCCGCCATTGCTCAGCGGACTATTCTGATCGCTCTTGGTTGACGTAGAACGCTGGCTGGAGAGTACAACGGAGCTGAGCTTCAAAGGAAACTTCTTCAGATCGGGCAGGTTGATATCTGTCTCAAAAGAGCCCATGCGGCCGGTTTGATTTTCGCGGACCACGAACTTGAGATGGTACTTGCCCAAAGGCAGGCTGAAGCCAGTGGTGTATTGGATGTTCTTGCGAGAGACCTGCTGTGAATCATCAATCGCCAGCTTGACCGTCTGGCGTATTTCGGCCATATCCTGCCCGGCAGTGTTCTTCAGCTCCCCGATGATGTCGAGCGTCGCCTTGCTGCGGTCGCCACCTTTGACAAACGGGATCTGCGAACCGGGCACAATCAAAGATACAGGCACGTAAAAGCGCGGGGTTCCACCACCCGTATCGTTGCGGAAGTAATAAGCCTCCAGGTAGAGCTCAACGTCGGTGGCGGGCAGGTCGGTGGCTAGCTGTTCCTGCAACTGACGCTCGCGCTCGTCCTTGTTGGCATGACGGAAGTCGGCGGGCGCGTAGTAACCGGGACGGTATTCGAGCTTAACGTTCGGACGGTTGATCTTGATGGTGAGCCGGCGGTAACGGCCGTCACGCTGCGTATCGGTCGACCGGAAACCGATGACATAGTAGGCGGAAGTGTCCTGCTGGATGCGCTGGAAGGCAGGCGAGAAATCGTTGGAATCGAGGAAGGCCTTTCCGCCAGTATCGCTGGATAGCGTGGCCAATACTTCCTGGGTATTGAAGTTGGAATCGAGGTTGTTTTGCAGGGCCGAACCGTTGTAGGCGCCGGTGCCGCGCAGGCTTCCAGTGGAGGCGTCGCCCAGCGGCGAAATGGCCTCGAGGCCACGCGCATCCACGGAGTAGATAGACAGGTTGGCGCGCACCGCGGCATTGATGGCGGCGTGCAGCGAGGCCTGGTTCTCAATGCCATCCCGCTGGATGCCACCGGAGAAATAGAGCAGCGATTTTTTCTCGTTGATGTACGCCAGCGAGTGGGCAATGTCGGCAAAGGCGAAGAGCTCGCGGTCGGTGTTGACGTCGTTGTACTCCTGCTCATCGGCGGTGAACGACGTGGTGTCTTCTACCTGGTTGGTGGTGCTGGTGGCTCCCGATTCAAATCCGGCGCCCTGGGTTCCGGAGTAAGCGTTGACCGCGTTCAACAGCAGTTGCTTATTGGCGGTAAAGTCGCGATCGAGCGACAACGAGGAATCAAGGGAGACGACGGCGACCAGGTCTGCCGGTTGCATCTGGCGGTTAATGTAATTGCGTGCCGCGTCCTGCGCCCGCTCCAGGTCTTCCGGCTGCATGGAGGTGATGTCGAAGAACATTACGATCAGGCGATGGTTGCGCAGCTCGGTCGATGTGGCGCTGCGGTTCATGCTGCCCATGATGGTGTTGCCGGACTTGCCGGTTACGGTGGCCTCATTTAACGGCGCAGCCTGATCGACGCTCTGGAAGTCGAAGCTGATGATCTTTTGCGGCTTGCCGTTCTCCTGGATCTGGAAGTCGTTGGCGGTGAGACCGCGGACAACCTCTCCTGTTTTTTTGTCGCGAACCACTATGTTGGTGAGCACCAGGTCGCTTTCGACCTTGAGGGTGTAGGAGGCTTGGGTATCGGGCTGCGATGGCTTCTGGTCCTGCGCAGTAATCTGCATCGCGGGCATTAAGCCCGCGAGGGCGATGGCAGCGAGTCTGCGGAGGTGGACGGTCGCGTTCATAGTCCTCTCTAGAACCGGAAACGAGCAAGGAAAGTAAATTGACGCATGGCGGCGGCCGAAGTTACCTGGCCGTAGGTTCCCGATCCTAACGTCGAATCCACGCCTGAGTATTGGACGGTGTTGAAGACGTTGCTGGCGGTGCCGCGCATCTCAAAGGTACGCGTTTCAGAGAAGCGAACCGTTTTGGAGAGCGACGCATTCACAGAAACTGTGCCCGGCCCGGGAATCGAGTAGCGCGTAGCGGTGCCATAAGTAGCTGCAGGCGCGGCAAAGGCGCTCTTGTTGAACCAGCTGTGGAGAGAGCCGCCTCCAGCAGTAAGCGAGACCCCGGGAACCCGGTCGGGCCGCAGAGATGCAGTGGTGCCGCGTGCTACTTCATCCACAGTGGCCTCATAGTTGGGGGTCAGAGCTTCGCCGCTGGCAAAATCAAAGGTGCCGGACATGGATACGCCGCTGAGCGAATGCGCCAACCAGCCGGTGGTAATGAAGTGTGCATCCGGACCAAAGGGCAATTCGTAGAGGAAATTGCCGGTGACCTGGTTGCGGATATCGAAGCTGGAATTCGATTCTTCCGCGAGCAGGTTCTGCCAGTTTTGCGCCACCACTGTGGCCGTGCCTCCATTGCCGCCGATCGAGCTGGCGTTGTCGATGGAGTGGCTATAGGTGTAGGTCGCTCCCAGGGCGATGCCCTGCTGCAGGCGCTTGCGGACACTCAGAGTCATGGCGTTGTAATTGGAGAAAGCAACAGAATCCTCATAGTCATACAAGACGCCGCTTACGGACGCGTTGGCGGTGCGGCCGGGGGCATCCACAATGTCCAGTCGTGTTCCCTTCGAGCCGTTGTAGCCCAGGTTGAGGACAATTCCCAGGGGCAGGGTGCGCTGCAGGTTGATGTTCCACACCTGCACGTAGGGAAGCCGATAGTTCTTGTTAACCGCGTAGTTGCCCTCGGATTGCGGCGAGGGGAAGCCGTTGGCCAGGCTGATCTGCGCTCCCGTGGTGGTTTCATTGGTCTGGACGTCGGCGTAGGGGGGCTGGAAGGCGAATTCCTGGATAAATTTCGCGTATTGGCCGACGGCGTAGTTAATGCCGAAGCCCGCACGCACTACCGTATCCTTCATCGCACGCACGGCAATGCCGATGCGAGGAGAAAAGTTGTTGTGCTCAGGGTAAACCAGGTCGCGCGGATACTTGCCGGTATAGGGACCGATTCCCCCGGAAAGAACCGTGGCCACGGAAGTGAAGTCATTCCCTGTATCCAGGGTCGACAGGTGGTCGTACTTCTCCGAGTAGGGCGAATAATATTCGTAGCGCAGGCCGAAGAGCAGTGTCAGGTTGGCGAAGACTCGCCAACTGTCCTGGCCATAGGCATCCCAGGCATTCTGCCGCAGGTAGGACTTCTGATAAGGGGCTTGCAGTGAAGTCTGCTGCGGCAGACCGAGCAGCAGGTCGGCCAGCGAAGAGCCTGACGTCGACGTGCCGCCGCTGCTGCCACTGGAGCCGGGCGCTTCAGTAAAGTACCCCGTGAAAGTGTAGGTGCCGGTGACATTGCCGGTATTACCGAAGAGGTCGTTATGAACGCGGCGCAAGTCTCCGCCGAAGCGGATGTTGTGCTTCTTGTGAATCCATGAGGTGGAGTCGGAAACAGCAATTGTCTGGTTGATCTGAAATTTCGGCTGTTGCTCGTTGACGCTGGTGAACTGGTTCAGAGTCAGGTTGGGCAGACCGTAGAGCAGCGGATCTTCGGGTAGCCCAGCGAGACCTAGCTGGCCGGCGATATCGGTGACGCCGGTGAATTCGTTCTTGAGCTGGGTATCGCTGCGGTTCCAGTTGAGACTCGGATTGGTGGTCAACCTGCCCTTGCCAAGCGAGTAGCCGAGGGCCAGAGAATACTGGTGGGTTTGTTGCTTACCGCCAAGGTCGGGAAAGACGTTCACTTCGTCGGCCGCCGCGTGGTTGTAATTGAAATTCACATTCATGCTCTGGCGTATGCCAGGGCCGCCCTGCCCGGTGTATTGGCGGATCAAGCCGCCAATGGGGGAGCCTCCCGAACTGGCGCCAAAGCTGTGCAGGAAGCGGACACCGATGCGAGTGGTGTTGGATTCAGAGGAGGTAAGGCGCTGGTAGTTCTGGAACTGCCCCGGCAAGCGGGGCAGTGGGATGTAATTGAATAGCGCGGTTGCCGGGGGCGCGATCCGGTCCTGGGGGATGACGTTGTTGGGGAACGGCGCATTGGTTACGGGATCGTAGATGGTGATGGGGGCGCCTTCCTGGGTGGTAAGGCCGGACAAGTCACCCGTGCGCTCTGCCAAGGTGGGCACGCTGGCATACTCGCTCAGTGGGGAGGAAGAGCGTTGCCCCGTCAGGTTGAAGAAGATCACGTCTTTGGTGTCGTGCTCGATCACGTGAGGAACGTAGGGCGCGCCCATAAAGGTGAGACCGAACTGGTTTTGCGCGTAACTGGGCTGCGGCTCTGTTTGGGCTCTTATGGGGAAAGGGGCGGCATTCAGCGCACTGTTTCCCCCCGTCCAGTAGAAGGCGCCATGGGGCTGATTGGGCTTGAAGTTGCGGAAGTTGCCGAAGCCGCCTCCGCCGCGACCGCCGCCACGGCCTCCTCCTCCAAAGCCTCCGCCCCCTCCGAAGCCCCCTCCTCCACCGCCAAAACCACCACCGCCTCCGCCACCGGGCCCTCCGCCGCCAGGTCCTCCGCCCTGTCCCCGGCCTCCGCTCTGTCCGCCCTGACCTCCCTGGCCGCCACCGGAGAGCGATTGATCGAGCTCCGCGTTCTGGCGAAGTTGGTCCATGTCCACCCCGGCGAAGGGATTTGTGGTGCCTGCCTGCCCGGTAACGGCAACCGAGTCAGTAGAGAAGTCCGAGTTGTTCGCCAGGGAAGGCAGGGCGGCTCCGGTAGCTCCGCTGTTGATGCCTGCGTCCGCAGTGCCTGCGAGCGCGGCGAGCAAGGCCAGATTCTGAGCTCCGGCTGCCGTGTTGCGGCGCACGGTTCCCTGCTGACGGCCCGGGGGTCCAGCTACGTTCTCCTGCGTAGTAGTTTCCGGCGCGACCCGGGAAGCCAATGTCAGGGCGAAATCGGCCTGCTGGCTAATCGGGGAACCCGGGGTAGGTTTGAGAAGCGCGACTTTGGTCTCCGGGGCAAAGGCCGCAAGCTCGGTCCGGATCACGTAACGGCCACTGCTGGGGATGGTCATCGAATAGTTGCCGTTGATGTCTGTGATGGTGGCGTAACGTTGCCCGGTGAGCGTGTTGGTGGCGACGACGCTCACCCCGGGAAGGGGAACATTCCCTGCTTTGACCGAGCCGTGCACCAGCCCTCCGGCCACACTGGCAGCAGCCGGGGAGGGAGTGGCGGCGGCAGGGGTTGATTGGGCTCCCGCAGACGTGGTGAGACAGCCCCCCAGGAGGCACAGGAGCAGAGACATACGTTGCGTCACGCTATCCACACAACTTAGACCTTCCTCAGGTCAGCAAGGATTACCGTTCCTCTGCCGACGAAAACATTCAGGGGCCGGGCGATGGTCCCTTCGATCCTGGCACCCCCGTTCCCGGAGGCATGATGCGCAAGCTTGTAGCCAGGAAAGTATCCGCTCGCAACGCCCCTTGGGCGCTAATAAAGTCTCCTACTTTCACATCGGCCAGCGTGACGTCTTCCCTTCGCTTGCGGAAGGAAGTGTTTTCGTCCACCGCCACGGTCTGCGTCTGCTTATCGTTGGCGCGCTCGATGGTGATTTTGAGCTCATGAATAGCAGTCACTTTTCCCATCACCCAGGTTTTGCCAAACTCGGCCTTGGCCTGGCGAACTTGATTCGCATCGATGTCCACCAGCAAGACGGCGCCGACGGTCTTGGCCTTGGCATCGACTACACCGCCGGCCATCAACATGTCTCCCACGTGAATATCGGCGGCTGTGATCGGCTGCCGGTCCTTCATCAAATGAGAATTGGCGCTATACAGCACCTGGTATGTGTCCCCCTCGTCGGTGCGGATGGTGAAGCTTCCCGGAGCGGCGGCGGTGACCGTGCCGCGGACTCCGTTGCCTCTGCCAAAGGCTCGGCCCATGGCGGCGCCCCCGTCATCACCCTCCTGACCGAGGCAAAAGGGTGACGCCATCGCCATCATCCACAGGCCCACAATGACCCATCTTGCCGTGCGTTTCATGCTTAAAGCCTAAGCCATTAGCAGGCCCCACCCAACGCACATTTAGACGAGACCGGCAAACGTATGGACGCAGTAGGGTAGCGAACCGTTGTCGTGATACCGCAGTCGCGGTAGGCGAGTTTTACTTTGGGACCGAAACTCGCCATGCCCAATTCACATCTATATTGAGTCAAATCCAACGGGAGTGGGTGGCCCAGGGCTCGCCTTTGAGACCTGGGGGTCATGCAGAGGGACCCAAATCCAGCGAGGCTTAGTGCGCACTAAAAAGCACAATTTCACCCCGATCCGGGGGGCTTAATGCGCTTAACGCGCTTAACGCGCACCTTCCGCAGAGAAAAGGCGGGAACTTAAAATGCTTAAGGTCCTGAAAATAGTGGAAAGGGACGTGGTTAGTCATTCCCTGAGGTAAACTGCCGGGATGCTGACCGACTCCGTCGCGACCCCTACACCGCCCGCGTCCCCGGCCCACAAGGAAGGTCATTTTGAGTCGACAGCGCTGGTCCGCGATGTGGTCATCGGCATGTCGGACGGTTTGACCGTTCCCTTTGCTTTGGCAGCCGGGCTCTCCGGCGCAGTGAACTCCTCGCACGTGGTGGTACTGGCCGGGTTGGCAGAGATCGCCGCCGGCTCGATTGCCATGGGACTGGGCGGGTTTCTGGCCGCTCAGGGCGACGCCCAGCATTATTCCAGCGAACGGCAGCGCGAAGAGCGCGAGATCGTCGAGCGCACCCGCGACGAGGAAGAAGAAATCTACGAAATCTTCGAGCAGTACGGGGTGGATCGAAGCGAAAGCATGCCGGTGCTCGAAGCCCTGAAACGCCGGCCCCAGGCTTGGGTGGACTTTATGATGCGCTTTGAGCTGGGGCTGGAGGAGCCGCAGCGTAACCGGGCCAGCCGAAGCGCCATCACCATCGCGCTATCCTACGTGGTTGGAGGCCTGGTTCCCCTGGTTCCCTACATGGTGGGACGGAGTTTAACCTCCGCACTCACCGCCTCGGTGGCGATTACCCTGGTGGCGCTCCTGCTGTTTGGTGGGATCAAAGGCAAGCTGACCGGGGCCGGCGCCGCGCGCAGCGCGGGCCAAACAGTATTGATCGGCGGTTTGGCAGCCGGCGCGGCTTATACTCTTGCCCGGCTGCTCAGCGCCCATTGAAGCGCCGGCAAACAGTATGAAAAAAAATTTAGGCAACATCCAGACGCTTTCGGTCTCTAAGTAGATGGAGAAACCATGACGCCAGCGACCGCAACGACGGAAAGTACTGCCCGTCTGCTCGAGGACTTTCTGCAAGTTCGGCGGCAAAGCGAAGAGCTTTGTTGTCCGCTCTCGCCCGAAGACATGATGGTGCAGTCGTGCGCCGAGGCCAGCCCAGCCAAGTGGCACCTGGCCCATACCACCTGGTTTTTTGAGACTTTCCTACTGCAGGAATTCCTCTCCGGCTACCGCGAATTCAATCCTGACTTCCGCTGGCTCTTCAACAGCTACTACAACTCCGTCTCCGACCAGCCGGAGAAGAAGCTGCGCGCCTCCTTTTCACGGCCACCGGTGGAAACGATCCTCAGCTATCGCCGGCACGTGGAAGAGGGGATCCAGCGATTGCTGGCCTCCAATCCGCCGGAAGAAGTTGCGCAGAGGATCGTGCTGGGGGTGAATCACGAGCAGCAGCATCAGGAGTTGCTGGCCACCGATATCAAGCACGCGTTGTGGACCAACCCGCTTCGTCCGGCCTACCTCGACGAAGCCGTCGACTTCAACACGCCGGCGGCAGGGAAAGCGGATTGGTTTGAGTACGAGGGGGGCCTCTTCGATATAGGATTTGCCGGCGACGGCTTCGCCTTCGATAACGAACTGCCTCGCCATCCTGTTTATCAGCGTCCTTTCGAGCTGGCGTCGAGGCTGGTTTCCTGCGCCGAGTATCTTGCGTTCATCGACGACGGCGGCTACCGGCGGCCGGAGCTTTGGCTGGCCGCAGGCTGGGACACGGTCAAGGCCGAGGGCTGGAAGGCCCCCCTCTATTGGCGGCAGCAGGACGGTGTGTGGCGGTTGTACACCATGTACGGCGAACAGCCGCTGCAGGGGTTACTACAAACACCGGTGTGCCACGTGAGCCACTTCGAAGCCGATGCGTTCGCCAATTGGGCAGGCAAGCGCCTGCCCACGGAAGCTGAGTGGGAGATCGCAACCCAGGCATTGCCAGTCACGGGAAATCTGCTGGGAGGAACGATGCACCCACTGGCGCTGGGCGAGGCTGCCGCGGGTGGGCCGGCGCAGATGTTCGGGGATGTATGGGAGTGGACCCAGAGTCCTTACATCGGTTACCCGGGCTTCCGGCCGGTACCGGGTGCCCTGGGCGAGTACAACGGGAAGTTCATGAGCAACCAGATGGTGCTGCGCGGCGGGTCGGTAGTAACTCCAGCATCCCATATCCGCGCTAGCTACCGTAACTTTTTCTCTCCTGCGACGCGCTGGCAGTTTTCCGGCATTCGTCTGGCGAACATCTAACTCTTTGCTATAACCGGGCTCGCGGAGATCTCATGTCTGCCATATCGCTACCCAAGTTGCCGGCAATTGCCTCGAGCCCGATCGCGGTTGAGGTTTTTAACGGGCTCTCTGAGCGACCTAAGAGTCTGTCACCGTGGCTGTTTTACGACGAGGCGGGCTCTCGCCTCTTTGAAGCCATTACCGAGCTGCCCGAGTATTACGTCACCCGCACGGAGAGACACATCCTGGCCGAGCACGCGGATGAAATTATCCTGGCCGCGGCGGGCGGGCGTGATCTGTCGCTGATCGAGCTGGGCGCGGGGACGGCAACAAAAACGGGCCTGCTGCTGGACGCCGCGGTCCGCCTGCAGGGAAGCGTCACTTACCAACCGATCGATGTGTCGGAGACGGCGCTCAACGAAGCACGGACCAGGCTGGAGGCTGAGCTGCCGGAGGTGACGGTCGAACCTATCGTCGCGGACTACACCGAAGGCATGCGGCAGAACCACGTAGCTTCCGCTGCCGGGAGACGGATGGTGTTGTACATCGGCTCGAGCATTGGCAACTTTTCGCCCGCCGACGCGATCGAGGTGCTTCGCGGCGTGCGCGCACAATTGGCGCCCGGGGATTGCCTGTTGCTGGGCACCGACATGGTGAAGGACACAGATATGCTGCTCGCGGCCTACGACGATGCGGCGGGGGTTACGGCGGAGTTCAATAAGAATATGCTGGTGCGCATCAATCGCGAACTGGATGGGAATTTCAATCCTCATTTCTTTCGCCACCAGGCGCGGTGGAGTGAAGAGCACGCGCGGATAGAGATGCACCTGGAGAGCCTGATGCCGCAACGGGTGGCGGTTCGTGCACTGGATATGGAGGTGCATTTCTCGCGGGGAGAGACCATTCACACTGAGAACAGTTATAAGTTCACGGACCAGCGGGTGCTTAGTTTGCTCACCCGGGTAGGGTTCAGGTTGCGGCAGCAATGGAGCGACGCGAATCGGTGGTTCACGGTTTATCTGGCAGCTACGAGCTAAGCCATCAGCAGCGGTCTGAGGGACAAGACGGGTGCCCCATGTTCGCCTCAGCGTACATGGGCCGAGAACGATTTTTTCGAATGCTTTTACTTTATTTCTAGAGCGTTCGAAGGGGCTGCGCCCCGGCTTTTTCGTCCCACGTACGCTGAGGCGAACGTGGCACCCCTCCAGGTATAGAGCTTCTTTGCTTGCTTAAGACAATCATTTCGTCAGGCGGAGCAGGACAACTCCGTGGCGGGGCACGCTTGCGGTGTAGGTGCCCTGGAGTTTTCCCAGATCTTTTGCCTGCCAGAGATCGCGCGCCTTCGCGCCGGCGGGAAAACCGAGTTCGCTCAAGTTCACGGTGACCGGCAGCGGGGTGTCGTCACGGTTGAATAGGCCTACGGCTTTCGCTCCACCCTGCAACGGTTTGGCCCAGACTTCAACCGGACCAACCGCGGAAACACGATCCCCCTGCTTGCCCAACGGATCCTGATCAATGGCAATCACATCGCGATTCGTAAGGATGGCAAGCGTCTCCGGCGGCATGCGGGAAAGATCATTGCCCGCTAATAATGGCGCGGCCAGCAGAGCCCACAGGGCCATGTGCGTGCGGTTCTCTTCCAGGTTGAGCTTGCCGTTGCCTACTTCCAACATGTCGGGATCATTCCAGTGCCCGGGACCGGCATATCGCGACAGACCAGCCTGGGAGAAGCCGATCAGCGTCATGCGATCCCAGGTGGGATTGATGTCACCAGTCGTCCGCCACAGGTTGGCCCCAAGCGAAGGTCCCCATTCCCAGACCGCGTCCCAACCGTACTGGCAGAAGCTGTAGACGATAGGGCGGCCAGTCGCCAGTAATGCCTGGTGCATCTTTTCATAGGCATCCTTCATCATCTGCGTGGCCTTCTGCGGATCGTTCGGCGCCTGCTGCGTCATGATCTTGCGAAAGCCGCAGAGGTCGTATTTGAGATAGTCGATGCCCCAGGCCGCATAAGTCTTCGCGTCCTGCGCTTCGTGCTGATAGCTGCCTTCATACCCGGCACAGGTCGTTGGACCGGGCCCCGAGTAAATGCCGATCTTGAGGCCCTTGGAGTGAACGTAATCGGACAGCGCCTTCATGTCGGGAAATTTGCTGTTGGCCTGAATGTTGCCCTGGGCGTCGCGCTCGCCCTGCCAGGTGTCGTCAATGTTGATGTAGAGATAGCCGGCGTCCTTCATGCCCGAGGAGACCATGGCGTCGGCCGCGGCACGGACATCCTTATCCTCAACCTTGCCGGCAAAAAGATTCCAGCTGTTCCAACCCATAGGCGGGGTCGCGGCCAGAGTCTGGGCGGGTAGCGTGGAGGGCATCAGAACGGCAACAAGCAGCAGGGCGCAGGATACTTTCAACATGCAGAACACTATAGGCCACTTCCCTTGCCGGGGGCCAGAGGCATGAGGATCTCATCGAGTAGATCGGGCGTGCCCTGAACACGCTCCAGCCGCGGGTATTTTTCGCCGTCATGGTAGTCCAGCCGGACGGTGCGGAACTCGTTGTCATTGGATACGATGAGCTCAATCGGGCTGGTTTTTGCCTCACGAATCGCCTGCTTCAACACTTCACTCGTAAACGCGTGCCCGTCGACGGCAACCAGCTTCGTGCCCGGCCCGAGGCCAGCCTGGAAGGCCGGAGAACCCATCCTGACATCGTCAATCTGGCCCGTGGTGAAGACCATCAAACCAAGCGAGAACCAGGCGTCGATCTTTTTTTCGTTATCCAGCCAGGCTTGCTCATACGGTGTGGGTTCGGCGGTGTAGACGAGCCGGTAACCTGCGTGCTCGATTCCTCCCAGTGGGGCGTGGTTGGCATGCGACTGCAGGCGCTCGGTCAGAAAGCCTTGCCAGTCGTAGGGCGCAACCGCATTCAGAGCGGCGACAACGTCATCGAAGGTGTAGGGCACAACCTCCGGGCCGGTGTTGCCACCCACGGCCAGAAACTTGACGCAAAAGTCATTCAACGATTTCTTGTCGTGGGTTAACTGGCGAATCGTGGTGTCTGCGTCCAGCCACAACAACTCGCCTTCCTGGTAGTAATCCTGGGAGCGCCTCCAGTTGGTCCAGTAATCGTGTCTTTCGCGCAGAGACTGGGAGGAGATGGCGGTATCTTCCAGATTGCGCCAGGTGCGGCCGGGCTTTTCGTCGAGGAGGGCGGCGCTCCAGGCCAGCGCATCTCGATAGCTCTCAGGGGTCCACAAGGCGGAGCGCGCCGCCAGGATATTGCCCCAGTATTGGGTCATGCCCTCATAGACCCATAGCAGGTCGCCCTTCATCGGCGCGGAGTAATCGGGAGTGGCCAATCCTACCGGACGGCGGTATTTGCCATTCCAGGAGTGGGTAAACTCGTGGGGCAGCAATTCCGCATTCAACACCGCTAATCTTGGATCGGAGAAGCCGTGCTCCTGGACTCCGTTGTCGCTGGACTGGTGATGCTCCAACCCCTCCATCCGCACAATGTCACTCAGACTGAGAAGGAAATGGTAGGTCTCATAGTGGCGCGACGCATAGAGCGCTCGCGCCTCGCGCACTAGCTGGCTCACCGCGGCGAAGAAACTCGGGCTTTAGATCGAGGTCCTGCGCGGCATCGCCGGCGACGTCGAGATAATGCTTCGGTGTCATCTCCGGAGCCAAGGGAAATTCGCGGAAATATCTGCCCGCGATCACCGGGGAATCCACTAAGCGTTCCACAGAAACGGGCGCGAAGGAGGCCTCCGCGCCTGTCTGGGACGCGACGTTGAGCGCGGTGCCAAACTTCCAGTCCGCCGGCATGGTGAGAGAAGCGGCGATGGGAATCTGGGCCACCGGGATGTGCGCTGGATACAGGATGACGGCGTTCCATTCCAGCACCGTCATATTAACGCTGGTGGCGGCATCCATGGCGGACCCGGTGTCGCCCGGGGTGGCGAGGAAGTCGAGCGATACCTCCAGCCGGCTGACACCGGGCGGCACGTCGACGTGGATCCCATACATATCCACGTCGTCACGACGCCAGGGAAGATCCTGACCGTTGGCACGAATCAACAAGCCTGCAAGATTGTCGATGGGCCCGGTGGGGCGATGGTCGCCGGGAATCCATTGCGGATATTCGAGGGTAAGCGGGCCGGCGTTCACCGGTATTTGCAGATGCGCGTGCAGCAGGCGGCGCGGTGCATCGCTGAGATCTACGTGCAACAGGATGGGAGAATTTTGCGGTTGCGCAGGCGCCTGCGCGATCGAACGGCAGGCAGGCAAGAGGAAAAGAGTGATACAGAGGAGGCCCAGGGTGCTTTTCTTCATCTCTTAATCATTTCACACGGGCTGGCGCGAAAGCCCGGGAAGAAGCATGATGGATTGGTTCTCCAAAGAGGCTTAACGAATGGCAAATACTCCGCAGTCTTATGCCAACCACGGCAGGCTCGACCCACCCTTTCACTTTTTTCTGGCGCCGCTATGCTTTGCTGCGGTCATCCTCAGCGTCATTCTCCTGGTGCGCCACCCTCGTATGAGTTCCATATTGTGGGTCATACTCGCCGTGGGATTGCTAACGGTCACAACCAGGGCCAGGATGTATGCCCTCAAAGTTCAGGACCGGGTGATCCGGCTAGAGGAGCGGCTGCGCCTGGCTATGCTTTTGCCCGAAGCGGCCAGGCCGCGGATCGGGGAGTTGACGGAGTCGCAGTTGATCGGTCTACGCTTCGCCTCGGATGCGGAGCTGCCCGCCCTGGCCATGCGCGCGCTCAACGAGGGCCTGACCAGGAAACAGATAAAGAGCTCCATCCAGTCATGGCGGCCCGACGTCTTTCGCGTTTGACTCTTAAGTCCCGAGACGGCCGAGACCCAAACCGATGACATAGGTCACAACACCTTCCACCGCTCCTACCAGCGTCATCTCGAAGCCGCTGCTCCACCAGGAACGCACGGTGACCAGCGACTTGGCGGCGCCTACGGCAAAATGCGCCAGCAGCGAAACCACTGCTGAGACAATGACGGCGGTGTAACCGCTGAGGAAGAAAAACGGCACCACGGGTATGAAGGCTCCGGCGGCAGTTGAGAGAGCGCCGGACACGGCGGAGGTAAGGGGATTGCTCAGCGCTTCTTCGGTCGAGTTGAGCCGCTCGGCAGCGAGCGCGCGCAGCATCTGCTCCGGGTCACTCGCGATGTGCTCCACCATGTGGTCAGCATCCTCTTCGGGAAGGCCTTTGACCTGGAAGTAAAGCGACAGCAGCTCACGGGCCTCGGCGCCGTTCATGGCAATGGCTTCGCGCTCGCGGGCCAGCTCCGCCTCGTAGATTTCGCGCTCGCTCTTGGCCGCGAGGTAGGCGCCGGAGCCCATGGAGAGCGCACTGGCGATCATGCCGGCGAGGCCCGAAAGCAGTACCCACTTGCTGTTGCCCAGAGTTGCGCCGGAGACTCCAGAAACGATGCCGAAGATGGAGCCCAGCCCGTCGTTGACCCCGTAAATGGCGTCCCCGATCCATCCCGCGGTGTGCGGGCGACCCTGGCTACGCTTGATCAGCAATTGTTCGAGAAGCGCTTTTGGATCGGTGGTGGGCGGGCGGACGCCGAGAGGCCTCTGCCGCCGAATTAAGCCGCTCAACGCGCGGTAGTGGTCCTGTTCATCTTCGATTACCTGGTTCAGGATGGCGAGGCTGGCTTCATCGCCCAGCGCTTTGAGTTGCTGGCTGTATTTGGCTATGTCGCGGCTTTCATCGATCTCGAGACGCCGCAAAGCCAGGTCGTCACCGCCAACCCGGTTCTTCAGGCTGTCGGCATCGCCGCTGGTTTTGCCCCGGTAGACTGGCTCCTGCTCCCCCAGCTCGCGCAAGCGGCCCGCCCACAGGGCGGCATGTTCCTTTTCCGCTGAGGCCATCTGCTCGAGTGTCTGCCTGCGCCCTGGCTCTGGCTCCCGCTCGGCCAGCGTCCGATAGGTGTAGTAGCCGCGCATCTCCGCCTGCCAGTTCTCTTCCAGAATCTGGGGCAGCCGCGGGTGACGGGGCAATGCTGGTGCGGTTTGCGTGTCGGTATCCAGTAGCTCCCCCATTCTGGACGGCTTAGGCCAACAGCGTAGCATCCCTCAGGCGTTCCCTACGGAAGATGAATCCTGTCAGGGAAAGGAAGCTTGCATGGCTATCAGGAAAGCAAGCCGGGGTCTTTGGTATGGTTGGCAATGATGAAATTCGAACAGTTGTTAACCGAGACCCGGCATCCTGACACGGATCGTATTGACCAGCTCTCGACACGAGAGATGCTGGAAGTAATCAATGCCGCCGATCGGTCGGTCGCGGACGCAGTGCACGCAGAGCTGGGCAGGATTGCCCAAGCCGTTGACGGCATCGCGGAGCGGCTGGAGCAGGGCGGCCGGCTTTTCTACACCGGCGCCGGCACCTCAGGGCGGCTGGGCGTGCTGGATGCCTCGGAGTGTCCACCGACCTTCAATGTAGATCCTGGGCTGGTGGTGGGGTTAATTGCCGGCGGCGACCACGCCCTGCGGCATTCGATCGAGGGCGCGGAAGACGATGCCCGGCAGGGCGCAGAGGACCTGAAAGAACACGGTTTTCGCGCCGGAGACACGCTGGTAGGGATCGCCGCCAGCGGGCGTACACCCTATGTTTTGGGGGCCATGGAATACGCCAACCAGCTGGGCGCGCTCACCGTAGGGCTAAGCTGCGTTCCGGGCTCGGCAGTGGAGTGCCAGGCAAAGATCGCGATCACCCCGGCGGTCGGGCCCGAGGTGATCACGGGGTCGACGCGCCTGCGCGCGGGAACAGCCACCAAGCTGGTGCTGAATATGTTGAGTACCGGGGCGATGATCCGCACCGGGATGGTCTACGGCAATTTGATGGTCAATGTGCAGCCGACCAACGTGAAGCTGAAAGACCGTGCCACCCGGATCATCGCCGCCGCAACCGGAGTCGACGAAACTCGGGCTGCTGCGCTGCTGGCCGAGACCGGGGAAGTGCGGGTAGCGATCGTGATGCAAAAGCTGGGAATTACGCGGGAGCAGGCCCAGCAACGGCTGGATGCGGCTCATGGACGGCTGCGAGCGGCCCTCGGCGAGGGATAAAGCCGGTTGCAGGTTGCATCCATGCCGCCGGCTGGCAAGTCTATTGAGTGACGGCGCATAATAAGGTCATGCGTTGGGGACAGAAGTGGAGGCAGCCGTGGGTATAAGTTGGGGGAAGTTGCTGATTTTGCTGGTTGTTGTGCCGGTTCCGGCATTGCTAGCTCAGAGCACAGACCAGCCAGACCAGGGCTTTGGCCCAGTCGACACCAGCGCTCCCGCCATGGCGCCGGCGCAGATTATCCAGCAGATGGCGGCGAAGGAAAGCGAGTTCCGCCGAGCGCTGGACAACTACACCTACCAACGCGATGTGCGCATACAAACCATCAATGATGACGGCAAAGTGGACGGCGAATACCGGCAGGTGGTGTCCATTACCTTCGACGCCCAGGGGCGCAAATCGGAGCACGTGACCTTCGCGCCGCAGAATACGCTGGAGCGTATCCAGATGAGCCCGGCCGATGTTTCGGATATTGAGCAGCGCCTGCCCTTCGTCCTGACCACCGAGGACGTAGGACAGTACAACCTAACCTACGTCGGACGGCAGAAAGTGGACGAGGTTGACTGCTACGTATTCGACGTGGCGCCCAAGGTGATGGAAAAAGGCAAACGATACTTAAAGGGACGCATCTGGGTCGACCAGAAGGATCTCCAGATTGTGATCACCAGCGCCAAGAATGTGCCGGACGACATGCGCAAGGGCCACGAGGATCTTTCTCCTCCGTTTACCACCTACCGCGAGCAGGTGGATGGGAAGTATTGGTTTCCGGTTTATACCAAGGCCGATGCTGAGCTGCATTTTTCAGGTGGCAATGGGTACATGAGCCAGGATGTGCGTATCCGGCAGATTGTGCGCTATACGGATTACAAGCAATTCCGTTCCACGGTCAAGCTGATCTTCCAGGGGCAGGATGTCACCAACAACACGGGACAACCACCGGCCAACGGCCAGCCGGCACAGCAGAACCCGCCAGCGCCACACTAGCGCGGGCTTCGGCGGTTGAAAGCTCCAAGGAAGTTCCCATGGCATCTATGCGTTATAGGTTGAGGAGGAGACTCTGCCTCCCCTGCCTGTCCAATTTGTATGGAAGAATTCGCCGCGCGGCTTGTCGACACGTTCATAGGTGTGCGCGCCGAAGAAGTCCCGCTGCGCCTGCAGCAGATTCGCGGGCAGGCGCGCGGTGCGGTAGCCGTCATAGAACGCAAGCGCCGTTGAAAATGCAGGCATGGGCACGCCAAGCCGGATGCCCTGGATGATTGCCCTCCGCCAGAATGGGTGGTACTTGTTCATCGCGCTGAGAAAAACCGGTCGAGCAGCAGATTCTGTAGCTTTGGATCCCGATCGAACGCCGCCTTGATGTCACCCAGGAAAATGCTGCGAATGATACAACCGCCACGCCACATCAGCGCTACGCCACCCATGTTCAGGTTCCAGCCCTGCTCCTTCTCTGCCGCTCGCAGCAACATGTATCCCTGCGCATAGCTCACCATCTTGGAGCAGTACAGAGCCACCCGCACTTCCTCGATGAATTCCTTTTTCTTTTCTACCTTTCGCTTGCGCGGCCCTTTCAATACTTTCGCTGCCGCCACGCGTTCGCTCTTCAATGCCGACAGACAGCGAGCAAACACGCTCTCCCCGATCAAGGTCACCGGCTGGCCCAGGTCGAGGGCCGAGATCGCCGTCCACTTGCCAGTGCCCTTCTGCCCGGCGGCATCGAGAATCTTGTCTACCATCGGCTGTCCGTCTTCATCCTTCTTGGCGAAGATGGTGGCGGAGATGTCAATCAGGAAGCTATCCAATTCACCCTTGTTCCACTCTGCAAAAACCTCGGCGAGCTCGTCAGCGGTCAGGCCGAGACCATCTTTCATCAATTGATAGGCTTCTCCGATCAATTGCATGTCGCCGTACTCAATGCCGTTGTGCACCATCTTGACGTAGTGCCCCGCGCCCTCTTCTCCAACCCAGTCGCAACAGGGAGTACCATCCTCGACCTTCGCCGCAATGGCCTGGAAGATGTCTTTTACGTGGGGCCACGCTTCTTTATTGCCTCCCGGCATAATCGATGGGCCGAAGCGCGCGCCCTCTTCACCGCCGGAAACACCGGTGCCGATAAAGAGAATCCCTTTCGCGGCCAGATCCCGGGTTCTGCGATTGGAGTCGGTGTACAAGGAGTTGCCGCCGTCGATGAGGATGTCGCCCTTCTCGAGATAAGGAAGCACCTGCTCGATGGTTTGATCGACCACTTCTCCGGCCTTGACCATGATCATCACGCGCCGCGGCGTCTTCAGGTGTGCGCACATTTCCTCGATGGAGTGCGCGCCCACAACCTGCGTGCCCTGCGCCTCATTGGCCAGGAAATCATCGACCTTGGAGACGGTACGGTTGAAGACGGCGACCTTGTATCCGTGGTCGTTCATGTTCAACACCAGGTTCTGCCCCATCACTGCCAATCCAATTAATCCGATATCGCAATTCGCTTCCGCCATGTTGGTATTCCCCTTTGCATTTACCCGACTACGAGGGGCGATGATACCTGATCAGAGACGACGGGGCAAAGAGGGCGAGCATGTACAGGGCGGCTAAGTTATGTCAACACGCGATGAGAGCGCATCCTGGACTGGCTCTGACTCGCACTCCGCCATAATCACCGTAACCGGAGTGTCTGGTGCTTGCGCCGGAAGCTGGGAGAAGATCAGTTGGCGCCCCTTCTGCGTGAAAAGCACGTCCTGGCTGGTGGCCAACAATTTTGCGGTTCGTACCCTGGCCGTCACCCCGCCTACCGTGACGGTTTCTCCCGGCCAAAAATAGACGTGCGTGAACAAGGTGTTTTTCTTGCGCGTAAACCCGCAGATATCACCATGCAGAAAGAGGCACTTGTCGGTGCCGTAAATGGCCGCACCATTCTTGTCTAACCATCGCCCTATTTCCCCCAGGATACGGATGCTGGGCTCGGGCACCGAGCCATCCGCTTTGGGACCGATGTTGAGCAAATAGTTGCCGCCATCTCGCGCGCACTCCACCAGATTCTGGACCAGCTGATTGGGAGATTTCCAGTTGTTATCGCCGGTCACGTAACCCCAACTGTTATTCATCGTCATGCAGGATTCCCAATCACCTTTGGTGGCCTGGGTGTTCTGCTCCGGGGTCGAGAAGTCTCCTGGGAGCAGGTTCCGGTTGTTCACGATGATCTCGGGCTGCAGCTCCAGAACCATCCTGTTCATCTTTTCCGATTCCCACCCTTTGGCATCCAGGGGCACAGCCATGTCGTACCAAAGCACATCGATCTTGCCGTAGTTGGTGAGCAGCTCGCGAATCTGGCCGTGGGTGTACTGAACGAATCGTTTTCGGGCGGCTTCATCGTCCTTCACATGCAGCCAGTCGGGATGATGCCAGTCCATGAGCGAATAGTACAAACCGACGCGCAAGCCTTCTGCGCGGGCAGCCTCGACATACTCCTTTACCAGGTCGCGGCCGGGCCCTTGTTTCGGCGCGCAATAATCGGTGAGCTGCGAGTTGAAGAGACAAAATCCCTCGTGGTGCTTGGCCGTCATCACCATGTACTTCATGCCACTCTTGCGGGCGAGCGCGGCCCACTGGCGCGCCGCATTGGGCTGAGGATGAAACCTCTTGGCGAGCTCTACGTACTCGTTCAACGGGATATCTTCGTCGCCCATGGCCCAAGCGTCCCTGCAGAGCAGGCTATAAAGACCCCAATGGATGAACATGCCAAACTTTGCTTCTCTCCACCATTGGATCCTTCGCTCGTGGTCAGGCGGAGCAGCCGCGGGAACGCTCGAAGACGCCAGGGCATGCGTTCCTTCTGTTCCGGCCAGAAGGGCGGCAGCAAGCATGGTCTTAAGGTGATCACGTCTGGAGATGTTGGTGGGTTGCATGGGAAGTTTCACGGACCCTGCTGGAAAGTTGCCCTCTCGTCCGCCCGCTTGTTATTACGCAGCTGCTTGGCGATTGCGAAGTGCTGATTCGCCTCCGCAGTGCGGCCCAGACCCTGATAAGCCTTGGCGAGGAAATAGTGGACGTAGTCGTTTTGCGGATCCAGTTTGACTGCACGCTCGAGGACTCCGGCAGCCATCTTCGCATCGTCGCGCTTCAGGGCGACTTGACCCAGCAGGATGTAGGCGCCGGAGGAGGTTTCGTTGAGCCAAATTGCCTCTTTCAGGACCTTTTCGGCCTCCTCGTACTTCTCAAGCCGCACGTAGGCGTCCCCCAGGCGCCAATAAACCAGCCAGACCGTTGGGTTAATTGCGAGCTCTTTGTTGAGCTCCTCGACGGCGGCCGCGGCATCTCCTTTGTAGAGATCGATCTCGCCCAGAAGGAAGTGGGCCATGGCGAGCCGAGGGTCCCGTTGCAGCGCAGCCTGGATTTCTGGTACGGCGCGGTCTTCCAACCGCTGCCGGACAAGAAACTTTCCAAACATCAAATAGGCAATGGCGCTATCGGGGGGCACGGAGAACACGTTTGCAAAGGTCTTGCGAGCGTCGTCCCAGCGCTGCGTCATGACGTAACAGCTGGCGAGCAGATACGGGCCATCCATGCTGCTCTTAGGGAGCTGAGGGACGAGCTTTTCCAAGAGAGGGATGGCTGCAGCGTACTCAGCCACCCCGAAGTAGCTGAGGGCTAGGAGCTGTGTAGATTCGGCATCGGAATCATTCTGCTGCAAAGCGAGCTTGAGGTGGGGAACCGCTTTCTGAAATTGACTGGACTGGAAATATGCTTTGCCGATTTTGGCTTCGATGTGAGGTGTGGCCGGCGCCGCTGCGGCGAGTTCGTTTAAAAGGACCAGCGCATCCTGGGGCTTGCCTGTACGCAGAAGCTCGTCAGCACTCGCCATCCGCGGATCAGGCAAGGGCGCGGGAGAATTCTGAGCAAAGGCGAAAGCGATCGAAAGAGGTAAGAGGCAGAGCAAGCGGGCAAACATATAGCGCGGAGGAAGTGTAACCTTCCGCCTGGAGTTTCTAAATTTCAGAGAAGGTGGATAGATCCAAAGCTTGCGGAATGCACGAGTTTTCCGGTAGTCACCGCGGTTGTACTTTGTATCAGGGCACGACTTTAGTCGTGCCGTTAGGGCCCAACAAAGATCTGGGCTTTTAGCCCCTGGGTTTTTTCTTTGCCAGGTAAGGGTAGCAGGGGCTAAAGCCCAGTTCTCTTTCATTCCTTTACGGCACGACTAAAGTCGTGCCCTGATACAAAGCCAAAACCCAGCATCCAAAGGAGCTTCTCTCGTTGAAAATGATCCACCTCGCACCTGAAGGTACATGAGACCACGGTAATTGCGAAACCACTAATCCGGCTAGAAGTCGAACCGCAGCCCAAGCTGAATCCTCCGCATGATTGCGTTGTTAGCCAGGTTCTGGATGGTTGCTCCTCCGCCACAGTCGACACAACCGCCGGGATTGCCCAGGTTGGGGTGATTGAACACGTTAAAGGTTTCAGCGCGGAACTGTGCCCTGATTCTCTCGCCGATGGGAACGATCTTAATAGCTGACAAATCGCTGTCAAACCACTTGGGCCCGATGATCTCGTTGCGTTGCGCGTTGCCAAAGCTGGGGGAGCCGGGAGCGGGGGTTGCCGGACGCTGCCACGGTCCGCTGGTTTGTCCATTTGAACTCAAGGGCGTGGGAGTACCGCCCGAGATCGCTGTCTGGGCAAACCATCCGTTCTTGTTTGGATGGGACACATGGAAACCACTGGCCACGTTGGGGAAGCAAACGCCGGCATCGTTGTCATTGCTGCACTCACCATAAGACGGGTTGACGCCAGCGCCGCTCATGATCGTGGTCACATTAACCAGCTGCCATCCGCCGACTATGTAGTTGACTGCGGCGGGGGCATTGCCGGCCAGCATCTTTCCTCTCCCGAATGGCAGTTCGTAGATGGTGGACACGGTAATGTTCTGGTCTCGCTGCCACGATGGCCGGCCGTAAAGGAGGGATTTGTCGTAGAGAAAGTCCGGCGTGTCATGGTTCTTGGCGTGCGAATAGGTGTAGTTCCCCAGCACGTTCAGACCATTGGACAAGCGTTTGTCTGCCTGAATCTGGAGCGAGTTGTAGTGGTTGTCACCGGGGTTGCACATGCATTGCAACCCGGCAGTCAAATTAAAGGCGTTCGGCGATTGGTAGTAGGGCAGCCGCTGCTGTTGACTTAGGCAGACTGAGCCGGTTACCCCAGGCTGGCAGAAACCCGCCTCGGTTTGCGTGTTGAGGTTAATCCAGTTATTTTCGCCGACGAAGATGTGCGAGCCCTTGTTACCGACGTAGGCGGCTTGCAAGGAAAAGTTGGGCGTAATCTGCCGCTGTACCGTGGCGTTCCAGGAGTCCACGGTTGGCATATGGGTATGGAAGGGCAGGACCCAGGCACGGAATCCGTCAGGATAGATGTGGTTCCCATCCGGCCCGACAGGCTGACTATCTAGCACGGTGGCCGGATCGAGCAGGGGAGGCCCCGTCGCCAGGGCGAAGGCCCCATCCCATTGGTTGGGGAGGGGGTTGATCTGCTGCGTACCCAGCACGGGAAGATTCTGGGTCACGGTATGGCCGAAAATGGTGCCGAACATTCCCACATCGAAAGATCGGCCATAACCCAGGCGGACCACGGTCTTGGGATTGATCTCGTAGGCGAAGCCGGCGCGCGGGGCAAGATTCTTGAAGTTGGTGACCAGGGGGCCACTCAGCGGGACGCCATTTTCCCCGGCAACGTCGATCTCACCGTTATTAAGGTTGAACCACCCGCCTTGATCCTTTCCGGTTACGGTCTGCGGCCGATAGATCTCCCACCGCAACCCATAATTAACAGTCAGCTTGGAAGTGATGTGCCAGGTGTCTTGTCCGTAGAAGAAAAACCGCCACTGCCGTTCGCCGGCGGTCTCATCCTTGGAGATGTAGCGGTCAAACTGTGAAGTCTCCCCGATCAGAAAGCCGGCCATGCCCACGCCGGGTTCCACTGGACCTTGCGTAAGGGGGTTTTGGGTATACACCTCGCCGGAGCGGTGCTGGTCGCTGGGCACGCGCAAATTCTGCAAGCGGTGAAAGTCGGGGCCGAACTTGAATGTATGTTTACCCTTGGTCCAGGTGACATTGCCGATCTCCTGGAATTGCTGCATTCGCTCAATCAGCGGGCAGTTGCAGTTGTTGTAAAGGCCATTCCCGAAATCCAATTCCCCCGGGCCCTCCGAAATCGAGAAGTGGGGCATGTTATTGGTCGTGGGATCGCTGGGAATATTCAAGCCGGGCGCGCCCGCCTGGGTAGCAAAATCCCCATTGACGAGAGGATCCACATTGATGCGCTGCTTATACCAGCCAAAGCGGAAATCGTACAGCAGGTTTGGCCCGGTCGCATAGGAGACGCCAAACGAGTTGCTTTGCGGCCGCGTGTCGCCCACTCCGGTGTAACCGATTTGGTTGAGCTGCGGTCCACCCACCGCTCCGCCAAACAACCCCGGAGCTTCTTTGTGGAACTGGGTGAACGTATAGCGGTCAAACAACCGCAGCTTGTCGCTGGAGAAGTAGTCTGCCCTCACGTCGACGGCATCCCCGTGGTAGATCTCTTCCCCGCTGCCCGCATAATTAAACGTGCCCACCGGATTGTTCTCATACTGGGGAAGCGGCATCGGAACATAGGCGAGAAGGGCGGTAGCCACCGGGGAGATCCGGCTCGGAGGGATGACATTGGGTTGACCGTTGTATTGAAACTGGGTGCGCTGGGTCAGATCGTCCTGAATGCCGTTCACGCATGTCGGACTGCTTGGGCATCCGCTGGAAGGGTCGAAAATCGGGTTATTGGACCCCCACCGGCTAAAGTCGCCGGCGCGTTCCGCCGCGGTCGGAACCTCAGCCTGTGCAGATCCTCCGTTGTGGGCGCGCGTGCCCTGGTAGTCGCCGAAGATAAACATCTTGTTTTTGACGGTCGGGCCGCCGATCGATCCACCAAACTGGTTCCAAAGGGTGGGCGGAATGAATCGGCCGGTGACAGGGTCCGGGGCGGCTTGGGCAAAGGGATCGCGCGCGAAGGTCGCGCCGGAGCGGCGGTACCAGAAGCCGCTGCCATGGAACTTGTCTGTCCCGGACTTCGTCGAAACCGTGACCAGAGCTGCGCTAATCTGCCCGAACTCGGCATCGTAGCTGGATGTGGTCACTTTGCTCTCAGCGATCGAATCCAGGGTGGGCACGATCAACATGTTTCCATAGAGAAAATCGCGATTGTCGGTGCCATCGAGGATGGTGTTCACGCCGACGAACATCTGACCGTTTACATTGACGGCAAGACCGCTTTGCGGATTTTCAGTGGAAGTGTCGCCCCAACAGAACTGGACCGTTCCGGGAGTGACCAGCAGCAGTTGCGAAAAGTTCCTGCCAAACGTGGGCAGCTCATTGACTTGCTGGGTGCTGAGAACCGTAGACACGTCGGTACGTTCGGTTTTCAGAAGGGGGGCCGCATCCACGACGTTGACTGTCTCCGAGACTGCGCCCGGTTGGAGGGTGGCGTCAAACGTGGTAACTGAATCGACCGAGACATCGACGGAAGAGACGACGGTCTTGAATCCCACCGCTTCGATCTTGACCTGGTAATTCCCGGTGATCAGATGCTTTTCGTCGTAGCGCCCAGCACTGTCGGTTTGCGTGGTGAAGACGACCTGGCGCGCAGTGTCGGTGATGGTCACTTTGGCGTTGGCGACGATGCTACCCGCCGAGTCAACCGCCGTCCCGCCAATGCTGCCATACACTGCCTGGGCTTTGGCCGCGGTAACAGCTAGGGTCGAAAGCACGAAACTCAGGCAGGCCGCTGCCAGAACAACGCTCCAGCGAACGCTGCGCGTAACAGCTAAAGAGCGTTGCCGGATCTCTGGTGAAGCTTCTTGCCAGCTTGTGCGCGAAAGGCTAGGCATTGCCACGTACCTCCGTTGGATTTCCCGCTTTGGGTTCCCCGGCTCGACAAAACCAATGTCGATGCAGATGTAATGCCCCAACAACTTGACTGGCCCTGAACATGATTCGATGAAGTGATTCAGTTTCTACAGTCTTTCTAAGCGCTTTGTCAAGCATTTTCTACAATCTCTCCAAGCGCTTCGCTGAGCGTTGTTTCTTTAGTAAATCTCCTGCAGTGCTGATGCTAGGCGCTTATTTGTCGTATAGCGGAGAGTTGGGTCCGCAACAACCCCACTCAAGCCAAAAGAAGGCTTGAATGGGGCACCCAAGATTTTCTTGCGGGTGGACAGCTGGGTTAATGGCCGAAAGGATACTTCAGATCTCAGCAATTTCCACGGAGCGATCGTAGTAGCCCGAATTTAGCTTTGTGGCAGCGATATTTTCCGCATTCAGGCGCAAACGGATCGTGAACTTTCCAATTTCCGGGGGATTCCACTGGTAGCTCCAGAAGCACCAGTTCTTGCCATGAGACGTTTGCACGATTTCCACAGGCACGGATCGCTCCTCTGGATCGAATCGTAGTTCCATTCCCTGGGCCGGCGCCAAGCCACCCCATTGAATCCCCGTGACGTGGTATCGGATCTTTCCGCCCACCAGCCATTTCTCGATGCGAGTGGGCATGGCCGCGATATCAACCATGGCAGGCCGGTAGTCACGCGCCAGCGAAGGAACACCCATCTGCATCGTACGGCCGGCGTACTCCTGCATCTGAGAAGTGGCTGGGGCATCATCCGAAACGAAATCGATCTGGTTGACCCATTTAACACAAACACAACCGTACCAACCCGGAACCATCAATCGAACGGGTGCTCCGTGATCAGAGCGGAGGGGCTGGCCATTCATCTTGGTAGCGAGAAATGCTTTGGACGAAAACAGTTGGTCCCGGCTGAATATCCAGCCGGCGCCTGGTTCGGAAGTCATCGATTCTTCCTGGTAGCGATCGAAGCCCGACACGAGCACGCGGACAGCGAGCCTCTGCGGCTTCGCCCTTTGGAGAAGCTCTTGTAAAGGCACGCCGTCCCACGCGGCGATGCTCATCATGCCGAAACGCGTACTCCGCGTATTTCCCGAGCACTCCATCAGATGGATGCCCATGGGACGTGCCTTCTTTGCCAACGCCTCAGCGGAAATGGCGATCGATTTCTCAATGAGCCCACCTACGTGAATGGTCCACGGGCTCGATGTGTCCAACAGCCTGGAGGCACGCGTTCTGATAAAAAACTTGTCAGCTGGAGTTACGGGATTTTCCGGCGTCAAGGTGGAAAGGTCGGTGAACAGCCGTCCATCCAGTTCGGTCCCGATAAGTTCGCCCATCGGGGGGCGACCTTCCCCGGAAAAGGGCACCAACCCAAGCACTGAACCACTGTCTCGCGTGTCAGAGCTTCGATGAAGGAGAGACCCAGGTGATGGGAGGCCGTTGAAGCCGCACATCCACGCGCTCCCGCACAGTAGCGATTGGCGAAGCAGGCTCCGCCGGGTCACGCCCAGGCTTTTTCCGTCGATCACTGTTTATCGCTTTTGTTGTACGACTGCGGCGGGCGTCCGTTTCGGACGTATGGTTTCGACGGGCACGGGTCCCTGCCCTTCGAGGAGACTGTAAAACCTGTCCGCGCTAAGAGCTTTGAATGTTTCGACTTTTCCCGATGGCCAGCGGATCTCGAGACTGTCAATGCTGGTGGCCTTCCCAAGTCCGAAATGCACGCGCGGATCGCTCTGAGACAAGTAACTTCCTCCGCTGTGGATTTCCTCAGTCTGCGTCATTCCGCCGGCAACCAGCTTGAGTCGCGCGCCGATCGCCATGCGGTTGCTCTTCTGGCCCGTGAGTTCAAAGCCCGCCCAATGACGCCCCGGAATTCCGTGGTTGCGCAGCACCATCGGTTTGCCGACCAAGTCTTCGAAGACCAGGTCCATGTTCCCGTCGTTAAACAAGTCGCCGACCGCGAGTCCACGGGACACGCGGGGCTCCAGGACTGCCGGACCCGATTGGTCGCTGGCGTCACAAAACGTGCCGTCCCCTTGATTGAGTTGGACCAACTTAGGCTCACGGTATCTCGCACTGGAGGGAAGCTGATCGGCCTGGGGATACACGTGCCCATTCGCCGTCACCAGGTCCAACCAGCCATCGTTGTCCAGGTCCACAAAAGCGATCCCCCACTTTACCCAAGGCAAGGAAGGCAACCCAACACCGGCGGCGTAGGAGACTTCCTGAAAATTCCAATCGCCGCCATTGCGATATAACGGCGTGTTATCCAGCGCGAAGTTGGTCACCACCAGCGACGGCCGCCCGGTGTGCAGGTAATCGCCCGTCGAGACACCCATGCCGGCCTGTTCATGGCCATCTTCGCCCAGCGCCGTACCGGACTCCATGCCAATCTCGGTGAACTTCCCGTTTCCTTCGTTGCGGTACAAATAACCGGCAGTGGAATCATTGGCCACGTAGATATCCGGCCGGCCGGTGTTGTTGAAGTCCGCCCAGAGGACCCCCAGCCCGAAATAACCGTTGGGATCATCCACGCCGGCTTTTTTGGAAACATCGCTGAAGGTTCCGTCGCCGTTATTGTGAAACAACGAATCACCCGAGCCCTTGAGGCCGCGCGGACCGCATTGCACGTTGATTCCCATGAAGCGGCAAGTCATGGCGCTGCCAAACGCGGGAAGGTGCTGCAGGTCGAGATCGACATAGTTGGTGACCATCAGGTCGAGGAAGCCGTCGCCGTCGTAATCGGCAAAGGCCGCGCCCGTCGACCAGCGCCCATCCGCCACCCCGGCCTGCTTGGTCACATCGGTGAAGGTGCCATCGCCATGGTTACGATAGAGCACGTTGCCGCCGTAACACGTCACGTAAATGTCGGGCCAGCCGTCGTTGTTGTAATCGCCGACCGCTCCTCCCATTGCAAAACACGGCTTGCCGATGCCGGCTTTCTCGGTTACGTCGGTAAACGTCCCGTCATGGTTGTTGTGGTAGAGCGCACCGCGGGCTTTTTTGCCCTGCAACGCTTGCTCGACGGTTGGCGCATTCGTAAAGTAAATATCCAACCATCCGTCGCGGTCATAGTCCAGCAGCAACACGCCCCCAGCCATGGATTCGAGGATGGAATGCGCTTCCGGGGAAAAGTCGTGCTCGAAGCGGATCCCCGCCTGATTCGTGATGTCTTCGAGTTGTGGAACGGGCCGCCCTTTGCATTTTACGGTTTTCGCCGTAGCCGGAGGTGGCGAGCCCTGGCTCATTCCCTGGCCAAGTAGTTGCTCCGCAAACCCCAGCGTGAGAACGGCAAGAGAAGTCAAACACAATGCGCGACCAGGCGAATGCGGCTTCATAGACTAGTGTGGCGCCACCAGGTGAGAATCCAGCTCTGACGCTTTTTGAAATTCACTGCCCGACTCGTCTTTCTGACCTTTTTGTGCGAGGGCTACGGCCAATTGATAATGTGCCATGGCGTAGGTAGGCACTGAGTGGATGGCAGCGCGGAATTGCGAGATGGCGCCATCCAGATCGCCGTTTGCCAGCAGCCTCTTTCCGGAATTAGTAGCGAACGTTGCTGCCTGCAGACTGGTCTTCTCCTGGCCGAGTTGGGCGCCGGCCCTGGCTTCTCTTTCAGCGCCGTCGGTGTCGCCTAATTGACGCAGCACGGAAGCTAGAGTGACGTGGGCTCCGGCCAGGCTGGGTTGGAGTTCGATCGCTTTGCGCAGGGCATCGGCGGATTCCTGATACTTCTTCATCTGCTTGTACACGGTGCCCAGAGTGTAATACGCCTCCGCGTAGTCGGGTTGAATCCCTATCACTGCCTGCAATTGTTCCGCGGCGCCCGGAAAATCACCCGACTGCCAGAGCGTCACCCCCAGGCTGTAGTGTGCATCGGCAAGGTTGGGATCGAGACGAATCGATTCTTTCCATTCCGCAATCGCTGCCGGAAGATCGTCCTTCAGCTTCAGGGCAAGGGCGAGGTCGTAGTGGAAACTGGCCGTGTCAGGGGCAAGCTTCAACGCTCCCCGGAACTGGGTTATGGCTGTATCGAAATCTGCTTTCTGCAGATAGGCGATACCCAGATTTCCCTGGAACGACGGATCGTTGGGGCGAAGCTGTATGGCGCGCTGAAATTCTTTGATGGCTGCATCGGCATCGCCCCGGTCGAGCACTGTCAAGGCAAGGCTGTTGTGGAGTTCCGGATCATCCGGTGTCTGCTGCAATGCCTTGGTGTACGCTGCCACTGCCCGGTCCAGGTCGCCGAGTTTCTGGCAGAGAATTCCGATGCGCCGCTGCAGATCCCGCATCGACGGGGCGATTTCTTCCGACCGCTCGAAAGAACGCAGGGCTTCTTCGCGGTTGCCGAGAGCCTCCTGAGCGCTGCCGCGATAGAACCATGCTCTGGCGTCCCGCGAATCGAGTTGCACGGCATGGTCGAGTTGCGGCAGTGCGTTGTTGATATCGCCGCCGGCGAGAAGAGTAACGCCCAGGTGCAAATAAGCCGGCTCATATTGCGGGTTGAGACGAATTGCTTCGCGGAATTCCCGGCCGGCATCGCTGTATTGCGACTGCTGTGCCAGCACGGATCCTAATTCGTCGTGCAAATCAGCCTGGCTGGGCGCCAGGCGCACCGCCGCGCTGAGCTCAGAAACGGCCTCGGCGATTTTCTTTTGTTGATACAGTGTCCGCCCTAGCTCGCGATGGGGCTCAGCGTCGGTGGGAACCAGTTTGATGGAATGGCGGAACTCTTCCTCCGCCGGCGCGAAGTTGCCTTGCGCTTCGTAGGCTTCTCCCAGTTGGGTATGGCCCACTGCCAGTTGAGGACGAAGCTCGATGACCCGGCGGAAATGAACGATCGCCTCCTCGACTTGTCCCTGGCGCAGCAGCACCTGCGCCAGCATGCTTTGCGCCTCGGCGCTGCTGGGATTGGCGTGCACTGCCTTATCGAATCCGGCGCGCGCAACGCTCAAATCACCACGCTGCAGGGCTGCCATCCCGTGTTGATATTCGGACTCCCACGAATCGACCGCAGGCTTGGTTTGCGCGGATGCGCCCGCGCAGAGCATCCCACACAACACACAGATGGTGAGCCATTCGGAGGCGAGACTCATCCGCCCAGCCGACCGCGAGGCGGTTTGATGGCCAAGAAACATTGCGCCTATCTTACCTCCGGGGTCAGCCCTACGGGACCGGCAGCAGGCTGTCTTTCTCAGTGTCGTGTTTTTCGTTGCGTAGCTTCTTGGATATTTCAAAGTGTTGATTCGCCTCTGTCTCGCGCCCCAGAGCCTTGTAGGCCGTAGCCAACGCGGAATGAGCATCGAAGCTCTGCGGATCGAGCGCCAGGGCGCGTTCGAGGAATCCAGCCGCCAATGACGGATCATTCTTCTTGAGGGCGATCTCGCCCAGCAGAATAAAAGCGCCGGGCGAGGCCTCATTCAGCCAGATGGCTTTCTTCAGAACTGTTTCCGCGTCATCGTACTTTGCCAACCGCATGTAGGCTTCCCCCAACCTCCAATAGACAAGCCATACCGTTGGATTAACGGCTAACTCTTTCTGAAATTCAGCGATAGCCGCCTGGGGGTTTGACTGGTAGAGGTCGATTTCTCCGAGCAGGAAATGCGCCATGGTAAGGCGGGGCTCCAGTTGCAGCGCGGTTTCGATCTGGGGAACGGCGGCTTCCACCATCTGCTGGCGGACCATCAACTTGCCTAGCATGAGATAAGCCATGGCGCTGCCGGGTGGCACATAAAACATCTGCGCCAGAACCTTGCGGGCGCTATCAAACTGCTGCGTCATGACATAACAGATACTGATCAGATAGGGAGCATTTGGTGCTTTAGGATCTTTCTCCGATATTTGAGTCAACAACGAAAGAGCTTCACGAGGTTTACCTTCGTTCAGCAGTGTTTCTGCCTGGTCGACTGCAGATTTCGGCAACGGAGCAGGTTCCTGGGCGAATCCAAGCCCGGCGCCCGCAGCCAACAAAACGAAGAAAGCAGAGCGCAAAAAACGCATGGTGGACATTAACCCACGGCTTGCAAAGAGTTCACGAACCGCTTATAAGGATTCAGGGGTGAATTCTAGCACGGGCCCTATGGCCAGATGACACTTCTTGCTTGTTCACGCCGCGCAGTCCTGAAGTCACTCAGCCGATCGGCGGCGGTTTTCTCGCTCGAAAATGTGCTGGCACTGGCCCGTCCACTGTGGTCGCAACCCGCAGCCCCAGCACCGCTCGGAGTAAGTTTCCTCGATGTCGGGCGGGCATCAGGCCTCAACGTCAAGACCATCTTCGGCGGTGAACACAAAAACAAATACTTGCTCGAAACCACCGGCTGCGGAGTCGCGTTCTACGACTACGACAACGATGGCTGGCTCGACATTTTTCTCGTCAACGGCACCCGCCTCGGAGGATTTCCCGCCGGGCAAGAACCCATCTCCCGCCTGTTCAGGAATAATCGCGACGGCACGTTCACCGACGTAACCCTCAAAGCGGGCGTCGCGCACTCCGGGTGGGGACAGGGCGTCTGCGTCGGCGATTACGACAACGACGGCAACGACGATCTGTTCGTGACCTACTTCGGCAAGAACGTGCTTTATCACAACAACGGTGACGGCACCTTCACTGACGTCAGCGCCAAGGCGGGAGTAGCGGGCAGCGGAAAGCGCTGGAACACGGGCTGCGCCTTTGTTGACTATGACTGCGACGGGCGGCTCGATCTGTTCGTCGCAAACTACATCGAGATGGACCTGGCGACCGCTCCCGTGCCCGAGTCGGGTCCTTGTCTCTACAAGGGCGTGATGGTGGCGTGCGGGCCGCCGGGATTGAATGGCGGCAAAAACCTGCTCTATCACAACAACGGCGACGGAACGTTCACCGACGTTTCAGAGAGCGCTGGTATTCTCAGCAGCAATGGCACTTATGGTCTCGGCGTGCTCACCGCCGATCTCGACAACGATGGCTGGCCCGACATCTATGTAGCCAATGACTCCACCGCCAGCGCACTTTACCAGAACAAGCGAAATGGTAAGTTCGTCGATATCGCGCTCGAATCCAGCTGCGCCCTGAGCGCCGACGGCAAGCCGCAGGCCGGCATGGGAATCTCCGCCGGCGACTATGATCTTGACGGCAACCTCGATCTGTTGAAGACAAACTTCGCGGGCGACACGCCTTCGCTCTATCACAATCTCGGTGGCGCCAGTTTCGAGGATGCCACCTACGCCGGCGGACTCGGCCTCTACACCAAGTACCTCGGCTGGGGCTGCGGGTTTTTCGATTTCGACAACGACGGTTGGCCCGACATCCTGATCTGCAACGGCCATGTCTATCCCGAGGTAGAACAGTTGAAAACCGAGGCCGGATACGCCCAGCGCAAACTTCTCTATCGCAACCTGCGCAACGGGCGGTTCGAAGATGTATCGATGCAGGGCGGACCGGGCATTTCCGATCCTATTGCTGCGCGCGGCTGCGCCTTCGGCGATTTCGACAACGATGGCGATCTCGACCTGGTCGTCAATACTGTGAACGACTATCCCCAGCTTTTGCGCTGCGATTCGCAGACGGGCAACAACTGGATCAAAGTTCGCACCATCGGCGTGAAATCAAATCGCAGCGGCATCGGCGCTCGCCTGAAGTGCGTCACCCACGTCCCTGGCGAGGCAAAACCTCACCAGCAGATCGACGAGGTCCGCAGCGGTGGTGGATATTTCTCGCAAAGCGATTTGCGCGTTCACTTTGGCCTCGGCAAAGCGGAGAAAGTAGAGTTGCTTGAAATCCGCTGGCCCAGTGGGCAAGTGGACAGACTCAAAGACGTCAAGCCGAACCAGGTTGTCTATGTGAAAGAAGGCGAAGGCATTGTTCGCACGATGCAGTTTCCCCCCGCAAAAAAGCCCACAACGTAGCTTGACTTCCACAGACTACCGGCCCACTACCCTACGAGCTCTTTTACCGGTGGGATGTTTTTCGTCAAAACTCCCACAAAATCGTCATCCTGAGCGGAGCGCCTCACAGATTCATCGCGTGACACAGCACTTGATGGCGCGCAGTCGAAGGACCCCGAGGGTGCTTATCTTACCCATGCTGCTCAGAGCTTTTCAACCACCGAAGCCGGAGAACGGGATCTTGCCGCGGTACGCGAATGTAGATGGGGCCGCCGGACAGAGCATGATGCCAGGAGTTCTTGCTCTCGGCCTCAGGGAAAGAGACCGTGGCGGGGTCCGCCAGGAGCGGGCTTCGGTGGTTGAAAAGCTCTGAGCAGCATGGGTAAGATAAGCACCCTCGGGGTCCTTCGACTGCGCGCCATCAAGTGCTGTGTCACGCGATAAATCTGTGAGGCGCTCCGCTCAGGATGACGTTTTTGTGGTGAGTTGGAGATACAAAAACCAAGCGGCAAATCGCTTTTTCACACTATGCTTGTGCTTCAGGTTGAATGAGGGAGCTTTCGGATGATTCGAGCGGCTGCACGATTTGCGCTCTGGAGTGGGATTTTGTTCACTGCGTTTTCTTCTACCGCTCAGGATCAGACTCCCGTGGCGAGTGCTCTGCAAGCGCACGTTCAATCTCCCGACGTGACCTATTTCCAGCTGCAGAGATTTTTAATGAAGCGTATCCCCACTCTGCAGGTTCCCTCGCGCCCGGAGGAGTGGACGAGGGAAGAGCAGAGGCTGCGCAGGCACATTCTTGAGGACATCGTTTACCACGGCTGGCCGCAGGACTGGGTGGATGCCGCACCTCATTTTGAGCAGATCGATGTGATTGAAACAGGCAAGGGTTACCGGCTGCGAAAGTTCCGCTATGAGATCGTCCCAGGCTTCGCATCCACTGCGATCTTGTACGAGCCGGAAAAGATTCAAGGTAGAACCCCTGCGATCTTGAATGTGATCGGCCACGAGCCGCATGGCAATGCCGTGGAATACGAGCAAAAGCGTTGTATTAATTTTGCCAAACGGGGGATTCTGGCGCTGAGCCTGAGCTGGATCGGGTTTGGGGAGATGGCCCAGGCCGAGAACGGCCACGATAACACCGCCCGACTCGACCTGGTGGGTTCAAGCGCGGTGGGGTTGTTTTATCTTTCCATGCGGCGTGGTTTAGATTTCCTGGCATCGTTGCCGCAGGCCGATCCAGCCCGGCTGGGGGTCACAGGCCTATCCGGAGGCGGCTGGCAGACGGTTTTTCTTAGCACGTTGGACGAGCGGGTCGCTGTCGCGGTAGAAGTGGCGGGCTTTGGATCGCAGCAATCCAATCTCATCCGTCCGGAGGATACCGACGAGGTAGAGGAGAGTCCGACAGACTTTACGATGAACGAGGATTACCCGTTTCTGGTGGCCTTGCGTGCCCCCAGACCGACGCTGCTGATCCACAACGCAGAAGATGACTGCTGTTTCCGAGCGGACCTGGTTAAGCCGTACATCTACGAGCAGGTAAAACCCTTCTTCAAACTTTACGGGGACGAATCCGCCCTGGCCTGGCACGAAAATCGCGATCCTGGCACGCACAACTATCAGCTCGACAACCGGGAACAGGCGTACCGGTTCTTTACCCAGCACTTCCATTTGCCTGTGACCCCGGACGAGATCGTGAGCGATGCTGAAATACGAAGCCCGCAACAGCTCGCGGTTGGCTTGCCAGACAATAACCTGACGGTGGCAGGCATAGCGAGACTACTAAGCAGCCGGATCCTGCGGCCGGCCATTCCGGCCAGCCAGAGTGAACGCGCTTCGTGGGCTCAAACGCAAAGGGCGCAATTGAAATCTGTCATCCGCTTTAATCCGGTCTCGGTAGAAAATGCGTGGAGGATGGCCAACACGAAACATCTGGGACTGCATACCCTGTCTTATCGCTTCGATTTCGACAATGAGCTGAGCGCAACCGGCATATGGCTTGCAGCGATCTCGTCGCAGCCGGACGCGCCGGCCACGATCGTGCTCAACGACAACGGCTACAAGGCATCGGAAAGCATGGTCACCGAGCGCGTGAACCGTGGAGAACAGGTATTGGCCTTAGACACCATCTTGAATGGGGCTACGATGCCGCTGGAATCAGATGGGGCCGTCTGGCCGATGATGTTGGTCACGACCGGCAATCGTCCCCTGGGACTGGAGGTTGGGCAATTGCTGGCGACGGCCAAGTGGCTACAGAAGACCACCGGCCAGAAAACGATTCGTCTCGAGACGGAGGGCATCCGCAGCCAGATGGTAGGGCTCATGGCGGCGGCGCTCGAGCCTGAGCTGTTCAGCGAGATCGCGAGCAATGATGTGCTGGAAAGCCTGGGAGAGCTGCTCGACGGACCACTGGTCTTCCGCACTGCACCCGATCTGTTTTGTCTCGATCTCTACAAGTACTTCGATATCGACCGCCTGGAAGCCGTCGCCGCGCCGACGAAGATAGAAGTGGGGAAGAAAGCCACCCTGGTTGCGCCCAAAGCTCAATAGCGCGGACTACAGCTCCCTGTGGTCCGCGTGGTCGATCTCGATATCCGCTACCGGATGGCAGCGCAAGATGGCGACGTCGCTGACATCGTTGAGGACAAAGACGGGCTTGGCCGAATCCTTCGGCAGCTTGATCTGAACGAAGGTGGCGTCGTGCACATCCTCTAAAAAGAAGCACGGGCGGGCGTCTGGCTTCTCGAGCTTCACCTTGATGCCGTTCATCTCGACACCCGCTGCATGGCGAATGAAAAAGCCATGGGCCGGCGTCTCGCCAAACATAGTGGGCTCCGGGTACTCCTTCTCCTTCTCGGGGAGCTGGATTGCTGCGTCCCCTGGAGTGCCGCCTCCGGGATGGAGGACCACAAAGTTACTGAGCTTGATGTCTTCGATGGCGTGCCCTGGCACCCCAACGATCAGCGAGCATGCCTGCGAGCTAGTCTCTGAGCAGACGATGTTGCTGATGTTGAGCCGCCGGATGGTACCCACCGGGGTGCCATCCGGCGCTCGCATGCGTGAGCCCAAACGCACAAAGATCGGGGCGCCGATGATACCGCGCATCGCGATATTCGAGATGGTCACATCCTCGATCAACGCGCCATCGACGGAGATAATGGCCAATCCAAAGCAGCCGTCGAAGACGCAGTTCGAGATGGCAATATTTTTGAAGCCGCCGTTCGATTCAGTACCAAACTTGATGCGGCCATTCCGGTCCACCTGGGCGCTGTCAGGAAACCGCTTGTAGGTGGCATCGATCAGGCTGCCTTCCTCGTAGATCCCGGTAACGTAACAATCGCTGATGGTGACGCTTTCCGTCGACCGCGCGTAGCCAAGGGCAAACGAGCTCTTCAGGCAGATAGCGTCGTCCCAGGGCGAATTGACGCTGCAGTTGGAGATGCGGACATTCCTGCAGCAATCCACATCGATGCCATCGCGCTGGGTATCGATGGTGAGATTGTCGATCGTGAGGTTATCGACCCCGGTGGCCAGGATGGCAAAATGGCCGCCGTGCAAAATAGAGAAATCGCGGAGAAGAACGTTATGGCAGTTCTTGAGCGCGATGGCCTTATTGGCGACCCCAGGGTTTTCGGCAACCGGTCCCCACGCCTCCCCCCGGCTTAAGCCTTTGCCCCAAATCAGCCCTGGACCATAGATCGATAGGTTGTTGAGGGTCTCGCCCCAGATCAGGCTGTTATGCCAATGACCATGGCCATAATCCTGATATTTTTCCCATTGCTTGTTGGGCTCGGCCAGATCGAAGGCCGAAGACCCATCGGCCGGCGTATCGGCCGCGAGGATGGTGGAACCGTCCGCCAGAAAGAGGGAGACGTGGCTCTTGAGATGGATCGAATAGCAAAGGTAGGTTCCTGCCGGGAAGACAACGGTTCCACCGCCGGCATTCGCCGCGGCATCAATCGCTTGGTTAATGGCCGGAGTGTCGATGGTGCGGCCATCGCCTTTGGCGCCGAACGCTCTCACGTCATAGTTTTGTGCACCCGGTGTCGTGGTTTCGGCAGAAGCGCCGCTCTCCGCTGCCATGCCAACGCCAGTAATGAGCGAAGCGCCTGCGACTTTGATGAAATTGCGTCTGGTTGCTGCCTGCTTGAGCACCGTTCCTCCCCCTACCTTGAAAGTCTTGCAATATAGACCGCAAACGGCTGCAGTGTGAATGGCCGCAGCCCGGCGCGCGGCGGCGGGTTGGGGGTCGAGAGCAGCGTGGTCATATGCACAGCAGAAAATCCCTTGGCCGCCACATCCAGGCTCAACGTTTGCGGGCTGCCCGACATGTTGAGAAGTACCAGGACTGCCTCATCACCGGCACGGCGAAGATAGGAAAGCACTGCCTCATTCTTCGGACTCAGGTCGATATAATCTCCCTCGAGCAACGCCTGGTCTTCATGCCGAAGGGCAAGCAGATGCCGATAGAACTGCAGGATGGAGTTCGGGTCTGCGGATTCAGTGGCCACGTTGTGCGTTTTGTAACTGGGGGGAACGGGAAGCCAAGGGGCGCCCCGGGTAAAGCCGGCGTTGGGTGAGTCGTTCCATTGCATCGGAGTGCGCTCGCCGTCCCGGCCCTTGTTCTCCGGCCATCCGCCGGTTTTTCCTGCAGGATCCTTTACGTCCTCCAGGCGCCTGGGGTCGTTGTTTTCCATCCCCAATTCTTCGCCGTAATACATCACCGCCGTGCCGCGAAGGGTGAGGTAGAGCGCCGCCATCAGTTTGGCGATCTGGTCGTTGTGCTTCCCGTCGCCGTAGCGCACATAGGAACGAGGCATGTCGTGATTGCCGATCACGTAAACCGGCCACTCGCCGGTGGATTCGGCGGCGGCAATCTGTTTGCGAAACTCCGGGGCAGAGAGCTTGTCGATGGTGCAGAAGACGAAATTCATCGGCAGTTGAATCTCATCATCGTGGGCTCCATAGTACTTCTTCAGCTCAGTGGCGTCATCGGTGTAGGTCTCGCCCACCAGTACCGCGCTGGATTGATCGGCAACACTTCTCAACCTACGCAGCAGGTCGTGGACTTCGGGGAGTTTGCTGTTGTATTTGTCCTGCATGTTGGGCTCGCCCCGTTCATTCTTCCCCGGAAGAATGGGGTTGTTATGCAGCTCAGGATCCTCAAACAGGTAGTCGACTGCATCAAGGCGGAAGCCGGATACTCCGCGCTTGTACCAGAAGCGGGTTACGTCGAACATGGCAGCTTCAACAGCCGGGTTGCGCCAATTCAGGTCTGGCTGCTCGGGGGCGAAGTTGTGGTAATAGTATTGCCCCGACGCGGGATCGAGCGTCCATGCCGGGCCGCCGAAATCGGAACGCCAATTGCTAGGCGGGTTCCCCGGGCCTCTTCCATTGCGCCATATGTACCAATCTCGATGGGCGGAGGTTGGCGACGATGAAGAATCGAGGAACCATGGGTGCTTGTTGGAGGTGTGGTTAATAACCAAATCCAGGATGATGCGAATTCCCAGCTGGTTCGCTTGGGTTTGCAGATGATCGAAGTCGGCCAGCGTGCCATACATCGGATCGATGTTCTCGAAATCCGAAACATCGTAGCCAAAATCTACCTGGGGTGAGGGGTAGAACGGAGTAATCCAGATGGCGTCGACGCCGAGCCGTTTCAGGTAGTCGAGTCTAGACGCGATCCCTGGCAGATCGCCGGTGCCGTTATTGTCGCTGTCGGCAAAGCTGCGGGGATAGAGTTCGTAGAAGACGGCGTGCTTCCACCACGGATGGCCCTGAGCATCGACCGCCTGGGCATGCATGTATGGGCACGCAAAAGCGAAAAGGGCGAGGAGGAGCGTTGTTGGGGTGCGGTTGACGAGCATCTCCGAGCACGCTCCCCATGAGCAAGATGAATTTCGCGGCCGGGCGGAAAAGACTTGGCTAAGCGCTTATGGTGAATATAATACGCGGGAGTCCTCCACCGTCAAGAGGCGACGCTCCTCCAATGAACCGATTCTCTGTGCTAGCCTGGCTGCTGACGTTTGTCCTCATGACTGCAGCCGGTGTAGCGCAAACCTCGCCTGCTCCGGCTGGGCCTATTTACCTCGATCCGGCGCAGCCAGTGGGAGTCCGCGTCAACGACTTGGTGTCGCTACGGGGGCTCCTGGAGTTCAAGCCACCTTCGCTATCCGCGGAGAACAGAGGCTGCCCGAATAAGCGCTGACAGTTGGGCTGATATCGCAGTCATTCACAGCGCAAAGAGACCATGGGATCGACGGCGGCTGCGCGGCGCGCAGGGAGCCATGCCGAAAGCACTGTGACTGCCGCGATGCCGGCCGTTGCTGCAATGAAAATCTTGGGATCGAAGGGACTCATCCGGTAGAGCTGTGTGCGGATCAGACGAGCGGCGCCGAGGGCGATGGGAATACCGAGGACGAGACCTGCGGTGAGCAAGGCAAGCGACTCGCGCAGCACCATCCACTGCACGCCTCCCCCAGTAGCACCCAGAGCAATGCGGATGCCGATCTCGTTGCTGCGGCGCACCACGTTGAAGCTCATCACGCCGTACAGTCCGACGGCTGCCAGCAGCACCGCAAGCAAAGCAAAGATGGCCGTGAGCCGCGAGACCAGTGTCTCCTGGCTCATGAAGGTCTCCAGATGATCGTGCATGGTGCGGACCTGAAGGATGGGCAGATTGGGGTCGATGCCTGCAATCGCGCTCCGAAGCTCATTGATCGTCGACGCCGGGTCGCCCGCCGTGCGCAGAAGAATGGCATCGGCAAAGCTGTCCTGAATGCCTTCGCCGTGCTTGCCGAGGATCTGCGCTACCGGTAGATACACCATGCGATAGGGATCTTCGCGCGGGTTGCCGGACTTGGTGTCGCGCGCAATGCCTACGATCTGCCAGGGTCCCTCGACAGTATCGATGTCGATCTTCAGCGTGTGGCCGACCGCATCTCCATTGGGGAAGAATTTGTGTGCGATGGTCTCGTTTACTACAGCTACTTTCATGCTGCTGGCGGTATCGGCGGGGGTAATCGGCCGGCCGGCTACGATCGAGATTCCCGCGGTTTCAAAGTACTGGCCTGAAACGCGATTCAGCACAGACCCCATATCCTCCTTTGGGCGCCGGTGTGTATCCGGAGAGGGAGATGGAGGAATGTCCACGAGCTGAAGCTGATGGGTGGCGATCCCGCGAGAGCCGCAGAGCGAACGCCCGGGATCGCCGACAAGCGCTCCAATACGCGCTGGTTCAAGGCGGGAATCTGCTCCGGCCTGTAGCCTGCCAGGCCGGGAGCAAAATCAGCAATCAACAGGTGTGTGCGCTCGAAGCCGAAGTCCTGGTTCTGGAGATTGCGGAGCGTGCGCAGAAACAGTCCGGCTCCCACCAGCAGCAGAAGGCAAAACATGATTTGCGCGGTAACCAGCGCTTTGGGCCACCAGCGGCTGGCGCGTCCACCGCTGCTTGCGGCGGTCCGGGTAGTGGCGTTCATGGCCGGCATCGCCGAGGCGCGAGCCAGGTGCAATGCCGGGGCCAGACCGAAAAACAAACCCGCGAAGATCGACACGCCGAGCGTGAACAACAGAATGGCGGAGTCCGGCGAGGCATCGAGCGGAACATACGTTGCGCCCTGCGCGACAAAAGCGATGAGAGCACGGGTGGCGGTAAAAGCCAGACCAAGTCCGAGCAGGCCGCCTGAAAGCGACAGCAGGAGCGCCTCCAACAGACTCTGCCGGATTATGCGTCCGTGGCTCGATCCCAAGGCAAGACGCGTGATCGTTTCGCGTTGCCGCGCGATGGCCCGTGCCAGGAGAAAATTAGCAAGGTTGGCACACGCGATAAGCAGAACGACGGCTACGATCGCCATGAGGATCGTGAGGGAGTCGCCGTATTGCGAGCGAAGCCGCGAAACTCCATGTGCGCCAGAGACGAGGCGGACGGTGATGCGCTCAATCTCCTGCTGTCGTGCGACAGCGATGGTGTGGCCTTCGCCTGCGCGAACGTAGTCACGAATCTGACGATCGAGCCACACCTGGTCGGCGGCGAGCTGCGACTGACGGCTTTGCCGCGCGACCATATGCAGGAAATAGAACGACCGCGGCTCCAGGAAGCCCGGCTGCAAGACGATTTCCCGGACCATCGTGATCGGTACCCAAATCTCGGCCGGCTCCAGTTCCTGTTGAATGCCGTGAAACTCCGCAGGCATTACGCCGACCACCGTAAACGGTGTGGCGTTGATGGAGATGGACTTGCCGAGGATGGCGGGGTCGGAAGAGAACGATTGCTCCCACAGATGATAGCTGATGACCGCAACCGGGCTGCGGTCCGGAGCATCGGCGTCAGACCGGGCAATGGCGCGGCCCAGTAGCGGCTCCGCGCCCAGAACGCTAAAGAAGTTTCCGGAGACGAGATTGGCGGGAATCTGAAGCGCTGTGGCGGTGTTGGGGAGACGAACGCTCACTCGTGGCGAAAAACTGGTGTAGGCGGCGACGCTCTGAAATGGGCCGGGATCGGCTTCGAGTTGCCGCGCGAAATCGTAGGTGAACAAGTCGCCGGTGCCGAGGTCGACGCCGCCGAGAATGCCCCCGCCAGTGGACTTGCCGAACGTGACCAGCTGCTGCGGATCGCGCACAGGGAGGTTCTCAAGAAGAACCTGCTTGATCAGTGTGAAGATCGCTGTGTTCGCGCCGATACCAAGCGCCAGCGACAGCACGGCAATCAGCGTGAAGCCGGGGCTGCGCGAAAATCCGCGAACGCAATGTTTCAGATCGCGCCAGAAGATCTCTACTCTCGACTCCCATGTGGCGGAGCTAATATGGTGTTTGACCGCGTTGGGGCTGCCCATTTCAACGCGGGCGGCGCGGGCGGCTTGCTCCGCGGGCATGCCACGACGCAGCTTGTCCGCGGTGGACGCCTCCACGAACCCACGCAGTTCATCGTCCATGTCGCGCTCGATACGGTCCCGGTGGAATAGCGAACGGATTCCCTGTGCAATATTGCTGAGCAGCCCCATTTCAGCTCCTTCGTTAAGTTCACTTAGGCTTCCATGATGCGAGCGATGGCAGAGACCTGGCGGTTCCACGTCTCTGCTTCCTCAGAGAGCGCCTTGCGTCCGCGAGCCGTCAACATGTAGTACTTGGCGCGGCGATTGTTCTCGCTTGCGCGCCACTCGCTCTTGACCCGCCCTGCACGCTCCATGCGGGCCAGCGCCGGCAGCAACGATCCCGGGTTGACGCGAAAAACGCCTTTGCTCACCTGCTCGATGCGCATTGCTACTCCGTAGCCGTGCATTGTCTCTAGTGCCAGGGTCTTCAGGATCAGCATTTCCAACGTGCCTTGTACAACGTCTCGTTGGCCCATCTCGACTTCACTCCTCTTGATAATCGAGAGGTTACACGAAGCTCCTCTCGATCGTCAAGATGACAGTGCTCGTACCTTCAGACGAGACGGCCCATCTCGTCGGGTCGGGACTGGACAGTGAGTCTCGAGCCGAGTGTCATTTTGGCAACGGTCTTAGGGTTGTGATGACTGATTCCTTGCTGTAGCTTTAGTTCCAAAGCTCTATGGTTTATTACCTTTTGATCGGTATATCAGCAAATGACGTGGCATCAATTCGTAACCAATTTCTGGATGCATTGGTGGACCGATTCGGTATCCCCCTTACATCAGCCGACATTTCCCCGGCTTCTGCTGGCGCTGATCCTGGGCGCTTGCGTCGGAGCCGAACGGCAATGGCGCCAACGTGCTGCGGGTCTTCGAACCAACACACTGGTTTGTTTCGGTGCTGCGGCATTTGTGGATTTGGGGTTGACGATTGCTCCGGGAACTACGCAAGTAATTGCCTACGTCGTGTCTGGTGTGGGCTTTCTCGGTGCGGGCGCAATCATGAAAGATGGGGGCAGCGTTCGTGGACTGAACACTGCGGCTACACTATGGTGTTCGGCCGCGGTGGGTGCCTGTGCCGGCGCAGGCGAGATGCTAGACGCGGTCTTCGTGACCGCGCTTCTCATTATCATTAATTCGGTTCTTCGCCCGCTATCTCGCTTCATTGATCGGCGTTCCCTCGCGGTAATGGATACGCATACGCTTTACCGATTACGACTTTCCTGCGATAGCGACGATGCATTAAAGGCCGAGCATCGAATCACCCATGCAATTGCCGCACGCGCGCTCGTGCTCCGGGAGATTCGTGCGGAGAAGATCGAAGACAGCGAAACGTCGATGATCCAGGCAATATTAGAGTCCGCAACTCATGACGCAGGGCTCCTCGACGCCTTGGCCTCCGAGCTACGCACCGATCCCTGGACCAAAACTGTCGAGTGGACAGAGACCGGCAGCGAGGCGGAGTAACCCGAACTGACCACAGGCGTATCGCCATGCAAATCTCCGCTGCTACGGCTGCGTGACTTTCGGGTAGATGCGAATCCAATGGGTCCGCATGGTTGTGCTCACCACGTTCCCCGCTGTTTTCACGATGATGGCATTGGTTGGCTGCGTGGGCATGTGGCAGTCAATGCAGTTGTCTGCAATCTTCGGGCCTATCGTTTGCGACAGCTTACAACTTTGGACACTATGGCAGGTCAGGCACCGGTCAGAATATGCAGCCGCGGGGCGTTCGGGTGCATGGACGTCGTGACAGGTTGAGCAGCTCATCGTGGGCGATGACAAATAGCAGCGGCTCCTTTTGAGCAGACCTACCTGGTTTCCGTGCACATCCGGTAGGGTGGCGGGGTCCACCGGCGCCGGCTGCAAATAGCCGTCCAGTGCCTGGCCGGGAAGGTAGGAGAATGCGGGCGCCAGCTCTACGCGCTTTCCCCCACTATGGCAAAGCGCGCACAAATCCACCTGCCTGTCGCGGGCAAATCTGGCTGGATTGAGAATGGTCTTGTCGGCTGTCGATGGGGTAATCGCCGGGGTCGCCGCGTGAGCGGTTACATGGTCCGCGCCCCGGCCATGGCAGGTCTCGCAGGAGATCCCCGTCACCAGTGATGCCCGGTCATAGTGATTCGTCAGCGGCTCGGAGGAACTGGACACAATGTCTGTGGCGTGGCACTCCAGGCATCGCGGGTAGATTGGCCGGGAAAAATTTGCGGTCTTGTCTTTGTAGCCGGGACTATTGATCCATTGGTGCCCGTCGGCCCAGTAACTCAAGGGCAGCTCAAACAGCTGGTCGCCAAGCCAATAGAGATAACTTTGTCCCCTGGTACCGGAGCCGGTAACGACGTCGATGCGCTCACCATGCGATCGCTCGTGACCGGGAATGCCGACGACCGCCGTCTCATAATACCCACCATCTTTAACCTCCATGCGAAAGGAGAGGCCGGGTGCTGAACTTGAAGGTATGGGATCGAGGATCTTGAGATTACTCCCGCTACCGCTGAACGAACCGAGGATCGCGTTCCCACTCGCCAGCTGGGAGGTGAGATGGTGCGATGTGTGGAGATATGAGGAGCTGTACGCCTCGTGGCAAGGCACGCAGGCCTGATCTCCAACCCGCTTCGGCCTGGCGGGACCATCTTGCTGCAACTTCTGTTGCGGCTGCGGTGCGGTGGGCAATTGCCCGCTCGCTGCGCCCATGGCAAGGCATACGATGCCGCTCAGAGCGCAGGAGCGAACCAGGTTAACTATGCCGGCCATGCCGCTTTGCCTCCTGCGCGGAAGGACTGCTCCAAATCGCTTAGCTTTACGCTTGCCTAAAGATACGGGATGCGAGCGATCTTGCCCTAATGCATGATAAGCGCTTAGCATAGGTGTGACTTCCTGAGAGAAAGGTTCATCGATGACCCAACAGCCGTCTCGTTTCAAGTTTGCCTCCGCCCCTGACAGCTGGGGCGTTTTGGATTACCCCGGCCCTTCGTGGGAACAGAGCTACCAGAAAATGCTGGATGAGATGGTCTTGGCAGGTTACACCGGAACCGAACTGGGCCCTTACGGCTTTTACCCTACTGATCCCCAGGTGCTCGAACCCGAACTCACCAAGCGGAAGTTGAAGCTGTTAGGGTCATTTGTTCCGGCCGTGCTGAGCGACCCGGCTTCGACCAAAGTGGTGGTGGAGCACATCCGCAAAGTTGGCGGACTCCTTGCTGCTTTGGGAGCGCCATTCCTGGTCCTGGCCGATGCCCAGTCCGACGAGCGGGACAGGATTGCGGGACGCGTTCCCGCTGACGGCAGCAAGGGCTGGAACGCAGACCAGTGGAAGCAGGTGGGACGTGTGGTGGCGGAGGCCGCAAAAGTAACCCAGGACTTTGGTCTCGACCTGGTTTTCCATCCTCACATATCGACCTATGTCGAAACGGCGAAGGAGACGGAACAGTTCTTCAATGTCACGTCCGCTACCGGCATAGGACTTTGCCTGGATACCGGACACTGTGCCTACGCGGGAGACGATTCCGCGGAGGAAGCGGACAAGTATCGCGATATTCTCAGGTTCGTTCACATCAAGGACGTGAACGAGACAGTCCTCGCCGAAGTTCGCCGTACAGAGATGAATTTCGAGCATGCGATCGCGGCCAATGCTTTTACGATCATTGGCCAGGGGTCGATTGACTTTCCGCAATTCTTCGGAGTCCTCAAGAAGAACGGCTATTCCGGCTGGATGGTTGTCGAACAGGATGTAAAGTTCGGCGCGACCATCTTGCCGCCGGTAGAAAGTATCGCCGCCAGCCTGCGATATCTCGAAGAAGTTGTAGGCGGACTGGATGGTTAAACAGGCGGAAAACTCGCGATCGGCCGGAAAAGGCGTACCTCAGTGGCTAAAGCCCGACGTATTATCAGTCGTTTACGGCCCGACTAAAGTCGTGCCCTGATACAAAACAGTAGCTTTTCCGCATCCTGTAAAGCCCAGAATTGCCTCAGTATTCCCGCTTCGACTTGATCTCAAGCTCCCCAATAGTTAGTCGCTCGATTTGAAGCTCGTTGAGTTTGCCTTCCAGCAATCGAAGCCTTCTTATCGATAGCGCGCTGACCGCGAGCGCACCGATGGCCGCCCCGCCAATAGCGAAGGCTCCTATTGCAGCGGCGCCTAAAGCAACTGCGCCGAATGCAAGCGCTGCTTTGGCCGAACTTCGTATGATCTGAGATTGTTCCATAAAGATCCTCTAAGAACCGGGACAAAACTAATCCTCAGGCCGACGCCCAACACATCACTCGCTCTTTGTGCCCGACGTTCTACCTGAGTCTCCGCCGCCGCTCCATGTGCCATCCAGCTTGTCCGCAGTTGCTTTCAGCTCGATGTCGTAGTCAGCGCCTTGGTACGGCGCCTTGAATTTCAAAACGCCGTCAGCGAAGGTAAGGTCCTTCGCGGGTTGTTTTCCTCCCTCGGTGCCCAGGTCGGCGGTCAACTTTCCGTCGCTTTCCTTGAGGATCAGGGTCCACTTAACCGGGTCCCCGTCGGATTCCGAGGTCATGTTCCAGTTGCCGATCAAGGGCTTGTAGTCTTGTGCGGGGGCGGAAACCGCGAGCACCATTATTGCCAAACAGAGCACGAAAAACCGGCGGCTGATTCTTTGAGCCATAACACTCCTTCGTAGCGACCCGGCACCACGTAAGCTAGATAATCCAGAAGTCTAGCAGACAAAACAGCCCCAGATCATCTTGACCCGGAGCCTGGAGGAGTCTCCGCCTCAAAGCGGCAGTTTCTCGGAACCGTGTAGTTACCAGCGTTTAACCTCGCATGATCTTTGCCGATAAAGCGAGGTGTGGACTCTCCCATTACGCACCCCGCTAACCCTCAGTCCGGCGCCTCTCGGGGCTCCACTCTCGACCCGCTTGCTGCGGTGTGGGTACCTGCCGGGAGAGAAAGGGGAATGAGCTTTGAATTTTGAGGCTCGCGCGGTGGCATCGTCATACCTCCAGTGGGCCAAGCTCCGCTCTCCCACGAGATACGACCTGGCCACGAGCGGCATTGTGAACTATCCACTGTCGTCACTTCCCGTGTCCATCGCGGATCCGGAGGTCAATGGGCCACCGATTTATGGATATGGGCCCCTTCAGGAACGACTGGCTCGCAAATGCGGAGTGAAGACGGAGTGCGTCGTAGCGACCAATGGCACTTCGATGGCGAACCACCTGGTAATGGCTACCACGCTGGCGGCAGGTGACGATGTCTTGATTGAGAGGCCTACGTATGGACCGCTGCTGGACGTCGCCTCCTATGTTGGCGCGAACGTTGTTCGCTTTGATCGTCGTAGTGAAAACGACTTCCAGATCGATTTAGAGGAAATCGGAAGCAAGCTAACCGCAAAGACGCGCTTGATCGTCCTTAGCAATCTTCACAACCCTTCGGGCGCCTTGACCGAGGAGTCAACCTTGATCCAACTCCGCGAGGCCGCGGCCAAAGTAGGCGCCTGGGTTTTGGTGGACGAGGTCTATCTTGATATGACATTCGACCGGAAGGTCCGTTCCTGCTTTCATCTCGGAGGCTTCATCGTTACCAGCAGCCTGACGAAGACGTACGGCCTGAATGGACTTCGCTGCGGCTGGATAGTCGCGCCACCCGCGATGGCAGAACGGATCTGGAGGCTCAGCGATCTTTTCGGTAACACCGCTGTGCATCCTGGGGAACTGCTAGGTGTGATCGCTTTCGACCATCTGAACGAGATTACGGAGCGAGCCAGGAAGCTGTTGCAGGTCAACCGCGGTGCGCTGGACCACTTTCTCGATGCGAGGAGCGATCTTGAAGTTTTCCGGCCGCAATCGGGAACGGTCATCTTTCCCAAGCTGAAGCATGGCTCCGTAGATGAGTTTTGCCGGATGCTCCGCTTTAACTACGACACCTCCGTCGTTCCCGGTCGCTTCTTTGAGATGCCCGAACACTTCCGGGTCGGTATTGGCGGCGACCCCGAGATGACAGCAACGGGTCTAGAACAGCTAAGCGATGCTCTCGATGAATACCAAAAAGAGCGAAGTTGAGGGAGAGGCACAGGCGAACGATTGAAGTGGCGAATAGCGAACGCCATGGCACAACCTAGGAATCTCAGCTTGGGGCACATTTCAACAGTTCTGACTCGCACCAGCTTTCAACGATCTCCAACAAGAATAGGAACAGCGGTTGGCCCTCAGAGTTCAAGAAGACCAAATGTTCGCCGTGAATTTCTGCGCTTGCTGCGATCACTATGTAGGTATTCGGCTGAGGCGCCCTAATGCGGACGCAGTAACGCTTGTCTATCATCTGAGACCTCACCTGCGCGGTGTGGCTCAAGGCAGCTTGCAAAGCAGGTCAAAAAGAAGGGATCGTCAGCTACAGGCAGGCTAGGAAGGTATAGCTTCTGGCTGATGCCATAGGTATGGTCCTTCAAATATCAATCCCGTGAAAGAGCACGAAAGGTATCCACCGGCTCTTACTACAGTTTCATTGCTTCGTCGCTACGAGTTGACGGGAGACTCGCCTTGAGCCGCTTTCGAGGCAAGTTCTGCCGTAGGGTCTGATTTGTTACTAGACTGAGGTGAGTCGACGCGGGCTTAACAGGCTTCTTCCTTGACCATCGTTGTTTTGCACGGCGCTAAGCCGGATGGTGACGCGGCGCTTTCCCTATTCCACGATTCGAAAAGTGTATGCCTTGCCCGTCGAGCCGCTCGCAGTGGAGTTGGTTAGGCCCGGAGCCAGAAACGCGTATTCGCCCGGGTCCAGATTGCCAGGCAGCATAAGTTTGTACGTTCGCTTCGCGATCTTGGTCTGTTCAAACGCGATTCGATCTCGCGTTGCGCCACCGGACGCGTGGAAAATGCCACCCGTCACTGTGCGGAACTCGCGCGCGTCGCTTTTGTCGTGCATGTGAACGAGCTGAAAATCCGTCGCATCGACTCCGTCCGCTGTTTTGATGAGGAATTCGAGGGGTGTGTTTACCTGAGTTGAGCTCGACCCACCGATAAGACGACCATTCACGTCCCCCTTGATGATGCCATCCGTAACGAGGCTTTTTAAGACTCCACCCGTCTTCCAGTTCACTAGTTCGGAGGCTACCGGGATCCAAGCTTGCCTAAGCTTTCGGTAGACGCCGATATCGAAATCTTCGTAGGAATCGGCGACGAATGCAGGCGGTGGTGCTGTGGCTGGTGCCGCGGTTGTCACGGCGGCCGCGCCGCCTTTCGCGGCCAAGGCAGCCAACACCTTGTTGGAAATTCCCTCTCTCTTCATGGCGATCAAAGTGTCAGGAGTCAGGTCGTAATGCCCGGCTTGATTCTGGATCATGGCAACAATAACGTCATCGTCCAACCGGGCCGTCGCCATCTTTTCAATTGAATCGTTGTTTAACGTTAGCTGAGGGGCCGCCGCGGCGGCCATAACCAAGCAAGTGAGGCCGACAAGAAAATGAATTTTCATGGAAACCCCGCCGCGGGAAGGATTTGGGAGGCGTGCCCGATAAATGGAAAACGGGAAGAATCTTCTCCTCGAAAATGCTTCCCGTCTCCAACACAGTCGACTTCGCCAGCCCTCCCCCGAGGTTGGTTCATTTCGACTGCGACCAACATTGTTTGAGATAGCAATTCTCTATCCAAATCGCGGAAGGGCAACGAAAGCAAGAATTCAGGGAATTAGAGGCCAGTTTCATCTTGCCTGTGTGCACAGCCGTTTACAGAGGGTGTCCGGGAGTGAAACCGACGTATACACTCGCTCCCTTTGGGCGAGGCGGGAACAGATGCGTTTACAATCATGAAGCTGGCGGGACATTGGAGTGTGACGGAAGAGGCGATATCGCCGTAAGTTGTTGAAGGGCCTATAGCTCAATGGTTAGAGCAGCGGACTCATAATCCGTTGGTTCCAGGTTCAAGTCCTGGTGGGCCCACCAATTGAATGAATGCCTTAGGCATCAGACAACTCTCGTTGAGGCTGTTCGGTGAGAGTTGAGAATGCTCCATCGGGTTCCGCGCAAAATCTTCAGCCTGTTATGCTAGCGATCCACGCTGTCCAGGATCCAGATGTTGCCGGAGGTCAGCGCCAGGGGCAATATCAGACGATCGGAGGCAATTGAAATGTCGACTGCCGGGATTTCCCGGGGAATCGTCAGATTTGGACTCTCGAATGAAGTGACCTGAAACGGTTTGCCTTGGAGTCTCCCGTTCACAGGATCGAAGTGCACCCCCCACAGATTGAAGAAGCCTCTGCGGTCCGAGAGGTAGTAGATCGTCTTGCCATCGGGAGACCATCGTGGCTTGTCGTCCCACTGCCTGCTGTCTGTAATGCGGTTCCATGATTCCGGTGGTCCGCCGGCAGACGGGATGGTGTAGAGGGTGGAATCCGCGCTATGGGACAGATAGCTTACGGCCTCGAAGACAATCCAGCGCCCGTTCGGCGACATGTGAGGCTGATACAGCTCGTAGTTCGGGTCGGAAGCAATTCTTCGCGCGGAAGATTCGGATTTGGAGTTATCTATGGGCAGCTGCCATATTTCGGGCCGACTTGTAGGGTCATTCGATTGCACGATGAGTAGTGATTTCCCGTCGCGGGACCAGTCGCACACCATTCTGCCGTTTGAGGTCTCTGGTCCAACTGAATATTCGTTGTGGCTTTCGGTCGACCATGCGACGACCTGGGAGGAGGTGTTCGAAGAATTTGAAGCCGGGTGGCGCGCGTAAGCTGCCCACTTGCCGTCTGGAGACCATACCGGGCCATCTCGGAGGTAAGCATCATCCGGCACCATTGGTTCTTCTCCCCTATTCGGGACGGGCGTTACCCATATTCCTATACGACCGTCACGGTCGCCCCCTACAGCTAATTTGCGACCGTCTGGCGAGAGATCGAATGCCCAGGCCTCGATTCCGGGAGAGGTGACGGGTTGCCCCGGACCCGTTATGCGTCCGCCATTGGCGTTCAAGGGAACTTCCCAGCCTCGAATCTGCTGACGTTCGCTTGTGAATGCCAGCTTACTTCCGTCTCGAGAGATGGCGAACTCGGCATCGAGTCCCGGAGAGGTGGTCAAGCGCTCAACCTTTACGGCCTGCAATGCGACAGGGTCGACGGTCATCCGCCAGACATTTCTTGCTCCGCGAAAGGTGCGTTCGAAGTAAATGGCATTGCCCGATGGCGCCCAGGCGAACCTGAAATCCGTTCTGAACACTGCAACGCCGGGCGTCGCCGCTACGGCTTCGATCTGCTTCTGGAGTTCGGGCGGAAACCTTGTTTCGACCGCCGGACCGCCGTCAAGGGGCTCTGTCCAAAGTTGCGGAATGGTCGCGGAGACGAGACTCGAGGCCTCATCTACGACCCAGGACGTAATTCTCCTGCCATCCGGATGCCATGTGGAGAAAATCACGGCTTGGTTTCTTTCCTGATAGGTCAGCACCTCTCGGGGTGGGCTTCCGTCGAGGCCTATGACATATATCTTCTTGCCCGGGAAACCAGTCCGCTGTAACAAGATCGTCGAACTATCCGGCGACCAAAGAGGGGAGTAACCGAAGGATGCGATCTTGCGCTGCTGACCTGCTCCGCCCAGCGCGGGTGTGATGTAGATTCCGCCGTCACCTTCCTCGGAACGATAGGCGATGTACTTGCCGTCGGGCGACCAGTCCGGCTGCCAATTCTGGGCGGGCCCTTTGGTGATCTGGATGGGGTCTCCGCCGCTAACCTGCTGAACCCAGATGTCGAATTTTCCGCCGCGGTCAGAGGCGTAGGCGATGAAGCGGCCGTCGGGCGACCAGGTAGCTCCGGTCTGCAGGCCGTCGTCAGACGTTAGCCGGGTGAGGGTGCGCTGGACAGGCGTCGCCGGAAGGTTGGAATGCCATTTTTTGTAGGCAAACCATCCTGCACCCACTAGCAGAACACACGCGCAGCATGAGGCGAGAATCGTGAGCGTACGCTTTGGGCGCAGGCCGGATTTTTCTGCGGGCGGGGGGCTCTGCCGGGAGCGCGGCGGCTCGGATTCCGGCGAAAGCTCTTCCGCAAGTTGCCCGGGTGATGCGACGCCACCCTCCACAGGCGCAATCGCCCCTTCCACACCTGGCGCAGGCAAACGCTGCGAGCGCTGGCCTCGCCGCAGATCCACAACCATCTCCCGCATGGACTGGTATCTGTCCGCCGGAATCTTCTCCAATGCCTTCTCAACCACGTTTCGGTACGCCTCCGGGACCTCTTCGCTCAACGGCGGCAATTCGCCGTGGATGATGGTCTTCAGGACCTCTAGATCCGTCCGGCCGCCAAATGGGCGCTTGCCGGAGAGCATTTCGTAGAGCACGACAGCGAAGGAAAAGATATCGCTGCGCGAATCCAGCGGCTGGCCTGAAGCCTGCTCCGGAGACATATAGGCGATCGTGCCCAGGATCAGTCCCGGGCGCGTCGGCCCTTCCGGCAAACTTGCCGCCAGGTCGATCCTGCCGTTTTCGGCAAGCTTCGCAAGGCCGAAGTCGGCCAGCTTGGCGTAGCCGTTTCTGGCCACCAGAATGTTCATCGGCTTAATGTCCCGGTGCAGGATGCCCGCTTGATGCGCGGCAGCCAGCCCGTCGGCCACGCCGGTCAACAACTCGGCGACTTCCTTCGGCGACCTTCGCTTTTCCTTAGCCCAGTCTTTCAGCGTCCCGCGGTCGACATATTCCGTGACCAGGTACTGCCGCCCCTCAAATTCACCAATGTCATACACGCTAACGATGTGCGGATGATTCAGCGAAGAGGCCATCTGCGCCTCTCGCTGAAATCGGCGGCGGGCCTCCGTATCGGCGATATCGCCGGAGAGAAACTTGATCGCCACCCGGCGGCCAAGCCGGGTGTCGAGGGCCAGCCAGACGGTGCTCATGCCGCCCTCACCCAGCTTCGACTCGAGCCGGTATTGCCCGATCTCCCGCCCCGCGGCAAATTGCACAGCCCCCGTGACCGCCGACTCCGGATTTCCGTCCGCGATCACGGCCACCGGCTGCTGCAGGAATCCACCCATGCGTTCTTCCCACGAGAGCGCATCCACCACTTCGCGGCGCAGGTTCTCGTCCCCCGCGCAGGCGGTTCGCAGGTAGGCCTCGCGCTCCCCCGCCGGCATCCGGCGAGCGGCCGCCAGTATCTCCATCACCCGTTCGTCTTCTTCGCGGCTGCTAATCATGGCTCCCTTGTCAGTCGTTCAAACAGCCAGCGGCGAGCCCGGTACCACTCCCGCTGCATGGTATGCAAGGTCATATCCAGCGCATCGGCGGTCTCCTGATCGGTTGACCCCAGGTAGAACTTGAGTTCCACCAAGGCTCGTCTCGAGGGCGATTCCCGCTCCAGCTCGTCGAGCAGCTCGTCAACCGCAATCACCAGCTCCGACGGGGTGCGGGTGCCCAGGAAGCGCTCCGGAAGTCCTTCCATAGGCAGAAACAGAATGTCGGGCCGGACCCGCGCGTGGTCAATCAGGTAACGACGCATCACCCTGGCCGATATCGCGAGGAAATGACCGCGATCCTGCCAATCAAGGTCCTTTGACTTCGCCAGGCGAAGGAATGCTTCGTTCACCAGCGCGGTTGGCTGGAGGGTATTACCGGACCGTTCGCGACGGAAACAGCGTTCGGCGATCTGGTGAAGATCCGGCATCAGGAGATCAAACAACCTCTCCTCCACTTGCCGGTCGCCGGTTCGCCATTGCTGCAGCAATTGCGTGATTTCGCCCGGTTCAGGTCCCATAACCTGCCCATTTCCAGTTGCGCGATTATAGGCGCAATTCACGTCGAATTGAGGACCAGGTCACGGTCTGCCCTTCAGGCCAGAAAATATTTGTTGGAAAAGGTGGCGGGGATTTGGCGGTTGCCCCGCTTTCCACTGTGAGACCAAGTTCGCAAGGGCTCGGCCATCACAAAAGGAGACCTACCGTGAAAAAGAATCTGTTAACAATCGCGATGTCCCTGGCGCTGCTGATGAGCGCAGCCGCCCAAGCGCAAACTACTCGCCTGAAGATAACTGTGCCCTTTGAATTCACCGCCGGGAATGTCCAGTTTCCCGCTGGCGAGTATGAAGTCACGTCCGTGGGACCCTGGGGCGGATCGACACTCTCCGTCCACAACGTGAATTCGAACGCAGCGACCCTCGTTCTTTCGACTTCAAGCAGGTCGCAGAAGCCCACTACCGACGCGAAGCTGGTCTTCTATTGCTACGGCCAACAGTATTTCCTCGCCGAAGTGTGGAACCGGCACAGCACTCTCGGCAACCAGATACGGATCAACTCGCGGCAAAAGGAGTTGGCCAGAAGCCAATCGAAGGATGAAGTCGTGCTGATTGCGTCGGAGAAGTAATGGTTCTTGCCATTTCAATTCAAGCTCGGAGGGACTCCGTGAGATCCTCCGGGCTTCGTTTGCTGTCGTGCCGCCGCAGAACATGCAGATCGGCAACCGCATCCTTACCCACATCTTGGTATCTCGGGGAAGTTCGGCTTAGCTAAGCGATCGGCGCACTCATTGCCCTTCTGCTCATGGGCTGCATGGCGGAGATGACTTTGGGCTGGAGTCAATCGCGGTCGCCTCCGGAGAATTGAGGTGCAATCTGGTGGGAGCTTTGGTGGGAACAGGGATGCATTCCCGTGGACGGCATAGTGCTGCGTGGACAGACAGAGATTACCGCTGTTGCGGTCTACATGCGCTACTGGTTTCCTGAACGGCACGCCGAATGTGCCGGCGATGTACTCGGCGCGCTCCGGCTATGAAATCGTCAATGAGCCTGGTTTTTCTTGCATTGGCGCTCACGATCGGGCCGGGGTTCTCCCCCGGATTTCCTGTGGAATTTGGTGGCTTCGGTGAACTTCATGCGCTTTCTTCACGGAAAGGCGCACACGCGGTTCTCTCCAGTGCAGCGTGGCAGGAAATCCGGGTCCGGGAAATGGCTAAAAAGTGCGTGGTAAGCGTGCTAATTCGCCTGCTGCGGGGATTCTTCGGGTTGGGCGGTCTCTTCTTTCGTCAGCTCTGTGAATTCGCGAATCGATGGCGGGTCGGAGGGCGGGCCGGGGTTCTCCCCCGGATTTCCTGTGGAATTTGGTGGCTTCGGTGAACTTCATGCGCTTTCTTCACGGAAAGGCGCACACGCGGTTCTCTTGAGTGCATCGTGGCAGGAAATCCGGGTCCGGGAAATGGCTAAAAAGTGCGTGGTAAGCGTGCTAATTCGCCTGCTGCGGGGATTCTTCGGGTTCGGCGGTCTCTTGTGCGTCAGCTCTGTGTATTTCGCGATCGATGGCGGGTCGGAGGGCGGGCCGGGGTTCTCCCCCGGATTTCCTGTGGAATTTGGTGGCTTCGGTGAACTTCATGCGCTTTCTTCACGGAAAGGCGCACACGCGGTTCTCTCGAGTGCATCGTGGCAGGAAATCCGGGTCCGGGAAATGGCTAAAAAGTGCGTGGTAAGCGTGCTAATTCGCCTGCTGCGGGGATTCTTCGGGTTCGGCGGTCTTCTTTCGTCAGCTCTGTGAATTCGCGATCGATGGCGGATCGGAGGGCGGGCCGGGGTTCTCCCCCGGATTTCCTGTGGAATTTGGTGGCTTCGGTGAACTTCATGCGCCTTTCTTCACGGAAAGGCGCACACACGGTTCTCTCGAGTGCATCGTGGCAGGAAATCCGGGTCCGGGAAATGGCTAAAAAGTGCGTGGTAAGCGTGGTAATTCGCCTGCTGCGGGAATTCTTCGGGTTCGGCGGTCTCTAGCGTTCAGCTTACGGTGCCCTTAGGGCGATCACGTTTGTCTTCGTGTGACGCTGGGGGCATGGGAACCGGGTGGTCCACGCCCGGCGTTGTTTTGGCTCGCGGGCGGGGAGGTTTTGCCGGCCACCGCCCACTGGATAGACATCGATTGTCAAAGATCAGCGTTGCCTTGAAGCGTTTTCACAAATACTACGGTGTAGCGTGAGCGGGTATGTGCAGGGATTCTTTTCACCCCAGCAATCTGACCTTGCCCCCGGATTTCCTGTGGAGCTTGGTGGCTTTGGCACACTTCATGCGCCCTTCCTTACTGAAAGGCGCACGCGCGGCCTCTTGCGCTGCGTGGCAGAAAATCCGGGTTCGGGACCCCGGGTCTTAGCAGAAGGTTCCGCTTCGGTGTTCCTTCTTCGCTTTGCACCCCTTGTGAAAACGCTCTAGCCCTGAGGCTGATGGCCGCGAAGCGGCGTTGGAAACGATCCGCGCTATGGTCGCGGAAACGCACCAGAGAAACTCGTGTTCCCGTGGGGCGAAGGAATGCAGCTTGGAAAGAGTGGAAAGTCGCTTCTGCCAGCGACGTCTGGCTTCGTGCCTGCCATGATGCCGTGTGAATGATGCGAAAAAGCGAACTAGCGAACTAAGTTCCCCTTCCAAGCAAGGCTAGTGTCTGTTTTCTCCTATACGTAATAGATTCGGATTGACCGTACTTGGTTTAGCAAAATTAAATTCGAGGGCTCAGGGGCCCGACTCTAGAACGTTCCATGCAGGGAACGTCCAGCAATCTCCGCATCGCCGGGCTGCATCATCCAGATCGCCGCCACTCAGGGTGTTCTCGTTCGACTTGAGGACCGAAGGTTGACACGATACCCTTCGCTATAACGCGGTTTCGGGGCGCCGGGCAGTGAATTCTAGTTGCGCAATAGGTATGCTGTCGCCGAGTTAGCCCCATTTTCATACAACATCTGCTCGCGCCTCAAGACATTATAGGTGGCTCGATATTTTACCCAAAGAGGCTGAAGTTGGAGCGTCTGCTGAATCCCTTCAAGGCACAGAAGAGAGGCCCCCATTATGCCAATGATCAGAGCCTGATACTTGTGAACGAAACTGCTGTCGATCAGACTTACGATTGTTAGGAAGGCCGAAATGAAAAGTTGCAGGCTTTTTATTAGCAGGTAGCCTATCCGATTCCTGTAGGCACCGCGTTCATAAAACTCCACAGCCTGCGTTACATATTCAGGGATTGGCTTGCTGGAAGTCGGCATCGTCTTTAGAGTCTCGGGACAGTTTACTCGTAGTGTCGAGTCCCAATCGTATTTAGCTACAGAGTTTGGAACGTTCGGTGCGGGCTAATCAAGGGGCCGAGTTTAGGAGTTTTGTGGTCAGACCGGAACTGGTACTTTGGGAAAACAGAGAGTGCCACGAATCGAACCTGGGCAACGCAGCGACGGAGTACGCATATCGCAGCGAGTGTAACACTCTTAACGGACGGTAAATAGGTTTCCTGTCACCGCATTTCTTGTCAACGAACACACACAGGGCGCCCGCTGGGAACTGCAGAGTTTATTCAAGATCTTGAGAGGGCCACGCAACGGCAGCTAGCGCTACAAAAGCGAGGACCCCGCGAGAAGATTGTTACAGATCAAAGGCAACGCCAACTCACCTTCGATCCGTAGAAAGCTGCGTCTGAAAAGTCCCAGTCCCGTCTGACGAATAAATCCGACGAATAAATCCCGGTTTCCCCAGCCGCGAACCATCAGGGGAGGTGAGGGGGCAAAGTGATGGTGTTGGATGCTGGGGCCGGAAAGCGGAAGTGGGGGATGGTCAGTTCGGTCTGGATGCGGCGAACGAGGGTGTAGTGGGTGAAGTGTAAGGGACGGTCCGGGCAGCGGGAAACCTTGGTATCGGCAGATAGGTTCGCGAGATGAATGGAGTGATTCCAGACGGAGGTGAGGCCGAATTCGGCCGGATCGTTGTTGAGTGAGCCTTCCCAGGCGCCGAGGGAGACATCGTGTTGGGAAGCCTGGGCGTCGCAGCCGATGGTTGAGCCTGTGGTGCGGATGAAGGTGAGGTCAGGGCTATGGAGAGCCGAGCGGCAGAGAATGGACCGGTTGTCGTCGAAGTATCGGCTCATGACGGAGGGAGCGCAGATGCCGAAGGATGAGATGGAGAAGTTCTGATTCGGATGATCAATGGTGGTGACGTGTCCGGCTTGAACTTCGGTAAGGGCGAAATGAAGTTTCAAGGTGTGGGGCGAGGTGCGGAGGTGTTCGTAGTCTTTGCTCTTGAGATGCACGACAAGTTCGGTGTGATAGTTACCGGGGAGAACGTTATGGTTGTAAACGACCTGCCAGTCCGAGGTCCAGGAAGCGTCTTCGATGGTGGCGAGAATGTTGTCGATGAGGACGGCGTGGTTGGGAGCTACACCTTCCGCGTTCATCGGGAAGACGAGTTCGAAGATGCCGTCGTCTGAGCCTTGGCGCATGAATATGCCGGAGGCCGGGGTGAGATGGACCGGATCAACGGCGAGATGGTCGGGGCGGAGATAAGCAGATTCGACCATGGATGCGTTGGGCATGAACATGGCGATCAGAGCTATGACAAGGGGAAGGGGAAGAAGAATGGCGCGAGCGAGCCAGGTCATTCGCCGTGCATATTGAACGACAATGGCGAATCCGGCGAAGACGAGCAGGATAGGAACGGAGAAGCGATCAGAATAAGGAGTGGAGACGCTGTTGGAGTCGAACTTGTTGGCCGCGTATGCAAGGGCTGCGACGGCGAGGAGAAGACCGAGCAGGGTGAGGAGCGAGCGGGTGAAGTTCCTGGTGAGAACAGCCAACGTAAGCAGGGGGACGACGAGGATACCGGTGACGAGGATGAGGAGAAAGAGCAGGCCGGGGAGGGCAGGGAGAATGGGGAAGCCGGCGCGGTTGAGTTCGATGCATTGCGCGATGGCGAACGGAAGGTAGAGAAAGACAAAAAGGAAGAGGAGCTTGGCGGAGAGAAGTGACTTCCAGTCGATGGGCCGCGTGATCCAGAACTGTTTGTCACCGATGAGCGTTTCGGCATGCACTATGCGTTCGATGAGAAGCCACCAACTGAGGGGCATAAGGATGACGAAGGCGTAGGCGAGAAGCCTGAGCGGGTCATGAGCGACGCGCCAGGCAAAGGGCATGCTGTCGTTGGGATCGGCGATCCAGAGGTAATGGTCAGTGAACGCTGCGGCGAAGACCACGAAGACGGACATTGAGGTCTCCAGCCAGAACTGGCAGAGGTCTTTGCGGAACAGATGGAGGGTCTGCTTCAGAGGGCACCTGCCGTGTGGGCAGCCACTTCGCGTGGCCCTCCCGTTGGTCGAAGACTGGGACTGGGCAAGGTCGAGGCTGGCGACTTAGATTCGGCGATGGCTATGAAAATGGCGCGGAGAGTCATGGGCTCGACGCGGGGAGTGAGGGGCTCGGGGAAGTGCTGGTGGATCGCGGCGATCTCTTCAGAGGTGGCATTGGCGAGGACGAAGCGCAGAGAGCCATCGCGAATCTCGGGCTGCCACCAGGTTGAGGGAATCGATGCTGGCAGGGCCGACTGGTAAGGGACGGAGACTTCGCGGAATCTGGCTGTTAGTTCGGGAATGCCTTCGGCAAAGAGGAGAGTTCCCTTTTCAAGGAAGCCGAGGTGCGTGGCGAAGTCTTCGATCTCGGCGAGGTCGTGGGAGGAGAGGAGAATGGTCATGCCTTCGCGTGCGAGGAGGCGGAGGACCTGGACGAGCTGATCGCGGACGAGGGGATCGAGGCCGGAGAGGGGTTCATCGAGGACGAGGAGTGAGGGGCGGTAGGCGAGCGAGCTGACGAAAGCGGCTTTCATGCGCATGCCGCGGGAGAGGCGCTTGAGGCGGCGGTTGAGGGGAAGATCGAAGCGCTGGAGGAGCGAGGCTTCGAGGGCGTGATCCCACTGCGGATATAAGGGGCGGACGAAGTTAAGGAAACGAGTGACGGTCATCCACTCCGGCATCTCCTGATTTTCGGAGACGTAGCCGATGTTGGTGAAGGCGTGGCCACGGAGTTCAGATGAGGGCAAGCCGAGGATGTGGGCGTGGCCGGTGGTGGGGACGAGGATGTTCATGAGGATCTTGAGGAGGGTTGTCTTTCCGGCGCCGTTCGCTCCTACGAGGGCGAAGACGGAGCCTGGTGCAATGCAGAGCGAGACGTCGCGGAGCGCGGTTTCCCGGCCGAACGATTTGGTGAGCGCGGTGGTCGCAATGGCAGATTCCATGAAATGTTCCTGTCGGACCATCATACGGTCACCGGACGGGTGCACACCGTACCAAACGGAGTTGGATCTGGCGGGGACGAAACGTACCCCATCGAGAGAGGCTCCTTTAGACACGTCAAAGTGGAAGAGAAGAAGAATCTTATAAATTTAGTGGCCACACAGACGGGACTGCCACTTAGAAAAACGGAGTAAAACTTCTGAAAAATGGTGGCGGTTTACCACTTCCAGCAAAGTTCCAGTCCCGTCAGACGACAAATCTCGACCACTAAATTCTTGACCACTAAACTCCCTACTGACCACTAAATTCGACCACTAAATTCTGCTTTCCCCCTTTCCCGCTTTCCCCCTTTCCCGCTAACAAACTGACCCTTATTTTCCGGGCCCACGCACGCACAACGCGCGCTTAAGGGAAGAGGAGTAGGGGAACCCACTTGGTTCATTGTCTGACCTTCCTTCGTTGAAATCGAAGTACCACGCGTAAGCCGAAGGATGTCCGCGATCATCATTTATCCGCTCACTGCTCCACTCATCACCTGTCAGAAGCAGATTGCCCTTCACGTGATAAGTAAAGAGATTGTCTTTGCCCGAACCAGCTAATCCGGGAGCATTCGCGTTGCGGTCGAAGATCGTCCCGAACTCGGCAAGTGTCGCCAGCCTCCAGTCCGAGTACCCGGCCAACCGGAGATCGCGGCAGTACTTCACCGCACTTTTCCAGCTCACGTCTTTACCGCTGTCCTTCCCGGCCCACATGAGCCCGCTCGCGGGATCAGTCCAATAGCCACGCACCTGAACCTCCTTCGCCACGCCCCGGCGCTCCAGCGAAGATAGACCACCGGCAATCAAAGTGAACATCAAAACGATGGACGTTTTCATTCGGCCATTGTAGCCAGAGGCAGTCGAAGAGCCCGTAAGAACTACCGCCCGACCAGCCCCCTGACCGGATGCATGAGCCGGTCAACGCGGTGGGTGCATGGCTGAAGCGTGTGGCTCTGGGGTATTTCCGGGACGGTATTTCCGGGACGAACTAATTACTAAAAGGAGATTTGTGGTCAAGATTTGTGGTCAGACGGGACTGCAGCTTTGCTAAGAGTGGTAAACTGGCCGCCATTTTCCGAAGCTCTACAGAAGCGAGGACGCCGCGAAACATCGTCACAGAGCGAAGGCAACGTGAGCTCACCTTCCACCCGTAGCAGACTCTCGTTTCCGTAAGTGACAGTCCCGTCTGACCACTAAATTGAACTTCGAATCCGATCCGGAGGTCCTGCCCATCGTGAATGAAGCCAGACTCAAGAGCAGGCCCCAGACGGCGACGCTCAGTGGCCAGTACAGCGCCTAGCAGGCGGCACGAGCAGCGCCCCGGGTGTCTCCGGTCTCAATAACTGCGTAGGCGATGCACTTGGGAAAGTTGAGGGGACAAGTTGAGGGGACAGGAAGATGTGAAAAAATCGATTTTAAAAATTTGCAGTGAACTCGGCTTAAAAAAATCGCTCTAGGATGCCGTATAAGCGACCGCTGGGGTGTCGGCAAGCATTTGGGATCAAAAATAAAATCGCGAAAACTAAAGGAAATCAATTTCTTCACATCTTCCAGACGGAACAACCACCGTAATGCGGATTGGGGGTTACTCCGTCTGTCTCCGAAAAAGGTCTGTCCCCGAAAAAGGTCAGCCGCAGCTACTTCGGTACCACGATGAGATTAGCCTGCACTGGAGACAGCTTTACGCTGTAAGGCGATCCTGGTGCCTGAACGACACCCGAAGACGTAACTGTCAAAACATACAGCTGTTGCTGGTTATAGCTAAGCGCGTACAGATGGTTGCTGTCATCCCAGGACAACCAACCGAAGCTAATGGCGGGTAGCACCAAACCACTAGCTGGCGTTATCGGCGCGGCTCCATTGAAGTGGAAGAACTGTAGCCCAGACCCGCCGGCAACAGCCAGCAATTTGCCTGAGGGAGACATGCGCAGATCCCCGTAGTAATTCACGTTTGATGTGGAGTTGACTGTGGGGTTGGTTGTGGGCATGTCGGCGTAAGTATTCGTCGAAGTGATGGCGCCCGTTGAGGGGTTGATAGAAAACGAGGCCAAGAACTGCGCGGAGCCGAAGAAAAGGGTTCATTTAATACCACCGCCAAATGGCTGGCCGGGTCAGCTGCCACGAATTGCGGGGCGTAATTTCCGCTTTCAACGGACGGGTTGAACGGTGGGTAAGTCACACTAAACGCCGGGTTCAGCAGCATTGCGCCTGCCGAGTCTGCTTTAAAGCCGAGTAATACGCTCCCTTCTTGCTGACCCTGCGCAGTGTATGCCAGCTGGTCGTTGCTGGCGATCGCGCCGAGCGGTATGGGGTAGGCGTATTGGTGGACTGCCTGAGTATCTTCAGTGTCGCCCACAAAAGTTAAAGTGCCGTTCGCTGCCAGCGTGTACGTTTGCAAGGCTGCACACTCAGAAGGCGTCGGATTGCCGTTTGTATAGCCGGCAAGTGACACATACAAATACTTGCCAGTATGGTCGAGCAGCGCGCCCAGATGGTCGGTATCGCCGCATTCGGAGCCACCATACACCTGGGTACTGATTTGCGAAACCTGCTTGCCCACCGCGCCGTTTGCGGCAACCGAGTAGACGTGCAAATTGTCGGTCCCAACGCCAATCAAATACTTGCCGTTATCGCCTGACAGGAGACCGGAGACAGAAAAAGGCGAACCTTTGATTAGGGTGAGTTGACCGGCGGGGCTGGCGTCATAGGCGTTGATGCCGGCGGCGGTCTGGACGTAAACGTAAGCCACAGGCGCTGTGGCTGCCGCGGCTTGCGGAGTTTTTGTGAGAAGTGCTGAAGCAATCAGGGTCGCGAGGCAGAAAGGCAGGGTTTGGGCCCAGCCCAAGCGGACGGTCATAATGCTGCTCCTAAGGGTGAATGGGTTCGCTTTCGTTGTAGGTGGCGGGGGACGCTGGCCAACGGACAAAGCTTACGCCGCGCTCCCGTGGCTTGCAACTCTAAGGCTTCTCGGCGGCAGCGGGTAGGCTCTTCAAGCGCGGAACTTGAACCACGTACCTGACACTCGCTAGAGGACTAGGCGCGACAACGACCCGGGGAAACTCGGGGACGGAACAACCGCCATAATGCAGATTGGGGGTTACTCCGTCTGGAAGATGTGAAAAAATCGATTTTAAAAATTTGCAGTGAACTCGGCTTTAAAAAAACGCTCTAGGATGCCGTATAAGCGACCGCTGGGGTGTCGGCAAGCATTTGGGATCAAAAATAAAATCGCGAAAACTAAAGGAAATCAATTTCTTCACATCTTCCTGTCCCCGAAAAGGTCGTCCGAAAAGGTCGTCCGTACACCGATGGTTAACCGCTGTATTTCAAGTAAACTTCCCGTCTGTTTGACGTCCCCGAGTTCCCCCGTCCCCGAGTTCCCCCCCGTCCCCGAGTTCCCCGTTCCCCCCTCTGTCTACGCTTCGCTATGATCCCTCGCGAGATCACAGGCAAGACTCGAGGCCAGAATGGAGTCGCTTCTCCTTTTCCGTAGGGCTCTTTCATCCCCTACAATGTGCCGGTTTATCCCGGCGCTCTCTGTCCCCCAGAGCGTAGCCCGGCAATCACACCGCGTGTACAGCTGTTGACACCCTACTGCCGCTAAGTTCTTTGTTCGCGATCTGGCCCTCCGCATGCAACTCACAAATACTGGCATGATCAGGCTCAAAAACAGTGGATGCCGTTACAAATTCGTTTGCTCAGATTGCGGGCAAACGCTTGTCAAGAATATTCCCTCCGTTCGCAGGACAGTGGCGCGTAACAGAGGCCAATCTACACACGGCAGTGTGTACAGGCGCTAAGCCAACATGGTTCTTGCACCTGATTCGTATCCTTGCCTGGAACTAATCCATGAGCTACGTGGTCAAAGTCGCGAAACTGTTGAGATGGCTGTTCGGATATGCCGCGGCAGGCTGCGGTTTCGCCTTGGTTTTAGTCCTGCGCAATTCTTTTCACTTGTTTCGTCTAAATGCCCCCCTGTATTCGCTCCATGGGCCTCCTCCCGCGTGGACAATCTTAGGAACTCCTGCGGTTGTGATACCGCTGGCCGTGATCTGCCCTGCAGTCTATGCCACAGCATGGTGGCAAACAGGAAAGGGCAAGGGCCGGCTCTGGGCCATCGCGGCCAGCCTGGTTAACATCCGTTTTGGGGCGCTCTTCGTCGGGTGGCGCCTTCTGTCATGGCTTCTGATCGCCATCGGCGTCGCCGGACTCATCATATTCTCTCAGCGCAAGATATTGGCGCAGATCACCGCGCGGGCCACCCGGCCTACCAGTATTTCCGGCGGACTTGGGCATCGACTTCTCGCCTTCCTGGCCCGCTGGGCGCCTTTTGCCGCGGGCATTGCATGGTGGAATTTCTGGCGCAAATCCAGCCATCTGCAGCCCACCGGCCTTGTCACACTCCTCGTCCTGATCCAGATCGCAATCCTGGTTACAACAACGGTGCACGAATGCGGTCACGCAGGCGTCGGTATCGCGCTGAGAATGAAGCTCCGTGTCCTTTCCATCGGTCCGTTCCATTGGAGCAAGAAAAGGGGGAGCTGGAAATTCCGTTTCCGCGCGCAGGACATTTTCGGCCCCGGAATCGCCGGCAAGACAGCGCTGATCCCGACAGACCTGAAGAACTTCCTCCCCAACGAGTGCTGCATGGTCGCTGGCGGCCCGTTTGCAGACCTGTGCTTCGGCCTGCTCGCCCTTTGCGCCGCTCTCACCGCGTCTGGCCGCCCCTGGGAGCCAGCCGCAGAGTTGCTCTCGCTCGTGACCGTTATCTCGCTGATCTCCGCTATCGTCAATCTCATTCCCGTCCGGGTGCAGAACTACTACTCCGACGGCGCGCATATCTACAATCTCCTGTCCAGAGGGCCCAGCCTGGACATGCTTCGCGCCAGTGCGAGCGTCACCCTCACCCTCATCACTCCGTCCCGGGCGCGGGACTACGACATTCAAGCGCTTCAGCAGGCAGCTCTTTCCAACACCGAAGAACATGACGGAATGATCCTGCGTCTCTGGATATCCGGATACTTTCTCGACCGGGGACAGACGGCTGAAGCGATCCAGGCCATGCTTGAAGCAGAGACGATCGGCGAGCGTTGCTATTCAACCATTCGCGGCGAACTGCTGGCGGGATTCGTCTTTGGTCACGCCATCCTCAGACGCGACGCAGGGAGGGCGCGCCTATGGTGGGACCGCATGGAGGCGCGAAAGCCCGATCCGGACAGCACCGATCGGCAGTGGGCCCGCACCGCGCTCCTGTGGGTCGAGGGCCGTCTCGACGAAGCTCACGAAGCGCTGCGCAGAGGAGCCGCCAAGGCCGAAGAGCTACCTAGGTTCGGCGCATACAACTTCGACCGCTACCACTTCGATCTCATACGTGAGGCAATGAAGACCAGCCCACCTCCGAAGTATGAGACGCGGGAAACGGACTCGCGACGGGAGATGCTGACGAAGGACTTCTCCTCCTCGGAAAACTGCGAGCTTATCGAGCCGTTGTCACCGGCGGCGGAAGCGGTTGAAGAGCGACCCTCAGAAACTCCAGGTCTGCTCTTCGGCCCGTAGCGCCTCCAGTTCCGCCTTCGCCCGTCGCGCACGCGCTGCCCGCTGTCGTCCCTCAACTGTTCGTGGATCGAAGTTTTCTGGTTGCGATCGGCTGGGCGGTGTATTCCTTCTCTGGTAACCCGAATCCGATTACTCACGCCGAACCGATTGTGTAGAATCTAGCCCTTTTGACTCAGCCAATCGTGTTCGCTAGTGTTCGTTTCCACTTCGGCATTGGTGTGTATTGGGCAAGTAATGCGGATCGCGGTAGGGACGCATATTACTATGCGCCCCCCGCACAGAGCCGGTACGTGCGGCTTTCCCGCATACGGCTCCCACCTTGGGTAGTTGACGGCTTAGCCAAAATTGCACGGCATGCCGTATGTGGCCCAGCGCATGTGACACGCCTGCCCGACACTGAGTTCGGAGCGTGATTTACCGGCCCACATTTCCCTTGGCCCCCGCCCTTGGCTCCATCCACTCCTCCCCTGGCTGCCCAGCTTCGTTCATGGACTTCACAGCTACTACGACGGGGACTGACTTCTCGCGTCCGTTCATCATAAGCTTCGGCTCATCACCTTCCCTATGCGGACCGGTGCGGCGTATCTCCGCCCGGCCAAACGCGAGATCTCCCAAGTTCCGACTTGTTCCCTTTGTGCGTGATAAGGTCTTCGACCACGGCTGAGCGATAGACCCTCGCATAACGGGTCCACACATGTTGCCTTCGGCTCTGTCAACGGCCTCGGCCTCAGCGGCATAGTATCTTTCGCGGCTCAATAGCTTACCCCACACAATTGTTGTGTACGCTTCGCAGTAGTCGTCACCTTCCACCACGCAACACTCACTACCAGGCGGCCGCTACGCCTTACCTGGACCGGTCTTGCACCGGCTGGAACACGCCAGCTTGCTTGGCGCACTGACAGCTTACCTATTGCAGCAATTTCAACTGCTCGCCTTGCGGGGTCGCCGTCGCCTTCCGCCCTGGGGCCCGACGTGCGATCGGTCTGACGAGCCGGCGCTCCGGAGTTTCAGGACAGAGTTTCAGGACGAAATAACCCCCAACAGCGCCAACAGGTCAGGCTGCTCCTAATGAACAAAACGGTTTTTCCATAAGCATTTGAGACTGGTTGACGGAAACAGCAGGTCCCTCCACTTCGCTACGCTTCGGTCGGGATGACAATTCATTTGTGACACTTACATTCCCCATAATCAACCTTCGCAAGTTCATTCAAGCCGTAACTCGACGCGGAGGGTTACTCGTGACCAGACGGAACTGACCCTTTCGCCGGAAGATGCCTTGTCCTTGCCTCTCTAATTTGCAAAGTGTCAGTCCCGTCTGGCCACGAATTACCCAAAGCGCAAATTAGATAGTGCAGATCCCTGAAACTTCCCTACTCGTGGCGAAGCGCCCGCGCCGGATCGATGCGTAATGCCCTCACGACCGGGACGAGAATGGCCGCCAGGGCCGTCAGGGCAAGTACCGCAATCACCGCACCGTAACTCACCGGATCGTGCGCCGAAACGGGCCCGAGGTAGCTCGCCAAAGCCCGCGTCGCCGCCGCGCTCCCCGCCGTGCCTGCCGCAATCCCGATTGCCACAATCAGGGCCCCTCTTGTAGCCACCAGCCGCACCACTTGCAGAGCCCGTGCCCCGAGCGCCATACGAAGTCCGACCTCGTAGCTCCGCCTCGCCACCGCATAACTCATCACAGCGTAGAGCCCGATGAGCGTGAGCACCAGCCCCGCGATGGCGAACGTCCCCAGCAGGGCCAGTGCGAAGCGATGCGCGCCCAGCTCGGGCACAAAGGAATCGAGCGGCTGAACCCAGATAAAGCGCGTGTTCGGCAGAGCTCGGCCCAACTTCCGTCGCAGCGGCTCCACCAGGCCGGTGGCCCGGCCATTGGCCCGTACTACAAGGATCCCGGGCGGGGCGGGAAAGGCTGAGGTCGGCAAATGGATGGCCGGCTGCACGGGAAGCCCCATCCCTTGATTCGGCGCGTCTTGCAAGACTCCCACCACCTCGCAGGGAATGGTCGCGTTCAAAATGTGGAGCGTGACCTGCTGCCCGAGAGGTCCGGCGGCGATATTGAGCGTCCGCGCCAGGGCCTGGTTAATCACCGCCACCTTTCGCTTGCCGGCAACATCGGCATCCGTCAGCCAGCGCCCTTGTGCGATGCGGTAGCCGGCGGCGTCCAACAAACCGGCGTCGTCTCCGCTGGCCATCGCCGGCGTGGTCTTTTCGGAGCCGTGGGAAACGGCGCGAATCTCGGCGGGCACGCCCGCATAGGCGATGGGGTAGAGGCTCGATTGTGCCACCGAGCGAACGCCTGGCACCGCCTGCACCTGGCTCTCCGCGCGATCCATCAGAGCCCGTATGCGGTCCGCATCCTTATAATCTCCCCGCGCAAAGACGGGGCTCGCAATCGCGACGGTCTTCGGATCCAACCCTAGTTCCGTCGTAAAAACACCCATGAGGGAGCGCAGCAGCAGCGTGGCGCCCACCAGCAAAACCAGGGACATGGCCACTTGCGCGCCTACGAAAATGTCTCGCAGCCAGTTGTTGCGGCCGGCATCGCCCGCGGCTTTCGAGACGTCGCGCAGCGAATCGACGCGGTCGCGCCGCACCAGTTCCCACGCGGGAGCAAGCCCGAACAACAGTACCGTGATCATCGCCAATGCCACCGCAAAAAACAGCACCGGGAGATTCAGTTCCACCACCGATTCGTCCGCAAAGGTATTGGGAGGCAGCACCATTTGCAGGGCGCGCACGCCACCGTACGCGATCGCCGAGCCCATCGCGGCGCCTCCAGCAGCCAACAGGAGAGCCTCGACCAGAAGCTGCCGCACGATGCGCAGCCGTCCGGCGCCGAGCGCCATCCGCACTCCGATCTCGCGATACCGCGCCGTCGCCCGCGAGAGCAGCATGTTCGCCACGTTGCTGCATGCAATCAGCAGCAGCATGAAGACCGCGCCGGCCAGCGTGTAGAGCGTGACGCGGAATGGAGGGCCCACCAGGTCATCGATGCAATAGACGCCCCGCACCTGCATGTTCTTGGGATAGAGCGCGGGATAGGCCGCTTGCAACCGCTTTCCCGTCGCTGCCAGCTCCGCATTCGCCCGCGCGATCGGCACGCCCTTGCGCAGGCGCCCCTGCATGTACCGATCGCCACGGGGGTTGGCCGGCGTCACGAAGTTGCTCTGGTCCGGGATCCACACGGAGCCAGTGAACCACGCGAAGCGCTTGGGAGCCACCCCGATCACCGTCCGCACCTGCCCGTCCACCTGAATCGTGCGATTCACGATATGGGGATCGGCCGCGAAATACTTCCGCCACGCTCCTTCACTCAGCACGGCCACCAGCGGGCTGCCCGGTTCCCCGTCGCGCGGCAGAATTCCCCGGCCCAACATAGTCCGCATCCCTATAAACTCGAAGACGCCGCCGCCTACGGTGATCACCGGCACCGGGTACGGCACGCCGCCGCTATCCAGAACGCCCATGCCGCCGTTCGAGTACGCGAACCCTTCGAACACATCCGTGAGCCGCTCATATTCGCGCGCTTCGTTCAGCGAAACGGCCCTCCGCCGGCCTTCCTCGCCGCGCTTGTCCTGATCGAATACCGAGAGCAGCACCAGCCGGTCGGCATCTTTGTAGGGGAACGGATCGATCAGGACTCCGTATAGCACGCTGAACATGGTGGTGGCCGCGCCAATGCCGATAGCGAGCGCCAGCGTCGCCATCGCTGCGAAACCCGGACGCGACCACAGGCTCCGCCATCCGTACCGCATATCACCCCACAACGATTCCAGCCAGGTCCGCCCCCAAACATCGCGTACCGTTTCTGTTACCAGCAGCGCGTTCCCGAATTCGCGCTTCGCCGCCGCCTCGGCGTCGGCACGCGAAGCTCCGCTGGCCATTCGGTCGGCAATGGCCATCTGAAAGTGAGCCTCCAACTCGTCCCGGAGCTCGCGGTCACGCCGGCGCAAAGGGTCAAGCCATCTCATGCTTGTTCCCCTCCCGGCTCGCGGCTCATCAGCGCCGCTACCGCCTCAACCATCTGAGACCATTTCGCGCGCTCGGCGGCCAATTGCTTCTTCCCTTTGGCCGTAAGGCCGTAAAAGCGGGCGCGCTGGCGATTCTCTGTGGTGCGCCAGGCCGCCCGCAGCCAGCCTGTTTTTTCGAGATGGAGCGCGGGATACAACGAGCCCGTTTCAACCTGGAGTACTTCGTCCGACCCGCTGCGAATTCCCTGCGCAATTGCGTAGCCATGACGCGGACGCCATTGCAGGGTTTGCGGGATCAACATGTCGAGTGTGCCCTGAAGCAGCTCGATCCGGTTCTTGTATGGTTCTTCGGTCTGCATGATAGGATGCAGACACCCTACACCCGTGGGGGTAGAATGTCTACGCTTCTTCCGGCGTAATGTCCGTTCGGGCCGAAAAAAGCTTATCGACTTGCACGAAGGTAGTCGCTTCTGCGAGCGACGTGCCTGCCATGATGCCGTGTGAATGATGCGAAAGAAGCGAACTATGCGAACTAAGTCCCCCATTCCAAGCAAGGCCAGTATCTGTTTTCTCCTACAGGTAACAGATTCGGATTGACCGTACTTGGTTTAGCAAAATTAAATTCGAGGGCTCAGGGGCGGCCCGACTCTAGGACATCCCATGCAGGGAACGTCCGGTAATCTCCGCATCGCCGGGCTGCAGCATCCAGATCGCCGCCGCTCAGGGTGTTCTCGTTCGAATTGAGGACCGAAGGTTGGCACGATACCCTTCCCTAATGCGGTTTCGGGGCGCGGGCAGTGAGTTCTCGTTGTGCAATAGGTATGCTGTCGCCGAATTAGCCCCCAATGGTTAGAGCAGCGGGCTCATAAGCCGTTGGTTCCAGGTTCAAGTCCTGGCGGGCCCACCATAAGAATCAAACCGAGGTTCGGCATCCCAGACTTGTCCAAATTAGCCTCTTAACCAAAGGGACGAATTGGGATTACTCCTGGCTCAGGTGCACAAATCGCCTTAACCGCAGGTCCCTCCACTACGCTCCCCCGGATTTCCTGTGGAGGTTGGTGGCTTCGGCGAACTTCATGCGCCTTTCTTTTCGGAAAGGCGCACACGTTGCGTCTTCTAGTGCTGCGTGGCAGGAAATCCGGGTACGCTCCGGTCGGGATGACAAATTTGTTGCAAGGATGGGAGCTTTCTTCGAGAAATCATCGATTTCAAAATGAATTGTCATCCCGACCGGAGCGCAGCGTAGTGGAGGGACCTGCGGTTAAGGCTTCGTTTTCAGTGGGTCCAAAAACAGGCAACCTGATTTGATGTTGGCAAAGCACCCCTAATGGAATCAGCTGACTAACTGGTCCAACGAGCTGTCTTTCTAGCTAATTTGGATAGCTCTCCGGCATCCCAGCCCTTTCCCGGATTTCCTGTGGAACTTGGTGGCTTTGGCAGACTTCATGCGCCTTTCCTTACTGAAAGGCGCACGCGCGGCCTCGTCCAGCGCTGCGTGGCAGGAAATCCGGGTTCCCCTGCGTTTATAGTTGCTGCATGATTCCTGGTGAAGCCGCCGGCTTTGAGGCGATTACCGAGCGCGAGAAGGGCCTACACCGGGCGCTTTCCTCACGGCAGCTTTCCATGATTGCCATCGGCGGCGCAATCGGTACCGGCCTCTTCCTTGGCTCCAGCTTTGCCATCGGCTTTGCCGGCCCGGCGGTGCTGCTTAGCTACCTGATCGGCGCACTCATTGCCCTACTCCTCATGGGCTGCATGGCGGAGATGACCGTCGCCCACCCGACCTCAGGATCATTCGGCGCCTGGGCCGAGTTCTATATCTCTCCACTCGCCGGCTTTCTGGTTCGCTTCGCCTATTGGGCCGGCGTGGTCTTCGCTCTCGGCACAGAGATTACCGCTGTTGCGGTCTACATGCGGTACTGGTTCCCTTCAGTCCCTGGCTGGCTTTGGATTTGCAGCTTTACCTCGATACTCATCCTGGTGAATGCCTTCAATGTGCAGCTTTTCGGGGCCGTCGAATATAGTTTTTCAGCCCTCAAAATCACGGCCATCATCGCCTTTCTGATCCTGGGTACGTGGGTGGTCCTCTCCGCTGCCGGTAGAAGCCTGGCGCCGCAGGATACCCCCATCGGATTCAGCAATTACGTGGCCTACGGCGGCTTCTTCCCTAAAGGAGCCTGGGGCATGTGGGTTGCCGTATTGGTGGCGCTCTTCAGCTACTTCTCGCTGGAGACGATCGCGGTCGCAGCCGGAGAAGCTGAGGATCCGCAGCGCGCCATCACCAGCGCCTTTCGCGCCACTCTCGTCAGGCTGGCTCTCTTCTACCTACTTACCCTGGCGCTGGTGCTGGCCATCGTGCCCTGGACCCTTACTGCCTCCGGCGCAACCCAGTCCCCCTTTGTCACGGTGATGACCCGGACGCATATCGCTGGGGCCGCCGGGGTTATCAACTTCGTGATACTGGTGGCTGCCCTTTCCGCGATGAACAGCCAGCTCTACGTCTGTACCCGAATGCTCTTTTCGCTCTCGCGGGCCGGCCTCGCACCGAGCGGGCTCGGCGTGCTGACCCGCCACGGAACACCCGTCCGAGCGCTTCTCGCCTCCAGCATCGGCATCGTTCTCGCAGCCGTGCTCAACGTGTTCTACCACGATCGATCGTTTCTGCTGATGCTTGCGATCTCAATGTTCGGACCGCTCTTCACCTGGCAGATGATCTTTTTCACCCACCTGAGATTCCGGCGACGCACCCTGCTAACAGACTTGCCATTTCGCATGTGGGGCTTTCCCTATACCAGCCTTTTGGGAGCCGCACTGATGTCGGCCGCTCTGGTAACTACGCTCTTCACCAAGGCTTTCCTGCCCACTCTGGTTTACGGAATTCCCTTTCTGCTGGCGCTCACGCTGGCTTACACGTTGCGGCGAAGGAGGCCAGCGGTGATCGTGAACGCCGCAGAGGGAGCACAACTGCCATGAGCCTCGCCTCCCCAGGCCTCGCTTCTCCATCCTCCATAGACCCGCTGCTGGGGTGGCGTAAGGAATTTCCGATCCTGGAACAAACAACCTACATGATCAGCCACTCCCTGGGGGCTATGCCGCGCCGGGCGCAGACCGCGCTGCAGGAATTCGCGGATACATGGGCTACGCGCGGGATTCGCGCTTGGGAAGAAGGCTGGTGGGCAATGCCCATCACTTGCGGCGACCTTATCGCATCCATCATTGGCGCGCCCAAAGGCCGCGTGGTGATGCACCAGAATGTTTCCATCTGCCAAACCATCGTCACCTCATGTTTTGACTGGAACGGAACACGCAACAAGCTGGTCACCGATGGTTTGAATTTTCCTTCGAACGATTACATCTACCATGGCCTGGAACGACAGGGCGCACAGATCGTATCGGTGGCCTCGCAGGATGGAATGACGATTCCGCTGGAGCGCATTCTGCAAGCGATCGATGAACGCACGCAGCTGGTCAGCATCTCGCATGTGGCCTTTCGCAGTTCGTACCTGCAAGATTTGGGTGCGATTACCAGGCGCGCTCATGAAGTTGGAGCCTTGATCGTTGCGGATCTATACCAGTCGGCAGGGATCGTGCCGGTTGACGTGACTGCCTTGAACCTTGACTTCGCGACCGGTGGATCGGTGAAATGGCTGCTTGGCGGCCCGGGGGCGGGCTATCTCTATGTTCGCGCGGATCTCGACCCAAAGCTGACTCCAGGCGCGACAGGATGGGCGGCACATGCGCATCCCTTCCAGTTCGAAAACGGTCCGATCGACTATGCGCCGGATATTCGCCGATTCCTGAACGGCACGCCGAATGTGCCGGCGATGTACTCGGCGCGCTCCGGCTATGAAATCGTCAATGAAATTGGGGTTGCGGCGATACGCGCCAAGTCGCAGCGTCAGACGCAACGGCTGATCCATCTTGCGGAGGAGGCCGGTCTCACCGTCCGCAGCCCGCGAGACCCCGAAGCGCGCGGCGGCACGATTACCGTCGATGTGCCCAATGGGTTTGAGGTTACAGCGGAATTAGGCCGCAGGCATATTCTGGTGGATTTTCGTCCGGGCGCGGGCATCCGCATCGCTCCGCACTTCTACACGTCCGATGAAGAGATTGACCATACGATTTGCAAGCTTAGCTCGATCGTTCAGAAATCCTAATTTCTCCCTATGAACAGCAACGGGGCTTCCGGCTGAGTTGGGTGCTGCTCGAGAGTCGAGTGAACAGCAGGTCCCTCCACTGCGCTCACCCGGAAATCCGGGTTCGCTTCGGTCGGGATGACAATTCATTTCTGACACTTACATTCCCCCTGATCAACCTTCGCGATTTTTTCGCTCAACTTGCCGCAGGCAAGTTGAGCTGCTCCTAATGACACAGGCAGGGTGGACGATCGGTTTAGTGCCGCGCCTACGGCGCTCGGATCATCTTGGGGATTCCCCAGCCCTTCCGGGCTGGGCTGACGTTTGGCGATCCGGCCCTCCGGGCCTCGCATCCTTGGCGATCTTTGCCGTGTCATTTCTCCCTCAACTTGCCGGAGGCAAGTCAGGCTGCTCGCAGAACAGCAGGCTCCACTATGCTTCGCTTGGGTCGGGATGACGATTTTGTTGCAAAATGAGAGCTATCTCGAGGTGCATTGCACATCACGGCAGGAGCCTGCTCTCCGCGTGGAAGAACTTGTACCCCGAATAGTGGTGCAGCTCATCCACCACGGTCTCGGTTTGTTCTGTGCGAATGAGCACTTCGAAAGGCAGCCAAAAAGCTGCGTCATAGCCGTGAATGCGCACGGAACGAAAACGCAGCTCGGTGGTCATCCGCAACAGGTTGACGCTCGGGACAGGCGACAAAAGATCGGTTTGCAGGCGAACGACATCAAAAGTCGACTGATCGATCCACACGATTCCCTGGAAGAAAAATGGAACTTCTTTTCCGGCCCACTCGAACTTTCCGGGCAGCTTGACCTGATTTGGGATCTGCACAAAACCCAGGACAAACGTCTTGTGATCGTCAAGGTTCTGCTGCCCGAGATAGCGGAAACGTAACTCGGATTGATTCGCAGGCGACAACAGCAACCACTGATAGGCGAATCCAAAGCCGTGCGGGGTGACCCGATCAAGAGGTGAGGCGACCTGCCGATTCTTAAAATCTGTCCGCAACTCTTGAATAGCGGTCGCGCCGTCAGGGTGATGATCAAACAGCAGCAGGTAATTGAACTCGATGCTCCGTGACTGCCGTAGCTGATCCTCCAGATCCGTCAACGCCGGTGTTTCCTCCATTCCGAGAATGCTGTTGGTGGGCCCCGGGACGCGGGGTACTACGGAGGAGTACACATCTTCGAGCGAACTTAAGTTAGGCACCGTGGACAACGACTTGAGCGTGGCCGCACCTGCCCTGGAGAGGATTGCGGCCAACTGATCCTGGCTGGAATCGGGTTTTATCCCGTTCAGGGCGGGAACCGCTGCCCGGAGTTTCTGCAAAGGATAATCAACGTAGGTGGGCGTATTTGCAAAGGCCGGCTGGTGAGGAAGGTTGGGTTGGGGCACAGAGACCGGCGGCTTTGCCGCCACCTCGCGAGACGCACAGCACTCAGCAGTAACGTTCACATCACGCGATACAGCGGTGATTTGATGCTGTTCTGAATCGGTCACCACTTCGCGCACGCGGTAAGTGCCGGGCTTCAACTGGAAGGTCGAGTCCATCTTCAGGCCGGCGCTCAGTACCTGTTGCAGTTGTGCGTCGGGCGCATCCAACTTAGCCTGACCGCGCTGCAGCTGAACAAGATTGTCCTTCTGATCGAATATTGCAGATACAAAGGTGACGTTGTTGAGGTTGCGCTGGCCGTCCTTGCGGAGGTGGAGTGACTTGGTGTCGAGGCGGCCCGACAGTACAAGCTCGCGGTCCTCGGTTTTTGTGGAGAATACCTTCACGTCCATGGTGACGGGCAGTTGCTGGACATCGGTTTTGGAATAAACTACTTCGCGGATCTGCTCTTTTACCTGAGCATCCGGATCGACGGGCCCGCCTGGTTCGACGCTGGCTGCTGCCTCTGCCTCACTCCTCGGCGCAAAATAGCCTCGCCGCGCCTGGAGGCTGAACCCCGCGTGTTTCTCTGCCAGCTCCACTTTCAACTCGTGGAATTTGCCATCGAACTTCATGTCCGTGGGAGCGAAGCCCAGGTAGTAGGCGGGAGCGCCTGCGAGCACACCGAAACCGGCCTGAAGGTCGTTGTTGTTGTGAATGAATTGACCGCCGGTACCTTGCGCAACCTCTTGCAGCACGTCTCGGGCATTTGACTCTCTGGCCTCATCCAGGCGTTGCGGGATTCCGGCCGCACTCCCTCCTGGTCCGGGAGTCCCGGACGGAATGTAACTATGGGATACATCACCCTCGCGCATCAGGTTTACTATGCCCCTCGGATCGAGAGAACTGATGACCACCTGCGCGCGCAGCGCGCGGTCCATGATCTGGTCCAAATCAAACTGTTCGCTGCGCGATAAAAAGCCAGGGGAAACGAGAACGACAATGCGCTGACCGGGCATCCGCGCGACGTAGTTCACTACTTTTCCCAGTTCTTGCAGATTGGCCCGCGCCTGATTCTGGGACTGCTCCAGGATTCTTCGCGCCATCACTGCAATATATCTTTGCGGTTCCCCCTTACCTTGGGGCACGTGGGTACATTTTGGATCATTCTGGGCTTGGTCAATCGCAAGCACCCACGCGTCGGTTCTTTCGTCGTCGAATTCGATAATCTGCTCCGCCTGGTAATCGGATATTTCCGGACAATCATGGGGCCTCAGAGCCACCGGGCTCACCTTCAGCTTCAGGAGAGCATCATGGATTTGCTTCGGATCGCCGGTGAAATCGGACAGGCTGTTTCCCGAGGTAAATAGGCCGACCCGGTCGCCCGGCTGGAGGTTTGCTGCCAGGTAACGATCGGCTGCTTCGCGCGCCTGAATCACGGTGGCGTCGGACATATTCAGATCGTCGAAATAGAGGGCCAGGAAGCGTTGCGGCAGGGCTGAGGCCGGAGTCACTGTCGGCTGCCCTGAGGTGACTGAGGCAGCTGGACCGGTGGGTTGCGCAGCCGGGATCTCCAGCGCGAACTGGGTGATGGATTGCGGCTTGCCCCGGTCGAAAAGCTTGAAGTCTTCTTTCTTCAGGTTTTCAACGGGCTTGTTCTGCGCGTCGCGTACGACGACACGTACGACCACCAGGTTGCTGGTGACTTTGAGGTGGTACGGGGTTTGATTGGCGGGGGCTTGGTCACCGGCCTGAGCAAAGATTGATGGCGAAGCCGCCAGCAGGGCAGCGATCAGGAGAGTCGTACGAGCGATGCGATCCCGTGCAACGAATTGCCCCATCTGAGTGCTCCTTAAAACGGATTCCTCGCACTAATCGCCGAGAACCGCAGGTCCCTCCACTGCGCTACGCTCCGGTCGGGATGACAATTTTGTTGCAGAACAGGCTTTGGTGGGGAGGATCGAACCAGAAGAAAAATTGTCATCCCGACCGGAGCGTAGCGTAGTGGAGGGACCTGCGGTTTCAATCTTCACGTTCATGCGGTGCCATTCTATAGAGCGCTGAAAAGGTTCAGCAAACCACTAGTAGCCTCTCCAGATGGGGAGGAGCTCCGCGGATTGAGTCCGCAGGGGCTCGAGCAGCGAATGATGAGGGCTGTAGATACAGACCGGGTCAATCGCTTCGGCATCGCCGGTCAACAGGAATGCCTGGCAGCGGCAACCGCCAAAATCCACTTCTTTTCGGGGACAGGCCTTACAGGTCTCAGACATCCAGGCATCCCCGCGGAAACGCTGAAATGCCGGCGATTCTCGCCAGATCCAGGCAAGGTCATGGTCACGCACATTGTCGAACTTCAGGTTTGGTATTACGGCGGCTGCGTGACAGGGAAGGGCCTGGCCTAACGGGTCGATCAGCATCGTCTGCCTTCCCCATCCTCCGACACAGGCCTTGGGAAAGCTGCCGAAATAGTCAGGAACTACGCTTTCCAAATGGATCCTGCCCTTCAACCGTTGTTTCGCGGCTTCGACAATACCCAGCGAACGATGCACCTGCTCTTCACTCGGCATCAGCAGGCTGCGGTTCTTCAAAGCCCAGCCGTAATACTGCACATGGGCAATTTCCAGCCGGTCCGGAGCGAGATCCTCCGCCATGCCGATGAACTCTTCCAGCCGATCCAGGTTCATGCGATGCACGACAAGATTGACGGTGAAGGCGACAGGAAACTTCCTGATCAGGGGAACCAGGGCGAGCTTGAGGGCGTGCGCTCGCGCCCCTGCTATGTGGTTGGCCGCCGCTGCATCCTGATCCTGAAAACTGAGCTGTAGATGCTCGAGCCCGGCATCGACCAAGGCGGCAAGACGATCTTCTTTCAGACCGATGCCCGAGGTAATCATGTTGACGTAAAGGCCGGCGGCGCGCGCCGCCGCAATCAGCTCAACCAGATCCGTGCGAACCAGGGGCTCGCCTCCCGTCAGATGAAGATGCAGCACACCCAAGCGCCCGGCTTGCTGGAACACGCGCTTCCAGTCTTCTGCGGATAGCTCGTTTTCAGCGCCCTGCAACGCGAGCGGATTGGAACAATAAAGACAGTGCAGCGGGCAGCGGTGGGTAAGCTCAGCGATTACCGAGAATGGGGAGGCTGGCGTCATGTGCGGGCTCGCACTACGCCACGCTGCTCCAGGGTGGTGAGCAAGGCGAGGACGTCCGCCCGTATGTCGGGCTCGTCGGCTCCTTCGTACTCCAACAGCAACTCATCCACGATCGCAGCTACGCTGTTTTTTCCATCAATGCGGGTGAGAACATCCCGCGAAGGGCCGCCGAGCTCCAGGGTTCCCTCCGGGACGAGCAGCACATCCTGCGTGGGATGAAGCCTGCAGCCTGGAGCGAACGACGGAATGGAGCGGATGTCCAATCACTCACCAATCGGAACAAAAGATCCCGGCGGAATGTTACCGGGGGAAACGTAGGCGTAGTCGATGGCGTCCAGCTGGGCCCAGAGGATCGCGCACTTCTGTTCGAGCGCGTGGATCACCTGCTCCTGCTCCGCGCGCGTGGCCGCATGGGTCGAGACAAAATCGAGGGCAAAGTCGGCGTCCTCGGGAGCCTGGGTGAGCCGCCCTACAAAGTAGGCCAGTCCCGGCACCAGGTAGGGATAATGCACCTTCATCTTATCCATCCGGAGAGAGATCAGATTGCGGGAAAACAGCTCGGTAAGCGAAGATGCCACGGCCACCAGCAACGAGTTGTCACGGACCAGCGCCAGATAAGCATCCACCGCATAGCGAACGCCCGGCAGAACTCCGGCACATGGCAAGACCTGCTCCCGCGATAACCCTGAGGCTTCAGCGAGCTGAATCCACTTCTCGATGCCGCCGTAGCCATCCTGATCGCCGTCGTGGTCGAGGATTCGCTTTCGCCAGGCGCGGCGGAAGGCTGGATCGTCGCTCTTGGCCAGCACCAACGCGTCCTTGATGGGAATGCGGCTTTGATAATAGTAGCGATTCAGGGCCCAGGCCTGGATCTGGCCTCGAGTCAACTGGCCCTGGTGCATGCGGAGATGGAAGGGGTGCCGGTGATGGTAGCGGCTCTCGCCCACCGCCAGAAGCCGGTTGTGCAGCTCCTCCCGAGTTAAAAGCTCCGATGCATTCGTCGTTACAGCGCCAGTTGCCATCCGTCATGCCCTATCTGCCACCCTGCGTCGATGACTGCACGGTACTCCTCACCGCGCGGGTCGAGCACCGGGTTGGTGTTGTTCAGATGTACGAAAATCTTGTGTGGAACGTCGAGGTCAGACAGCAGCGCCATGGTGCTGCCTTGACCGCTCATCGGTATATGGCCGATGGAACGTGCCAGGGGCGTTCCGCAGTGGGTGTTGCTCAACTCCGCATCGCTCCAGAACGTACCGTCCACGAGTATAGCGTCGCAAACACTGTAGACCGAGCGTAGGTCTTCCGTGATCTCCGGGACAGAAGGCGTATAGGCCAGGCGCTGGCCGCCGGACTCAAGCAGCAAGCCCAGGCTCGCCTGGCCCGGCTCACACGGGCCCAACTCGCGGGCGTAGAAGGGCATTTCGCCGGCCAGCGGGATCGGGGTGCACACAATGCCGCTGCGGCCCAGGGCAAAGGGCACACCTGCCTGGATCTCGACCCAACTGAGCTGGCCGGGAACCCGCTCGAGCATCCTGAAGAAGCTGTTGGACTCGAGCGCCCGCCGCACAATGGCCGTGGCGTAGACCGTCAGCGGTTGAAATTCCCTGAGCAGGAGCAGCCCTAGCGTCTGATCAAGATCGGCGGTGGTAAGAATTATCCCTTGGATGGGGGTGTTGCGGTTGCCGAGCCGGCTTTCAGGCTGAAGCTCTGGGTTGGCTTCGATTTGGAATCGCAGGTCGGGGCAGGCGTTCAGCAGAAACCACTCGCCGTGGTCGCTCCACACTGCCGCCTGAAGTTGGAAACGGGGCGCCAGGATTTGAGGGTCCCGGCGGCAAAGCGCGCAGATTTTGCACGCACAGTTCCACTGGGGAATGCCGCCACCAGCAGCTGTCCCCAGCAGCCTGAAATTCAACATCCTTTAGATTTCCGCGGGGGCGTAGCAGTTAATCTCGCATCCGAGGCTAACTTCTTTCAATTCAGGGCGGGTCCAGACCTTTTTCACGGCAGTCTCCTGTTTGTTTACTCTTTCCTAGAAAGGATTATACGACCTGGCCGCGAAGCTGGTTCTTTGATGTGAGCTTCCCACCTAATCATTGGTTTTTCCGGTGCGACCCGTGGGAATTACTTTAGTACCGGCTTGAGCTCCTGAAACACCGTCGGGATCAGCTCGGCCACGGTCGGATGGATGTGAACGGAGCGCTGGAGCAGTGAGGCGGGCTGGCGCGCATACATCGCGGTGAGCACACAGTGGATTGCTTCATCTCCGCCCACGCCCAGAATGGTCGCGCCCAGAATCTGCTGGGTTGTGGCGTCAACCAGGACTTTCATGAAGCCGCGGGTTTCTCCCTTTTCCACGGCACGGCCGACCCTGGTCATGGGCCGAACCCCCATGAGCGCAGCTCTACCACTCTCGCGCACCGCCCGCTCGTTCATCCCCACCTGGGCCAGCGGAGGGTCGACGTACAGGGCGTAAACCGGAATCCGGTCCGAGACACGGCGAGGGTCACCATCGAGCAGGTTTGCCGCGACGATTTCAAAGTCGTTGTAGGAGGTATGGGTGAAGCCGCCGCGGCCATTGCAGTCACCCAGGGCCCAGATTCCCTCAACGCGGGTGCGCAGCTGATCGTCCACCTCGATGTAGCCGTGATTATCCGCCGACAGGCCGGTGCGCTCCAGTGCCAGATCATCCGTGTTTGGTTGCCGCCCAACCGCGAGAAGTACATGAGAGCCCTCTACTTCCGGGCTGCCCTCGGCGCAGCTGACATGCACCACGGGGCCCCCGGTCCCTGGATGCAGGCGAATGCACTCGGCGCGGAGGCGGAAGTCGATGCCTTCCGCCTCCAACGCTTCGCGAACACCATCGCGGGCATCCGGGTCTTCTGTGCTCAACAGCGTGGTGTTGCGTTCCACAACGGTTACCTTAGATCCGAAGCGGCGAAACATCTGCGCGAATTCCAGACCCACGTAGCTGCCCCCCACTACGACTAGGTGCTCCGGCAGCTCTTCAAGATCGAGGATGGTCGTACTCGTCAGGAACGGAACACGGTCGACACCGGGAAAGCTGGGGATCCTGGGGCGAGCGCCCACGTTGAGAAAGACGTGTTTAGTCACGAGCACGTCGTCTCCGACCCGGAGCCGATCATGGCTTTCGAATCGAGCCGCACCGTAGATAAGCGTGCATCCCTTCATGCTCCCAACCCACGCCTCGTTCCGTGAGCGGGAGTTGGCAACGATCGCGTCTTTTCTTGCCTTCACCTTGCGCAGGTCGACGCGTACCGATTCTCCGCCGACGAGGCCATACTCGCTGCCATGGGCCGCGGTGTATGCCGCCTTGGCGCTGGCTACCATCGCCTTGGTCGGCGTGCATCCGGTATTGACGCAAGTGCCTCCGAGGCGCTCCTTCTCGATGAGCGCGACGCTCCAGCCGGCGGCGGTCAACCGGCCGGCGAGAGGCGGTCCTGCCTGGCCGGCTCCTACAATCACCGCATCGAATACGCGTTCCATTTAGAACCCCGCTACAGCAAGAATCGACAGCAGGATAGCGGCGAAATCTTCGACCAGGGCTGCCGGCAGATCCTTGCCGAAGGCTTTGGCCAAACTGCCGCGGGCCGCCGCACCTCCGTAGGTGCCCACGACGGCGCCAATGGCGCCCAGAATCAGACCAACGATGAGCGAGTGATACGCTGCTCCGACTGTCGCACCTACCAGAGCTCCGGTGAGAATGCGGGTTATGAATTGAGGCGGCGTCTTACGGCTGGGAGTCTTCGGCAGCTTGTCATTGATCAGTTCTCCGATGGCGAGAACGGTGAAGATGATGGGCGTGTATTTGAAACCCATGAACGCCATCGGCGTCCCGGCGACAGCGAACATTCCCAGGCGGGCTGCCCAACTTGCGGCTGCGGGCGCAGTCATCGCTCGCAGTCCAGAAATGATTCCAAGCAATAATGCATTCAAGACGAACATGAAAAATCCTCTCCTACACTAGAGGCCGGCAGGCTGGAAAGGATTGACGAAAATAGCGGAATTTTTGCGTTTTCGGCCGTCTGAGTAGAGAAGGGTACCCCAGACTGCGTCCCATAGGCGCCAATCTGTTTGGGATGTTTTTCGTCAAAACTCGCCACGGAATCGTCATCCTGAGCGGAGCGCTCACAGATTTATCGTGTGGCACAGGGCTTGGTGGCGCGGAGTCGAAGGACCCCGAGAGTGCTCATCTTGCCCATGCTGTTCGGAGCTTTTCGACCACCGAAGTCCGAGGACAGGATCTTGCTTCTGTACGCACTCGATGATCACGCGCACATCTTTTCAGCATGAAATATCTTCCATCCCTAGATCTGTGCAAGGTCTTTGAACTCGGAATGGATGTTGCGCATGAGGTTGAGCTTCTTTTCGCGCAGCCAAAGACCGTGGTGGGTCCGCCAGTAGCGAGCTTCGGTGGTTGAAAAGGGTACGAGCGGCATGGGGAAGATGAGCACCGTCGGGGTTCCCTCGGCTACGCTCGGGACAGGCTCTTCTGACTGCGCGCCGTCAAGCGCTGTATCACGGGATAAATCTGTGAGCGCTCCGCTCAGGATGACGGTTTTGTGGCGAGGACGGTTTTGTGGTGAGTTGGAACGCAAAAGAGCCAGCCCCTTCTCGGATTTCTATTGTCTACCAAACGAGTTAGCGCTTATGCGTCTGAATCCCTACATCAACTCCTCTACAAATGCCCGCGCCACCTCGGGAGGAACGCGCGAGCTCTGCTTGACCAGCGGTTCCGTATTCAGCACCGGCTCCGATTCGTGCAGGGTGGGCACGTCGGTGCGCTCGAAAAATTTGCCGATGGGAATTTCGTCGCCCCACAAGAGCGATTTCTCCATCGCAGCCATCCAGTTGGTCGAATCATAAGCAGGATTGTCTTCGAGCTTTTTCACTCGCGGACGGAACCACTGGAAAGTGTTGTCGTGGTTGTACGTGACGCACGGGCTGAAGACATCGATAAAGGAGAAGCCCTTGTGTTGGATTCCCAGCTTAATCAGCTCGGTAAGGTGCTTCTGGTCCGCGCTGAAGCCCCGGGCCACAAACGTGGCTCCCGCAGAGAGCGCGAGCGAAATGGGATTGATGGGCCCTTCCACGCTGCCAAAGGGCATGCTCTTGGTCTTCATCCCAAGCCGGCTGGTGGGCGAGGTTTGCCCGGTGGTCAGGCCGTAGATCTGGTTATCCATGACGATGTAGAGCAGATCGACATTGCGCCGCATGGTGTGCATGAAGTGATTGCCGCCGATGCCGAAGCCGTCACCATCACCCCCGGTGACGAGCACGGTCATGCCGTGGTTGGCCATCTTGAAGCCAGTGGCCACAGCCAGCGAGCGCCCATGCAGGGTGTGCATGCCGTAGGTGTTGATGAAGCCGGGGAAGTTTGAGGAGCAGCCGATACCGCTGATGGTGGCAACCTCATGGTTGGGAATCTGCAATTCCACCAACGCCTTTTGCACCGCGGCAAGCACGCCGAAATCGCCGCAACCCGGACACCAGTCGGGATCGACCTTGCCCTTAAGGTCGGCCATCGTGGTCAGTTTTGGAGCTACTGTCTCTGTCGCCATCGTCTTTCTCCTTAGACCATGATCTCGTGCGTTGGAACGGATAGGTTGGTGCTTCCACTCAGCTGCTCTTTTACCGCCTCCACAATGTGGTGCGGCATAAAGGGCTCGCCATCGTATTTGCGGATGTGCCCATTGGCCACGAAACTGGTTTCGCTACGCAGGTAGCGGGCGAACTGGCCACTGTAGTTGTTCTCGATAATGATGGTGTGGCGCGACCCCTTGAGCAGGTCGACAATCGCGTCGCCATGCAGCGGAACCAGCCAGCGGATTTGCAGCTGGTTGGCGGTAATGCCCTGCTCGGCAAGCAGCTCGCGCGCTTCCTCAATCACCCCCTGGGTCGATCCCCAACCGATCAGGGTCACGTCGGCCTCCGCCGGGCCCTGTATCCTGGGCGGCTGGACCGATGCTTCAATCCCGGCGACCTTACGCATGCGCTTTTCCATCATGGCGCGGCGCTTTACCGTGTTGGTGTATTCGTCGCTGATGAGCACGCCATCTTCATCGTGCTCGTCGCTGGAGACGACGTGGGTGTGCCCGGGCACCCCGGGAACCGCGCGAGGAGAAACTCCGCTCTCGGTAATCAGGTAGCGCTTGTACGATCCGTGGCCATTGCCGTTACCGTTGGCTGAGGTGATCATCTCACCGCGATCGACCACGGGGTTGAAGTCGAGAATTTTGGGGTCGACGCTCAGGCGGCCCTCCGCCAACAACAGATCGCAGAGCACGATCCCGGGACACTGGAAGCGTTCGGCGATGTTGAAAATCTCAGGAATGAGGGTGAAGCAGTCGCCGATATCGAGAGGAGCGGCGATCACCCTGGGGTAGTCGCCAAAGGCCGCGCCCAGCATCTGCCAAAGATCGCCCTGCTCGGTCTTGGTGGGCACTCCGGTCGAAGGGCCGGCACGCTGGCAGTCGATCACCACCACGGGGATTTCCGCCTGTGCGGACAGGCCGAGGGCCTCGCTCATGAGAGCAAAGCCGCCGCCGGAAGTGGCACACATGGCGCGTACGCCGGCGTGGGCCGCGCCGATGGCCATGTTAATGACGCCGATCTCGTCTTCCACCTGGCGGACCATTATGTTGGCTTTACGGGCGTGTTCGGCCATCCAGTGCAAAACCCCGGTCGATGGGCTCATGGGATAGGCGCAGTAGAACTTGACGCCGGCTGCGGCTCCGCCCATGGCCATGGCGGCGTTGCCGCCCAGTACGGCGTAGCGGGTCTCCCTCATAGGCAGCGGCTTGGGGAAGGCTTCGAAGTTTTGCGTGGCGTAGTCATAACCGGTGCGCGCCAGGTTCACGTTCTCGTCGATGACAGCTTGTTCTTTCTTGCGGAATTGCTCGGCCAGGACGCTCTCCAGCGCCTGAAAACCGACGCCGGTCATGCTGAGGGCCGCCCCGATGGCCAGGGTGTTCTGAGCTATCTTGTTGCGGCTGATGTCGGCCAGCTTGGAAACCGGGAGCGGGCACAACTGGACACCCTCGGCCGGTTGGCCCGGCTTGATGGTGTCGGAGTTGTAGATACAGGCGCCGCCACTACTCAGCAGACCCAGGTGCCGGTCCATCGTGTCCTGGTTGAGAGGGATCAGAAGATCGATCCGGTCGCCCATGTTGGTGATCTTGTCCGGGCCGGTGCGGATGGTAAGAAAGGTATGGCCGCCACGGATGATGGACTGGTAGGCGTTGTAAACGTTCAGGTGCAGCCCGCGGCGGCTGAAGATTTTCGCGAAAATGTCACCCGGGGTGGCTACGCCCTGACCGGCCGCGCCTCCGATACCAATAGCGAAGGATTCCCTCATCGATTCATCTCCAGGCTACGAGAGGCGCCTGCCACACAACCCTGTGCGCTTCCAATTGCGCTGGACATGCTTCGCGCGGGCCTCCAGATCTCATTCGGTACATTTTTGTGGGGCTATCTTGAACGGGGATAAGGATACACCTAGTGCCCTTTGTCTTGCAGCCCCCCATGCTTTCGCTTCTAACCGGGCATCACCAAAAAGCTGTAGCCGCCCACAATCTCATGATTTCAGGCAGGATCGACGCTCAGTTCCGGTTGACAACGTGGTTCGTCCGCGGATGGCGGCATGCAGCCCGGCGCAGAGGGCGTAAGCTGAAGAGTTCGATATCGATTGCAATTTTTGGCAACATCGCAAGCTGACATGCGCCGGACCAAGGAAATTTGCGAGAATAAACCGAGGTGTCACTCGTCTCTTGAAATAGCGGTAAACCTTGGAGTTGATTTGGTTTACCGGGCAAAGTGGTGAGGAATGGGTAAAAGTTTTCCGATAGCTACGGTGGAGCATCCCTGGGCCACCATCGTCGTGCTTCTGGCTGCGGCCATTGTCTTTGGAATCATCCCGCTGTCGCTGGCCTGGTTGTGGGCAAGACTTTACTCGCCCGCCAAGCCTGGCGTACAGAAGAACGCCACCTATGAGTGCGGACTGGAAGCCCAGGGCGAGGCTTGGGTCCAACTGAACGTTTCCTATTATCTGTACGCCATTGTTTTCTTGATCTTCGACGTAGAGGCCGTCTTCCTGCTGCCGTTTGCCGCAGCATTCTCGGGTCTTTCAATGGCAGCTTGTCTGGCTATGCTGGTGTTCCTGCTTTTGTTGGTGGAAGGCCTGGTCTGGGCCTGCCAAAAGGGTGTTTTGACGTGGGCGTGACGAGGTTTCGATGGACCAGGACTTAAAAACCGAGTTAAGCAAGCACGGCATCTTTGCCACCAGCTTTGAAGAGCTTTACAACTGGGGCCGCAAGAATTCTGTCTGGCCGCTGACCTTCGGGCTCGCCTGCTGCGCCATAGAAATGATCGCGACCACGATGGCCCGCTACGATCTGGCCCGCTTCGGCGCCGAGGTTTTTCGTCCGTCACCCCGGCAGGCCGATCTCATGATCGTTTCCGGAACTGTCACCAAGAAGATGGCTCCCCAGGTAGTTCGGCTGTACAACCAGATGCCGGAGCCAAAATACGTGATCGCCATGGGAGCCTGCGCTATTTCCGGCGGCCCCTTTCGCGATGGCTATAACGTGCTGAAGGGCATCGACCGCTACATCCCAGTGGACGTGCACATACCGGGTTGCCCACCCCGCCCTGAGGCGCTCATTCACGCTTTCATGACGCTGCAGGAGAAGATCAGCGGGCAGCATCTTACGGGAGAGTCGAGACCACGGCATCTGCAGCGAGAGCTCCCTAGCGAGTTCCCGGTGCCGGAATTTGGGGAGCACGGACTGGAGCCTGCACAGAACGACGAGGTCTTCCGCAACCCACTTAAGGTGCTGCAGGGATGACATTAGAAGAGATCAGCAGCCGGCTGCAAGCGGGCATACCGGGTTGCCAGGTGGAGTTGGTGGTGAATGGCAGCCCATCCGCGCAGAATTCGCTGCTGATCGATCGCGAACACGGCTTCGCGGCAGCCATGCTGATGCGCGACCATCTCGGGCTGGATTACTGCTCCAACGTAACCGCGGTGGATTGGCCGGACCACGAGAAGACCGAAAAAGTTAAGACCAGGCAAATGGTTGATGGAGTAGAGAAAGAAGTAGAGGAAACCAAGAAGACGACGATCCCGGGCTACCTGGAAGTGGTGTATCACCTTTTTTCCATTGAGAAGAAGCATGGGCCCGTGGTGGTGCGCATGCGCACCGCCAACCGCACAGACGACGTGGCGCTGCCGTCGCTGACCCCAGTTTGGAGAAGCGCGGAGTTCCAGGAGCGGGAGGCTTTCGATCTCTTCGGCGTTGTGTTTGAAGGGCATCCGGATTTGCGGCGCATTCTGATGTGGGAAGGTTTTAAGGATCACCCCATGCGCAGGGATTATGTTCCTCCGCCGGACGACGACCTGGAATTGCTGGGGGAGAGATGACACAGGTAGCGTCCTCAGAGCTAATGGAAATTTCGATGGGGCCGCAGCACCCATCGACCCACGGCGTATTCCGCATGGATGTTTCTCTGGATGGCGAGCGGGTCAAGCGGTTGAAGCCGGTCTTCGGCTACCTGCACCGCAACCACGAAAAAATCGCCGAGGCGGCTAGTTATCTCGCGGCCATCCCCTACACCGACCGGCTGGACTACCTCTGCTCCATGACCAACAACTGGGGATATGCCCTGGCGGTGGAAAAGCTGGCGGGCCTGGCGGTGCCGGAGCGGGCCGAGTATATCCGGGTGATCGTTGCCGAGTTGACCCGGCTGCAGAATCACGCGGGCATGGTGGGATTTCTGCTGCAGGATATGGGGGCCAGCGGCACGCCGCTGATGTATGCCTTCCGCGAGCGGGAGCGTGTTCTGGACCTGTTCGAAGACCTAAGCGGCGCGCGCATGATGTGCAACTACATGCGATTCGGGGGCGTGCGGGTGGACTGTTCCGCCCAGTGGCTTAGCCAGGCGGCGAAGCTGGTGGCCAATTTTGGCGCCTTTCTGGATGAGTTCGAACAGCTGCTCACAGGGAACGAGATCCTGATGGCGCGGACCCAGGGGGTGGGGGTGCTGCCGCGCGAACTGGCGATCAACGCCGGCGTTACCGGCCCCGGTTTGCGCGCCAGCGGTGTGAATTATGACCTGCGCAAGGTGGATCGGTACGGGGTGTACGACCGCTTCCAGTTCCGCGTGCCGCTGGGCGAGCACGGAGACGTCTTCGACCGGTACATGATGCGGGTGCTCGAGATGCGCGAGTCGCTCAGGATTCTGGAGCAGGCTCTGCGCGATATTCCTTCGGGGCCGGTGATGGACCCTAAGGCCAGGCTGCGCGGCTTGCGCCCCAAGGTGGGTGAAGCCTATGGCCGGATTGAGTCGCCAAAGGGAGAGCTGGGGTTCTATTTGATCAGTGACGGTTCGCCCAACCCGTACCGGTACCGGGTGCGGCCGCCGAGCCTGATCAACCTTACGGTGCTCGAGGATATGTGTATTGGGCAGAACATTGCCGATGTAGTGGTGATCCTGGGGAGCATCGACATTGTTATGGGCGAAGTGGACCGTTAGCAGACGCCTTAAGTACTCAGAGCGAGGGGCAGAAAAGATGTTTGGCGAGGGCATTGTCAAAGGGTTAACGGAAACAGCACGGAACTTTCTGGGCAGTTTTGTGGACAAAGACCGGATGGTAACTGTGCAGTATCCCGAGGAGCGGCTGCCGGTAGCGGAGGCGGCGCGTAACTTCCCTTTCCTGATTTACGATGGCGTGGACCCGGATGAAGGGCTGCGCTGCGTGGCGTGCCAGATTTGCGAGAAAGAGTGCCCGCCCAGATGCATCACCATCGAGAAGAGCAAAGACAAGAAACCAGACTTTGTGGGCAAGCCACAGTTTTATCCCGCCGTTTTCGATATCGACGTATCCGTGTGCATGAGCTGCCAGATTTGTGTTGAGGTTTGCCCCTTCGACGCCATTCGCATGGATAACGAATTCGAGTTAAGCACGGACGACCGCTTTGGCGGCCTGCTTTGGACAAAGGAAAAATTGGCGCGGCCCAATGAGCACTACATGGCGATCCACCCGACAGAAGCGGCTGAGGTGGAGGCCAGACGGGCGGAAGAAAAAGCGCAGGCCGAAGCCAAGAAGCAGCAAACCGCGGTGACGAAATAATGCTGGACCAGATTTTTGTCTCGCTCAAGTACTGGCTCCTTGGCTACTCACCGGCGGCGATCGAGCCGGCCCTCTCGATTCTGCTGACCATCGTTCCCATCCTTATCGTCTTCCCGGTCCTGTTTGCGTTGACCACGGTTCTGGAGCGCAAAGGGCTCGGCAGGATACAGAACCGCTACGGCCCGAATCGTGTGGGATATTACGGCATCCTGCAGCCCATGGCGGATGGGTTGAAGTCGCTGACCAAAGAAGATATCGTTCCGGCTGCGGCGGACCGCACGGTCCATTTTTTGGCCCCCCTGGTTTTGCTGGCGGTCGCCTTCCTCCCTTACGCGGTTTTGCCCATGGGCCGGAACATGGTGGTCACCAACCTCGACGCGGGAGTGCTGTTCTTCTTCGCCATTGGTGCGATTTCAGAGTTGTCGGTTTTCATGGCGGGGTGGTCGAGCCGCAACAAGTACTCCCTGCTGGGGGCCATGAGAGCAGTGGCACAGATGATCAGCTACGAGGTGCCGCTGCTGCTCTCTTCCATTGCTGTGATCATGGCAGCCGGTTCCCTTTCGACGGTGGAGATCGTAGAGAAGCAAGCCGGTTTCACCGGAATATTTCCCCACTGGTATGTGCTTACGCCGTGGGGCTTCGTGGGCTTTATCCTCTTTATGATCGCGGCCACCGCTGAGACCAACCGCTCTCCCTTCGACTTGCCTGAGGGCGAGTCGGAAATTATTGCCGGATATTACATTGAATACTCCGGCTTTAAATTCGCGCTCTTCTTCCTGGGGGAATACCTGGGCATGTTTGCTATCAGCGGCCTGGGCATCACATTATTTCTAGGCGGATGGTCGGCGCCGCTGCCGCTTTTGACCTCGGTTCCGTCGTGGATATGGTTTTTTGCGAAGCTGCTGGGGCTCATCATCGGGTTCATCTGGGTGCGCGGTACGCTGCCCCGCCTGCGCATGGATCAGCTGATGAACTTTGCCTGGAAGTTTATGTTGCCCATGGCGCTGGTGGTGGTGGTATCAGCAGGGGCGTGGCGTTTTCTCCCCCAGGGCGTGACGCGGTGGCTGGTGAGCATCGTTTTTCTCGCGCTTGCCTATCTGCTGTTGGCCCGAGGCGTGGAGACCAGAAACAAGATCGAGAAACGAACCTATCGTTTTGCTGAATGAGGCTGATGAGCGCGCCGTTTCTGATTCTTGCAGCAGTGACACTGGTGGGCGCGTGCGCCGCGATGATGTTCCGGGGCCTGGTGCATTGCGCGCTGGCGCTGGCGATCGCGTTTGCCGGGATCGGAGCGCTTTACCTCAACCTTGGCGCCCAGTTCCTGGGTCTTGCGCAGCTGCTGGTTTATGTGGGGGCAATCGCCGTCTTGATCGTCTTTGTCATCCTGCTCACCCGCGGCGCTGATAGCGAGCCATTGTCTCCGGCGGCTCGGCCAGTTGCAGGTATCGTGGTAGCGACGGCTATATTTGTCATCCTTGCATGGGCCATCATTCATAGCGGTGCGCTCCATTCCTCCGGACAGCCTGCTCCGCAAACAACGATCAGGCAGCTAGGCGCCGCTTTGATGGATGGATACGTTCTCCCGCTGGAAGTGATTGGGTTAATGCTGACCGCGGCGCTTATCGGAGCCGTGATTGTTGCCATGAAGGAGAAACCGCAATGACGGGTCTGACAGGATGTTTGCTGGTTTCTTCCATGCTGTTTGCGATTGGTCTGGCGGGCGCCTTGACCCGCAGGAACACCATCCTGGTGCTGGTTGGCATTGAGCTCATGTTGAACGCAGCCAACCTTAACTTCGTTGCGTTCTGGCGCTACGGACCCCACTCCAGCGCGCCAACAGGGATGATTTTCGTACTTTTCTCCATCGGTGTCGCGGCCGCGGAGGCCGCCGTCGGCCTCGCGCTGATTCTCGCGGTCTACCGGCACACGAAAACTACGGATCTGAGCCAGCTCACGGGGAGGCGACCGTAAGTCTGCCTATGTCCCCGACGGTTTGGATCGTTCGCTACCTGTGGCTCATCCCCGTACTTCCGCTGCTGGCCGCGGGTATTGGCGCGCTGCTCAAGCAGAGCCAGCGCGGATTTGCCGCAGCCATCGCGATCGCGTCAATTGGTGTTTCGTTTGTGCTGGCCATGATTGCCTTTGCCCACCTGCTGTTCAATCCTCAGCGGCTGTTCTTCAACTTCCCGTGGGTGCAATTTGGGTTCCAAACGGTAAAGCTCGGATGGATGCTGGACCCACTGGCAGCGGTGATGCTGGTGATGGTGACCTTCGTGGCGCTGTTGATTTTCGTTTACAGCGTGGCGTACATGCACCACGACGAAAACTTCACGCGGTTCTTCTGCTTCCTTTCACTTTTCGCCGCGGCAATGCTGGGCCTGCTGATTGCCAACAGCTTGCTGCTGCTGTTTATGTGCTGGGAGGTGGTGGGGCTGACGTCGTACCTGCTGATCGGCTTCTGGTATGAGCGGCCTGCCGCGGCGGCTGCAGCCAAGAAGGCATTCATCACCACGCGGATTGGGGACCTCGGTTTGCTCCTGGGTATGGTGTGGCTCTACGGGCAAACCGGGACGCTGCTATTTTACGATCACGGCGCGGGATGCATGGAGACGGCGGCGCTCTCCGCGCTGGCCGGCCACATAATTGGATTTGGAATGGCGGCCTCGACCGGCATTGCGCTCTTGATCTTCTGTGGTGCAGTAGGGAAATCCGGCCAGCTGCCGCTGCACGTCTGGCTGCCCGATGCGATGGAGGGCCCCACCCCAGTGAGCGCCCTGATCCACGCCGCCACCATGGTCGCGGCAGGCGTCTACCTGGTGGCGAGGGTGTATCCCCTCATGAGCGCATCCCCCGGCGGAGCGCTGGAGGTGGTCGCCTGGGTTGGCGCGGCTACCGCCCTCTTTGCCGCGCTGGTAGCGATCGCGCAAGACGACATCAAACGCATCCTGGCTTACTCCACCGTTTCGCAGCTCGGTTACATGATGATGGGCCTCGGTGTGGGCAGCGTGGCGGTGGGCGTCTTCCACCTGATCGCTCATGCATTTTTCAAAGCGCTGCTGTTTCTTGGCGCGGGCTCAGTCATCCACGGTTGCATGGGAGAGCAGGATATTCGCGAAATGGGTGGCCTGCGCAAGTGGATGCCCATCACCTTTGCCACCTACGCGGTGGGCATGCTGGCATTGAGCGGGTTCCCTTTATTCTTCTCCGGGTTCTGGAGCAAAGACGCGATCCTGCATGCCGCCTACGGGTGGAACATCTCACGGGGACCGTTTTATCTCGGCGCTATCGGCGCACTGCTCACGGCGTTCTACATGACTCGCCAGGTCTGCTATGTCTTTTTCGGCAAGCGGCGCAGGGACCCGGCGCCGGAGCCGATTCCACCGTCGGAGGCCGCGGTATCGGATCCGCACGACGCTGCCCATGAGAGCCCGGCTGCTATGACGGTTCCGCTGGTGCTGCTGGCTGTGATGGCGGTCGCGCTAGGTTTTGTGGGAACCCCGGCGTGGCCGTGGTTGCAGTCTTTTCTGGAGATGAGGCCTGCCAGCCTGGATTTCGGGCAACTGATGGAAGCCGGTCTGCCGCAGCTGATGGTAGCGTCGTCGTTGCTCGTCTTCGCCGGCCTGGGGCTGGGCTGGTGGATCTATGGACGCCGCCCGATCAGGCACGCCGCCGACACGGACGCGTTGGAGCGGATGCAGCCGGCGGTCTTCCGCGCGCTGCACCAAGGCCTTTACGTTGACCAGCTTTATGCGGTGACAATCCAGCGGCTGGCCTGGTTTATCGCGATCGTCTCGAACTGGCTGGAACGATGGATTTGGGGTGGTGTGCCATGGGCAGTTTCGGCGGTGACTAAGGGCATTGGATGGATTGATTTCTCCCTCGACCGCTGGGTGGTGAACAAAGGATTTGACGAAGGATGCGATGGCGTAGCGGGCGGCGGACGTTTGCTGGCGCGATTGCAGGATGGGCGCATCCAGCACTATCTGCGATGGGTGGGAGCCGCGGTGGCGGCGCTGGCCCTCTTCCTCCTGCTGGGGCACAGAGGATGAGCCAGTTCCCGTATGTCAGTGGGCTGACCTTGCTTCCCTTGGCCGGAGGATTTTCGGTTTTGCTGCTCGGCCGTGCCGGGCGCTCGGCCGCTCGACTGACGGCCGTCGTATTTGCCACCTCTGCGGTTGCGTATACCGCGATGCTTTGGTCTCGTTTCGAACCTGCGTTGCAAGCCATGCAGTTTCAGGAATTTCGAGCGTGGGAGCCGTCCATTGGCCTGCAGTACCACGTCGGCGCCGATGGCCTGAGCCTGGTGATGCTGGCTGTCTCCTCCATCGTCGTGCTCATGTCCATCGCCGCTTCCTGGAAGAATACCAAGCAAGGTCCGGCTTATTTTGCTTTGCTGCTCTTCCTGGAGACTGGTCTATTCGGCACCTACACGGCGCTAAATTTTCTTCACTGGTTTCTGTACTGGGAGCTGAGCCTGATTCCGGCGTTTTTCCTCATCCGCCTCTGGGGCGGCGCGGGACGAGCGCGCGCGGCCACCCGGTTCTTTGTTTACACCATGGTCGGCAGCATCGCTTTGCTGCTGGCGTTCCTGGCTCTCTTTCTGGCCAGCGGCAGCTTCGACTTTATGGAGCTGACCGAGATGGCGCAGATCGGCCAACTCTCAGCTGCGATTGGACAAAACCTGCACTGGCACCAGTGGGATAGCGGCCACATCACCATGTGGTTATTTTGTGCGGCATTCCTGGGATTCGCGATTAAAACGCCGGTGGTTCCGTTTCACGGTTGGCTGGGCTCCGCGTATGCGGAAGCTGCGCCGGAGACGACCATGGTGCTGACCGGGTCTCTTTCTAAAATGGGCGTCTATGGGTTCTTCAGGATTTTGCTGCCCATCTTCCCCGAGCAGATGTGGCGCGCCAAAACCATTCTTCTTTGGTTGGCGATCGCCAGCGTCGTCCTGCCCGCATTCACGGCATGGGTGCAAACCGACTTGAAGAGAATGTTTGCCTACTCCTCCATCAATCACCTGGGATATTGCATCCTGGGCATCGTGACTGTGGCCGGGTCTACGGGGGCGAATGCAAGCCTGGTGGATGAGAAGGCGGCGGCGCTCACCGGAGTGATGCTTCAGCTTTTCAGCCACGGCATTACCGCCGCAACCCTATTCTGGTTTCTGGCGCTGCTGGAAAGGCGCAGCGGCGGCCTGCTGGGCCTGAACGATTTCGGCGGCCTGCGCCGGGCCATGCCGGTATTCAGCGGGCTCATGGGAATTGGCCTCTTCGCGTCTTTGGGTTTGCCGGGGCTGATGGGCTTTCCCGGAGAATTCCTCATCTTCAAAGGAGTATTTCCGCTGGTATGGTGGGCGGCTTCGCTGGCAGTGCTCGGCCTGCTGATAACCGCCGTCTTCCTGCTCACGATTCTGCAGCGTGTTTTCTCGGGCCCGCTGGGTGAGCGTTGGAAGGGCATGCCGGACCTGACGCTGGCCGAGCGGTGCATGCTCGCTCCCGCCATCGTGGTCATGTTCGCGGTTGGGCTCTATCCGCAATTGATCGCCGGGATACTGCAAAACACGGTGATGCAGTTTGTTGGCCAGGTGAGGTACTGACCATGCTCGCCTGGACGATCTATCTCTCTTTTCTTGGCGCAGTCGCGGTTACACTCACTCCTTCCGGACGCCCGCTTTTCGCCCGCCTCACCGCATTGATTACCTCGTTGGCCGGCCTTGGGATTGCTATCGCCGCCGTCGTGGACGGCGATGGGCGACTGATCACGATCGTGAGAGCGCCCTGGATGTCGCAGCTGGGGATCGAGTATTACCTGGCGGCCGATGGCATCAGCTTGACCCTGGTTCTGTTGACCGGGATTGCGGCGGTCGCCGGCATACTTTTTTCCTGGAACGTCGAACGGCGGGTGAAGGATTTTTTCGCGCTCTACCTGGTGTTGATTGGCGCTGTGTACGGGGTCTTTCTCAGCTTTGATCTTTTTCTGCTCTTTGTCTTTTATGAGATCGCGATTATTCCCAAATATTTTCTAATCGCCATCTGGGGATCGACCCGCCGCGAGTACGCCGCCATGAAGCTGGTGCTCTACTCCTTTGCGGGGAGCGCCTTGGTGCTGGCCGGCACGGTCGCTGCATACTGTGTCTCCGGCCAGCACACGCTGAGCCTAGATGCACTGGCGCAGTTTCCTTTCCCGGCACACTTTCAGATGTGGGCTTTCCCCATGGTGTTCGTGGGATTTGCCGTTCTGGCCGGCATGTGGCCCTTTCATACCTGGGCCCCTACCGGCCACGCCGCCGCACCTACCGCCGCCTCGATGTTGCTGGCCGGAGTGGTGATGAAGCTGGGAGCCTACGGATGCCTGCGCGTGGCCATGATGCTGTTTCCCCGCGGGCTCGACCCGTGGGGGTTTCGCGTGCTTGGCCTGGGGTCGTGGCAGCAGGTCTTTGCTGTGCTCGCGGTGCTCGGCATCGTTTACGGCGCGACGGTCGCGCTGGTGCAAAAGGATCTCAAGTTTGTAGTCGGCTACTCGAGCGTGAGCCACATGGGGTTTGTGTTACTGGGCCTGATGACCCTGAACCGGATTGGCTTGTCTGGCGCCGTCTACCAGATGTTCTCCCACGGCATCATCGCCGGATTGCTGTTTGCGGTGGTGGGCCGCATGGTCTACGACCGCACGCACACCCGGGACTTGGGTGAGCTGTCGCGTATCCCACTGGGCCGGCTCATTCCCTTTGCGGCCGTGACTTTTGTGCTGGCATGGATGGCCTCGATCGGGCTCCCGGGATTTAGCGGCTTTATTGCCGAGCTGCAGGTGTTGATCGGCAGCTGGCGCGCGTTTCCCTGGCTCTGCTGGATTGCAGGGTTAGGAATTCTGATCGGCATCGCATTTGCCTGGCGGGCGCTCGAAGCCACCTTCTTCGGCGAAGGTGTCACGGCGAGTGATACAGAGCACCCCATGCCGCCCATCACCGTGCCGGAGCGGCTTGGAGCCTATCTGCTGTTGGCAACCACGATTGTGCTCGGTCTCTATCCCAGGCTTTTGATGAGTTTGATTCTGCCTGCCTTGAACTCCCCGCTGTTTGAGCAGCTTCACCGGGGTGCGTGGAGATGACCGGCACGAGCTACGCAGAGCTTCTGCGCTTGACTGCACCCGAGATCGTTGTAGGGCTCGCGGGGTTGCTGGTGCTGGTGCTCGACCTCAGCCTACTGCGCCGGGCGGCGCTTGCTGTTCGCTTCCATTCCGCAGTGGCTGCCGGCTGCGTCGGGTGTGTGGTCGCGTGGCTTGTGCTGGCGAAATTTCCGGTACAAGGCGCCCTGCCGGCAGGCATGCTGGTGGTGAATCCGCTCACCCATCTACTGCAGATAGCCCTTTTGGCGCTTGCGATCCTTGTTCTCCTTCTGGTGGACTCCGCGCGCTTCACCACCCATGTGGGCGAGTATTGCGCGCTGATATTGTTTGCCACCACCGCGATGATGCTGCTGGTGAGCACGCAGAACCTATTGGTCCTCTTCATCAGCATTGAGTTTCTCAGTCTTTCGCTCTACATCATGACCGGGTTCGACAAGGAGAGCGCGCAGTCGGCGGAAGCCGCGCTCAAGTATTTTCTGTTTGGCGGCATGTCGGCGGGGATCCTGCTGTTCGGCATGAGCTTGCTCTACGGCATCTCCGGTTCGCTCGCGCTCCAAACCATCGGCGCCGCGGTGGGCCAATCGCCGGCAGACCCGATGTTGACCCTCGCCATGGTCATGGTGGTCGCGGGGTTCGGATTCAAGATTGCGGCCGCTCCCTTCCACATGTGGGCTCCGGAGGTATACCAGGGAGCCCCTACGGCAAGCGCCGCCCTGGTCGCGTCCAGTTCCAAGGTCGCCAGCTTCTTCGCTTTGTTCCTGGCTTTGAACCTGGGGCTATGGGGAGCCGCAGGGAGTGCAGCGTGGGGGATGTACTCCGCGGGGTGGGCGTCGCTGATCGCGATCCTGGCTGCGGTATCGATGCTTTGGGGCAATCTGGCGGCGATTGCGCAAACCAGCTTCAGGCGGCTGCTGGCCTACTCCGCGATTGGCCATGCGGGCTATATGTTGATCGCAGTCGTGGTTCATAGCCGGCAGAGTTTGACCGCGCTGGTGTACTACGTGATCACTTACGCATTGGCGACCGTCGGTGCTTTTGCGGTGCTCTCTGCTCTGGAAGGTGAAGGAGTGGACGCCATCACGGATTTCCGCGGGTTGGGTAAGCGCGCTCCTGACCTGGCATTTTGTCTATTGATTTTTTTGCTGTCGCTGGCCGGCGTTCCTCCACTGGCAGGTTTCTTTGGGAAGTTCTATGTGTTCACATCTGCGTTGGAGGGCGCGGACCACTTCGGTTTGTTGTGGCTGGTGTTGCTGGCGCTGGCCATGAGCGTGGTTTCGTTTTACTACTATCTGAAAGTGCTCAAGCAGGCTTATGTCTCCGAAGCTGTGACTGGGGCCGCGGCTATAAGCGTGCCGGTAGCAACTCGCATTGCGCTTTGGACAACTGCCGCGTTGGTTGTGATCCTGGGCTGCCTACCGAACCTATTGCTCAACCCGGTTGCGGCTGCCCTCGGGTCGGCAGTACGGTGAGATTGGCAAAGCCTCTATTCATGGCACTCTGTCAGCTAGTGAGTGCGTCACACAGATGGACGTTTATCTAGCCGCGAAAAACATTTCCAGGAAAGGTCCGCGGAATGGCAGATCCCTCGGCTACGCTCGGGATGACAAAGGGTAGGGTGGCGCTTTCATTTGGTGTGATGGTTGTAAGGACAACCTCACAGACGTTGTTCATTCGTCCCTCAACTTGCCGCAGGCAAGTTGAGATGCTCGGGATGACACAGGCAAGAGCGGACGATCGGTTTAGTGCCGCGCCTACGGCGCTCGGATCCTCCTCGATCGATTTCCCAGCCCTTCCGGGCTGGGCTGACGTTTGGCGGTCGGCCCTCCGGGCCTTGCATCCATGGCGATTTTTGCCGTGTCATTTCTCCCTCAAGTTGCCCCAGGCAAGTTAGCTGCTCGGGATGACAAACGGAAGGGCGACACTTCAAGGGAGAGCGGTGGCTAGACGAAGGATGCCGGAGGGAAGCGCCACCCCACCCTTTGTCATCCCGAGCGCAGCCGAGGGATCTGCAGTTCCGTGGACCTTTCCTGAATGATTCTTTCCGACGCTCTGGGCTTGTTCTGACCCCACCGGAGACGCTGCTAATCTCGACCGGCAGATCTATGCAAACTTTCGATTTGGACCGATAACGGGATGCACGTATGCTGCAAGTTGGGCTAAAGTTGTCTACTTCCAAGGAGTTGTGATTGTTTCAGCCACAGACCTATGCGCTTGCTCTCTCGCTCATGGTACTGAGCATGCTTTGTTGGGGGTCGTGGGCCAATACAGTCAAGCTCTGCCCCGGATACCGGTTTCAACTGTTCTATTGGGATTACGTCATCGGCCTGTTCGTGGGCGTAGTTCTTTGGGGCTTCACGCTGGGCAGTCTGGGCTCATCGGGGCGGCCGTTTCTGCAAGACATCGCCGGAACGAGCATCGACAGCATCGGCTCAGCACTGGTGGGTGGAATTCTCTTCAATGCCGCGAATCTGCTATTGGTGGCGGCTATCGAGATCGCCGGGCTGGCAGTGGCATTCCCGGTGGGCATCGGCATCGCCCTGGTAGTAGGGGCGGTGAGCAGCTACCTGCTGTCGCCGCAGGGTAATCCCTGGATGCTTTTTGGGGGTATCACCCTGGTAGTAGCGGCGATCATCTGTGACGCGACGGCCTACCGGCTTCGCGAGCAGCACGCACAGTCGATGACGCGGCGAGGCCTGTTGCTCAGTCTCATCGCAGGCCTGCTCATGGGTAGCTTCTATCCCTTTGTTTCACACGCCATGAGCGGGCCTGGCGCCGCCGGCCCGTATGCCATCTCCTTCTACTTTGTGGCTGGGATAGCTCTCTGTGCCCTTCCTTTCAATTATTTTCTAATGCGCAAGCCGCTCGATGCCCAGCCGCCGGTTAAGATGGAGGACTTCTTCGTTGCGCCGTCTCATTGGCACCTGTGGGGAGTAATCGGCGGAGCGATCTGGTGCACGGGAGGGATCGCCAACTTCGTAGCATCGCGGGCGCATGTCGTGGGTCCCGCCGTGTCGTACTCCATCGGGCAAGGGGCGACAATGATCTCTGCCTGCTGGGGGGTTTTTGTGTGGCGCGAATTCTCGGGGGCGCCCTCGCGGGCAAAGATGTGGCTGTTTTGGATGTTTGTGTTGTTCTTGGCTGGGCTGAGCCTGGTGGCTCTGGCGCCTGTATTTTGAGCGTGAGGAAAGACGAGAAGCACATGTTGAGACCGGGACATGCTGCCGTTCTGGGCGCGGCATTCACACTTGCCCTGGCGGGATACGCCGCAGCGCAAGACACAAAATACAGGCCGGTTGGTCAACAGATTCCCTCTCCAGACTGCCTGACTTTGCGCGGAGCCTGGGAGGGAGGATACACACCTTGCAATGATGCGACCCATCAGCTTTGGCTCAACGACCTGAATCACTGGCGCGCGGAGCGCCGCATTCGTACCGGCTACGACGATGCTCGTTACCGGATGCCGGCGCTCGAGTGGACGCAGTCCAGTTTTATTCAGCCGCAGATGATGGTGCAGGACCGATACTTCTACGATCCCGTGGCGGGCAAGTACACGGTGGATCGCTATCTCGACGACCTGGAGAAACGCTACGGAGGCATCGATGCAGTGCTCATCTGGCCTACTTATCCCAACATGGGCATCGACGATCGGAACCAGCACGACATGATCCGGTCCATGCCGGGGGGCCTGGAAGGCGTCCACCAGATGGTGGAGGACTTTCATCGCCGCGGGGTGCGCGTCTTATTCCCCATGATGATGTGGGATCAAGGGACGCGCGATCCCGGCAAGCCGTGGCCGCAGGCGATTGCGGAAACCATGAAAGAGATCGATGCCGACGGTGTCAATGGCGATACCCAGGACGGCGTGCCGCTGGCGTTTTCACTCGCATCGGATCGCGTAGGCCACACGTTGGCCTTTGAACCGGAGGGCGGCCCCTCGGATGAAGCTCTTGCCTGGAATGTTATGACATGGGGCCAATACAAATTTGATTCTGTGCCCCTGGTCGACAAATTCAAGTGGCTGGAGACACGCCACATGGTGAATATTTCCGATCGCTGGGCGCGGAATAAAACAGATGACCTGCAGTTTGCATTTTTCAACGGTGTGGGATGGGAAAGTTGGGAGAACATCTGGGGAATCTGGAACGGCATTACCCCGCGCGACGCGGAAGCGACCCGCCGCATGGCCGCGGTCGAGCGCGGCGTAGCGAGCTTTCTTACCAGCCCGGAATGGGAGCCTTATTATCCGACTCATCGTTATGGGGTGTATGCCAGCCGCTGGCCGATGAACGGGCAGACGGTGTGGACGCTGGTTAACCGGAACGAGTACGACGTGAGCGGACGCCAGATGTCGGTTCCCGCGGAAGAGGGCGTTCATTACTTTGACCTGTATCACGGCGTCGAGCTAACGCCGGAGCGCGATGGGAACGAAGCGGTGCTGGCCTTCCCCATGGAAGCACGTGGCTTCGCGGCTGTACTCTCTACCCACGGTGCTGCTGACGCGAAGATGAAGGATCTGATGACGCGCATGCAGACAGCGACAGTGATGCCGCTGTCATCCTATGCCGACCAATGGAAGACGATACCGCAGCAATTGGCTACGATTCGACCGGTCAAGGCGGCTGGGGCCGCTCCGGAGGGCATGGTTGCGATTCTTGGCGGCGACTATGTTTTCAAGGTTGAGGGAATCGAAATTGAAGGCTCTAACGATATTGGTGTCGATGTTCAGTATCCGTGGGAGGACATGGCGCGGCGTTTCCACGAGCACCGGATGTCGATCCATCCCATTTACATGGACAAGTATCCGGTGACCAATGCCGAGTTCAAGAAATTCCTGGATGCGGCGCACTACCAACCGGCAGATAGCCTGAACTTTCTGCGCGATTGGAAGAATGGCGCCTATCCCCAGGGCTGGGCCAACAAGCCGGTGACCTGGGTTTCGCTGGAAGATGCACGCGCCTACGCGAACTGGGCCGGCAAGCGTCTGCCACATGAGTGGGAATGGCAGTACGCGGCCCAAGGGGGCAACTCGGCTCGCATCTACCCGTGGGGCGATACCTGGGAGGCCGGCGCGGTTCCTGTGCCGGTAAAGGGACGTGCGTTGACCGCTCCGGATAACGTCGATGCTCACCCGGCCGGGGCGAGCCCGTTCGGAGTGATGGATTTGGTGGGCAATGTGTGGCAATGGACGGATGAATTTCTCGACGAGCACACACGGGCAGCCATATTAAGGGGTGGAAGCTACTATCAGCCGCAGGGTTCGATCTGGTATTTTCCTCAAGGCTATCGCAACGATCAGCACGGCAAGCTTCTTTTGATGGCGCCCAGCTATGATCGCTCCGGGACAGTAGGATTTCGCTGCGTGAGCGATCAATAGCCTTCCGGCACTACCCTAAGGCTTGTTATCCAGTGCGAGTGAACAGCTCGCTGCGGCCGATCGTGTGCATCGCCATAGGCGGCTTTTTCGTCTCTTCCGAGCGGACACCTACCTCAAGCATCTCTCTTACCACAAACAGCGGACGTTGCTTAATCTCCGTATAAATGCGTCCGATGTACTCTCCGAGAATGCCGAAGCAGAACATCTCCACGCCGCTGGCAAGCAGGATCGCGAGGATCAAGGTTGTCCAGCCTGCCACCCAGTTCGGGGTGAAGAGGCGTATCACCAGGGAGTAGACCATACCGGCGGCAGCCGCAGCGGCGGTGAGGGCCCCGAGAACGGTGACGGAACGCAACGGAACGGTGGAGAAGGAAAAGATTCCGTCCAGCGCCAGGTTGAGCATCTTACGCAGCGGGTACTTGGTGGTGCCTGCGAAGCGGGCCGCGCGGTCGTACTTCAAGCCAAACTGGCGGAAACCGATCCAGCTGGACATGCCGCGCAACAGGCGGTGCCGCTCGGGCATGGCGAGGATCGTATTCACGGCTCGCCGGTCAAGAAGACGAAAATCTCCACTGTCTAAAGGAATCTCTACATCGGAAAGCTTGTTGATCAAGCGGTAGAAAAGCTTCGCGCTGCGTAGCTTGAAACCGCTCTCACCGGCACGCGTTTCGCGAATGCCGTAGACGACTTCATATCCCGCCTGCCACCGCTCGATCATTTGCAGAATCACTTCGGGAGGATCTTGCAGATCGGCGTCGATGATAACCACGCACTGGCCGCTGGCGGCGGTAAGTCCGGCGGTCACGGCGGCCTGGTGGCCAAAATTCCGCGAGAGCATCACCACCCGCGTGTGCGAGTAAGCGTCGTGGAGGTACCGCAAAAGCTCTTCTGTGCGATCGCTCGAGCCGTCGTTGACGTAGATCAGCTCGAACTGGCTATCGTCATAGCCCTCAAACACCTGCATCAGCCGGGAGTGACAAGCGAGCAGCACTTCCTCTTCGTTGTAGCAGGGAATGATGATGCTGACGACTGGATTATGCGATGACATTGGCGACCCTCAAGGCTTTCGAAAATGAAACAAGTAAACGTCAGGGGTACTTGTCGTTTCAATTCTTCACTGACCGGATCATAGCCAGACTGCCTGCGGAAAGGAAGGCAATACAACTTCCGGTTTGACCTTTTCGTGACCGTCGCGGGTGTTACCGTATGCACTCATAGTAATCACCTCCCGAAAACTAATTAGCTACCCTGGAGGCTTGGCTAAAGCGTTGCCAACATAGACGTTATGAGTGTCGGGTACCAAGGTAAGGCATCCGGTTCAGAGCCGTCCCCAGGTTCTTCGGCAATGGGGAAGCTCAATATGTGCCTGCAACGAGCTGACTCGCTGGAGCGGCTTCAGGAATGCCTTTTGTAGACCCGGGTCGCCACCACGCTGGCTTGTGGCGAATCTGACCCGAAGCTCCTGGTCTCAATCAATATCTCGAATGGGTTAAGAGAACCGTCGGCATTCCTGAATTGATCGAGAAGGGGCCGCATCATGCCCCGGTTGAAGAGAGTGTCCACCGCCGCCTGGGTTCCTGCCATGGTCAGCCCTTCCGCTAGCAAGACCCATCCCGTGTTGTTGAGATTGGGAACAAGTGCGATGACCGCATAGGTACGATGCGAGGGCCCGGTTGCATCATTCTCATAGACCGGGAGCTCTCCGGCCTGAGGATGCCGGTTCACAATGTGCGAGGCATTCGGATGGGGCTGATACTCGAATTCGAAATTGAGCGTCTTTTCGAACAGCTCTGCCCAAGGGTTGGAAAAACTGGATCCGAGAAGAATGACGTTCGCATCTTTGAGGTCTCCCATGTGAAGCTCGCGTGCATACCGCACCGCGAGCTGACCCACATTTGCCTCAGGCAGACGCGAGAATCTCATCACCGCATTCAGATCTGTAATATTGGTGTAACGCTGCGCGTCCAGGTCTCTCATGTTCTGCTCATCTATCTTGTAGGGGCTCTTGAGAGACAGGTAATCGCGATTGATGTATTCCGACAACGGAACCAGATGACCCGTCAGGTTCTGAATCATCACGATTCCATCGTCGGACGGCACAATCAGTGTCTGGTGGCTCTTGTCGAAGAGCCGTGTCCACAAGAGATGCGACGGATCTGTGGAATCGGCCGATGCGCGATGGGCGACCGCCCAGGCAATTGCCAGACAGGTGAGCAACAGCAAGACACCCAAGCCAGGGACAAGCCAGCCACGACGCGGGAGCTGCACGGAAACCGAGGCGGGTGCGGCGGGCGCCAGCGTTTCCAAAACCCCACCGCTATCCGTTTCGGACTCTGTAACCACCAGCAACGGGCGCTCCTGAAAGTGATTGAGGGAATAGACCGGAACATATTTGCCCCGAGGAATGCTGAGGCGAAGCTGCTCCTCTCTGCCCTCCTCCAGGAAATATTGGTCCAGGCGCTGGCGCAGCTGACGGGCATAGTTCCTTACGATATTGTCTTCTCCGGGGTGGTAGCCCGGGCGCCGGCCAAAGACGTGGACACCGATCTGATGTTCGCTGATCTCGGCGGTCTTTCCGGTAATTTCGCGCTCACACACGTAGAGAAGAAAGCGGGACAGTAAAACCGACTTGGCAAAGCTCCGGCTGGCGACGATGCGCTGCGCCAACTGCCAGCGCGGCTCAGTAGCCAGATTGAAAACAGATTTCCATGCGGAGGCGGCTGGGAGATTGGGGTCGGCGGCGGCGTCTTTCGCGGCTGCCTCGAAATCTGGTAGGGAGACGTCGCTTTGGTTCATAGCGTCCACGCACGGAAGGGTAACAGATCCAAGAGAACAAACGGTAAAAGTTGTAAGTTGTTCTCCCCATGAAATTTATTTAAGATCTACGGAATTTTCCACCTGCGATACACATTCCGGAAGGGGTGGCAACGGCACGGGTCCCTCCGGTCAAACTCTCGGTGTAAACACAGGGTAGACCCCTTCCAAATCGCGTTGCAGAAGCGCCAACATTGGCCCACTGAAGTTTTTTTTGAGAGGCCTGTCATGTCAGCGAATGGAATCCTTCCAGCTATTGGTGCGTGCCGTTCCGCCGTGTCACGGAGTATTCACCCGGTAAGGTCAGCCAAACGGACCGAAACTGTCACCGACAAAGTATCTTCGCGAAGCAGGATCGTCAGGAGGTTATTGGCGGGCGTTTGCTACCTTTGTGTCGCCCTCGCGATGCTCGTTTCTGTTGCTGCCTTTGCTCAGTCGGACGTCGGCACTATTGTGGGATTTGTCAAAGATCAGTCTGGAGCAGTCGTGCCCAACGCGACCGTGACCATCCGAAACGAAGCAACCGGCGAGTTGCACACCGTTTCATCGGATGACCAGGGGCACTACACGGCACCCAGCCTGCCGCCTGCCTACTACAGCATGACGACCGAGGCCAAAGGGTTCGAAAACTTTACCAGTACTCATAACAAACTCGATTCCAATAGCACGATCTCTATCGACGCTAATCTTTCGGTCGGCGCGGCAACGCAGACCGTCGAGGTGACGGGGACCGCATCGGTCTTACAGACCCAATCGGGTGCGGTGCAGAGTGAGATAAGCGGGCAGCAGATTCAAAACCAGGAGCTGAACGGCCGCAACCCGCTCTACATGGCGCAGCTTCTTCCAGGGGCTCGCAGCGGCGCCACTACCGGCGACTTCAACTTCGCGGTCGGTGGCGGCCAGCCTTTCCAGGTCAACGGGGCGCGTACACAAGACACCCTGGTTACGTTTGACAGCGCCCCGGCGGTGCGCACCCGGGCCAACGGCGCGATCATCGGTGTGGCCAGCGTCGATGCTACCCAGGAGCTGCAGGTGCTTACGGCGAATTACGCGCCGGAATACGGCAGCGCCGCAGGCGGCCAAATTCGGGTTGTGACCAAAAGCGGAAGCGCGGACTTCCACGGCAGCTTGTACGAGTACCTGCGCAATTCGGCCATGAATGCCAATACCTGGACGCGTAACCTGACCCCCTCCACCAGATTCGCCGCCCCCTTTGTCTACAACAATTTTGGAGTAGCCGTGGGCGGGCCGGTTTGGATTCCCGGCCTGGGGTTTACGGAGGCGCTGAGAAAAAAGTTTTTCTGGTTCGTCAACGAAGATTGGATCCGGTACCGCTTCACCGACACCCAGCAACAGATCGTGCCCACGGCGCTGATGCGCCAAGGGGACTTCAGCGAACTAATGGGGACCAACCCGTGGTATAAACCCACCATAATCTACGACCCTACCACCTGCCCCACATTAGGCGCAGCAAGCTGCCAGGCGTACCCGAATAACACTATCCCAACAAGCCAACTGAGCCCCAACGGCACGGCCATTCTGAACGCCTACCCCACACCCACAATCCCGGGGGTGACAACAAATGCCAATAACTGGATAGCGCAAGCCCGGCACCCAATCAATCAGCGTAAGGAGGTCATCAACGCAGACTACATTGTCAACGACAGGCACCATATCGAGTTCCGGCGCTCGGATGCGACCTATTTCGAGTATCAACCGTTCGATCAAGGGTCCGGTCTGACCGGTAAGTATTTCAATCGGCCCAACCAGACCAACGTTCTGGCTTGGACGTGGACAATCAGTCCAACCGTGATCAATGAAGCCCGGGCGAGTATCAGCATCGATGACGTCTATATTCCGGTGAATACGGCTCTCGCAGGCTTCAATCGGCAGACGCTGGGGATCGATTTTCCCTACATCTTTCCCAACGGTAAAGCCGCGCCAAACAAGATTCCCACCGTCAATGTTCCGGAATTCTACGGTTTGGCAGGTGGGCCTTACCCGTCGCACTCTTCCGGCTTGATCTACACAGCCTCAGACAGCCTGACCAAGGTATGGAGAAATCACACCATCAAGGCCGGCTTCTTTTTTGAGTATTCCGGGGAAAACGACAACGACCAGATCAACGTGGACACGGTGCCAGGTGGCGCCAGCAACCAGAACGGCACCTTCACCTTTACCGACCCGCGAAGCGGATTGGGGGCCACGTCGGGCGTGGGCCTGGCCAACCTCGCGCTCGGCCTGGCAGACAGCTACACCGAGATCGGTCAAAAATCCTACACCGCGTGGCGCGGCCAGATGTATGAGGAGTTCCTGCAGGATGCGTGGCAGCTTAACCCCAAACTGCACCTGGATTATGGCTTCCGGATAACCTCCACCGCTCCTTATTACCCGCTGTGGGGCAACTCGGACTTCTTCGACCCCGCCTCCTACAATCCTGCGGCGGCGCCGCAGATCAATCCAACCACCGGCAACGTTACCCTGGGAACGGGTAATCCTTACAACGGCATGGTGATTCCCGGGATTAGTAAATTCCCCAGTTCCGCCCTTCAGGCCAATCGTGTCCCTGCCGCCAATCCGGCCAACAACGCCTGCGCCGGCCAACCATGTACCGGTTTGTTTGCGCCGCAACTGTCGAAATCGTACGTAAATACAACCACCCAGTTTCAGCCGCGTCTCGGCGTCGCCTATCAGCTGGACCAGAAAACCGTGGTGCGCGCCGCCGGCGGTGAATTTGTAACCCGGATGGGGCTATTGGACAACATTTTCCCCGGCGGCAATTCCCCCTTCCAGCCTTTTGTCACGGTGAGCAACGTGTCGGTCGACAATCCGGGCGCCTCCTTGACTCCGGGCATCAACGCCGCCCTCACCGTCACCACCCTGGCCAAGAACCTGACGCCTCCGACCAGGTGGAACTGGAACTTCACCATCGAGCGGGAACTGCCGCTGAACTCAGTGTTATCCGTCGCCTATGTGGGGGCTCGCGGCCTGCGTAATTTCAGGGTGTTTGACATCAACCAGCCGACCGTCGGCGCCCTGCTAGCGAATCCCGGAAAGAATGTGAACTATCTCCGCCCCTATGCAGGCTACGCCGCGATTCAGCAAGAGCAAAGCAATGGCAGTTCCCTATACAGTTCGCTGCAGGTTTCCTGGAACCGGCGCTTCACCGCCGGCTCGCTGTTCGGGGTCAGCTACACCTTCTCCAAGAGCCTCGACAACAGCTCGAATTACCGAGACATCATGCCCGACACCTACTACACCAACAATCTCTGGGGTCCCTCGGAGTACGATACCAAGCACATCCTGATTGTGAATTATGTCTACGATCTACCCTTCTTCAAATCGCAGACGACGCTCACCAGCAAGCTGCTCGGCGGCTGGGAGTTCAGCGGCAACACTCAGTTCCAAACCGGTCAACCTTGCGGAGTCGGAGCGAGCAACGATTACGCCGGAGTAGGCGAAGTGGGAAGCTTCGGGTGCGGAACGAATACTTCCGAAGGGCAGTTCTGGGTGAGGAACGGAACGCCCGCGATGCTTAAGCACTTCAACCCCAACGGCGTGGGCTCGGCCAAGTACATTTCCACCACGAACGGAAACGGATCTCCTATTTTTACCGCACCGCCCGCCGGAACGTTCAACCTTCAGTCTGGAATTCGCGACGAGATCTACGGGCCCGGTTTCCAGAATTGGAATCTTTTTATGCGCAAACGGTTCACCGTATATCGAGAAACCGGATTTGAGTTTCGCGCCGAAGCTTATAACTTCATCAATCATCCCAACTGGGCGCAGATCGGGCAGGCAGGAGGCCTGAACCTGACCCCGACTTCATCCCAGTTCGGCGAAGTGACCCAGAAGTCGACCACCAATCCGCGAACGCTCCAGGTCGGGCTGCGGTACATTTTTTAGACAACCACTCCCGCGCAGATCAACGCGCGGGAGCTTAACATTAGTCGTGTTGGATGTGATGACTAAGTATCGGCTGCGTTGCCCTCTTCTGGCCTTGTCAACAGCTCTGGTTTTGTCGAACGCCGTCCGTGGCCAAACCATGAAGGCCCCCGACATCAGCAGGGACCCCACGCTGTATGTCGTCCCCTACGCTCACCTGGATACGCAGTGGCGCTGGGAGATGCCGCAAACCATCAGCGAATATCTGCTGAAGACGATGCGGGTGAACTTCAACTACATCGATAAATATCCTCACTACGTCTTCAACTGGACCGGCTCCAACCGCTACCGTCTGATGAAGGAGTACTTCCCGGACGATTACGCCCGGCTGACGCAATATGTCGCCGCGGGCCGCTGGTTTCCGGCCGGCTCGTCGGTGGAAGAGGGGGATGTGAACCTGCCCAGCGCCGAAGGAATTTTCCGCCAGATCCTTTACGGCAACGAATACTACCGCAAGGATTTTGGCAAGGCGAGCGCGGAGTTCATGCTGCCGGACTGCTTTGGATTCCCCGCCTCATTGCCCAGCATTCTCGCTCACGCCGGGGTGAAAGGATTCTCCACCCAGAAGCTCAGCGCAGCCTGGCAGCCGGCGCCAAAGATCGGCGGCCCCGATTCACCCGAACACACCCCGGAAGGGATCCCGTTCAACGTTGGCCTATGGATTGGCCCTGATGGAAAGAGCGTGATCGCGGCCTTGAACCCCGGCGGATATGGCAGCAGCGTCTACACCGATCTCAGCCAGGAACCCCCGCCTGTGCCGCAATTGACCAGCGAGCAGAAGGCGCGGCCGCGAGACCGGGAACAGGATTGGGTCAAGCGTATCGATCTGGATGGCCAGGTCACCGGCGTCTTCGCCGACTATCACTATGTCGGCACCGGAGACATCGGCGGCGCCGCACGGGAGTCGACGGTCAGGCTGTTGGAAGCCATCGTTGATAAGGGCGAGACGGTACTGCCTACTCCGGGCGGATTCGGTCAGCAGGATCAGCCTGGCTCGGAACCGCAAGGGCCACAGGTGCGCGTAGGTGAAGGGCCGGTCCACGTGGTCGAGTCGACCGCAGATCAGATGTTCAACGACATCAAGCCCGATATGACCGCGCGCATGCCACAGTACAAAGGCGACCTGGAGCTGATCAATCACTCCGCCGGATCGCTGACGTCTCAGGCTTACCACAAGCGCATGATCCTCAAGAATGAGCTGCTCGCCGACGCTGCAGAGAAAGCCTCGGTGGCGGCCGAATGGATGGGCGGGCGGCCTTATCCCCAGCAACGATTGAACGACGCCTGGACGCTGGAACTCGCTGGACATTTCCACGACCTTGCGGCCGGCACGGCGACTCCGCGCGCCTATCAGTACTCCTGGAATGACGACAATATCGCGGCCAACCAGTTCGCCGGCGTGCTGACCAGCGCCAGCGAGGCGATCGCTTCCGGGCTGGACACGCAAGGCAATGGAACCCCCATTGTGGTGTATAACCCGCTCGATGTCGCTCGGGAAGACGTGGTCGAGGCCCGCATCGCTTTTCCGGGTGGGATTCCAAAAGCTGTCCGGGTCCGTGGTCCCGACGGCAAGGAGACGCCGGCCCAACTGGAAGACGGGAAAGTGATTTTCCTGGCCCAGGCGCCGTCTGCGGGATATGCCGTCTATCACGTGCTGCCGGGGGAAAACTCGGCTGCTAACGGAACCATTAAAGTGACGGAATCGTCGCTGGAAAATGCGCGCTATCGGGTGCAGCTCAACCAGGATGGAGATGTCTCCAGCATCTACGACAAAAGCCTGAGCAAGGAGCTGCTCTCGGCGCCCATCCGGCTCGCTATCTCCAGCGATGTGCCCAAGCAATATCCGGCCTGGAATATGGATTTCGATCAGGAGCAGGCTGCGCCCCGCGCCTACGTCGGCGGCCCAGCGCAGATTCGCGTTAGGGAGAACGGCCCGGTTCGGGTGTCTCTGGAGGTGACGCGCCAAAGCGAAAACTCTAAATTCGTGCAGACGATTCGACTTTCAGCAGGCGATGCGGGCAACCGGGTGGAATTCGGCAACGCCATCGATTGGCGAACCCTTGCGGCCAATCTCAAAGTCGTTTTCCCCCTCAGCCCAGCGAATGAAGATGCCACTTACAACTGGGACGTGGGCACTATTGAGCGGCCCAACGCGCAAGAGCGCCAGTTCGAGGTCGCCTCCCATCGCTGGATCGATCTCACGGACAAGAGCGGCAGCTTCGGCGCGACCATCCTGACCGAGTACAAGAACGGCTCCGACAAGCCGAATGACAATACGGTCCGGTTGACGCTTCTACGCTCGCCCGGGATGCAGCCTCCCACCAATGGACGTACGCAAGGGTACAGCGACCAGGCAAACCAGGACTGGGGACATCACGAATTCTTATTCGGCTTGGCGGGACACGCCGGCGGCTGGCAACAAGCGCAAACGGACTGGCAGGCCTACCGCCTCAGCGATCCGCTGGTCGCCTTTCAGACAACCGAGCATCCCGGTTCGCTGGGCACGACTTTTTCTCTGCTTCACCTCAACAACTCCAGAGTTCGCGTGCTCGCTCTCAAGAAAGCGGAAGCGGATGACGAAATCATTCTCCGCATGGTCGAGCTCGACGGCCATCCAGCGCAAGATGTGCACGTCTCCTTCGCCGGGCCTATCGTCGCCGCTCGCGAAGTCAATGCCCAGGAACAACAGGAACAGCAAGACCAACAGGAGCCGGTGAACCTGAGCGGCGGAGTGCTGGTCACGTCCTTCACCGCGTATCAGCTGCGCACCTATGCCTTGCGGCTCGGGCCGCCAACGGCAAAGCTGGCAGCGATTCGTTCGCAGCCTGTCGCGCTGAAGTACGACCTTGCCGCAGCCAGCAATGATGACACCGGGACCGAAGGTGGTGGCTTCGACGGCAAAGGCAACGCGATACCGGCCGAAATGCTGCCTGCTGCCATCGCTTATCACGGCGTGGAGTTCAAGTTGGCGCCGGCAAAAACCGGAATGCCCGATGCCGTGGTTGCCAAGGGTCAGACGATTCCTTTGCCTTCCGGTCACTACAATCGGGTTTACATTCTGGCCGCTTCCGCGGATGGAGACAGGACGGCAGCGTTCCGGCTGGGCGCCAAGTCGGCGAATCTGAATATCGAGGATTGGGGCGGATTCATCGGCCAGTGGGATACTCGCATCTTCAGGAACGAGGACGACCGTAATTGGGCTATCTCAGCTCATTACGCCCCGTGGCCTCCCGCTGATGAGCAACAGCGGGAGCAACGGGTCCCCTCGCCGCGCTATCCCGAGGACTACGTGAGTCTCGAACCGGGCTACGTTAAGCCTGCCGGTCTCGCATGGTACGCGTCCCATCATCACACCGCCGATGGGCTCAACCAGCCGTATCAATACTCTTACCTCTTCGCATACTCGATCCAGATGCCCCAAGGCACACGGACGCTCACTTTGCCCGACAACGATAAGATCCGCATTCTCGCAGTCTCGGTCGCTGAAGAAAACCCGGAGCTGAGCCAGGCGCAACCGCTGTACGACATGCTGAATCGCACAGAACCGCCAACCGCGGCTGCGAGTCAATCGCAGCAATAAACTTTTCTTCATCACATGTCTTGGGGGCGCTATGAGGCGGGTGCTGGGTGTCATTTTCAGTTTATTCCTCCTGCTGTGCGCGGCACAAGCCGATCAGCAACCAAAGCCCCAGGACGCCACCAGCGCGGTAGTGGAGTTGTTCCACACTCACAACATCGTGATGTTTGGCGAGGCTCACGACGGCAAACAGGAATACGAATGGTTGTGCAAACTGGTAGGCACCCCTAAATTTGCCAATCATGTCGATGATATTGTGTTGGAATTCGGCAACTCCCTGTATCAGAAGTCGGTAGATCGCTATGTTTCCGGCGAGGATATCCCAATCGATGAGGTGCAGAAGGCATGGCGCAATATGATTGCGTCGGTTCCGCCTGTTTCGCCGGTGTATGGGTGGTTTTATAAAGCCGTACGCGAATCAAACATGGCGCGGCACGGCAAACACCAGATCCGTCTCCTTATGGGCAGCCCTCCGGGTGATTGGGACAAGATCGAGAACTCTACAGATCTCGCGCCATATGAGGCAGAGCGCGAGCAATGGTATGCACAGGTCGTGAAAGATGAGGTTCTGGCGAAACACCACCGCGCTTTGCTTATCATGGGAGCAGGCCACTTTCTTCGAGGGAACGCACAGGCGCTTCAGGATCAACTGCTGGCACAGCAACATCGCGCTGTACCACCCGTAGACAGGGCTCAACTTGCCCCTGGCTATATCGAGCGCGAGCTTCGTGCTGCCGGTGCGAACCCGTACCTCATTGTCTTCGGAACGAACTCAATCGATGGCCGTGGAGATTTAGATAGGCGCTTCGATCCATGGCCAATGCCTGTCATCGCGTCGCTTTCAGGTAATTGGGTAGGTGAGTTGCCCGCACAGCCTGTGATCACAGGTGGCCATGCGTCTGCAACACCATTGAAGCTCGCCGACCAGGCGGACGCAATGCTTTACGTGGCCCCGTGCGATTCTCTAACGACTGTCAATGTGCCGCTCGCGGAGGTGGATGGCACCGCTTACGGAAACGAGATTGCTCGGCGGAACATGATCGAGCTTGGTCGCACGGTGAACTTTCAATACGGCGAAGTTCCGATGTGCGTACCGCCGCCACGTACGCCGCGATAGCACTGCCGGTGAGCGGCGCTGCCGTCTGCGCAATACTCTTGGTCCGTCTGGAACCAATCTCCCGAACCGCCTGAAGAGTAGCATTTCCGGTGTTTTCCTCGCCCAGAGGGGCACGGCCCGGGGAAGTTACCGTTTTCCCGGTTTGCGGGCGCTTCTACGGCCGTTAGTTCTCCGAGGGCCGCTCGACGTGGTCGACGATGAGGAAGCTTATGGAACCGTGGGAGGGTTTGAGTTTCAAGCCTAGCTTGATCTTGAGGGCGTCGCGGAAGTTGGCGGTGCTGTCGGCAATGGCATCATCCCCGCTGGGGTCGTGCATCCAGGTCAGGGTGAAGTCGTAGGACCGAGGGTAATTCGTGACCAGACGGAAGTGACCCGAAAGCAGATGCATGCGTTCAGGAGGTTCCGAAGCGTCAATCCGATGCCGGCTTTCTTTAGGGACAGCTCCGTCCTGATTCCATGCTCGGTTCTAGGCAACAGCTGAAGCGCCGGAGTCGTCTTACCTTTCCTAGGGAGGGTTACGCGATGAATAAAGCGGATGATCCCAAGGTAGCGGCAGCGATTGCAGAGGAGAGGCGACAGAACGAAGAGGCTGTTGAACGACATCCTGTCGTGTCGCGGGAAGAATGGCTGAAGCAGCGGCTGACGCTGATGGAGAAGGAGAAACAGCACCTGCGGGGCGCCGATGACCTGGCCGCGGAGGTGCGGGCTCTGCCGTGGGTGAAGATTGAGAAGAATTACATATTCACGTCTCCTGAAGGGGACCTGACGCTTGCGAATCTGTTCAAGCAGCATAGTCAGCTGTTAATCAAACACTTCATGATGGAGCCGGGACAGGATTGGCAGTGTCAGGGCTGCTCGCTCGAGTCGGATCATGTGGACGGGCTGCTGCCTCACTTCGAGCATCACGACTTGTCCTACGTAGCGGTGTCGCGAGCGCCGATCGGCCAGATCGAACCCGTGCGCAAGCGAATGGGGTGGAAGTTCTGCTGGGTGTCGTCGTACAAATCAGATTTCAATTACGACTTCCATGTGTCCTTCCGGCCGGAGGAGGTAAAGGCGGCAAAGACGATCTACAACTTCCGCGAAAAGAAGATCGGACCCCAGACCTATACGCTGTCGGGACACAGCGTATTCTACAAGAACGCGAAAGGCGATATTTACCACACGTACGGCACGTTCGGCCGCGGCAGTGAACAGTTCATGGGAATCTACGGCTACTTCGATGTATTGCCGAAGGGTCGTGAGGAGCATGGACCGACGCACGGGCTTCCGGATTGGGCGAAGGTTCATGACCAGTATGAGAGCGCCGGCAAAGACCAGACGGCATGCGGATGCGTGTTACGTTGATGTAGCGAGGAGCCGCCCGAGGAGAACCAGGTGAGAAAACCAATTGGCGGTGGCGGCCAGCCGTTTCGACGCGCTTCGAGCCGCACCCGGTTTGCATGATGAAGGATCCTCTCACCTGGCTCTACCCTCCTATTGAGCCCTACAGTACGGGACGGCTCTGTGTGTCGCCGGTCCACGAGCTCTACTTCGAGCAAAGTGGCAACCCTTCCGGTAAGCCGGTGGTTTTTCTGCACGGCGGTCCTGGCGGCGGCTCCGATGCCCAGCAACGCCGCTTCTTCCACCCGGGAAAATACCGCATCATTAACTTTGACCAGCGAGGCTGCGGTCAGAGCACACCCTACGCATCTCTTGAAGCCAACACCACCTGGGAGCTCGTCAACGATATTGAAAAGATCCGCCAGCATTTGGAGATCGAGCGATGGCAGGTTTTCGGCGGATCCTGGGGTTCGACACTGGCTCTCGCCTATTCCGAGTCGTACCCGGAGCGTGTGACCGAACTTGTTGTACGCGGCATCTTCCTGCTCCGCAAGCAGGAGATCGACTGGTTCTACCAGCGCGGCGCTTCCGTTCTCTATCCGGATGCATGGGAGGCGTATCTCTCCCATATTCCCGAGAGCGAGCGCGGCGATCTGCTTGCGGCCTACTATCGGCGGCTCACAAGCGAGGATCCCGCCGTGGGGCTCGCCGCTGCGAAGATCTGGAGCGGATGGGAGGGCGCCACCTCGAAGCTCCTGCCCGATCCTGCATTTACCAGCCATTTCCAGAAGGATGAGTTCGCCCTCGCCTTCGCGCGTATCGAGGCCCACTACTTTACCAACCAGGGCTTTCTGAAAACGGACGGCCAATTGCTTCGCGACGCCCCGCGGATTCGCCACATCCCCGGAGTCATTGTGCAGGGCCGCTACGACGTCGTCTGCCCCATGGAAAGCGCCTGGGCGCTGCACCATGCATGGCCCGAAGCCGAGCTCATCATCACCGCCGATGGCGGCCATAGCGCCACCGACCCACCGAACAGCCGCGCCCTGGTCGCAGCGACCGATAAGTTCGCGGGATAGCGCTCCTTCATTGGTGCGGTTATTGAATCCGCCGTGTTCAAGCAAGGGCCGCCCGTGGGAGCACTCCAGCTGTAACGTAACCAATACTGTGCGTCTCACGGAGAGTTGCTAGAGGCGGTCATCGCACGGTGACCGCCTCGTGCCCGCTTCTGTCACCGTACCTGTTTTGCACGCTAATGGCCCCTCCCGGATGAATCCGCCATCTTCTTGACTCCACGGCAGATCGTAATTTTTGCGAGGGACCGCTTGACAAACCTGGGATTTCAGGGAGTAGGATGCGTGAGTTCGAATTAGGGAACGGCAACAGTGTTTGTTCTAAACTCCTGCCCTCCGGAATGATTGATGGTTTCCCCCAATGCAATGACGGATAGCCTGGATTTAGTTGTGAGTATCCTCGCGGTCGCCGTTGTTTCCATTTCAACCAGAAGTGCACTTCGACAAACGATTCCCCCCTCGCCATCGATCCGCGAGCGGGAATCTGTCACAGGAGCCGGACATGAAACTGACCTGGTCGTCAGCCAACCGGTTGTCTTTCAAGTTGGACAACATTGTATTCACCTCCTTAGCTTTATTTGCGCTTGCGGCATTGGCCAACTGCTCCACCGTTTGGAGCCAGACCTATCCGACCCAGATTGGCGCAGAGTCTTCTGACCGGCCTACCGGCTTCATCGACGCCTTCAAAGACCAAGGCCGGCTCGCGACGAACAGCTCGGGAGATGCCGTGCCCACCGACGCGAACGGGAACCCGCTGTCGGACGCCACCGTTGTGATCTTCGACGACCGCCCCGTTCCTGCCTGGGCTCCCCCCATTGACGATCCGGCCCAATACCAGCCGAACATGAGCGGCACCTACACCATGTCCTTCACCGGCCAGGCGGTACTGTCCAGCGTGGCCGGTAACCCTACGCTTAAGTTCAGCAATCAGAGCTACAATTCGGCCACCAATACCACGACGGTGAACGTGAACCTGCCTGGCGGGCCAACCTATGCCGCCGGCCCGGCGCTGATGGTGATCAGCTTCACCAATACGCAATTGACGCCCGGCAGCGGCACCAATACCGGAATCGCCAACCTGCAGGTCATCCGCCCGGGGTTCACCCTGGCCGAAGCCGCCAACCCGACACAGGTCTTCGATCCCGCTTTTGTGAGCGCATTCGCTCCCTTCGGCTACATCCGCTACATGGGCTGGCTGGGAACCAACCAGAATCCCTTCATCGCCACCGGCTGCGCCTCCTCGGCGCCCGCCTGCTCATCTGTGAACACGCCCACGATCGGGTGGTCGCAACGCAGCCTGCCCACCGACTTTTATCAAGGCGTCGGCGCCAGCATCTACAGCAGCTATCCGAGCCGCGCCGGCGGTTGGGGCATCTCCTGGGAATACATCATTCTGTTGGCCAATGCCGCCAACAAGGACATCTGGATTAATATCCCGATCAATGCGACCGGCTCGTCCGATCCCTACGACCCTGACTATGTCGCTTCACCAGACACTTCCAGCTATGTCTACGACCTTGCCATGTTGTTGAAGAATGGCGATGCGTTCACAGGCAACAAGGGCCTTAACGCCAGCTTGCATATCTATCTGGAAGACAGCAACGAAGTCTGGAATTACGGCTTCCTGCAGTATGGCTGGAACGTGAACGCGGCCGAGGCCGAGGTAAACGCTGCTCCCGGCGGCGTCTCGGTGCTCAACAACGACGGAAACACCAACAACCAGACGTGGGCTGATCGCCGCCACATCAAGCGCGTGTATGAGATCGCAAAGATCTTCGAGGGCGTCTTCGGACCCGGCTCCTTTGGCTCCATTATCCGGCCTGTCTATGCGTGGTGGCAGCTCGACGAAGGCTCGGGCTCCAATGCCGCCGCGGCGCTGGCGTGGTTCAAGACCAACTACGGTGCTCCGGCCAATTATTTCTACGGCCTGGCCCTGGCGGACTACTTCTCTCCGAGCAACCCAGGCAGCGACACGACCATCCCTGAGGTTCTGTCCGACATGTCGTCCGCTATCTCCGCGAACGAGCAATATACAACCGGAGCCTTATCCACGGCTCAGTCCTACGGGCTGCCGCTTTTCTCCTATGAGGGCGGCCCGGGCAACACGGGAACCAGCAACATCGGGGTGCAAATCCTGGCCAATCGCGACCCGGGTATGGACACGCTGGTGCAGACGAACACCCGCAACGATTGGTTCGAAAAGGGCGCCAGCATGTTCGGGTATTTCGCCTTGTCGTCAGCGTATGACCGGTACGGATCGTGGGGCGCGACGGACGACTATCGCAATCTGACCACGTCAAAATACAACGCCATCGTGAACTTGACCGGGTATGAGCCGGGAGGTCTGCCGTTTTCTCCCGGCGACCTGGCAGCTACCGGCGATAACGGCTCGGTGGCGCTGAGCTGGGAGACCGTTCCGGGCGCCACGAGTTACAACATACTGCGAGGCACCTCCTCCGGAGGGGAGACGCTGCTGACCTCGGTTTCTTCCACCACCTCCACTTATACCGATTCCGAAATAACCAACGGGACAACTTACTACTACAAGATCACCGGGACAGACTCCAAAGGCACGGGCGCAGCCTCGAATGAAGCCAGCGCCTATCCGACATCCACTCCCCCGGCGGCGCCGACACTGACTGCCACGGCGGGTAATGAGCAAGTAACGCTAACCTGGACGGCGTCCACGGGAGCAACCTCGTACGACATCTATGAAGGCACATCGTCGGGCGGAGAAGGCTCAACCCCGATTGCCACCGGCGTGACGGTACCTAACTACATCGTGACCGGCCTGACCAACGGGACGACCTACTACTTTAAAGTTGCGGCCGTGAACAGCATCGGCACGGGCTCGGATTCCAACCAGGCCTCGGCGATCCCGAACACTCCTCCCGCGGCACCCACCGGCCTGGCTGCGACGGCCGGCAACGCTCAGGTGGCGCTGTCCTGGACGGCGGCTTCAGGAGCAACCAGCTACGATGTTTTCGAAGGCACGACGTCGGGCGGCGAAAGCTCGACCCCGATTGCCACCGGCATCACGGCAACGACCTACACCGTCACCGGTCTCACCAACGGAACCACCTATTACTTCGAGGTCGCGGCGGTGAATTCGGGCGGCCAAAGCGGTTACTCGAACGAAGCCTCCGCTAAGCCCGAATCGGGCGGGGGAAGCCTCCTGGCCTATGAGCCCTTTGGAGAATCAGGAACAACACCGTTCGGGTTGAATGGCGCGAGCGGAGGTGGGGATTCCGGCTGGGCCGCTGCATGGGTTGAGCAGTCCGGTTCGACCGCCGTGCCCGGCTATGACATTGCTTCCTCGAATCCGCTGACTTACAGCGGTCTCCAGACCACCGCGCACTATGCCGTCGGCGGGTATGAGTATCAAACCTCGGCCAGGTCATTGAACGTGGCCAGTGGCGGACCGTTCAATTCGTATCTCTCCGGCGGCTTGATCGGGGCTTCCGGCCAGACCATCTGGATCAGTTTCCTGATGAGTGTGAACGGAAATAACGGAGATTTTGCCGCAGTATTGCTTAACGCCGGCGGCGGCGCAAACAATTGGAACGTTACTCCTAACAACGTTGCGGTGGGCTACTTTGGCTCCCTCTCGGAGACCTCCGGCAATCCCTACTGGAGCTTGCAATACAACACCACGCAAAACGATCTTGGATCGGCGACCGTGATCAAAACCAGTGTGCCTATGGTGGTGGGCACGCCAGCCCTGATGGTCATGTCGATAACCTTCGGCTCAACCAACACGGTGAACCTGTATGTGAATCCGAGTTCCCTGGGCGGGTCGGCTCCGTCAACGCCAAGCGCGACTTACTCGACAAGCAGCAGCCTCGCCTTCCAGAGCCTTGCCTACTACGCTGGCAACGGCATCGGCGAAAGCTCGCTTGGCGATATTCGCGTCGGCACAACCTATGCCGCGGTCACGCCTTGAGCCTTGAATGGGATCCGGGTCCCGCTGCATGACCCCCAGGTCTCAAAGGCGAGACCTGGGCGACCCACATGGTTTTGGATGTATGTAGGTGGTTTTCACGCAGGCTCGTGTGTGAGAAGCCGCGGGAGGGAGAGAAACCGCAGGTCCCTCCACTTCGCTACGCTCCCCCGGGATTTCCTGTCGAACTTGGTGGCTTCGGCAAACTCCATGCGGCTCTCTTTACGGAGAGCCGCACACGTTGCCGTCTCCAATGCGGCGTGGCAGGAAATCCGGGTCCGGTCGGGATGACAATTCTGTTTCGGTGTCAAAAATTTCGACCTCAAAACCAATTTGTCATCCCGACCGGAGCGTAGCGAAGTGGAGGGACCTGCGGTTCGCGAGCCTGCATAAATATAGTGTTGAACACCGACGTAGCGCCATCAATCCGTTTACAAGAGACCTAGGATCAGGCCTCTCCGTGCTGAAGCTGAATATGCTCGCCGATGCCTTGGTTATGAGCCGCGAAGGTTGAGCGGATGTCGTCATACAAGGGCGCAAGAATCGTGGCGAGACTCTCAGCGAGGCCCAATACGTCGGATGCCTGGGCGGGAACGGGAACGCCGAGGTTCTGGTAGTAGTTGCGAATCGCCTCTTGCATCCGCGCGGCCGAGAGGCGGATGTCCGGCGCCGCATCGACAGGCTTCCCGCCCACCTCATTCGCCATGGCGTGCATCACCGAGGCTATATCCTTTTCGAAGGCGACGCCAGCCTGGGCGATAGGCTCGGGTAAATTGCTGAGCGGTTTTTGCGCGAGGTATTGCACAGAGGCGACTTGCACCTGCAACAGCGTGCGGATCGAAGGCTGCCATCGCCGGAAGTCGTCGCGGATCTGCAGCTTTCGCTGACGCGAGGGGCCAAACTCGAACAGGACCCCGTCGGCTTGCGCCGTCACTGCCGCAAAACCAGCGTTGAGCTGATCGCGTAACTGGCGAATTCGCCTGATTGCTTTCGTCTGATCTTTCTCCAGCAACTGCTCGGTCAGCTCGGCGAACATCTCGAGATTACGGGCAAAGACTGTCTGCATTTCGTCCAGGGCATTCTTCACCCACAAGCGGTCATAGATGAGCCACATCGACATCAAGCCAAGCAGAACGCCAAAGACCCGGTCGCGGGCAATGGAGAGTGAGGTCTGGATGGTGAACTCCTGCAGATTAATCAGGTAAAAAGCCAAGGCGAGCTGCACCCCAAGATAGGAAAGCCTGGGAGAAGAGGTCGCGATCCAGGAAGAGATTGCGGTAACGAACATAAACAAGAGCGTGAAGCCGGTAATCGAATCGAGGTAGGGCAGCACAAAAATCTGGCCTCCAAAACCAAAGATAAAGCCGCCAATGATTGCCCCTCCGAGGCGGAGGATTTGCTTCTGCCGGGATGAGCCGATGGTGGAGAGCGCGGTGATGATACAAGTCGCTATCGAAGTGCTGAGCCCGGGCCAGTCGAGGGCCGTGTAGATTACATAACTGGCCATGGACGCGAGGGTGCCCCGCAAGGCGAATTGCACATGGGCGGGGTTGGAAAACGCGTCGGCGGCGAAGAAGCGGGGGCGGGCCTCTTCGTCCAAAGGCGCTGGGACGAACTCCCCCACCGTCGTAGACCCCGAAAATGCCTCCGGAATGAGCGCCACAATCCTTTCCATCGACGACAAGAAGGGAAGCGCCGGAGGCTCCTCGGGCGAAAGCCGCTGGATCTTTCCCGGCAGCCGCCGCAGCACCAGATCTCTGCCGAGTTTTTCGACCTCGTCTGCCAGGCGCAGGCAACGGGCCTTGTCCGCCGCGTCGGTCTGGGTTGCGCGCTCGGTGAGAGCGAGCTGGAAATTGGCGGCAACGTCTACCAATTGCCCCACCAGAGCGACCGCCGTGCCCATCTGCGCCTTGAAGTGCGCGCTGTATTGCGATCGAAGGATGAGCCTTCGCAGCCTCGCCGGGCCGACGCTCGCATAAAGGGAAAGCCTTTTTCCCGACACGTTATCGAGAGGCCGCTCCGCCGCCGCGCAGCGCAAGACATCCTCCACCGTCTGCAGGCGCTCCTCGATTCCTTCGGTGAGGTCCGTGGTGGGATGAACTCTGCGGAAAACATACTCAACGACGACGGTCACCACCACGCCCATGGCGACCACGCCGGCCAGCCATAATGTGCCCTCGACCCGGTCGTTTACGTTGAGAGTGGGTCGATCCCAAAGCGGAATGGCACCCGCAATGGTGAAGCCGAAGGCCACCGCCGTTCCGTAATCGTTAATGATGCCTATCAGGAAAAAGGACACGAAGAGGCTGACACCAACCCCCAGGAAGTGGGTCAGCGGATCGTCGACGAACATCGCGGTGCCGATCAAGGTGTAGGCGGTGGCCACCAGGAAAGCGGCAATCGTCCGCAGGCCGGCAACGAAGGTGGCCGTGGGATTTTCCCGGCTTAGGAATAAGGTAAAAATTGCGCCCAGAAAGCCGTTGGGAATCTGGAACGTCATAACCAGCAGCATCACGAGGGTCGCGGCGATGGTGACGCGGGCCACGACCCAGGCCCTTCCCGGATAGGGCGTGAGCTCATTCTTAAGGAAACTCCAAACCCATTTCCCTGTCTCATCGATGGCGAGTTGGGCAACACCTTGCCTTGGGCCGCCATGGCTATTTCGCTCCACGGATCACTACCACCGCAGACTCGCTCAGGCGGAATGGCTCCGTCTCCGGCGCATTGATGCGAACGCGCACCGGGAAGCGCGTCGCCAGATGTACCCAGTTCAAAGAGCGCTGCACATCCGGCAATCCGGTGGACGAGAACGTACCCACCAACGTGGAGTCGGGCTGGACGCCGAAGCCGACGCTGTCAACGATGCCGTCATATCTCACCGAGGGGCGGGAGAGAACGTAAACATCGGCATGCATCCCGGGCAGGATCCGGTGCAATTGCGTCTCGCGGAAGTTGGCGACCGCCCACCAGGTGCGGGTATCGATCAGCGTAAACACTTGCTGGCCGGTGTGTGCGTATGCGCCCTGAGAAATAGTCATGTTGGTCACTCGCGCATCGAAGGGCGCATAGACCCTGCAGTTGTTCAGGTTGTACTCCGCGGTGCGAACGGCTGAAGCTCGGCCCTCACGTTGCGCGGTGAGCGGGTCGAGGGTCAGCACGCTGTGTTGGGATTGGTCGAGCTGCGCGTGGCTCTGCTCCATCGCGGCCTTTGTCTGCTCGTATTGGGCCTGCGCGGATACCACCTGGGCCTGAGCCAGAACCAGCTGCGAGCGCAGCTGCTGCACCGTCTGTTGCCTTGCGGTCACCGCGGTTCTAGCCTGGTCCACCTGGTCTACGGTGACGAATTGCTGGGCCAGCAGCGGCTCAATGCGGTGAAAGTTATTGGTCTGGTAGGCCAGCTCGGCGTTGGCGCTGTCGAGGGCTGCCTGCGCAGCTTGAACATTTGCCTTGGCTTCGTTCACCGCAGCAGCGGCGCGATCGACGTTGGCGGCAGAGCTATCCGTATTGGCCCGGGCAGCCCCTACCGCGCTCACCTGGGAAGCGATGGTCCTTCGCTGATCGACTATCTGGCCCTCCAGCGTGTCGCGGTCGGACCTCGCTTTTTCGAGCGCGTATTCATAGGGCCGCGGGTCTATTTGAAACAGGAGCTCCCCCTGTTTGCGAAACTGGTTGTCCTGCACGGCAAGCTGGGTAATGGGGCCGTCGACCTGGGGAGCGATGCCGATGAAGTTGGCGAAGACTTCCGCATCATCCGTGCGCGGGTGGTCGTTGGTGCGGAGGATCACCAACGCACCCGTAATCACTGCGGCGACGACGATGGCAATGCTAACAATCCTGCCGAGACGCCGGCGCTGCTCATCTGTGTCGTTTTCAGGCATCGCATCTCCTTCCGGATTAACTGAAGAACAGAAGCCAGAGGGTAAAGGTAAAGAGCGCAGTCAAACAGGGATAAACCAGGATGAGCGGGGCCACGAGCTGCTCCTCAAGCTTGATGCGCACAAAAAATAAGCGGACGGCAACGGTGAGCAGGATGCCGATCACACCACAGACGATCCATGCGGGGAAAAACGATCCCAGGATATTGAAAGAAGGCGCGCGGGAACATCCTTCGGCCAGCAGAGCCGGAGCGAATGACGCTCCGGCCGCAATGAGGCAAAGTATGCGGCGGCCAAGCGGCGATCGAGATTTTCCGGTCAATTTTCCGGTGATTTTTGGGGGCATTGTTTACGGCCCTTTCGTGTGAAGCAGATCGCCGGTTTCGTAGGCCAACGCAGCGATTCCCGTCAAAAGTTGCGTGCGCGCGCTTACGTCAGCCGTGCGCGCAGCGGCGAGAGTTCGCTGTGCCGAGACCACATCGATCTGGCTGCGCACTCCGTAGGTGTAGGACTGCAGGGCCGCGTTGTACGAGGAGGACGCCGCATCCAGCAGTGCGGCTGCGGCCTTCTGTTGACGGAGCGCGGTACGCGCGGTCGAGTACGCCGACCACACCTCGTTCTCCACTTGGTCGCGGAGCGCGTCGACTTCGGCGGCGGCCTGCTTTTGGTCGGCTTTGGCGCGCGCCACCCGGTTCTCGCGCGCCCAACCATCAAAAACATCCCAGGTGAGACTCAGTTTCGCATTCCAGAATTCCTGGTTCGCGGAATATACGCCGGCCGCCTGATCCTGTTCAGAGAAGTTCTTGGCCAGCCCGGCACCCCCGCTAATCTTTAACGTAGGCAGGTAGGCCGTTTTTGCCTCTTTCACTTCGGCACGAGCCGCGCGCAGTTCCGCTACTCTCTGCATAAGATCGGGCCGTTGGGCAAGCGCCCGGTCAATGGAGGTCTCGACGGTAACCGTCAACTCCTCCGGAATGGTCAACGACTGAATGCTCTCTACCTGCAACTGGCTCGTCGGAGAAACGCCAAGGGCGGTGGCGAGGTCGCCGTGCGCGATCTCCGACGCCCCAATCGCCGCTTGCAGATCGTAGTCTGCCTGGGCAGCCGCGCTGCGTGCTTCGAGCACATCGGGCAGGGTCGCCAGCCCGAGCTTCAGGCGCGCCTCCGCAGCCTGCTGCACGGTCTGCGCATTCTTGAGATTGGCTTCCGCCGCATCTTCCTGCCCCTTGGCGTTCAGCACCCGATAGTAGGCTGCCATGACCTGGAAGATGATCTTTCGATGGGTGTCGTTGAAAAGGAAGTTGGCAGCCAACAGATTGCTCCTGCTGATGGCAATCTCCTGCACCCGCCGGCCGAAATCGAAGATGGTGTAGTCCACCTCTAATGCGGGAGAAAAGGTCTCGATTGTTTGGCGGAAGTAGTCTGGCGCGAAGAACAGGTTGTAGCGCGAGCTCTGCGCGACTGCGACCGCGGCCAGAGTGGGGTAGAGGCTGGCTTTGCTGATACCCAGGTCGGCAGCGCGCGCCTTGGCATTTTGCCAGGCCACGCGGGTTTCCGGGTTGTTCTGCTCCGCCAAGTTGACGAGTTCCGGCAGGGTATACGTCTTGGCCGGGTCAGGCGTAACTTCGGGCATAGAGCGCGCGGGCGGCATCCCCTGCATGGTCCCTTGCCAGGGCTGGCTCGGAGAGGCCGGCGCTCTCTGGGCACACGCAATTCCTGCGGCGAACAAAACCCCGAGCAGGGTGACCGAGTTGGTAAGAGATAGCTTCATTCCCGATGCAACCTGCAGCACACCCGTAGAGTCGATTTCCTATAGATGTATACCGCAGGCGACGGTCTTGCACAGCTAAGAGGAAACTCCGACGGGGCAACCGGATGATAGCATTCCGCTTTTGCTGGGGGTGGCGGGAATGGAAGGGGGGCTTTCGAGTCTGCATGAGAACTGGGATATACAAATCCAGCCCCGCAGGGGCGACCTGAACTTCAGACCTGTCCAAATTGGGGTTTGGAACCAAGGGACAAATCGGGATTAACTCCTGACTCCGGCGCGCAAATCGCATTAACCGCAGGTCCCGGTCGGGATGACAAATTTGTTTTGAAATCGATGATTTCTCACGACAACCGCCCATTTTTACAACAAATTTGTCATCCCGACCGGAGCGTACCCGGATTTCCTGCCACGCAGCACTAGACAACGCCACGAGTGCGACTTTCCGCAAAGAAAGGCGCATGAAGTTTGCCGAAGCAACCAACTTCAACAGGAAATCCGGGGTAGCGAAGTGGAGGGACCTGCGGTTAATGCTTCGTTTTCAGTGGGTCCAAAATAGGGAACCTCATTTGATGTTGGCCAAGCTCTCCTAATGTAATCAGCTGACTAACTGCTCCAACAGCCTGCCTTTCTCGCTAATTTGGACAGCTCTGCCTGAACTTAGCCCAGGACGCTAGTCCTGGGTCGTGTTCAGGTCGCCCCTGTGGGGCTGGATCCGTATATCCAGTTCTCATGCAGACCCGAAAGCCTTCATTGGCAAATGGCTCTTACGACACGGCTAAACAGGCTGCGGAAAAGTCCGTTTTGAGGGGAAAGTATCCCTCAGCGGCTAAAGCCGCGCTCATTGCCAAGTGGTGATGGACGGGCTGAAGCCCGTCCCCTTCAGAAAAGCGACTTTTCCGCAGCCTGCAAAGCCGTGCTCTTCGTACGCAAGGTTTTCCCGCAAGCTGTTCCATTTTGTCAGTGTTGTGATTGGGAGGTCGCTGAGTCGATCAAAAGCAAACGGGCGGAATTTTTTGGTCCGCCCGTTTTTTCGCATGCGGTAAAGGAAATGATTACCGATACGAATTCGAAATCACGACTTCCAGGTTGACCGGAATGGCGACGGGCTCGTTGCTCACCGTGCCAGGAGTGAAGCGGTACTGACTTACGGCGGCGAGGACGCTCTGGTCCAGCGCCGGATCAGCCGACCTGACAATCTTCAGGTCAGATGGCTTACCAGTCTTATCGACAATCATGCCCACAACGACGGTGGTGTCACGCGCAGGCACGGTTGAATCTGCGTTGACATCAACTTTGTAGATCAACTTTGGAGCGATTACTCCAGTCGAAACGCGCTTGACTTGCGCAGGCCCGTTACTGGCGACCTGGGTTTGTGCAGGCGTACTTGCCTGAGCGTGAAGCATAAGAGAGGACAGGGAGAGTATGGCCACTGTTATATTACGCATGATATTAGATCTCCGAGTTAAAGGTACCCGCCACCAACATATCCCCACAGCAATTACATTGTCAAGATTTTTTTCTGACATATTGAATTCATTGGGTTATTTTTATGTTTGTTTACTATAAGGTGACCAACATTAATAAAATGTCGCTAAAAAGCGACGAGCGCCGATGATATGTGGCCTCGTCGCCGGGAACGGGTTAATTTATCGTGCAGGCGGTGTGGTGCTGGGGAAAGACCGGGCCAGGTAATCGGTGATCTGGTCGAGCTCTTCGTCGGTGGCGTTGGCTCCGCGGGCGGACATGGTTTCCACCAGGCTGTTCCATTCCTGTGGGCTCAGGTGTTGGCTGGCGACGATCTCTGCTGCGTGACAGCCGGAACAAACTCTGACGGTTACATCATGGCCCGGTCCGGGCGGCAGGAGAGGCGCGCCCACAGCGGCGGTGGAAGAGGCAGAGACGTTTGCGGGCGCAGCGTCCGGTGTTTTTTCCAGTGGCTGGCTTAACGTGTCCGTACTCGCTCCCGTTAAGCTGAAGACTACCAGCGAGTCGCTCGACAGCGCAGCACCGATTCCCAGACCACCGGTGGCGACGACCGCGACGTATTGCTGCCCCTTAGCGTCAGCGTAGGTGATGGGGGTAGACTCGGCAGAAGCGGGAAGTTTCACCGTCCATAGTGGGCTCCCGGTTCGCGTATCGAAAGCGCGGAAGCGAGCATCATCGGTAGCGCCAACAAAAGCTAATCCACTGGCAGTGACGATGGCGCCGCCGAGACCGGGCCGGCCGGTATTCTGTTTGCCCGCAGGAAGACTGTCCGTCACACCGAGGGTCGTACGCCAGGCGATCTTCCCGGTGTTCACGTTGACGGCGACCAACTGGCCCCAGGGTGTTGGCGTGCAGGGCAGATGGTTGCTGGGGTCCCAGAAGCGAACGAGTCCGGCCAGCGGGCCGGAGTTGGAATAGCTACCGTCCGGGTTACGAATGATCCGCATGGGCTGGGCCAGGTTGTTCACATTCACGACGAACAGGCCAAGCCTGGGATCGAAGGCCCCGCCGTAATAGTTAACTCCGCCCTGGGTGCCGGGCATGGGGACCGTGTAGCGGTCGAGTGCGGTTGGCGTATAGGGCACTTCGCCCAGCAGCATGTGGTTGCTGTCGACGTATTGCTCGCACCAAGCCTGGTGTTCCGGCGTGTCTTTGTACAGGTTGTTGCGGTCGAGAGTGTTTTGCGAGAGCGGCTCAGGCAGGATGGGAAATGGCTGGGTGGGTGAAGTCTGCTCTCCGGGAACATTGCTGCTGGGAACAGGCCGTTCCTCGACACCATAGATGGGTTTGCCGGTGACCCGGTTCAAGATGAACATCAGTCCATTTTTATTAACCGTGGCCACCGCCGGAATGGTCTTCCCAGCGTGTTTTACGTCAAACAATGCCGGTGGCGTTTCCAGATCCATGTCCCAAATATCGTGGTGCACTACCTGGAAGTACCACAACAGCTTGCCGGTATCTGCCTTGACTGCCACCAGGGAGGAACCGAAGAGGTTATTGCCAGGACGGTCGATGCCCACACGGTCATTGTTAGGAGCGCCAAAGGGCATATAGAGAATGCCGCGCGCAACATCGACGGTCATGTAACCCCACACATTCACGCCCGAGCGATTTTTCCAGCTGTCGCCGGCCCACGTCTCGTGCCCCGCCTCTCCGGGCCGAGCCACGGAGTGAAATGTCCACACCAGCTTGCCGGTGCGCGCGTCCCAGGCGCGGGTATCGCCGGCCGGCCCGACTCCACCGTTCAGACCGCCCGGCCCCTCGCCTGGCCCGGCTCCGGTAATCACCAGATTCTTGTAAATGGTGGGCGGAGTTGGCAGGATGTAGAGTTTATCCTTGCCGGTGACCATCACCTCCGGCGTTTTGAGATCAACCATCCCGTGGTCGCCGAACTCTACGTTGAGCTGTCCGGTGGCCGCGCTGAGGGAGTACATGCGGCCGCGCCGGGTACCAAAGATAATGGCGGGGCCGGCCCCCTCCCCGCCCGGCCAGTACGATGCGCCTCGGATCGAGGCCTGATCGTTATCGGGAATTTGAAACACCCACAGTTCGCGGCCGGTGGCGGAGTCCAACGCGACGACCCTACTGTACGGGGTAACCACGTACATCGTTGAACCCACCACCAACGGCTGATCCTCTGACGGACGAAAGCCTTTGCTGCCGGTTGCGCCAGCCGGGGGCGCCGGCTTCATGTGGTAGACCCAGGCCACCTTCAGCTGGCTCACATTGGCCGGCGTAATCTGGGTGAGCGGAGAGTAGCGCGTGCCTGCTGGATCACGGCCGGACATAGGCCAGTTCCCGGGCGCCGCCATTTCTTGCCCGGCAAAGGTGAGCAACGGCAGCAGCAGGAGAAAACCAACGATGCTGCGCCCACAAGCGGTTGTGGGTTTCCTCTTCAAAGCGATGCACCTTCGGCGTTGAGCCTGGCGTTAAGTCTCTCGGCAACGCGCTCCCGTTCCCGCTGGCGGCCGGCGCCTTCGGGATCGAGGTAAAGCCAGCTCAGCCCGGCAAGCACATCCGCGAGAATCATCAGGTAGATCAAGGGCGCCCAATTGCCGCCGGTCTTCTGCAGGATCTCTCCACCGACCACCGGCATGACAAAGCCGGCAAAGTTGCCCAGCATGTTCATGGTGGCCGCTACCGTGGCCGTGTAGGAGCCGCCGATCTCAACGCAGGCATTCCAGGAGATGGGCATGGTCAGGTCGCTGCAGAAGCTGGCCATGCCCATGCACAGCATCGCCGGCACCACCGCCTGCGTGCGCATGAACGCGAAGAGGAAAAGAGCGGTCGCGAGCAGGCCAAACAACGCGATGCGGCGCCGCGGCAGGCGAATGGGAGCCAACCCGGCGAGCAGTGAACCGAAGCCGCCAAAGAGAAGGGGCAGCACAGACAAGGCCGCCGCATGGCCGGCGGTCTGCCCTCGGCCTTCGCGCAGGTAAGTTGGCAGCCAGGTGATATAGAAGTACCAGGTAAACGAAACGCAGAAGTACTGCAGGCACAGAACCAGCACCTCAGGCGTGAGCAGCAGCGACAACCATGACTTCTGCCCGGCGTGGTGAGTCATCAGGACGCGTGAGTTTTCGAGCAGTTCCTTTTCGGCGTCGTTGACCGAGGTGTGCTGCCGCGGATTGTCTTTGAACCAGAACCCGAAGATGGCGCACCACAGCAGGCCAAGGGAGGCGAAGGCCACAAACGACCATCTCCAGCCGAACAGCCCGATGCAGGCTAGCACGAGGGGCGGCGTGAGTGCTCCGCCCCAGCGCGCAAACGCCCACAGCAGTGCTTGCGCGGTCACGCGTTCGCGCGCCGGCAGCCACATGCTGAGCATGCGCGTGAGGATGGGGAAACAGCCTGCTTCGCCGGCGCCGAAGAGGAAGCGAATGACCCAGAGCGACGCGGCGTTCCAGGCCGCGCCGGTCAGCGCAGTAAAGGCCGACCAGCCCAGGACGATCTGCAACAAGACCCGGCGAACGCCGATGCGATCGCCTAGAAAGCCGATGGGAATTTCAAACAGAGCATAGGAAAGTCCAAAGGCGCCGAAAATCAGGCCCATCTGTGACTTGCTGAGATGGAGATCGTGAGAGATGGGCCCCGCTGCCTGGGACATGGCAACGCGTTGCACGTAGGAGAGGACCGCCAACCCGATTGCCAGCACGACAATGCTGTAGCGTGTTCGACTCGCCTTCATGTGCAGACCCCATATCGCGGTGAAAATTCCGCCCGGTCAGGTTACCAGCAACCGCACATGCAGAGCGAGGGGGTACGTTCTGGTGTGGCCGTGCTTTAATAAACGGGCAAAGGATGGGAGGTGGAGATGAAGATCGATCTTTCCGGCCGGACGGCCGTAATCACAGGGGGAAGCCGTGGGCTGGGCGAGGCCATGGCGAAGGCGCTTGCGGAGTCGGGGGCCGCAGTGGCACTGGTAGCCCGCGATGTAAAGCGTCTGGAGGCGGTGCGCGATGCGATTGCGGAGCGCGGCGGGGCGGCGGCCGTTTTTGTTGGCGACGTTACCCGCGAAGAGGAGGTGGCCGCGATCGCACGCGCTGTGAATGAGCGCTTTGGGCATCCGCAAATTTTGATCAACAATGCGGGATCGAATCTCCGTAAGCCTCTGGTCGATTTTTCGCTGGAGGAGTTTCGCGGCGTGGTGGATTCGAGCCTGATCTCCACTTTTCTCATGTGCCGCGCGTTCGTTCCGGGCATGAAGGGCACGGGATACGGCCGGGTGATCAACATGGCATCCACCATGGGCCACGTCTCGCTTCCAGGACGCACTCCCTATTCCTCAGCCAAGGCGGGTCTGATGGGCCTTACGCGCTCGCTCGCGCTCGAAGTCGCCTCAGAAGGAATTACTGTCAACAGCATCAGCCCGGGGCCGTTTGGAACGGACATGAACGCGTTGATCCGCGATAACCCTGAGGCCAATGCGCAGTTCCTGGCTAGTTTGCCGGTAGGGCGTTGGGGAAAGATCGAAGAGATTGGCGCGCTGGCTTGCTATCTCTGCTCGGAGGTTTCCGGGTTCATGACCGGGTCCGACCTGGTGATCGATGGTGGCTGGACCGCACGCTAGCGATCAAACCTCACCAACACCAGGGCGTTTGGTTCAAACAAAGATTCGGTTTTTTGTTCTCGTGCCACGGAGCAACGGGTGCCCCATATCTCGCTCGTTTTTCGCGAGATGTGGGAGACCACGGCGCTTCACCGGCGGTTTTTCCGCCCTACCGGCAAGGAACATAAAGGTTCGCGTCTCCCACATCTCGCGAAAAACGAGCGAGATATGGGGCACCCGTTGGTCCGTGGCAGGGAAAGATCCCACAACATTTGTGGCACGGCTGAAGCCGTGCCCTTCGTTCATAGAGTCTTCCTCCTGAACGAGAAGGCTGAGAAAAAGCGGGTGCGCCGGCCAGAAGCTTAGGTGTACATGCTCGCGCGCTTGTCTGCGGGATCCTGTTCCACCGGGTCGCCCGCGGCCAACACCGCCGCGGTCAGCTTCGACGGTTGAGGCGTAGAGATAACCGCTTCTGGCTTACGGAGTACCTCGATCACGCGCTCGTACAACCGATTGCGCACTTCAAGGCGCTCCGATGCCCGGGTGACGTATCGAATCAGGATGTCCACTCCGGAGGCGGCAGGACGCATGTTCACCGAAGAGCCGGCACTGGCGTGGCTTAAACCAAGCTTCCGCGGGACACGCTTCCACTCCTGTTCAGCAAGCTCGGCATCCTGCTGTGTTTCTTCCAGAACTGCTTGCTGAATACGCGCCACCTTGGCAAAGGTCTCGGGTGAAGCAGGAACATTCACTGAAATTTCGTCCCACATCCATTGGCCAACCGTCGAGAAATTGAAGAATTGGCCAGTGACGGCGAAGTTGTTAATGAAGGTTGCGCGCCGCCCTGTTGGATGTCCCTTCTCAGCCCAATTCATGGTTTCCAGGATCGTGGTGCGAAAGAGGTTGATCTCTGCCACTTCCCCGGCGATGCCATTGATCTCTACCCAATCGCCGATGCGTATTCCGTTCTTGCCCATGAGGATGAACCAGCCGAAGAAGGCGAGGATGAAGCTTTGCAAAGCGACGGTGAGGCCGGCGGTGGCCAGGCCCAGGATGGTGGAGATCTGGGCTGGTACGCCGAAGGTGACCAGCAACACACAGACCACGCCAACCAGCTGCACACCGAGCCGCAGGATGGTACGCAGGGTTTGCATGCGCCGGCGGTCAAATGCATGACTCTCCAGCAACTGGGTACCTACCGACTCGCACAGAATGACGCAGATCAAAATGAAGGCAACCAGCGCCAGCGAGCGAAGACCCAGGTGCATCACGATGCGGTGCTGCAGAAGCACCTGGTCGGCCCACTTGCTGTAGACGCCCGCGAGCTGTTGCTGGGTCTGGATACGGTCGTCATAGATAGTGAGAAGCTGGCGCTCTTCTCTTCTCTGCTGCAGGCTGGCGAGCGTGGCTGCGCTGGGCCGCGATGAACCGGCAGACGCGGCAGCAGAGCCGGCATTCGCCAGCGCTTCGAGCGCATTGTGCTGCCTGGTCAGACTGGCTGCATCCGCCTGCGCTTGCTGCCCTGGCCTGCTGGATCAACTGGTAACGGCTGCGTTGGTTGAACCACGCCTCGATGCGCCCGGCCAGCGTGCCATATTGACGGGTGGAGAGAACAGCGATCTGGCTGTCGCCGCCGGACTGGGCATTCATCTTGCTCATCGCCGCCTCGTGCGCGGCAAGTTCCTGCTGGATCCTGGTGCGCACGTCACCCGATGCACGGGCAAGATCGTGCTCGGCATCATTCAGCTCATCCACATCAAGGTCCAGCTGCGCCTGGGCGATTTTCAGATCGTCACCATCGCCTGCACTTGCAGAGCCGGCCGGCCCGGGCGTAAGACTACGCACCCGCGCCTGGTCGTCTTTCGTTGTCTGTTGGAGTTGTGCAACTGTTTTGGAAAGCTCGACCGCTTCGCCGGTGGGCGCAAGATGCTGTGCGCCGGCCTGCCGCAACGATGTGGCGAAGGCCTGGTTTACCTCGTGGTCGGCCAGGCGTTCCGCCTCGTGCGCGTACTCCACCTCCTCCCGGCTGACGGCAAGCGGGGCGAGCGCCTGGGCAATTTGCCAGGGGTGCAAGTCGACGATCGTGGTCTGGGTGGAAGCAGAAGGAGTGGACCGATTTTGACCCTTGAGAAAGGGCAGGTGAACCATCGCGTCGCGTGTGGTCCAGGAGAACGCAATACACAGGACGAGCACGGCGAGCAGGACGAGCAAAGACAAAAACCTGGCCCTGCCCAGCATGCGCTGTAGGGCAGTATTTGTTCGAGGGACAGCCAGATTGGTTACCATGGCCAATTCTGGCAGGTTACCCTTGTTCGCGGGTAGACCCCGGTAGTTGTAGCCCGTTATCGTTCCAGGCGACTTTGCAAAGTAATTCCCAATTGCCTACCATTATCCGCGCATGCCAAACAGACTAGAGATCGAAGAACCGGCTTGTATTGACCCCAGCGGAGATTTCTGCGGCGAAGGAGTGCTGTGGGATCGGGATACGCAGTGCGTCTATTGGACAGATATCAACCGCTTTCTCGTCCATCGCTATTCGTTGAAGGACGGCGCGGTTAAGACCTGGTTGTTCGCTGAACCGGTAACCTGCGTTATGCTAACCAGCCGCAAGGATACCCTGGCCTTGTCTCTTGGCTCAGGCATCGTGCTTTGGAAACCAGGCGCCGATGAGCCGCACAAACCCTTGTTTGCTCTTCCGGGCTGGCCCTTTGTGCGCTGCAACGATGCGGCCATAGATCCCAGCGGCGCGCTTTGGGTAGGCTCCATGCGCAACAACGTCAAAGAGGATGGCGCCGCCGGCGAGGCGGGCGGAACAGATGGAGTGCTCTACCGCGTAGACGGAACGGGTGCGGCGTCGGAATGGCGTCGCGACGTAGGCATTTCGAATACCCTGCTTTGGAGCCCGGACCGGTCAAAGTTCTATTTTGGCGACTCATTGCAAAACTGCGTCTGGTCTTATGAATACGACGCAGCAATCCGATCCATTCGCGGGGAGAAGGCTTTCTTCCAGGGCTTCGAGCGTGGTTCACCCGACGGTTCCGCGATCGATACAGAAGGCTACGTTTGGAATTGCCGGTACGGAGGGGGTTGCATCGTGCGTGTAGCCCCAGATGGAAACGTCGATCGCGTGATTGAGATGCCGGTGAGCAGGCCCACCAACTGCACGTTCGGAGGGCAACACGGCAACGTGCTCTACGTTACCTCGGCTTCACCCGAAGCGGGGCATTGGGAGCGCTTTGGTGGTGGCCTCTTCGCCCTGGAAACCAATGTGACGGGCATGGCCGAGAATCAATTTCTACTACCCTGACTCCGTTTTATTCAGTACTTAGTTGATGTTGCAAAATATGTGGTGCGCTTGCGCGCACCGCATATCGATGTTGTTTAGTGGCTGAGGGCGATGGTGACGCCGCCAGGCGCGAACGCGTTGCTATTGATGGTAACGGTCTGGCTCGCCGGTGTGGTGTTGCTGGCATATTTGATGGTTATGGTACACGTACCTCCGCCTGGAATGTTTTGGCAGTTGTCGCTTTCTGTAAACGTGCCGTTTGTACCGGAGAAGGTTGCGCCGGTGACGGTCAACGGTAGATTGCCGGTATTGGTAACCGTGGTGGTCTGCGAGGATCCGACGGTTGCAAACTTCGGTAGCGATCCCGTTGTCTGCAGCAGCTTCACGACAGTACCGTTCAGATCGGTCACGTAGACGTTGCCAGAGCCGTCCAGGGTGATGCCCGTTGGGTTGAGTAGCCCGGTCAGCGGCAGTTGCTCAGTAAGACCGCCCGAAGAATGGTTGCTCGGCACCCACAGGACACGTTGATCGCTGTCGGTGATGAACATATCTCCGTTTGGATCAAAAGCAAAGCCCGCTGGTGAATTGAGCACGCATGTGGTTACGGTCGCGGGGTCGCACGGGGCAAGGGAAAATACGGTAGTGCCCGAGCCATTGAGAGCGACCTCGAGGATCTCGTTGAGGTTTCCGTCGCCGATATAAAGGTTGGCGCCGGTGTTATCGACAGCGAGGGCCTGCGGGAAGCTCACGCTCTGGCTGCCGGTGTTCAACAAGCTGGGGGTATACGATGCGTAGATTTCCCCGGGAACCTCGATGATGCGCGGTGTACTGCCACCATCGGCGATGTAGATGTTGTTGGCAAAGTCAATTCTGGCCGCGGTAGGCATTCCGAGAGCAGGCAAGATGCTGCCGATACTCACCGTGGTTTCGGTTTCGGCCGCTGCGGCGCTGAAGCTGAAAACCTTAGCGGCGGTGGCGTCCGGCACCAGCAGATCGCCGAAGGAATCAAAGCTCACATCGCTGGGATAGACCAGGTTTTTGGTGTTGGCGTTGTTCCAGTGCGTCAACCCACCGCCGGTGGAAGAAAGGGTATCGATCCTTGCCGCCCCGCTGTTGGCCACGTACAGCGTGGCGTTGGCGGTATCCGTCGGTTTGAAGGTCACGCTCTGAGGCTGGTTCAAAGCGGAGTTCAGCGTCGCTTGCGTGGCGTTGCTGAGAGCAATTTGAGCCGCACTGCCCAAGCCGGAAAGGAACAGGTAGAGCTTCGGTTCGGCCTGGTTGGCCGAGGAAGTAAAGTCGACTTCAACAACTCCCTTGCGCATCCCGGGCAAGGCTGGCTTGAAAGCAATTTCAAAGGTGCAAACGAAGCCTGCGGGTTCCGCGGTACCCGACGAGCAGGTGGTCGAGCTCAGCTTGCTAAAGTCCGAGGCGACGCCCCCATTCGGAGTGAAGGTAAAGGTCATGGACCCTGCCACAACGTACGTGTAGGGGACTTCGATGGTTGATGTGCCCACCGTCACAGACGCAGGATTCGCCTCGATCGCCGGATTGCGCAAGACAATGGTTGCCGTGTTGCTGTTGTTGGGAACGTAGTTATCGTCTCCCAGGTAGTTAATCGTTACGGTGTTGTTGTTGGGAACGAAGTAGCTGCTGTTCAACATCAGGGTCACGGAGGAGCTCGTACCCGTTCCGGGTGTGAGCGTGCCCGTGCCGATGGTCTGGCCATTGAAGACCACATTCACGGTTCCGGTTGGAGCGGCGGTAGAGCCGGACACCGAAATGACGTAGGGGGTTGGCTGGCTGAAGAAACAGCAGTCACCGCTGGCATACAAGGGCCCTCCGCTGACGATGGAGGAGCCGGTAGTACCCACCACGATTTGTACGGTTGCCGTTGCCGTGGTGTAGTCGGTGGTATCGGTAGGGGTAAAGAGCACACTCAAGGTTTGCGTGCCAGCCGCGAGCACCGTACCCGATCCCGGAGTATAGGTGAAGGTCCCGGTCAGAGAAGTGCCCAGGTACGATGCAGTGGCATCGAGCTGGGTGCTGCTCAGGGCGGTGCCGACCGTAATGGCCGCCGGTGTTGGCCAGGTGATGACCGGCGTCGCCTTGGTCACAGTAATGGTTGTGTTTCCATTTGCGCCGGCATAGGCGGCGGTATTGGTCGGAGTAAACGCTACCGTCAGCGGCCAGGTTCCGACTGGCAAAACAGCGCCTGACGCCGGAGTGACTGGTGCGCTGGGTGGAATCGTGTACGAGTACACATAGGTGCCTGGTACGACGACTTGAGTGTTGGTGCCGAAGCCAAGCGCCAGGATCACCACGGACTTCATATTGGGAAGAGTGACGCTTACCAGCTGTCTGGTGGAGTCGGCGGTAAGTTGATAACCGTAGAGATCATAGGTTCCCGTTACTTTCGATCCGTTCTGTGTGTTCGCGTACTTGGTAGTCGCGACGACGGATTCGCCTGTATTGCCCGCAAACGACGTCCATGAGCTCATGCCTGGGAGTGTCTGGGTCGAAGTCGTGCCATCGCTATAGGTCAATATGAAGGGTACGTTGGTTTGCGCGGAGGTCGCAGCCCCAATCAGGTAGACCGTGGAAAAACTGCCCGGTGTCGGGAGTGTGTAGACCGCTCCATTGGTGATGGCGTCGGGAACCGTCGGCTGCCCCAGGGTAAAGGTCGCGCCCGCGTAGTTGACCGAGCCGTTGTTTAATTGGCTGTAAGAATATGTGTCGCCCGAGCCATCGAACCCCGACAGGAGATAGGACGTATTGTCGTTGGATATGGCAAGTACGGACAGTTGGCTGGTGGGGGTAACCGGCGTGGGCCGAGGCGCGCCCATCGCTACCGCGTCGAGTTGAGTTGCACCCAACGCCGTGCCATAGGTGATATTTGCCGGCGTTGGCCACGAGATGGTTGGCGTGACAATGGGCGTGACAGGATTTCCAACCACCAGTTGAACGGTTGCGCTGGATGGCTTGTAATCCGTGGTGTCGGTAGGCGTGAACACCGTCGACAGCGTATCCGTACCGACAGGTTCGATGGTGCCCGCGGGTGGAGTGTAGACAAACGTACCCGGTATGGCTGGGGTGGTGAGGTCAAAGGCCAGCATCACAATGTTCCGGGTAGCGGGCAGCTGGAGGGTACTCACTGTCTTGGTGGGGTCAAGGACGATCTGATATCCGTAGACACAGACTGAGTCTGCCTGTGTTGTACCGTCTTGGAAGTTTCGATCCTCACTGCAATTGACAACGGATTCACCCGGCCAGCCAGCGGCATAGACCCAGTCGCTCAGAGTCTGATTCAGCACGGTGGTCGAACCATCGGTGTAAGTCACCGTGAAGGGCTCCGTGTAGTAAACCCCTGATGGTTCGATGTTATTCACCATCGCCCCCAGCATAAAGAGGTTCGTATACTTGCCGGTCGGCAGGGTAATGGTCGTGTTGTCCACGGCGTCTTTGGCATTGGGCGGACCAATGTTGAAGATCATGCCGTTCCAATTGATGGTTGAGCCGAGTGTGCTGGTGGAATAAGAGTACCCATCGGCATCGAAACCGCCGGTCGCGGGATTGTTGTACTTGGTGCCTGGAGTATAGATACCGTAGACGTTGAAGTAGCTAGAGAGGGGTACGGATACGACGCCGCCCGACGCTGTGGCATCCAGCTGGAAGCCGCTCAACGGCGTTCCGTAGCTGATCGGTGTGGGTATCGGCCAGGTAATTACCGTTGGATCCTGGTTCACCACGATCTGTACCGACGCCGTCTCCGACCCGTAGGACGAGCTGGTCGGGGTGAAGGTCACGTTAAGAGTACTGGTTCCGGCTGGAAGGACTGCAGGCGCTGCCGGCGAATAGACGAAGGTTCCGGGGGTAACAGCGGTTGCGTCCAACTGCGTGGCGCCCAGCGGGGTTCCGTAGTTGATCGCCGCGGGCGTCGCCCAGGCGAGGCCGGGTGATAGCAAGATAGTGCCTGTGATCAGGTTGCTGCTGCTGCCGGCAAAAGCGCAGTCGGTCGTGTAGGTCGCCTGCAGGGAGTAAGCGCCCGTTGACGGAGGAGTCCAAACCAGGACCGCAACACCGTTCGCCAATGTTCCCATGCCGATGGTGGCTCCGTTATTTGTAAAGGTGACCTTTTCTCCGTTGGTGGTGGTCGAACCGTAGCTGTATGGAGAGAGGGTGGCGGTCAGGGTGGTCTGCTGGCCTTGGTTGATGGCCGCCGGCATGACGTTGAGCGTCAGAGTAGTGGTCTGCTTGGAGGCAGTCAGGCTCACCGGCGCAGAAGTGCTTAATCCATAATTCCCATCGCCGTTGTAGGTTGCGGTCACAGATTGTGTGCTGCATCCGTTGATAGCGATGTTCGTGATCGAAGCCATCTCCGACTGACCCGACAGCAGCACGCTAAGGCCGTTGTCGGTTACGGCAGTCAGGTCGACTCGATCGTCGCCATTGATATCTGCTGCATTGGCGAAGATGGCGCCACCACCGACCTGGTAATAGGTAGCCGCGCCGAAAGTACCGTTGCCAGCGCTGCCAGTGCCCAGCAGAACTCCGACCGTGGTATTGCCATTGTTGGCGGAAATAATGTCGAGATTGCCATCCCGGTTGAAATCCCCAATCGTCAGATAGTAAGGCCCGCTGTTCATGGGATAGGTCGCGGCCGTCTGGAAAGTGGGAGGTGAGGTGCCTTTGCTAATCAGGACGTAGACGTCGTTATTCGGGGCACTGGTGGTCGCCAGATCCGGGTATCCATCGCCGTTGAAATCGCCGATTGCTACCGACCCTACCTGGGCACCTGGGGTGGTGACAGAGGTAGCGGCTTGAAACGTGCCATCGCCGTTACCCAGAAGAAGACTGATGTTGGGGCCGCCGTCCGATGCCACCGCCAGATCCAGGAAGCCGTCGTGGTTGATATCGCCTACCACGACATTCCAGGGAGCAGGGCCGACTGCGTAAGGTACTGGAGCTTGAAACGAACCATCCCCGTTGCCCAGTAGAATTGTGACCTGGTTCAGACCACTATTGGTGGCAACCAGATCTGGGATGCCGTCCCGGTTGAAGTCGCCCTCGGCAAGGATTCTTGAGGCTGAGGTCGAAGTCGCAACCGGGTAGTTCTTGGCCGCCGCAAAGGTTCCATCTCCGTTACCGAGATAGATATTGACCGAGCCAGTACCCCCGGCGCCGAGGACGGCGAGATCCTGCTTTCCATCTCCGTTGAAATCGTCGACGACCACTGAGACTGGTGTGAACCCGGAGGTGGTGTTGATCGGCGTCCCGGTGGTGAATGTGCCGTTGCCGCTGCCCAGCATAATGACGATGGGGCCGGCGTTGGTGGGAACGGCATAGTCGGGACGCCCATCACCATTGAAGTCACCGATCGCTGGTCCGATGGTCCCGCCGGTGTTGCCGTTATTCATCCCCGCGATGGGATAATTCTGGGCAGGAGTGAAGCCGCTCTGCAGTGTAGAGGAGTTGAGTGTGCCGGTGCCTAGCGTCACGTTCGAGGTTGTGTCCGTGAATGTGACATTTCCGGTGGGAGTTACGGGGCCAAAGGCGGAGACCGTGGCATTAAATGTATAGTTGGGGGCTGAACCCGTGTCTGCAAGCGCCGTTGCCGATAAGTAGGGCCCGACAAAAGTTACCGCTTGAGGCGTGGACGCACTCGTCGCCAGGGTTGCGGTGCCGTTATAGGTGGCGACGAATTGATGGGTTCCCACTCCGCCCACTTCCGTTGCCAGGATCGCCATGCCCGGATTTCCGTTGGTGGATTGGACCTGGACCGTACCCAGGGTTTCGCTCACGCCGTTATACGTATCAACGAATGTCACAGTGCCGCCCGCGACGGTAACTTCGCTGGACGATACCTGCGCTGTCATGGTCATGACAGTCCCGCTCGACGGACTGTCGGGGGTGATGAACAGAGACGTAGTGGTGGCGTTGGACGCCCATGCAGCCGGTACAGCAGTCACCAATGCGAGAGCGCTCAACAATAGTGGCATCAATCGACCAAAAGATACCTGTCGGGAAATCAGACGGCGCCTAACAGCAACGTGGGTTGAGTGCGTCATTGGTTCGAAGCTCCGGTTGGTACGGTTGTTGGGCAAGCGTTGACCTGTGGGAAACAATCGCTTGGTACAAAAGGCAGAGAGTCATTCATTCGCAGTTGTCCGGTTGGCGCACTGAGGTGACTACTCCGCGTCAGCGTGCGTCAACTGCTGGAGAATACCGTCCGTTTTGGCACATTGTTATTACCCTTATGGGTTATTAGGGTCTAGGTTCCAGGTTCGGAAGAGGGGTCCGCGGAATGCCTGACAGAAGCAAAAGAACTTACGACAGGAAATGCCGTTATTTCTCCCGCTGCTGTATTCTTCCCGAGGTATGGATAAGAGAGAATTTCTTAAGACATCCGGTGCTTTCCTTGCCGGCACAATGCTGTCCCCGCTCGCCCCCGGCGAGCAGCCCGGATCCCCACGCACCAGTTGGTCTGGAAATTACACCTACAGCACCGACCACTTGTACCAGCCAGAGACTATCGAGCAGGTGCGGCAGGTGGTGAAGAGCTGCAGCAAGCTGAGGGCGCTGGGCGCTCGCCACTCCTTCAACGGGATCGCCGACAGCACGGAGAACCAGATCTCGCTGACCCACTTGAACGAGATGGTTCTGGACCGTGAGGCAAGCACCGTCACCGTAGGCGGGGGCGTAACCTATAGCCAGCTGGCGCCGTATCTTGACAGTAACGGTTACGCATTGCATAACCTGGCCTCGTTACCTCACATTTCGGTCGCCGGAGCCATCGCCACTGCCACCCACGGGTCGGGCAACAAGAATGGCAACCTGGCGACCGCGGTCTCAGCGCTGGAGGTGGTCACGGCTGATGGCGAGGTGGTGGTTCTTTCTCATAAGCGGGATGGGGAGCGATTCCGGGGGGCAGTGGTGCACCTGGGCGGGCTGGGTGTCGTCACTAAGGTTACGCTGGATGTGCAACCCACCTTCCAGGTGAGCCAGGTGGTTTACGAGAACCTGGCCATGGACCAGCTAAAGCAACACTTGGACGAGATCTTTGCCAGCGGCTACAGCGTTAGTCTGTTCACCGACTGGCAGAATCACCGTATTACCCAGGTCTGGGTGAAGCGCAAAGTTGAAAAAGGGAGCGCACCCCAGTTCGCCCCCGAATTACTGGGGGCGAAACCGGCGACCAGGAGACTCCACCCGCTCGCGGGACACTCGGCAGAGAGTTGCACAGAACAGCTGGGTATACCCGGTCCCTGGTATGAGCGCCTGCCCCACTTCCGCATAAACTTCACTCCCAGCAGCGGGGCCGAATTGCAGTCGGAGTACCTGATCCCCCGGGAGCGGGGATATGAAGCCATCCTGGCGATTGAAACGCTTCGAGACCACGTAACTCCGCATCTGTTTATCTCGGAGCTGCGGACCATTGAGGCCGACGATCTGTGGATGAGCACCGCTTACCACCGGCCTTCCATGGCGATCCACTTTACCTGGAAACCGGAATGGCCGGCGGTAAAGAGCGTGCTGCCGATGATCGAAGAGAAGTTGGCGCCCTTCGATGCTCGCCCTCACTGGGGAAAGCTGTTTACCATGGCGCCCTCACGGATAAAGCCCCTGTACGCCGAAATGTCCAGCTACCAGGGGTTGCTGGCACACTACGATCCACACGGAAAATTCCGCAATCGCTTCATGGACACAAATATTTACGGAGCATGACCCGCCTGGTCACGCCGCAGCGTGGAATGCAGTTTGGGGCGGCGCTAACTAATATCTATCTTCTTCGGGTTCTCGCTCCACTTCTTCTTCGATTTCCATGTCCCGGAACTCGTTGGAGTCGAATACCTGGCCACAATCCAGACATTCGACGTATTCGACGTCCTCTTCACGCGCTACCACGCGTACCTTAGGGTGTTTGCAGGCGGTGTCCATTGGGAGAGTTGAGTGTGCAACAGTGTTCTTCTCGGCAAGATTGTACCCGGCGGATTCCGCCTGTCAAATCTGTTTCTGTGCTTACCGCGCCGGTTTCCGGAATTTCATCGAAACTTGAAGGCCCGGGTGGGTCGGCACCTAGCCGCTACCTACTATAGGCGGATAGATCCAAAATCTGAGGAACGCGCGATTTTTCCGGTCCTCACTACGGTAATGCTTTGTATCGCGGCTCCCGCGGGTAGCAACGTCTGTCTATCCCTCGGTATCCGCGTATCAGGGCACGACTTTAGTCGGGCCATAAACGATTGAAAAATACGTCGGGCTTTAGCCCCTGAGGTATGTTTTTCTTGCCCGATTTGCGAGTTTTTCCGCAGCCTGTTTGGACCCTGGGTTTTCCCTTTGCCCGAAAAGAGCAGGCAGGGGCTGAAGCCCAATTCTCTTTCACCCTTTATGGCCCGACTAAAGTCGTGCCCTGATACAGAGCCAAAACACAGCATCCAAAGGAGCTGCTTTGGGTCCAGGTCTCGCGTTTGAGACCTGGGTTTCCCTAGAGTTCGCTGATGGCGCGTACTTGCTCCGCCTTGACGGCGGGTTCTTCCAGCTTGCCGAATATCATCTTGCCCGAGGCGGTCTGCAACACGCTGGTGACCGTGATCTCGACGGCGCGGCCAATCATGCGCCGGGCGTGGTCGACCACCACCATGGTTCCATCGTCCAGGTAGCCCACACCCTGGTTGTACTCTTTGCCCTCTTTCAGCACCACAACGTTCATCTTTTCGCCGGGCAACACCAGTGGCTTCAATGAATTAGCCAGGTCGTTCAGATTGAGCACACGCACCTGGTGCAGCCGGGCCACCTTGCTCAGGTTGAAATCGTTGGTCACGATGGGTGCACCCATCTTCTTGGCCAGCTCAATCAGCTTCAGATCCACTTCGCGGAGCTGGGGAAAGTCATCCTCAATGATGCGCACGCCGAGCGCCGGATTGGCCTGCATCTTCTGCAGGATATCCAGTCCGCGACGGCCGCGCTGGCGCCTGGAGCTGTCAGAGGAATCGGCCACGATCTGCAGCTCGCGCAACACGAACTCCGGCACCAGCAGGTTCCCTTCCAGGAAGCCGGTTTCGACGACGTCCGCAATGCGGCCATCGATGATGGCACTGGTATCGAGGATTTTGAGATTGAACTTCCCCGCCCGTTCGCCGGCAAAGAGCTCGGCCAAACCTCCGGTAAAGTTCAGGAGGTCGCCCTTGCTGGCCCCCACCATCAACCCGATGTAGGACATGAGCATCAGGACGAAAAGCTGCAGCAGGGCGCGTGTTCCCCCAGGCGGCAGGCTGCCGCCTAGAACCATGCCGAACAGCGCCGCTCCCGCGATCCCCAGCACGCTGCCTAGCACTGCGCCGAGAAGCCGCTTGATGCTCAACGCGCGAACCCGCAACTCGAAGATGATCACTGCGGCAGCAGCGGCGGCCCCCAGAGCAGCCGCGGTCCACGGCTGCAGCGAGAAGGGCTGGAGAAAATAGCAGGAAGCAGTCAGCACGACAACAAAAAGAATGCGAATTACAACGAGATCCATGAGCCTCCCTGCCTGCTGCCACCGGAGTATACCGACGGCCTGGGTCTCCGGGCAAAAAGAATCCCGAAGCTGGGGGCTTCGGGATGAGATGACAAATTCAGCGTTCTAGTATTTTGGTACCTTAGGATCGATCTTCTCGCTCCAGGCCAGAATCCCTCCCGCCAGGTTCCGTACTTTGAAGCCTGCCTGCTGCAGGAACTCAGCCGCCTTCTGGCTGCGGCCACCCGACTTGCATTGCACGACAATTTCGCGGCTCTTATCCAGCTCGCCGACGCGCTTTTGCAGGTCACCCAAAGGAATCAGGTAGCCCCCGATTTCGGCGATTTTGAATTCATGAGGTTCGCGCACATCGAGCAGAAAGAAATCCTTGCCGGCGTCCCTTTGGTGTTTGAACTCGGTCACCCCAATCTGGCGGATGCCGTTGACCAGCGGGGCATCAGCCGCGGGCGCCGGCTGGATGCCACAAAACTGCTCATAGTCGATCAGCTTGGTGACTGTGGGATGCGTGCCGCATACCGGGCAGTCGGGGTTCTTGCGCAGCTTCAGCTCGCGGAAGCGCATGCCCAGCGAATCCACCAGCAGCAGGCGGCCGATCAACGGATCGCCCTGGCCCAAAATCAGCTTGATGACCTCGGTCGCCTGGATCACGCCCACCAACCCGGGCAGGATCCCAAGCACTCCGCCTTCGGCACAGGAAGGAACCAGGCCGGGTGGCGGTGGCTCAGGGTAGAGGCAGCGATAGCAGGGGCCCTGCTCGGTGGCAAAAACGCTGGCCTGGCCTTCGAAGCGGAAAATTGACCCGTAGACATTGGGTTTGCGGCTCAGGACGCAGGCGTCGTTGACCAGGTAACGGGTGGGAAAGTTATCGGTGCCGTCGGCCACGATATCGAAATCCTTGAAGATCTCCATGGCGTTGGAGCTCGACAACATGGTGTTGAACTTCACGATCTTCATGTGGGGGTTCAGGGCCTTCAGCTTCTCTTCCGCGGAATCCAGCTTGAGCCGGCCTATGTCCTTGGTGCTGTGAATGATCTGCCGCTGCAGATTGCTCGCGTCCACCACATCGAAGTCGACCAGCCCGAGCGTGCCGACGCCCGCCGCGGCGAGGTAATAGGCCAGGGGTGAACCCAGGCCGCCCGTGCCCACGCAGAGCACCCGGGCGGCTTTCAGCTTCTGCTGCCCCTCCATGCCGACCTCGGGCAAGATCAGGTGGCGGGAGTAGCGCGCGATTTCATCGTTGTTGAGCGACGGCAATGCCACCGCCGGTACTTCAGTCAGAGTCGCCATGTTTCATCCTCTTTTCCGCCGGCGATGGAAGGGATAATCGACAGGCTGTCGCTGTCCTTAACCGCCGTGTTTTCTTTGTCGCTCAGGTAGCGAATGTCTTCATCGTTCAAATAAACGTTCACAAAAGAGCGCAGCTTGCCTTCCTCCGAATAGAGGTGCTTCTTCAGCTCCGGATGCGTGCTGGTGAGTTCGTCGAGCGCCTCGCCTACAGTCGACGCCGCTACGGTCACCGTAGCCTGCTTGGCGGCGAACTGACGAAGCGGCGTAGGAATGTGAATCTTCATGCGTGCATCTCTCTTTCGCATCTTGTGATTGGATGGGGCTGGGGCGCAGGGGGCCGGCGGTCAACAACGCTCGGGCCGCACGTGGATTGCCTGGTCTTCAAACCGCTTGTCTTCTTCGCCCGTGCCGGCTAGAAAAAACGCGTTGGTCTGTACGGCCACTCCTGCTTCGACGCTGGTGATCACGTAAGAGCAGCCCAGCCAATGGGCTTCGTTGAAATCGGTGGGCGACCAGCGCGCCGGGTGGTCGGGATGGGAGTGGTAAAAGCCCACTATATCCAGATCGCGTTCCCGGGCCTGGCGTTGGATGCTGATCAGCTCCTGGGGGGCAATGTGATACCGGTTGTGGGCGGAATCGGTCCTGGTATTGCCGGCGCGAATCGCTTCCTCCACTTCGTTGCCTGCTTCGAGCGCTTTACCGAGCAGGACACCGCAGCACTCATGGGGATAGGTTTCCTCACCATGTTTGCGGACCTGGGCATAGACCGGCTCCGCGATCTTCAGCATCAGTTTCTGCTCGGTGCCAGTGCTGCCCATTATTGCTCCCAAAACCGCTCACTCAGATACTTGTCAGCCGAGTCACACAGGATGGTGACAATCACTGCGCTTCTGCCTGCCCGGTGTTCCTCTTCCGCGACCCTGAGACTTGCCGCCACCGCCGCCCCCGCGGAGATACCCACCAACAATCCCTCGGTTCGAGCCAAGTGCTTGGCCATCTCGTAGGCACCCTCTGTCGATTGCTCCAGGTGCCGGTCGGCCACGCGGGCATCGTAGATCGGAGGTACAATCGCGGTCGCCATATGCTTTAAGCCTTCCAGGCCATTAAAAGGGGAATCGGGCTGCATGGCAATGCACTCGATGGCAGGATTGAGCTCCTTGAGGCGGCGGGTGGCTCCCATGAATGTGCCGCTGGTGCCTAGGCCGGCCAGGAAGTGGGTAATTTGCCCCTCTGTCTGCCGCCAGATCTCGTTCGCCGTAGTGTGGTAATGGGCCTTCCAGTTGGCCTCGTTGCCGTACTGGTCTGCGTAATAATACCGGCTCTTGTCCTGCGCCAGCTCGCGCGCCTTCAAGATCGCTCCGTCCGAGCCATCGGCCGGGTCCGTCCAGACAATGTTCGCCCCGTAGGCGGTGAGTATCCGCTTCCGTTCTGGGGAGACATTCGACGGCATGCACAGGGTAACCGGAAAGCCTGCGGCCGCGCCTAACATGGCATAGGCTATGCCGGTATTTCCGCTGGTGGCGTCCAGCAAGTGTCTTCCCGCCAGCAATCCCTGTCGTTCCGCGGTCGCCACAATCGCGGAAGCCGCCCGATCCTTGACCGAGCCGCCCGGGTTTGCCCATTCGGCCTTGCCTAGGAGAACGATGCCTGGCAGATGCGCGGTTAGACGACCGAGGCGCAGGAGCGGAGTATTCCCAATCCGTTCCAGGATGTTGCTGCCCAGGGTTTGCGGCGTCGACCTCACATCAGTTTGCACTTCGGTTTGCATGGATCCCAATTTCACTCGCGCTCGTTGCAGCCATGAGCGCCGGTGTGCGAAAGTTAAGGTGCAACGTCCTATAGTGTAGCGTTCTCTGGAAAACCGGGCCAATCCCACAGTCGGTCGTAAGTTATGCGCACAAAAGTACACTTTTTGAACTTCGACGAAGTATTGAGCGCCCTGCGCACATTAGGATTTGATGTCGCCCAGGTGCCTGGGGTCGCAAACCAGATTCTGGTGCGCAAATACGGTGCTGGAGCGATCCTGGCACAAGCTGCGGAACCTGCCCGGGCGGAGAAGAAGCTTCCCCACATTGCCGTGGCGTGGAAAGAACGTCCAGGGTACTTGGTGCGCGGCAAAGTGGCCATCTTGCTCGATCGTGGATTCCAGAAATTCTGGAAGGCCGGCAGCTTAGAGGTTCCGGCAATGGCGGAGTCGCTGCAAGCCGTGCACCGGTTCGCTGAGGAGTTGCGGGAGGTAGTCGGAGAGCCGAGCCTGTACAACGAGTCCCTCGGCACTACCAGCGACAGCTACCTGTACGACCGGCTAAAAGGCCGCGAGTTGCCTCTGGCCGAGCGGCCTGTCCCGGCCTGGCAGTTGCCTCCGAAGAGCTAGGTTTCAGTCCGAAAGATTGAACTGCAGATCCTTCGGCTGCGCTCGGGATGACAAAGGCAGAGCGGACGATTGGTTTAGTGCCACGCCTACGGCGCTCGGACCCTCTTCGGGATCGACTTCCCAGCCCTTCCGGGCTGGGCTGACGTTTGGCAGTCGGCCCTCCGGGCCTTGCATCCATGGCGATTCTTACCGTGTCATTTCTCCCTCAACTTGCCGCAGGCAAGTAGAGGTGCTCGGGATGACAAAGGGGAGTGCGGCACTTCCATGTCAAATCGGTTGCCAGATTGAGCGAACAGCAGGTCCCTCCACTACGCTGCGCTTCGGTCGGGATGACAATTTTGTTGCGACGCGGGATTCATCCTAAGAAGTCCTCTCCCTCAAACAAAATTGTCATCCCGACCGGAGCGTAGCGTAGTGGAGGGACCTGCTGTTTCTTCTATTTCCTGGAGCGCTCCCGCTGTAGTTCGCGGTAGACGTCGCTTTTGGAGACGCCTCGCTCACGTGCGACACGCTTGAGGGCGTCTTTCTCATCCAGCCCTTCCGATGCCATGAGCTCCGACACCTGTTGCCCCACCGTCGCACCCACTTTGGCCTCCCGGGAGGGCGGAGGGGCCTCGATGAGGAGCACAAACTCGCCGCGGATGCGCTCGCGGCTAGCGAGCGCAAGCCGAACCTGCTCGGTCGTGCCGCGTAGAAACTCCTCGTGAAGTTTGGTCAGCTCGCGAGCGACGACCACCCGTACCGACCCGCCCCATACCGCTTCCAAATCAGCCAGCAGCTCCAGAATGCGGTGGGGAGCTTCATAGAAGACCACAGTGAGAGGTTCTGAGATATTCCGCGCCAGAGCTTCCAGCTCGGCCCGCCGCGCACCCGGCTTGGCAGCCAGAAAACCCACATAAAGGAACCGATCCGTGTCCAGGCCGGAGGCGGTGAGCGCACTGAGCGCGGCGTTTGCCCCGGGATTGGGATAACCCGCACCCCACCAGCCACCGCGGCACGCACCAACTCCAACCCGGGATCGGAAAACGCCGGCGTGCCCGCATCGCTGACCACGGCAACGCGGCCACCCTGCTGCAGAAACGCCAGCAACTCCGCCGTTCGGGCCTGTTCATTGTGCTGGTGGTAGCTGATTGTCGAAGTGGAGATGTCGAAGTGGTTCAGCAGCTTCTGGGTCTGGCGCGTGTCCTCGCAGGCAATGCGGTCGACCCCTTTCAGCACGCGCAGCGCACGCAGTGTGATGTCTTCGAGATTGCCTATCGGCGTCGCGACCAGATACAGCCCGGGATCGAGCAGCTCCTGCAACGATTATTCCTGGCTCTGGCGACGCAGTTTCCGGCTCTCTGCCAGCAGGCTCATGGAGTGCATCAGGTTCTGCAGGGTTACGATGCCGACAATGCGCTCCCCCTCGGTCACCGGCACCAGCGAGAGCCCGCGCCCGGCAAAACGGCTAATCGTCGTCCCCAACGAGTCTTCCGGTTGGGCCACATGGAAGCTGCGGGACATCACCGCCTGCACATAGCCATTGCCCTCGCTGCGCAGCGCGGACAGGATGCTCTGGCGAGAGATAATCCCGACCAGGCTGTCGCCGCGCACCACCGGAAAATCGTCCTGCAGGCTGTGAATCGACTTATGCAATGCGTCTTCCAGCGTGTCTGAGGGAGCCAGCATGGAGAACTCAGTCAGCATAATGTCCTGCATGTTGACCGTATCCACCACGCTCTGGAAGAGCACACCCTGATCTTCCAACTGGGCGCCGATAAGGATAAAACATCCTGCCATCAACAACCAGGCGTTCATCAGCACCAGCCCGGCGATGATGACGGCCATAGCGAGGACCTGGCCCAGCCCAGTGGAGACGCGTGATCCCTGGGCCCTTCCCTGCGCCCGGGCAACGCCTCCTCGCACTACCCTGCCCCCGTCCAGCGGATAGGCGGGCAACAGATTCAGAACGGCGAGAAAGACATTCAGCCACACGATGCTGCGGATCAGATGGGCGGGAGTTATCCAGGGCTGTTCCAGCAGGTTCAGCGTGGGCGACATGCCGATCACCAGCATGGCCACGACCGCGGCAAAACTCAGGTTAGCCGCCGGCCCGGTAACCGCCATGCGCCATTGCACTTTGCGGATGCCGGCAGTCTCCGCGCTCTCCGCGTTGGCATAGGCAACCAGACCCCCAATCGGCAGCAGCAGGATATTCCTCAACTGCAATCCGTGATAGGCAGCCACGATCATGCGCGCCACTTCGCGCACCGCCACCGTGCCCAGCAACACCAGCCACAAGCCCACACCGCGGAACATGGAAAGATGAATGCTCTCGGTGTAGGCCATGCAAATGCCCAGCAGCAGGACGAAGAAAGTGTGAATGCGTATTTCGACACCCATCCATCGCCCTAAAGGGAATGACCATCCACGCATTACAGCCGTCCTTCTTTTCCTGCTTCCTGCATTGTAGAGCTTTCCTTCACACGCCAAGCTGAGGATTCATCTGCCAGCAAACCATTCATTTACCATCAAAGCCGATGCGGGTGATCGGCGGCACATACCGTTCGCGGCGGCTGATCGCGCCCCGCGGGCTAGCCACCCGGCCCACGAGCGATCGCCTGCGGGAGACCCTCTTCAATGTCCTGGCGCCGCGTATCGAAGGTGCAATCTTCGCTGATCTGTTCGCCGGCTCGGGAGCGGTGGGCATCGAAGCTCTCAGCCGCGGCGCTTCCCTGGTCTACTTCGTGGATCATGCGACGCCAGCTGTTGCCGCAATTCGCGACAATCTCGCTGCGCTGGGGATCCGCTCCGGCTTTCGGATTGAATCCAGCAGCGTCTCCTCAGCGCTGCGCCGCTTATCCGACTCGCCAGAACGCGGCGGCATCATTTTTCTGGATCCACCGTACACGGCCGGCGAAGACTACGCCCGCACCCTAACCTATATCGGCCAACTGGCGGATTCCCTGCTTTCACCAGGCGGCATGGTGATCGCCGAACACAGCAGGAAAACGCCGCTTGAGGAAAGCTACGGCCCGCTGCAGCGCTACCGCGTGCTCGAGCAAGGTGACGCGGGTTTGAGCTTCTACAAGGTATCCCTCAGCGGCTTCTAAAGCCGCATTCATTTCAAAGCGTTATGGACGGCCTGATGCTCGCTGCGGCGAGTAGGCCGTCCCCTTCAAGCGAAGTAGCCACCGCCGCGGTGCTCGCCGGTTTTCAGGTTGACGGCAAACTCCAACTCCCGATCGGTGCTCATCTCCCAGCCCAGTCCGAGGAGCGTGTCACCGCGTACCCCGGTGATACGCACCCCATCCCAACTCAGGCGGGCGGTCTGCCACGCCTTCCCTTCCCGGCCCCAGGCGAGCAGCGAATGGAAGCTCGAAAAAAGCAACAGATCCTGTTGCGCTAAGGCGCGTACTTCGGTTACGGGACGATACTCCAACTGCTCCCAGTGGGTTGGCTCCCGGGTATCGATAAGGTAGGCGTACCCGCCCGCCACTGCGCAGATCCAGGCTGGATCGGGACAGGCCCACACGCCTGTGGGAACGCCGGTGCCAGAAAAACCAAGGGCGCAGGTGGCCAGGAACGGAAGATCGGCGGCCGGCCGGATCATGATCTCCAGGGCTCCTCGCTCCACTTCCTCCACCTGCACCGGGTAAACAAATTGCCGCGAGGGGAGGATCAGCGGCCTGGAGGGGAGGATCTCGGCCCGCCACTCATGGGCGAAGGTGGAGTCAATCATCGGCGGAAAAGGCTTCGACCCGCTCGCGCACGCTCAAAACATGGACTGGCAGATCGAGCTGACTGCCCTCTTCGAGCAGGGGAATGAGCTTGTCGAACTCCGGACCGGAGTGCGCTCCGGTGAGGGTGATCCGCACTGGGTGGAAAAGATCCTTGCCCTTGGCGCCAGTCTCCGCTTTGACCTCATTCATCAGCTCCTTGAATCGTGGCGGCGTCAACGGGCCGGCTTCCTGCCTGATTTTTGCGGTAAAGGCGCGCGCCACGCGCCGGCCGCTTTCCGACGAGAGGATAGCGGCATCTTCCTCGGACAGCTCAGGCTTATGCCAGAGTGTGGCTGCTTTTTCCGGAAGTTGCTGCAACTGGTCGACGGCGGGAAGAAACAGTTCCAACACGTGGTCAAACCATTGCACGACAGGACCGCTTTCGGTGGACGGCAGCCAGTGCAGAGCCGCGAAATAGGGCCAAGCCAGGGCCCTGATCTCGGGCAATGGAGCCTGCTTGATGACGTGGCGGTTCAGCCAATGCAGCTTATCCCAATCGAAGACCGCAGGGGAGGGGGTCACCCGCTCCAATTTGAACTCCGCGATCAGCTCGTCCATGGTGAAGGTTTCGCGGATTCCTCCCTCTGCGCCCCAGCCGAGCAGGGCAAGATAGTTGGTCAGCGCCTGGGGCAGGATTCCCATCTCGCGGAAGCTGGCCACGGAGGTTGCTCCGTGGCGCTTGGAGAGCCGCTCGCGATCGCTGCCCAGAATGGTGGAAAGGTGGGCAAACTCCGGCAGGCTCCAGCCGAATGCCTGATAAATGGCAACCTGCCGGGGAGTGTTCGAGATGTGATCGTCGCCGCGGATGACGTGGGTGATCCGCATGAGGGCATCGTCGATGGTAACGACGTAATTGTAGACCGGGATGCCGGAGGAGCGGACCAGGATAAAGTCGCCGACCGCTTCGCTGGCGAACTCCACATCGCCGCGCACGATGTCATGAAAGCGCAGCGGGGCGTCGGGAACAGCCAACCGCACGGCAAAGGTTTCACCCGCAGCGGCCCGGCTGGTGGCTTCGCTCGCTGCCAGGTTTCTGCATTTGCCGGAGTACACCTGCATCCGATGTTGCTGCAGTGCGAGCTGCCGCTCCTGCTCCAACTCCTCCGTGGTGCAGAAGCAGCGGTAGGCTTTGCCTTCGGACAGCAGCTGCTCGGTATGCTGCTGATAGATTTCCATGCGCTCGCTTTGCCGGTAAGGCGCGTAAGGACCGCCGATCAGCGGTCCCTCGGTCCAGTCCAGGCCGAGCCAACGCAGATCCTCGATCAGCTGGGCTTCAAAGCGGGCCTCACTCCGCTCCACATCCGTGTCTTCGATGCGCAGCAGGAAGGTTCCCCGGTTGTGCCGGGCAAAGAGCCAGTTGTAGAGAGCGGTGCGGGCATTGCCGACGTGCAGGAGTCCGGTAGGTGAGGGGGCAAAGCGTACCCGGGGGGATGATGGCATAGGTCTGTTCTGATGCTGTCTTCCGATGTTATCAAGGCTGCCGAAAGTGTTCCCATCCAGCGGCTGCCAGGACCGTACGCCTGCCGGCGCGCGAGATCTCGACCAACGGCTTTCTTCCTCGCCTCTTGATTCGGCCGATGGCATGCACCAGCACTCCTCCCAGCTGGCGAGGCACGACGGTTTTGGGTCGAGCCGTGAACAACAACTCGTAGTCTTCTCCTCCGTGCAGCGCTTGCTCCAGGTTGGCACGAGCGTCGACGGGTAGGGCTTCAGCATCGATCTCCGCGGAGACACGGCTCTCTTCGCACAGGTGCGCGAGATCGGTCGAGAGCCCGTCGCTCAGGTCGATGGCGGCGGTTGCGAGGCCGCGCCGCATCAGCTTGCGACCGGCAGCCAGCCTCGGCTGCGGATACAAATGCGGATGCCCCTCTTCGGCAGCTCCCTGGTAGCGGGCCGGCCGGCGCTCGAGTTCGCGCAGTTCAGCCGCGGATCCCCCCAGGGAGCCGGTTACATAAATCACATCCCCCGGGCGGGCGCCGGAGCGCAGGAGCGATTTGCCCCTAGGCACGCTTCCCAGCAGCACGATGTCGGCCACCACCAAACCACCCCTTTTGTGCATCCCGGGCGGTGACTTTGCCGTGTCTCCGCCCGCCAGGGGTACCCGGTGGCGCTCCGCCAGCGCCATAAAGCCATCCAGAAAGCCTTGTAGCCAGGATCCAGTCAGTTCGGAAGGCAAGGCGAGCGAGAGAAAGGCTGCTTCAGGGCAAGCCCCCATGGCCGCCAGGTCGCTTAGGCCCCTTGCAAGGCAGCGGTGGCCTACACTCCGCGGTGGGTGCCAATCCCGGCGAAAATGAACATTTTCGAGCGAGAGGTCGGTGGTGACGACCAGCTCCTCACCCCGCCGGGGGCGCATCACGGCGCAGTCGTCACCAATGCCGAAGGTGAGAATTCCGTCCCTGGGCCCACTCGACGCCAGCTGATCCGCGCGAAGTCGAATGGCTGCAATCAGCTCCCGCTCGCCCGGCGCCTTTGCTCGATTTCTGGTGCGCTCGCCTGCCATGGCGCCAGCATACCCTGCCCCGGGGTGGCCCAGCGGTGGACGGACGATGGTGACCGTGGAGTGGTTTATGTCACTTTCTGCGTTTGACCCAATAGATTCACTCTGTTAGGGTCAAGGTTCGGGTTTGACACAAAGCCGGTACCGGGCAGCCGAGACGTTTGGCCTGATTACCGCAATGAGTGCAAACCTACATCCTCCTTCAGAGTGAGTGCGTGCGCAAACGCTACTACATTATTTTCGTCGCCCGGCAAGAGGACGGCGATTTGCGCAAGATCCCGATACCCCTCCACTACGCCTACGTTTTTGTCGCAGCCGCAGTCATCGGCCTGTTTACCATCACAGGGCTGGCGGGCTCCTACAGCCGCATGCTGCTGAAAACGGCGCGCTTTAATCAGATTCGCACGGAGCGTGAGACCATACGGCACGATTATCTGCAAATGGAACAGGTCGCCCACGAGAAGGATGTGCAGGCGGCGTCGCTAGGCTCCCTGGCGAACGAAGTAAGCGCGCTTTACGGTCTGCAGCAAAACAGGTTGAGCAAGGCCCGGCGGACGACGACCGAGGTTATTCCGGTGGCGTCGGATGGCATCAGCGATCAACAGTACACTCAATCGCTCGATCAGCTTTTAGCCCTGCGGTCGTCGGCAATGTCGGGGGCGATGTCGGGAGAGATCACACACGGGCTCGACTTTTCGAGGCGGTTCCCGGCGGTTTTCAGCGGGATGGTGAATCTTGCCGACGCGCCGTCACAATGGCCGGTGCAGGGGATCGTAACCAGTTCCTTTGGCGCCCGCCTGGACCCGTTTAACGGAGAAGGCGCGTTCCACACCGGCATCGACATCGCCACCAACAAGGGCGACGCGGTGCGCGCACCGGCGGATGGGACCATCGTTAAAGCCGGCTTCGGTACCGGGTACGGACGGGAAGTCATCATCGACCACGGCCACGGCATCGAGACCCTGTATGCCCACCTTTCCGGATTCGCTGTGATTGCGGGGCAAGATGTACACCGCGGAGATATCCTGGGCTATGTCGGTTCTTCGGGGCACAGTACGGGCCCCCACTTGCACTACGAGGTCCGTATTCACGACACCCCGGTCAATCCCTATAAGTATCTGCACGCCGCCCCGCGGCAACTAGCGAGCACCCCATCCACGCCCACGCCCACGCCTACCATCGCCAGCGGCGGCGCCGAATAAAGACGCGCTTCCCCCGAGCCACACAGCTGTTGTGGTTCTGCCTGGCGGTGCTGGGTTGCACGGCAACTTCATTGGGGCAAACCTACTTCGGCTTCGACAAGAACGAGTATCCCGGGGATGACTTGCTGCCCGCTCTGCATCATAGCTTTTCGTTTGCGGGCTATTGGTTGAGCAATCCCCCTGGAGACGACCACAATCCCTGGGTGGGCAAGCGCGCCACACTGAAAGCCAACGGTTTCGGCTTCATGCTTCTGTACAACGGGCGGCTGGATGCGCAGCTAACCGGCAAGGATGCAGCGGCGCTTGGCCGATCGGATGGCGCAGCCGCCGTCTCCGCGGCCAAGACGGAGGGGTTCGCTCCCGGCGCGATCATATTTCTTGATCAGGAAGAGGGCGGCCGACTGCTACCCGAACAGAGCGCTTATCTTTTCGCTTGGATCGAAGCAATACGGGGTTCGCAATATCGTCCGGGCGTCTACTGCTCGGGTATCCCGGTCGCCGAGGGCGCAACCAAGATCACTACGGCGGAACAGATTCTGCGCCATGAGGGCAAGAGGCCCGTAGCCCTCTGGGTGTTCAACGACCAATGCCCGCCGGCTCCGGGCTGCAGGATATCGGGAAAATCTCGTTTGAGCGGAATTCCGCAGGCCCTCGTCTGGCAGTACGCGCGATCTCCCCGTACCCAATTTGCCCGCCAGTGTGCCGATTACGCTGCGGATAATAATTGCTACCCGCCCGGTGTGCCGCACAACGCGCAGACGTTCGTTGACTTGAATCTGTCGGGGTCGGCTAATCCCTCTGAGGCGCGGTAGCGCCCAGAACAAAAAACGTACGTCCAGGGGCTAAAGCCCAAATCTTTGTTGCGCATAAACGGCCCGACTAAAGTCGTGCCCTGACACAAAACAATAGCTTTTCGCACCCTTGGTGGAGAGCGCTTTCACGGAAGCTCTTGAGCCCCAGAGCCTGCCTTATGCTCCGCGTAAGAACCGGGTTGGGTCCTCTGCATGACCCCCAGGTCTCAAAGGCGAGACCTGGGCCACCCACCGTGGTTTTGGATTTATGGAGCGCAAGAATAGCTGGCTAGCCTTCCTGCAGCATGCTCGGTTCCTCAGGCGTGCGCAGCCGGACCAGACGATCGATGGCGTAGGGGGCCCGGTGCGAGGAGGTGTGATAATGCCGGACCTGCAGTTCACCCAGCAGGCCAATGGCAAGCATCTGAATGCCCGCCAGAATCAAAACGCCGGCCACCACGAAAAGCGGGCCATGGGTATCCATCACGTCCTGATGAGTAAAGACTTTGAGGCCGGCAAGCATGATTGAAATTCCGCCGCCGAGAAAAATGCTGAGCGCTCCAAAGGTGCCAAAGAAATGCAACGGACGCGTCATGTACTTCAAGAGGAAACGGATGGTCAGCAGGTCGAAGAAGACGCGCACCGTGCGCGAAATCCCATAGTGAGACTTGCCCCGCTCGCGGTTCACATTCCTGATCGGAATCTCGCAGATGCTGGCGCCATACCAGGAGGCGAGCGCCGGGATAAAACGATGCATCTCGCCATAGAGCGGGATGTTGTGAATTACCTCACGACGATACGCCTTGAAGGTGGTGCCAAAGTCGTGAATGTCGACGCCGGAAAGCTTCGCCATCAACCAGTTGGCGCAACGGGAAGGGATGCGGCGCATGACGAAATTGTCGATGCGTTCCTTACGCCACCCGCTGACAACGTCATAACCCTCTTCCAGCTTGGCGACAAACTCGGGAATCTCGGAGGGGTCGTGCTGCAGGTCGCCGTCCATGGCGAGAATGTAGTCGCCCTGGGAGTGATCAAATCCCGCGGCAAGCGCGGAGGTCTGGCCGAAATTGCGTCGCAGCTTGACCACCAGAACCCGGCTGTCCACGGCTGCGATCTCTTCCAGCAGCTTGTAGGTGCGGTCGCTTGAGCCGTCGTCCACAAGCACCAGTTCGAAGCTGTCGCCAATTTGCTCCATTACCGCCTTGAGGCGATCGTACAGAGCCGTAACGTTCTCTTCCTCGTTATGGAAGGGCACGACAATCGAATATTTCGGCATCTAGATAGTATAAATCCGAACCACGCTTTTTCCCATCAAGACACAGTCTTGTGTATCTCCTCGACCAGAATCTCACCGGCTCGCTCGCAGGCGGCTCGATCCACATCGTGGTGAGTGACCAGACGCACGGAATGGGGGCCCACTGTTCCTACAAGGACACCCCGCCTGGCGAGCGCGCTGACCAGCGCCTCTGTGTCTCCGTCGCCGCATAGCGAGAAAATGAGGATGTTGGTCTCGACCCGTGGGGGATCGAGCACAACCTGAGGAAGCTGGCTCAGGGTACCGGCGAGGAGCTTGGCATTGTCATGATCTTCCTGCAGCCGGCCGGCCATGTCGTTCAGGGCGACTAACCCGGCAGCGGCCAGGACACCGGCCTGGCGCATGCCTCCGCCAAGCGCTTTACGGAAATTGCGCGCCCGCTCGATGTTGCGCTTGCTGCTCACCAGCATGGAGCCGACAGGAGCACACAATCCCTTGGAGAGGCAAAACATTACCGAAGCGAAACCGCTAGTCAGGCGATCAACCGGAGTGGCCAGCGCGGTGGCGGCATTAAAGATACGCGCGCCATCCAGGTGGACCGGCAGGCCGGCGTCCGTGGCCCCGGCCCAGATTTCCTGGGTTACTTCGAGGGGCATCACCGTGCCGCCAGCCAGGTTGTGGGTATTCTCCAACGAGATCAGCCCAGTCCGCGAGCGATAGTGACGGCCGGAGGAGACAAGCTTCTGGATCAGCGGCCAAGTGAGGATGCCTCGATCGGCCGCCACGGTGCGCAACTGGCATCCGGAGAAGGCCGAGACCATCGACATCTCCCAATCCACCAGGTGTCCGCGGGCTTCGCAGATGACCTCCTGGCCATGCTCGGTATGCATGCGAATGGCAATCTGGTTGCCCATGGTGCCAGTAGGCACAAACAACCCGGCCTCGCGGCCAAAGATCTCGGCGGCTCGCGCCTCCAGGCGGTTTACCGTGGGATCTTCGCCATAAACGTCGTCCCCTACCTCAGCCGTGGCCATGGCGGCCCGCATCGCGGGCGTGGGACGGGTGATGGTATCGCTGCGCAGGTCGATGGTCGCGGTCGATTGCGGGGTATTGGTCTGCGGCCAGGACAAGGTCTCTGTAGACACGGTTTCTCCATGGCTACCGAATTTCGATCAACTCTTGTTGCCCGGTAAGGAATCGGGCAAAGACTTCGTTCGAAAAAAGCACGCCGTGCCGGGTAAGACGCACAATGCCGTCCTGATCCTGAAGCAAGCCTAGCTCGCGCAGCTCGCGGACCACATGCTCAAAGGGTGCAACCTGGTCACGGCCAAAGTCTCCGGCCATAGCCTGCCACGCAACTCCCTCATTCAAGCGCAGGCCGAGGAACCAAGCTTCCTCGAGCTCTTCGCAAAGGCTAAGCTGCCGCGCATCTTCTTGTGCCCCGTTTTGGTACTCGGCCAGCTCCGCGGGGTTGCAGAAGCGCAGGGCGGAGCCGTGACGGGTGCGGACCATGGAGTGTGCGTCCAGGCCAAAACCGAGGTAAGGCTTGCGCTGCCAATACTTCAAGTTATGCCGGGACTGGGTCCCGGAGCGCGCGAAGTTGGAAATCTCGTATTGCCGCAAACCGTGAGTTGCAAGAGAAGTGATGGCAGTCTCGTAGAGATCGGCCGTCAGCTCTTCGCTGGGCACCGTTGCGGCATGATAGCGGGAACCACCGGCAAGCAACTCACGGCCGAGGCGCGAATCCTCGTCGATCTCCAGCATGTAAATGCTGGCGTGGTTGACGCCGGTAGCCGCCAGAACCTCCAGGGATTCCTGCCAGCTCGCCAGGGTCTGGTGAGGCAGCCCGGCTATCAGGTCGATACTGAGATTGTCCAGTCCAGCGGAGCGGACCCGTTCCAGGTCTCGCAACACTACGGTCCGGGTATGCGCTCTTCCGGTAGCGGAGGCCTCGCGATCAACCAGAGACTGGACGCCGAAGCTGATCCGGTTGACACCGAAGGCTAGCATGGCCTCCAACGGAGCGTCGTCCAACTGGCCTGGGGCCGACTCCAGGGTGATCTCTGCGCCGGGTGCAATGGCGAACTCCTGGCGCAGGGTTCGGGCAAGCTGCTGGACAAGGGCCGGGGCAAGGACACCAGGGGTGCCTCCGCCCAGGTAGATGCTATCCACCTGCCCGGGAAGAACGGGGTCCCACCCTTCCAGGCGTTGCCGCACACCACGGATTTCGGCACATACGTGCTCTACATATTGCTGGTGAGCGTCGATCGACAAAACGCCCGAGGCAAAGTTGCAGTAGGTGCATTTGGCACGGCAAAAAGGGACCGAGATGTAAACGCCGAGAGAATCCATCTGGTTCTATTGTCCCATTTTCCCGGCACGGCACTTTTCTCCTCCGGAGCCACGGAAGTGATTGTGGGGCTTCGCCCATCTTTTTCGGCCCACGTACGCTGGGGCGAACCCGGACTTCCTGTTACGCGGCACCAGACACAACCGCGTGTGCGGTTTTCTGTAAGGAAAACCGCATGAAGCTCGACAACGTCACCAGCCTCGACAGGAAGTCCGGGGGACGTGGGGCACCCGTCCACAGTTGCCAGGTTAAAACTCGGTAGAATGTGAGGAGAAGCCCTATGGCCGAGCAAAAACCCCAGCAGCAGGATGACGATGTCGTCGGCAAGGCTTATGACGGCCGCCTGATGCGTCGCTTGATTACCTACCTGCGGCCTTACAAGCTGCAGGCAGGTATCTCGCTGGCGGCGATCCTGCTCAAGGCTGGCTCGGATGTGCTCGGCCCATATCTGACAAAGGTCGCCGTGGATCGCTACATGACGGCACGGCCGGCTCCCCATCAAGCTTCCCTGACCCGTTGGCTCAGTCCCAACCCGATGGTTGGGGTCACCCAGATCGCCTGTATCTACCTGGCCACGCTGGTGCTCAGCTACCTGCTGGAGTTCGTGCAGACCTACCTCATGCAGTGGACTGGACAGAAAGTGATGTTCGACATGCGCAGCCAGATTTTCCGTCACATCCAGCGCATGCATGTCAGTTTCTTCGATCGCCATCCGGTGGGTCGACTGGTCACCCGGCTCACCAGCGATGTGGACGCGCTGAATGAAATGTTTACCTCAGGCGTCTTTGCCATCTTCGAGGACGTGTTCGTCCTGGCCCTGATCGTGATCATCATGCTGCGCATGAACTGGTGGCTGGCCCTAATCGCCTTTGCCGTGCTGCCGCTGATCCTGGCGGTGACAAGGGTGTTTCGCAAGCACGTGCGCGACTCCTACCGGCGGATCCGGTCGGCGATCGCCCGCATCAACGCCTCCACCCAGGAACACGTGAGCGGCATGAGCGTGGTGCAGCTGTTCAACCGCGAACAGCGCTCCTACGAGGAGTTCGAGGCGGTCAACAAGCAGCACATGGTCGCCTTCAAAGACGCCATCATGGCCTATGCGCTCTACTACCCGGCGGTGGAGCTGCTGAGCTCCGTCGCCATTGCGCTGGTGATCTGGCTAGGGGGGAACGGGGTGCTGCGCAACGCGGTCTCGATCGGCGTGCTGGTAGCCTTCATCCAGTATTCCCAGCGCTTCTTCCGTCCGATCATGGACCTGAGCGAAAAATACAACATCCTGCAAGCGGCTATGGCGGCCAGCGAGCGCGTCTTCAAGCTGCTGGATACCGCGCCAGAGCTGCAAAGCCCAGCCACGCCGCGTACCTGCGACGGCTCCGGGAGCATCGAGTTCCGCCACGTCTGGTTCACGTATCAAACGCTGGACGCAGAGCAACTGGCGCGTATTCAGCAGGCGCAAAGCGGGGAGCAGATCGCCGAGGCTTCTCAGGATGTGGAGTGGATTCTGAAAGATGTGTCTTTCGTGATCGAGCCCGACCAAACCGCGGCCATCGTCGGCCACACCGGCGCGGGGAAAACCACCATCATCGGGCTGATGATGCGTTTTTACGAGATCCAGAGCGGCAGAGTTTTGATCAATGGGGTTGACGTACGCGAACAGGATGTCGCGGAGTTGCGACGTAATTTCGGGGTGGTGTTGCAGGATCCCTTCCTGTTTACCGGGACCATCGCGGAGAATATCCGGCTGGGCTCCGACTGGATCACCGACGAACGCATGAAGACCGCGGCGGACGAAGTGAACGTAGGCGACTTTATCCGGGGGCTGCCGCAGGGGTTCGACGAGCCGCTGCGGGAACGGGGCAACAGCCTTTCCACGGGGCAGAAGCAGCTGATCAATTTTGCCCGGGCGCTGGCGCACGATCCCCGCATCCTGGTGCTCGATGAAGCCACCTCAAGCGTGGATACCGATACTGAAATGCGGGTGCGTTCCGCCCTGGAACGCATGGTCCAGGGACGGACCTCGGTCATCATCGCGCATCGCCTCTCCACGGTGCAGCAGGCGGACAGAATCCTGGTGATGCACAAAGGCCAGTTGCGCGAGATGGGCACCCACCAGGAGCTGCTGGGTCTGCGCGGCATCTACTGGAAGCTTTACCAGCTGCAATACAAAGACCAGGAAGTACAGGCGGTACCCAGGGGTATTCTCGACGCCAGCCTGGCCGTAGGCACCGACTGACATGGCGGCATTGGCGAGCCCCAGGATTTTTCTCTCTGCCGGCGAGGCCAGCGGTGAACACTACGGCGCGCTGCTGATGTCGGAGATACGCCGCCAAGCGCCTCAGGCTGAGTTTTTTGGCCTGGGAGGCACGCGCATGGCAAGCCTGGGACTACGCCAGGTGGTGCGCGCCGAAGACGTGGCGGTGATGGGCATCACGGAAGTGATTCTGCACATGCCGCATATCTACAGCGAATACCGCAAGCTGAAGGCCAGCCTGCGCGCGGAACAGCCCGACCTCGCCATCCTGATCGACTTCCCTGACGTTAACCTGCGTCTTGCCGCCGAGCTTCGCCGTCTGAAGATACCTGTTGTGTATTTCGTAAGCCCTCAGCTCTGGGCGTGGAAAAAGTGGAGGGTGAGAGGCGTAAGGCGCAATGTGAGCCGGATGCTGGTGATCTTCCCCTTCGAAGAGGCGTTCTACCGCACCCACGGGGTGGCAGCCGACTTTGTGGGCCATCCGCTGGCGGATCTTGATCCGCCCACAGTGACCCGGGAGAGGTTTGCTAGCGAAAATGGGCTGGATGCGTCAAAATTTTGGGTTGGCTTGCTGCCTGGAAGCCGCACCAGAGAGTTGCACGCCAATTTGCCGCCAATGCTAGAAGCCGCTCGACTGCTGGGTCCCGAGTACGAATATCTCTTGCCAGTGGCCCCCACGCTGAAGGAGTCGCAGGTAGAGGCCATGGCGGGGCAGGCGAAAGGGGTTGCCGTGCGGGTGGTCCACGACGCCCGCGCGGTATTACAGCACGCCCGGGCCAGCGTAATAGCCAGCGGCACGGCTACCGTCGAGGCCGCCCTGATCGGCAATCCGTTCGTAGTGGTTTACCGGCTTTCGCGGACCAGCTATGCCGTGGCGCAGAGGGTGATCCGCGTGGCCCATGTGGCAATGGTGAACCTGATTGCCGGACGCCGTATCGTGCCGGAGTTGATCCAGCATGATTTCACCGCATCGAAGGTGGTAGGGCAGCTGCGCCCACTGCTCGAAAACGAACAGCGGCGTGCAACAATGCAGTCAGAGCTACGCGCCGTAGGGGCTGCGCTCCGTGTCAGGAGCGAGGGCCAGACCGCGATTGAGCGCGCTGCCAGTATTGCGTTGCAATTGATCCCGGCCGGCGCGGGAGCGGCGGTTGCAGTCTGCTTTGCTTTCATGATGGCCCGTTGAATGACTCCGATGACCCTCTGTTCTCTGCACGCACGCGCTTCGACAAAGCTGCTGATCCTGTCGCTGCTGGCTACATTTGTGGGCCCCCATCTGTTCGCTGCCGAACGGTCCACTATCAACATTACCGGTTACGTGATCGACGCCCAGCTGGACCCGGCGGAGCACACGTTGAAAGCCACCGCGAAGGTCACCTTTACTGCGACCGACAGTATCAGCGCCGCGGTTTTTGAACTGCACAACGCGCTCAAGGTGGAGAGTGTAAAGGACGCACAAAACCACGCGCTGAGCGGCGAGCGCGGCCCTAACGCCACCATTAGCATTGCCCTGGCAAGCCCCATGAGCAAGGGGGCGAGCGCGACTATTACCTTTGTCTACGATGGCACGCTCAGCGGCAGCGAAGAGAGCCCGGTGGAAGGGCTGAAGGTGGCGTCGATCGGCGACCCTATCAGCTATCTCCTGTATGCCGGCCGCTGGTTCCCCATGGTCGGCTATCTGACCGACCGGTTTACCGCAAACATCCATGTACAGATTCCGGCTGGTTACCGGGTGATTGGGAGCGGCAGCACCGGAAGCCCGCACGACGCGGGCGGCATGCAGGAGTACGAGTTCAATTGGACCAGGTCCAGCTTCCCGGGCACGATTATCGCCGGCAAGTTCAATGAGCCGGTGGCGGTTGCAGGGTTCCCTAATGTGCGCGTGTACCTGACCGACGCGCACAAGCAGAGCGGCCGGAGTTCGCCCAGACGGCCAACAAGGAATTTGAGTTCTTTGGGGAGACCTTCGGGGAGTCCTCGACCCGTCTGCTCAATGTCGTCGAACTGCCGGACGACACCTTGCCCGCCTACTGGGCCCCGGAGATCGCCGCGATCGCCGGGGCCCGCATCGCCGACCGCAACCATTTTCGCCTGCTGGCCAACACCATGGCCCACCAGTGGTGGGGCTGCATGGTCAGCCCTGCGACGCTCAATGACGCCTGGATCACCAACGGCATGTCGCGGTATGGCGAGCTAATGTATGTGGAGAGGATTTCCGGGCAAACAGCACTGCAGGCCGCGGTGCTGGATATCTCTGCCGGCGCCCTGGCCTACGACACCATCCCGCTCACGTCGGCCGGACGCCTGGATCCGTTTACCCCCGCAATTCCAGTCCATGACTTTGGAGAAGGGCGCCATGGTCTTCCACATGCTTCGCTGGGAGGTGGGCGAAGACAATTTCCTCAAGACGCTGCGGGCTTCGATCTCGCAGTATTCCGAAAAACCGATGCGCACCCGGGACGTGGAAAAGGTCGCCGAGGAGCAATCTCAACTACAACTCACCGCATTCTTCGCGCAATGGCTGGATGGAACCGGGGCACCGCAATTCCTCGATAAGTACACCGTCTACCGCCTGGGCAATAACAAGGGCTTCCGCACCATCGGTGAGATCGGGCAGGATCTCGATCTATTTAATATGCCGGTCGAGCTGCGGGTGGAGACCGAGGGCAAGACGGAGATGAAGCGCGTGGACGTGGTGGGGACCGAGTCACAATACGTGGTGGATACCTTTGGCCGCCCGCGTCATATTGCCATCGATCCGGATAATTGGGTGCTGAAGAATAATCCGGATTTGCAGGTCAGGGTATCCATCCTGCGCGGCCAGCAACTGGTCGCTGAGGGCGACACCACCGGCGCGCTGGCGGAGTACCAGAAAGCCCTCACCGCGAATCCCAACAGCTCGCTGGCGAGCTACCGCATCGGCGAAGTCCTATTCAACCAGCGCAATTACCAGGCGGCCGCGAACGCTTATCGGGATGCGCTCCGCGGAGACGATGAGCCGAAGTGGACCGAGGTGTGGAGTCACATCGCGTTGGGAAAAATTTTCGATGTGACCGGGCAGCGCGATCGGGCGGTGAACGAATATCGGCAGGCGACGCAGACCAACGACAACACCCAAGGCGCCGTCAACGAAGCGCGCAAGTATTTGGAACAGCCTTATAAACGGCCGGATACGGAGTAAACGGGATGACAAATCATTTAAAGGGAGGGTGCTTCCGTTCGCGTTTGATGCCGGCGGAGGGAACTGCAGATCCCTCGGCTGCCCCGGATTTCCGGGTTCGCTCCGGTCGGAGGTTGTGACTTTTTTGATTTCTTTATGGTTGGTGGCCGCAAAGCCCTGAAGAGCATCGGCCAGCAAGCCTCCTCGGGGTCCTTCGACTGCGCGCTATAAACCCTCTGTTAAGCAATAGATCTGCCAGGCGCTTCGCTCAGGATGACGGTCTTGTGAGGATCGAAAAACATTATGGTTGGAGTGCGTCAAAAACGCGACAAATCAAAAAAGTCACAACCGCTCGGGATGACAATTCATTCGTGGTACTTACATTCCCCACAATCAACTTTCGCGTCGTTCATTTCTCCCTCAACTTGCCTGCGGCAAGTTGAGATGCTCGGGATGATTGTCACTGTCATTGTTGCCAGGCGCAATGCTTCCCGCCACCCCGATGACCTGGAAGCGGACTCCATTCAGGAGTATCCATTCACCGAGGGCCGGCCGGCCGGGAGAGAGCAGCGCGGCGGTCTTCTTGCCCTGCACCACCACGCGGCGGCGCTGCTGCAGATCGCCGGAGCGCAGAAAACGCCCCGAAGCGACAGGGAGAAAGCGAATCTCGTTGTAGTTGGGCTCGACCCCGGTCACCTCTCCGCTGCTGCTCGAATCATCACTCACTTCCTTGATGGTCGAGTTTTCCAGCATGGCGGTGATGTTGCGCACCTCCGGCGCGCCGGCGCGGATGGGCCGCCTCGTCGGAGACGGTCAACTTGTACGGCCGGGGATGTTGCCGCCCCACATCATGATGACATTGTTGCCCAGCGAAGCCATTTGACGGCGCTGCCCGGAACGGAAGCCCTCGCCGAAGCCATCAGAAAGAGCATTGAGCCCACACCCCAGGCGATGCCGAACATGGTGAGGAAAGCGCGCAGCTTGTGGGCCCAGATGGCTCGAAAGACCTCGCCGAAGACGTCAGCCGGAGATTGCATTGCTGTCACCTTCTAGTACAAGTCTTGCCGTGTGCTTGTTCCAATAAAGGCCGTTATTTGAGGTTCAGGGCCGCCATCGCCTCGTCGGCGCTGGGAGAACTAACCTTGAGGTATTCCCCTACCCTCTTACGCTCTTCGGCGGAAAGCGTGGGGGCGAGGGCGAGAATGCGCCGCAGGGTGGTGGAAATGTCGTCGATGTAGTTCATCATTCGTATGGCTTCGCCGGAAAGTGGCATTGGTTTCTTCCTCTATACAATGGGACTATCCCTATTTTCCGTGCTGGGCGCGGATTCGTAAAGCGACCGGATGAATTTGGGTAGGCCGATCGCTGATCCTCGACCACCCGCGAGCGCATCCAAAGAGACAATGTCAGCCACCAGCCATCTTTCGTCGAGCGAAGTCGCGTTGCCTGAGCGGGTTGCGGTCAAGGCCAACCCGCGCCAGGAGGCCTCCAACGAGATGAGGGAGTGTGTGGAGCGAGTGCTGCACACCGATGCCCGGGCGCCGGTCTCAACCTACCGGGTGCAAATGCACAAAGACTTCAATTTTGCTGACGCGCAAGCCATCGTTGGCTACCTCAAGCACCTCGGCATCGGCGACTTTTACTCCTCGCCTATCTTCGAAGCCCGCCCCAACAGCATGCACGGGTACGATGTCACGCGTCATGACCGCCTGAACCCTGAGATCGGCGGAAACGAGGGCTTTGAGAACTTCTCGGCGGAGCTGCAGCGGCAAGGCCTGGGTCTTCTGCTGGACATTGTTCCCAACCACATGGGGGTGGGCAACGACTCTATCTGGTGGCAGGACGTGCTGGAGAATGGCCACGCCTCGCAGTACTCTGAATTCTTCGACATCGATTGGAAGCCGCTGAAGCCGGCCCTGCGCAACAAGCTCCTTCTGCCCATCCTGGGCAACCAGTACGGAGCCGAGTTGGAGAGCAAGCATATCCAGGTGTCGATCGAAGACGGGCGGCCACTGATTCATTACTACGATCACACCATGCCCGTGGCGCCGCGCACCGTGCACCTGATTTTTGACGCGGAGCAAATACCGCAGAATTTTCAAGAGCTGTTGCAGCAGATCGACCAGCTTCCGCCGCATGAGACCACCAACGACGATCTGCGGGAGCAGCGGCGGGAACGGTTGGCGCAGTTGCTGCCGGAGTTACGGAGTGCGCTCCGCTCCCCTGAACTGCAGCCGGTGATTCAGAATGCGCTCGAAGTCATCAATGGCATCGAAGGAGATCCGCACAGCTTCGACCGCCTGCATATTCTGCTGGATGCGCAGCCCTACCGTTTAGCCTCCTGGCGCACTTCCGCCGAAGAGATCAACTACCGCCGCTTCTTCGATATCAACGACCTGGTGGGTCTGCGTATGGAGAATCCTGCGGTTTTCGCTGCGACCCACGGCCTGATTCGGTCGCTGATCGCCTCCCACAAGGTGACCGGGCTGCGCATCGACCACTGCGATGGTATGTTCAATCCCCGCCAGTATCTGATCCGCCTGCAGCTGTTGTACCTCGCCAGCCAATGCGCGGGCGAAGCACCGCAGCAAGAGACCGCGGCGAACGGAATCGAGCGCAGCATCCTCGATCCGGTTCGAGGATATGACTGGTCGCAGAGCCAGGGGCCGCTCTATACCGTGGTGGAGAAGATACTGGAGCCGCGCGAATACCTGCCGCCGGAGTGGCCGGTTCGCGGAACCTCAGGCTATGACTTCGTTTACCTGGCGAACGGCATCTTTATTCAAAGCGCAAACGAGAAGCGGTTCAACGTTCTCTATGCCCAGGTGCTGGGACACCCGGCTGATCCGGACGAAATTATTTACAGGTCCAAGCTGCAGGTGATGCAGACGGCACTGGCCAGCGAGGTGTATGCGCTGACCAACCTGCTCAGCAAAATCGCCGCTTCCAATCGAAGGGCGCGCGACTTCACCGATAATATTCTCGAGACGGTTTTGCGCCACACCATCGCCGCCTTCCCTGTCTATCGAACCTACATTGACGACCGCGGCGAGTACGGGGAGCGCGACGTAGCATTTCTGCGATTTGCGATTGCCCGGGCTAAACGCCTGAACCCGGATATCGATGCCTCCGCCTTCAACTTTCTGCGCGAGACGCTGCTGCTGCAGAACAGTTCTCCGGCGGCTAAGCAGAAACCTGATCCGCAAATCCTTTATTTCGCTCTCAAATTCCAGCAACTGACAGGACCCGTGATGGCCAAGGGGGTTGAGGACACCACGTTTTATGTCTATACCCGCTTCCTTTCGTCCAACGAGGTCGGCGGTTCGGCGAAATCCTTTGGCATCTCGCTCGAAACCCTGCACCAGAGCAACCAGGAGCGCCTGAGACACTCGCCGGACACCATGCTGACGACGTCGACCCATGACACCAAGCGCAGCGAAGACGTGCGTAACCGGCTGAACGTGCTCTCTGAGCTTCCCCAGCTTTGGTCGTCATCGGTGCACCGTTGGCAGCGTATGAATTCCAAGTTTAAGCAGCGCATGGAAGACGGCCGCGTGGCGCCGGACAACAACGAAGAGTACCTGCTCTATCAGACGATCCTGGGCGCATGGCCGTGGCAGATGGAAAGCCAACAGGATCGCGAGAGCTACGTGGAGCGGATTAAGCAGTATGCCTTCAAGGCTCTGAGTGAGGCCAAAGTCAACCTGAGCTGGATTAATCCTGACCCTGAGTACATGAAGGCGGTGCACGCGTTTATTACTGCGATCCTGATGCCGAGCCCGCGGGGAAAGGAAACTCCCTTCGTCGCTTCGCTCAAAGGGCTGTTGCCGCAGCTCAAGTTATTTGGGGCGGTCAATTCCCTGGCGCAGGTGGTGCTGAAGATAGCCGTTCCCGGGATACCTGATTTCTACCAGGGAAATGAGCTGTGGGAGCTAAACCTGGTCGACCCAGACAACCGGCGGCCGGTGGATTACCGCCAGCGCGCCGGGTACCTGGATGCGCTGCACGCGCTGGCGGAGCGGGAGGGCCCTGCCGCGGTGTGCCGTGACGTGCTCGGCAATCTTGCGGATGGCAGGGCGAAGCTTTGGACCACGCATCGTGCCTTGCAATTGCGTACGCGGGAACATGCTCTCTTCCGCCGCGGTGAGTACGTTGCGCTCGAGGTCACAGGGGAACGGCAGGAAAATGTGATTGGGTTTTTACGCCGGGATACGGCGAGCGAGCGAAGCGTCCTGGCGGTGATGCCGCGTTTCGCCTGCACGCTGATGAGAGGCAAACCGGAACTGCCTCTCGGGGAAGCCTGGGGCAAGGATCAGTTGCAGATTCCCGTGTCGCCAGGGACGCGTTATACCAACGTGTTTACGGGAGAAGTGGTGACTGTACCGGAGCAGCAAAATTTGCCGCTGAATACGCTGCTTGCCAGCTACCCTGTCGCGCTCCTGATCAGCGAGGGATAGCGGGCATGTGTAGCGAGAATAATTACCCTGAGCGAAAAACTAGATTCACAAACCGTTCCTTCGAAACGAGTGAGCAAAGGTGATAACCAGCGACTCGCGCGTGGCCAGTCCCGAAGGGACGACCTGAATTAGCCCAGGACGTCAGTCCTGGGTAACCTTGGCAACAACGGTTCCAGTCCCGTAGGGACGGCTGAATTGGGATGGCACGCTTCAGCCGTCCCTGACGGGACTGTTCTCAAGTGCGTTCGTAAACCCAGGACTGTCGTCCTGGGCTAAGTTCAGGTCGCCCTTTCAGGGCTGGACTTCCGGGTGGGTTACTCCATTGGAGGTTGCGGCTGATTAGATGCGCGATGCCCCTTTCCTATTAGGCCTTTGGCGGCTCTACCCAGCCGTCGCGATCGGTTAGCTCGGCGAGCTGCGCCAAGCCGTAAGCCTGATCGGCTTTGAGCGCGTCGGGAGCCATACGCCAGGTCCAGTTGTTCTCGGGGGTGGCAGGCGTGTTCATGCGGGCTTCCGAGCCAAGAACCAGAACGTCCTGCACGGGAAAAATGCAAACATCGGCGACCGAGGTCGAGGCCGCGCGAATCAAAGACCAGACCACGTCATTCGGAGCCGGGTTGAGATAAAGATAGACCGCATTCCTCTCGCTCTCGGTAATGCCGTGCTGCCACCAGCCCAGCGTGGTGTCGTTATCGTGAGTGCCCGTATATACAACAGTGTTGGGCACATAACGGTGGGGCAGGTAATTGTGGGCAGCGCGGTTGCTGAAGCCGAATTGCAGCACGCGCATACCGGGCAGATCGAACTTCTCGCGCAGCGCATCCACTTCGCGGGTAATCAAGCCCAGATCCTCGGCAATCAACGGCAGCTCTCCCAACTGGTCGCGCAGCGCATTAAAGAGGGCGACGCCAGGGGCCTTGACCCACTCACCATGGATGGCGGTCTCGTCCTCGGCGGGAATCGCCCAGAAGGCTTCAAAGCCGCGAAAGTGATCGAGCCGGATGATGTCGTAAAGCACATGGGCCCGGCGCATGCGGTCTACCCACCAGTCGAAGCCCCGCTTTTCCAGCACGTCCCACTTGTAGATGGGATTGCCCCAGCGCTGCCCGGTGGCGCTGAAATAATCCGGCGGCACACCGGCGACGCGAATGGGCGAGAGGTCTTCATGCAGCTCAAATAATTCAGGATGAGTCCACACGTCGGCACTGTCGTAGCTGACAAAGATCGCGACATCGCCGATGAAGCGTATGTCGCGCTGGGCACAGTAGGCGCGCAGCGCCTTCCACTGCTCATCGAAAGCGAATTGGATGGCCTGTTGGACCTCAAGATCGTCCCGGCTCTCCTGCTGCAGCTGGCGCAGCGCATCCGGGTCGCGGTGTGCGTACTCCCTCGGCCAGGACGACCAGGAACTCAATGAGAATCTCTGCCGCAGCACAATGTAGCGAGCGTAATCCAGCAGCCAGAAGGCATTCTCCTCCCGAAAACGCTGGAAGCGGACCCATTGCTGGTCGTCGTGGTGCGCCAGAAATTTTTTTGCGGCCTCCACCAGCAGCGGCCACTTGTGCTTCTCTACTTCCTCAAAGCGCACATTGCCCGCATGGCCCGGCAGGCCGGCGAGGCGCTCGGCCGCGATCCACCCATCTTCTACCAGTTTCTCCAGGCTGATCAGCGAAGGATTGCCGGCAAAGGCGGAAAGGGCCGCGTAGGGGGAATTGCCATAGCCGGTGGGGCTTAACGGAAGAACCTGCCACAGCCGCTGCTTTGCAGAGGCCAGAAAGTCGGCAAAGTCATAGGCGGCGGGACCGAAGTCTCCGATGCCCCCGTAAGAAGGCAAAGACGAGATGTGGAGGAGGAGTCCCGACGATCGTTCGAGGGCCATTTAAAGCGTTTTCACAAATACCGTGATGTTTCTAAGAGTAGCTATGTGCAGGCGTCCTTTCCACCCCAGCAAGCTAGCTTGCCGGGGACCCCGGTCCTTTGTCGGAACGCCGGCGTAGAGCGCGTTTTCTTCGCGTTATACCATTTGTGAAAACGCTTGCGTTCCTGTATCGGAGGTTAGCCCTGAATTCCCTGAGGCAGGCCGGTCTGCGCACGCTTGTTCATGCGAATGCCTCCCTGCTTTTGATAGCGATCCGTCAGGTCAGTCACGAAGACCTCAAACATCTGCTCCCGCTTTTCGCTGAGCAGCTGCTCGCGTGTGGCGTCGAAGTTCTTGGCTGTCTCCTCTGGTGTCGGCTCCTGCCTGTCATCGATCTTAGCCACAATGCCGCTGTGGCCGGTGTTGATGGGCTTGCTGATATCCCCAATCTTGAGATTAAAAAGATCGGGGGCTGCGGTGGACAAGGCCCCGATATCCGGCACCTGCCCAGTTTGTCCCACCAGGTCGCTGGTCTTGAGAGTTGCGCCAAGCTCCTTGGCAGCCTGGGCAAGATTGTTTTCGGCATGCGCCTTGTCGGCCAGTTCATTGGTCTTGCGCGCCAGGAGCTGGGGCAACTGCTGCTCCCGGAAATCGTCCACCAGGTGCGACTTGTATTCCTCGAACGTCGGGGCGTGGGCAGACTTCACGTCTTCCACCTGGAAGACAGCAAAACCGTCGCCCGTCGAGCTCACCTGGGGAGCAGCCCCCGGCTTGGCGGCGAAGGCCAGGGTCAACATCTTTGATCCGTCGGGTAAACCGGACAGCACTGCGTTCTGGGCCACGTAATCGGTCGTTACTACCTGCAGGTGATGCGCCTCGGCAGTTTTTGCCAAGCCTGATTTGGCTGCTTCCGTAGCCAGCTGCTGGGCGAAGCCGGCCTCCTGATCCGCTTCCTGCTGACGGGTCAGCGTCGCCAGAATCTGGGCTTTCACCTCTTCCAGAGGTTTCAAGTGGGCTGTTTCCTTCTCTTCAACCTTGATGATGTGATAGCCGAAATCAGTCTTGACTACGTCGGAAATCTGCCCTGGCTGAAGGGCGAAAGCTGCTTTCTCAAAGGGCGGCACGGTCACGCCGCGTTGAATCATTCCCAACTCGCCGCCCTGCTCCTTGCTGCCCGGGTCATCGGAGTTGGCCTTGGCCAGGGCAGCAAAATCAGCGCCGCCCTTGATTTGCTTGAGCAGGTCTTCCGCCTTAGCTTTGGCAGCCGCGTCGGTCTTGGCGTCCGCGCCCTTGTCCACTTTGATCAGGATGTGCCGTACCTTCACTTCCTCCGGCACTTGAAAATCCTTTTGATGCTGCTGGTAGTACGCCTCCACCTGCTGGTTGGTGACAGGCGGCGCTCCGCCCGGCACGTCATTCTGGCGCAAGGGAATATATGCCAGCTTGCGGGTCTCGGGAATCGCATCCTTGTAGCGTGCCGCACTCTGCTTGAAGAATGCCTGCAGCTCAGCATCGGTGGGATTGATCTGCTTGCGCAGGTCTTCGCCGCTGATCACCGCGTAGTCAAACTTGATCTTGGTTCCCTGCTGGCGATAATAGTCGCGCACATCCTGGTCAGATACGGTGATGCCGCCCGTCACCATCGCTTCAAGGCGATTGATCTCGATCTCTTTCTTGACCTGGGTTTCGAAATCCTGGATCGAGGTATGAAAGTAGTTCTGCACGAAATCCGCGTAGCGGTCCTCGCCGATGAACTGTCCGTTGGGGAAGAGCGCCTGGGCGAAAGGCCCGGTTTGCATGGCCCGGCGCAGATCGGCATCCCCTACCTGGAGCCCCAAACGGTTGGCTTCCTGGACCAGCACCGCCCGCTGGATCAGCACTTGGGCCGCTCTGTCCATCATGTAAGGCAGCAACATGTCGGGGTAGTGCTGTTGCTGCAGCATTCTTTCCGCAATCTGCTGCACCTCAGGGGTGGTGATGGGCGTGGTGGTGCCGAGGTAGCGCCCCATGAAGCCGCCGGTATGCACGGTTGCGTAATTGTCGGAGGAGGTCCCGGTGTCGGCAAAAATGCCCGGCACCAGCGTAATGACCATCGTGCCCACGGCGACCGCAATAATCACGATGAAGATGATCTTGACGACGCGATTGTCTTTTTGAAGAAAACGGATCATGGAAGAGTGGCGACCTTTAGAGCGAATTGCAGAGACCTTGCTCGCTCTGCGGCAAAGATCAAGTATAGCTGGATCTTGTGAAGATTTCCGGGGGGTGGGTATCTGTTCGAGGTGGCAGATGGATCAGCCGTCCCTAACGGGACTTCTGCGCGTTGATCAACCAACCCAGGACTATCGTCCTGGGCTAAGCCAGAGCTGTCCAAATTAGCGAGAAAGGCAGGCTGTTGGAGCGGTTAGTCAGCTGGTTACATTAGGAGAGCTTGGCCAACATCAAATGAGGTTCCCTATTTTGACCCACTGAAAACGAAGCATTAACCGCAGGTCCCTCCACTTCGCTTCGCTCCGGTCGGGATGACAAATTTGTTGTAAAAATGGGCGGTTGTCGTGAGAAATCATCGATTTCAAAACAAATTTGTCATCCCGACCGGAGCGTACCCGGATTTCCTGCCACGCTGCGCTAAAGAGAACCGCGAATGCGCCTCTCCGTAAAGAGAGGTGCATGAACTTTGCCGAAGTCACCAAGTTCCACAGGAAATCCGGGGGAGCGAAGTGGAGGGACCTGCGGTTAATGCGATTAGAGGGCCGGAGTCAGGAGTTAATCCCGATTTGTCCCTGGGTTCCAAACCCCAATTTGGACAGCTCTGAAGATCAGCCGTCCCGGCTATGCCGGGAATCTAAGCCGGTTGTGAATCGAGCGGATTTTGAAGTCGAGAGCCCCTGTTGGTGTCCACGGGTCACTGAAACTCGCAGGCTCCCATTTCTGAGGTCAGAAATAGGAGCCGCGATGGTCGCGCCTGGCTTATCTCCAGCGGCGGTAGTAGTACGGATAGGCGTACACGTAAGGCCGGGGATAAGCGTAGGCATACGGATAAGGGTAGCCGTAAGCATATGGATAAGGCGCATAGCCCGGAGGCGGCGGCGCGTAAGCCGCCGGTCCTGGGCCATAGCCAGGGCCATAACCGTAGGGCGGTGGCGGGTAGCGGCTGCCAGCCGGTTGCGAACTCGACTCAAGTTGGGCAGCCTCCTGGTACGAGACAGGCTGCACGGTTGCAGGAGTCGTGAGATGGAAGGTAAGCACGGCTTCGGCAGGAACCACGCTGCGCGGTCCAGGTGTCGCCGCGGAAGCGCCTAATCCCACGCCGGTGCCGGCGACGGCGCCGATGGCAGCGCCAGGGCCACCCCCAGCAACGGCCCCAATGACCGCGCCTAATGCCGCAGCACCGACTGTATTGCCAGCGGTGTAGCCGCCTTTGCCTGGGCTGCTGGTGTCAAACGTATCGGTGGCCAGCGAGTAGGAATTGCCGCCAAGATTGAGGGTGGTCAGTTGAAGCGCCATACTCGCGCCGCCCTTCAACTCGCCCGGCTTCTTAACGTCGACGATCTTGCCGGTGACCTCGGCCCCACGCGGAATTGCCAGCACATTGCCGACATAGACGTTCTGGGCCACGGTTCCCTGGAAATAGTCTCCCGGCTTAGCCTTCTTGGAGTCCAGCGGTTCGCTGGTGCGAATTGGGAGGCGCACCCCGGCAGCCACAGTCACCGGGCCGGATGGCGGCGCCATCGGTGCCGCTTGAGGGGCGCCCTGATAGGCATTCGGCGAGTTCTGGCCGGGCTGGTAAGCCGGGCGTGGCGGTTGCCCATAGCCTACTCCCGGGCCGTTCGGAGCCGCCCCCTGGCTGGGATATTGGGCAGCCGGCTGGTTCGGATCCGGATTCGGATTCGGCTGGCCTGGATATTGGCTCGGGCCCTGGTCAGCAGGCTGGTTCGGGTCCTGCGCGGCACTATCGGGCGGAGGGACCTGTCCATTCTGCGCATCGGGCGGCGGCCCCGCAGGGCCCCAATCGCCCGGCTGACCTGGTGTCGGGGCCTGTTGCCCCCCGGCTTGCGTCTGTGCGGACGCTGCCAAGGCCGGAGCGAACGCCAGGCTTGCGCTCAACGCTCCACAAAGAACCCACTGCAAACGATTTCTCTTGATCAGATACATCCTCAAACCCCCTTGCCCAAGCAAGACGCCCGATCCGCTCGCCAGGACCTACTGCATAGACGGTGAACGACACAGTCCGTCACAGGTGTTAACCCTGTTCTACGGCGAAAGTTACGCTCGCCCGCTACCTCACCATTATCCCCCAGCCAGGGAAACTCGGGGCAGATGACAAATTAGGTATTCACCTATCATTCGCGGACTATTCTCACGCCGTTCAAACTGTGATAGAAGCCCTGTTGCATCATGACTGGAGCAATGAGCAACCACCGTAACGTTGCGGCTCCTAGCCTGGCAGGACTGCCCGATGGCGGAGGCCGGAAGGCCGCCGTCCACCCACTGATTACCCCTGAGCAACAGCTCAAATGCTCCGCCTTGGTCCCGCCGGCGGCCGCAGCTGGGCAGACGTGGCAGGAGAGCGGCGCCCTGCCTTATGTTTCCGGGACTTTTGGGCGATACCGCGTGCGCCTGGCGGAAGACGCCCGTGATCGCCTGGCGGCCTGCCGGCTCCGCTTTAATGTATTCAACATCGAGATGGGGGAGGGGTTGTCATCGTCGTACTCAACCGGCCTCGACCGCGACCGCTTCGACCCGGTTTGCGACCACCTGATCGTCGAAAACCAGGAGGACGGCCGGATCGTCGGAACCTACCGTATGCAATCAGGGCTCACTGCCGCGGCTGCCTTCGGCTACTACAGCGCACAGGAGTTCGAGTTTGCCCCGTTCGAATGCATTCGCGACCAGGTTCTGGAGCTGGGCCGCGCCTCGATCGATCGCGAGCACCGCTCCAGCGAGGTGCTCACGCTGCTGTGGAGGGGGATTGCCCAATATGCCAAACACTACGGCCTGCGGTATCTCATCGGCTGCTCTTCGCTGACCTCTATGGACCCCCTCGAAGGCTGGGGCCTGTACCGTCAACTTGGCTCTCAACTGGTTTCATTCGAATACGTTACCGTGCCTACCGCGGCGTTTGCCTTGCCCTGCCCCGAAGGCGAGCCGGGAGTGCCGGTCAAGCTGCCCCGGTTGCTGCGGACCTACCTTGGCGTGGGGGCCAAGATCTGTGGGCCGCCTGCCTGGGACCGCGCTTTCGGCACCATCGACTTCCTAACCCTTCTGGACCTGGAGCAGGTTGTCCCGGCGGCGCGAAGCCGCTTCCTGGTGGAGTAAGCGGATGCTCCCGAGCCGCCGGCGGGTTAGAGGTGCGGTGCGGATAGCGATCATGCTCGGCTCCATGCTCGAAGCCCTGGTGCGGTTCGGGCCCATCTACGTCAGGTCTCGCGGCCGAGTTTCCGGCTCCCGTCGCGCCGCGTGGGTTCATGAATCCTTCGCCCGGCTGGCCCGGCGGCTTTCCCTCATACCTACCGTCTTTGTCCCTGCCGTCAGAGTCCCCACCGTGGGCGGAGAGGGCACCCGCCTTTTGGTCTCTAACCATTTGAGCTATCTCGACATAATGGTTTATGCCGCGGCCCGCCCGTTGCGCTTCGTAGCCAAGTCCGAGGTACGGCGGTGGCCCCTTGTGGGCATCCTGGCCAGTCTTGGCGGCACAATATTCGTCGAGCGCGAGCGCAGCCTTCAGGTCGGCCAGGCGGCCCGGCAAATCGAGCAGAGCTTGCGCGAAGGGGTCCCGGTGCTGCTTTTTCCCGAGGGCACCAGTTCGGATGGCAGCTCCGTCCTGCCCTTTCTCCCGCCGCTCTTTGAGCCGGCCATCCGCGCCGGGGCGTGCGTCACCGCGGCGGCAATCCGCTACCACGCGGACGGTGTCGCGGAGGACGAGGTGACTTACTGGGGCGAGATGGTCTTCCTGCCCCATGCATTTCGCACCCTGTGTCTGGAGGGCCTGGCCGCCGAGATCACCTTTGGCTCCTCCTGCCGGTTCGACAACCGCAAGACCGCGGCCCAGGTGGCATGGCGGCAGGTGCAGGCATTGCGCGAAGCGGGCGCGGCGCATGAGATACCAGCGGCTCTGGCCGAGGCCATGAGCTGATCATTTGTGCGCTTCCCCCTTTACAGGGTCCCCCGTTGTCGTGGTAGACATGCATCCATGCCTGCCGCTACGGAAAAGCATCTGCACCTGAGCGAAATCGCTCCCCGGATCATCCAATCGGAAATTCGTTCCATGACGGTTGAGTGTGACGCCGTGGGGGGCGTGAACATGGCCCAGGGGGTCTGTGATACCCCTTTACCCGCGCCCGTCGTCGAGGCCGCCATACAAGCCATCCACGATGGCCACAATATCTACACCCGCCTGGACGGGGTAGCCGTTCTTCGCCAGGCAATTGCCGAGAAACTGGAGCGGCATAATGGCCTGATCGCCGATCCCGACAAGGAGATCCTGGTCACCTCCGGAGCTACCGGCGCCATGTCCTCCACTTGCCTGGCACTGTTCGATCCCGGCGACCAGGTGATTCTCTTCGAGCCGTTTTACGGGTACCACTACAGCACCCTGCTTTCCATTCGAGCTGAGCCGGTTTTAGTGCCCCTCGAGCCCGCCAGCTGGGAGATCGATTTCGATCGTTTGCGCGCTGCCATCACTCCCCGGACCCGCGGCCTGGTGATCAATACCCCGATCAATCCCTGCGGGAAGATATTCAGCCGCGCTGAGCTCGAGGGCATTGCCGCCCTGGCCATGGAACACGACCTGTTTGTGCTGACAGATGAAATATATGAGTACTTTGTCTATGACGGTCAGTCTCATGTGAGCCCGGCGGCCATTCCCGGCATGGCGGAACGCACGGTCACGATCTCCGGCTTCTCCAAGACTTTCAGCATGACCGGGTGGCGGGTGGGCTACCTTTCGGCCAGCAGCAAATGGATTCCCGCCATCGGCTACTTCCACGATCTGGGCTACGTTTGCACCCCGTCGCCTTTTCAATACGCCGCGGCAGCCGGGCTGCGGACTTTGCCGGATAGCTTCTACCATGGGCTGGCGACCGAGTACCAGGAGAAACGAGACCAGATCTGCGATGCCCTGACGGCAGCACGCCTTACTCCCGCTGTGCCGGCCGGCGCTTACTATGTGTTGGCGGATGCCACCAGGATTGAAGGGGAGCGGGCCAGCGTCAAGGCCCGGAACTTGCTTCGCGCCACTGGGGTGGGAGCAGTCGCCGGTTCTGCGTTCTACGGCGCCGGCGGGGGAGAAAACTTGCTCCGCTTCTGTTTTGCCAAGCAGTCCGCCGAGCTGGACCGGGCTTGCACCGCGCTCCGAGCCTTTGGCGTCTAAAGAGCCTGCGGCAGAACTACCCTGGATAAATCCAAAACCATGAGTGGGTGGCCCAGATTTCTCTTTTGAGACCTGGGGGTCATGCTGAGGGACACCAGGGTCCGGTTCCCATGGGCTGAACGGGCTGCGGAAAGTTCTGTTTTGTATCAGGGCACGACTTTAGTCGTGCCGTAAAGGCCGGTGCGCGGGACGGCTTTAGCCGCTGGGGTACGGTTTTTTCATCACAGTGCCGTGCAGGCGGAAGCATGGAAAAGCAATGCCTCAGGGGCTAAAGCCCCTCGTATTCTCAATCGTTTACGGCACGACTGAAGTCGTGCCCTGATACAAAACGGAACTTTCCGCATCCTGTAAAGCCCGTACCTTTCATCCCACCCCCTTGGTTCCCATTCCCTGAATCCATTTGGTGAGTCGGAGCATCAGATAGCTTGACAACAATAGACTCAAGTGCGAGTCTAAGAATCACAAACTCGCACACGAGTGCAGGAGCAGCGACAGCAATGGCAAAGATTATTGGTATTGATTTGGGTACTACAAACTCGGTGGTGGCGGTGATGGAGGGCGGCGAGCCCAAGGTTATACCCAACGAGGAGGGCGGTCGCACTACCCCCTCCGTCGTCGGCTTCACCAAGAGCGGTGAGCGGCTGGTCGGCCAGGTGGCAAAGCGCCAGGCAATTACCAACCCGGAGAACACAATTTATTCGATCAAGCGCTTCATGGGCCGCCGTGCCAATGAAGTGACGGACGAAATGCGGATGGTGCCCTACAAGGTAAAACAACAGGGCGACCATGTAGTCGTCGTGGCCCAGGGGAAGGAATATACCCCACCCGAGATCTCGGCGATGATTCTGCAGAAACTGAAAAAGGCGGCAGAAGACTATTTGGGCACGACGGTGACCGAAGCAGTCATTACTGTGCCGGCGTACTTCAACGATGCCCAGCGCCAGGCGACCAAAGACGCGGGCAAGATTGCCGGTCTCGACGTGAAGCGCATCGTCAACGAGCCCACGGCGGCGGCATTGGCCTACGGGCTGGATAAGAAGAAAGACGAAACGATCATCGTCTATGACTTCGGCGGCGGAACATTTGACGTCTCTGTGCTCGAAGTAGGCGAAGGCGTGATCGAGGTCAAATCGACCAATGGCGATACCCACCTGGGCGGCGACAACCTCGACCAGCGCATCGTGGACTGGTTGATCGACGAGTTCAAGAAAGACGAGCAACTGGATCTGCGCGCCAAGGGTAACGAGATGGCACTGCAGCGCCTGAAGGATGCGGCGGAAAAGGCCAAGATCGAGCTCTCGACAACCGTCGAGACGGAGATCAACCTGCCCTTCATCACGGCGGATGCAACCGGACCGAAGCACTTGGTCAAGAAGCTGACCCGGGCCAAGCTCGAGCAGCTGGTGGAAGATCTGCTGCAGCGCTCGATCGAGCCCTGCAAGAAGGCCATGGCCGACGCGCAGATCGACTCCAGCAAGATCGACGAAGTAGTGCTGGTGGGCGGACAGACGCGCATGCCGCGAATCCAGCAACTGGTGAAGGACCTGTTCGGCAAGGAGCCCCATAAGGGCGTGAACCCGGATGAGGTGGTAGCCATCGGCGCGGCTGTGCAGGCTGGCGTACTGGCCGGAGAAGTAACCGACCTGTTGCTGCTCGATGTCACGCCGCTGACCCTGGCGATTGAAACGTTGGGCGGCGTGGCGACCAAGATGATCGGACGCAATACGACCATCCCCACCAAGAAGACGGAGACGTTTTCGACGGCGGCCGACAACCAGACGGAAGTGGAAGTACACGTACTGCAAGGCGAGCGCCCCATGGCCGCACAAAACCGGACGTTGGGCAAGTTCAAGCTGAGCGGAATTCCGCCGGCTCCTCGCGGGGTGCCGCAGGTTGAAGTGACCTTCGACATCGATGCCAACGGCATTCTGAACGTGACGGCGAAAGACAACGCCACGGGCAAGGACCAGAAGATCACCATCACTTCTTCTTCGGGTTTAAGCAAGGAAGAGGTTGACCGCATGGCGAAAGAAGCCGATGCGCACGCCTCCGAGGACCAGCAGAAGCGGGAAGAGGTCGAGGCTCGGAACTCGCTCGACAACATGGTGTACAACGTCGAGAAGATGCTGAAGGACAACGGCGACAAGGTTTCCGGCAGCGAGAAGAGCGACGTTGAGGCAGCGTTGAGCGAAGCCCGGACGGTACTGCAGGGCGGCTCAAGCGCGGCCGAGATGAATGCGGCGCGGGAGAAGGTGACCGCGGCTTCGCATAAGCTGGCCGAAGCCATGTACAAGGCTAACGCGTCCGGAGCTACGGCTTCGGGTGACGCAGCCGGCACTGGCGGCGAGGGAGAGAAGAAGGAAGAAGGCGTAATCGACGCCGAGTACGTGGACGTCGCGGACAAGAAGTAAGACTGCCGCTCTCAGTCAGACGTAGCACAGGGCGCTCGATCGCTAAGGGCGCCCTGTGTTTTTTCAAGAATGAAGCAAGAAGTGGAGCAGCAGAACAAGCGGAAGGCAGGACAAAAAATGACTGAGACGATGTGGAAATACGAACAGCTTCGGGCGGGAAAGATCTACAACCAGGTCATGTTCAATACGCGAGAAGAAGCTGAGAGCTTCGCCGCGCAGATGACCCGGGTGGAACCCGATCTGTTCTGGCGAATTGAGCCGGTAGAAGCCCGGTTGTGGTGGAACTGACGTAAACACGGGTCGCTTAGGCGACCCGTCGTATTGAATTGACCAAATATGGCGACGACACAGACCAAAGACTATTACGGCCTCCTGGGGGTCAAGAAGACGGCAACCGCGGATGAGATCCGCAAGGCCTTCCGCAAACTCGCCCGCAAGCACCATCCGGACGTGAACCCGGGCGACAAGAAGGCAGAAGAGCGGTTCAAGGCCATCTCGGAAGCCAACGATGTTTTGAGCGACGAGAAGAAGCGCAAGGTGTACGACGCGCTGGGGTACTACTCCGACCAGATCGATCCCGCAACGGCGGAGGCGGCAGCGCGAGGGGGCTACGGTGGTTTTCCCGGAGCAGCCTCGGCGGGACAACAGGGCGGCGGCCGGGGCGTGCCCATCGACTTTGGCGGTTTTGACTTTTCTGACTACGCTACCCACCGTCCTAGCGAAAGCGGATCAGGCTCGAACTGGGGCAGCTTCCGGGATATATTTTCCGGGGTATTCAACCATGGGCAGAAACAGCAAGGGCCGCAAGCGGGCACCGATCTGGAATACCAGGTCACGGTGGATTTCTGGACAGCAATTCGCGGCGGAGTCGCCCGGATCCAGGTGACGCGGCAGGAAGTCTGCCCCACCTGCAAAGGCAAGCCCGCGTCTGGCGGAGGTACATGTCCGGAGTGCCACGGCACCGGCCAGGTGACGCAAATGGGCGGACGCATGAAATTCAACATCGCCTGCCCGCGTTGTGAAGGCACGGGCAAGCTGGAGAACGAATGTGCGACCTGCCATGGCGAAGGAACGGTAAGCCGCACGGAGACTGTCGAGGTCCGCATCAAACCCGGAACCCGCGATGGCCAGCGGATTCGGCTGGCGGGCAAGGGCAATGCCGGCATTAACGGCGGCCCCGCAGGCGATCTCTATCTCATCATCAAGATCGACAGCCATCCCGTATTCACCCGGTCGGGAGACGATATCCAGGTGGTGATTCCAGTTACGGTACCGGAGGCGGCCCTGGGCGCCAAGATCGAGGTGCCCACCATCGACGGCCGCGCCCAGTTGAAAATCCCGCCGGGGACGCAGAGCGGACAGAAGCTGCGCATGCGGGGCAAGGGAGTTCCTTCCGCAACCCACGACGGAGTTCGCGGCGACGAGATTGTTACCGTGGAAATTCTTGTGCCGCAACTGCGCGACGAGCGCTCGAAGGAGATTTTGCGAGAGTTTGCCAAACTGAATCCGGAAGATCCCAGGGAGACGATGTTCGCAGGAGTCTGACCTTACAGGCCTGTGAGATTGAGAACCAAAATGCCAACGAAACGTAAATCCAAAGGCGCTTACATGATCTCGGCGGTGGCCGAGATGTACGAGATTCACCCGCAGACCCTGCGGCTGTATGAACGTGAAGGGCTGCTGCAGCCCTCGCGTACAGTAGGAAACACTCGTCTGTACACCGATGAAGACCTGGAGCGGCTGGAGTTTATTCTCAACCTGGCCCGAGAGCTTGGGGTGAACATCGCGGGCATCGCCATCATTCTGCAGATGCGGGAACGGATGGAGGAGATGAATCGCCAGATGCAGGATTTCGTCGACTACGTGCGCACCGAGATGCTCACCAAAATGCAGCAAGGCATGCCGGCCAGCGAAGGCGCCATCGTGGCCCTGCGCCGGCCGATGGTCGTCCCGGTGGCCACCCGCAAGCGCTGAAGCGGCTTATTTTAAGACGCTTTTTTGGCCAAAGTGTACTCTAAAGGGGGCAGGTGGAGTCTTACCCTAACCCACTGCAAGCATGATGAATCTTCTGCTCGTACTGAGTATCACCGGCATCATCACCTCGACGATGTATGCCCTGCTGGTAGTCGCAGGTGCTGTACGTCTGGCCGTCCGCCGGCGCAAGCCGCTCCCGGGCGCGTTCACTCCGCCGGTGAGCTTGCTCAAGCCGCTGCACGGACCGGAACCCGACCTCGAATCTCACTTGCAGAGCTTTTTTGAGCAGGACTATCCCAACTTCGAGATCATTTTTTGCGCGCGCAGCGACCATGATGCGGGACTGGAGATCGCAAGGCGGGTAGCGGCGCGTTATCCGGCGATTCGGTCACGGTTCCTGTGCAGCGGCAATGCCCCGTACGCCAACGCCAAGGTGTGGTCGCTGGAGAGGATGCAAGGCGCTGCGGCCCACCGTTTCCTGGTAGTGAGCGACAGCGATGTCTCGGTAAAACCTGATTATCTGCGCGCGGTTATGGCGCCGTTTGCCGATGAGCGGGTAGGCATGGTTACCTGCCTTTATCGGGGGGTAGCCGGTGACAGTTTCTGGTCGAAGCTGGAAGCGGTGGGAATGTCGGTGGAGATGTCGGCGGGGGTGATGGTGGCGGAGATGCTCGAAGGCATGAAGTTTGCCCTGGGGCCGACCATGGTGGTGCGCCGCGACTCCCTGGAGAAAGCAGGGGGGTTTCGGGCCCTGGGACCCTACCACGCCGACGACTTTATGCTGGGGAACCTGATCTCGGCTGCAGGACATCGGGTCATCCTGTCCACCCACACCATCGAGCATCATGTCCTGAACTCCTCGTTTCTGCCTTCAGTGCGGCACCAGATCCGCTGGATGAAAAGCACGCGATTTTCCCGCCCCAAGGGGCATTTCGGAACAGCGCTAACCTTCAGTGTGCCGTACGGGCTGCTGGCGGCAGGGGTGGCGGTGGCCTTTCATCGTCCTCTGCTGGGCGCGGCTCTTCTAGGCTGGGCCTGGGCCTCACGGGTAGCGCTGGGGGCGCTGGTAGGCGGCTTGGTTGTTGGGGAGCCTCAGCTCCTGCGTAGTGCGCTGCTCTACCCAATGCGCGACCTGCTGGGATTCTGTTATTGGGTGGCAAGTTACGTGAGCAACGAAGTGCGGTGGCGGGGAGAGGTCTATAACCTGCTACAGGACGGGTTCATGAGAAATGACTCCCGCCCCTCCGAGCGCGAGCCCGAAGCCGTTCTTACCGCGTAGTCCTCGGGCATGGAGTAACGATCCGTTTACCGCGCTGGCCAGCCCCGCATCCGGCCTCAAAACTCCCACAAAGTCGTCATCCTGAGCGGAGCGCCTCACAGATTTATCGCGTCACACAGAGCCCTTGGGGCGCGAAGTCGAAGGACCCCGACGTGCTTAATCTTGCCCATGCCGTTCGGAGCTTTCGACCACCGAGCCCGACAACAAGATCTTGCTGCGATCGTGTAAGCGTGCCTGCATGGCGGCCGGGAGTCTAGATGTCGCCCCGGGACAGAGCAAGATGACAACAGTTCTCTGTTCTCGGCCCCAGGGAAAGACCGTGACGGGTCCGCCAGCTGCCAGCTTCGGTGATTGAAAAGCTCCGAGCGGCATGGGCAAGATAAGCACCCTCGGGGTCCTTCGACTCCACGCTCCAAGCTCTGTGTGACGCGATGAATCTGTGAGGCGTTCCGCTCAGGATGACGATTTTGTGGGAGTTTTGAAGAAAACATCCCAAGTAAGTTATCGGGGCAAGTCGAAGCAGGCCTGCGGACGAACTACAGGGGGCGATCCGTGTAAAGCCCTTTGTCTGACAGCTCCTGCAAAAGATAGGCGCGGGTTCCGAGCAAGCCGGCTACGTGCGCCCGCACTTCCCCTGGCACGAAGAGAAATCTGCGCGGCCCGTTGCCCCACAACGCAAGCAGATCAGCATCACTGATCAGCACCCGCGGAGCATCCGGATAGTTCGAACCCCACAGCACAGAACTCACCCTTCCATTGACCAGCAAGGCTTGTCGCTGGGTATAGAAAAGAAGCGACGAACCGTCAGCTACGTCGCCATAGAGAATGAGCGTGGCATCCGTACCGCGGGGGCAGATGTGGTTGATGGTATCGGCCATGGCCCGGGACGAGAGCATTGGCTCAAAGCGTCCCAGCGCGATGTGTGCCGCGACGAGAAATACGGCGGAGGTGAAGGCGACGCTGGCCGTGGCCTCGAAATGATGGCCCTGCCGACGCAGTATCCAGGCCATCACGGGACCAAGCAGAAGCCCGGCGGCGGCCAGCCCCGCGGGCAAGCGTAGCGCGGCAAAGGATGGTCCGGTGAGATCGAACAAGTGAGACATGGAGAGCGTGTAGCCAGCTACGTCGCGGTGAGCGAGTAAAGCCCCAATATCGCTGCCCGAGGGGATGGCGCGTGAGGACCATAAACCGTATCCAAGGGCGATCGCGGCAATCATTCCGATTACGGCGAGCGCCGCGTGCGCCCCGGTGAGCCATTTGCTTACCGGTCCTGTTACCGGTCTTGGCTCGCTTTCCTCGCGTGCCAGACAACCGGCAGTGAGCAGCAGCAAAGGAAAGTAAACGGGAAAGGTATAGTACTCCTGGTTGGTGGAGAGGGAGAAAAAGATCAGGATGACCGCAGCGTAGATCGCGAGCAGCCAGGTGCTCCGGCCCCGGAAGAATACAACTGCTTGCATCCATCGCCTTCGGGCGGTCCATGCCTGCCGAAGAACAACCGGCAGGTAGATGCTCCAAGGAAAAAGCCAGACCAGGTGCAGGCTCCAATAAAGGAGAAAAGGAAGCTTGTTGTAGTCGACTGGGTAACGCTTTCCGAGAAAGCGAAGGACCTGCTCGTTGATGAAGTAGAAATAGAAAAAGCCATGGACGTTGCCGGGAGACGGAATGTTGCCAAGAGGGTGCCCGGCGCCTGGATTGCGAATGCCGGCAAGGATGTGCCATGGCGCAGCGATGCCCAGAAAGAGCACAATGCCGGAGGGCAGGCGGAATTGACGCCAGCGCCGCCAAAAGCCGGTGAGCAGCAGATAGGGCACGGCGGCTAAAAAGAAAAAGACCGGAGCCACCAGGCCCTTGGCCAGCATGGCCAGCGCCAGGGCCGCCCAGGTAAAGTAAAAGCGGCGGGGTTTCTCATCTTCGATCCCGATGAGAAAATTGTAGAGAGCAAACGCCAGCAGCAAGGTAAGCAGGACTTCGGGAATGAAGACACGGGTAAAGAGAAAAACGCCTACGCTGGTAAGAATGCTGAGTGCGGCATAGAACGCGGCGCGATCGCCGTAGGCACGGCGGCCCCATGCCCAGGCCAAAATGGCCAGGCCGAGTACACTCAGGCTCAGCGGCAGATGGGTGGCAAAGACGTTATATCCGAAGAGGTGGTAATCGGCAGCGGCCAGCCAATAAGGCAACGGCGGCTTTTCCAGATAGCGGATGCCATCTACTTTCAGCGTGACCCAGTCGCCGCTCTGCGCCATGTGCTGGGCGGCGATGGCGTGGGTGGCGTCGGCATCATCGAGCAGCGGCGGCGCAAAAAGCGCAGCTAAATGGACGGCTGCAAAGACCAGCAACAGCAGCGTCCAGGCGCGCACGGGAGAGAGGCTAAAGGCATTCTCGGGGGGCGCCTCGAGGGAAAGAGCGAAGTGATTCGACATGGTTGCTAAACGTGCGGTGCGTAAACAGCAGGATACCAGCCAGCCACCCGTAAAAGCCGTTCTGGACCCCTTGGCGCAGTTGGCTCCGACGGCTGACGACTTTGGCACTGCTGCAGCACAGTGCGTCCATGACGCGGACTCGGGGGCCGTGCATCGCGTGAGAACCAGCTCCCGGCGGCTGCAGGCAATGCTCGAGGCCACGCTGCGCGAGGCCCCCGCCGTTGTCATCCGCCAAGTTGAGCAGCCGGCGCGGGCGATGTTGCGGCCGCTGAAGCAAGTTCGCCGCGCTGCCGGACCGGTGCGCGATCTGGACGTGCATCGCAAGCTCCTGGAAAACTGGCTGGGCGAGGGAGAGCCGAAACCAGACGAAGGGAATGATTCCCCTGCGCAAGACAAGCATGCGAACGTGCTCCGCGCGCAGGCAGAGAAGCTCGATACCTGGCTCAAAGGCGAGCGCAAGCACCTGGCGCAGGGCATGCAGAAGCAGATCAGGAAGCGGCTGCAGGGACTGCCGCAACTGCGGAGTACGCTTTGGACCGCCATCGCGCAGATCCCGGCGGGCACACAGAGGGCGCCGCGTGGGGCAGATGCCGTGGCTTTGGAGGACTTTGTGCGCGCAGCCGAGGCGATGCCGCAGCTGGACGCAGAGAATCTGCATGACTTTCGCAAAGCAACGAAGAAGGCGCGTTATGTCGCCGAATCGGGTGCACAGGGGCCGGGTTACAGCGGCGTGGCCAAGGCGCTAAAACGCATACAAGACGCGATCGGCGAGTGGCATGACTGGTTATGTCTTGCGGAAGAGGCGAAAACCGCCCTGGGCCAGGATGCGCCGGAGCTGACTGCTGCCCTGGAGCGTGAGGTGGCGCGGCATTTTACCGCGGCGATGGATACCATCCTCAACCTGCGGGGGCGGCTGGTTGGAGAGTGGACTGCGATGAACCCACTACCCCGCAAGCGGTCACCGGCAGCCGTCGCCATCAACAGCGTCCGCGCGGTGTCCGCCTTGTAGAGCACTGTGCCCCGTTTCAATACAATGTAAGACGAAGTGGTGTATCTTGCATTGCAGACAGAATCACACAGGCGCCAGGTAAAACTCCCCCAAGATGCAAACGTACGCGGCGATTGACATTGGTTCCAACTCCTGCCGACTGAAAATCGCGCGAGTCCAGCAACACCAACTAAAAATCCTGCACGAGGATCGCGAAGTCACCCGCCTGGGAGCGAGCGTCTTCGAAAGTGGAGTGGTCTCTCCTGAAGCAATGGCGAGCACGCTGGTGGCGCTCAAGCGATTTCTCCGAGCGGTCAAGTTGCACAGCGCCGACCAGGTGCGGGCGGTGGCCACTTCGGCCTTGCGCGACGCGCGCAACGCGCAGGCATTTCTTGCCTGGGTTAAATCGGAAACCGGTTGGGAAGTGGAGATCATCTCCGGCCTGGAAGAGGCACGCCTGATTCACCGCGGGGTGATGGACGGTCCGGGCACTCAAGGCCGATGTCTTCTGATCGACGTCGGCGGCGGCAGTTGCGAGATCACGCTCTCCGAGCGGAAGCGCATTCAGGAGACGGTGAGCCTGCCGCTAGGCGCGGTCCGCCTGACGAAAGAGTTTCTTCCCGGCGATCCTCCCTCAGAAGGCGAGTTGGCGCGGATGAAGCAGTTTATTGCGCGCGAACTGCGTAAGGCGGAACGGCGTTTTGGCACAATGCGCGTCTCGCAGGTAATCGCCACTTCAGGCACTGCGGCGGCACTGACGCAGGCCAGCCAGTCGATGCGCAAGGGCAAACCGGCGGGCAAAGGCCGGGCGCTCCGCAGCAAGCCGCTGGTAGAGACGCGGAATGTGCGCCTGCTGACCAGCAAGCTGACCAAAATGAATAGTGCGCAACGCAGCAGTATCCCGGGCATTGGACCCAAACGAACGGAAATCGTGGTAGCGGGCGCGCATGTCTACTCCGAGTTGCTGGAGCGCTTCGGGTTGCCCGGCTTCATCTACTCGGATCTGGGGTTGCGCGACGGCATCCTGGCCCAGATGCTGGCGGAGCGGGATCCCAAGACCACAGCCCACCAGGAGTTCGAACGGGAACGCTGGCAAGGGGTGCTGGCCACCTGCAAGCGCTACGGAGTAGATCCCAGGCAAGCCGACCCGGTGCGCCAACATGCGCTCCAACTATTCCGCGACCTGCAGCCAGTCCACGAGTTGCCCCCGGAATACAACGCCTGGCTGCAAGCGGCAGCGATGATGCGAGACGTGGGCAAGTTTATGAACTACCAGGGCCACCATCGCCATGCGCAGTACATCATCGCCAACTCTGAGCTATTCGGGTTTACGCCGCTGCAGCGGTCGATCATGTCGGCGATCGCGCGCTACCTGGGCAAGTCCCGTCCGGACCCCGCGGATCGCGCCATGCGGACCATTCCGCCGGAGGAATCCACGCACGTGCATCGGGCGGTGGTGCTGCTACGCTTGGCGGTCGCGCTGAACCAGGACCGGGCGAGCGATGTACTCAAAGTGACCTTGCACGTCTATCCCAAGCGCGTGCTGATGGAGCTGAGCCCAGGGCGAACCGGCGCTGAGCTCGAACTCTGGTCGCTGCGCAAAGAAGCTGATTATTTCCGCGAAGTTTTTCGCCGCGAACTTTTCGCCGCGCTCGAATAAATCTGCCGGAGCATCCGCGGGTCTAATAGCGAGATCAATTGTCCTGGTCGCTGGGTGCAGTCGACGCGCGCGATCGCCCCTTTACGCATCCGAATGCCGGCCGGTCTCGGCGCACAGATGAGCGAGCCCAGAAACTGCGGCAGATTGGGGTTGTGCCCCACCACTAAAACGTTGTCATAGGCTGTGAGCGTTCCGACCAGCGCCTGGAAGGCGGACACGGTACCGGAAGGCGAGACTGCGTCCGTGACCTGGATTTTGCTGTCATAAGCCACCTCCGTGCCCACCAGCGAGGCGGTTTGCAGTGCCCGCTTGAGCGGGCTGGAGAGGATCAGGTCGAACTGGACGCGCAAGGCGTTCAGGTATCTGGCAATCAGCAGACACTGCTCCTTGCCTTCTTTGTCGAGAGGGCGCTTGGCATCAACAATGGGGCTGGCACGGCGGACGCCGGCGCTGGCGTGGCGAAGAATGTAAAGGTTCATCGGGTTCGGAGTTCTCTTCTCATCGTGCAACAGCCGGAGACTGCCATGGCTGCGAATCAGATTAAAGGGAGCGGAAATCTGGGGAACGAAGTCAGCTAATTCATAGGATTGTAACAATTCTGCGGCATTTAAGAAACGATCTGGTTCCGCTAGTAGACCGGCGCGGGGGTTGGCAGTGGATCCGTGGGTAGTCCGGGCTGTGACGGTGGAAGGGGTAAGGGGGCCGGATCGGGATCAGGAGCAGAGTCAGGACCGGGGTCGGGACCCGGTAGGGGGAAAACATCGGGATCCGGACTGGAGAAGGCGAGCGATGAGGTCATTCCAGTTGGAGGTGGTGCCAAGGAGGGACGGTTGCCTGGTTGGGGATTTTAAACAGGCTGCGGAAGAGACCTACCTCAGGGGCTTCTATGAGGTAAGTCTGCGATGGCGCTACGGTTTCTACGGTTTCTTCTCCGGGGCAGGCGTTTTCGGGTCGGCCATTTTCGATTTCTCGATGGGCCCCGGCTTCTCGGTAGGCGCTGAGCCGCTCAGGGGAAACTTCTTTTCGTGCAGGTCGAGCCGCGATCCTTGAGGCTCGTTGGTCTGTGGCAGTTCCGGCGAAGGCGGCGGCGGCAGTAAGATCTCGGGACTGGCCAAGGGCTCCGTCCGCAGCTTCAGCACCAGGTCGCGCAGTGTGGGTTCGGACATCCCTGCCAAAGCATCGATCTCAGCCGAAGCCGGTTCATCCTCCTCAACCATGGCTTCGATCTCTTCCGCGGCTACCATCGGAGGATCGGCAGACATGACCAGGGCAGTCTCGATGCCGCGCTGCCAGAAGCGGCTCGCCAGCAGCAGAAAGAGCCCAAGCTGCGCCAGCAGGCAGGCGATCCAGACCTGATGTGCGGGAAGGTGTTTCCAGAGATAAAGGCAGAAGGCGAATGCGCTCACGCCCGCAGCACCGACCAAGAGGAAGCAGCCAGCGGCGTGGAAAAAATGGCGAACCAGCAGCCTGAACGCCGGCAGCAGCGCCCGGCGGACCTGGAGTTCCCCGTCCATGGCATTGCGCACGATGTAGATTTCCACCAGATCCCACCACAGACGCACCAGCAGCGCGGCAAGCAGAACCACCGCGCCGCTGATAGCCCAGTAAACGAAGATCTGTCGATCGAAGTGCGTTGCGCTTAGCCGATCAAGCACCGCGGCGCGGATCCCCACCAGGACACCCAGGATCAGAATGGCAATGCCACCGGCCATGATGGCCGCGCGCACAAAACGCCAGAAATATGCGGCTCCACCGCGCAACAGCACAGAAAGCTGTGCCGGCTCGGCGGAGACATAAGCAAAGATGGTCCCTGCAAAAAGCACGAAGAGCACCAGGAGTTGCAGCAGGTTAACGGCGGCGGCGGTGCGGATGGCGATGGGGAAAAAGTTGGTGGCGCGGAGATGGATCTCCAACTCCGCGAGATACGCCAGGTCGATGGTGCCGGCAATTTTTTGCGCGGCGAGGCTGCGGTCCAGGTAAGGCTTCAGTCCGGTCGCGAAGGGGATGCCGGCAAACAGGCCAAAAACCAGGTTGACGGCGTAGGCCCAAACCACAAAGGGCCAGTTGCGCAGCGTGAGTCGAAATCCTTGGACCAGAAGGCTGGGTAGCGGGCGGTTCATCCGGAGTTGCGGCTCCAATCATCTCAGACCAGGAAAGATAGCCATTGCACCAGGAGCTGCTGGGCGAAGACCCAGTAGTTGGCCAATTTCAAACGAGCGGTGCGGTCTGCCCGCAGGCTGTAACTATTATTGAACGAATTGGCGTCTAACGGGACGATCTGGTCCGGATCCACCCAGGCGTAAACCGGACGCGAGGATTTGTCCCAGGAGAAACGGGCCCAGCGATCCTTTCCGTCCCAGGTGGCTTGCTCCTTCGAGCCGTCGGTAAACCCCACCTCAACTTTCACCGGGAAGACGAAGGTGCCTCTGCGCCGCACCACGACGTTGGTTTGATACAAGCCGCCTGCCTTTTCTGTCTTCCACCATTCGCTGGGACTGGAGTTCAGAGATTCCACGGAGTAGTCGAGCATATCAGTGCCGTCGATAGCCTGAGCAAAGTACGCCTCCAGATCCTTGCGGCCGGAGACCTCTTCCACGGTGCGCCGAAAATCAGCTCCGCTGGGATGAGCAAAGCGGTAGCGCGTGAAATAGACGCGCAAGGCTTGCTGCACGGTGGCTTCGCCGAGAAGCGCCTCCAGCGTGTTGAGCACGGTGGCGGTTTTGCCATAGACGATAGATCCGTAACTGGCGTCACTCGAAAATTTCCAACCCAGGCGCGCGATCGGGTCCAGGTCAGGATGGGAGAGATAGAAATACCGTGCGTAGGCGACGTCGCTGCCGTATACAGTACGCGCATTCACCTCGGAAGTATTTCGACCGAAGATCGCGCCCATCATTTTGTCTTCGCTGTAGCTGTTGATGCCTTCGTCGAGCCATGGCTCCTCAAACTCATTGGTGGCGACCATCCCGTACCAATACTGGTGGCCAAACTCGTGGGCGATGGCTGTTTCCATGCCGTAGTGGCTCCACGAAGGCTCCCACCAATACATTCCGCCGACGATCAGCGTTGGATATTCCATCTCGGCTGCCGCCGAGTCCGGCTCAGGATCGATCAGGGTGATTTGCTTGTAGGGATAAGGTCCATACCAGTCGTCGAACTTCTGCATGCTTTGCTTCAGGATGGAGAGATAGCGCTCCCGCTGGTCAGCGTGGGATGCCAGGATCAACGCGTGCAGCTTCACTGAGCCGAGGCTGTTGAAGAAGGTATCGTCGGCGGTCTGAAAGTGGGGCGAGGCTGCCCAGGCGAAATCATGGATGTCTTCACCACGAAAGCTGAGGGTCTTGGTGCCATCGGAGTTGACGTGCTCGCCCGTCTGGATACCGACGGCGCCGACAACATAACGCTGCGGCAGCGTGAGATTCACGTTGTAGGTGCCAAAGTCGGCAAAGAACTCGGTGTCTGCGTGGTATTGGTGGCAATTCCACGCACCGTGCCAAAAGACGCCGATTTTGGGAAACCACTGGGCACCCATGATGAAGTCCCGGGTGTATCCGGTCCTGGCAACGGAGAGGGGAAACTTGTCGTGAAAAGAGAGATGGAAGCGAATCACCTGCCCCGGCGGCAGGGCTTTGGGGAGAGTGACCTCCATCACCGTATGGTCGTCTCGATTGCCATCGTCGGGCGCGGTGAATTGCGTGCTTTGGGAGAGATCTCCATAGCCCTCGGCGGAGATGCTCTTGATGTCGATGGCGCCTTGCTCCCCGTGCGTGTAGGGAATATCTTCGCCGTTGCGGTGGGACTCCGCGGAAAAAGTCGATTGGGGACGAAAAGCGTTGAGGTACAGGTGAAAGGGGATGGTCGCAAGAGGCTGGCCGGAGGGATTGCGATATTCGAGTATCTCGCTTGCGTCCAGCGTCTTTGCCTCGGTATTGAGCCTGGCATCGATCCAGTAGGCAGCGACCCGTTGAGAAAGGGGCTTGCCGTCAGGGGAATTCACCGCTGACACCTGCTGCCCCAATGCGGACAGAGCAACCAGCAAGCAGGATAGCGGCAGCAGGCGCAGATGCGGGGAGGGCATGCGGCATTTTAAAGCATTTTTGCGGCCGGGGGATTCGTCCAGATCTGGGAGCACAACAGCCCAGCCAAATGGCGGCGGTCGCGGGTAAGCGCCAACCCGCGGCGCAGCAGAGGGGTTGCGTAATCCGGCAAGGCGCGAACAGGGAGGCCGGTAAGCAGGCCGAACGCTCGATAGAGAAAACCGATGATTCGGCGCGCGAGATAGGCCGCGAAAGCATTGGGGGGAATGGCGAACTCCGAGATGACCCACTGCGCGCCAGGAAGAGCATGGGGAAGAACGGCGGCGAAGAGCTGCTCCAGCTGCTGGGGGAAAAAACAGTCGAGGAAGAAATGACAAACAATCAGGTCGTAGCTTCCGCTGGGCTTCCACTCCATGGCGTCGGCGTGATGCAGGCGAATGCGATGGCTGGCTTGGGGGCCGCAGCGGCGGATGCGTTGATCGAGAAGCCTGAGCATGGCTCGGCTGGAGTCGACGACGTCGGCAGTAAGGGTAGGATTTGCTGCCAGCAGGCGCGCCAGAAAGCGTCCATCCCCATCTCCTAACAGCAAGGCGTGGCGCGCGCCGGACAAATGGGCAAGCTGGGCATTACGGCAGCGCCCCAGCCAGGGACCGAAGCTCATGTATTCCAGCCACCGATAAGGACGGGCAACAGGGTCGAAGTTAGTCACCGGGCGAAGGGGAAGAAAGCCAACGGCGTGAGTAGGGCTGCATCTGCGGCGATGCGTAAGTGCAATGGCGAAAGGTGTGAGCTGCGCGCGTCGAGCACAAAGAGCAGGCCGCTGCTGACAAGGGCTGCGAGATAGACGGTCAGCAGCCCGCGTGAGGGCGCCAGCAGGGCCGCGGCCAGCGAAAATAGCGCAATCATGGTTACGATCGGACGCAGATGCAGGCTGGCCCAACGGGTAGTGGAGTCGACCAGGCCGCCTGCCTCCCACTTTTCGATGCCCACACAATTGATCCAACAAAGCCCGGCAAAGCAGACGACAGCGGGCGCCAGTTGCTCTTTCCCCAATCCGTTACCGGCGCCCAGGCGCGACCAGGCAGGGACGGCGACCGCGGCGGCAAAGAGCATGGCCACGGCAAGCTCCTTCGGCAGGGTCAACGCGGGCCTGCGGTGAACAGCGAAGAGGTAGATAACGGCGAAAACCCCAATCCACGAATTGTCGCGGACTGCCTCAGGACGCATGCGGGTGACTACGGACCAGGCTAGCAGCACAGCTAGTAAGGATGCCGCCGACAGGAACGCGGTGCGGTGGCGGGCATGAAATTGATGGCGTTCGCGCAGCAGCTCGCCCTGGCGGAGTCCATCGAGAATGCGGTCAGCGACATAGAGCAGCCAGGTGCCGAAAGCCAAAAGCAGCGGCGCGAACAGGGGGATGCGAAGATGCATCGCGCGGCCAAAGAACCACGCCCAGAGAGCGGCCACTGTAGGCGCATCCAGGCTGAGCAGATGCCACCATTTCGCGAGGTTGTAGAGGCGCCGGGCCAAACTTCAGTTTACTGCGGAACGCCATTTCCTCTCAGGAGCTAAAGAGTCTGAGCCGCAGCCTTCGTTTGTGATTCCCTCCTTACCACGGACCAGAGGGTGCCCCATATCTCGCTCGTTTTTCGCGAGATGTGGGAGACCACGGCGCTCAACCGCCATTTTCTATGCCCTACCGGCAAGGAACATGAAGGTTCGCGTCTCCCACATCTCGCGAAAGACGAGCGAGATATGGGGCACCCTCTGGTCCGCGGTGAGGAGAAACCCAAAAACAGATTTGCTCAACCCGTAGCGCCTCAACTCGAGGGTGCCGGCTCGGCTTGCTTGCGGGGCGCTCTGCGCCGCGGCGGCTTGGGCGAGGCTTTGCTCACTGCGGGGGGTGGCACCGGGTCGGGGACCGGCTCGGAGGCAGGCTCCGGAATGCTGTCCGTGCTGTCTCGCCCTTCGGCGACGCGGATGAAGAAGTCCTGCGCGCTAAAACACTTGCCCTGCGGTGCGCGGACCCGCGGGTAGGCGCCTTCGGCTGTTTCCATGCGCGACTTCGCTGTATCGGCCAGGTAGGCCGCCAGAATCTCGTTGCGGATGCGATGGCGGATCTGCGCATCCCGTATGGGGAAGACAACCTCACATCGCTCAAATAGGTTGCGCGGCATCCAGTCGGCACTGCCGCAGTAAATCTCGTCGGCTCCACCGTTGGCGAAATAAAAAATCCGGCTGTGCTCCAGAAAGCGGCCCACCACGGATCGTACCCGGATATTCTCGCTCACCCCGGGTATCCCCGGGCGGATGGAACTGATGCCGCGCACGATCAGGTCGATTTGCACTCCGGCCTTGGAGGCTTCGTAGAGCGCCTCAATAACCGCCTGCTCGAGCAGCGAGTTCATTTTGGCAATAATGTGCGCCGGGCGCCCCGCCGCGGCATGCTCCCCTTCGCGGCGGATCATCCGGATGGTGCTCTCAGCCAAAGTAAGAGGCGCTACCAGCAAAGGAGCGTAGTCGTCCGATTCAGAGTGCGCAGTGAGGTAATTGAAGACACTATGCACGCTGGCGGTGATCTCCGGGTCCGCCGTCAACAGGCTGAGATCGGTGTAAAAGCGGGCGGTGTTCGGGTTGTAGTTCCCCGTGCCGAGATGCGCGTAGCGGCGGGTAACGCCGTCCGGATCGCGGCGTATGAGCATGGCCAGCTTGCAGTGGGTCTTGAGACCGACGATGCCATGAAAGACCTGCACCCCGGCATCTTCCAGATCCCGCGCCCAGCGGATGTTCGATGCCTCATCGAAGCGCGCCATCAGCTCCACCACCACGGTAACCTCCTTGGTTTGCGCGGCCTCGGTGAGCGCGTGGAACATGGGCGAATCGGAGCTGGTGCGGTAGAGCGTCTGCTTCATGGAGACGACCCGCGGATCCTGGGAACCCAATTGCACGAAGTTGACCACGGCGTCGTAGGAATCGAAGGGATGATGCAGCAGCAGGTCATGATGCCGGAGCTCGTCGAACAGGTCTTCCGAGCGCCGGTTGAGGCGCAGTTCCCGGGGGAGAAATTCTTTGAATTTAAGATCCGGGCGGGGAGTGTCGGTGTACAGATTCATCAGCCGCGACAGGTTGACCGGCCCGTCGGTGGGGAAGACCTGCGTATCCTCCAGCTCAAAATTCATGCGCAGGCGGTCCACCACCTCGGCGTCCGCGCCTTCTTCAATTTCCAGACGCACGGCGTCGCCCTTGCGGCGGTTATGCAACTCGGAGCGCACGCTGTCCAAGAGGCTGCGCGATTCTTCTTCCTGGAAATACAGGTTGCTGTTGCGGGTCACGCGGAAGGCGGCGGTGGAAAGGATTTCATAGCCACGGTACATGCCCACGGCGTTGTGCTCAATCAGGTCGTGGAGAAGGACGAAATCGTGGGTTCCGGAGCTGGAGGGCAGGGGCACAAGGCGGGGCAGGGCCCTAGGGACAGTGAGCACCCCCAGCAAAGCCCCTGAAGCACCCTTGCGCTTTCGGCGCAACAGCAGGGCCAGGCAGAGCGCCTTGTTCAGCACCCGAGGGAAAGGATGCGCCGGATCAATGGTGATAGGGGTCAACAGCGGGTCGACTTCGCGATGATAGAAATCCAGGGCATGGGCCTTGGCCGCCTCGTCGACTTCTTCCCATCCCAGCACGCGAACCCCATTTTCATAAAGTGCCGGACGAAGGTCTTCTGTCCAGCAGCGGTACTGGTCCCTGACGAAACTGTGCATATCCCGGACGACGACGTCCAGGGTCTGGCGCGGGGTCAGGCCATCGAAGCCTGGCTCCGTGTATCCGTCTTCAATCCGTTGCATGATGCCGGCAACGCGAATCTCCACAAACTCGTCCAGATTGCTGGCGGTGATGGCCAGGAACTTAACCCGCTCCAGCAGGGGGTTGTCCTTGTCCTGGGCTTCCTCGAGAACACGTCGGTTAAAGCTCAGCCACGATTCATCCCGGCCGATAAAGAGACTTTGCGGGTCCTTACTCTGGTTGTCCATAGAGGCAGGGTGGGTACACCATCTGTCAGTGTCTACCTTACTAAAGCGCAGGCAGGTGAATCTGCAATGAAAGTGACATGGAAACGAAAAGCGCCGCGGATTTGACGCCCGGAGAGAGGTTGCGGGAGGATGGAAGATGACAAGATCCAAGGAGAAGCACATGAACGAGCAGGGTTTGGGTCAAGCACCGCAGTCCAGCGAACTCATGGCCGAGGATACGGCTTTGCAGCTTTTTCAGATCGCGGCCCTGATGCTGGGCGACGAGCAGGAAGCAGTTTCCCTGGTCGAGGAAAGCGTGTCCAAGGTACAAACCGACCCCTGCGCCGAGGGGACGCTGGCGTATGCCGAAGCGCGCACGCTGCTGGTTCATACCGCGGTGCAGCGGATGGCCGGCCTTTACCCCGAAGCGTTTGCGGTGCCCGCGGCCCAGCCGGCCGACGCTGCTTGCATTGAAACCGACGATCTTGGGGCGGCGGGGTTAACCGGTGAGCAGTTCAGCGCCCTGGTTTCGGGCGCCGGCCGGGCAGGATTACGGGAATGGCTGGAACGGCTGGCGCCGGCCCTGCGGGCAATTTTTGTCTTGCGCGCGGTCGCTGGACAAGACGGAGAACAGACCGCCGAGAGCCTTCGCCAGAGTGGAGCAATCGGCGCGCAAGCGTGGCGGCGAGACCAGGTTGGGAACGCGTATCGCCAGGCTCTATGCTCGCTGGCCACCTGCCTGATGAGCGCCCAGGCCTCGCTCTTGACGGCCTGAAACCGACGAGCCCGGACTTCGGCCCATAAGCGGTATTTTTCACCAAACCCGGCGTTCAGAATCGCCGGCAGGCCTTCTTTTTGAATAGTTCACAAGCCAATCGGCATCGAAGTGGGTGCTGTTGTTTTTGCGGGCCGCAGGTTTCTTGCCGAGGTTGATTCAGGGATGAGACGTAAGCCGGGTGAAAGGGAGGGCACGAGGTGGGGATTTCTGGGTTTGCTCCTCTGCTTGTTCTTTACCCCGCTTGTTTCACCCGGGCAGGGCACCCCCGGCGGGTCATCTTCAAGTAACACCGGCAGTGGGACTTCGGTTCAGGCGACGCCGGCGCAGGTAAATAGCAGCACCTACCAGGGCAGCATCGTAAAACAGGCGCCGGTGCCGGGTGTTCTTCCCCTGCCGCTCGATCAGGCGATCCGCATGGGATTGCAATACAACCTGGGCCTGGTGCTTTCGGGAGTAAACACGGGAATGGCGGGCGCCCAGCGGCTGCAGCAGCTGCAGGCATTGTTGCCCACGGTTAATGCCTCGGCCAAGGAGGCAGTGCAAGAAACGAACCTGCAGGCCGAAGGGCTGAAGATTCCGGGATTTCCGGCAGTGATCGGGCCATATGGGTACACCGACATCCGGGGTTCGGTGCAATGGTCGCTGTTGAATTTGTCGTCGCTCGATAACTATCTGGCCTCGAAACATAACTTCCAGGGCTCCAGGTTTTCAATTGAGGACGCCAGGGATTTGGTGGTGCTTACCGTGGGAAATGCCTATCTGCTGTGCATTGCGGACGCGTCACGGGTGGAGTCAGCGCAAGCCCAGGTGAGCACCTCGAAGGTTTCGCTCGACCAGGCCGTGGCCAACCACCAGGCGGGGACGGCTCCGCTGCTGGATGAGCTACGCGCCCGGGTGGACTACCAGACGCAACAGCAGACCCTGATCACCGCGAAAAACCAGTATGAGAAAGACAAGATTGCGCTGGCGCGCGCGATAGGACTTCCCCTGGAACAAAGCTTTGCCTTGACCGACCCGGCGCCGTTCAAGGCTCTGGACGACCTGGACCCGAATGCGGGCGTTGCGCAGGCTCTGGCGCACCGTCATGACTTGCAGGCGTTGCAGCAGCAGGTGGAGAGCGCCCGGGCGTCACGCTCCGCGGCCACCGCAGAGCGCTATCCTACGGTAGCGTTCTCAGGCGATTACGGGGTGATCGGGCCGACCCTGGGCAATTCCCACGGAACCTTCGATGTCGTGGGCACGGCCAGCGTACCGCTCTTCGAAGAAGCAAAGCTGCGCGGAGACGCGCGGGATGCGCAAGCGCAGCTGGAACAGAAACAGGCCCAGTTGAGTGACCTGCGCGGCCAGATCGGCGCCGACGTGCGCGACAGCATTCTCGATATCCAGGCAGCCGCCAAGCAGGTCGCGGTGGCGCGCAGCAACGTAGAATTAGCCACCGAAGCTTTGAGCGAGGCGCAGCAGCGCTACGCGGCAGGAGTTGACGACAATCTTGCGGTATCGCAGGCGCAGGCGTCGATGGCCCAGGCGGATGACCAGTATGTCTCCAGCCTGTACCAGCACAACGTAGCCAAACTCTCGCTGGCGCGGGCATTGGGTATCGCGCAAACGAATTACCAGGATTACGTGGGAGGAAAGTAACGGTGGCGGAACAGAATCCGGAATCAGGCCGTGCAGGTGCAAGTGCCGTTGAAGAGGGTCCGCAGGCTGGCGAGAATGATCAGCAGGACCTGGATGCCCCTCCCCGAAAAAAGGGGCGGCGCCGGTTTATCGTCATCGGCGTGGTCGCCGTTCTCATCGTGGGCGCGCTGCTCTTCTGGTGGCACTCCACGTATTACGAGGACACTGATGACGCGCAGGTGGATGGTCACCTGATCCAGATCAGCACGCGGGTTGCCGGCCAGGTCATCAGGGTCAACGTGGAGCAGAACCAATTCGTGCAGGCCGGTACCTTGATCGCTGAGATCGATCCCAAAGATTTTGAGGTGGCGGTGCAGCAGGATGAGGCCAGCCTGGAGAGCGCCGAGGCCAACTATGAAGCAGTGAGGGTCAACGTGCCCGTAATCGGAATCAACACCAGCAGCACCCTGCAGTCGGCTTCTTCGGGCGTGCGCTCCTCCGATGCGACGGTGCAGCAGTCGCAGCGCCAGCTGGAAGCGGCGCAGGCCCAGGTCGCCCAAGCGGACGCGAACAACATCAAGGCGCAGCTGGACCTGAAGCGTTACACGCCGCTGGTAGAAAAGGACGTGATCTCCAAGCAGCAGTTCGACGCCACCGTGGCCACGGCGGATGCCGCCCGTGCGGCATTGCTGGGCGCCAAAGCGAGCGAAATTGCGGCCGAGGACGCGGTGCGGATCGCCCGCGACCGGGTAGTGCAATCGCAAGCTGAGCTTAAGACCGCGCAAACTGCGCCGGACCAGGTGAAGATTCAGAAGGCCAAGGCAGACCAGGCCGCCGCGCAGGTGGAACAGGCACGCGCCCAGCTCGCGCAGGCGAAATTGAACCTGGGCTATTGCCGGATTGTTGCCCCGGTTAACGGCATCATCACCAAGAAGAGCCTGGAGGTCATGCAGAACGTGAGTGTAGGTCAAAACCTGATGACCCTGGTGTCGCTCGACGATATCTGGATCACGGCGAACTTCAAGGAGACGCAGCTGCGTCTCATGCGCCCCGGGCAGAAGGTCAAGATCCACGTGGATGCCTACGGACGTGACTACGACGGGAAGGTGACCCAGATTGGAGGGGCCACTGGGTCGATGCTGAGCCTTTTCCCACCGGAAAACGCCACCGGCAACTACGTCAAAGTGGTGCAGCGTATTCCGGTCCGCATCGACCTGACGGACCGGAATGAGGACCAGGACCACCTGTTGCGTCCCGGCCTGTCGGTTGAACCTACGGTTCGGGTTAAGTGAGGCAGAAAGGCTGCAGCGATCCTGCGAACTGAGGCGCGCAACCAGCTTAGTGCCGCGCCAACGGCGCTCGAATCACCTCGGGGATCGATTTCCCAGCCCTCCCGGGCTGGGCTGACGTTTGGCGGTCGGCCCTCCGGGCCTTGCATCCATGGCGTTTTTTGCCGTGTCATTTCTCCCTCAACTTGCCGCAGACAAGTCTGCTGCTCGCGTCTCTCTGTGTCATTAGGAGCAGCCTGACTCTTCGCGTCGAGTTGCGGCTTGAATGAACAGCGGTGGATCTTGTTCATAGGGAGAAGGAATCATGGGCCTGATGAAAAACGCCTTCTGTCCGGCAACCGTCCTCGATGGAAGCGCCTCTCTCCCCTTTGTCATCCCGAGCAGCTAACTTGCCTGCGGCAAGTTGAGGGAGAAATGACACGGCAAAAATCGCCATGGATGCAAGGCCCGGAGGGCCGACTGCCAAACGTCAGCCCAGCCCGGAAGGGCTGGGAAATCGATCCCCGAGGTGATCCGAGCGCCGTAGGCGCGGCACTAAACCAATCGTCCGCTCTCCCCTTGTCATCCCGGAGCGAAGCCGAGGGATCTGCAGTTCCGCGGACCATTCCTGGAAATGTGTTTAGCGTGCTCTCGCTCAGGCGAGGGACAACGCCAGCAGCTCGCTGAGATCGGCTGCTGTGGTTGACTCTGTTCCGCGAGGGATGGAAGGTCCTACCACGAGCGCTTGACTATGGCCTTCAAACCAAACCAGAAACCCGGATTGCTCAGCTCCGGGCAGCCGCTGCTGGTTCAGCCAGTTGTAGTAAGCGCCCATATCCGCATCAATCAGGGAGCCAGTTAAATCCAGCTCAGCGTTGCCCTGGCTGCTGGACAGCAACTCATTCATCGGCTTCTGCCTTTGCCGCGGCGCGAAGCGCACCAGCACGGTCAGCGGTTGGGCCCTGCGATAGGCTTCACGAGCCGCCCACTGGGCAAACGTGGTGCTGAAGATCTGGGTACCGGACCCCTCGGTGAGCAACTTGATTTGATAGCGGTTGAGCACAGGGTCCGCGGCAGCGTCCATCCCCAGATCGGAGGGAACCAGACGAGCCAAGTAGGTGCGCAGTTCCTCCGGCCCCATACCGGGCCGTTGAATCTCGTCCTGGATTTTCTTCAGCAAGGCAACGCGGGTGGTTTGCAGCGCTTGATAGGAGACGCACGTGAGTGAAGGGCTGTGGTCAGCTTGCTGGCCGCCGTCTATGTACCAATGACCATAAGCAACGGGGTGCGCTTTGGCCCGCGCGGCGACCGCATTCAGTAACAGTTCAAGCCCGTTGTCTGGTTTTACTCGCGCAAAGTAGGCGCCGTGAGGACGCAGGTTGCGAAAGAGCTGGGCGTCATAAGCGGTAACGCCCTGCCCAATGACCGCGATACCAAGCCTGCGGACGGGGATTGCGTCGGGTGGAACTACGGCCTGCAAACGATCTCCGTAGGCGGTTGCGGCCTTGCGAAACCCATCCAACTGATGCGTAGTCCACAGGTACGCCGACAACTGTTCGACAAACTGGGCAGGCTGATTCACCCAGTCAAAATGCTCAAGAGCCGAAGAGAGCGAGAACTGCGAGAACGCTTGAAACCAGTCGCTCGCCTGCGCCGGGGAAAGAGAACTGAGGTTGGCGAGTTCCCTATCGATCCCGTTTCGCTCGGCTGGGAATTTGAAGTCATAGTCGATAACCTCTCGCAACAAGCTGGGCAGGAAGCTGAGCGGAAGCTGCTGGAGGGCGGCCAGGTGAGCCACGACCAGCTTCCTTGCCTGGGGAGGGTACGCAGCGAACTGCTCGGCTCTGAGATCGCGTGGAAGCATAAGAACTAGATCAATTCCTTGATCAGCCTGCCTTGTGCAAGCGAAGCAGAAAATCCCATCATCGCTCCGAGAGTGGGCACCAGGTCGGTGGATTGCATGGGATGGTCGTAGACAACGCCTTCGCGAACGCCGGCGCCGAGGGCCATCATCCAGGTGGTTCGCGAAGCCACATCGCCTGTGCGATGATGCTGAAATCCATTTCCGCCGGCATCCTGATCTGCATCCCGTCCAAAGTCGGGGAGAACGAAAAGCGTCGTATTGCCCGCGTATTCAGGCTCGCTTTGGACTGCCTTCCAAAGCTCAGCGCAAAGGCGATCCGTGCGGCGAATTCCTTCAACATAGAGCGAGTAGGCGCCTGCGTGAGCGATGTCGATATCGTGCATCGTAATCCAAAGCAGGCTGGGTGCCTGTTGCCGCATGAGTTGCCGAACGATATACATCGAAAGCTCATCCGGACTCGAGAGCGTCTTCGCATGCGCTTTAAAGTCATCCACGGAAAGCTTCAGAATCTCTTCCATCTGCTGTAGTTCAAATTCACTCCCGGCAAGCTGTGGCGCGTAGAGCGGAGTTTCGTAATTGTCGCGAAGCAGATGCTCATAGTCGGTTGTAGTCCCGGACATTGCTGCGGTCAGCAAATGCTTGGGTAGAACCACTCTCGCACCCATACCAGGACCATAAGAGCGGTAATCACTCTCACCAATCCGGTTAAATCCGTTGCTGGGGGCGACCACCCAGGCATCTGAGGACGGACGCCTCAAATCTTTGCGAAAGTACTCGAATACCGTGGGATGTTCCGGCGGCAGAGCGGAGAAATTATTGATCGTTTCATAGACTCCGGTTGCGAGACTGGCGGTCGCAACGTAGTGCCCCAGAATTCCTTGATTCACAACCTGCGTGAAGAAGCTGGATTGGGGGATAAGTTCATGCAACAGGTGCGGTATATTCTCCTGTCCCTCTGGGGCGAATGTCTCCTGGTCACGCGCGCCTCCACCGAATGTAACGACAATGACCTTCCGTCTTTTGGTCGCAGTCGCTCCCCGGAGAAGGGGGCTGCCACTCGACAAAGCAGACCCTAATGCGATGCCGGTCGCGCCCCGCAGGAAGTCGCGCCGGGTGCAGCTGAGGCGCCGGGCTAATGATGATTCCGACATCAAATCACTGCTTGGCAGAAGGACCAACCTTCGCTGAATACACGAATTGTTGAACCTCCGCCCTTTCCTTATCAAGGTCAGCTAAATGCTCTGCCCGAAGCCGCTGGTAAATAACAAATTCTTCCTGCCCGCGGTCTTTCTGCCCGGTGTGAACATAGTCCTGCCCGAGACGGTAGTGCGCATCGGCAAGGTTGGGATCCAGTTTCAAGGCGCTTTCATACTCCGGGATCGACCTGGTGTACTGCCGCCGATCAGCGTAAAGATTGCCTAGTTGCACGTAGGCCTCGGCGAGCTTGGGATCAAGCGCTATGGACTTCAGCAGTAAAGACTCTACCTCCTGCAGGTTCAAGGTTGGGTCTTCTGCCCGCTTCCCCTTCCACAAACTCATCGCATAGTAATAACGCGCAAGGGCATTATTGGGCTGAAGTTCGGCAAAGCGACGGAATCTTTGAATTACGTCCTCCGCCTGATTCGGCGAACTGTCGTAAGCCTTGGAAAGAAACAGGTAGCACCTTGGATCGGCAGGATTGAGATCAGCCGCCGCGAGCAAGGCCTTTACCGCCTCATCATACTTGCCTCGCGAATACAGCGACATCCCCAGCCCGATCCGCAACCGAGGTGAATTGGGATAGCGCAGCGAAGCTTGCTCGAAAACCTCGATCGCGGGCTCGTAAGTGCGGTGGAGAAGTAGCTCGCTCCCCCAGTCAAACAGGTTGCCCTCGCTCGGATCCATGTGTGCGGCGACTTCATATTCGTCCACCGCCGGCACAAACTCTCCGCTCTTTTCGTCGATTTGCGCCAGCAGGTTATGCAACTCACCGGTGTTTTTAATCTGCTCGAGATTTTGCACGAGTTGCGTGGCCTGACCAAGCTTTCCAGTTTGAAAATACGCGAGCGCGAGATCATACCCGTTGTCGTAAGAAGGACGGATCTCCTGCGCCTTTTTGAGCAATGGCACCGCGTCCACAATCTTTCCGGACTGAATGTAGAGCTCACCTAGATTGTGGTTAGCATCGTAGTCGCGGGGGTCCAGTTCAAGAGCCTTACGAAACTGCCCCTCTGCCAACTCCGGTTTGCCTGAGTGGAAGAGACTGGCTGCCAGATTGGTCCGGGCGGCTGCCGAATCCGGTTTCAATTTGACCGCGATTTCGAGCTGCTCTAGGGCCTTGGCATCCTGTGACTGTCCGGCATAAACCAGCCCCAAGAGCTCATGAACCTCAAAGGTCCTTTGCGCATAGGGCAACAGAGCCTCAAGCTGCGCCGCAGCCTCCGGAAGCCGTCCTGCGTTGTATTCAGCCACGGCCGATTGAAACTGACGAGTTAAGGCCTGGGTTTGGTCTTGATGGTCCTGGCCTGTGGCAAGCGCCGCGCAGAACACAAGAGAACTGAGAACCATCCCCTGGGACCAGTACAGTTTGCTCACAGCCCACCTTTGTTGATACCGCGTGAGCGAAGCGCTACGCAGAAACACCCCGAAAGGCCGCAGGAAGCGGCCTTTACGGGGTGTTTTCATCTTAGCCTAGTAATACAACTTCAAAGAGAATTGTATTTGCCTCGGAGCGTTGGGAGCATCGCGGGTAGACCCGAGGGCGCCGAAGTTAGTGTTGTTGAAGTTGGTTGAGTTGGCAATTGCGACAACGCCGTTGCCGCTGAATCCAGGAGCATTGAAATTCGGATGGTTGATGATGTTGAAGAACTCGGCCCGGAACTGCATGCTGAAGCGCTCATTGATCGGAAGGTTTTTGAATGCGGAGAAGTCGAACCGATGGTAGCTTGGGCCGGTCGTCGTTCCCGGACGGTCACCCAGAACACCGAAACCGGTTAAAGGTACGCATCCGGCAGGTGAATTGGGTATAGGAGCATAGTTGTCGCCCAGCTGGCAAGGCTGTTGGAAGGCTGCCGGGTTGTTCAACCAATACGGAGTCAATTTGCCGCTTGCATCTGGGTGGACCTTGATTCCGAGCTTCGCGCTCTGCCCGGGTACGGTCACGTCGGCGCAACCTGTGCCGGCTGTTGTTCCAGTCGGGCAACCGAGAGTGAGAGGCTGGCCGCCCTGGAGGGTAGTGATCCAATTAATCATCCACCCTCCGACTATACCGTTCTCGATTTTGCTCGCGTTGGCAAAGTATTTCTTGGTTTTGCCCAGCGGCAGTTCGTACCCGCCGCTGAAATGGAATACGTTGGTGATGTTAAAAGACGCCAGCGACCAATCTCCGCGAAGACCAAAACCCGGCACGTCTATTGCGCGCTGGCCACTCAGACTGCCGCCATTCAGCAAGTCGCCGGCGTCAGTTAAGGTGCTCGAATATGTGTAGGTGACGAGGAAATTCAGTCCGCTCGAGAACTGCTGTTCGAGCTTGGTTTGTAAACCGTTGTAAATGCTGGCGCCAATCATTCGCCCAGTCGAACCACCTCCGAAATCCGGAAACGGCTCCAGACCCGTGGGCCCTCCACCGACCGGACCTGTGGTACTGGCGTTGTACGGCAGGAGTGCGGTCACGTTATTCGCGCCAGCATTCACCTGGAGATTGTCGGCCTTTGTTAGTACATAAGCGACCTGCGCCGACATGGAACGAGTGAGCGCGTACTGGACAGAGAGGTTGGCGGCCAGGGTTCTGGGGGTTACGAAATTGAACTGCAGCCCCTGCAGCCCCACCTGGGATGCGTCGACGTCAAGAGGGGTGAATGAATGGCAGGAGAAGCCGGACTCAAAGGTCGCTGTTTGACCCGGACCTGCTGTCGCGCAGCTGGAGTACGGCGTGCCGTAACTAACAGGTGCGACGGAAGATAAGCCGGAAGGGGAGCCGTTAGGAACTAATGGGGAGTAGTTGAAGTTGTATACGAAGGGATAATTCTCACCGATATTCGGTCCGTATCCCTGATTCTCGAAGGCGTTCCAAAAGATACCCAAACCGCCGCGCACCACCAGCTTCGGGTCCACCTGATAGGCAAAGCCGAAGCGTGGCGCGAAATTCGTGTTTTGCGGCTTGAGCAATCCCTGGCCGTACTGGTTGGTCGACACAAGCGCAATTCCATCCTTGGCCAGCAGATCGACGAAGCCGTTGCCGGCCAGGGACGGATTATTGGCCGTCGAAGACAATGCCCTGTTGTCCTTGCCCGAAGCCGGGATAAAGAACGCCGGAGTCCCACATTATTTGGGCCGTGGGGAACGAAGTTCGCTTGGCCGCCATTTGTCTCGTTGATGGGTCCAAAGTAGTCCTAACGCAAGCCGAGATTGAGGGTCAGTGTGGGAGTGATTTTCCAGTCGTCCTGGAAGTAAGCCGCGAAATAGGCTTCTTTCGTCGTAGGTTTTGTTGATGTTGGAGGAGCGGACCTGGTCAGCGCCTCCCGACGTAATTCACTCCCGCTCCTTTAGTAAGGCTATAGGGTGTCGGCGGCAGAATGAATTGTGCGCGACCCGTGGTGCTGCCGTTATTGCTGGGAATATCTGTGAAGGTGCCGTTATAGTCGAATTGGCCGTGCGACCAGGCGGGCTGGAGGGTATTGAACACTACGTGCTGGAATTCAACGCCCATCTTGAAGCTGTGGGCGCCGTAAATCTTGGTAAAGTCGTCGATTATCTGAGTGGTCTGGCTGGCTTCGTCTGAGGGCAGGAAGGCATTGCCGCCCAGAGTCTGCAGCCCACTGAATTCGAAGGCAGGCAGACCGCCGTTGTTATCCACCTGTGGGATACCAGGAATTCCGTATTGCGCCGGAATGCCGGATGTAGAGCCCTCTGGCCCGAATCGTGTGGTGTGCAGGTGGTCCCATCCGACCCGCGCTACATTGACCAGTCGGCGTGAACAGATGGGTATACGCCGCCACACCCTGGTAAGACTTTGCCGTCTGGATGCCCTGCTGGAATCCGCCGCCGTCCGCTATGCCTCCAAAGGGCCCGGGAATAAATTGCGGGTTGTCCCAATAACTGAATCGAAAAATACCTGGTTTTTGTCGGAGATATCGTAGTCGCCCCGGATGTCAAACTGGTTGCTGTGCTGGTACAGGTTGGGACTGACTGCAAAATTTGAACTGAGTCCACCGGTGGTTGGTAGTGGGAAAAGATTCAACAGCTTGATGGCGTTGGGATCCATACGGCTGGCAGGAATTTGATTCAGGCCCGAGCAGGCGGCAAGCGAAATCGTCCCGGCTACACAGGTATCGAGGCCGAACGGATCGCGAACATAGCCGGTACTCGTTGCCGATAGACCGGAAACCGGATCGACCGCGCCTGCGGTGACCGCCCGGGTGGTCGCAGGGTCGAGGACGGTGCCGACGGGTATTGCGCGCCCCAGGGCATCCGTTTCGCGCCGCGCTCTGAGGCCTTGGCCGGTGATGACGTCGGAGAGATTGGTGAAGCCGCTATTGCGCTCCAACACGGTGGGCACGCTAACGCCAGATTGAGTATTGCCCGCGACGCGCCGCAAACCTTCATAATCACCAAAATAGAAGATCTTGTTTTTGATGATCGGGCCGCCAACGGTCACCCCGAATTGATTCTGGCGCAACTCCCCTTTGTTGAATCCGTTGTTGTCTTCAAACCAGTCCGCAGCATCGAGCACATCGTTGCGGAAAAACTCCCAGGCCGCGCCGTGGATTCTGTTCGTACCGGACTTGATGGTAGCGTTCAGGACGGCGCCCGCGGAACGGCCGAGCTCGGCACTGAAGTCCGCAGTCTGCACCTTGAATTCCGCGATCGCGTCGCGGCGGAGGAAGAACGACAAAGTTCGTTCCGTTCAGGAAGTCGACGGCGTTGGAATTGTTGTCAATGCCGTCCAGCAGGTAGTTGTTTTGCGCGGGGCGCAGGCCGTTGGCGGTAAAAGCGCCGGACGCCGCGTTGCCGCGAGTATCCGCCTGGGGAGTGTTCACGCCGGCCGCCAGTTGCGCCAGGAAGGTAAAGTTGCGCCCATTGAGAGGCAGATTGTTCACGCTTTGCCCGGTGACCACTTGCCCGACCGACGCACTCTTCGGTCTGCAGCTCGGGCGGCGCGGTGGTTACCTGAACGGTCTCGGTCGCGGCGCCGGTCTTAAGTTGAATGTTGACCTGCAGATGTCTGACTCGACCGTCACCTGCAATTCTGCTGAGTCGGTCTTGGAGAAACCGGGAGCGGTGACGGACACGGTGTAGTTCCCGATTCTGACCGGGGAGAAAGTGTATCGCCGGAGCCGTTCGTAGTGGTGCTCGACGGTTATACCCTGGTCCGTATTCAGGAGCGTCACTTGCGCGTTAGGAACCACTGCGCCGGTGGGATCCTGAACCACTCCGGAGATAGACCCTTCGTCAACCTGGCCGAACACCACTGACTTTGCATCAGGAGCAGGAACAAAGCGGAAAGGGTTAGGTAGCCAACAGAATTTGGTCCAGAGAATGGCTTGGGAAGTACGGCTCATCACAAGTCCTCCAAAATCAACACCATGGTCAATTGCGCTGCTTGGGCGCCGACTCGATTGAGCAACCGTGTGGGCTTGCAAAGTAACCGGTTACATCGCTCGCCAAGGAATCTATTCCACCGAAATAACCTTTGTCAACCAAAAGTTGGAGATTGTCATCCAACCACCCTGCAAAATGCATCCTTGCGGATCGGACCGGGCGGATGGGCAGGGCGGATGGACCGCCTCGCTTGGGTTGGCTCTCAGTCCTGGTGCTAGCATGCAGACACTTGCCGGCTCTGCGGAACACTTTAGGGATGTCGCGTCACAAAAACGAAGATCGATTCCTTTCCCGACGGTCGCTGCTTAAGACCATGGGGTTGGCGCCCTTGATTCTCCGTACCGCACCCCTGCATGGATCGTCGTTTGGGTTGTTGGGTTCCTGGATTTCCCACCGGCTTTGGCAACGGAGAATCGCGATTTCCCTCTCTCCGATGTTCGTCTGACACCCCACTATCCGGCGCGATCTCCATTGGAAGATGTCCTCCGCCTGGTCGCCCCCGGTTCGGATGAATATGTAACTGAGAAATATGCCTTTGAAATCGAGGTACTTCTCAAGCAATGGAGCCGGACACTCAAGGCATCGGCAGCCGATTTTTCAGCTTTAGCGGAGTTGCTGAACCCCTCGATCGAAGCTCCCACTCTGGTTCCCGAAACGGAACTCACGCTGCGCTCGGGAAACGGGATCGATTGCAACAGAAGACGCTTTAGCAGCAAGGTGGTCGCCGGGCGGGAGCGATTTCTCGAGCAGATCCGGGCCTGGCTGGGACCGGTCTCCCGGGTGGAGACCGCGGAATTTGAAATCACCGGTATCGAAGAAGTTACGCAGCACCCCTCTGACGGTTCGCCTTGACATTCGCTATGACCTGGTTTTGCAGCGGAGCAATGAACAGCGGGAGGAGCGGGTCGGATCATGGCGCACCGAGTGGTTGCGCGATGAATCGGCGGCGTGGAAAGCCCGCAGGTGGGAGGCCACCGAAGAAACGCTGAGCATTACCCGCGGACCGGCGTTTATCGACGTCACGCCGCAGGCTCTCGGCCGCACGGAGTCGTACACCAGGCAAATGCTTCGTGGCTCCGACTACTGGCGCACGGTCCTGGATGGCGCGTGCGGTATTGACGTTTACGGCAACAACGGTGTGGCCGTGGGCGACTTCGACAACGACGGCTTCGATGATCTCTATGTCTGCCAACCATCCGGCCTGCCCAACCGGCTCTACCGCAACCGCGGCGATGGAACCCTGGAAGACGTAACCGAAAAAGCCGGAGTGGGCGTGCTGGACGGTACCGCGTGCGCCCTGTTCGCCGACTTTGAGAACAAGGGGCGGCAGGACCTGCTTGTGGTTTGCGGCAGCGGTCCTCTGCTCTTCCTGAATCAGGGCGACGGAACTTTCTCGCTCAAACGCGACGCCTTCAAGTTCAAGAGTCCTCCCCAGGGAACGTTCACCCATGCGGCTCTGGCCGACTACGATGGCGACGGACGTCTCGATATCTACTTCTGCCTGTACAGCTACTACCTGGGCCTCGACCAGTATCACTACCCGGTACCCTATTTCGATGCCCGGAATGGTCCACCAAATTTTCTACTGCACAACGAAGGCAACGGGACGTTTGTAGACCGGACCGAAGCGGCAGGATTGAATGCCGAGAACGACCGCTATAGTTTCGCCTGCGCCTGGGGCCACTCCGATGCCGGCGGCTTGCCTGATCTGTATGTGGCCAACGATTTCGGGCGCGGCAACCTGTACCGCAACAACGGTAATGGAACCTTCACCGCAGTTTCCAGCCAGGCCCACGTGGAGGATGTGGGAGCCGGAATGAGTGCCTGCTGGTCTGATTTCGATAACGATGGAAAGCAGGACATCTATGCGGCCAATATGTGGTCCTCCGCGGGACAGCGGGTTTCAGCACAAAAGCGCTTTCAAGAAAAAGCTCCGGAAGAGATCCGCGCCCTCTATCGGCGCCACGCACGCGGCAATTCGCTGTATCGAAACCAGGGGAATGGGACGTTTCAAAACATCAGCCAGCAAGCCGGAGTCGAGATGGGCCGATGGTCCTGGTGCTCCGACTTCTGGGATTTCGATCATGATGGCTACCCCGACCTTTACGTCGCCAATGGATATATTTCCGCGCCGCAGGAGAACGATCTTGCCAGCTTTTTCTGGCGCCAGGTGGTGGCAAAATCGCCCCAGGACTCCACACCGTCCCTGGCTTACGAGCACGGTTGGAATGCGCTGAACGAATTGATTCGATCCGATGGCTCCTGGAGCGGCTATGAACGCAATGTCATGTTCGCGAACAACCGCGATGGCACGTTTACCGAGGTCTCGGGCGCAGTGGGATTGGACTTTCCTGAGGACAGCCGCTCCTTCGCCCTCGCCGATCTCGACCACGACGGACGGTTAGAGGTCATCCTCAAGAACCGGAATGCCCCGCAACTACGGATTCTGCACAATGGGATGAAGGATCTTGGCTCCTCCATCGCGTTTCGCTTGCGAGGGCAAAAAAGCAATCGCGATGCGATTGGAGCTGCGATCACGATCGAGGTGGGGGCCCTGCGGCAGACAAAGTATCTTGCAGGCAGGGTCCGGATTTCTTGCCCAGCACTCGAAAGAAGTTTTCTTTGGAGTTGGAAAGCCGGAGGACATCATCCGGGCCACGGTCCGATGGCCCAGTGGGCTTTCTCAGAAATTTGAACGCATACCGGTCGACCACCGGATCGAGATTGAGGAGGGTTCCGCTGAATTTGTGGCCAAGCCTTTCGCCGCGCCGCCCGCGGCCTGGGCGCAGGCTGGACCGCCGCCGAAGTTGGAACCGCTGCCTTCGCAGATAGAGACCTGGCTGCTTGAGCCCTTAAAGGCGCCGGAGTTTTCCCTGCCCGACCTCGCGGGCAACATGCGCGAACTCAAAAGTTTGCGGGGCGGCTTTGTGCTGCTCAACTTTTGGGCGACGACGGCGCCGCTCTGCGGCGATCAATTGCGACTTCTTCAATCAGCACGCGCGCCAGCTGCAAATTCTGGCGGTCAACGTCGACGAGGCGGCCGATACGGCAAAAGGCACGGTCGTTCGCGGCACAGGAAAGGTTCTCCTTTCCCGTGCTGTTTGCGACCGAAGATGTGGCCGGCGTTTATAACATCATTTACCGTTACCTATTCGACCGGCGCCGGGACCTGGCAATTCCAACCTCTTTCCTGCTGGACAAAGAGGGCATGATCGTCAAGGTGTACCAGGGCGCGATAGACCCTCGGCGCCTGCTGGAAGATGTGCGGTCCGCGCCCACCACGGCGGCCGATCGTAAGCAGAAGGCGCTTCCGCTTGGGCGGAGTGCTCTATCAGGGTGCGTTTCAGCGCAATGACTTTACCTATGGTGTTGCCCTGTTCCAGCACGGTTACCTGGACCAGGCGGCGGAGTCGTTTCAGCAGGTCATCGCCGCCAAGCCGGATGATCCTGAAGGGTATTACAACCTGGGCACTCTCAATCTTGAGAAGAAATGATTTTCAACAGGCGCGCTACTATCTCGAGCAGACTTTGAAGCTGCGGCCGAACTACCCTGAGGCGTGGAACAACCTGGGAATGATCGCTGCCCAGGAAGGCCACCCGGAAGAGGCGGTCAAAAACTTTCAGCAGTCGCTGCTGCTGAGGCCGGGCTACGGGACCGCGCTGCTGAACCTGGGGAATGTCTACCGCAGGCAGCGGTCTTTTGAGAAGGCACAGGAGTTTCTGGATCAGGCGCTCGCGATTCAACCCGATGATCCTGAAGTCAACTACAGTCTCGGCATGCTTTATGCCCAACAAGGCCAGATGCAGCGCGCGTCGGAGTATTTGCAGAGAGCGGTCGATCTGCGTCCGGATTATCCCGAAGCCCTGAACAACCTCGGCGTGCTCTTCGTCCAGGGCAGGATTATGCCAAGGCGGAGGAGCAATTCAAGACTTGCATCCGCGTTGCTCCGAACTTTGACCAGTCGTATCTGAATCTTGCCCGCCTCTATGTGCTGCGCAACGACAAGGAGCAAGCAAGAGAGGTGCTGCAGGAGTTGCTCCGCCTGCAGCCCCAGAACCCGGGGGCGCAAGCAGGCCCTGGAAATGCTACAATCGCTGCCTTGACAGGCATTCGGACAGGCACTCGGCAACGGTATGTGCGGATGGGGAGTCGCGTATTCATGCAGCAAGCAACCAGAATCGCGATTGCATGGTCCACCGCGTCGAGCTTATGCCGGGCCGGAAGTATCTTTTTGCTTCTTCTTGGCAGCCTGACGCTCAGTGCCCAGCAGCCTCATCATTCCGCTACCTCCAGGGAAGCAGAACAATCTTCAAACTCTCCCCAAATCTCCAGCAGGCTGAAGAGCTACGCCAGCAGGGCCTATTCGATCAGGCGAGGGCAAGGTGCAAGAGGAACTGCAGCGCAATCCTGCCAGCGTTGAAGCCTACAATATGCTGGGCTTTATCTACAGCGACGAACAGGACTTCACAACGCTGTCGAAGCATTTCAGCATGCCTTGAAACTCGCTCCTGACTCAGCAAAGACTCACAACAATCTGGGAAACGTCTACATGTCTGAGCAGAAGCCTGATCTGGCCGAGAATGAATTTCGAACCGTTTTGCGGCTGATCCCGGCAACCGCGATGCGAACTACAACCTTGGCGTCCTGCTGATCGGCAAGGGATCGCCCGGCGAAGCCATTCCGCACTTTGAACGCGTGCGTCCCGCGAATGTCGCAACCCAGTTCAATCTTGATTCGCGCCTATCTCGCAAGCAAACGCACCGCGAAGGCTTGCGGCATGGGCAACCGAACTTTCAGCCCAGAACAAGAATGACATCCAGCTGCATTTCTCACTTGGGATCATTGCTGGCCTCGGAAAAACAATACGGGCCTGCTCAGTTAGAACTGGAAAAGGCCGACGCCTTACAGCCGGGAACCTTCGAAATTCTTTACAACCTGGGACAGGCCTTACCTTCGCACCGGCGAATACTCCCAAGCAGAACTCGCATATGAACCGCGCACTCAAGTTGAAACCTGACTCACCTGAGACTCTCTACCTGCTGGCGCAGGCTCTTGCGGATGAATCGCGCCCGATGGACGCGCTGGCATCTGCTGGTTCGCGCGCACAAGATCGCGCCCAGAGAATACGGACGTCATCCTCCTCATGGCCCGAGATCAGCATTTCTCAGAATTATTTCGAGGATGCGATACCGCTGCTGGAATCGGGGGTTGCCATTGCCCCGCAGCGCGCCGATCTGCATGCCGCGCTGGGCGAGAGCTATCTGCATGGCAGACAGGATGGACAAGGCCATCGAAGAGTTCAAGAAAGTGATCGCAATCGAACCTTCGGCGCGCTCGTACGCCTTACTGGGACTCTCTTACCAGCGCCTGGGGCGGTTCGATGAGGCGAAGCAATACTTTCAGGAAGGGCTCAAGCTCGATCCTCACAACAGCGCTGCTTATTTAATCTCGGTTTTATCGCAGAGCGGCAGGGAGATTCCACGCGCGCGGAAGCGATGTTTCAGCAGGCTCTGCGCTTAAATCCTGACTTCGCCGATGCGCTGTTGGAACTGGCCAACCTCCGCATCGCCAGCAAGAAATTTCCAGAAGCGGCCGACCTGCTGAGGAGATACGTAAAAGTCAGCCGCAACCCGGCGACCGGATACTACAAGCTCGCGATGGTGGAACGAAGTCTGCATGAAACGGCCGCCGCCGATCGCGATCTGAAGCGTATTCCAAACGCTCTCCAAAAATGCTTCCGACGGTCAATATCCGTAACGAGCATCTTTTCGACTATCTGGATAATCGCTCCAAGCTTGCTCCCCAGGCCCGCAATCAATTGGATATCGCGCGAGACTCACAGACGAGCTCAGCAAGTCACCCCGATCAGCCAGAAGGTCTGTACCTGCTGGCCGAGGCTTATCTGAAATCGGGAAAGTGGATGAGGCGAAAAGCACCATTGCGCAGCTCGACAAGGTAAGCGCAGACGACTACCGGACCATAACTGGAGTCGGCGTATTGCTCGCCCGCTACCATCTGTATGACGATGCCATCCAGCACTTCCAGGCGAGCGCTGCAGGCGAATCCCAACTCGGACGAAATAAAATTCGATCTTGCGGACGCTTACTTCCGCAAAGGTCTTTATCCCGAGGCCCTCGATGCCGCGGAGCAGGTTTCAGAGCAAGGGCGCAAAGACGATGCCTACCTGGCTCTGCTGGGAGATATCTACGCGCACCTGGGCGACACGGCCCGCGCCGAAGAGATTTACCGCAATGCCATCACGCGCAATCCAGACAACGATCAGGACTATCTCGCGCTTGCGCTGCTGCGAGTTTCGCGAGCATAATCATCGCCGGCGCCAAGCAGACGCTGCTGCAAGGCCAGGCTCGCATCCCGGGCTCGGGAAAGATTGTCTGGGGCCTGGGAATTGCTTCAGCTTTGGAAGGAAACACCGCAGAGGCCGGACAGCATTTCGAGCGCGCGGTGGATTTGCTTCCGGAATGGCCCGGCAGCTATTCAACCCTGGGTGTTTTTTATTTTCAAACCGGACAGATCGATAAAGCCAAAGAAGTCCTGAACCGTTTCAAGAACAGCAGCGAAAGCGGCGCCCTGGACATCGACCGGATCGAACAGGTCCTGGCACAGGCGCCGGCGACTTCGCCGGCTGCCAATGAGCCCATGACCATGGCCAACCGGCAGCAGCTGTTGCAACTCGCGCTGTCGCTTGCAGATAGGACGCTCTGAGCGTGGCCCACCGATTCTGTCTTGGCATTCTGACGGCCCTGGTCGCAGCATCGGGGGTGGCCCAGGTATCGCTTTTGAGACCTGGGGGCATGCAAAGGGACCCAATCCAGCCCGGCCGGTTCTCACCAGCCGGGAAAACGCCGGACGCTCCCATCACCGTTCGCTACACTGACGTTCGCAAGGCTGCGGGCATCACCTTTCTTCAGGACTCCACGCAAACCGACCAGAAGTACTATCTCGAAACCATGGGCACCGGCGTGGCATGGATCGACTACGATCAGGACGGGCTCATGGACCTCTACTTCGTGCAATCCGCCGCCACCGACATTTACAAACCTCCTGCGCCCTTGCGCTCAGCGCTCTATCACAACAACGGTGACGGAACATTTACCGACGTCACCGAAAAAGCCGGCGTAGGCGGCGAAGGGCATTATGGGCAGGGTGTGGCTGTGGGAGACTTCGACAATGATGGCTTTCCCGATCTCTACGTGACTGGCTATGGACGCGCCATTCTCTACCACAATAATCACAACGGCACTTTCACCGACGTCACTGCCAAGGCTGGGGTTGCCGACGAAGGTGGATGGTCAACCAGTGCCGGATGGTTCGATTACGATAAAGACGGGTGGCTCGACCTGGTGGTCACCAACTACATTGAGTGGAGCCCCAAGAACAACCTCTGGTGCGGAGAACGCGCTCCTGGTTATCGCTCTTACTGCAATCCAGGCAACTACAAAGGCCAGAAAACCAAGCTCTACCACAACAACCACGATGGCACTTTTACTGACGTGAGCGACAAGTCGGGAGTCGGCCTGCCCGAATCGAAAGGGATGGGAGTGGTGCTGGCCGACTTCGATAACGACGGCTGGCCGGATATCGCGATTGCCAACGATACCTGGCCAAATTTCCTGTTTCTGAATAATCACGACGGCACCTTCAAAGATGTCTCGCTGATCTCCGGACTGGCGGCGAGCGAAGATGGCAAGTACGAAGCAGGGATGGGCATCGACGCCGCGGATGTGAATGGCGACGGTTTGCTGGACGTGTACATCACCCATCTTGATTTTGAATTAAACCGGCTGTACCTCAACAACGGAGACGGAACATTCACGGATGATACTTACAGCTCCGGAATCGGCGCGAAGGCGAGGCTGCTGAGCGGGGTGGCGGCCAAGTTCCTGGACTACGATAACGACGGCTGGGTTGACATCCTGCAGTTGAATGGCGCCATGTTGGACAACGTGAGCCTTTATCACAGCGAGGTCTCCTACAAAGAACCGCTGCTGATGTTCCGCAACTTAGGCCATGGCCATTTCGAGATGTCGTCCGCGTCTCTCGGTCCTGATTTTCTTCGCCCGGTCGCGGGTCGTGGGCTCGCTACCGCGGATTTCGACAACGATGGCGATATCGACATTGCCGTCAACAATCGCGGAGATTATCCGGAGCTGCTGCGCAATGACGGAGGCAATGCCAATCATTGGCTCGAGGTGAAGTTGATCGGGACAAAATCCAACCGGGACGGCACCGGCTCTCAACTGAAACTGACCTCGGAAGGATTTGTGCATGTGGAGCAGGCAGAGGGCGGTACGAGCTATATGTCGGCCAGCGATCCGCGAATCCATTTTGGCCTGGGCAAGCGATCCAAAATCGAGTCGCTGGTGATCACCTGGCCCAGCGGCCAGGTTGACAAGCTGCTGAACGTGCCCATCGATACCATCATCGCGGTCAAAGAAGGCGCGGGCATTGTCCCCCATCCGTTCCCCAAAGTGCCGGCCCGATGAATCTCTATAATCATCGCAAGCTATGATTTTTCCGCGAAGGCGCTTCCTCGGCTCATCTCTCTTCATGCTCGGCAGCACGCTGACAGAGGCTCTTGCAACTCCCCTGTGGAACTGGAGAAACCCGGACCTGGTGCAAGCCGCGGTCGCGACTCCCGCTGCGACTCTCCGGTCCAGTTTGTGGATGTGGCGCAGCAAGCCGGGCTGACCAGTCCCCAACGTGTGGGGCGGCGTCGACCATAAAAGATCCATCATTGAGGCCAAAGGAAGCGGACTGGCCTTTTTCGACTATGACCATGACGGATGGCTGGACATCTATCTCACCAATGGAGATCGGCTGGACGCGCATTGGCCTCCAGGAAAAGCGCCGACCTCTCATCTGTACAAGAACAACCGCGATGGCACGTTTACCGACGTCACCGAAAAATCGGGATTGGCGCGTACCGGTTGGCAGACCGGTGTCTGCGTAGGCGATTACAACAATGATGGATGGGATGACTTGTTTTGCTGTTTCTGGGGACACAACATTCTTTTCCGCAACAACGGAGATGGCACGTTTACCGATGTCACGCATAAAGCCGGCCTTGACCAGGCGAAGGTTCGCTGGGGCGCAGGCTGTACTTTTCTCGACTACGACCGGGACAGCCACCTCGATCTTTTTGTTTGCAATTATCTCACGTTGGATCCGCAAACGATCCCTCCTGCCAACGACACCACTACTGCCAGTGGAAGGGTGTTCCTATCATGTGCGGTCCGCGGGGACTTCCGGGCGACACGAACATCCTTTATCACAACAACGGAGACGGCACGTTTACCGATGTTTCTGAGAAGTCGGGGATTCTGAAGCCCGGCCCGCGATACTCGATCACCGCCGTCTCCTACGACTTCGATAATGACGGGTGGCCGGACATTTATGTCGCCGTGGACTCCGAACCCAGCATCCTGTTCAAGAACAACCATGACGGCACGTTCACCGATATCGCCGTCATGGCAGGTTGCGCCTACAGTGACAACGGACACGAGCAGGCGGGGATGGGCGTTGCCGTGGCCGATTATGACTGTGACGGCTGGTTCGATATATTCAAGACCAACTTTGCCGATGACACCTGCAACCTGTACCACAACAATGGCGATGGAACCTTCAGCGACGTCACCTTTGCCGCCGGTGTTGGCGTCAACAACCGTTATGTAGCCTGGGGCTGCGGCTTTGTCGATTACGACAATGACGGATGGCCCGACATCATCCAGATCAACGGCCACGTCTATCCTGAGATTGATAACTACAATTTCGGCCAGACTTTCAAGAATCCGCGACTGGTTTACAGGAATCTAGGGAACGGCCGTTTCAAAGACGTGTCGTCGGAAATGGGGCCAGGCATCAGCGAACACTTCTCCAGCCGCGGCGCCGCTTTCGGAGACTATAACAACGACGGCGACATGGATGTGCTGATTTTGAACATGAACGATTTGCCATCCTTGCTTCGCAATGAGGGCGGCAATAAACAGAACTGGATCAAGATCAAGCTGGTGGGAACCAAGTGCAATCGCACCGCCATTGGAGCGCGGGTGCGGGTCGTGACGGGAAAGCATATCCAGATGGATGAGGTCCACAGCGGCACCAGCGTCATGTCACAAAGCGATCTGCGGCTTCACTTCGGGCTGGGCAAAGTTGAAACCGTGGACCTGATCGAAGTAAAATGGCCGACGACGCAGAAGATCGAAAAATTCACCCAGGTCAAGGCGAATCAGATCATCACCATCCGCGAGGGCGATGGCATCATCAAGCCAGAACGTAACGGGCTTCGAGTGAAGCCGTCCGGGCTTCCATTGAGCACGGGTACGGACTTACCCCGTATGTCAAGCCATGAGATTCGCAACTCGCGGCTTTAGCCGATGAGGGCAGGGCCGGGTGCCGCCGCCTCAACTCGGAGGCTCACTTCCGGCCGGACCGCCGCGGTGGATTGACGAATCACCAGTTCCGCACGCACGATGTGGGTGACGCCCTCGCTTTCTCCGCGCTGGCTTGCGGCATAAAGCGAAGTTGAAGGCAAACTCAGCGATTTCCGCACGCGACAGGCGGATCGTCGTCAGGGGCGGCGGCATAAAGCTGCTGAGTGCAATGTCGTCAAAGCCTACGACCGAAATGTCCTCCGGAACGCGCAGCCCGGCAGCATAAACGGCGCCCATGATTCCGATGGCCGTAAGATCGTTCGAGGCCAACACGGCTGTCGGACGCACCGGCAGCTTCAATATCTCTAGCATCGCCGCGTAGCCTCCATCGAAGCGATGGTTAGCCGCACGAATGAACTCTTCGCTGCACTCGAGTTTCTTGCGCCGCAGCGACGCTAGAAATGCCTCATGCCGCGTTCTGGCGGAAGCAAGGTTGGCCGGCCCGCTGACAAAGGCGATCCTGCGGTGGCCCAGCGAGGTCAAGTGGTCGATTGCCTGATCGACGCCGCTGTCATAGTCCAGGGAGATGTTGCTGATTCCGTGTCCGACTGACTCCGGTGTCCAGAAAAACGATGGGGATGCCCCGGCCGCTCAGCATCTGGATGAGTGCGGGTTCCATCTCCGAGGTCATGATGGCGACCCCGTCCACCTTGCGCTCCAACATCCGCCGGACACAAATCTCCATGCGCTCCGCCTGGTAGTCGGTATTGGCAATCAGGACTTCGTGGCCATGCTCTACCGCGAGGCGCTCGAAGCACTTCACCAGTTCGGGAAAGAATGGATTCTCGATGTCGGAGATGATCATGCCATAGATATGGCTCTTGCCTGTCCCCAGAGTGCGCGCATGGGTGTTGGGGTAATATCCGCTGCGTTGGATCGCCGCCCGGACACGCTTTTCCGTACGCGCGTCCACAGGCGCCGTGCCGTTCACCACACGTGAAACGGTGGCTGTGGAAACCCCGGCTCTCTTTGCTACTTCCCTGATGTTCATGCGCTGTGGTTCACGTAGGGCTGAGCGTAACGTTCACAGAACTCGTGCTGCGTTGAAATTTCACTGTCGCTTAAATTCGCGATCTATTTTTTGTTTCATAATACACCGCGCTGTTTCAGAACTGATTGCAGTGGCGTCGGGATGGTACGTGGATTACCACAAACGAGATGCACGCGCTATTTCTTTGAGTAGCGCATCGAGCCCTGCTTGCGCAATTTGCTCGTCAATCTCAGACTTTGCGCCGCTCGCCGCGATCCCGCCGAGGAGCTGGCCATCCACGCGAATGGGCAGGCCTCCCTGGTTGGGGAAAAAATTGGGAAAAGCAAGGTCTTCCACATTGCCGTTCTTGACTGCTTCGGCTCCTTCTCTTGAAGGGCTGCCATAGGCGGCAGCATGCCGGGCCTTCTTCTGCGCAAACTGCAAGGTGTTGAGCGAGGCGCCGTCTCCCTTTTCAAGAAAAAGCAAGTTGCCGCTTTCATCCACGATACAGATCGTCACTTCGACGTTCAGCTCCTTGGCTTTCGCTTCCGAAGCGGCAACCATCGTCTTGATGGCGGCCAGGTTCAGATATTTCCGGCTCGGCAGGTCGCTGGCGTACATCGTCATCACCGGAAGCAGCAGCACGCGCCAATAACTTGAACATTCGAAGGCCTCCTGCACTGCTGCTCTGCATTTAGTAGGCGGCGGAGACCCGGCTGCCCTCGAGAACTACCAGGAACTGCTTCACCTCTCGCCGCTGGCGTTCGACAGCAGCTGCCTGCAGCTTTTCGATCTCGTCATGCAGCTGAAATTCCTGCTGCGGCCTTTTCCGGCGATCCGATCCGATCATAGGCCACGCCTAGCCGGTAATGGGCCTCGCCGAGCTGTGGGTCCACCTCGATTGCCTTGGTGTAAAAGCCAATCGCCTTTTCAGGATGGTGTTGGGAAAAAGAGAGGATCCCAAGCTGCAGGTAAGCGTCGCCGCATTTAGGGTCGATCGCCACTGCTTTGGTAAGCAGGCTTTCCACCTGTTGCAGAGGCCTCCTGGTCCGTCGGCTGTTGCTGCCGTTTCCAGATGGCCATGGCGTAAAGGTAGTTCGCGAGCGAGTTTCCGGGTTGCTGCTGCACAAACCGCGCCAGTCTGGGCTCAATGCAGGCCAACGGCTTGGGTGCGGCCATCTCTATCCTGCCCATGAAGATGTAGGGCTCGGGATCGGCCGGATTCAAGTCGGAAGCCTGGCACAGAGACTGCCGGCCGCCTCATCGTAGAGGGCGCCGGCAAAAAGAGCCGTGCCCAGCGCAGCCAACATTCTGGCCGACTTGGGATATGCCTTGGTTCCATTCTTGAAAACCTCCGCGGCTTGCCAGACGGCCCGGTGAAGCAATAACTCCGAGCCCCAGGCGAAATAATTCTGCTTCGCTGGGATCCAGGCGGACGGCCTGCTCATCCTCGTGGACAGCGGCCAAAGGATCGCCCATTTTCTCGTCAAGCTCACCCAACAGGCGATGCAGGCCGGCATTGTCTTGCATGCGCCAGCAATTTCTGGACATGCTCACGCGCCTGGGGGAAATCGCCGGTTTGCCTGGTAGGCCAGGGCCAGATCGTACTCGTTGCCACGATTCGCTGGATCGATCTGGTAGGCGGCCTGCAGCAGCGGAATCGACTCTCGATATCTGCCGGCCTGGAGATAGAATCGCCCGAGCTGATGGTTTGCCGCAAAACTCCCGGGAGCGGCGGCCAGAGCTGCGCGCAGCTTGCTTTCGGATTCGACTCGGCTCCTTGGCGGGTTCGGCAGCGGGTCCCGAGCCATCCGGCTTGAGGGTGAGCGTTTCACGGGCCAGAGCTTCGCTGGTACGCAAAGTGGAATCCGATCCATGGCCGCCCACGGCGGTCCAATCGGTCACCCCGGCAACGGTGAAATTCGGCTTATCGGCGAATTCCATGGCCTGGGCGGAATTGTCCCCCTGAGGCGGAGAAGCTTGAGGCGGAGAAGCTTGAGGCGCTCGCTGCCACCGGGATCGATAGGCTCAGCAGAACCGTGATGGAAGCAAGAACAGACTTGGAACCGTTCACCATGCGACCCGAACTTCTGGGAATTCTACTAGGTGTCTCTTCATATGCTGTCGCGCCCGCCTCCGCAGAGTACAAGTCGCTGATTTGGGCCGCCTTACCGTAAGCTAAAAGCCAAGCGCGTGGGCCGCTTGGCTAAAATGCCTGGCAGCACCGTTTCCCATTCAGCGATCATCTAAGGGAAGACACATACAAGAGGCAAGTGCGTTATGGCGTTAGGGTTTAGTTTTTTCCTGCATTTCGCTTACGTCATCCTTTTTCTGTGGGTGATGGGGGAGCAGCTTGGCGTGCCCGGTGCCCAGCCTACCCCTGCTGCTGGCCGCAGGCACCTTGACCGCGACCCACAAACTATCGCTTCCGCTGGTCCTGATTGCGGTCGTGGCCGGCTGCTTTGTCAGCGATTCACTCTGGTACCTGTTGGGCAAGCGTTTTGGCAGCACCATGGTGAAACTGGTGTGCCGGCTCTCTTTTGAGCGGTCCACCTGCGTTCGCAAGACAGAAGACTATTTCACCAAGTATGGCGAGCAGGCATTGCTGGTGGCCAAGTTTGTGCCGGGCCTGGGCACGGTGGCAGCGCCCATTGCCGGACAGACGGGGATGAAGTATCGCGTATTTCTGGCTTACGACCTGGCGGGCGCCTTGTTTTGGGCGGCAACGATTACCCTGATCGGGCGTTTCTTCGGTGATGTTCTGCAAGACGTCCATCCCGGGGCGCTTTCCTGGATGGGCCATTTCGCGGGCGCGCTGTTCCTGCTCGCCATCCTCGGCTTGCTGGGCTACCGGGTGTGGAAGCAGCAGGCTTTTTTGCAAGCAGGTTCGGACCTCACGGCTGGACCCGGTGGAGCTGAAGCGCATGCTGGACGGCGGGCAGAACCCGTATATCGTTGACTTGCGTCATCCGCTCGACTATCTGCCCGACCCCCGGGTGCTGCCGGGCGCGATCCGGCTCTCGCCCGAGACCCTGATGCAACGCAGCGGGGAGATCCCGCGCGACCGCGACGTGATCCTGTACTGCACCTGTCCCAGTGAAGCAACGGCCGCCAAGATGGCGATGAAGCTCCGGCAGAATGGAATCTACCGGGTCCGTCCGCTGCTGGGGGGCTTCGATCAGTGGAAAAAGCTCGGCTTTCCTTTGGAGCAGTACGAGGAACAGCCGGCGAGTATCGCCTGATCACAAGTCACCCTTCCGGGGATTGGCCGCCGGAGATCCTCGTGGTAGGTTTGGCTTTGCTCCATGGGAGAGATTTGTATGGCGTTTACAGAGACTTACCACTGCGATGTTTGCGGTAATCCAAGGGGGGAGGCGGAGGACTGGTGGCTGGCGTTGACCGAGCCGGCATCCCTTATCCCCAAGGCTCCTGAGCAGCCAATGCTGAGGTTGACGCCATGGAATGTCATGCTCTCGCACGCCGCCAAGGTCAGACACCTATGCGGTGCGCGCTGCGCCCAGACGCTCATGGACCGGTGGATGCGGGGCGAGTAGCGTCCGACATCAGCACTCCCTAATTCCGAAACCATGAGTGAAACCTGAGGGTCCATGCAGAGGACCAGTGCGCCCAGTCTCTCACGCGGGACTTGAGTTTCACCGCAGAACTAATGCTTTGTGATCCAGTCGGCACGACTATTAAGTCAGGGCCTTATGAGACTAGCCCCAGCATCTGACGGTACGGTCTTTACAGGCTGCAGAAAGATCATGCGTTGTCTAGAACACGACCTCTATAAACCAAATACTCATCGAGGCATGACGCCCTCAGGCCTGCGCTCGTCGAGACCTATGGGATCATGCAGTGGGAGCCACTAAGCCCTCCGGTAGCGTATTCGAGCGCCTAGGTAGGCTCTTTACATGCCCATGGAATTCTCATGTTCATTCCTATTAACGGCACGACTACAGTCGTGCTGCACAGCGATTGGTTGAGAATTGAGCTCTAGTCCAGGTCGCCCCTGAGCAGTGCATGATTTCGAATCCCAGTCTCGGGCAGCGACGGCCTTCTAGCCCGGGCTTCGACAGCCTGTCAGCCGGCCGTGGTTCCCTGCTCACGGATAGTATGGGTGAGCCCCAGGATGGGGCTGGAGACCGCATTGGCATACGACGACCTCAGGGGTTGGATCAAGGCGCTGGACAAAGCAGGCGAGTTGAAGCACATCCACGAGCCCGTGGATCCCATTCTCGAGATCGCCGAAATTACCGACCGGGTGTCCAAGTGGGCAGGCCGGGTGGAGCAAAAGCGCCCCCGGCGGGCCGGCGCTGCTGTTTGAAAACGTAAAGGGATACCCAGGCGGCCGCGTGCTGATGAACCAGTTCGGCAGCGAGCGGCGCATGAAGCTGGCGCTCAATGTCGATAGCCTGGATGACGTGGCGGGACGCATCGAGAGCCTGCTCCAACTCAAATCGCCGGAAGGCCTTCTGGGAAAGCTGAAGATGCTTCCCATGCTGGCCGAGGTGGGCCGGTTTTTTCCTCGCACCGTTGCCGCCAAAGACGCGCCCTGCAAGCAGGTCATCCTGCGGGAAAACTTCAGCGTGCTGGACTTTCCCGTGCTCCAGTGCTGGCCGCTGGATGGCGGCCGCTTCATTACCCTGCCCTGCGTGATTACCCGCGACCCCAAAAGCGGCAAACGCAACGTGGGCATGTACCGCATGCAGGTCTACGACGGGCAAACCACGGGCATGCACTGGCAACGGCAGAAGGTAGCCGCGGAGCACCTGCGGAGCGGCTGCGGGCAGCCGCGGTCGCAGACGCTTCTGGAGATGTACGCGCCGCCCGGGTGCGAGTGATGGCGGAGACGGCAGGAGGAACCACCCGCCCGCCGCGATGCCCCCTTGCCCGGGATTGCCGTGGCCCAAAGCAACGCCGTGGCCCAGAGCAAAGACCGCCGGCTGGAAGTGGCGGTGGCCATCGGCACCGATCCCGCACCACCTTTTCCGCCATTGTGCCCGCTCCTCCCGAGGTCGAAGAGTTCGTCATTGCGGGATTTCTGCGCCAGGCGGCAGTCGAGCTGGTGAAATGCGAAACCGTGGATCTGGAAGTGCCGGCGAATGCGGAGATCGTCCTCGAGGGCTACGTGGAGCTGGACGAACTGCGCATGGAAGGCCCGTTTGGCGATCACACCGGCTTCTACACCATGGAGGAGGAGTACCCCGTCTTTCATATCACCTGCATTACGCATCGCAAGGATCCCATTTATGCCGCGACCATCGTGGGCAAGCCGCCGATGGAAGATGCCTGGATGGGCAAAGCGGTGGAGCGTATTTTTCTGCCGCTGATGAGGCTGACCATACCGGAAATTGTGGACGTGAACCTGCCGGTGGAAGGCGTGTTTCACAACCTGATGATCGTCTCCATCCGCAAGAGCTATGCCGGGCAGGCGCGCAAGGTGATGCACGGCATCTGGTCGCTGGGCCAGGCGATGTTTACCAAGTGCATCATCGTGGTCGACGAGGACTGCGATGTTCAGGACTGGGCGAAGTGACGCTGCGGGTAGCCAACAATATCGACCCTGAGCGGGACATCCAGTTCACGCTGGGCCCGGTCGACTCACTCGATCATGCCTCCCGCCTGCCCAACTACGGCAGCAAGATGGGCATTGACGCCACCCGCAAATGGAACGCGGAAGGCTTTACCCGGCCATGGCCGCAAATGATCGCCATGGATGCGGCCACCAAGGCTCGCGTGGATGGAATCTGGAAGAAGCTGGGACTGGATTAGTTCGCCGCCATGCCGCGAGAACGCGATGAGAGACGAGATCGGGCGGTTGTGGCGCAAACTGGGCCGGAGAGAGCACGCCGCATGGCCCCGCATGGAGCAGGGCCAATACCGCAGCTATCGCGCAGTGCATCCCTTCGATGAGCGCTTTGGCGTAGAGACCAGCGGGCTGATCTACGACCTGCGCTCCGGCCACCAGCACGATGTCTACAACAACGGATACTTTGCCGTTGCCCCGTCGGTGTTTCACGCGATCATGCGCGCGATGGTGGAGCAGCTGCATCTGGACTGCCAGCGCTTCCGCTTTGTCGATGTGGGATCGGGCAAGGGCCGCGCACTGCTGCTGGCTTCGGACTATCCATTTCGCGAGATTATTGGGGTCGAGCTCTCTCCCAACTGGACCGCGTCGCCCAGGCCAACATCGCGCGTTATGCCGGCTGGCAGCGGTTCCTCGACCGCCGGTGTCTCCATGCAGGGCGATGCGACCGAGTTTCTCTGGCCACCCGGTCCGTTCGTCGTCTATATGTGGAATGCGTTTACCAAGCCGGTCATGGAGCGGGTGTTTCACAACCTGGAATCCTCGCTGGAAAAACAGCCGCGGGAGTTGTACCTGGTGTACATCCATCCGGAACTGGAGTCGATGCTGGCGAGCTTCCGTGGCTGATCAGGCTTTGGCAGGGACGAGTTCGCCTATGAGCGAAGAGGACTATGAGGCGTGGGCCTTTCCCACCCGGGCAGAGATCTGTGCGATCTATCGTGCCGTGAATGTTTGAAACGAAAGTTTAAGAATCCAGGTGACTATTTCCCACAGGCCCCGGCCGATTCGAGAACGGAAGCACATGGTCTCGATGTTACGATTGCTTTGCATCGAAGTGAGTTGAGGCGCGGCTTTCTCAAGAAAAGCTGAACAGAACCGATACCACTGTTCGCGGTAAGACTAGACATCCTCTCGTTACGAGTTCCACCCCCCGGGCTCTTGAGCGAGATATTTCGAAACACACCGTCCCCTTCTGAACGGATAAATCCAGAAGAATGCCCGGTCCCCCGGCCGTCGCAGAAATTCGGAACCACGAATATCTACGCACAGCGGCGTGCTCGCCGCACGAGGATGAATCGGGATGCTGCAAACCTGGGGCTTTCAACGTTGGATAAGCAAGGCAGGCCTCTGCCTGCTGATGGGACTCACCGCCTGCACCATGACCTGGGCGCAGGATGTGGGCGGATATTATTCCAATCGCACCGCGCTGAGTGGATTCGTGGAGTATTCCAACGATTCCAGTCACATGCTGATTGGCTACGCCGACGGACGAAAGATAAGCGCTGTGGGAGCCAGCCTGGAGCGACGGAGTTTCGTCAACAACAACCTCTCGGGCAGCTGGGTTGCTGAAGTGCGTCCGCTGATGAAGGTGAGCGATCCGGTACTCAAAGGCTTCGCCTTACAGTTCCCGCAGCAGCCGGCCTATTCCGGGATCGTAGATTTCAGCTCCCCGATTCCCGTGGATTCCCCGGTGACCAAAACCCCCTTGGAAGTACTTCTGGTAACCTCGAACGCGGTCTATTTGGGAACCGCAACCTACATCGGCGGCATGCGATCGACCTATGTAAGCGGATTCAGCCCGTTGGGATACCGGCTGAGTGTATTGCCGCACAGGCGCATACAGCCCTTCGTCACCAGCCTGGGCGGCTTTGTCGTGGCTCCCAGAGATATCCCGGTTTTCAACAGCGCCGCGTTCAACTTTACGTTTGAATTAGGAGCGGGTGTGGACATATTCCAGACACACACGCGCTCCTGCCGGCTGGAGTATCGTTACCATCACCTCTCCAACGGTGGCAGAGGCGAGGTCAACCCGGGAATTGATTCCGGCGTGGTAAAAGTGACCTATTCGTTCGGACGGTAAACAGGAATTTTCCATCCCAATAAATGTGGGGTGACGAGTGCGCTCGGTCGAACGCGACGTCCGTCTGCTTATGCTTGCAGCTTGTGCGGGATGCGCTGACGGGTGGAGCTATTTCGCGCTCGGCCATGCCTTTGTCGCAAATATGACTGGCAACACGGTGTTGCTGGGGATTGCGGTGTTTCAGGATCATGGTGACCTGCTTCATCCTGCAATCTCTCTCGGATGCTATGGCGTTGGAGCCGTGTTCGGTTCTTTCCTGACCCGGAATGTGCGCCCGGGAACCTACTGGTCGAAAACGATCTCCTGGACATTAATGCTGGAAGGTCTCTTGCTGGCCGGAGCGGAGGCCGGTTGGATAACCCACCACGCCCACGGCTGGCCAAATCTCAAGCTGTTGCTGGGCGCTGTAGCGCTGGCGATAGGCATACAAAGCGCCGCCATGGTGCAGTTGAATATTCCCGGCATTGTGACCACTTACATCACCGGGACCTGGACGACGATGCTGACAGGCCTGGTGCGTTTGCCAAGACAGAAACGAGAGCAGGCGCCCCCGCAATATTTGGAATTTGAGCAGCGGCTGATGATGCAGGCCACTGTCTTATCGGTATATTTTCTCTCCGCTGTGCTCACAGGATGGCTCTTCCGGCATCTGCCTCTCGCCGTGGGCGCGCTGCCCGCGCCGCCGTGCTGCTGGTTGCCGTTCACGGAGCTCTTCAAGTGCGAGCGCCTTGAAGACGTCAGGCCGACTGTTAGCTCGGCAGCATGGAAATTCCTTTAGCCTGGGGCGCTTTTCGAGTCTCACGCAGACACCCGTCATAAGACATCAAGATGCCTTTTAGCCGCTGAGCTTCTCATCGGACCAGGGGCTGAACATTTCTTAGTGGCCGATATCCAGGCCGAATTTGGGAGCCGTATTGGTCCCTGTCATCTTCACCGGTATCTCTGCTCCGGCGCCATGCTTGTGGAAGAAGGGATCCGCCACCTTCAACATCCAGCTCTTCCACCTGGTAGCCACCATTTGCGATAGCTTGGCCTGGGTTCTTACCTTGCCCGCGAAATCAAACTTCTTGCCGTCCAGCGTGTAGACGCCCGCCAGCTGCACGGTTGCCCCCGGCATCGCGTAGTTCAGATCCTGCAAATTCAACTTTCCGTCGGCCATTTGGAATCTGCCGGTCATGCCCGAGGTCACATCCGCTGCTCCCGGCTTGGCTTGCTTGGGGAGCCCTTCTGCGCGCAGGCTCAGCATGTCCACCTTGTCCTGCAGGTCGGGATTGGTAAAGTGGATCTGCTGCAGCGTGAAGTCGCCTTTCAGCTCCAGCTTCTGGGTTACGCTCTCCTTGCCGGGATGGATGTGAAGCTTGGTTTTCATGCCCAGGACACCGGCCATGACCACCGGCTGCGTCTTGACCGCCAATTCCAGAAAGTCCTGGATCTGGCCGGCCGGCACGTTCACGTCAAGATCGATGGAGTGCCCCTGCCCTTTGTGGTTGACCACGGCCCCGCTACAGGAAAACTGCGATTTGCCCAGCTTTGCATCCACCGGCTGCAGATAGGTGTCGCCCGAGGTGCCATCCACAACTGCCGAGAATTGTGTCTCCAGAGGCATGGGATGGTTGGCCGTATCCAGCGAGAAATCCGGCACATTTGCGGTTCCATGGACCTCGATCCGGTCCAGCCGGCCGGTGAACTCACCCACGGAATGCAGGATGCCCCCAATTCCCTTGATGGTGTTTAAGTCAGCGTGCTCGAAGGTGTACTTGCCCGTCACGGTCGAGTCGCCCGGAGCTTCCGTGTTCCACGGGCCAAAGGTACCGGCTGCGTGGATCTCCCCTGTCGGGATGGCGTTGGTGAGCCACGCTTCATAGGGCGACGCAGATTGTGATCCCACGTCGCGCAGAACGATATGTTTAAGGTCGAATATCTTCGGATCCTTGTCCGGCTTATCCGTGCCAATCACAAGTTTCGAATCATCGAAGACGATTTCCTCCACGACAATCTTCAGCTTTCCCTGATGCCGCGACCGCGAAGCGCCCTGTTGCCGCATCGACTTCGGCGGAATATTGATGGCCAGCCCCTGCACGTGGACCGTGCGCACGTGGGTGGGTTTGAGGAACAGGCCAATCAGCCCGGCATGAAACTCGAATTGCTGAATGGCAATGAGCGGAGCCTTTGCCCCAGCAGCTACCACATCATCCGGGGGAAAGATGCGCAGGCCTTTTCCCGAGATTGCCAGGCCCCTGATGAGGGACACCTGCAGGTCATCCAGCTCCACCCGGCTGTCGAAGCGAGTGCTGAGGGTTTCGAGGACCCGGCCTTTGAGGATCGGTTCGGCTCTCTTGAGCATGATTTCGGCCACAAGCAATAGCACGAACACTGCGATCAGAGCGACCCAGGTGATCCACCGCCAGCGCTGGTGGGCTCGCGGCTTTTGCGGCAATTGGCCCTGCCTTACGTAGTTCTCGACCGTACTCAAAGTGGATGCCTGGTCTTGGGATGCCATTTTGCCGATGATAGTTTCCGCGGACGGAAAAATCGTTCATTTTCGGACATAGAGGCGTCGGAGGACGAGACGCTCTTACTTAGATGACCATGGTCTCTTAACGGCGTAGACGGGGGTCGCTGTAGAGCTGGTTTTGCTTACCGCCAGGAGTTTTCGTTTGGCCAGCCAGCCGGCGGCCGCCTGGGCTGAGCTTTTCGAAATACCGATCGACTCCGCCAGCTGTTGGTAGCTGATGGCGACGGCCTCGCCCTGGCGCTGCTGCTCCGCAGCCAGCCACAAGTACACCAGAAAGCTGGCCGGCCTACGGTCGTGGCCGACGAGATCGCGCATTAATACGTCGATCACATACTCATCCACATGGAACATCGCTATACCAGCCATCAATATAGCATCGAGTACCAGATTGCAGCGCCGGGGTGGCGCGGGTTATGTTGCGAACAGTTTCGGAGTGGGGAGGAAGCAAGATGATTCGCGGAGTTAAGATCGTGAGCATTCCCGTGCGCAACCAGGATGTTGCGTTGAAGTTTTATACCGAAAAGGTCGGGTTTAAAGTCGCGACCGATCAACCCTTTGGACCGGGGCAACGCTGGATTGAACTGCTCATCCCGGGCGCCGACACCACCCTGGCGCTCTTCACACCCCCGGGTCAAGAAAGCCGGATTGGCGGCTTCCAACCGGTCACATTCTGGTGCGACGACGTTTTTGCGACGGCGAAGATCCTCAAATCCAAAGGGGTGGAATTGACGGTAGAACCGAAGAAAGAAGTGTGGGGAACGATGGCGAAATTCAAAGACCCCGATGGCAATGAATTCGTATTTTCGAGCAGGTAAACCTGATACCGTGCTCTAGTGAAGAATCTGGACAATCTTTATGTCGTGGATGCTTCCTGCTTCGTGTCGGCAAGCGCGGTGAATCCCTCAATGACCATCATCGCAAAGGCCATTCGCGTGGCGGACCATTGGTTAAAGGAGGGGCTCCAGTGAGGATCACTCCACTCGTCGTTTTGACTGGCATCGTTTCCATCGCCATGGCCCAGCAGCAGGTGCAGCCGCCAACCCGGCCTTCGCGGCCTCAGGATGGGGGTACGCGCGAGGTTTTAGAAAGCATCGTCATTCCCCCGCTGCCCAACGCGCCTTTTTACACTACCCTGGAGACGGAGTGGGCCCGCCCTATGGCCGAGGGTGGCACCTACACGCTTACCAATAAGCGCCACATTGCACGCGACAGCGCAGGACGCGTCTATGAGGAACGCTGGCTCCTGGTTCCCAAAGGGAGCGATGTGAAATCAGCGATGAACTTCATTCAGATTGCCGACCCGATCAATCACACTCTCTACACCTGCAGCACCTTCAAAAAAATCTGCGACCTTACGTCATATCACCCGCCGCAGTCCGCGGTATTCGAAGGAGAGGATTCGGGAGCACGCCCGTATCAGACGAAAGATGCCTCCCAAACGGTGGAGAATCTGGGCATGAAGACGCTGCAGGGCGTGGATACGCTGGGCACCCGGCAGACCACGACCATCAACACCGGCGTAATGGGGAATGATCGGCCTATCCAGATCGTGTTGGAGTACTGGCACTCGCCGCGGTTGGGATTTAATCTGCTGTCCAGCCGCTCCGATCCGCGCATCGGCACGCAGACGTTCACTGTCACGGAATTGGACACGGGAGACCCTGATCCGCAGCTCTTTAAGGTTCCGGAAGGCTACCAGGTGGTGGATCAGCAAACCAGCCCGTCGATTTCCTGGTAGAGCGTATCGGCAACAACAGGACCTGCCGGGGTATATTGGCTCGTGGGGAAACAAGTCCCTCCGGCCCTACGATCCTCATCCGGGAGCTCATTGATTTGTCCTCAAGTTCATTCATCAACCTCAAGGGCCCGCAGCTGAGTCTTTTGATGTCTGTGCTCACTGCACCTTTAGGCCTTCTGGCTCAGCCGCCCGGTGCCCCGGCAGATTTCGTCATCAAGAACGCGACCGTAATGACTGCCTCGCACGGCACCATTGCGCGGGGAAGTGTCTGGGTTCACCAGGGAAAGATTGCGGGCGCCGGGGCGACGGTAAGCGCTCCGGCGGATGCCGCGGTCATCGATGCCACGGGCAAATTCCTCACCCCCGGCATCATCGACCCGCACTCCCATTCCGCCCTCGGCAATGACATTAATGAGGCCACCAGCCCGGTCACGCCTTCCATGATGATGATCGATGCCTTCGACAACATGGACAGCGCGCTCTACCGGGCACTGGCGGGCGGGGTCACCACCGAACTGCTGCTGCACGGGTCGGCCAACGTGATCGGCGGACAGGCGGTGGTGATCAAAAACAAATTCGGCCTGTCGCGCGATCAGATGCTTTTTCCCGGGGCACCCCGCTCCATCAAGTTCGCCAGCGGTGAGAATCCCAAGCGGGTATACGGCCAGCGCAATGAACTGCCCTCTACGCGCATGGGCAATTTTGAAGTCATGCGCCAGTCTTTTGAAGATGCGAAGGCCTACATGGCAAGCTGGGACGCGTACAACGCCAAAGTGGCCAAAAACGATAAAGATGCTGTCGCTCCCAAACGTGACCTGAAGCTCGAAGCGCTGGCCGACATATTGCGGGGTAAGCTTCTGGTGCAGATCCATTGCTACCGCGCCGACGAGTTTCTTACCGAAGAGGCGATCGCCAGGGAATACGGTTACAAAATTCGCGCCTTCCACCATGCTTTGGAGATGTACAAGGTGGGCGACCAGATTGCGCCTACAGGCACAGCAATCGCCACCTTCGCCGACTGGTGGGGATATAAGGACGAAGCCTGGGATGCCATTCCGTGGAACGCCACCATGAGCATGCGCGAGGGCGTACGCGTTGCGCTCAAAAGTGACTCCAACGACTACATTCGCCGCCTCAACCAGGAAGCGGGAAAGATGATCCATTACGGCGGAGCCAGTGAAGAAGAAGCGCTGCAGATGATCACTCTCAATCCCGCCTGGATCATCGGGGTGGACGACCGCGTAGGCTCGATCGACGTGGGCAAAGATGCTGACCTGGTGCTGTGGAACGTGAATCCTCTTACCACCTATGCGCGCGCGGAAAAGGTGTATATCGATGGTGAACTCTTTTTCGATAGCAGCCTTCCTGGTTTCGGCACGACTCAGTTTCACGGAGTGATGCATAGCAGCGGGTTTGACGGCGCAGACGACGAGGATGGAGACGGCCTGTGATTACCGGCAACGTTGGACGGCGGATTTTGGCCTGTGCGCTCCTGGGTGCTTGCTTCGGCATGCCGCGAGCGTACGCCCAAAGCGCGGCTCATCCCAAAGCCCCACCCGCGCCGGCCGGCCCTAATAACACTGCGCTCGCTCCACCTAACGTGGTGGCGATTGTCGGCGGCAAGCTGCTCACGATCACCCATGGGACCATCGAGAACGGGACTATGGTTCTTGAAAATGGCAAGATTACCGCCGTCGGCCCCGCTGCCTCGACCAAGGTGCCGAAGGACGCGCAGATCTACAACGCGAAAGGGATGACGGTATATCCCGGCCTGTTCGACGCGGAGACCCAGCTTGGTCTGGTGGAAGTGGGGTCGGACCAGGACAGTAGCGACCTGGTGGAGAAGAGCGATGAAATCTTTCCCCAGATGCGCGTGGTCGACGCTTTCCATGCCGAGACGGTACGCATTCCTGTGGAGCGCATTAACGGTGTCACCAACGCCATCGTCGCGCCGGCCTCAGAGGATTCCGTAGCCGGCCAGGACGCGCTGATCCAGCTCTATGGCAAAGACCGCAATGCCATGATTCTCAGCCCGGATATTGCCCTGGCCATGAACTTCGAAGGCGACGTCCGGCGAAGAGGGAGTGCTCCTGGAAGCAGAAAATTTCCTTCTACCCGCATGGGCCTGGCCTCGCAACTGCGGCAGACTTTTCTCGATACCCAGAATTACATGGCCGAGAAGGCGGCGCAGACAAAGCCAGACTTCAAAGGCACTCCAGCCAAGAAGGACCTCAAATATGAAGCGCTGATTCCTTACTTGAAAGGCGAGAAGCCGGTGGTATTCGGCGCTTATGAGGGCTACGAGGTGGAAGTCGCCATGAGCATTGCGGAGGAGTTCCACCTTAAAGTGATCCTGAACCACGTGACCCATTCGCAGAATGTGCTCGACACCATCGCCTCCTATAAGGTGCCGGTCATTGTTGGATCCATTTATGACGCGCCCCAAGCCAACGAGCGTTACGACGCTGTCTTTTCTCTTCCCGCAGAATTACAGAAGCGCGGCGTCAAAATTGCTCTCTCTTCTGTTCTCAGCGACGGTCCGTCGGCTGACAGTCGAAACCTGCCCTATGCGGCAGGCTACGCGGTCGCCTACGGCTTGCCCTACGATGAGGCGATGAAGGCCATCACCCTCAACCCGGCAGAGATGTTCGGGGTCGGCGACCAACTGGGCTCTCTGGACGTGGGCAAAGTTGCCAACGTAGTGATCGCGAACGGCGACCCGCTGGACGTGCGCACATCGGTGCAACAGGTCTTTATCGGAGGAATCGCCATTCCGATGACCAGCCGTCAGACGCAGCTGCGGGACCAGTATCTTCCGCTAACTCAAAAAGCAAAGTAATCCGATGGTTCGCCGCCCATTGGCGTTTGAAGCTGAGCGTAGTTCTTTCTTCGATATTCCCTTGAAGGGATATCATCTGTAGGGCATAATAGTGTCATGTCCTGGGAAGTGGAAGCCAGCGACGAGTTCAAAGAATGGTACGAGAGCCTTGACGAAGAAGAGCGGGCTAGCGTCGCCGACAGCGTGGATATCCTTGAAGAGTATGGGCCCGCCCTAGGCCGGCCTTTTGCGGATACCCTTCGAGGGTCACGCTATTCGAACATGAAGGAGCTTCGGGTGCAACATCAGGGCAAGCCTTACCGTGTCCTATTTGCGTTCGATACGCGGCGAAATGCCTACCTGATTCTGGGCGGTAACAAGACCGGTGATGCGAACTGGTACGTTGACGCGATTCGCAGGGCGGACTCTATCTACGCCCTGCACCTCAAGGAGATAGAAGAAGAACACTAGTACGGCAGCAAAACGAAACAGGCTCGTAACGGGCATCCCGTGGAGAGTGAATGATGATGGCACACAAGTGGAAGGCTATTCGTGGAGAGTTCACACCAGAGCGTGAGGCGCGGATTCGGCAGCATGTAAAAGAAGCTGTCACCGTAATGACTCTGCACCAGCTTCGGGAGGCTCGTAGCCTCACGCAGGTTAGCTTGGCGAAAGTTCTGAACGTCAACCAGGGCGCGGTTTCTAAGATGGAAAAGCGCACGGATATGTACGTCTCCACCCTGCGCAGCTATATCAAAGCGATGGGCGGAGATCTTGAAATCAAGGCTGTGTTCCCCGAGGGTGAGGTCCAGATAGAGCAGTTCCAGGGACTTGAGGATTGAGAGCAGAGTTGGATGTGGCCTCTTACGCGTACCGAAAAAGCGCCTTGAAGCCGTAGTCCATGTGCTGCTGAATATGGCAGTGGAATAGGGACAAGCCCGGCTGGTCGGCGACAAAGTCCACCACCGCCCGGCCGTAATAGGGAACTACCACCGTGTCTTTTATGATGCCCCCGGTCTTGGTGCCGTTCATTTCCACCAGCTCGAACTGGTGACGGTGCAGATGGAGAGGATGCGCATCATCCGTACGGTTGCGAAAGACCAGGCGGTAACGAGTTCCCTGCTTCAACACGAACTCCCTTTCGTGCGGATACTGCTTTCCGTTCACCAGCCAGCTGTTAAACTTGCCCGACCCGCCGGGAATTTTTTCGAAAACCATCTCTATCGTTTGATCGGGCGGAACAGCAGTATCGCTGATCTTGCCAAATACGGTGTAGTCCCAGGCAGCCCGCGGAGGCGCCACCCACTGGGGCTGGCGATGCTGGTTTTCGTATTCCACGATGATGCCCAGGCCGGTGTTGCGAATTCTCTCCTCCGTGGCGCCCAGGATCCATACCCCCGGCTGGTTCATTTCGACGATCGCATCCACCCGCTCCCCTGCGCCGATGAGGATTCCCTCAACCTTCTGCGGCACCGGCACTGGGTTGCCATCGAGCGCTATCACCTGAAATTGATGTCCCGCCAGCGCAATCCGCCGGTTTTCAATCGCGCTTGCATTCAGCAGGTGCATCAGCACCCGCTGGCCTTGCTTCACCCGAATCGGCTCGCCCGCACCCAACGCCTTGTCGTTGACGGAATAGGTCATGGAATTCACTTCAAGGCCGTTGGGATCGGTATTCATAACCGCTGGCTTCTCGGGCTGCGGTCCAGCGTGGCCGTCATCATCGTCGTCATCCATGTTGCTGGTGAAAAAAGGTTCCCAGTCGCGCAGGGAGAGAAAAATCTCCTGGTCATATCGCCCCGGGTCGTTCGCCCCGTCGACGTAAACAAAGCCGAATTGCCCGGTATAGCTTCCGCGATGCAGATCGGCTTCGGCCATGGCGTGCGAGTGGTACCAGCGAGAGCCGGCCGGGCGCGGCGTGAGCTGATAGCGGCGCCGGCCACGAGCAGCCACCGGCGGCGTGCCCTGCTCCTCCACCCCATCGACCTCCGAGGGAATCAACATGCCGTGCCAGTGCACCAGCTCCGGCACATCGGTGTCGTTGATTACATCCACGCTCACGGTTTTGCCCTCGCGCATGCGCAGTACCGGCCCGGGAGAGGTGTCGTTGTAGCCGATGGTGCTTAGGATGTGGTCTGGGGCAAGCTCCACGGTTACGGGAGCGATGCGCAGGGTGTAGTCGGCCTTCGTGGTGTCGTTGGCGGGGCCGCTCATCGGCATCTGGGCCGCCTGCGCCGGCAGCAGAGTGGCGGTTCCCGCTTGCGCAAAGGCGGCGCCGCCAATCTTCAAGAAGTCCCGCCGCTTCAAAAGACTGCCCCCTCGGCCTGACCTGAAGAAATCGTCTCACGCAGAAAGATGGGTGGCAAGCAGAGCGGCACGGCAAACATTTGCATAGGGCAACAAACTACTCGGTAGCAGGCTTCGTCTATCAGACGAGAGCCTGCGGCATTCTGGTACTCTCAAGGCAAGCGCGGTGAAATGGGAGGTTCCATGAAGCTCCTGCAAGCCAGCTCGGCAGTCCTCGCCGGGATGGCGCTGTGCTCCGCGCTGTTTGCCTACCAACGGACGGCAGACTTCGGCTTCGACGACGACGCGCAAACCAACGACCGGGCAGAATTTTACTGGTCCCGGCTCAGTTATTCCTCCAGTGAGGGCAGCAGCTTCGCAGGAGGGTACGGAGGCTACGGTGGTTACGGAGGCTGGCACTCCTGGTCGCGCGACTATCCCAAGGCCGACCGCCAGGTTCTGCTTGCCATGAAACGCCTTACCCGGATTCAGGGCCGCTCGACTGAGCAGGTGGTAAGCGTCGACTCCGACGAGATCTTCAACTACCCCTGGATCTATGCCGTGCAGGTACAGACCTGGTCGTTTTCCGACGAAGAAGCCAAGCGCCTGCGTGAATACCTGCTGAAGGGCGGCTTCCTGATGGTGGACGACTTTCACGGCACGAGGGACTGGGAGGAGTTCATGAACGGCATGCGTGAGGTTCTTCCTGACCGGCCAATCGAAGACCTGGAGAACCAGGACGAGATCTTCCACGTGCTGTACGACGTGAATGAGCGCATGCAGATACCCGGGGAGCAATACATCCGGACGCACAGGACCTACGAAAATGATGGTTATGTGCCGAAATGGCGCGCCATTCGTGATGACAAAGGCCGCATCATGGTCGCCATTTGTCACAATATGCACCTCGGCGATGCCTGGGAGTGGGCGGACGATCCGGATTACCCGGAACCCTTCGCTTCCATGGCCTTCCGGGTTGCGTTGAACTACATCGTTTACGGCATGACGCACTAGGGGACCGTGCCAGCTGGTGAAGGGTACGGGCTTTGGCCCGTACATAGATCGTGAAAATTGACCGCGGCTTTAGCCGCTGAGGGCGGCGATTCATCCGCACCGCAGCGCAAACGGTTGAAGATCCGCGGCTCTATTGAATCAGTTGTTACAGTCCACTAGATCGACGCAAGAATTAGAGAAGCTCGGCGCGGAAAACTACCGACCCATGTTTGACCCATGTTTCCATTCTTGTTCAAGTATCCGATCCCGGTGTTTTCCAAAGGCCAGTTCGTCCTTCTGGGCACATGGCCCGGCTGGGTGCTGCTGCTGCTGATTGTCGCGTGCGCGGTGGTCCTGGCACTGCTGATCCGGTCTCGGTTGCCGCAGGCAGCCCAGAACATTGGCAAGTGGCGGGCGGGTGCGGTCTGGCTATTGCAGTCTTTGCTCATCGCCACCGTGCTTGTACTGCTGTGGCAGCCGGCGATCACCGTGGCGGAGCTGGCGCCGCAACAGAACGTAATCGCTGTTGTGCTCGATGACTCGCGCAGCATGGCGACTGCCGATAGCGGCAGCGACGGCAAGGTCACGCGGGAAGCTGCGGCCGAAAAAGCGCTGGAGGACGGTGTGCTGGCAGGGTTGCAAAAGAAGTTTCAGGTCCGCCTTTACCGGCTTGACAGCCGGGTAGCCCGCGCTGCGACTCTGCTGGAGATACAGCCCGGAGCCGCTGCGACCCACATCAACGACAGCCTGCGTCAACTGGCGACCGAGACATCCGATTTGCCGGTGGGCGCGGTCGTGCTGCTCAGCGATGGCTCAGAAAACTCCGCCGACGGTTCCGGAGATCTTTCCCTGCAAACCATCAATGCGTTGCGCAACCGCCGCATCCCCGTTCATACCGTCGGCTTTGGCAAGGAGCAGGCCGCGCACGATGTGGAGTTGAACGACGTGCGTGTCGCGTTCCGCGCCATGGCTAACTCGCGCATCCCTGCTACCGTTTCCTTCCACCAAACAGGCTACGCGGGAAGCCAGGCGCTGCTGGTGGTTCGCGACGGAGATAAGACCGTCGGCTCCCGCGAAGTAACGCTCGGGGCCGACGGCGCCACCCAGGTAGAAACCGTCTTCTTTAGTCCGGGAGAGGCGGGAGCCAAGACGTTGCACTTCTCGCTCGGCCCGCTCGCCGGTGAAGAGAACGTGGCTAACAATTCAATCACTCGCCTGGTGAGCGTAACCGGCGACAAGCGGCGCATTCTTTATGTGGAGGGCGAACCGCGCTGGGAGTACAAGTTCATCCGCCGGGCTGAAGACGACGACAAGATCGTGCAGGTTGCCTCCATGCTGCGCACCACCGAGAACAAGATCTACCGCCAGGGAATCAGCGATCCCAAAGAGCTGGAGAATGGGTTCCCGGTACGCCCTGAAGATCTCTTTGCCTACCAGGGCATCATTCTGGGCTCGGTGGAGGCCGGCTACTTTACCCCTTTGCAGCAGGAACTGCTCCGCGAATTTGTCGACCGCCGCGGCGGTGGACTGCTCTTTCTCGGCGGGCGGTTCTCGCTTGGAGACGGAGGATGGGGCGGCTCCAGCCTGCGCGATCTGCTGCCGACGATCCTTCCCAACAGCCGGACCACGTTCCACCGCGATCCCGCGACCTCGGAGCTTACCGCCGCGGGTTCGGATAGTCCAATAACTCGTCTGATGGATGACCCGGCAAAGAACATCGAACGCTGGAAGAAGCTGCCCTACCTGATGGACTACCAGGACGCGGGCACGCCTAAACCTGGAGCCACCGTGCTGGCCCAGCTGAACGCCGGCTCACGCAAACTGCCGCTGCTGGTTACGCAGAATTATGGCCGCGGCCGCACCGCAGTCATGGCCACATCCGGCACCTGGCGTTGGCAGATGAGCCAGCCGCTGGGCGACCCGTCGCACGATCTGTTCTGGCAGCAACTGCTCCGCTGGCTGGTGCCAGATTCGCCGGGACAAGTGGCGGCAACCTCGCCCGCCCAAACCCTGATGGATGACGGGCATATTGAGCTTTCCGCCAGCGTGCGCGATAAAGAATATATGCCCGCTCCCGACGCCAAGGTAACCGCGCATTTCATCGGTCCTGATGGCATCTCTGCCCTGGTGGACATGGCGCCTGCGGCGGATAACCCGGGAGTCTTCCAGGCTGCGTGGACTGCGGAGAAACCGGGTTCCTACCTGGCCGAGGTCACTGCGCAGCGGGGGTCGGAGCAGATAGGCAGCGACGTCTTCCCTTTTGAACGCATCGATGGAGTTGCGGAAAACTTCCATACCGTGCAGAACCGCGAGCTGCTGGAAAAACTGTCGGCCGAAACCGGTGGCCGTTATTGGAGAACAGATGAACTGACGCGGCTGCCAGAGGAGATTTCCTACTCGGATGCAGGGATCTCGACGCGAGACATCAAGGAATTGTGGAACATGCCGGTGGTTTTCCTCTGGCTGCTGCTGTTGATGGCTGCGGAATGGCTGCTGCGGCGGAAGTGGGGTGTGGTATGAGGCTCATCCTGCTGTGCTTGTGCCTGATTGCCACACCGATTGCTCGCGCCAGCGTCTATTACGTTACCGTCGCCGGACTTGGTGGCGAGCCTGACTACGACCAGCGGTTTACAGCAAACGCCAAGGACCTGGACAAACTTTTCAAGGCTTCGGGCAATGGAGCGCACGTATCGACCCTGACGGGAGCCGACGCGACCCGGGCACGTCTTACTGAGACACTCGCCTCGATCGCCCATGATGCAAAACCCGAGGATGATTTTGTGCTGATCATGATCGGACACGGATCGTTCGACGGTGAGGAATACAAGTTCAACTTGGTAGGCCCCGACATTACCGCGGCAGAGCTCGCCGCGCTGTGCGACCGTATCCCCACCAGGCGCCAGCTGATTGTCAACGCCACCAGCGCCAGCGGCGGATCGGTGGCCGCTCTGGAAAAACCAGGCCGTGGAGTGATCGCTGCCACCAAAAGCGGCACCGAGAAAAACGCTACCGTCTTTGCCCGCTACTGGGTGGAGGCGCTGCAGGATCCCACCGCCGATCTGGACAAGAGCGACTCCATCAGCGCGATGGAGGCCTTCGAGTACGCTCAGCGCAAGACCGCCGCGTTCTACGAATCGCAAAAGCGGCTGGCTACCGAGCACGCCGTCTTTGAGGATACCGGCAGAAACGAACCGGTCCGCGAGCCCTCAAAGAGCGAGGGAATGCTGCTGGCAAGCTTCCCTATACTGCGCATCGGCGCTGCCCAGAAACAAGCGAATGACCCCGCTAAGCAGAGTCTGCTGGCCAAAAAAGAGGATCTGGAACAGAAGATTGATGCGCTCAAATATCAGAAGGCCGCCATGGACCCGGCTGACTATAAGCAACAGCTAACGGCGGCTCTGGTTGAGCTGGCGCAAGTGCAACAGGAACTGGACAAATGAACTGGCCGCAAAAATCCGCTTCTTGGTTGGCCATGGCTCTCGCAAGCCTGAGCTATGGCCACGCTGCGAACTCGCCTGAAGCATGCCACACCCTGCGCAAGCATGGCCAGCAGACGGAAGCGAAAGCCTGCTATGAGTCGCTGGTGCGCACCAATTCAGCCTACTACCGGGCGGAAGGCTACTGGGGACTGGAACAATGGGATCAGGCGAACGAGCAGTTTCGCATCGCGACCGCGCCCCCGGACAGCGATGCTCTTTACAAGGTGCGCTGGGGGATGCTGCTGCACGAGCGATTCAATAACAAGGACGCAGTGGACCTTTTTGAGGAGGCGCTCAAGAAAGATCCCAGGAATGCCCGAGCCTATCTCGGCCTGGCGATCGTGAGTGCCGACGGCTTTGACGGCAAGGCCACGGACTATGCCGGCAGGGCGCTGGAGCTTGACCCCAAGCTGGTGGAAGCCCATGAGTTCGCGGCCAATCTAGCACTCGAAGACGCGGATACGGAACACGCGATTGCCCAGGCCGATCAGGCGCTCGGTTTATCCTCTGACGCTCTGGACGCAATGGCCATCCACGCCGCGGTCGAACTGCTGGCAGATCGCTCCCCGGATGCCTGGCTGAACAAGGTACGCAAAGTGAATCCAGGTTATGGAGAGGCTTACGCCCGCGTGGCGCATTACCTGGAACTCAACTACCGTTTTGAAGATGCCATCGTCTACTATCGCAAGGCGATCGAGGTTGATCCTCGCCTTTGGTCCGCGCGTTCCAATCTGGGCATCGGCCTGATGCGCCTGGGCCAGGAAGATGAGCCCTTCCAGCAACTGGAAATGTGCTACAACAACGGTTACCGCGATAACGCAACCGTAAACAGCCTGCGTCTGCTGGATAGCTACAAGAACTTCGTTACCTACAAAGAAAACGGAACCATCCTGCGGCTGAACAAGAGTGAAGCGGATCTGCTGCATCCTTACTTTGAAGCCGAGTTGCAGCGCATTCTTGCTACCTACGACAAAAAGTACAAGATGAAGCTCACCGGGCCCGTGCAGGTTGAGGTTTATCCCAACCATGAAGACTTTGCGGTGCGCACGATGGGCATGCCCGGGCTGGGCGCGCTGGGGGTCACGTTTGGGCAGGTGGTTGCGATGGACAGCCCGTCGGCTCACAAGCCCGGCGACTTCAACTGGGGTAGCACGCTCTGGCATGAGATGAGCCACGTCTACATTCTTTCCGCCACCAACCATCGCGTGCCCCGCTGGTTCACAGAAGGACTTGCTGTGCATGAAGAGACGCAGGTTTCGTCCGAGTGGGGTGACCGGGTGTCACCGGAGATCCTGGCTGCTATCCGGGATAAGAAGTTGCTGCCGGTCGCGCAGCTCGATCGAGGCTTCATCTTCCCGCAGTATCCTGCGCAGGTCATGGCCTCCTATTTCGAGGCAGGAAGCATTTGCGACTACATCCACACCCGCTGGAGCGAAGACAAGTTGCTCGATATGGTCCATTCCTACGCGCAACGCAAAACCACTCCCGAAGTGATTCAAGAAGATCTTGGGGTTTCGCCGGAAGAATTCGACAAACAATACTTGCAATGGATAGACAAGAGCTATGGAACGCAGGCAGCTAACTTCGATCAGACGCGCGAGGCGCTGGAGCGCCTGGTAGAGGCGGCCAAAGAAAACCAATATGACGCTGTCATCCAGGAAGGCGAAGCCGTCCGCCGCAGGTATCCCGAGTACATCGGAGCCGCCAACCCCTACGAACTTATTGCGGCCGCAGACCTGGCGAAGGGCGACAAGAAAGCCGCGGAAGCCGTGCTCACTGCCTATGAAAAGATCGGCGGCGATGACCCGGGCACGCTCAAAAAGCTAGCGTCGCTGGAAGAAGAGTTGGGCCAGCCCAAGGAAGCGGCTGCGACCCTGGACCGCATCAACTACATCTACCCGGTCCATGATGAGGGTTTACACCGGCATCTTGGTGACTTGTGGATGGCGCAAGCGAACTACCCCGGTGCGATCCGCGAGTACACTGCGGTTATAGCGCTCAACCCATTAGACAAAGCCGGAGCGCAGTTTAACCTTGCGCAGGCATACTACGCATCAGGCCAGCGTGACAAAGCCGAAGAGAGCGTGCTCGCCGCCCTGGAAGCCGCGCCGGGGTATCGGCCGGCGCAGAAATTGTTATTGGAAATTGAACACCCGGAGCAGAAAGACTCACCCAAATCGAACTGATCGGAGGAATCAATGGGCGTGCGACCCACCCAAGGTGATGGAAAACGCCTTCCGTCCAGCAACCGTTCTCAATGGAAGCGTATCCCTCCCCTTTGTCATCCTGAGCAGCGAACTTGCCTGGGGCAAGTTGAGGGAGAAATGACACGGCAAAAATCGCCATGGATGCAAGGCCCGGAGGGCCGACCGCCAAACGTCAGCCCAGCCCGGAAGGGCTGGGAAATCGATCCCGAAGATGATCCGAGCGCCGTAGGCGCGGCACTAAACCGATGTGTCACTAGGAGCAGCCTGACTTGCCTGTGGCAAGTTAAGGGAGGAATGAACGAGGTCTGTGAGGCTGTCATTACTACCATCACACCAAATGGAAGCGCCACCCTCCCCTTTGTCATCCCGAGCGAAGCCGAGGGATCTGCAGTTCCGCGGACCATTCCTGGAAATGTTTTTCGACGGAGGAATGATGGGTCTGCAGCCCACCCAAGGTGATGAAGATCGGTTGAGGGGGACGGCCTATCTCGCCGCAGCGAGCATCAGGCCGTCCATAACCAAACAGGACTTATGCGGCTCTAGCCGCTGAGGGTCAACATTTTCGAGAAACCGCGTAGTTGAGAGGAAGGAAAATCGCCGATGGTTACTACCCCGGAGCTTAGCCAGGACGCAGCCCAATTGCAGCAGCGCATCGACCGTTTCCACGCGGTCCGCGATGCCATCCTCGCCCAGGTGCGCCAGGTGATCGTCGGCCAGGACGATGTCCTGGACCAGATCCTCATCGCGCTGTTTGTCGGCGGACATTGCCTGATCACCGGCCTGCCCGGCACGGCCAAGACGCTGATGGTGCGGACCATTGCAGAGACGCTCGGCCTGTCTTTCCGGCGCATCCAGTTCACACCGGATCTGATGCCCTCGGACATTACCGGCACCGACATCATTGAAGAAGATCTGACCACAGGTCATCGCAAGTGGACTTTCGTGCAGGGCCCGATTTTCGGCAATGTGGTGCTTGCCGACGAGATCAACCGCACCCCGCCCAAGACGCAGGCAGCCTTGCTCGAAGCCATGCAGGAACGTTCCTGCACCGTGCGAGGTCACATTTACCCTCTGCCCGCGCCGTTCTTTGTGCTGGCCACGCAGAACCCGATTGAGCTCGAAGGCACCTACCCGCTGCCCGAGGCCCAGCTTGACCGCTTCCTCTTCAACACCATCCTCGACTACCTGAGCGCCAGCGACGAATTGAAAGTAGTGGACCTTACTACTACGACGCGAGTAGCCAAGGTGGAAGCCGTCACTACAGCCGCATGAGTTGCTCGACTTCCAGCAACTGGTCCGCATGGTGCCGATTGGCGAACCAGTAGCGAAGTACGTGGTCAACCTGGTGCGCGCAACGCGCTACAAGAACGAGAACGCGCCCGACTTCGTAAAGAAATACGTCAACTACGGCGGCAGCATTCGTGCGGCGCAGTTTATCGTGCTGGCGGCAAAAGCCCGCGCCCTCGCTCGCCGCCGCTACCACGTTACCTACGACGACGTCATCTCGCTCGCCATCCCGGTGCTGCGTCATCGCATCCTGCTCAACTTTCACGCCGAGTCGGAGCGGGTGGACGCGGATGAGATTCTGTCGCCGCCTGATCGAACACATGCCGCCGCCCAGAGAGGCCTGAGACCCATGTTGCAGCGCTTTCTCGATCCCGGTGTGCTCGCCAGCATCAGCAGTCTTGATCTGGTCGCCAGAACCGTGGTGGATGGCTTTGTCGCCGGTCTCCATCGCTCTCCGGATTTTGGCTTCAGCCAGGAGTTCGCCGAGTACCGCGCCTATACCCCCGGGGACGATCTGCGCCACGTGGATTGGAACCTCTTTGCCCGCACCGAGCGCTGCTACCTGAAGCGCTATCGCGGCGATACCAACAGCCAGCTCACCATCCTGCTCGACGCCAGCAATTCCATGGATTACACCTCCAGCCCCTCGAGGCCAAGCAAGATGGACTACGCCCGCTTTGCCGCCGCCTCGCTTTTCTACCTCGCCATTCATAATCAGCGCGATGCAGCCGGGCTCATCGTCTTTGACGATGAGGTGCGCAACTACATCCGGCCCTCCACCCGGCAAGGGCAGTTGCACCGGCTGCTAGCCGGGCTGGAGCAAGCCGAGCCCCGTGCCCGCACCGACTTCACCAAGCCCTTGCTTCACTTCCAGGAGCTTCTGCATCGGCGCGGCATCGTGATCATGTTCTCCGATTTCTATGAAGACCCGGCCGCCATCGTGCGCACCATCGAGCCGCTGCGCTACCACGGCAACGAGGTAGTTCTATTCCATGTGCTCGATCCCAAAGAGATCCGGCCGGAGCTGCACGGGCCTGCCATCCTGGTTGACCTGGAAACAGACCAACGTCTCGAAGTGATTCCGGAGTACGCGCGCACCGAGTACAGCAAAAAGATCGACAACCATATCGAGCAGCTACGCGATCGCACGCGGGGCGCCGGCATGGATTACCACCTGCTGGTAACCGACCAGCCGCTCGACACCACGCTGCGCGAATACCTTGCGATCCGCCAGGGAGAGCGCTGATGGGATTTCTCAGCCCATGGTTCCTGCTTGGCCTGGCGGCGATCGGCTTGCCCGTCTACATACATCTGCTGCGCCGCCACGTTACCACGCCGCTGCCCTTCAGTTCGCTGATGTTTTTCGAGCGGGGTCAACAAAGCTCCACCCGCCACCGGCGGCTGCGCTACCTGCTGCTCTTTTCGCTGCGTACTGCGCTTCTTCTGCTGCTCGCGCTGGCGTTTGCCAATCCCTTTATCCGGCGTGCCAGCGGCGACGTGAATAACAAACTGCTTTTGGTGGTGGTCGACAACTCCTTCAGCATGAAGGCCGGCGCGCGCTTTGCCGATGCCAAGCAAGCGGCGTTGCAGTTGCTGGCCTCGAGGCCCAAATCGCAGCCTGCCGAAGTAATGTCCCTGGGCGGCAGGCTTGCTGTGTTGACCCAACCCATTCAGGATGCGGGAGCTCTGCGTTCCGCAGTCGAAAGTATCCAGCCAGGAGATTCGCGGGCAAACCTGGGCGAGCTGGCGCACGGGGTACGCGCCTTGGCCGAGACGGTGCACACTCCGATCGAGCTGCATCTCTTCAGCGATATGCAGAAGACGGGCATGCCGGCAAACTTTACCGACATGGAGTTGCCCGCAAATGTGTCCGTGGTGCTGCACCCGGTGGGAGCCACGGCCACTCCTAACTGGACCGTCGAAAGCGTCACCGCCCCGGCGCAGCTTGCCGACCCGAAAGACCCGAAGAAATCGCGCGTGCAGGCAGTGATCGCCGGCTATGGAACTCCCGCTGCCTCAAAGACCGTATCTCTGGTGGTCAACGGCAACACCATTGCCAACCGCAAAGTGCAGATTCCCGCAGGATGGCCGGGCAACAGTAGAGTTTCAACCCCTCGATGTGCCTTACGGCCTTAACCATTGCGAGGTGAGAATCGACTCCGCCGACAACTTTCCCGCGGACGACGTAAGCGTCTTTGCGGTCAAGCGCTCTGACCCGGAGCGTGTGTTGTTTGTGCACCAGGCCAGAGATTCGCGCTCCCCTGTCTACTTTGGAGCCGCGCTGGCTGCAGCCAACCAGGCGTCTTTTATTTTGCAGTCGATCGATAGCGACAGATCCGCCGACATCGATCCTTCGAAATACGCTTTTGTGGTGCTCTCCGACACACTTGCGCTGCCATCGATCTTCGAGAACGCTCTTTCACAGTATGTGCGCAGAGGCGGCAGCGTGCTGATCGCTGCCGGCACCTCGGCTGCACACCATGCGCGCATTCCCATCTTTGGCGGGACCTCTGCGGACGCGCATTCCTACTCGCGTGATGGTTACGCCACGGTGGGTGAGAATGACCTGACCCACCCGGTCATGAACGACGCAACTGGATGGTCCGATCTAAAAATCTATTACGCCGCTGCCGTGAACCCCGACCAGGCGCGGGTGATTGCCCGGCTCACCGACCACACGCCGCTGCTGCTGGAAAAACAAATCGGCGAGGGCCACGTGCTTCTGTTTGCCTCCGGCCTGGACAACCTGACCAACGACCTGCCGGTTCGTCCCGCATTTGTACCGTTTGTCGATCGCGCAGCACGCTATCTCTCGGGGATTGGCGCCATCGGCGGCAGCAGGCTGGTCGATTCGTTCGTCCCGTTACGAACCGCTGCGCCACAAACCGGAACTGCAGGCGTGGAGATCATCGGCCCTGATGGTCACCGCGCATTGTCGCTCGCTGAGGCCGCCGCGGCGCAGTCGTTCCAGTTGACACGCGCCGGCTTCTACCAGATCCGCTTCGCCAACGGCAGGGACTCGTTAATCGGTGTCAACCCCGATCGCCGCGAGTCAGACCTGGAGCCTATTCCCAGCGAACTTCTGCAACTCTGGGGCGCGCATTCTGCAACACCCTCATCGGCAGCAGCACCCTTCGATGCCACGCAGCAGAAAAATAGCGCGCGCAGCATCTGGTGGTACGTTATGCTTCTAGTATTGGTGGCGGCGGTTGCCGAGTCCATCATTGCAAGCCGCTACCTCGGCACCCAGAGGGAGGAGGCATGAGCAATCAGGACAAGCTCAACCTCTATATCCGGCAATTGCACCGGCGGTTGCGTCTGGGTGTATCGCTGCGTGGCGCAGCCATCCTTACCGCAACAGCACTGATCACCACCATCCTGGGTGTCCTGATTCTGAACGCATTCGCCTTTCCCGTGCGTGGGCTCACCGGCGCTCGTTCGCTGCTGCTGGTGGTTCTTGGGCTGGCCGCAGCCTTTGCTCTCGCGCTTCCCTTGCGGCGCCTCACGCGCGGACGGGCCACAGAAGTGGCGGAATCGGCCTACCCGGAATTTCAACAGCGGCTCCTCACTTTTGACGACCGGGAAAAGAAAGGAAATGACCCGTTCCTTGAGTTGCTGGCCGCAGACACACTTTCCGTGGCCCGCGACGCGCAACCGGCAACCCTGGTAACCAACAACAAGCTGTACTTCCTTGCGGGCGCGGGTGTTGCCTGCCTGGGCGTGCTGGCATGGCTGGTTGCCGCGGGCCCCGGTTACATGGGCTACGGGGCGTCACTGCTGTGGACCGGGCCGAAGGCTGTACCGCTCTATGACATCCGGGTGACTCCCGGCAACGTCGCTGTGCGGCGCAACAGCGATCAACTGATCACCGCCCAGGTGATCGGTCTCAAGCCAGAAAAGGTGCAGCTGTTTGCCCACTACAAGAGTGGGGGCAGGTTCCTGGGAACCGGTGGCAATGGAGCCTCAACCCGGAGCCTCCAACTTCCAGTTCCTCTTTGCCGGGCTTCCTGAGGACGTCGACTACTATGTGCAGGCCGGCCCGCTCACCTCCCGGCATTTCAAGGTGCGTGTGGTTGACTTGCCATCGGTCAAGCAGCTGCGGGTGACCTACCACTACCCGAAATGGACCGGCATGCCGCAAGCCACTGAGGAGCACGGCGGCGACCTGCGCGCCATTGAAGGTACAGAGGCAGAGTTGACGGTCCAGATGGATCGCCCTCTGCGCGGCGGCCAGCTCACCCTCGATGACGGCAAGCAGATCGTGCTCAGCGGCGGCGAGGGCAATGTATACAAGGGCTCCATACTCATGCAAAAAGATGGCGCCTACCATGTTGCCGCTCTCGACCAGGGAGAGCAGGTGCGTCTGTCGGAGGACTACTTCATTGCCACCGACAAAGCGAACCCACCGGAAATCGCCATCGACCGGCCAACCGGCGATTATCGCGCCAGCCCCATCGAAGAAGTAAAGATCGCGGTGAAGGCGTCGGATGAATTTGGCCTGAACAAGATGAGCCTTCACTATTCGGTCAACGGCGGGCCGGAAAAGACTGTCGACCTGCTGCAGCAACCCGGCGCCAAGAGTGCGAGCGGCGCCACCACGCTAAGCCTGGAAGATTTCAAGTTGGTTCCAGGCGACCTGGTGAGCCTCTACGCCACAGCCAAGGATGGACATTCTGAAGCCCGCACCGACATGGCTTTTATCCAGGCAGACCCATTTGAACGCGAGTTCTCGCAATCGCAGCAGATGGGCGGCGGTGGCGGAGGAGGCGGCAGGCAGGGAGACCAGACCGACATTTCCAAGCGCGAGAAGGAGCTGATCGCCGCGACCTGGAAGCGGCAGAACGACAAGGCGGCAACGCAAAAGGATGCGGCGGGAGCGGGCAAGTTCCTTTCCGAGGTGCAGACCAAACTGCAAGAGCAGGCTTTGGCCCTAGCCGCGCGCATGGATAGCCGAGATTTGTCTTCTGCGAATGAGGAATTCAACAGCTTTGGGAAAGACATGCAATCGGCCGCCGCGGCCATGTCGCCGTCGGCCGACAAGCTGAAGCAGATGCAATGGCACGACGCGATTCCAGCGGAACAGAAAGCCCTGCAATACCTGCTGCGGGCAGAAGCCACTTTCCGCAAGATCGAGGTAGCCTTCGGCCAGCAGCGCGGCGGCGGTGGGGGCAACGGAGGCGGCGCGGGTCGCGACCTGGCCAGCCTCTTCGACCTGGAACTGGACACGGAAAAAAATCAGTATGAGACGGCGCAGACCGGCTCTGCAGCAGACCAGCGCGCCAAAGCGGTAGACGATGCTTTGCAGAAGCTCGATGCCCTGGCGCGCCGCCAGGAAGAGCTGGCCCAGCAGCAGCGCAATAACCCGCAAACCATGCAGGAGCGCTGGCAGCAGGAGATGCTGCGCCGCGAGGCCGAGGAGCTTCAGCATCAGATGGAGCAGCTGGCCCAGAACAATCAACAGGGACAGCAAGGGCAACAGGGACAGCAAGGGCAACAGGGACAGCAAGGCGCAGGGCCAACAGAGTGCTGGCGGCTCATCTTCCAGCGGCCTCATCAAGTGGACAGAATGCCCAGTCGCAGTCCTCGCAATCTCGAGCGGGAGGGGGAGCGGACCCCCGTGTGACCCAGGCGTTGAATCGGTTGCGCCAGGCCGATGAAGCGATGAAGCGTAGCGCCGGGCAGCAACAGAGTGCAGAGGCGGCAAAGCAGGCCGCCGACCAACTGCGCCAGGCTGAAGGCCTTATGAGCAGCACGCAGCAACAACAGGCCACAGGCAAACTCGATTCGCTGTCCAGGGAAACCGATCGCCTTAACAAAGAAGAGCACGCCCAGGCGGATCGCGTTCGCAGCCTCGCCGGGCAATCAGGGGCGGACAGTCAGGAGCAGTATGCCGCCAGGCTGCAGCAGCGCAATAAGCTGGCCGAGGACCGGCAGCAGCTCTCTGACGATCTTGTCGCAGCTGGAAAAGAATTTGCGGAACACGGCGCGTGAGCTGGCGCCAACGCAGCCGGAAACATCTTCCAAATTGCGCGATGCCCTGGGCGGCATGGACCAGAGCGATCTGACGAACCGCGTGCAGAGGACCGCCGACTGGCTGCGCAAGGGAGTCAATCCCAACTCCAACGGAACGGAAGAGGGTATCAGCAAAGGTCTTGAGCAACTGAGCCAACAAGTGCACCAGGCACAACAAGGGCTTGGCACGGGCAAACCGTCTCAGGGCCAGCAGGCGCAGGGAGACCAGACTGCGGCGCTCGATCACATCGAACGCTTCCGCGATCAGGTCGAGTCACTGGCTGCGGCGTGGAACAAAATCCCCAGGGCCGCGGACAACAGGGACAGGCTCAGGCCGGTCAGCGGGATGCGGCCCGGTCAAGCGACTGGGGCAGCCACGGGACCGGCCAGCCCGCTCAGAACGGCGGCCCAATCAGCGCGCAGGAAACCAGGTGACGCAGGATGGCTTGAGTGGCGACGTTGGCAACTGGCGCTCAGGGGGTGGAGCGGTTGGCACAGCCTACAACAACATCAACACCGGCAACAACCACTTCGATCGCTCGGGGAGTCCCGCCGCCCCGAACAATTTGCCGGTACTGGCTGACCCTGAGGCTACCTACCGGCAGGGGTTATCGGAGTTGAACCAGCTTCACCATCTGGCGCAAAACGATCCAGCGGCGCTCAAGGAAATCCAGGATTTAGCGCGTGCGATGCAGCGCCTCGATCCGCGCCGGTTCCCGGGCAATCCGGCCTTAGTGGAGCAACTCCATACCGAAGTACTGAGTGGGGTGGACAAGCTGGAGCTCCAGCTGCGTCACGACACAGACGCTCAGGGTCAAGTACGCGCCACCAAAGAAGCCGCAGTCCCGCCCGGATATGAAGAAGCCGTTGCCGATTATTACCGCCGCCTCAGCAAAGAACAATAGATTTACTTTGGGGCCGAAACTCGCCGTACCCAATTCACATCTATCTATATGAGTAGGTCGCGAGTCAAGAGTTTGGACTCCGGTCGTGACTCATGTCGGGGCTTAGGGGTCTGCGTGAGAACCACCTCCATAAATCCAAACAAAAGTGGGTGGCCCGGGTCTCGTTTTTGAGACCTGGGGGTCATGCAGGGGACCCCAATCCCGGTCCTCACGAGGGGCTTAGTGCGCTTAGTGTGCTCCAAAAAGAACAATTCCACCCCTGCGGGGGGGCTTACTGCGCATAACGCGCTTAACGCGCACCTTCCGCAGAGAAAAAGCGGGGGACTGGCGCTTTAGCGCGTCACTTCCCTTTGTAATTCTGGAACAGCTGTGGGAATTGCTGCTTGAGGGCTTCGATCTTCGGCCGATCGCAGACCATGATGTAGGGATTATTGGGGTTATGCAAGGCGTAGTCCTGATGATAGGACTCCGCATCGTAAAAACCCTTCAGCGGCACCACCTGGGTCACGATTGGCTTGGGAAACACCTTTGCGGCATCGAGCTGCGCAATGTAGTCCTTGCTGATCTTCTGTTGCTCCGCATTGGCGTAGAAGATAACGGAACGGTAAGACTCGCCCACATCCGGCCCCTGACGATTGAGCTGGGTTGGGTCATGAACGACGGAAAAGAAGACCCATAGCAGCTGGCCATACGTAATTTTCGATGGGTCGAAAACGACCTTCACCGACTCGGCGTGGCCAGTGTTTTCCTGGCCAACCTGCTCGTACGTCGCTGTGAAGGCAGAGCCACCGGAGTAACCAGCGGTCGTCGCAAGCACTCCCTTGACGCGCTCAAACACCGATTGCGTTCCCCAGAAGCAACCACCGGCGAAGACGGCGGTCTGCTTCCCTGGGGCCGGAGCAAGGGCCGCATCGCTTGCTGGAGGTGGTATCGGCTCCTTGGCAGCCGCCGTACACCCGGCACAAGAGCCAAGGGCAATCAAGAGTGCGACAACTGTGTTGCGCATGGAGAAAGAACGGGACATAGAAGTCTCCCTGGGGCAATACACCCCTGTGTTAAGACTAGGATACGAGATGGAAGTTACAGCCGTTTGCCGAAATCTTGATGGTGTGAAATCGGGCCTGCTCTAAAATGACGGTTGTGATGCGCATATATCGCCCTTGGCAATCAGCTCTGACCATTCCGCTGCTCGCCCTGGTGCTCGGCGGACCGGCGGTTGTGGCCCAGCAGATGGAGCATTCTGCTCCCTCCATCCCCTCCACTCACCTGACCGTCAAAACCTACGAGGGCAAAACACTGACTTTCAGCCCCGAGGAACTGGCCGCTCTTCCGCACAAAACGGTTGCTGTCTTTAATGCACACAGCAAGACCAACGAGAGCTACTCGGGCGTCCTGCTCGCTGATCTTTTAGGCAAAGCCGGTGTGCCGCTGGGTGAAAACGTGAGAGGCAAGCTCTTCATGATCGGGATCGTTGCCGAAGGCATGGACCACTACAGCGTTTTATATTCGCTGGCCGAAGTAGATCCCGCCATACACACCGGCGACGTCATCGTGGCCGACACCCTCGACGGTCAAAAACTGGGCAAGGATGGCGCCTTCAAGATGGTTTCGAGCGAAGAACGCCGCCCCGCTCGCTGGGTGCGGAACCTGACCGCGATTTCGGTGGTTAAGGTGGAGCCGTAGCCCTGCCTTTATAATGGAAGAGACATGACACACAAGGGCCCCGCAATCGCTAAACTGTTTGTTTTCTTTACCCTGCTGGGTGTACTCCCGTGCAGCGCAGTGAACCCTGGCAGCCCTGCTTCCTACCGCCTGCGCCTCTATCACCTGCATACCGGCGAGCATATCGATGTGGTTTACCGCATAGGCGATCAGTACCTACCCGATCGTGTGGCAGAGCTGGACCATTTTCTCCGCGACCACCGCACCGGCGATGTGAAGGCCTATGACCTGAAGGAGTTCGACCTGCTGCACGATCTGCTGGTCAAGCTGGGCCGTCCGGACGGCGAAATCGACATTGTCTGCGGATACCGCACGCCCTGGAGCAACAATTACCTGCGGGAACACGGCCATGGAGTTGCCGAGCATAGCCAGCACATGGAAGCCAAGGCCATCGACATTCGCATTCCTGGTGTTTCCAGTGCAGCCGTCCGCGATGCGGCGTTGTCACTGGGCCGTGGGGGCGTGGGCTATTACGCCCAATCCGATTTCGTCCATGTAGACGTAGGCCGGGTACGCCGCTGGTAGCCAACCATCACGGATAAGGCGGCCCCTTGGTCAGCACCGCGTTGAGCTCGCGATCGTGGCCGTAGATATCGTCAAAGAAATAAACCTCACCGTCTTCTTCAACCACTGCGGTGAGATAGATAATCACCACCGGCACAGGCGGCATAAGGTTCACCTGCTGGTTATCCGGTCCTGACTGCATGGCTGCCTTTACGGCATCAGGCGTCCACTTGGGTTGGTCACGGAGCAACCATGCCGCAAGCGCCGCAGGGTCTTCGACGCGTATGCATCCATGGCTAAAATCGCGGCGCGATTGGGCAAAGAGTTGCTGAGCGGGCGTGCTGTGCAGGTAGACGTTGTACTCATTAGGAAACATGAACTTGATCAACCCCAGTGAATTCGACGGCCCCGGCCTTTGGCGAACCAGCAGCTTGCCCGACCGCAATTGCGCCAGCTGAGTCCGCACTGACCGCTCCGCTGGTCACGATGTCGCCGCTCTGGTCAGTAATTTCGAAATTCTTGCGCGCCAGATAGCCGCTGTCTTTCTGGAGGGCGGGAATGATCTCGGCCCGGGTAATGCTCAAGGGAACATTCCAGTAGGGCGAAAGATAATGTACTTCATGTCTTGGGCAAAAACAGGAGTCGCATGGCGCAGTGCTTTGCCCACGATGACATTCATGCGCATGGCAATGCTGTGATCGGGGTTAAATACTCGCAAGACAAACTCAGGGATGTTCACCGGACCGGGCAGCGGTGAAAAGTTCACTGGCAGCCACCTCCACCTCTCCAAGGCATCGTCCAGCTGCTGGATCCGAGAGCTCAGAGGCACGTTCAACTGGCGCAGCGTATCTTTGCCCAGCTGGCCGTCGGGTATCAATCCATGCCGGCCTTGAAAATGCTTCACTCCATCGACCATCGGACCCCCGTAGATCCCAGGCGTGGGGTTGACGGAACCGGTGGGCAGGTCACCCAGCAATTGCAGACGCTGTGCCAATGCCTCGGCGCCCGGATAGGCATCGCCGGGGGCCAGGGTCTTTTGCACTTCGGGCAAAGGCACGCGATTCTCCTTTTCTGCAAGGACCAGATAGTGATCGAGGGCAGCCTCGGTGCGCTGGTAGAAGAAATATGGCGGCTCTGCATCGTGCAGGACCTGGGCGACGTTGCCGGCCATGAGCACTTTCTGTAGCAGAAACTGTGGCAGATCGTAGCTCTTTTGCTCCACGTCGAAACCGAGTTTGAAGTGCTTGGGATTAACCCGTCCGATGTGCAAGTCGGAGAGATAGCGCATCGCGCACACGGTAAGGGCCGCATCAAAATGCGCGACCCTGGCTGCATCGCCGGGGGTGTTCTTGAGCCCCAGCAGGCGCTGGGTCCAGCGCGATGCATCGTAGTCCTCCGGGGTAAGGCCCTTTTGCCGGCTGGCTTCGAGCGCAGCGATGACGGCCAGCGCCTCGGGCGTCGGTTGTCCATCGCGGATCCAGACAGGTGTGTAGTTCGCCGCCTGATACAGCGCTTGAACCTGCTGGCGGTAATCCGGGAAATTCGGCGCCGTCAGATCGCTGAGAGTTCCCGCGGCAGCGATCGTTTTCAGCTGTCCGGCAACCGCCTCAGAGGGCGGGTTTTGGGAATGACATGCAAGCGCAATGAAGAACAGGGTCAGAACCGCTCGGCGTCTTACAGGGCTCATGATCCATTAGAGTAGCGCGTGGAAGAAAAGATCTGCGCCGTAGAGTTACCGTGCTGGGGCAGACGCGTCATACACCACGCGGCCATCGCAAATGGTGAGGTCGACGGTCGTATTTTGGATCTCGACGGGATCGATGTGGAAGATGTCGCGCGAAAGCACCACCAGGTCGGCTAGTTTGCCCGGCTCGAGGGAACCTTTGATTTTCTCGTCAAACTGGGCATAAGCGGAGCCCACCGTATACGCGTGGACGGCCTCGGCCACTGAGATTTTCTGCTCTGGAACCCAACCATCGGGATTACGGTCGTCGAGGGTGCGGCGGGTGACCGCGGCATAGATGCCGATGATCGGGTCCATGGGGGCAACCGGCCAATCGGAACCGAAGGCGAGCATTGCGCCGGAGTCAAGCAACGAACGAAAGACATAGCTATCGTGCATTCGCTCGGCGCCGAGACGCTTCTGTGCCCAGCGGCCGTCGTCGATGGCATGGTAAGGCTGCATGGAAGCGATGACGTGCAGCTGGGCAAAGCGCGGGATGTCATTGGTAGCAAGGTGCTGTGCGTGCTCAATGCGGAGGCGGCGGTCGCGGGGGCCGTTTTGCTGCTCCACCCGCTGGTAGAAATCGAGGATCGTGTGGTTGGCCCGATCGCCGATAGCGTGGATCGCAATCTGCAGGCCGGCCTGGTCCGCTCCCTGGATATCGGCATACATCTGATCCGGCTTCTGCAGCTCATCGCTGGCCAGACCGCTATTTCCCGGGGAATCGTTGTAAGGCGCGAATAGCCATGCGGTGGAGGCGCCGAGTCCGCCATCGGCAAACGCCTTGAGCCCGCCGACCTGGATGAGATTGTCATGGAAGCCGGCTTGAATACCGGTACCGGCCAGGAGCTTCCAATCCAGCAGGCGCAGGTTCTCTGAGATGCGAATGTTCAGCCAGCCCTGGCGCTGGAGGGACTGGTAGGCCCGCAAGCGGCTGGGCCCACCCGTGTCGTCGCTTGAGTCGGCCATCTCCTGCACGCTGGTGACGCCGTGACGGGCCGCCTCCTGCTGGGCAGCAATGGCCGCGGCCTCGGTTTGCTCCAGGGAAAGCGGAGGGATCACCCGGGTGATGAGGGTCATTGCCGCGTCCTTGAAGATACCGGTGGGGTTGCCGGCGTCGTCGCGAACGATCACGCCGCCGGGGATCTCCGGGGTATTCCGGTCAACACCGGCGTTCTTCATAGCAATCGCATTGGCCAGGCCCATGTGCCCGTCGAGACGCTCGACAAACACCGGGTTGTGCTGGGTGACGTCGTCGATCAGCTGGTGGGTTGGGAGCACGGCGGGCGTCCACCGCTCGTGGTCCCACTCGCCGTCGACGATCCACACGCCTTGGGTTTGCGAGCTGGCAAATGCCGCGATGCGTTGGCGGAATTCGGCCTGGGACGCCGCGGTGCGGAGTTGCACTCCGGCAAGACCCAATCCACCGTCGACAAAGTGAACATGTGCGTCATTGAAGCCGGGGAGCACGCGGCGCCCCTTAAGGTCGATGACGCGGGTAGTGGGGCCGGCGAGGCGAAGGATGTCAGCCGAGGTCCCAACCTGAAGGATGCGATTGCCATCGACGGCAACGGCTTCAGCTTCTGGCTGGGCAGGGTTCTCGGTCCAGATATGACCGTGTACCAGCACCAGGCTGGCAAAGGCCTGGGCGTGAGCGGAGGCGGTGCTGGAGACAACTAAGGCCGCGCAAAGAAGGAAGTTCCGGTACATGCAGCCGCCTTTAATCCAAACCTGAGACGTAATGAGGGGTATCGCGCCGAATGCCGGTGGCCATGAACTCCTCGATCGCCTCGACCGGCTGAATTCCACCCCTGGCTCCGACCGCCATGCAGTTCATTGCGGCGGCAGCGCAACCGAAATCGAGTTGTCGCTCCAGAGGCCAATCCTGAAGAAGTCCGTAGATAAACCCGGCGTGGAAGATGTCTCCAGCGCCGGTGGTATCGACCACCGGAACACGATAAGCGGGGGCGTGTTGAACCGCTTCCCATCCCAAGCCAGCACGCCATCATGGCCCAGCGTAGCGGCGGTGAGAAGGCATCCATAGCGGCGCTGCATGTGCCGCAACGCCATTTCTAAATCGGGCTCCCCCGTAAGCCGGCAGGGAATATCCCTGCTCACGATGAGATAGTCCACGTTCTCCAAAAGCTTTTCGAAGCCTGGATAGAGCTCGTCCAGATCGGCGATCACGGGTATGCCCGCATCGCGAGCCCAACCAGCCGCCACGGTTGCGGCCTCGGTATCGAAGCCATCGACGAGCAGGGCTTGGGCATTCACGATCCACTCGCGATCCAGATCGCCGGGCTTCAAAGTGACCCGCTCATCGCGCCGGCAAAGCACGGTCCGCTCGCCACCACCGTCGACGAGTATCAGCGACTGGGGACTCGTCCCCGCTGAAATGGTCGTATCTGCGCTTCCACGCCTGCGCGGGCAAACGCCTCTTGATGAAGACTCGCCGCGGCATCGTCGCCAAGTATTCCCACATAACGGGTCGACATGCCCCAGTGCTGACAAGCCACCACGGCAGTTGCGACCTGGCCGCCGGGCAACACCTTGGCAGAACGATATTCGACTTTCGAACCCCGTTCCGGGTAATCCGCGAGCGGCGATGAGCGTGTCCGTCGCATTCAGGCCCACACCGACCAGGTCAACCTTGGACGGCTTCGTCATCTTGCCAGTGTAAATGGAGAGCCGTTATTCCGAGAGAGAACAGCAGGTCCACTGCGCTACCCCGGATTTCCTGTTGAACTTGGTGAAGTTGCCGAACTTCATGCGCCTTTCCTTACTGAAAGGCGCACTCACGGACCTTTCCAGGAAATCCGGGTACGCTCCGGTCGGGATGATGTTGTGACGTGGGATTCATCCTAAGAAGTCCTCTACCTCAAACAAAATTGTCATCCCGACCGGAGCGTAGCGAAGTGGAGGGACCTGCGGTTTGTGGGCCCCTAGCGGGTCCAAAAACCTTCGTGCACCTTGCCCGCTTCGTCCTCCAGTAAAGGTCCAGCGACGACGATCGGCTTCTGCCCGCGGGCAAAGACTTCGCGGCAGGGCAGATCGAGGGTGGGATTTTCCTCATGGCTCCCGGTGTAACGCAGCAGGCCGGTTTCCGCCAGAGCAAAGACCACGCGGCCGATGCCGGTCCAGTAGATCGCGCCGGCGCACATGGCGCAGGGTTCGGTGCTGGTGTACAGAGTGCACCTGGCCAGCTCGGCTTCGGTCAGCAGCCGGGCAGCCTGGCCACAGGCCAGCATCTCGGCATGCTGGGTCGGGTCGCCTTTAGGCCGAACTGCATTGTTGCGCGCGGCAACGACCGTCTCGCCTCGCTCATTGACGATCAGCGAGCCAAACGGGTGGCGCCCGTCGTTGTCGCGCCTTGCGCGCCAGATCAATCGCCTGCCTTAAAAAAGCCAGATCCTGCTCGGTTACTTGTTCTCACTGTTCAGTTCTCCGTCTTCGAGGAAAAGAAAAGGTTGAGAAGTACCGCGGTCGCGGCGGTCAGGAAAATACCGCTGTTCAAGAAAAGCCGCGCCGCATCCGGAGCGTGGGCAAAGAGCTGGGGCGAAGCAATAGGCAGCACGCCCATGCTCACGGAGACGGCCACGATGATCGCATTGCTGGTGCCCTGGTAGCGGACCCGGGTCAATTCCTCAATGCCGGCCATCGTCGTCATGCCGAACATCACGATCGACGCCCCACCCAGGACCGGCCGTGGAATTCCGGCGATAACGGCGGCCAGTTTAGGCAGGAATCCAAGCAGCACCAGCAATCCGCCGCCTGCTGCGACCGCATAGCGGCTCTTGATTTTCGAAAGCGCAAGCAGCCCGGTGTTTTGCGAATACACGTTGTAAGGAAAGCTGTTGAACAACCCGCCCAGCACCGTCGAAAGGCCGTCTGCGCGAAAGGCCGCCGTCAAGGTTGCCGGGCCGATCGGGCGGCCGGTGATCTCGCCGATCGCCAGGCAGTTACCGGTAGTCTCGGTCATCACCACCAGCATGGAAAGACTCATCACCAAGGCCGGCAGCACTACGAAATGCGGCGGACCGAAGAGCAGCGGATGCGCCAAGGCAAACCACGGCGTTGCCGCCACCTGCCTGAAGCTGGCCTGGCCAGCCAGGGCGGCCAGCGCGGTGCCGCCGATCAGCCCCAGTAACACGCTGAGATTGGCGATCATGCCGCGGCCGAAGCGCTGGATGGCCACGATGAGCACAATCGTTGCCAAGCCCAATCCGAGTGGACGAAACTGCCGAAGTCGGCCGCCGCGGGATCGCCGCCGCCCAGCCATCCGCCGGCCACGGGCAGCAGCGATAAGCCGATCACCGTGATCACCGAACCGATCACTACCGGAGGAAAAAAGCGCAGCATGCGGCTGAACCAGGGTCCCACCAGCATGGTGAACAGCCCGCAGCTGATCACGGCCCCATACAGGGCCGGAATGCCGTAATGGCTACCGATCAGAATCATGGGCGCGACGCAAATGAAGGAGCAGCCCTGAATCAGAGGAAGACGCGCGCCAAACTTCCACCAGCCCATCGTTTGCAGCAGGGTTGCCAAGCCAGAGGTAAACAGATCGGCGCTGATCAGCGCAATTACCTGCTTCGGGGTGAACTGGAGGGCGCTGCCGAGTATCAGCGGCACTGCTACCGTGCCGGCGTACATCACCAACACATGCTGCAGCCCGAACAAGAACAACTGCGGAAGTCCCTCGACCTGATCGATCGCGTCGGCAGCGGCCAGCATGACGCCGCGCACGGGGTTGCGAGGGCCCATGTTTACGTCCGGGTCAGCGGTCATTGGAGGTTACATCATAGCGTGAGGAAAGTTCTTGTTGTTCTCGATGCGGTCTCGTTTAGTAATGGCCCATGACTCTCAAAGACGCTTTGGTAGGATTTTTTGTTTGTTGGCCATGCTGGCCAGCGCGCCGCTGATCTTCGCGCAATCCTCTCCCGCAAAGCTGGTGGTCAAGAACGCCTTCATTCTGACCATGGCGACCGGCCAGCGCGAGCCGTTGAAGGGCTACCTGGTGGTCGGAGAAGATGGCCGGCTGCTGACGGTTGCGGCGGGCGATCCTCCCGCCGGACTGCAGGCAAAGAAAGCCTGGATGCCGGCGGCCATTGGGTGATCCCTGGCTTTATCTCTGCCCATAGCCACCTATGGCAGAGCGCCTTCCGCGGGCTGGGCGCGGACCAGACGCTGATGGGATGGATCGACGCGCTCTATAAACCCGCCGCCAAATACAGCCCGGAAGATATGTACTGGTTCACCCTGGATGGCGCTCTCGACCATCTGCAGCATGGCATCACCGCGGCCTATAACTTCAACTACGGAGCGTGGTCCAGCGGCCGAACAAGCCCCACGGTAACCCTGGACGAATTTGACCGGAACGATTTTCTGGCGGAGATGGACTCCGGCATCCGCTTTGTCCACGGCCTTTCGGTGGGCCGGGCCACCGCCTTGGGTGTGCAGCCCAGCTACGGAGCTGAGCAGGCGCGGGCGCCGCTCAAGGCCTTTCTGGACTGGACGAGCAAGCAGCCCAAGTCGAGCAACTTTCTATCCGTGATGATCAGCGGCGGCACGGCGTTCAACGACACGTATCAACAGGCCTTGATGGAAAAGCAGCTGGGAGACGAGTTCCACCTGGGCAACCAAACCCACTACCTGGAGCCGCCGGAGACGCAGTATGAGCAGCAGAGCAAGTTTCGCTGGTTCATGGATAGCGGGTTGCTCTCGAAACAGCTGATCTTCGGGCATTTCATTCATACCAACAGCTTCATCATTGCGGAGAGCGCGAAGGCGGGAGTGGCGATGTCCTGGAATCCGCTATCGAATGGGCGGCTGGCCTCGGGAGTGGCGGATATTCCCGCTTATTTGAAGGCCGGCATCCGGGTGGGCATGGGCGTCGATGGCGAGGCCAGCGCCGACCTGGCGGATCCATTTGAAAATATGCGCACCGGGCTGTACGCGATCCGCGACAAGTATGAGAACGCGACCATCATGAGTCCATACGACGTGCTGCGGCTGCACACCATGGGCAGCGCGGATGTGCTCGGCGTGGCTGACCGCCTGGGCAGCCTGGAGCCGGGGAAGTTTGCCGACTTCCTGGTGATCGATCCGACCCGCTTCCGGACGATTTTCGATCCTTATGCTTCCCTGGTGTTTGTTGCCGGGGAGCGCGACCTGGAACGGGTTTACGTGGGCGGCGATTTGCTGGTGCAGAATGGAGCGATGCTGAAGCAGGACATGGTGAAAGAGAGAGTGAAGTGAACCAGCGCGTCGCTGCTTTGCGCTGAGAGCCTAGCATCGCCAAGCTAGCCGGGATCGCATCAATCCAACTCCTTGCGCAACTGATAAACCAGTTCGGATGTAACTCTTGGGGTACCAGCACGCACCGGCAGGAGGGGAACTCCGTTTCGAGTCTGGCGCTCGGATGCGCCTGGATTTAATGCCCGCCTGGCAAGCGAGGAAATGATCTCCCCCACCGTCCTGTTTTGCGATGCCGCTATCTCCCTCGCCGCGCTCAGCACATCATCGTCGATCCGTAGGGTGATCCGCATGAATGATCCTCTCAATGAAACTTTGAGTGTCGCCGCCTCAGAAACCGTGCACCTTGATTATGAAGGAGTACCTCGAACTCTGTAGAGAGTGCGCATGCATTTCCAGTCAACGATTACCACTCGTTCGGGGCTTCCCTAGTGTAAGGCGCGGCCCAGAGTGCCATTTGCAGCTGCATGGATTTACACCATGCTCCATGCATCCCGGCCACCTCTTCAGGGGAGTGACCCCGCGCCGCAAGAAAGGGTTTGATGGTTTCATTCATCACGGCGACAAAGGCGATAATGTCGCGCAATGGCACATAGGGCGTGGATTGCACTTCGTCGGTCAGGTTCTTCTTCACGCTCGTATGCCGCAGTGCGATCTCCTGCTGATAGTTGAGCCAATCCTGATCGTAGGATCTTAGGCACGTATCGAGAATCCACTGCTGGAAACGCAGGTTGCTGTTCGCCAGGTAATCGGGCAGCGGATCGCCTTCGGGCGACCGAGAGTGCCTGGCCAGATGGGGAATGCCGGCGATGATTCCGCTGCGCCAGTGCTCCACGATCTGGCGAGTCTGATCCCCGATGACCACGCCGGCCATCTGCAGATAGAGCCGGTCTTGCTCGGTGAACCCAACACTCACTTTCAAATCTTCCAGTTCCTTGAGCAGACGGGTGACGGTACTACTTTTCCATAATCGTAACCGTGAATGGAATCAACCGCACGCTTCATCAGGCAACCGCCGTTCTTGTAACGACGGCAGGCCTATCTACTTGTGTATCGTCTGGCTTTACCAGCGAAGGAGCGGAGGAGAAGAGCATGACAAGGCCCTCCAACAGTGTGGGGTGCGTCATGATTGCATTGCGCAACGCGGTATAAGGCAGACCCGCGAGCATTGCGATCTGCACGGAGCCCATGATCTCGCCGGCACTTACAGCGAAGGCGGTAAAGCCGAGGATGCGATCGCTGTCCGTGTCGACCAGGGCCTTCATGAACCCGCGCGTCTCCGACAGAGTGCGCGTGCGCAACACCGCGACCATGGGGATTTTGAACAGACGGTACGCAAGCCCTTGCGCTCGTGCTTCCGTCTCGCTGAGACCGATGCGGGCAAACTCCGGATCGGTAAACATGCAGAACGGCACCTGCCGCCCGGTGGTGACGTGGTGGCCGCCAGCCAGGTTGTCGCGGATCACGCGAAAGTCATCGAAGGCAATGTGCGTGAACTGCGGACTGCCGGCCGATTCGCCGATAGCCCAGACACCGGGCGCCGTTGTCTCAAGCCTCTCATTCACCTTGACGTAGCCTCGATCTGTGAGCTCCACGCCGGCCAGTTCCAAACCGAGTCCCTCTGTGTTGGGAGTTCGGCCGGTCGCGACCAGAAGATGCGTGCCCTGGAGAGTTCTTTCTGCTCCGTCCTGGATGAGGACCAACTCGACCAAATCGCCCGACTTCCCGGATACCTTCTTGACTGAAGCATTGAAGACGAGCTCAGAGCCCTCGTCCTGGAAAAGAGCGCGGAGCGCGCCTGCCACGTCTTCATCTTCCCGATGGACCAACCGTGAATTTCGCTCAATGACGGTAACTCGACTGCCAAACCGCCGCATCGCCTGCGCCAGTTCCAGTCCGATATAGCCGCCGCCCATCACCAGGAGATGTCCTGGGATCTGATCAAGTTCAAGCGCCTCGATATGGGTGAGCGGCTTGGCTTCAACTAGACCGGGAATCGGTTCCAGGGTAGCGCGTGTGCCCGTGCCGATGATTACATTCGTTCCCCGGAGAAGACGAGTGGTTCCATCGTTCAGCTTGACCTGAATAGTCTTCTCGCCGACGAAACGACCGGAACCCAGGATCAGTTCTGCCCCGCTCTTCTTGAAGTTCTCCAGATGCAGGTCTACCAGGCCTGTAACCATCTTGCGCTTGCGGTCTCTGACAGCCGGCATATCGATCGTGAAGCCGGGCTTCTCTATACCGAACTCCTCACTTCTTTGAAAGTAGGAAGCGACCTTCGCGCTATGTATGATGTTCTTGCTGGGCAGGCACGCGATGTTGGGACACGATCCACCAATATACTTGCGTTCAACCACAGCAACGCGCTTGCCCTGCTTCGCCAGGGTCCAGGCGACGTATTTCGAACCCTCTCCGCTACCCAGGATCACGAGGTCGTACTCCTCGGGCGCGGCGTCTAAACTGGGGTGGATGGGTGTTTGAGGCATATTCACTCTTTTCAAGCGGTTTGATTGACTCCAAAAAGGTAGATTACGCCGGGGCAGGGACTGGCTCTAAAGGCTCGCAGTTTTTTTGATCCGCGATTTGATCGAGTTCTCGGCCAAGCCAAGCTGACGGATATAATTGACCGTATGCCACGTGTCGGACAGTTTTGTGCTTCAAATATCGCCCGATTGTTGCTCGGCGTAATCATTGTGGTGACGCTTGTAGCGGCGATCGGCGTCTGGATCTATCACTCGCCGGGCCGTGGCACCTCTATCGAACATCCTGCCCATCCTGCAGAACCTGAAATAGCGCCGTTCTCTGCCTAAAATGTAAAGATGGCCTGAACAAAAATGGCGCGGTTGCCGGGAGTCGGCGATCCGAAAGGACCGCCGGCAAGGGATTGCGTTTTACCGAAGAGCGGTGAGCTGAGAGTGCCGTTGGGCGTGCCCAGATTCACAATGTTGAAGATGTTCGAGCGCCCCGCCGACCAGTGTCAGGCTGTACTTGCGGGCCACCGTAGCATCCAGCTTCGGTTGTGCCTGCACCGCCACTCAGCCCGCGGCCATTGACGCTGCCATTCCCCTGCATGCCCCCTGCGCCCTTGGATCCTTCGATTCGAGGGCCAATGCCGATCACTTTGCTGACCCGCATATGCATGCACGAAATTCGCCGGGCCAATGCCCGCGCCATAGGGGACGATTCTCTCTCCCTTGCCCACCGGGTCGGTATCCAGACAGCCGTAGGGAGTAGAAACCACGCTCGGTCCCCGCAGACGCCATAAGTCGGCCGCGCATTGAACTGGTTGTTCGCGGTGAGATCGTTGCCAATCACCAGGTTATAGGGCGTTCCGGACTGCGCCGCCAACAGCGGGCGCAAAGATGATTCCGTGAGGCGCGGAGTAGGTTCCCAGCAGGAAGAGACGGTTTCTGATACCGAAACCGGCGCGGCCGTAATCCAGACCAGGATCTTGCGCGACCGAGGGAACGTAGTTGACGCCCTGCGTATCGCTCTTGGCTTCGTTGAAGGTGTAGGAACCATGCAGCGACAGATGGCGGAACTGAGTGTTGGCCGTGACGATCACCTGATGCTGTTTGTAAATTCCGCCGGACTGAAACTGATAGTTATAGGCAGCGGGTAGAGGCCCAACCACGGTGTACGTGGATGGATCGAACTCCGGCGCGGTGACATTGTTGGTGAGGTACTGATGAACGCCGCGAGTAAACAGATAGGTCACGTTAAACATAACCTTCTTGCTGATCTGCTGGTCAACGCCGACCCCGCCCTGCATGCTGAGAGCCGCGTGAAAGTGGGGATCGATATTGTAGAAGGATGGAATGGACGCTGCGGCGTCCGCCAGGGTGCTAGGCGGTGCCGCGGCATTCGGGTCATAGAAATCCGGATTGTTGATCACATAGCTCTGTTGATTGATTCCATTCTGGTGGATCGCCTGCATGATGTAGGGTGTGCCAGTGGACGAACTAAAGGAGTTGGGCACGGTAAATCGATCGTAGAACCATCCGTAGCCTGCGCGCACGACCGTTTTGGGAGGCGTCTTGCCCACATGACCTGGCGCCCAGGCCAACGAAAATCGCGGACCGAAATCAGCATGGTCGTGAATACGATTCTGGGTCTCAAAGCGCAAACCATAGCTCAGCGTGAGGTTAGGCTTGGTACGCCAATCGTCCTGATAAAAGAGAGCTCCATCGAACAAAAGCGCACGCGCCAGCGGATTTTTGATCACCGTGGCTTGATATTGCGCGGGCGTCTGCGCCAGGTACTGATCGATCGAAGTGAATAAATAATTTCCGTTGGATCCGGCAGTCGAATAGTTGGCGTCTCGATAGGCGCGCAGACGGGCCCCAAAGCGTATGGTGTGGCTACCCGCGGTTGCAGTGGAATAATTCTGCAGTTCAAAGATATCCTGGTGGTCCTGCGCAACCCCGGAGTTGCTTCCCCCGGTCGTAAAGGCTCCTTGACGGTAACCGTGGGAGTGAAGTAGGAGGCGACCTGACTGTTGCGGACGCGACGCCATTGGAAATGGGTTTCGTTGATCATGCGCGGGTTTACCACGACCGTGTCGCTGACCTGGATGGCATTTTCCTGATTGTTCAGGTTGAATGCCTGTTCCGGCAGGTTGAGCTGACCAGGACCATTCGCCGTTGCCACGGAACGCGAATATGAGTCGCGGACCGACAGCGTATTGCTCTTGCCGAGTTGGAAGTCTACGCGAGGATTGGCGAACAGGAGAGACGATGGGTTGGGCAGAGCTTCGTTGAAGGTCGTGGATGGTATCTTGCGGGTTGACCGCATCGATAATGCTCTGGTTCTGGCGGTCAAAGCGAAAGAGGCTGAAGAAATACGAGGCGTTCTTGGTCAGAGGTCCATTGACATCCGCCTGAATGAAGTAAAGATAGTAGCTTGGCTGCTGCTGGACGAGCGGATTTGCCGTGTTCCACGCCGAATCATTCCCCAACGACGTGACGTGGCCGGAAAATTTGTCGGAGCCGGGCTTGGTGAGTATTTCGATTCTGCCGTATCCGATCTTGTCAAACTCCGCTGAAAATGGATTCTGATTCACACGAATTTCACGGATGGAAGACTTGGGAGGAATTTGACCTCCGGTGAAACCATCGATGTAGATTTGGCCACCGCTCGGCCCGGCTGACGGGCCGGCCAGTGCCTGGAGTTCGTTTTGCAATTCGTCAGGATCGTCGGAGAGAGCATCGAGATCGCTTCCCTTAACCACCAGCGCGCTCGAATTTTCGTCAGGATTTACGCTCACGCCTGTGCTTTGATCATTGACTGTGATGTCCTGCTGTTGCACGGCGATGGCAAGAGCAACGTTCAGTTGGCGAGCCTGGCCGGCCGCGATCACAATGCCTGGTTTGGAGAAGGTTGCGAAGCCCTCGGCTTGCACGGTAAGGGTGTATGAGCCGGATGGAACTGCCTTGAAGAGGTAGACTCCGTCATTGCCTGACTGGCCGTTTAAAACGATAGATCCTTGAGTAAGCGTAACGGCTGCTCCCGGAACCACCGCACCGCTGGGATCCGACACCTGGCCTCGAAGACTTCCTCCGGACTGGGCGACCACCATCGACGGAAAAGCCAAGGCAAGGACCAGCAGAACCAATAGAACTTTCTCAAGAAGTAAGCGGCCGGGGAAGACATTCATCATGGAAAGCGTCCTTCTACCAATCTCACGGCTGACGATTGCAATTAAGGGCCCAAGCTAACCTCGATCTAAATCTTGCCGATCTGGTTGCGGGCTGTTCACTCCTGTCTCGGTTGTCCGGTATCGAACACTCTATGTGGCCGAGCAATGGAGCTGCCCGGCCTATGATGGCTAAGACGCAAGCAGGCTGAGTGGCGCTCCGGAATTCGTACGCCCTTCACGCCTAGTAGCGAAGCCCGAGTCTTTGGGGAAATTCCTCCTCGTCGTCATCAAGGTCAATCAGGTTGGCGTAATACTCGGCGTTCTTTCTATGAACCCTGCGCATTGCGCGATGCGCCCACACGATGATTACGACCGTAAGGCCCACATGCCACAGACTGGCTTCTAACCACGGCCCGAGGCCGACCATCAGCAATACTAAGGCCGGGAAAAACCCAAAATACTGGAGGAGTGTGATGGCGAGGTTGTTCGTCGGCGCCCTTCCTTCGCCGGTAAAGGGTATACTCGTCACTTTCAGGAACAAGGTATCGGTCAGCAGCAGACAGAGGCCAATCGCCACCAACGCCTGGCTGGTAAAGGGCCTCCAGCCTTGCAGCTCGGGGGGTGCGAGCAGGCTAATCAGCGCTACGATCCCCAGGGTCAGAACCAATGCGCACGGCAGTATCCATAAGGGTGTGGTGTCGAGTTGTTCTGTTCCTGGCCTGCCCAGGATCACGCGAAAGATCCAACCACCTCTCCGATCCGCAGGAGACAGAAATGCGGTGCGCAATCCAGCAATGACCCAGAAAGCTGCGATCGGGACTGCAGCTCGTAAGCCATCGGGTGAGAGCGCGAAGCCGAGATGATCGTGCGAAAGCTTCAACAGCAATGCGCTGGCTATCAACAGAGCCATGCCGAGACCGCCATACATTGCCATATACACACGATGCCGCTGCGTCCGCAGCAAAGAGCAACTGATGAAGTGATGAATTCCGCGCTGTATTGCATTTCGCAACAAAGTCGAATGAAGTAGATGATTGACCGGCACGGCAGCCAGGTTCCTGGTATCGAAGACACTTGAGCCCTCGACCAGGTAACGCATTTTCCGTCGATAGGCTAGCGGATACGAGACGATCGTCAGGCCAAGGACTGCGGCGGTTGCCAGGCAACCCGTCTTCGCAAGCTCAGTGAAAACCGGCAGAGAGGAAGACCCCGCCAGAAGGTACTCATATATTCCCAGAAACCAGAACGGGGGAAAGTAACGCGCGGCCGATGTATTGACCAGCACCTTCAGGAATTGGGACGCGACTGGGAAAAGGAAGAGGATGCTCACTAGCAGCGTCATCGAGATGCCTTGCAGAAACGGCGAGATGCTGCGGAAGAAACGTTCCCCGATGATCGCGACCAAGCCTGCCTGTAAGCTCAGGAAGAAGGCCCCGGCAAACAGGCCGCTCGCCAGCACGGCCAGCAGATTTGCAACGACATGTTGTACAAATCCGGGTGGTTCCGCGAGCACCGGAAAGAATATAGCCCCAAGCGCATTGACGCCGATCAGAAATAATCCAAGAAAGAGGCAAACAGCCGCGATTCTGGCCCGGAAGAACCGTCGCCCTACGATGGGCAGTGGTGTCACCACGAAAACATCGAGCAAGTCGGGAAAGAATAGATCCCAGGCAAAAATCGTTACCGTGCCCATAGCGACAAATGAATACAACAGGTAAAAATAATGATCGCTCACCTGAGCCCAGAACGGGCGGACAACCGGTTGATGGTAAAGGGGGAACAAAAAGAGCGCAACGACCATTCCTGGGAGAGCGATCGCGTGTATAGCCTGGAGGAGCTGCGCCTTCGCCTCGCCTTCCGCCGACACCATATCGTTATTGGAAAATCGTTCCAGAAAGAGGCGAACAAGAAGATTGAATTGGCTTCGTTCCCGCGGCTGCACCGTGGGCATGTGCGCTTGCACTTCGAGCGACAGAACGGGAAATTCCGGCTCGGCAAAGATTGCGCTATAGAATTTTCGCAATCGGAGTAGACCGAAGGCAAAGAGCTCTTCGGGTTTTTCTCCCAAAGAAAACCACGCCTCGCGAACTTTAACAGACCACGGCAATTGCGAAACCGCTTTAAACATTTTGCACCTTGATGGCTTCTACCAGTTCGCGGGCTAGTGATTTCGTGTCTTCCTGCTGGACCAGTTGCGCAAATACGCTTTCGAGGTTCCCCAGTTCCATCAATCCCGTCAGTTCGGCAGGGCTGGCGTCGGCCAGAACCTTTCCGCGTGCAATAACCACCACCCGGCTACAGATTTGCTCCACTACCTCGAGAACATGCGAGATGTAGAGAACGGCCTTCCCTGCCGCCGTAAGTTCCAGCAGCAGATCCTTGAACAGGCGTGAGGAGAGAACGTCCAGTCCGGAGAGCGGCTCGTCGAAAATAAGCAGCTTCGGGTCATGCATGAGCGCCGCAGCGATCAGCACGCGCTGCTTCATCCCCTTGGAATACATGGAGATTGGCGAATACCGCCAGGACTCCAAGCCAAGGAGCCGCAGTAACCTGGTGGACTTGATTTGAATTGTCCGTTCCCCCAGTCCACGAAGCCGGCCAACCAGCTGCAGGTATTCGAATCCCGATAAGTAGGTGTAAAGATGGGCTTCTTCCGGCACGTAGCCCAGGGCTGCGCGAAAACTCGCCAGATCGTCCCGGATATTGCTCCCCTCGAAGAGGACCCGGCCTTCGCTCGGCTGGAGGAGCCCGGTAATAATCTTGACGGTGGTAGATTTTCCCGAGCCGTTGGCGCCCAGGTAGCCGACAACCTCACCGGCATTCACACGAAAATTGACGTTCGAGATCGCCGGTATACCACGATAGTTTTTGGAAAGGTTCTGTAATTCAAGCATGAGTCTGGGCCTCGCCGCCTCTACCCTATGTAGCATACTACTTTTCCCTAGTCAACTAGTATGCTACATAGCTATAATGTCCGCCATGGCCACTGAGCCAAAACTCTCCCACACCGCCGCCATGATTCTGCAAACGATTCATGCCGGCCAGATCTATGGCTTCAGCGTGATGGAAGCGACGGGCTTACCCAGCGGGACGGTCTACCCGGCCATGCGGCGCCTGGAGCGCGATGGTCTCATCATGTCGAAATGGGAACAGCAATCGATTGCCGACGCGGAGCAGCGGCCTCTGCGGAAGTACTACAAGTTGACCCGGGCGGGCGCCGCAACACTTCAGGCGATGCACAAGCGCTACCCACTCCTGCAAAAAATGATCTCCGATTCTGAGGTCAAAAACGCATGAATCTCCGCTCGTTCCCAGTATGCCGTTTCATTCTCCAGGTAGCCGCGTTGCTGGTACCCGGTGGAGAACGAGCCGAGTGGCTGGCGGAATGGCAGGCGGAGCTTTGGCATGTATGGCACACCTACAGCCGCAAATCATACGGTTGCTTCCACGGCGGCCACGCGGTGACCGCTTTCTGTTTTGGCGCTTTCCGCGACGCCTTTTGGCTTAGACGGAACAATCCGCGGTCGATACCCCGTCGCGTATTCCGGATTGGCTCTGCATCCCGTTGTTCGCTCTCCTTAGCTCTGTTGACGGCGATCAGCCTCTCGATTTGTTTGTATCTGCCGGGAGCCAGGAAGGCGATTCAGCCATCGCACTATCCAGACGACGACGGCCTGGTAACCATTTCGCGGGGCGGCTATTCCGGAACCCAGCTCCCGACTATCGAGTTTGGCGATTATCAGTCGTGGAAAACCAGCACTCGCCACCTGTTTACTGACGTTGCCTTTTATCAACCGGTACATAAAAGAATCCACATTGCGACACACCGAAGCGCCGACCTTTCCGTTGGCCGGGCCAGCGAGAATCTTTTCAAACTGCTTAGTCTGCCGGTCTCTACGAACGCAGACGATCTTGCGAACGGCCGATATGGCGCGAGACTCTTTTTGAGCCAGAGGATTTGGCGGGGGCTGTTTGGGGGCGATCCTGGCGTGATTGGCAGCGTCACCGAGATAGCAGGGCAGCGTGTCCTGGTCGCGGGCGTTCTCTCTCGCGACTCAATCCAGTTGCCGGGCCAGGTGGATGCGTGGTTGCTTGAGGACGAGCGGCATCTGGATATGCTGCCGCCAACGTCCAGGGGATTCGTCCTTGCCCACATGCGCGGCGCGGTACGCCAGATGGACGGATGGCAATCCATGACTGTACCCAGAGAGAGTAGAGGCAGTGATCTCTTCGATTGCATATCGCTGGCGCAGCAGTCCCAACTTCCCTTCACCCTCTTTCTGTTCACCCTCGCCGCGGCCTTGATTACGCTGCCGGCGACCACGGCGTTACCGCTCGGTGAGTATCCGCGCCATAGCGGGCGTCTCCCATGGGCAGGGAAAGCGAGACGATGGATCTTTCTGTCCAGTAAGTTTTTGCTGGTAGTGCCACTGGTCTTTCTCACTTCGATTGACGTTGCTTATGGTGTTCCATCCTTAGGTTCCACAACGACACAATATATTCAGCTCGCGATCTCTTTTTTCGGGCTTCTGTTTGCCTTTCGATGGATATTGCAGGATCAACGAAAGCGCTGCCCATTATGCCTACGGGTGCTCTCCAACCCCGCCCGCGTTGGACAAGCTTCGAGAAACTTCCTGGCGTGGAATGGCACCGAGTTGATATGCGCCGGCGGCCACGGGTTGCTGCATATTCCGGAGCTTCCGACCAGTTGGTTCGGCACCCAACGCTGGCTTTACCTTGATCCATCCTGGGGTAGTTTGTTCTCCGACGCGCGTGTGCCGTCCGCTGGTTTTGTCTAGTTGGGAAGCGCGAGCGACTACGCGGATTCCAGCATGCTTTTTGTTGTGACGAGCTTGTGATTGACGTAGTTGTAGGGCGGAATGCGATCGCCCTTGATCATCGCCAACCCAAGATGGATCAGCCGCCCACCATAGGTGTTGACTTCATGCGAGACCGATCCGATCAGCGGCGAGTTGGGCTTCATCATCTCTTCCAGGGCTTCTGGAATGCAGTCCTGCCCGACAATGGCAACGTGCTTCTCGCGCTTCGCTTCGTGAACTGCCTGCAGTGCTCCCAGGGCGCTGGTATCCGTTGTAGTGGCAATCAGCAACCCGCGTTCCCTGGGATGACGGCGTAGAAAATCAGCCATGAGCTTGTAGCTCCTGTCGGCAAGTCCTCGCCCATCCATACGCACGAACGCTTCGATGGGGAGATCGGGCAGCACGGAACGTACTCCTTCAAACGCACCCGTGATGCGGCTCTGCACCAATGGGCCGGCTTCTTCAATGTCCAGGCCGATCACCCACGATGCTTTGCCGCCCCAACGCTGGCGCGCATGAATGGCAAGATATTCGCCCGCTTCAAAGCCGGCCCGGTAGTTATTGACGCCGAAAAAGATGGCGTGGGGGTGCGGGATCTCGACCGCGATCAGAGGAATGCCTGCATCCGCAATCTTGTCCGCGACGATCGGGGCCACTTGCTGTTCAATCTGAAACTCGATGACCAGATCAACCCGGGCGGCGACGAACTGCTCTGCATTGCGGATCGCCGTTGCGGCGTCGTAGTGGTTGTCGAGGATCATCAAATCCACGCCGGAAGAAGCCGCGGCCACCCTGAGGCTCTCGGTGACCGCCTGCGAGAAGGGCATGTCTTCCGACTGCCCGCCAAAGCCGAAGCGGATTTTTCGCGGGCGCGTCGCCAGCCGGTAAAGGCCGTTCTCAGTTTGCGCGACGTAACCGCGATGGACAAAGGTCTTCAGGATCCGATAGACAGAGGTTTTTGAAATCCTGGTTCGCTGATAAAGAGCTTCGAGAGCCAGCGGCTCATCCTCGGCTTGCAATAGTTCCAGGATGTCCAGCGCTTTCGACAGAATCGGTATGTGGTAAAGACGCTTTAACCCAGACTTAGCCAAGCCTCTCCTCGTGAATCGGCACCATTCTAGCTCAAATTCAATACGGAAACGTCAGAAATCAGTATAGCGCGAGCACGGCCGATCGCCCGTTCTGAGGTGGCCATGCTATATTTGGGCGCGCCTTTGAGAACCAATTGGGGAATAATTTCAGTCTCGATCATGGAGAACGCGGATGCAGAGTATGTATCGGCACTTACGCATAGGCTTGGCGGGACTTGGGCTTGAGGCCTATTGGAGCCAGTTCGCTGGGCTCGAAGAGAGACTCAAGGGCTACCTCAACGAGGTCCAGAAGAAGATTTCCAGCGATTCTCGAACGGTTGTGAACCTGGGCCTGGTGGATACGCCGGAGAAGGCGCTGGAAGCGGGGCACACAGCCCGGCGCGAAGACATCGAGATCCTGCTGGTGTACGTCACTACCTACGCACTCTCCGCGGCTGTGCTGCCGCTTATCAAGCGGGCCAAGGTCCCGGTCATCCTGCTGAATCTGCAGCCTGCATCGGCCATCGAGTACGAGCGCTTCAACGCCATGGGAGACAGAACTGCAATGACGGGCGAGTGGCTCGCGTATTGCAGTGCCTGCCCGGTTCCTGAGATCGCGAATGTTCTCCGCCGGTTGGACATTCCGTTTCAGCAGGTCACTGGCATGCTCCACGACGATCCGGCCTGCTGGCAGGAATTGGAAGGGTGGCTGCAGGCCGCCGAGGTGGTGCACAGGCTGGGGCACAGCCGCCTGGGATTGATGGGCCACTATTACGGCGGCATGCTCGACATCTCCACCGACTTGGCCCAGGTGAGCGGCCGGTTTGATCTGCACATCGAGATGCTCGAGGTCGATGAGCTGACCGCCTTGCGCAGCACGGTCGGCGAAAGCGATGCGCTTAGCAAGATTGAGGAGTTTCGCACCTTCTTCGAGGTGGGCAAAGATTGTTCGCAGGCGGAGCTTCTGCGCGCCGCACTCACGGCTGTTGCGCTCGATCAGCTGGTCAGGCAAAAAGATCTGGACTTGCTCGCTTACTACTACATGGGAAGCGGTGTTCCGGCCAATGAAGACACCATGAGCTCCATCATCCTCGGCACATCGATGCTGACCGGCCGCGGAGTCCCGGTAGCCGGAGAGTACGAGGTGAAGAATGTGATTGCCATGAAAATCATGGACTTGTTGGGAATTGGTGGATCGTTTACCGAGTATTACGCGATGGATTTTGCGCAGGACCTGGTGCTCATGGGCCACGACGGTCCGGGCCACATCAGCATTGCGCAAGACCGCATTAAGGTGCGCCCGCTGGTGGTGTATCACGGTAAGGTGGGTGCGGGCCTCTCGGTCGAGATGTCAGTGAAGCACGGCCCCATCACGCTTCTTTCAGTCATTGAAGATAAAGAAAGGGGCTTCGCCCTGTTGATCGCGGAAGGGGAAAGTGTGCCTGGAGCCATTTTGGAAATCGGCAATACGAATAGCCGCTATCGCTTCCCGCTGGGAGCACGCAAATTTGCAGAGACCTGGAATTCGAATGGTCCGGCACATCACTGCGCCATCGGAGTGGGTCACGCCGCGGCACAGATCGAGAAGGTTGCTGGTTTGCTGGGGCTGCGGTCTGTGCGTGTTTGTTAGCTGGTCCGCAGAACTGCAGATCCCTCGGCTACCCCGGATTTCCTGTCGAGTTCAGTGGCGTCGCGATCTTCATGCGGTTTTCCTTACAGAAAACCGCACACGCTGCTCTCTCTAGCGCAGCGAACAGGAAATCCGGGTTCGCTCGGGATGACAAAGGGGAAGGCCGTGCTTTCCTCTGCATCGTATGCTGGACAAGCGAACAGCAGGCCCTGCACTACGCTTCGCTTCGGTCGGGATGACAAATTTGTTTTCAAATCGACAATTCCTTAGGACGACTCCGTCCCCGCAACAGAATTGTCATCCCGACCGGAGCGCAGCCTGGAGTGCAGCATAGTGGAGGGACCTGCGGTTCTCGTCCATTTAGAAAATCGCCGACGCGAGTTGCTGAGCCCAGTGAGCCGTTGTGGCGGCTTCGACACCGTCAGATTGCGAATCTTCAAGCGCCGCCAGTTGCACCGCGAAGTTGCCGATGGTCGCGCTTTCTACCGCACCACAGCGAACTTCGAGGCCGGTTGCTTCCGCCGTCAGGCGGTTCAGCAGAGTGTTGCGGCTGCCGCCGCCAACAATATAAATCCGCCGCAATTTCTTGCCTGTGATATGCGCGAGGCTGCTCACAATCTCTCGATACCTGGCGGCCAGGCTGTGGAGAATGAGACTGGTCATCTTCGGAGCAGCCTCGGCACCCTCAGCGAGAGGCTGCAATCCCCGCTGCTTGAGCTGCCGATTGATGCGCGCGGGCATTTCGCCAGGCAGCAGCAAGTCTGGGTCGTCCACATCCAGCACAGAGCTAGGCGGCGGGAAGCTCTCAGCGGCAGCGATGAGCTCAGGTAGAGTCCAGTCAATCTCCGCGGCCCACTCCGTCATGCATTGGCGCAGCAGCCACATACCGTTCACGTTCTTGTGAAAGCAAATGCGGCCGCCGACCGCACCCAGGTTGGTGAAGTCCGCGGCCTGCGCCTCTTTACCGTTGATGGGTTCACGGAGCACGGTTCCAACCAGCGACCAGGTACCGGAGCTGATGTAAGCCCAGTCGTCCCCGCTGTCGGGAATTCCTGCGATTGCCGAGGCCGTGTCATGGCAAGCGGGCGCAATCAACGCAGCCCCAGCCAGAGCACGCAAATCAGGCTGCTCGCCGGTCAATTTGCCGATCACGGTACCCGGCCTAACGATAGGAGGAGCCGCCGCCTGGACCAGGCCGGTCGTCTGAAAAATCTCCGGAGACCAGCTGCGCTTCTCCGCGTCGACCAGTTGGGTGTGCGTCGCGTTGGTGTACTCACCAACAGCCCGTCCACCGAGGCGATGCAATATATATTCCGGCAAAGTCAGCCATGGCTTCGCCTGCAGCTGATCCGGATCGGCGTAGAGCTGGTAGAGCGTGTTGATGCGGCTCATCTCGATACCGGTAATGGCGCGAAGGCGCGCTGCGGGAATGCGCTCGAAAACTGCCGCCCGCGAATGGATCGTTCGCTCATCGCGATAACAGAAAGGATCGGCGATGGCCTGACCACTTGTATCCAGGCGCACATAGTCGACCGCCCATCCATCGGCGGCGATAGATCGCACGCCCTCGGTTGCAATCTCCGCGCACTTACGCAAACCGGCATCCATTTGTTGCGTGATCTGGCCCAAGTCCCAACGCAGCTCGCCGTTGTGGCTCAGCGGAGCATTGGGATGGCGATGAACCAGCTCAATGTTGGGCGAGCCATTAAGCCAGCGCAGCAAAGATACACGACAGCTCTCCGCGCCGAGGTCGATGGCAATCATCGCCCGCCGGTCTCTTGGAGAACTGGCTGAAGCAGCCTCGCTCATCTGAGATACGCCTCGGTCAAGCCTCCATCGACGGGAATGAGATGTCCCGTTGTGCAGGGCGCCTGCGGACCCGCCAGGAATAGGATGGCCGCGGCACAGTCTTTAGGATCGATCGGCTGATGGGTCAAGGTTCTCTTGGCGTAGAACTGCGCCAGCTTGTTGCGTAGCTCATCGTCAGAAGAGGATTCATCGAAGGGGATATTGTATTTTGTCAGTGATGCTTTCACCCGATCGCGAGGAAACATGGTCGACCCCTTCACCACGGTCGCGGGACTGATCCCGTTCACCCGCACCTTAGGCGATAAAGTGACGGCGAGTTCGCGAACCAGGTGACTGACGGCGGCCTTGCTGACGTCGTACGCTTCGCTGCCGCGCTTGGCCACGACTGCGTTGGCCGAGCTAGTCAGCACTATGCTGGTGTCAATTCCCTGGGCATTGAAGACCCTGGCTGCCTCGTCGGCCAACAGGTAGTTGGCGGTAACGTTGACCTCCAGCGTCAACCCCCACTGCGCATCGCTGATGACACCGTCAGGAGAAGAGGGAAACAGCGCGGCGGTGTTAACCAGGATGTCGATGCCTCCATAAGCCGCGATGGTGGCGTCGAGCGCCGATCGGATGGCGGCCCGGTCGCGAATATCGATCCTGGTGGCTACCACCGCTTCGCGGCCGGCGATTGCCTGGGCTTCGGCCGCAACCTTGTTGGCTGCATCCTGCTCGCGATCCGCAACCACGATGTGCGCGCCCCTTGCCGCGGCCATCAACACGACCTCGCGGCCAATGCCGCTGGCGCCGCCGACCACCAGCACGATGCGGCCACTCAATTCCTTGGGAGCAGGCTGCCGTCGTATCTTCGCTTCTTCCAGGGCCCAGTACTCGATACGAAACGCTTCTGAAGCCGGCAACGCCACATAGTTGGAATGGACTTTGAAGGCGCTGGTATCCGCCGCAGGTCCCGACTGCGGCAATATCGGAGGACACTTGCCCTCGTCAAGGTGTCCGGCGCCTTCCATCACATGGATGGCATTGACATAAAACTCGCCCGTGATGCGCGCCTCGGCCTTGTTTTTACCGAAGCTGAACATACCGACACCGGGAACCAGCACCACCGTCGGGTTCGCATGGCGCATGGCCGGGGAGTCTTTTAATGCGTGCTGCTGGTAGTAGCTCGCATACTCGGCGCGATAGGTCTCCATCGCAGCTTTTGCAACCGACTCAATCTGCGATGCATCGCCATTCTGATCCCAGTCCACAAACAGCGGGCGGATTTTCGTCCGGATGAAATGATCGGGGCAGCTGGTGCCCAAGTACGCCAGCTCCTTTGCAGAGTGCGAATTGATGAACTCCAGCACTTCAGGAATATCGGTGAAGCTACCAATCATGCGCTGCCCGGTGGAGACGCTGCCGCGTAAGAAAGGCATCAGCTTCACGGCTATCGCCTGCCGCTGCTCGTGCGGCTTGTACTTTGCGCCACCGAAAGACTTGCTGTTCTTTTTGGCGCGATGGCTCTCGATGAACTGGCCGATCTGGTCGATGATGGTAATGGTATTCACATAGGATTCGCGCTGCGTGCTGCCCCAGGTAAAGAGACCATGGCCGCCGAGGACCACGCCGTCGCATCCCGGCACTTGCTTGACCGCGCTATCGATCATCATTGCCAGCTCGAAACCGGGCCGCTGCCAGGGGACCCATACCATCTTGTGACCGAACTTCTGGTTGAACTCATCCATTTTTTCTTTGCCATTCGCCGAGGCAGCGAGTGCGATTCCCCAGTCGGGATGGAGATGATCTACGTGAGCGAAGGGGAGAAATGCATGCAGCGGGGTATCGATGGAGGCGGGTGCGGGATTGTTGCCGAAGGTGCAGAGCGGGTACAAACCGACGATCTCGTCTTCCAACTCGACACCACGATAAATCTTCTCGAGCGTCAGCACCTTCTCCTGGTACAAGGTGGCAAAGCCGTCGACTTTAATGCTGCCCAGGTCACCGCCGCTACCCTTCACCCAGAGCACGGTCTTCTTCTGCCCGTCCAGCGGATCGGTCCCCTCGAGTTTGGAGCTGGTGTTGCCGCCGCCGAAGTTGGTAATCCGCAGATCGGATCCCAGCAAGTTGGAGCGATACCGCAAAAGGGCGGGAGGATCGAGGGTTTTGGCGTGGTTCTCATCCCAAAGATCGGCAAGATACTTCAGGGGCATACTTGATCTCCTTCTGGTGCGAGTTCACCTTACACATCGGTGAAATGTAATTCAATAGACAAAGTATTTCGCTATGTGTACTTGGTTAAAGTAGGATAGCTGCATTTGGCTTCAAGCGCCCGAGGTGAATGTGGGTCCTAACCCCTTTATTGGAGTTGTGTATCACTGGATTGGCGGCCTCGCTTCCGCCACAAATTTCGTTCCATTTCGAGGAATCAAGCGTTGGTCGTGGGAGATTTTCTGGATCATCCAGGGCATTGCCGCCTGGCTCGTCGCGCCCATGACGCTGGCGCTCCTGCTGGTGCCGAATCTTTTCCGGGTCCTTCATGCGGCGCCCCCCTCCAGTATGGGCTACGCATGCTTCTGGGGAGTGATGTGGGGGATCGGCGGACTCACCTTCGGCCTCTCGATTCGCTACCTCGGCATTGCGCTTGGCTATGCTATCGCGCTCGGCTTTTGTACGGCCTTCGGAACCCTTATGCCGCCGATCTTCAGCGGCCAGATGTCCTCCATCCTGCATGAAGCTTCCGGCCAGGTGATACTCGCCGGGGTGGGAGTGTGCATGGTGGCCATTGCAGTCAGCGGTCTCGCCGGCTATTCGAAAGAGCATGAGATTTCAAGCGAAGACCGGGCAGAGGCCGGCGAGCGCGATTTCTCCTTCGGCAAGGGCCTCGCGGTCGCCATCTTTGCCGGCATCATGAGCTCGTGCTTCGCTTACGGGCTGGCGGCTGGCAAGCCTATCGCTGAAATAGCGCGGGTTGAGCTGATTGCCCAGCACCGGCTTGATCTTTGGCAGAACCTTCCCGTGCTGATCGTCGTTCTCTGGGGCGGCTTTGTCACCAATTTCCTTTGGTCGCTTTTTCTCATCATCAAGAATCGTTCCTTCGCCCAGTTCGGTGGGGCGCCGGGCATCAATCCCATGGGCGCGACCACGATCGCTGCCGAACAAGATGAGGTAGACCTGACACGCCGCCTCACCGGCCAGACGCTGTTAAAAAATTACATTCTCGCCGCCCTTGCGGGCGTGATCTGGTATTTCCAGTTCTTCTTCTATTCGATGGGGCAGACGAAGATGGGCAAGTACGATTTTTCCAGTTGGACGCTGCACATGGCGAGCATCATTATCTTTGCCACGCTGTGGGGCGTAGTGCTGCACGAATGGAAAGGAACCAGCCGGCGGACGAAAGGGCTGGTCACCCTTGGATTATTTCTGCTCGTCGGATCCACCGTGGTGGTGGGTTACGGAAATTATTTAAAAGTTCGCTAACGCGGATTTCCTATAGGTGTGCGCCGGAGCCGCCGAGGATTGCGCGGCTTTTCCGTCAAAAAAAAGCCGCTCAGAGATGAGCTTCATTGGAGCATAGCAATAGGAAATCCGCCGTCGTTTCAGGCGTAACTGGCGATTGCACCCTGATTGGCCGCGGCGCGTTCGCGGGTGATCTGCTCGATGTAGCCGCTCTCGCGGAGCGCCAACAGCGGATCTTCCACCAGCCCTTTCGATCGCCTCCAGCTCTTGACGATCGGCCGAACATCCTGCCAGAACGCGGTGCGGAAACACTCCTCGGCCTCAACCAGCTTGCATTCCGTCTGCAGCACCGAGAGCCGCGCGTGATCGACCAGCGCTGCCTTGGCGTAAATCTCCTGTGCGGTGCAAACGGTCTGGACCATGGCTTCCATCTTGCCTTTTAGATTGTGGCTCTGGTCGATCATGTAGGCCACATCTACATCCGCGCCTGTTTCCCATTCGTAGTTGCGAATTTCGTGAAAGATACGGAAGACCTGGTACGGATCGATCGATCCCAGGGTGAGATCATCGTCGGCGTAACGCCGATCGTTAAAGTGGAAACCGCCCAGCATCTTGGCGTGCAGCAGCCAGGCGACGATTTGCTCTATGTTCTGCGCCTGGTAGTGATGCCCCGTATCGACCAGCACCAATGCCTGTGGACCGGCCGTTCTGGCCAGCATGAGCGCCATACCCCAATCGGCAACGTCGGTGTGATAGAAGAAAGGCTCAAAAGGTTTGTACTCGACGAGGAGTCTTTGCGTTGGGGTTAGCGCATCGTGCACTTTTTTGAGCGTCTCCTCAAACCAGCTGATGCGGTGCCTCATGCTTTGTGTGCCGGGATAGCTGGAGCCATCAGGAAACCATGGCGCTATATCGCGTGAATTGACTTTGTCCGCGATGGCCACACACTCCAGGAAGTGATCGAGGGCTTGTTTGCGGATTGCTGGATCGGGATTGCCCAGAGCGCCGAATTTGTATTCCTGCCCCTGAAAGAAGTTGGGATTGATCGACCCTGCGGCTACACCACATTTGTTGGAGAGCTCTTTTACATGGGGCACATCTTTCAGCCCATTCGGCAGGTCCCAAAGAACATGAAGGGCGACGGTTGGACATGCTCCGGTCAATTGGTTGACCATGCCGGCGTCGCTAAATTTCTCTGCCAGGTTGGTCGCTGCGGCCGGCTGCATGAATTTGCCGAACCGGGTCCCGGTATTGGCAAAACCCCAGGAGGGCAACTCAATCTTGAGATGATCGAGCGCCCGCCAAACGGAACCTTCCACGTCCTGTGCCATAGGCCCCTCTATCCGCGAAATCAATTCGCCTGGCTGTCATCCGTCGTGCACGACAGGTGGGGAAGCGATTGCAATAGGGTAACAGTTTCCATCCTAAATTTGTATCTGTCAATGCTTGTCTAGGCTCACCAAGGTTCAATAGGAAAACGACACCCAATTTGCTCGCTCGGGCCGCGGAGCAGTCGGATTTTCCATCCACTCCCGGTGGGGTTTGTGTCATAGCGACGTTTGTCCCGAGACCGGACGGGTGCCCCACGTTCGCCTCAGCGTACGTGGGACGACAACGATATGTTTCGAATGCTTTCCCCAAACCGACGACAGGATATCCAGGTTTAGCAGAAGCAATTGTGGGGCTTCGCCCATCTTTTTCGTCCCACGTACGCTGGGGCGAACGTGGGGCACCCGTCCTGTGCCTCGACAAACCCTGCTATGACAAGCTTACTGCGTGGTCACGCGGAACGAAAAAGTGCCCGCAGGTAACTCATAGGTGGAGTTCCCCTCTGCGCTACTCAGCAAACGGAGCTTCTTGCTGCTGCTGAGAGCTTCCCCGTCCAGGGTGTACTTATCCTGCTGGCCTGCCGGCAACGGGATGTGGGCAGTCGTGTTCGGGGGAATCGTGACCTGCCAGGTAACGGCCGTTCCCTTCATCGACCAGGCGGATCGTATCTCGCCATACGAGGACTGGTAGCGGAAATCGAGACTCCCCAGGCGGGCATCGAAATTGGGATGGAGATAGATGGTGTGAAAGCCTGCGTCCGCAGGCAGCGCATCGATCCCCGCCGCATAGCGGTAGATCCAATCGGCCACCGCGCCATAGGCATAGTGGTTGTAGGAATTCATGCTGGGATCGCCCCGCATCTGGTCGCCATTCCACCGCTCCCACATGGTGGTCGCGCCATGCTCCACCAGGTACCCCCATGAGGGATATTCCGTGTTGAGCAGCAGGCGGTAGGCAACATCGCTGTGCCCCGTGTCGACCAGTACCGCCAGCAGATAGGGTGTGCCCAGAAATCCAGTCGCCAGGCGCCCATGGTTTGCCTGAATCTTGGCGACGAGTTTGTCGGCCGCCGCTGCGCGCAGCGAGTCGGGCACCAGCTTCATGTTCAGCGCCAGCACATACCCGGTTTGCGTATCACCACCCTTGGCCTTGGCTTCGGGATTGTTGATCTGCCCGAAGGGCGAGGGACCATTGTCTGCTCCGGCGATAAATCCATCGCTGTGAATAAACTCGTTGGCAAAGGCTGTCCTGATCTTGCTGAACAGGTCAGCGTACTTTGCTTCCTCTTCCGTTTTGCCCAGGGCATGTGCCATCTGCTGCATGAGCGTGACATCGTAGGCCCAGTAGGCAGTAGCAACCAGCGGTTCGAGCGTAGGGCCTTCCGGAGACAGCCAATCCCCGAAGGGTATGCCGTAGCCGTTCTTCCATAGATACGTGGGATTGGCCGCCTGGATCGCCGCCAGGTACTTCTCCATCGCCTCCCAGTTCTGCTCCACTACGCGCGTATCTCCGGACTGCAGCCACGCCGTCCAGGGAATGATGACGCCCGCATCACTCCAGCCGGCGCCAAAACCAGGGTTCGGCGTATCCGTACCGGGCGCGAAGATCCCATACATTGGTGTGCCCACCTGGGTTCCTCTTAGATCGCCTCCGAATTTTTTGGAAAACTGCGTCAGGTCCATGTTGTAAGAGGCGGTCCGCCAGAAGACCTGCGCGTCCGCGGTCCAGCCCAGGCGCTCATCACGCTGCGGGCAGTCCGTGGGCACGCCGACAAAGTTGGAGCGCTGCCCCCACAGGATGTTGCTCCAGAGCTGATTGATCATCGGGCTGCCGGAGTGCAGCTCTACGGTAAAGGGCGCGTCCGTGTACATGGCCACCGCTTTCACGGCGTCCAGGTCCGGCTTATTTGGCAGGCCGGTTATTTCGACGTAGCGGAACCCGTGAAAGGTAAAATCCGGTTGAAACTCTTCCTCGCCTTTGCCGGAAAGAATGAAGTGGTCGGTCGCTTTGGCTGTGCGCAGGTTTTCGACATACATGGTACCGTCAGGATTCAGCACTTCCGCGAAGCGCAGCTGAACGTCTGTACCCGCTGGGCCTCGCACCCGTAACCGCGCGACCCCGGCCAAATTCTGTCGAAAATCGTAGATATAGATCCCCGGCTTCGGGTTGGTGATGGCCGCCGCGGTGAGCGTCTGATGTGCTGTTATCGGTTGGAACGATTGCGGAACGATCTCCGGCTCCAAAGGCTTGACCAGGTCGACTTGCTTCCAATGCGCGTCGGAAAAAGCTGCCGTGTCCCAACCTGCCTGCTCCTTGCGCGCATCGTAACTCTCGCCGTCATAGATCTCCGCCTGAGAGATGGGCGATATGTCGGCTCTCCATGAATCATCGGTGGCGATCCAGTCAACCGATCCGTCCGCATGTTCGATGCGAAGCTGTGCTTTCAAGGCCGGAGGAGTGTCTCCGTAGTTGTATCCCTGGCGGAACCACATCAGTGGAGTGGTGTACCACCCCGGCGCCAGCCACGCTCCCAGCGCGTTCTTTCCGGTCTTCAACTGTTGCGTGACGTCGTATGCCTGGTAGGGTACGTGGGTGCGAAAGTCATCCCATCCGGGAGACAGCACCTGGTCGCCAATGCGCACGCCGTTGATCTGGAAGCGATAGGCACCCAGGGCGGTGACGTAAAGCCGAGCCGAGGTTACCGGCTTACTAATCTCGAAGCTGTGACGCAATAACTTCACCGGCCCGGTCTGCCAGGGATTTCCCATCGAAGCCGTGCTCATCGGGGATGCCGCGGGTACGTAGGCGGTGGCATTCTGCCAGGCAGAATCGTCATACTTCGGCTCGTACCAGCCCGGCTCTGCGTTCAGGGCAGCCTTCCACTCCTTGCCGCTGGCCAAAACCACGACGGAACCATCCGCCATTTCGACGTAAAGACAGGCGCTCATCGGGGTGCGGTCGGTTTCCGACGACCCCATGCCATTCGCCGACGGTGTCCCATACAACGTTACCCCTATCGCCAGCAGGTTTTCACCCGCATGCAGATCCGAAGTAATATCCTGCCGCAAGTAGGTCTTCCAGGGCGCCTGCTTCCAGGGCGGCAGTGGCACGGTCTCCATTACCTGCTTACCGTTGACCCAGGCTGCAGCGGAATCCTCTCCAGTGACGAACAGATCGGCGTGTTTCACCGTCCCATTGAGCTGGAATCGGAAGCGAAAATCGTGCTGCGTATCGGCACTGCCCAGCTTGTCCTTAGAGCTGTCGGCATTGGTGATCCATGTGGCCCCGGATTTGCGGACCGCGCTGTGCTCCGGGTCTTCATAACCGATCCACTGGGCTTTCCAGCTTTCCTTGAGCAAGCCTGTTTCCCACCAGCTCACGTCGCTTGCCGGGTAGGGCTTTCCGTCCTTATCCCAAACCTCCACCCGCCAGTAATAGCGTGTGGAAGCGGCGAGCTCAGGACCGCTGTAGACCACGCCAAACGACTTGCCGGAAGCAACGCGGCCGCTATCCCATACATCGGGTTTGCCGCCGGTCAGGATGGCGGGCTTGCTGGCTACCTCGATCCTGTAGGCCGTCTGCCGTGCAGCAAAACCTGCATCCTGCAGCTGCCAGGAGAACGCCGGCTGGCTGGAATCGATGCCCAGAGGATGCTCGAGCGAGTCGCAGGTAAGGTGGTGGGCCGGCTTGCCCGAGGCCGATGCGGCAAAGGCAGGCGCAAGAAGAACAGCAGCTGCGAGACCTGCCAGGGCCGAGGCACGGCGGAAGGGGTTCAGTGGGTTCATTTGCATTCGGCTGAAACTATCGAGTTGGCGGGGCGGCAATGTCAATAGGAAAGTGCTATACCCTTCGAATCTTAGGTTCGACGAAAAAGTTTCTATTTGGAACTGTTGCCCTATTGCCATGCTTCGGTATGATGGGTGCCTGCACCCGGCACGGCGGAGAAACCCTTGATCCAGTCACCCAATCACCTTCTTCTTCTGGCGGCAGCGCTTTCGGCAGCATTGCTTTCAGGGCCGGCCATGGTGGCCCAATCAACGGCCAAGCCGAATGAGGTCACCATCGATTGGAACAAGACGGTCATCGTCTCCAAGTCCACGCCGACGTTGCAGGTGGTGGTCAACCCTATGCTGCGTCCCGGTGCCCCGATACACGACGGCGCATACCAGGCGGTCAAGCAGCTGGGCGCGGACTACGTCCGCTATGTTCCGTGGCTGCCCTATCCCAAGCTCGCTGTCGCGGAGCTCGAACCGCCGACTAAGGAAACCACCTCCTGGGATTTCTCGCTCATCGATCCCATGACCAAGGACTTTCTCGCGGCAACCGAAGGCCACAGCACGGTGATGAACTTCAGCACCATTCCCGCCTGGCTATTCAAGACGGACAAACCAGTTACCTATCCGGCCGATCCTAACCAGGTGTACTGGGACTACACCCAGGGCACGGAGCTGAAAGACCCGTCAGGCAAGGAATCTGGGCGACTACTATGCGCGGCTGGTGAGTTGGTACACCAAGGGCGGCTTCACCGACGAGAACGGCAAGCAGCACTCTTCGGGCTACCACTACAGCTTTCCCATCTGGGAAGTGCTCAACGAGGTGGAATTCGAGCACAAGACCACTCCGGAGCAATATACTGCGCGCTACGACGCGATCGTCAGCGCGATCCACGAGGTAAGCCCGGAGACGAAATTCATGGGCCTGGCATTGGCTGATCCCTTCGGTCGATCCTCGCTATTTTGAATATTTTCTCGACCATGCTCACCATAAGCCAGGAATTCCGCTGGATTACGTTTCCTATCATTTCTATGCCAGCCCCTCGACCGGATCAGGACATCAACAACTGGCAGTTCACCTTTTTTGACCAGGCAGATCGTTTCCTGGACTACCGTGCGCTACATCGATGCAATTCGCCAGCGCCTCTCTCCCCAGACCAAGACGGATACCGACGAGCTGGGAGTGATCCTTACCTCCGATGAAGCGGAGATAGCGGAAAGCAAGGCGCATCCCGACAGGATCCCGACCCTCTATTGGAATGCCGCGGGCGCGCTCTACGCCTATCTTTTCGCAGAGCTGGCGACACAAGGAATCGATGTCATTGGAGAATCGCAGCTGGTGGGTTATCCCTCGCAGTTTCCCAGTGTCAGCATGATTGACTGGAAGAACAGCAAACCCAACGCCCGTTTTTGGGTGCTTAGTCTTTTGAAAGATAACTTCCACGCCGGAGATCAACTGGTCGCGACCGCGCTCTCTTCCCACAGCGACATCGCGGCCCAGGCCTTCGTTACCCCCGCAGGCAAGAAGCTGCTGCTGATCAACAAGAGAAATCGGGCCATCGACGTTAACTTGCCGGATGGCGCGCAGAACGCAAATCCTTCTAACCGTCGATGAGGCGAGTGGCGAAGGCGCGGCCCGCGCCTCAAAACGGGAAGGGACTCAGCTGAGCCTGGCTCCTTTTGCCGTCGCTGTCATCAGCATCCCATAGAACCCAAATTGCCATCAACGCGAAAAGGACGATGCGGATCGGGTGGCTAATAATTCTTGCGCTTTGTTGCGCGCCGGTCTTTGCGGAGAAAATCGCCAAGCCGGGCGCCGACCCCATTCAGGCGGAGCTGATGGCGGACCTGCACGCCCGCCTGTTGAAGGTGGGCGAAACCGTCTACGCGCGGGTCACCGTCGAGTGGCGAAGCCCTGCGTGCGTTCTCAAGAACGGAGCGGTCCTGGAGGCGCATGTGGTCTCGGTGGTTCCCAGTATCAAGCCGGTCAAAGCTTCCGAAGTAGGGCCTGGCCTTTACCAGGGCGCAGTGCGGAGAACTGAAGATGGGCCCCTTCAATCTGCTGCTTTCCGCGATCGCGGCTCCGCCGCAGGATAGCGATCTGGGCATATTAAGCTACAGCTTGCCGGTTCGGGCCATGTCGGGTGTTTCAGGGCTGGTGGTTCTCAATAGTATGCGTATCAGCAATGATCCTACTTTGCAGACTGCCGTCGCCGAGGTCTATCTGTTCCCGCTCATCCCGCGCATGGAGATGGGGGATGTCTACGGCATCAGGGGATTGAAGCTGAGCGTGGGCACTGGGCCGGAGAACAGTTCCATCCTGACATCGAAGGACCACGACGTGTCGCTGGAGAAGCACTCCCTGCTTCTGCTGGTTCCCGCACAGTGGACAATTGCCCGGGCGTCCGGCGAACCAGGCACCGCCCAGCCGGAGTCAGGCGAGCCTGCTGCCCGTATTCCCGCTGTAGCCAGGGCTGCGGCGGCGCTGCCGGCCCGGCCGCCGCTCAATGACATCGATCTTTGCGTGCCGCCGCAGTGCAATGTGGCCTTGCCCTCGGGCAATGCAAATGATGTAGGCCATGCCGCAGCCACTATTTCCATCCGCGAGTTGGGCTATGCTCCGCGCCCGCAAAGAGACGCGTTCAACTTTGTCCACGATGAAGTGCTGGCCTATCTCGGTCCCAGAGAACTGCTGGTCGCCTTCAACCCGCACGAACTGGTGTCAAGGGATGCGCAGAGGCCGGGCTCGACTGTCCGCGTGATCCGCGCTGCTCTCGTGGACACGGAGACGCACCGGGTCACCCACACCGTTGACTGGGAACTACCCGACAACCGGCAATACCTCTGGCCGCTGGCGGATGGCCGCGTGCTGGTGCACGTCGGTTCGGAGCTCCGCGTCTATGGCGAGGGATTGCAGATTCAGAATCGAGTTTCTTTAGACGGACCGCTGGCCTTTGTGCGGGTGACGCCCGATGGCGGCTTTATGGCCGTAGGCGTGCTCCATGAGCGGCATACGCCGGAACTGCATGCCCACTTCGCGAGAACCTCAATGGCGACCCGGAAGAAGATGTCAATATCCTGGTTTTGAATCGCAATTTTGAAACCATCGCCAAGTCAACTACGCAGTCGAACCTGATGGCGCCCACCCTGCTGAACGAGGGCCAGGTCACGCTATCGGCGCAGTCGAACATGCGTTACCGCATCTCCATGGTGACCTGGGACAACCATGCCTCGGTCCTCGCCCGGTTCACCTCCAGTTGTACACCCGAGCTCTCCAGCATCGCGCCGGACCTTATCTTCCTGGTGAGCTGCGATAAGCAAAACGAGGGGCGCGAGTACCGCGTGCTGCGCGCGAACGGCAAATTGGCGCTGAAAGGTGACTCGACTCTGAATGAGTGTGGACATGCCGCCGAAGGCAGTGCCAATCAGGAGGCGTTCGTGGTGAAGATCGTGGAGTCCACGCTGCCCGTGCCTCCAGGATCGCCCATGAGCGCATCGCAATTCTCCTCCGAGGAGTTGCGTGTCTATCGGGCTGCGGATGGTAAGCGGCTGCTTAGCGTGCGTGCCAGTCCTCCGTCCATTGAGCCGCGACGGGTACGCGCTGGCGCCCGATGCTTCCCAGCTCGCGGTCCTGACCCGCGAGCAGCTCGTCGTCTATTCCGTGCCGGGGAAGTGAGCAGCCGCTGGCGGTAATGACCAGCGTGAAAACCACCGATGCGGTTTGACCGGACGAGCCAACGGTGATTGTAGGCATATAGGTGCCTGGCACGGTTGAGGCGATTGGCGATCAGAGTAAGTAAGCCTGAAGGATTGGATTCCGATTCCTTGTAGCTGTACGATACTCCGGCAGGCAAGCCGGCGATGGTAAACGTTGCCGTTTCGGTGGGAGCGACGATGGTTACAGGAACGTTTACCAGCGTTCCGTTTGGCGGCACGGTGACGGTGGTATTGTTGACGGAGACGGAGAGGTTGATTGGCGGAGGAGTGTAAAGCTACCTCCGCCGCAACCGGTCAACGCGAAGACGAATCGCGGCCGCAATGATCCTTGACCGCAGGATATGTAACACTTACTGAACCTCGCCGTTTTGCAGCACCTGTCTTGTCACTTCTCCCGGCGTACTCGTTCCCTGCTGCAAGGCAATCTGGCTGCGCAGACGCTGAAATTCGGCAAGGGCCTTCTTTTGCTCCTCTGTATTGCCGAGGGCTCGATCCGCCTGGGCCAGGCGATACCACGCAACCTCATCCTGGGCGATTGAGTGCGACCGCCCGCTGCAGATGGGGTAAGGCGAGATCCGGTTTCTGTTGCGCCATCAGGGTTGTTGCCAGCCCGAGCTGCGCTTCTTCAAAGTCAGGGTAGTACTTGAGGGCAGTCTCAAAGAATCGCTGCGCCTGGTCGAGCTCATTCATTTGACGATGGATCTCCCCCAGCTCGTAAATGGCATTGGCATTGCCCGGGTCGTTATTGCAACTCCTGTTCAAACTCCTGCGCTGCCTCCGCCCGGTCTTCAGGCGCATGGTTCAGCTCCCAGCGCGCCAGTAAGGTCCGGCCGATGCGGTAATGAATTTTGACACGATGAGGATCGAGTTTAAGCACCTCGCGGTATTCGCCAATTGCAAGGTTGGTCGATCCCTCGCTCTCGAACGCTTCAGCGGCAGCCTGGTGGCGCCATATAGACGTCGGCGCCACTACTTCCAACTTGTGAATCGTGAGGAAGGCGAAATTCCCGTAGATACGCCCGGTCTGGTAAAGGATCTCAGGATCGTTGGGATACAGCCGGTTCAACTCCAGGGCCACCGTCACCGCGTCCCGGTCACGCTGTAAGCCGGTATAGGTTCTCATCAACTGCAGGCCGCACATACGCTTTGTGGCTGGGTCGGTCGCCTGCTGGAAGCCCTTCTCGAGCCCAGGCAACGCTTCCTGGTATTCGCCGACTTCCGAGAGCGACATCGCCAGCAGGGTGCTTGCTTTCGCCAGCCCCGGCTTCAGCCGCAACGCGTGCCGCAATTCGGGCACAGCCTGGTCGAACTTTTTCTCCTGGAAGTAGACCACGCCCAACGTGGCGTGAATTTCGGCAATATTGGGATCGATTTGCAGCAGCTTCTTGAAATCGCTTTCTGCTTCGTCGTAATGCCCTGCAGCCAGTGCCTGCTGTCCCGCTTGGGAGTATTTCTGCAGGGTTTCTTGCTGAGTGCCCTGCGCTACCGCGGTTGAGATAGAGCTCAAGAGAAGCATAACCACGCCATACACGGCGGCGGCTCTAGTGCGAAGAATCATGCGTTCAAGTGTATCGCCAACGGGAAAGGGCACAGCTTCGCATGCTGCGGGGAAAACGCTTTGTACGAAGGGCACGGCTGAAGCCGTGCCCTGGAGTTTCTACATTTCACCGCAGTGACTACCTTAAGAGTTGTGATCGTGCTTGCGCACCTTTCGTCCTGCTCCCGAAGCAGCTGTTACAGTCCACTCGATGCATGGCCCGGTCAGGCCTGCATTTTTGACACAGCCCGCGTGGGTGGTGGCAGCTAGAGGCTCTACAGTTACCGAACAGCTAAAAAAATGATGCGCGAAAAGCGCGATAAGCGCGATAAGCCCCCCTCCAGGAGGCTTAAGTTCGTCGTCGGAGTAAAAAAAACCGGAGCTGGGGGCATGTAGAGGCTTTCCAACCACCGACGCGCTAAAAAAAGATGCGCGAAAAGCGCGAAAAGCGCGATAAGCCCCCCTCGGGAAGCTACATTTGCCTCGCCAGCGGAAAAACAACGGGTGGAGAGCTGAGAAACGCCGCGCCGGCCGCTTCCAGTTCCTTGATACAGGTGCGAACTAAGCTCCTGGACCTCCCCGGAGGACCCGCTGCGGGAAAATGGGCGTGGCAGCCCTGGCGCGATCCGCTGCGACAGGCCAACGCTGGTTGTCGCCATGCCCGTGTCGTTGGTGCTGAATTGTCAAAGACCGCTCTATCAGGAGCGCGCACTGGGCTGCCCTGCTTACGCCATAATCTCGCCGCCGGCGCTCGCGGGGCGAAGCAGTCCAGCGTAGAGAGGTAGGGAGTCGCTTGGCGTGGTCAAGCAATCAGATGGCAAGCAAACATGAATGTTGAGCATGCGGCCCTACACTTACAACAGATGCCAATTCGACAAGTAAGTTTCAGTCGGCCCTAATTGCCCGCTCACGCAACTTCCTCGACTAACAGTTTTTGGCCCCTCCAGAAGCTGCCGAGCGAGGTCCGCGTCTCCCGTGTCCCCAACAGCAGGGACGTGGGGCACCCGTTGGTCTGCGGGCAAGAGAAATCCTAAAGCGGGATTGCTCACGTGTTCTCGCACAGCCCCTGAAGTCCTAGAAATGTAGAAACTCGAAAGCCGTGCTACCGAGCCGTGGCCATTGAGGGCTTTAGAGGGTGTGTGAGAACTGCGTAAAGGCTTGGGTTAATGCAGTCCCGCGGGGACGCCTGAACTTCCCTGAACTTAGCCCAGGACGACACTCCCGTAAGCGGGAACGAATTTGGGACGTTTTTCGTACTCCCACAAAAACGTCATCCTGAGCGGAGCGCCTCACAGATTTATCGCGTGACACACGCTTGATGGCGCGCAGTCGAAGGACCCCGACGGTATTATCTTTCCCATGCTGTCCGGGGGTTTTCGACCACCGAAGCCCGAGAACAGGATCTTGCTGCGCTACGCTTTTGATGGTCACGGGTACATCTTTTCGTGCACTCCAATCATCTTCCATCCCCAGCTCTGTGCAAGTTTTTGAACTCGGGATGGATCTTGCGAATTAGGTTCTTGTCGGACCGGAGAAAGACCGTGCCACGTCCGCCAAGTGCGGAACTTCGATGGTTGAAAAGCTCCGAGCGGCATGGGCAAGATAAGCACCGCCGGGGTCCTTCGACTGCGCGCCGTGAGTCCTCTGTTGAGCGATAGGTCTGCGAGGCGCTTCGCTCAGGATGACGTTTTTGTGGTCAGTTGGAGATGCAAAAACAGCGTGCCCCCGCATCGGGATGCTAATTGGGCATGGTTAGTTCGGTTTCAATGAACTTTTTGTTTGCTTAAAGTACCTTGTAGCCCCGAATTGAACTGGGATTGTAACTCTCTAGGGTTTCCGCAGCAGGAAAGGCTTGCACAAAAAGCTCCGCCACGCTGTTGAGGCGTGGCGGAGGTGGGTTAGTAATTAGGTCGTTTGCGAATCAGAAGGTGACCTTGCCACTGAACTGATATTCGCGTGATTTCGAAGATTGGGTTATCAAGCCAAATTTAGAATCATTCACGTTATTGTCAATGGCCGCGTTGCCTCCCGATCCGGCGACGAGCAAGCCACCCACATCGCCGCCATACTGGTGATGGTTGAAGGCGTTGAAGGCATCGGCCTTGATCTGGAACTCTGAGCCGCTCGGTAATGGCGAACTGCTTGCCAAGACCGATATCACAGTTATTAATGCCCGGCTGGCGCAGGGTGTTCCGCCCGATGGTTCCGTATGTCCCCAGTCCGGGTTGAGTGAAGCAGGCCGTATTGATGCGCTGGAACTGCGCAGTCAGATTGCTCTTGATATTGCAGCCCGGCACGATATTCGCGTGCGGAAACTGGCTGTCGTTCACGCTTTGAATATCGTTCCCCTGAACGGTGTACGGGAAGCCGGTCTGGAAGGTGGTAATGCCGGTTACCTGCCAGCCGCCAACTGCCAGGTCTTCCACCCGGTTGACTCCGCCCCCGAATCTCTTGCCGCGCCCAAAGGGCAGTTGATACACATAGCTGGCGACGAACCTTTTATCGACATCGAAGTCCGAAGGTCCGTAGTCCAGGTTAGGGTCATGGTTGTTCTCGAAGCCCTGATAGCCGGCTCCGGTGGCGCCCACGCCGGCTGCCGCCGACTTGATGTCCAGGCTCCTGGCCCAGGTAAAGACTGCAGTTGCGGCCAGATCGTGAGCGCGATGCTCGAATTTGACGTTGGCCGCGTTGTAGTTGGCATAGCCGTGGAAGTCGCTGTCGATGTAAAAGCCGTTGAAATTTGGATAGGGCAAGCGGCTAACCGTGGTGCAGGGAGCCTAGCTGAGGTTGATGTAGGCGCCGGTGACTGGATCGGTCGCTTGGCAGAAGGGCACGCTCGCCGCCGGGATTGGATACGGCTGCGCGATATTGCGTCGATCGAGGAGATGCGTTGATTTCGTGCCGATGTAGTTCACTCTCAAGCGTCGTGTTCCTCGCCAGCTCGCGTTCACCGGAGAGCGTCCAGGACTGGACATAGGGATCGAGCGGATTCTCCGATTCGATGACCGCGATGAACGACAGCGTGGATTCAGGGAATGGCCCGAGTGTGGAGTAACTGGGGAACAGCTGATTGCTTAACTTGGGAGTGCCGGCAACGGTCGTGGGGGTGAGATTGTTGCGGATGCTATACGGATAGATATCCGCCGAGTCATCGATTTCGCGTCCTTCAAAGGAGTCGAAGAAGATGCCGTAGCCGCCGCGAACAACGGTCTTGTCATCCACGCGGTAGTTCAGACCGAAACGGGGGGCAAAGGGGTATTTCTGGCCGCCGCGGGGCGAATTGCCGCAGTAGCGGAGGATGGGGCCGCCATTGATGCCCACGCCAGGCGCCACTCCGTCGGTCGTCAGCTTCGGATCGGCGTAGCAAAGACCGCCTTGTGGGTTGGTGGTGTCGAGCCAGAAGAAATGGTTTTCGACTTCATAGGGCGCCATACGGAAGTCCCAACGAAGGCCGTAGTTGATGGAGAGCTTCTGGCTTACCTTCCAGTCGTCTTCCACGTACGGTCCCCAATAGTTGTAGACGTGGTTTTGTGGGTTACCGGCCTGATTCGTCGGGCTCAAGGGACCGGGCACAAATCCACCTACGCCGTTGTAATAGCCGGTCAACATGTCGCCGATGGCGTTGCCGGTGCCGCAAAGCGGCTGGCCACCGTTGAGGGCTGACGCGGGGTTGGAGCAGGTGAGAAAGTTCTTGGCGGCCGTATTGGGGCTAAACCCCCAGTCGCCATAGAAATCATCGTCAAGGTTGCGAATCAGGTGCCAGCGACGATAGTCGAGGCCCACGCCAATGGTGTGCTTTCCATGAACTGTGGTGAACGAATCGGCGTACTCCCAGTTCGGATTATCCGATCCGCTGTAAGAGTTGACGGGACCGCCGCCGCTCGCGAAGGAGCCAATGCCAACATTCGGCCATGTTTCCTGAAGAGCGGTGAAGACCGTAAAGACCCCCGTCTCCCCCAGCGCGCTGACCACGGAAGCGGGCGGAGCAGCCGAACCCTCCGGGGCCTGGGCGCGCAGTTTGCCGAAGCGGAAGTTGTTTACGTTCTTGCCGCCGAAGCTGATGGTATGAGATACCTCCCACGCGTCTTCGGTTTGGATATATTCCTCGATACCGTAGTCGATGGACCCGGAGTTGTACTGCGTGTGGTTGTTGTAATAGGCGTGAGTGTAGCGGCCGAAAACTGAGCCGTATTTGCCGAGGTTCTGATCTCCCCGGTAGGTCTGCTGGTTCATGACCAGCGGACCGGGAATATTGGTAATAAAGTTGGTGGTGCCCTCTGGCGTGTTGGCGACATTCGGTGCAGACCAGAAATGGTTGGCTATAGCCACCAGCCCTATCCGAGCCGTTTGAAAAGCCGCGGGAACCTGGGTTCCCCAGTCGTTCAGCCCCAGTGTACGGGTCCACCGGCAGGCAGTCGTAGCCCGCGTTCTGCACGGCAGTGCAGGTGGGCGTTCCATACGCGGGCAGCAGGCCTCCCGGCGCGCCAGTTACGGCCGGATAGGTGGTTGCGGAAAAATCGCCTGCCAATTCCGCCGCCGTGGGTACGACGTTTTCCACCCTGGCGCCGTTATTCATGCGCCAGCCTTCGTAATTGGCCATCCAGAAGGTCTTGTTGCGTCCGTTGTAGATTTTAGGAATATAGACGGGACCGTCTGCAACAAACCCGAACTGGTTCAGTTTGAGAATCGGATTTGTGGTTTTTACGCCGGAGATGAAATCGGTGGCGGTAGGGAACGGCGAGGTATCGAAGGCATTGTTGCGGTTCGACTCGTAAGCTAGCCCCGTGGAGGGAATTTGTTCCGCCCTTGCTGACGATGTTGATCTGGCTGGCGCCGAATCCATTCTCAGCAGGGTATATGCCGCTCTGCACCTTGAATTCCCCGATTGCGTCCTGGGAAAGGATCACTGCCGGGGTCATCATCGCCTGATCCGTATTTACCAGCCCGTCCAGGGTATAGTTGTTTCCCTCGGGACGGCCGCCATTGATGCTGACGGCGTTGCCTTCACCCTGGCGCATGGTGCCTTGCTCGCCACCCACCGTAACCGCGCCTGCACCGACCAAAAGCAACTGCATAAAGTTGCGCCCGTTCAACGGAAGGTTGGCCACTTCGTCGCCGCTTATTTCCTGGGACAGGGCGGCATCGTCGGTGTTCAGGTTCACGGCCTGGGCAGCCACCTCCAGGGTTTCGGTCACCGCTCCTGGCTTCAGGCTCAGATTGATGCGGATCTTTTGGTCGACCGCGAGCGTGAACGTGTCGGTCTGGGATTTTTCAAAGCCGGTAGCCTGCGCTGAAACCCTATAGGAACCGGGCTGCAACGAGGGCGCGTTGAAGTCTCCGGCAGAATTGCTCTCGGTGTTGAAGGCGGCGTTGGTTGCCGTGTTGGTGACGGTAACCTTGACGTTAGGAAGAACGGCGCCGGTACTGTCGGTGATGGTGCCGAGGATGGTGCCGGTTGCTCCCGTCTGCCCAAAAGCCATGCTTACGGCTACGACGGCGAGAACCCAAACGAGACAAATCCTTCTCCACAACATATGCGTTTTCCTCCCAAAGTTGCTACTGCTGCTGGCGCGATGGGTGGCAATGCCCTCCCACCTTTCGGCCGTTTTCCCGGGCGCTCGTGCTTAAGGCTGGTCTAGACAAACGCCCTGCGTTGGCAACAGCACACAAAAAAGTCGATCTCTGATACGCGCCCGAAAATATAGGGCCGAAAACACGAATGTCAAGGGAAAAGAAATTTCTCAATAGAATTTCTCGATCCGGTAAGCCAGCCAGGCGGCTTTGCCGTGAATCGGATCAAGACGATCCGCCCCCGGTAACTGATGTGAGTCAGATCAGGGCGAGGATTTCTCCCTCTGATCCGTTGCAACGACAGCTCTTAAAGGCGGGTTTACAACCGCAGGCAAGCCACGGCGTAAGGCAAAAGCTGGATAGGCTGGGCGCTTTCGGCCTTCCTTTCGTGCCACGGATCGGAGCCGTCCCCGGTGAAGCCCTGCTCGTCGAGCAAGAAGCACAGAATGCAGCTGCTGATCCCCCTCAAGCACCGCTCTCTTGTTTTTGGCCAGTGAGGTTTGCCAGCCAGACAACCCGCCTTCCCGCCCGATCCACGCCGGCGACCGCAGCCACCGAACCTGGAAGGCTCGAATGACACTGGTAACGCAGATTTCCGCCCAGTTCGGCGAGCCCGCGCGCCGCGTAAAAGGCCGGGTGGACGCAGGAGTTCGCTCGGAGCGCCTGAGCGCGGGCCAGTCCCAAACGACCGGTCAGACTGCCAACCGTCAACGTCTGCAAGGCCGCCTCGGCGGTGGCCGCGACGTAACCTATCATCCAGGCTGCCGCGAACAAGCTCGTTTGCCTGGGTCACTATCTGTCATCGTGATGCGCCGGTTTGCCGGGTTCGCGGTCACTCGCGCCCCGTAGGGGTTATGACGCATACCAATGGTGGAGGGGCCGATGCGGTATCCCTTCTGGTCGCCAATGATCGCGCGCGTCGAGCGGGCAATGTGCGGCATCGCTTCAAGACTTTCCATCACGCTCAAATCGTCGGCCGCATGCACGATTGGACAAGTGCAATGGGAGACGAAATCGAGCAGCTCCACGGGCGGACGCTTGCGGTTCAGTTCAGTGAAATAGCTGAGCGTGCCCCCACCGATGGCAGCGCCCGGAAAGGCCTCCCGCGCTGCCTGGTAAATCTCGGCGAGCGGCGGGCATGGCGGCCAGGTTCCGCCGGGCAGGGTGGATTTGCGGTCTATCGCGGGAGAAACCAGAACGCCTGCGAGAGCCAGGCCGGCTGCAGCCACCATCTCAGCCACGCCCGATAACTCCTCACGCACACTTGCTCAGCAGGCAGCACTAACTCAAGAACGGATTCTGTCTTGTCGGTCGCGGGAACGCACTTGGCAATGTCCGCAAAGCTGCGAAGATGACTGTGACCGTGGCCCGCGGTAGGGTCAAAATGAAACAGCAGAAGTTGCGGACGCAGGCTATTGAGCAAGGTGGGATGATCGAGTGCCTCAGCGATCTGATCAGGATGAATCGATACGCCAATGCCGGGAAAAGCGCCTTGCGGGGCCGCCGACGGCAATCTGGACCGGGGCCTTGCGCGTGCTGGCTTTTCTCCGCGCCGGCTCGGCCGGCGGGCCCGGGCTCCGCTTTATATCCAGTTCCACTGACTGCCGGTTGAAAACTCCCTGCTCCATCACATAAGGCCAAGGCAGGGAGAGTGGGCGGACGTAGGTCTTGTAGGAGGCATCCGACCAGTTGCGCTGGTCTTCCATTTCGAACACGTCGCCATTCAGGCAGCAGCGCGCAGTAATGACGGGAGTTACCCAGTGATGAATGGCACGAATGTCTTTGAATGGCTGCGCGGGCGAAATGAGCTCCGGGAAAGTCGACTGTTCCTGCGAGCCGTCGACATGCTCGATGATGGCCTGCCTGGCCGGCAACGCCATCGATGGGATGGAGCACAGCGAAGCCACAGCGCGCAGTAAGAAATGGAGTCAGCGGTTCGGCGAGCACCTCAAAGACAAGATTCCCCTGGGCATTTCCTGTAATGCTTGCCTGGTAAGTAGAGAGTCTGGCTGGGGTCGGCAGAAGCGCAGCGCCCTCGATATGTAACTGCGAATGAACCGTCGCTCTGATGGATGCTGCACTCGCTGATCTCCGGATTGTAGGTTCCCCAGATCGAATCGCGCACCACGTAGGCTATCGCCCGTAAGACCTCGTGACCCTCGTAGCGGAGAGTACGCAGGCCTCCGGCGACAAACTCGACGGTCAACTCCCCTGCCTTCAGGGTGACGCTTTTCGGCGCCTTTTCCCTGGTACCGACCCGTCGCTCCAGCAAACTCGTTTTCATATGTTTGGCCTGTGCCGCTCCTGCCCCCGAGAACGATATCAGGCTTCCACCATTCCGAGCCCGACGCTGCCTATGCTACAACTGTTGACGCGCCGCGGGCCGTTGCCTCAGGAGATGCCAGAGATGTGCGCAAGATCCACAAACAGAATGTGTCGGCGGACCGCGTCTCTCTGCGCCGCTGCGGCCGCGTTGACTCTTTGCACCGCGGCGCAGGTGATACCGCCTGAGAAAGTTGACGAGGCGCGGATTGACGGCTTGCTGCAGCAGATGACGCTGGAAGAAAAGATGAACCTCATCCGCGGCGATGTTGAGCCGGATACCACCAACCAGGGGCAGGCGGGCTTTCTGCCCGGCGTGCCTCGGCTGGGCATTCCTTCTTTGCGCTTTGCTGACGGCCCTCCTGGAGTGCTGACCAGGGTTGCGGGGCAGGCGCAAACCGCGACTATGGGGGTTGCCGCAACCTGGAGCACAGTGGACGCGGAACAAAATGGAATTGCCATCGGACGTGAGGCACGGTCGTTGGGTATCGATGTGGTACTGCAGCCCTTTATCAACATTGACCGCGACCTCACGTTCTCCAGGAGCTACAACACGCTGGGTGAAGATCCTTTTTTAAGCGGCGCGATGGGGGCGGCTGAAATTCGCGGCGAGCAGGCGCAGGGAGTGATGTCGCAGGCCAAGCACTACGTCGCGTACGACAGTGGTTCCTATAACGTGTTTGTCGATCAGCAGGCGCTGCATGAGGTTTATGTTGCACCCTTCGCGGCAGCCATTGACGCCGGGGTTGCGTCGATCATGTGCTCCTATAACAAGATCAACGGCGCGTTCGCCTGCGGGAACTCGGACACATTGAAGACCATCCTGCGCAATGAGCTGGGCTTCAAAGGCTTCGTGACGTCCGATTGGGGCGCCGTGCACAACGTCGACTTCATAAACCAGGGGCTCACCATGGAAATGCCGGGCGCGGTGCCGCCCGATAGCCCATTCGCCGCGATGATGAAGACTTACTTCCGCACTGCTTCGGCGGACACGGGCGCTCCCTCGAAACCGAACCTTGCTGCTTTGGCGGGGATCTTGGGCGGGACTATCCCGGAAGAGGCTGGGGCAAGCGGAATGGAGTTGGATGCTTTCCCCATGGAATCGGACCCGAAGACGATGCGCGACGCTCTCCAGAGCGGCGCGGTCAGCGAGGCGACGGTGACGGAGGCAGCACGGCGCGTCCTGTATGAGATCGATCGCTTTGGTTTCCTTGATGGCAAACAAAAGCACGATATTACGCCGCAGGACCTGGAGGGCAACGGAAAGATTATTGAAAAGACAGCCGAGGATGCGGCGGTGCTGTTAAAGAACGAGGGCGGCGTGTTGCCGTTGAAGCAGGATGACCTGGCGAGCCTGGCGCTCATTGGACCGACTGCGGGACAGGTGGCTTCTATCGGGACCTTCGGCGAACGCTCACCCGGCATACCGGAGCGGCAGGTTGGACCATTCGCTGCGCTTAGAAAGCTTGCGCCGGAGGCACAAGTAACTTTCGCGGTAGCAGATGATATGACAGGGGCGCCGATTCCCGCCTTCATGTTTACCCACAACGGCCAGCCGGGTCTGTTGAGGACGGATGCATCGGGCCAGACTAGCTCGAACGCGCTGATCGACTTTACCAGCAAGAATGGCAACGCACTTCCGGCGAATAGCGCCCTGACTTGGACGGGGGGCATTACCATACCGGAGGATGGGTCGTATTGGATGTACCTGCAGGTGCTTGGCGCGCGGGGAGTGATGAGCATCGACGGCAAAGAGGTTGGCCGCACTGGGGCGATAAAAGGCACGGTGCACGGCGACGTGCAGTATGCGACCCAAGATAACGGTTTGCCCACGACCGATGGCCTGGACAACGTGCGCCGGGCGGTGGTCCTAACCAAGGGGCAACATTCGATCGAGGTGGCGATATCTCCTGATACTTCGAACGCCCCGGCGCAGGTGCGATTGAACTGGATGACGCCGGAGGCGCGCGAGCGAGACCACCAGGCGGCGATTGCGGCGGCAAAATCCGCGCGGACCGCTGTGGTGTTTGCGTGGACCCGGGATAAGCCGCATTTCAAGCTGCCCGGCGATCAGGACAAGTTGATCGAGGAGATCGCGGGGGCAAATTCTAATACAGTGGTGGTGCTCAATACCAGCCAGCCAGTAGCCATGCCATGGCTGGCAAAGGTGAAAGGCGTGCTCGAGATGTGGTGGCCCGGCGATGAAGGCGGGTTGGCTATAGCCAAGACTCTCCTGGGACGGAGTAATCCTGGAGGCAAGCTGCCGATGACCTGGGCGAAGCAACTCGACGACTATGCTGCGAACTCTCCCACCCACCCCGAGCGCTCGGCGAAGGGAGTGGATGGAAAGACGACCTTCTCTGAAGGTCTGCTGGTTGGCTATCGCTGGTTCGACGATCAGAAAATCGAGCCGCTTTATGCATTTGGCTATGGGCTTTCCTACACCAGCTTCGCTATGTCTGGACTGAAAGCAGCGTCTACCCAGGAGGGTGGCGCAATCGTTTCCGTAAGGGTGAAGAACACCGGCGATGTGGCAGGGGACGCGGTCCCTGAGGTTTACCTGGAGGCACCTGCGTCGAAGCCCGATGGAGCGCAGTTTGCGCCGAAGACGCTGGCTGCCTTCGACCGGGTGGCCCTGAAGCCTGGTGAAGAGCGGGAGCTTACGTTGCATATCGCGCCTCGGGCGTTTCAATACTGGTCAACGAAAACGAATAGCTGGGTAAAACCTGCGGGGTCAAGGACCGTGCTGGTTGGCAGCTCTTCCCGTGATCTGCCGCTGAGCGCCGAAGTAAATTAGCAGCCAGCTCAGATGAGCCCATTTTTGAGCTATACTGAGCCATGGGGGACAGCGATGATTGCACCGGAACTGATTGCTGAGATTCTAGGGCTTGGAGCTTCGGTACGCACCGTCGGCCAACTCGAATCGGCGGTGTCGGCCGGCCTGCCTAAGCGCGCGTTAGAACGGCTTTCCGCCCGGCTCTACGTTGATCGTCGCGCGGCGAACGCGTACAAATTCAAGGTCGTCCCCCAAGCGACCTGGAAGCGGCGTGCTCGGCGCCTCTCCGTCGATGAAAGCGAAAAGACGGAACGGTTGGCCCGAGTGCTCGCCGCCGCCGAGTATGTGTGGGATGACCGGGAGCAGGCGCGCGAGTGGATGAATAAACCGCATCGCGAACTCGATGACCAAACCCCGTTGGAAGTGGCACGCACGGAACTCGGTGCGCGGCGGGTGGAGGGTCTGCTGGAGAAACTCTTCTTCGGCCTCCCCGTGTAGATGATCGCCTATCGAATCGCTGACGCGCGTCATGCAATCTTCGATGCAACCGGCGCCACGCTTCATGGCGGGCGTTGGAATTCCGTGGGAGTCGCAGTAATTTACGCTGCCGAGACCTATGCAGGCGCATTGCTAGAAGTGTTGGTGCACGCGAATTTATCTCAGCCTCCCAAGAACCAACGTGTAGTTCGGATCGTTATTCCAGAGAAGGTGGCCGTCGAGACGGTTTCGATCGACCGAGTCGAGGACTGGGACGCGGTGGACATGAAAGCGTCCAGGGCATTCGGTGATCGATGGATTCTGGAGAACCGAACTGCGACTCTTCGGGTACCGAGTGTCATCACGAATGGCCGGGAGAACAATATTGTCTTCAACCCGGCACATCCACAGTTTGCACTCATCAAGGCTGGCGATCCCGAACCTGTCCACTGGGATGCGCGGCTTTTCCGATGAACATATCCGGATCAGGCGGCGAAGTGGGAAGCTGTTATCTGACGTTCCCGCTCAACAGAGATGCGACATGGCTGGTGCTGGCTTTTGCCCAGGGCGTGTTGGAGGCCCAACCGAGCAGCAGAACGATAGCGCCACAGGCCGTCATGAGCCACCAGATGGGGTGTGTCGCCTGGGCAAAATCTGAGCCCCTGGCGTGGCTCGTGTGGACGACTGTGCCGGCGATCGCCACCCCCAAAGCTGCTCCCACTTGCCGTCCGGTGGATGCGATCGCCGCGGCTACCCCGGCTTGCGATAAAGGCATGCCGGCAACGGCGTTGTTGGTGATTGCCGGGTTGACCATGCCCAGGCCAAGTCCAAACAACGCATAGGCCAACAGCAGAAGAAGAATTGGAGTATCGATACTTAGGCGAGTGAGCATCAAGGTGCTAAGTAAAAATCCCACACCGGCAAATAACAACGAGGGACGTGAACCGTGCCTGCCTACCAGACGGCCGGACAGAGGCGCACAAAGCATCATCATGATTGCCAGGGGCAATGTGCAAAGGCCGGTTTTAAAAGCTGAAATGCCACGCGCCTGTTGCAGGTACAGCGTATTCAGAAAAAGAAAGCCGGCAAAGGAGGCAAAGGCGCACAGGGCAAGAAGTGTTGCACTGCTGAAGGGCACGCTGTGAAAGAAGCGCAGGTCCAGCAAAGGATCTTTCCGTCGTGGCTCGTATACCAGGAAGGTCGCGAGGGCCGCACCAGCGGTGGCAAACAAACCAACGATGAGAAAGGACGTCCAGCCAGAATGTGGTCCCTCGATCACCGCATAGGTCAGAGATGCCAAGCCAACACACACCAAGAGCTGCCCGATTGGATCGAACGCCCGCGCTCGCGCCGCTTTCGACTCCGGTACAAAACTGGCGGCCAACGCCAGGGCTGCGAGACCGATTGGGATGTTGATCCAGAAAATAGAGCGCCAGCCCACGGATTGCGTCAACGCTCCGCCAATGAGCGGGCCGATCGCCAGCGAAAGACCTGCCACCGCTCCCCAAATGCCGACTGCGTAAGCCCGGGCTTTTGGCTCCGGAAACGCATTTGCGATGATGGATAAAGCCACCGGATTGAGCATGGATGCGCCCAGCCCTTGAAGAGCGCGGAAAAATACTAGCGCGCCGATGGTGTGCGCCATGCTGCAGAGCAGAGACCCCAACAGGAAGAGAACAAGGCCGATCTGAAAAACGCGCCTCCGCCCGAAACGATCTGACATAGAGCCCGAGAGCATGAGAAACGTGGCGACCACCAGCGTGTACGCGTCAACGATCCATTGCAGGCCCGACATCTTCGCGTGAAGATCGCGCTGAATGGCAGGCAGCGCGACGTTGACGATGGTGACGTCCATGCCGACCAGCAGCAGACTCATACAGCAGATAGCGAGGATGACGTTGGGGTGGACAGAGCGACGTCCGCCGGCAGCGTCCGCCTGCTTGAGTGAGGTACCCCGAGATTCAGTTTCAGTCGAGCGCATCAATTATGAGTACCCGCCGGCGGCCGTTTGCGGCCGCTTATCTTTCCTGATTTGCCGATTGGCAGTTTCTACCAGGCAACACGCCCGGGTCAGATGGCCTTCTGCAAGCGCCACCAGCTCACGGCGGGTGGCCTCAACCAGCGCACTGGAGGCGCCCGCCTCCAGCACCTCGCGCATCGTACCCGCCATTGCCGTGTAGTACACGAGCACGGTCGTTTCCAGATCAGGGAAGCGAACGCCCGGAGCGGTTTTCAGCATCTCGACGAGGGCGGTGGTGATGCGTTTGCGCACGCTGGTAAGGATGACTTGCGCGTCGCCTGATTCCGCAGCAGCGTAAAGGGCTACTGACTGTCGCACAGTGCGCAGCTTGGCATCGATGAAGGCCAGAGTGACGGTGCGCCCCATCTGTTCGACAGAACAACCGCGGCTCGCCGCACAGGCCCGTTCCACGGCGACAGCAATGAAGCCGAAGTGCTCCTTGAGAACCGCGTGGAGCAAGGCGTTCTTGTTGGGAAAATACTGGTACAAAGTTCCCACTGAGACGCCGGCACGCTGAGCGACTCGCGTGGTGGTGAGGCGGCCCACCCCCGTCTCCTGCAAAACCTGAATGGTTGCCTGCTTAATCGCACGTACCGTCTCTGTCGAACGCAATTGAACAGGCGTCTTTCTTGGCCTTACTAGCGTCGGAGCCGGGATAACCGAATGCGCACGAGAAACTGAAGCTTTCTTCATCTAACCCATAAGAGGCCACAGGAGAGGAACAAGATGCAAAATTCTGCCCGAAACGGGGTGATCGCCCGAGCTAAGCTTCGCGAAAGCGATAGCCTATATAACTCTCGGTCAGGATGTAGGTAGGGTGTGCCGGATCGTCTTCGATTTTCTTGCGAAGCTGGCTGATAAGAACGCGCAAATACTCGCGCTCATTTCCATACTCGGGACCCCATATCGAGGTCAGGAGACGATGGTGAGGAACGGGCCGGCCCGCATGCCGCATCAAATAGCGCAGCATTTCGAATTCCTTGGGGGCGAGGTGAATTTCCTGCCCTTGCTTCTCGACACGATAGCGAGCCGGATCAAGCATAACGGACCCGATGACGGTGGGAGAATCCGGCGGGACTGGCAGTGTTCTGGAACGACGGATTGCCGAGCGCAACCTCGCAGTCAATTCCCGGATTTGGAAGGGCTTGGTTACATAGTCGTCGGCGCCTGCATCGAGCGCCTCCACCTTGTCGTCCTCTTCATCGCGCACGGTAAGCATTATGATGGGGAGGTGGGGATAAGCATGATAGATCTTGCGACATGATTCAATGCCGCCCATTCCCGGCATGTTGATATCCAATAGCACAGCGTCGTAGCCGATCATGCGCAGGCGCAACAGGGCCTCTTCTCCATTGGCGGCCTCACCGACCACGAATCCCAACGCGCCCAGGGTCTCAAGCAGGCTCTGCCGAATTCCGGCATCGTCCTCGACGACGAGCACGTTCCATCGTTGCTCCATGCGTCACTCCTCGTTTGAAGTTCTTGGTAATGTCAGGAAGACAGTGGTCCCGGTATGCAGGTCGCTATTCACCCAGGCACGCCCCTGATGTGCTTCTGTTACCTGCTTCACCACCGAGAGACCAATCCCAGTGCCCGGCGCCTTGCGATTCGAACCCGGACTGCGATAGAAGCGCTTGAATACATTTTCTCTCTCTTCAGGCGGAATGAAAGACCCCTCATTCCGAACACTGATAAGGACCTCGGCCGGTTCCTCCTGGACCTCCACGGTGATGGAAGACCCCGGGCTTCCATATTTGGCGGCATTGTCGAATAGCTGAGAAAGCGCCATCTTAAGTAGCTGCTTGTCGGCAAATACTGTAGTGCGTTGGGCGGCGGGCAAAATGGTGACAGGATGCACACCGAGTTCCTGGGAACATTCCGCGACACTGTCTTGAATGAACGGTATGAGATGAATGCGCTCGCGTTTCAGTTTGAGGTTGTCATTGTCGATCCTGGCTGTCCGCAGAAGCCGGGTAGTGAGGTCGCTGAGCCGGTTGGCCTCCTGATCGATCAAGAGGACAAGTCTCTTTTCGGCGCCGTGCAGCCGATCCAGTTCAATCAAGCCGGAACTACAGCTTTTGATTGCCGTCAGCGGTGTCTTGAAGGCGTGCGCAAGGCCATCGAGTACGGCAGAGCGCAATTGTTCACTTTGCCGGGCAGCCTCCGCGCTGCTTTCCACGGAAAAAGAGCGTGCTCTCTCGATGGCAACGGCCGTCAGCGAAGCGATTGCGTTGATCGAAGCAGCATCGAGAGAATGGCCGCAGATTACCAGCGAACCGATGGCTCGCGTTCCTGAACGCAGCACGCGCCGTGACGAGCTGGTTAACTCATCATCCTGGTTGCGTTCTGCAAAGTAGACGGATCGGACTTCATCTTCGGTGACGTCACACACGCCGCTCTTGCACAGACAAATGTCGTACGCATTCCACAGTGCGACCCCGCGCACCCGGAGGGTGGCGTGAATAAGGATGGCAAGCTGTTGATCGACCGGTTTCTGGCGGTCGAGAAGAAGGATGCTTTGGCTGAGTTCATACAGCTTTTCCAGGTTCAAGCGATGCGCTTCCGACTCGCGCGCATGACGGCTGACCTGGTTCGAAAGACGGCTCACCAGCAGAGCGACACTCTCGAAAGTCACCAGAGCAACCCAGTCATGGGAATCGGACATGTATAGCTTGAACAACGGTTGGGTAAAGAAGTAGTCGAGACAGGCCACGGATAGTAGCGACACGACGCTGGCTTCAAAAAAACCCCACTGCAACGCAACGACTGTTACCAGGAGGAGATGCACCGAAGTCGCAGACGAGAGATTGAAGTGTAATTGATAGGCGAGCCAAGTAATAGACAGAGCCGCTGAGACCCCAATAACAAACTTTGCTGCGGCTTTGGGGATTTGTCTGCCGGGCATTTCCTTAAGGCTCCATCCAATTCAGATTAGCGTTGAACCCATTAAGAACTCATAAGGAATCGCCTTATGCGCAACTTACGGCTTTTGCGGTCCACTGGATAAGGCTGGCAGGCGCCAGCTTTACGAGGTGATTCAAGTGAAAGACAATAGAGGCCTTTATCCTTCTGATGCAACGTTGGTTGCGAAACTAGCACCCCTCCACAGCGCTGAGAGGAGCAAGTCCAGAGAAGTTTCGACAGCAACACGGTGGCTGCGTATTTGTACATTGACCTTGTTCCTGGACCTGATTTTGGCGTTTGGTTTGCCGGCGTTTGGGCAATCTACCTTCGGCAGTGTGCGGGGGATAGCGGAGGACCTCTCCGGTGCCGCTGTTCCCGGCACGACGGTTGTCCTGCACAGTACCGATGAAAACACCGACAGGACAGTCAACGCCGACTCGACAGGTAATTTCATCTTCGAAAACGTGAAGGCCGGCCACTACACTCTGCGCGCGTCGCATGCGGGATTCGCGGACACGGAGATTTCAGGGATCTCAGTCGAAGCCCGTCAGGATTTGCGGCTTACGGTTTCGTTGAACATTGCGACGCAGTCGACCACAGTCCAGGTGACCTCCGATGACACGCAGATCGATACGGAGAACGCAACGCTGGGCGACTCGAAGGACAATCTTCAGATCACGCAGCTACCCCTGAACAATCGTGCAACAACAACCAGCCCGCTAGGCGCGCTTGGTCTTTCGCCGAACGTCCAGACGGACAGTACAGGCAGCGTCGCCCTTGGTGGCGCGAGTGCATCGATGGTTAATTTTTCAGTTGATGGTATTTCGACCGCGAATGTACGCCAGAACGGCGCTCTGCAGGACGCCTATCCCTCGCAGGAAGGCATCGCCGCCGTCAAGGTGACCTCATTCAATAACAGCGCGGAGTACTCTCAGGTAGGAGACGTGACGTTCACCACCAAGTGCGGAACGAATCAATATCACGGCAGCGTGTTTGAGTATCTGCAGAACCAGGCGTTGGACGCCGACCCATACGGCTTCAGCGGGAAGGCACCCAAAAAGTTCAATACCTTTGGCTTTTCGCTGGGAGGGCCGGTTACGATTCCTCACTTGTACAACGGACACGACAAGACCTTCTTCTTCGCGGATTATGAGGGCAACCGCAGGACCACGGCAGTCGCACAGCAGTTTGAAGTGCCGACCGAGGCGGAGCGGAACGGCGACCTAAGCGGACTTGATCCGTCGTTGACAAGGCCGATCACCAACATCAGCCCGACGGCGGTTGCGCTGTTGACATACATTCCGCTACCCAATGTGACTGGTCAGACTGGGTATAACTACGAGAATTTCCAGTCCACCCCAGCCCGGACGGACGGCGCCGATATTCGTCTCGATCAGACGATTACAACAAAACAGTCTGCCTATGCGCGCTTCAGCCGGAAGAACATCGCCTCAGATGCAGCAAACCCATTTCTGCCCAACGATGTCGACTCGATCCACAATCGCAGCTTTCTGCTTTCGCATACTTATGCGATCACACCCAGGGTGCTCAACGAATTTCGCTACGGCTTTACCAACGTGACGACCAGCGTCGATTTTCCGATCCAGGGATCTGACGCATTAAACCAGCTCGACCTGACCGGCGTGAACATCAGCCAGCATCCAACAACTCATGCGTTTCCTACCTTTAACTTCAGTGCCGGCACCGGCCTGACGCCGATTGGCAGGGACAAGGCAGGGATCACGCAGTCGAAGACGACCCAGTTCAGCGACAACCTGACGCTCACGTTCGGCCGGCACACCGTGAAGGGGGGGATTGATATCCGCAGGGTCCGGTATTTCGACCTGGAAAGCTTTGCCCCGGAGTTTGCCTCCGATGATTTTGGCAGCTTCATCTTCCAGCCGACCTTCACGGAAAATGCGTTTGGCGACTTTCTCGAAGGAGCACCAACCACGCTGAACTTCGCAGTATCGAGCCCCGATGTCGGCGGGACATCGACACAGTTCAGCTTGTTTGCCCAGGATGAGTACCAGCTGAACAGCCGGTTGACGCTGAGCTATGGGTTGCGTTGGCAGGTTCTGCCGGGCTTCCAGGAAGATGGTGGTAATCTGGCAAACTTCGACCAACGCGACAACTCGATTGTGGTGCCGAATGCACTAGCGGGATATCTGGTCAGGCAGAACATTACAGCATCGAACATTGCCTTCCAGCAATCGTTCAACGCCTGCAACCTGGAGATGACATCACTGCCATGCACGAAGTATGTAACGGCGAGCCAGGATGGACTGCCGCAGAGCCTGCGTAAGACGTACAAGGGGAACTTTCAGCCGCGGGTGTCGATCGCTTACCGGCCGTTCAACGATACCAAGACAGTGGTGCGCGCGGGCTTTGGCATCTTCACCATGACCAACCTCGGTCCACTTTCGTTCAACAACAGCGGCAACCCGACTTCGAGCCTGCATAGCTATTCCAATGCGAATAGCGCGGGGGCGAATACACCGCTGATTCAATTTCCCAATACCGCGCCGCCCAGCACAACGGTGCAGATCGGTGGAGGAAGTCTTGACCAGGGTGTCGATCCGAACTACCGCGACCCACAGTCGAATCAGTGGAATTTGACGGTAGAGAGAGAGATCTCCAGCAACACATCGGTCCGCGCGAGTTATGTGGGGATGCACACGTACAGATTGAGCATCACCGAGGATCTCAACCAGATTCCTGCAAGCACGACACCCTACGCCTCGGGGACCGCGGCAAATCCTTTTGTGGACGCGAGGGCTCCGTATCAGAACTGGTTCTCACTGGCCAGCACGTTCAATGCAGGTGAGGCCAACTACCACGCGTTCGAATTGGAGGCGAGCCGCCGGATGCAACATGGGCTCTCTTACGACGCGAACTACACCTACGCCGTAAACAGGGCCGACAACCAGGGCGATGCGCCGACCGGATTTGCAGGCGAGGTCAACTATGGGCTGCCGATCGCGGATCGTTTCCATATCAAACAGGACCTGGGCAATGTCGAAGGCACCCGCCGCCATCGCATGCTTTTGAGCGGGATGTACCAACTACCATTCGGCCGGGGCCGCGCATGGATGAACGGCGGTGGGGTGAAGGATGCATTCCTGGGTGGCTGGGATCTGACGACGGTGACCTTGCTGGAAACCGGACCATGGCTTACACCAAGCATCAGCGGCTCGGCAGACCAGTCAAATACGAATGTGGCCAACCGCGGCGTTGTGTTGCGGCCGGATGTGGTATCCACGAACTTCTACACTGGGCAATCCAGGGCACACTATTTCAACCTGGCGGCTTTCTCGCCTACACCCGCAGGCGCAGGCCGCTTTGGAAACGCCGGCGTCGGAATCCTTCAGGGACCTGGAACGGAAGCGGTGAGTCTTGGCATCGCCAAGGGATTCCGCATCACAGAGAGGCTGCATGGACGATTTGAATCGACCTTTACCAACGTGCTCAACCACACCAACTTTGCTCCACCGGTGACAGCGATCGATAGTTCCACATTCGGCGCTCTCACCGGGCCACAAACCGCGGAGAACGCGGGGAACCGAACCGGTCAAGCAGCTCTCCGGTTTGATTTTTGAGGTCGGTTGGAATGGCGTCGAGCTGGACCTGAGTTCCGGGTCTAGACAGCTGGGCTGGAGTCCCAAGTCTAGACCCGCGGACTGCCGCTACACTCTGTGTCGTGCCCACTACGGTTTCAGTACGTCGCGCTGGTCGACCCAACCCCCTCGGAAAAAGCGGTGGCGCACCATGGCCTGGCCAAGCAGAAAAATGAGGCCTACCAGGATGACCAACAAAAGGAACTTTACAATTCCCAACCAGGGGGACGGTCGGTCAGCAGGATCTGTCGTGTTCGAAATAAGCGTCATCTACACCACCTCCCGGCCGCGATAAGAAGAAGCGACCAGGCACGAGTGTTGTGCTGCTCCAAGACTGCTACCAACCTCAGTCACCGGCAACAGGTTTTTGCGAATTGTCGACGAAGTGTGCTCCAAATACCGCAATCCAGGGAGAAATATAAAGAGAGACAGATGCATAACTCATTCGTCCTGCACGCCTTAATTACTATCGATGTCCCAGTACGGGTACGGGAATCGACCTGAACGATGAGGTTATTGGCATTGGCCGGCGCTTGGCCGAGTTTGCTACTATGCTAGCTATAGGCGCTTTCCCGGGTTGGAGGGTGCAATGCGCATAACGATCCTAAGTCTTTTCCTTTGTGCCGGAACCACAGCGTTCTGCCAAACCGGTGCTCCGGCTCCTGCAATCCCCAACAATCCGTGGCAAGCTCCCCTGGGGGCCATTCCTCCACCCATCCGCGATTTCAGCAAGCTTCCGCCGGGATGGCACGCCGCACCGCTCACACCGCCAAGGATGATGTGGGTTCCCAAAGCAGTAGACACGACACGCCCGAAAGATGCGCAGATCGATCCGAAGATCATCGTTCATCCTCCAGCGTCCAGCATCGGCGTGCAGCCTCCGGGCACGGCGGTCGCGCAGAATGAGTACCCTCATCTTCGGATGCTGCCCATCGAGTCGGCCGCTTCTTACGTGGAAGCGATACCAACCCAGTGGCCCCCCAATCGACTTGAGAAGATTCCTACCCAATGGCCGATGGCTGAGATAGTCGCGGCTCACAATAGCTCGGCGCCGATGGTACGGTCTCCGGGGAACTAGGGCTCGCGGCTTTAACGGCAACCGCTCCCCACAGCTGCTATCACGCGCCACAGGGCAATCCTCCCGGTAGAGCCTCCACTCAAAGTGTGACGGCAGCAGGCCTTCATCAACATGGAGAACCAGATCGAGTTTATCCCCGCCCAGCGCCTCGCCCTGTCAGCGGAGACGATTTCCGCGCGGCTTGACCGGCTTCCGGCAACGCGGACGATGTGGAAGCTGGTGGTGTTGTTGAGCCTCGGCTTTTTTTTCGAGCTCTACGATTTGCTGAATTCAGGATATATCGCGCCGGGACTGGTCAAGAGCGGCATCCTGACGACCACCACCGCCAGCCTCTTCGGCATGACCGGGGTGGCAGCCTTCATTGCTTCCCTGTTCTCCGGGCTCTTCCTGGGGACGATCTGTTGCGGGTTTCTCGCTGACCGCTTTGGCCGCCGCGCGATCTTCACGTACTCATTGCTGTTCTACACCGCCGCGAACCTCGTCATGGCATTTCAGGTTTCGGCCGTGGGCCTGAACTTCTGGCGTTTTATGGCAGGGCTCGGCATTGGAGTGGAACTGGTCACCATCGGCACGTATATCTCAGAGCTGGTGCCGAAACATATCCGCGGACGGGCTTTTGCCTGCGAGCAGGCAGTGGGCTTTATGGCCGTACCGGTGGTCGCGTTTCTGTCGTACCTGCTGGTGCCGAAGAAGCCCTTCGGCCTGGATGGCTGGCGGTGGGTTGTGATCATCGGAGCACATGGAGCTCTGTTTGTCTGGTTCATCCGCCGCGCATTGCCCGAAAGCCCGCGGTGGCTGGCGCAGAAGGGCCGGCTCGCGGAGGCCGGCCACGTGATGTCGAAGCTGGAGGAGAACGTCGCAAGAGAGTTGGGCCGGCCACTTACCTTCCCCACTGCGAGTCACCTCCCGCCTGTTGCAACAGGGCAGACGTTCTACGACATGTGGAAGGCTCCATATGGCAAGCGCGCAACGATGATGATCATTTTCAACGTCTGTCAAACTGTCGGCTTCTACGGCTTCGCCAACTGGGTGCCGACACTGCTGGTCAAGCAGGGCATCACGCTGACAACAAGCCTGCTGTATTCATCGATCATTGCCATCTCGGCGCCGATCGGGCCGCTGATTGGCCTATGGATCGCCGACAGGTTTGAACGCAAGAGCGTGATTGTCGCAACCGCCGCAGCGATCGTGGTTTGCGGTTTGACATTCAGCCAGGTTTCGGGTGGGATGCTGCTCATCGCGATGGGCGTGGGGCTGACGTTGGCAAGCAATATCATGTCCTACAGCTTTCATGCTTACCAGACAGAGCTTTTCCCGACCCGCATCCGGTCGAGCGCGGTAGGCTTCGTCTACTCGTGGAGCCGTCTGTCGGCAATTTTCACTTCGTTCCTCATCGCCGGCGTGCTTAAGAACTTCGGCACGACCGGCGTGTTCGTTTTCATTGCAGCAGCAATGCTGATGGTGATGGCGGTGATTGGCTTGATCGGTCCGCGGACGCGGAATCTCGCGCTGGAAGAGATATCCCGGTGACGTGGATGGCTCGCTTTCGACGGGGAGAATGGGCTACCACTACACCAGTCTGCGCAGGTGAATGATCCTCCTGCTTGGTTTTCCTGAACGCAAAATGGTGATGCTAATCGAAGCGCCAGGGTGGGCCAATAGCTTCGTTAATTCATCCAGGGCCGGAGGTGCTTTGCCATCTATCGACAGGACAACATCTCCCACTTCCAAGCCTGCTTCGGCGCCAGGGCCTCCAGGACTGATTGCCGACACCCGGATTGTCTTCCAGTTGGGCTCTTCGGCGAGCAAGCGAAGGCCACTCGCATCGGCCTCGAAAGGATCCGCATAGCGATGGTTCGGATCGAGAGTCACCGTCTTGCGTTGGTAATCCCAATAGACAGTGAAGCGGCTCAAAATACCGGCTCCGATAAATCCAGCTACCTCGGGGTTTGCCAAAGCACCCAGTGTTTCGCGTGGTACGGCGGCCACCGGCGCGCTAAGGCGGAATGGTCCAAGATCGAGACCCGTAATGCGCATGGTCTGCATCTCTATAGTGCCGCCCACGGCTGTAACTGGAGGGACGTTCACAAGCACGTGCCCGTCCGCAACAGACGGATGTGCATCGAGAAATTTTCTGCTCAGAATTAGTTCTCCTGCTGTCCCGCTGTCGATAAGAAAGAGAGCAGGGACTTTTACTCCGGTCGCCGTCTCAAATGCTGCTTCGACAAACGGGACACCCCCATAGAGCTTGATGGGTATCGCCGTTCCTGTCGTGGCGGGCGCGCCGCCGCGCGAGAAGGTCACCTCGGCATGTTCATAATCGACTCGAACCTCGAAATTCTGAAAAAGGCTACTTCCGAATATCCCATCCACCTGATGGCCGGTTTGTTTGCTGACGTAGCCAATTGGGAGCGCCGCGATTTGCTGATCGTCTAATCTGACCCTTGGTGCATATCCCCACGCCAGCCGAACGCCGGAAGAAACACGCATTGTTTCACCCTGGCCTCTGCCAATCCCCGCCACTTGACCGCTGGTCGTCGAATCCAGCTTGAGTTCCGATGCACGATCGGGCATCAGAATGTTCTGTGACGCTCCGGTATCCAGCACAACGTCCAGCCTGGACGAATCGTTGACATACCCAGGCATCACAATCAAGTTGGAGACTACCTGGACTTTCGTCGTTTCGCTCATCGCGCGGCCAGCGGCTTGTGGAGACGACGGACTTGAAATGAGGAACAGCGAATTCAGAAGAATGAGCGGCTCAACGAGCGTGCGGGGCTTGCGGGCGGCACCGTGGTTGATGACCATGGGTCTCGTAAGTATCCTCCTCCCGTGACCGCCAGTATGGTCTATTCTACTCACCCGTTAGGGCCGGTCCTTTCCGTCCCGCTAATCAACCAAGTGTGAAGGCGAGGGAAAAAGTAGGGTGTCTGGCTTAGTTGTGCACGACTTTAGTCGGGCCGTTGAGGCGCAACAAATTTCTGGGCTTTTAGCCCCTGGTTTTTTTGCCGGATAACAGTAGTAGGGCTGAACAGCTTGCGGAAAACGCTTTGTACGACGGGCACGGCTTCGGCCGTGCCGTAAATGGAGGCGCTCGGAACGGCTTTAGAGTCTGCGTGAGAACTGGCCGTTGTAAAATCCCGCCCCGAAGGGGCGACCTGAACTTAGCCCAGGACGCTAGTCCTGGGAACACGTCGTAAAATGGGCTAGTCCCGGAGGGACGGCTGAAACGGGTGAGAATGGATTCAGCCGTCCCTGCGGGACTAAATATCTCTCCCTAAACACAACCCAGGACTGCGTCCTGGGCTAAGTTCAGGCAGACCTGTCCAAATTGGGGTTTGGAACCAAGGGACAAATCGGGATTAACTCCTGACTCCGGCGCGCAAATCGCATTAACCGCAGGTCCCTCCACTTCGCTTCGCTCCGGTCGGGATGACAAATTTGTTTTGAAATCGATGATTTCTCACGACAACCGCCCATTCTTACAACAAATTTGTCATCCCGACCGGAGCGAAGCGAAGTGGAGGGACCTGCGGTTAATGCTTCGTTTTCAGTAGGTCCAAAATAGGGAACCTCATTTGATGTTGGCCAAGCTCTCCTAATGTAATCAGCTGACTAACTGCTCCAACAGCCTGCCTTTCTCGCTAATTTGGACAGCTCTGAAGTTCAGGTCGCCCCTTCGGGGCTGGATTTAGAACAGCCAGTTCTCACGCAGACTCTGAAGCCCAATTCTCTTTCATTCCTTCCACCTTCTCTGAAAAGAGTGGTTGCTGGACAGAATGTGTTTTTCATCAGCCGCGCTGGACTTCCCGGTTCGACGGGATGATGCACAATATCGGTCCCTGGTGTTTGCTTGAAACAGAAAATCCAAAGTCCTACCGTGAGCCGGTCGGGCAGAGCTCACATGAGGTCAGCAACGATGCCACGGTGCTTTGGAGGAGGCTAAGTACTGAGACGACCCTAGATATATCGCCAGCGAGTAATGTTTGATTCAGAAAGAACGTAGACGTTAAAAAATCTTCCGTAGAGCCAATCGCCGTTGGCTTGTCTCCCGTTCTCAAAAGTCACTTGCACGGTTGCGATGTCGTTTGGATGTGTGCTGCGGTCGTCCGGGTTGAATTGGTGCCACTCCTGATCCCCGTTCATGGAACTCAGTTTAAAGCGGACGCTAAAGTTGTAGTCGTTGGAAAACAAGTGACAAAATGTGCAAAAAGTGAGGAGAGCCCACTACGCGTTGAAAACGCCAATGCTGAGAACCATTGGTGCTCCGCGACGCGATAAAATCCGAACTGAGGCAAGGCTCGTGTGAAACGCGCAAGCGCCATCCTCGGCTCAGCGGTCTTTCTGGTTATAGCTCCAGGCACACTCGCTCTGTATATCCCCTGGACGGTTTGTCACTGGCGATTAGCACCGCCGCTGCTCGGCATTTTCTCTTGCCGCATCATCGGGGCCCTGATGATCACGGCAGGGCTGCCCGTTCTGCTTGATTCCTTCGCTCGGTTCGCAATCCAGGGGCTGGGGACACCCGCACCCATCGCCGCCCCGAAGCGGCTGGTCGTTACCGGACTCTATCGCTACGTGCGCAACCCCATGTATGTTGCCGTGTGGCTGCTGATTTTCGGCCAGGGACTGCTCTTTGGCAACATCCGCCTGCTGGAATATGGACTGGTTGTGTGGCTGGCGTTTTTTGCTTTTGTTGTTCTCTACGAGGAACCTATGCTGCAACGAAAGTTCGGAGAGGAATACGAGGAATTCTGCGCTCGTGTCCCGCGCTGGATTCCTCGTCTGAAGCCGCTACCACACTGAGCCCGCGATCAGGACCGAACGGGCGGCTGGCCTTTCAGGAGTGCCGTCACATAGGCCGGGGTCAGCGGGATTCTGCGGGCTTGTACTCCGGTTGCGTCGAAGAAGGCGGCGGCGATGGCCGGCGGACACACGGCATTGGCGCCCTCGGAGCCGCCGCCGAATCCTTTGTCGTCGCGCGAAAGCTGCACCACCTTGACTTCGGGCATCTCTGCCATGGTGAGGATCTTGTAGCGGCTCCAGCTGGTGCTGGTTATTTTCCCTTTGTCGAAGACGACCTCTTCTTTGAGCGCTTCACTGACACCCATGACAACGCCGCTCTTCATGCAGCGTTCGAGTTGGCGGGGGTTGATGATTTTTCCGCAGTCAAGACCGAGGGTCAACTTTGTCACCTGCACCACACCCGTCTCCGGAGTCACTACTACTTCGGCGATTCCCATCCAGTAAGAGTTCTCGCGGATCATGATGGCCACGCCGCGGCCGCTGAGTGGTTCAGCCCCAGTATGGCGTGCGCCTGGGTGTGGCGCAGGATGCGGCTCCCATGCGGCTGCGCTGGCCGTGGCATGGATGATGTCGATGAGCCGCTGGTCGGTGGTGTGCAGGAGGCGGAACTGAATTGGATCGACGCCCGCGCTAGACGCCGCCTCGTTCATCAGGGATTCAAGCGCAAAGTTTTGCTGGCGCTGCCCGGGCGTGCGCATGATGTTGCCGCGCAACCCCGTGGTTGGCGAATCGGCTCCCAGGTTGGGCATGCCATAGACTTCTTCCAACCGGTTTTCAATTTTGTCGTATGCCCACTCCGTGGCGATCCAGTAGCCCGGCTTGGGCTGGCTGCAGGGCATGCCGGCGAGAATGGCGCCCACAATCCGCGCGTCAGTCGATTGCAGAGAATAGAAGGCGCTGCGCAGGGTGGTCACGCAGCCACGGCCGTCGAGACTGCAGGTTATATCCTCCACCCAACCGGGCGAGGACGCGGACCATGCCAGGTCGTCTTGCAAGCTCCACTGCACACGCACCGGCTTGCCGGCTAACTGCGAGAGGATTGCGGCATCGCCTTCAGCCCCGTCGCCCCCGAAGGTTGTGCGCCCAAACTGGCCGGCGTGGTCCAGCCAGCGAACGACTACTTTTTCGATAGGGACGCTCAGCGTGTTTGCAATCTGCGCACGCAGGCCTTGCGAGTTCGCGGAATGTGTCCACACAGTTGCTGTGCCATCAGCGTGCACGTCCGCTACTGCGACAAAGGGTCCGATGGGAGCATGCTTGATGTAAGGCTGCTCATAGGTCGCGGAAATAGTTTTGGAAGCGTGGGCGAGAGCGGCATTTACATCGGCTGCTTTCCCCCTCCTTTCCGAGGGCGCACCCCATTTATAGGCGCGCAGTGTTTGCGTCAGATTTTCGCTGCCCGGCAGACCGGACCATTCGGTCCATTTGGTCGAGGAGGCGACCGAGCGTGCCGCGTCCACGGCCTCCCATTCATTGGGCGAGAGCACGGCAACCAGATTTTGTTTGGTGATCACCTGGGCGGTGGGGAAGCGGGTCTTGTCCAGCGCGCCGACCGAGATCAACGTCGAGCCCAGTGTCGCAGGGCGCACCATGCGAGCATGCAGCATACCGGGCAACGTGACATCGCAGCTCCATTGGGTCTTCCCTGTGACTTTGCCGGGAATGCCAGGCATGGGGTGAGATTTGCCGACTACTTTGTACTGGCTAACCGGCCTGGTCGGCGGGTCTCCCAACACCACCAGGCCGTCTAATCCCGCTATACCGTTCCACGATGCTGGGTCGACCTTTGCCGGCGCGCCCGAGACCGGAATCTTGAGATCGAGCTGCTGGCCCTGAACGAGTTCTCCGTAGCGAATAGTCTTTCCGGCGCCAGAGACGACGCCATCGGTGACCGTGAGAGCAGAGACGGGAAGACGGAGTTTGTCTGCGGCCAGGCCGAGCAGCGCCTGGTAGGTATAGGCACCCACCTTGCGCAGGTTCGCTGCTCCTGAAAGCAAGCCGGCGGAATAACCGCCGTCCGGAGTTTTGTCTGTGTCGCCCATGAGGAGCGTGATCGATTCGGGTTGGACACACAGTTCTTCGGCGATGACCTGCGCATAATATGCGCTCATGCCGGTCCCAATCTCAGTGCGGCCGGTGCGCACAAGAATGGTATTGTCTTGCCTGATCTCCAGCCACGACACCAGGTGGCTGGTAGTGGAGGCGGGCTCGACTTCCGCAGCGATGGCGGAGAGGGCGGGAAATTGCAAAGACACGAAAAGACCACCCCCGAGAGCGCCACCCAGCTTGACGAATCCCCGCCGGGTAAGCGTCGGCGCAATGCTGCGTGAGCGATCGGTCTTCACTACCAAGGCGCCTCACCTCTCTCTCAGGCATTCATGCTTTTAGCAGCGAGCTGCACGGCGTCGATGATGGCCGCATAGGTGCCGCAGCGGCAGAGATGCGGGGATGGGGGCTTGTTGGTGAAGGCGTCCTTGATCTGCGGCAACGTAGGATTTGGGTTCCTGTCGAGCAGTTCCACCGCGGCGATGATCATTCCACTCTGGCAGTAGCCGCATTGGGGCACTTGTTCGTCGATCCATGCCTGCTGGACCGGGTGCAACGTGCCGGCTGCTTCGGTGTCGCCCAAACCCTTTTTCTTAGCCCACACCTGAGCAAGTCCCTCAATCGTGATCACCTGCTTGCCAACCGCAGAGGAAAGCGGCGCGATACACGAGCGGACCTCTGCTCCATCGACCAGGACGGCGCACGCGCCGCACTGCGCCATGCCGCAGCCCATGCGCGGACCGGAGAGTTTCAGTTCGTTGCGCAGCACGTAGAGCAAAGGTGTATCTGGCGAAGCGGAAACGAGGTGCTGCGCTCCGTTTACCGATAGGGCTAGGGCCATCTCGCGCGCTCCCTACCGGCGTGGCCTCTCCATGCCATCGCCACCAGGTACCATGCCGGCCAACTCAATGCCCAATTGGGAATCCATGAGCCTTTGCTAGCCCATGTGGGAATGGTGAGCAGGGTAATGGCCGCCGCCAGGATGAGTGCCGATCGCAGTTTGATCTGGGCGATTTGCACTCCGCGGCAAACTCCCCAGACCGCGGGAAGCAAAAAGAGCAGCAGGGAAAACCGCGAGAGAGACTCCACGCGAAATCGCGACAGGCAAAATACGCAGGGCAGAAAGGATATGACGGCACTGACACGTACGGTTCGACGCGATATCGATCCCATGACAAATCCACCGGTCCAGGACCAACCGGCCAGGAGAAAGACATTGCACAACAGCAAGGTAAGGCCTGGGCCCACTGTGAGTCCTGTGGCCTTGAAGATGGTTGGATGGATCAGCCGTTGATACGTTTGGCTGACAGAGAGGGAAAAACCCATCAGCAGCAGGCTGCCCGGCAAGGCCAGCCCGAACGACGCCAGCCACGGACGCCAGTCTTTCCAAAGCGCCAGGTGCCGCCGGAGCGCCAGGCCGAATACACCCAGCAGCCCGTGCAGGCCGCCTTCGCCGGCTTCCAGCAAATCACCCAGAACGACCTCGCGTTCCTCACGTTCGAGGAGTCGTGCAGCAGCCTCCACGAAGGTCCAGCCGATGGTTGTCATGAGGTACTCCCCGTGCGGTTCGCCACCCACGATGCACCGCGGCTTACGCGAATCACCACATCGTAAAAGTCCTTCGCCGCCTTGACGCCTTTCGGGGTTACCCGAACCATACGCTTGGCGCGGCCGCCTCGTTCCGCCGTTGCTTCGCCCATCCAGGTTTTCAGCAGGCCTTTTGTTTCCAGACGCTCGATGGTGGTGTAGAGCGCACCGATGGAGCACTTGCGGCCGGTGGTCTGCTCAATCTCTTCCCGAATGGCAGCTCCATAGGCCTTATCTCCAAGCCCGGCAGCCGCGGTGATCATCAGGTACTCGAATTCGCCTAGCATGATTATAATTACATTGTGATGCTAATTGCGCGACGGTGTCAAGGGGTTCGAAGGGCACGGCTTGAGCCGTGCCCTGGTCGCGGAAAGGGGCGTTACAGGATGCAGAAAAACTCGGTTTCTCTCCAACTCACCACGAAAACGTCATCCTGAGCGGAGCGCCTCACAGATTTATCGCGTGACACAGCGCTTGATGGCGCGCAGTCGAAGGACCCCGGCGGTCTTTTTTACTCCATGCTGTTCTGAGCTTTTCGACCACCGAAGTTCGAGAACAGGATCGAACTCGGGATGGATCGTGCGAGCGAGGCTGAGCTTCTTTTCTAAGCTACATGCAGGGGAATCCGTACTGGCTCCGCGCCGTGTGCCGCACACATTTTCCTCTGTTGGCGCGATGCCCAGTCGCATGCTGATCGCGTTCTGTCCTGCCGGCAAGATGGAGCAGTACTTTCGCGATGCTGAAAATGCCAAGGCCGCCGCGGGGGATGCGGCGTTCATGGCGCGATACGAAATGGAGCTGGTGGGTCCTTCTCCGTTTTGGAAGTCGTAGACCTGACAACCGCGACGGTTCAGATGCCGGCGTACCACGCATAACCAACTTCCGGCTCGGCAGAGCCTAGACCTTTGCCGAAGCTTTTCATACTGTCAGTGACGGTCAGACGGGTTACGTATTTAACGCTTTTGTAGCCTAGTTGGCGGGGCACGCGCATGCGGAGGGGGCCGCCGAAGGACACGGGAAGATCACCGTCGTTCATCCCGTAGGTCAGGAACGTCTGGGGATGCAGGGCGTCGGCCATGTCGATGCTCTCCCACCAGTCCTTATCGATGGAGAAGTATGCGACGTACCGCGCCTGCGGTAAGAGCCCTGCGACGTTCAGGACCTCGACCAGAGGGGTTCCTATCCACTCGGCGATGTAAGACCAGCCCTCCTCGCAGACCACCTCAGTGATTTGGCTGCGGACGGGAAGACTCTTAAGGTCGGAGAGCGAAAGCGATGCCGGCCGGGCGACCATTCCGTCAACCGAAAGCCGCCAGTCGGAGAACCCGCTGGCCTGATGTCGCTTGAAGCTATCGTTCGGGGGCGGGGTTTCGTTGGCGAAAGGCGACTTGGAGATCATGCTGCGCGGGAACTCGCGGGCTAACGAGTGCGTCGTCAGAAGCCGCTGGGCGGCGTAAGTCAGCGTCTCGCCGGGACCGTAGATTCCACCGTGATCGGGCGGGATCAGTCCATAATGCTCAGCCAGGCGGGCGGCCGCGGCGAGCCCGGCGACGCCCGCGGTGGCGGCAAGACCGCCGGTCATAAGCTTGCGGCGTGAGATGGGCTTCATGTGCGCTCCAGTGCACGCTCTCGTACGGCGGCGCGGCCGGTGATCATCGCCCGCATGCGGCTCCTAAAGCCTGCGAGAACAACCATGGTTACGTGGATTACGAGGAAGAGCAGGAGAAAGCCGGAGACGAGGAAATGCAGGGTGCGCGCGGATTGCCGGCCACCCAGCAAGTTGACGGCGGCGGGAACCGCGGAATCGAAGGCGGGAGACATGGCGAGACCAGTCCAGATTACCAGGGGAAACAGGAGAAAGATCACGCTCAGGTAGGCGGTCCGCTGCACGACGTTATAGGAGTGGGCGTCCCCTTCATCCGGCGGTGCGCGGCGAAGATACCTCGCCATCACTTCCCAGAACGCCCGCCATGTCCTATCGGGTGGCGCGGGGAAGAGGTCTTGCCGGAAGTGGCCGGTCCACAAGCTATAGATTGCGTAGACCAGGCCGGTCAGCACCGCAGCCCATGCGGCCTGGAAGTGGAGGTAGCGGCTCCAGCCATTCTGGTCGGGTAGCACGGCGTAACCGGTGGGAACCGTATCCCTGGATGACGGGATGTGTAGCGTGAACAGGGGAGGGGTGTTCACATTGCCGACTTCACCCCAATAGAACCGCGGGTGCGAGAGGACGATCTCCGCACCGCTGAAGAGCAAAGCAAGGAAGGCAATGACCGTAATCCAGTGGGTCACGCGGACGACCGCGGTGTGACGAGGAGTTTCCGGACTAGAGAGCGAGTCAGCGGCTGACACAGGCGGAGGATAACACACGCTCAGCGGCTCACTACGATTACGGGCGGCTGACACAACGAGTCAATGCCCGTCAGGCCAGGTCCCGCGGCCACTACACGATAGTACATGGGTATCAATGTCGCCTTGGGAGTTGTACCATGGTACATTCTACGAATGCTTGCTCCCAAACAAGTAGAAGTCGAACGGGTTCAGACCGGCATTCGCATTGAGCGCCGGATTCTGAAAGTCTTGAAAGCAACGGCAGAACTCAAGGACATGTCTGTAGGAGATCTGTTGGAAGGCATCGTCCTTCATGCATTCGAGGGAAAACAACCCTTCAGTCCTGAAACGTTGAAACAGATCAACGAGCTCAGAACCATCTACGGGCTGACAATCCGCGCAAGCGATAGCCATAACCTGAAGGAAGGCAAGAAGCGTTCGCCCGCAAACTAGGCGACAGCGATGATTTTCTTGTCTTGAGCCGGCGGCAGCCGCGAATGTTGACCCGTCCCTGCAGGCCATAGCGCCGGGCCCACAACGCACACCATTCTCCTGCAATACCCAGTGTCCTGGCGCCGCGCTTCGGGGTCATTCAGAGCCGCCACAGATCGCACGAATCTGCCTTCAAGTGTTCGTGACATCGGACTGAGTGCCTGAAGATGTGGACCGCCCGTATTGAGAGAAAGCGCGGAATGGCAAGACCTCGGGTCGCAGTGTTGGGATCATCGTAATCGTTCGCGTATCGCCACCTACTAACCCTTGCGACTTTCTCGCAGTTTTTGTACATTGGTACCACAGTACCACAATAGCTAAGACTTCTACTCGTGATGCTGTGGAGCAGGTACCGACGGGAGTGCGCATTGAGAAGCGTTTGCTCAAGGGGATGGCGGAGTATCACGATCTGACGCTGGGCGATTTGATTGAGGGAGCTGTCCTGCACTCGTTTGACGGCACATGCCCCTTTGTTGCGCAAAGACCGAAGCGGATTGCCAAATCCAAGCAGATTTACCACCTCGACCTTGATTCGAAGGCGAGCCACACGCTGGTGGAGCGAAATCCCGCGCCCCCGCCCTAACGGAAAAACCGGGACGCGCCGGGGATGCCGCGATACGGAGGAAATCATGAACACAAAGATGTCACTGCGCATTTTGCAAATTGTGCTGGGAGTGGTGCTGTTCCTCTACAGCGCGGAGTTAGTGGTCGAGCAACTGCATGCCGCTCATCATAGTCCGCCCTTCTTCGCTCTTCTCATTTTGGGAAGCGTCGAGGCAGTAGCCGCGGTGGTGTTCCTGTTTGCGACTCCGATAGGAGGGCCCGCGCTGCTGGCGACCTTTGGAGGGGCGGCGATTTTTCACATCTTGCACGGACAGCCGGGGGAGGTTGGAGTACTGCTTATTTACGCGGCGGCGGTGTTAGCAGTAATGAGCGGCAGGCGAGTTGAACGGCAGGTAGCCGATGGCCGATGATGCGGCTTACGGGAGCCGTCTGTTGGGCGAAGATGAATTTGTCGCGGTGGTGGAGGGGTGCCGCTATGCAAATGCGGAGTTCCGACACGCAGACCACCTTCGCCTGGCGTGGATCTATGTGGGGCGCTACGGAGCGCGTCAGGCCGAGGAGCGCATTGTCGCTACCATCAGGCGATTTGCCATTAGCCATGGTCACGAAACGAAGTACCACGAAACGCAGACGCGAGCCTGGCTGCGGCTGGTGGCGACGGCCCAACATCTGACGCCTACAGTGACAGCATTCGATGAGTTTCTCACCAAACATGGATGGCTGCTCGATCGCAACGCACTGTCGGCGTTCTACTCGGGCGCCCATCTTTCGAGCGAGGCGGCGCGGCGTAGATGGGTCGACCCCGACCAAATGCCTTTTCCCTGCCTGAGCCCAGGTGGGGGAGTTCGATCTGATGTCGAAGGCGGATTAGATACGGTCCGCTGAACGACGTTGTAGGAGTCCAGTAATATATCCGGGTATCGTTCACGAGGCAAGGTTCTCTTTCTCAGATGGCTCGCAAGACCGCCACTGTAGCATCGTCAGTCTGGACGCCTCGAGAAAAATCGTCCATCGAATCAAGGATTGACCGAACCAGTAGATCCGCGGACTGGATCTTGTGGGTCTTCGCAGCCAGAAGGAGACCGTCAATTCCCCACTCCTGACCCGAAGGACTGGACGCTTCAATCACACCGTCGGTGTATGCGAGGACCAGATCGCCGGGATGGAGGTGGATAACCTCGTCGTGCCACGTCGCGTCGGGAAACAATCCCACCGGGGCTCCGGTCGGTTCAAGCCAATCGAGGGAGCCGTCACGATGAACAACAACCGGCGGATTGTGACCCGCATTCACATACCGCAGCGTGAGCGCCACCCGATTCAGCACGCCATAAAACAGCGTCGCATAGCGGTCGGCGAGCGACGAGGCGCACGCCTGAACATTAACGGCCCGGAAAAGGCCAGCCAGGTTGTCTCCGGTAAACTGAGCCGCAGTCCGAAGCGACGCCTGAACGCTGGCCATCATGAGGGCGGCAGCAACTCCCTTTCCCGAGGCATCACCTACAAGCATCGCTATTTGGCCCTCGCCCAAACAAGCGAAGTCGTAGCAGTCGCCGCCGAGAGCCCGCATCTGCCGGCAACTCGCGCCGTAATCCACCTGGCAATTGTTCAGGGCTGGACCCCGCATGAACCGCTCCTGGACGGAACAGGCCTGAAGCCAGTCATGACTAACATCCATCACCACATCGCCGGTCGTCATAAATCAACCTCCACCTGTATGTCGATTCCGGGTGGGCAAATTCGACATGGCGCATGGAATTCGCAGGGTGAAATTTTTTCCGCATGGAATGTCGAGAACAGGAAGCCGGCTCCGACTAAGGTATGAAAGCGCAAGACGGGAGCCCGCTGAGACCCAGGGGCAAGCAATATGGTTCAAGCCCGACGAAAAGGATCGGATGAACCTCAACCGCGTGAAGAAACCAACACAGGAGGAGTCGTCATGAAATACATTCTGCTGATGTCGAGTACCAAAGCGGGTGTTTCCGGGTATCACACATGGTCGCAGAGCGACCGGGATACGCATTTGCAGACCCTGGGGACCTGGTGAAAGAGCTGGTGGAAACCGGTGAGTTCGTCGCCACCCACGGCCTGGCTGAACCGAAGGAAGCCAAAGTCGTGCGCGGCGAGAGCAACGGCCTACCGGTGACGGATGGAATCTTCCCCGAAGCGAAGGAGTTCTTGCTGGGCTACTGGATTGTCGACGTGGCCACGCCCGGGCGCGCTTACGCCATCGCGGGCCGGATTTCGGCGGCGCCTGGACCCGGAGGCATTCCGGCCAATATGGCGATTGAGGTACGGCAGTTCGTGCACTCCGAGAACACCGCACATTGAGCCGGCGGCATAGGCAAACCCAGCAAAAGGAGCCGAAGGAAATGAAATACATTCTGATGATGAACGGGAAGAAGTCGGATTTCGAGGGATATGCCCGGTGGTCGAAGGAGGACCTTCAGGCGAATGTTGCCTTCATGCGCGCGTTTAGCAAGGAACTGAAGGACTCCTGGGTATTTGTTGCCTCGGAGGGGCTGGGGTGGCCCAATGAGGCCAGGCTGGTGCGCGCCGGCAGCAAAGGGGAGCCCATCACCGACGGAGTGTTTCCGGAATCCAAGGAGTTCCTTGCCGGATACTGGATCATTGACGTAGAAAGCCCCGAGCAGGCGTTCGCGATTGCCGCGCGGCTCTCGCAGGCGCCCGGAGCGGGAGGTAAGACGGGTGGCATGGCTGTCGAAGTGCGGCAGGTGCTGAGCAGTCACAGCGATTTAGGTCTGTAAATTCGAACCAGGAGCGAGCATGGACGGCCAAACTCCGGAGATTGGGCTCGAGCACCTGCTGCGCGAATTGGCCCCGCAGGTGCTCGGCGTGGCCGCCCGGCGCTTCCGCGACTTTTCCTCGGCCGAAGACGCGGTGCAGGAAGCGATGCTGGCCGCCTTCAGGCAGTGGCCGCGGGAGGGCATTCCGGAGAACCCGCGCGGGTGGCTGATTCGGGTGGCATCGAGGCGGATGACCGACACCGTGCGCAGCGAGATGGCACGCCGCCAGCGGGAGACCGCGATGACGACGGAGGAGGAGCCGACGATCGAGCCGGCCGAAATAGACACGGACATGGATCCCGAAGATACGCTCGTTCTGCTTTTCATGTGCTGCCATCCCGCGCTGAGTACCTCCTCAGCCATTGCGCTTACGTTGCGAGCGGTGGGCGGCCTGACCACTGCAGAAATTGCCAACGCGTTTATCGTTCCCGAGGCGACGATGGCGCAGCGGATCAGCCGTGCAAAACAGAGCATCAAGGCATCGAAGGTTGCCTTTCGCCTGCCCACTCCGCAGGAGCGTGGCGAACGGCTGCCTGCGGTTCTCCATGTGCTGTACCTGATCTTCAGCGAAGGATATGCGAGCAGCATCGGCACGCAATTGCAGCGGCTGGATCTGGCACGGGAGGCGATCCGGCTGACCCGCAGCGCGCGGGCGCTACTGCCGGAAGATGCAGAGGTTGCCGGCCTGCTGGCGCTGATGCTGCTGACCAATGCGCGGCGGGCTGCCCGAACCGGGCCCCATGAGGAGCTGATCCCGCTCGACAAACAGGATCGGAGTTTGTGGGACCGGGCCGAGGTCACTGAAGGCACGGGGCTGTTGGCGCTCGCGCTTGCAAAAGGAGCCGTGGGACTCTACCAGCTGCAGGCGGCGATCGCCGCCGTTCATGACGAGGCAGCGCGTCCGGAAGATACGGACTGGGCGCAGATTCTCGCGCTGTACGAACTGCTTCAGCGCGTGGCGCCCAGTCCCATGGTGACACTGAACCATACAATCGCTGTTGCAATGGTGCATGGGCCGCAGCGTGGGTTGGAACGTTTGCGGGCGCTGGACAGCGACGAACGGCTGGTCGGGCATTATCGACTGGATGCAGTCCGCGGACATTTCTTCGAGATGCTCGGAGATCTCGAGAGAGCGATCCAGCACTATCGGACGGCGGCGAGCAAAACGACCAGTGTGCCGGAACAGAATTATCTGATGACCCAGGCGGCTCGGCTCGAAGAGGCTCGCAAACAATCGATGAACGGCTCTCTTGGCCCGGAATCGCGGCTTTGAATCCATTCAACTTCCAGCATCATTGAAGGTGTTTCGCGGTAACTCGACCAAGACGGAAAGCGACACAACGATTTTTGCCTCGCCGATTTCGAGAGGCCAATTCAGCTTAAGCTCTTTCTTTTTGATTGGTGCCGGGAGGGGGTCGAACCCCCACGAGGTTGCCCTCGGCGGATTTTGAGTTTCCGGAGAACACCGTAAGTCTATGATAAATAAGCGTAATTGAGAGGAATCAGCAGATGCCCTAAACCTCGCCGTCTCCGTTATTTAGCGTAGTTTCGCGCAATTGGACCAACCTGACGTCTGTACCCGATCCTGTAGCCGAGATATTGGCTCCGATCAAGCTCACTCTTCAAGAAATAGCCGTAAAAGTGAATTGGCAGCGACCACTTGTCCGAACAGAAGCCGGTTACGCGGTCAAAGTAGACTGCTTCCGGATTGCCCGCGATCCAGAAGCTATCGGAAGGCGTTCCTGACGTTGATGCGACCCTCCCTCTAAGTCGTCGTTGTGGCCGACTTTGCGAGAGCGCTCAAAATTGGAAGACTTCATCCATAAATTCACCGCCCGCGAGCACGGAGGATGCGGCTTCTTGAACCTAACTCCGAGTTTCCGTCGGCTATCCTTACGATACGGACAGGAAAGCAGTGCTCAAGATCAAGGCCAATGAACGCAGCAGATCGGCCCGCAGCAAAGCAGACTCGTCTATTTGTAGCGGAAGCTTCGCGATCATTCTGATCGCGTTAAGCCTGCTAGCGGTGCTATTTCTTTCCCCATCATCCACGCATCCACAAACAACGCCCGCAGCCTCCCCCGGTTCACTCCCAGGTAGCTTTGTGGATATCACTGAACATGCGGGAATCCACTTTCTACACCAGGCGCCCCACGGCTCACACAAGTATTTGATCGAGACCATGGGTTCGGGCGTGGCACTTTTCGATGCTGATAATGATGGCCGCCTGGACATATTTCTCGCTAATGGCGCGCCCTTCGACGACTTCGTTCCCAAGGGAACCATCCCGCAAAAAACCGGTCCGCTCTACTGGAATCGCTTCTACCATCAGAGGTCGGATGGAACATTCGAGGACTGGACCGAGAAGGCGGGCTTGCAAGGCGCCGGTTACGGCATGGGTGTGGCGGTCGGTGACTATGACAATGACGGTTACGAGGATATTTACGTAACGGCGTACGGCGGCAATCAACTGTTTCATAACAACGGCGACGGCACGTTCACAGATGTGACGCAAAAGGCGGGGGTAGGAGGCAGCGGTTGGTCGACCTCAGCAGCCTGGATTGACCTGGATGGGGACGGAAGGCTCGATCTGGTAGTAGCGCGCTACATCCAGTGGGACTGGGAAGACCTATGGTGCGGCGAACATCGGGAGGGCTACCGCAGCTATTGCCATCCTGACTCCTTTCAGCCAATTCCTATGCTGGTCTATCACAATGACGGCAATGGAGTATTCACCGAAGACGCTCACTCCCTCGGTTTGGACAAACCTGCCAAAGCGCTCGGGCTTGCGATGGCGGACTACGATCACGACGGGCATCCGGCCCTGTTGGTGGCAAACGACTCCATGGATGAGTTCCTCTTTCACCGCAAGCAGACTGGTGGATATGACGAAGTGGGGCTAGACGCCGGTGTTGCTGTAGATGCCGATGGCCGAACCTACGCCGGTATGGGCGTTGATTTTTCCGATTACAACAATGACGGGTTGCCCGATGTGATGATCACCGACCTTGCCAACCAGAAGTATTCGCTTTACCGGAACGCGGGCGATGGCACATTTTCTTACGAAAGCTATGCTACGGGCGTAGCCGCGAGCACCCTGCTCCACTCCGGCTGGGGTCTGCGCTTTATGGACTACGACAACGATGGCTGGAAGGATCTGCTGATTGCCCAGGGGCATGACCTGGACACGATTGAAAAGACCCTTCCCCAGCTTCATTATCGGGAGCCTCCGATGCTACTGCGTAACATCGACGGAAAAAGATTCATCGATGTAGGCTCCACTTCAGGCCAGGTTTTTACCCAGCGCTGGGCGGGCCGCGGCATGGCGGTGGGAGACGTCAACAATGACGGACGGCTCGATGCCATCATTACGGAAAATGGCGGCCCAGCGCATTTGCTGATGAATGAGACCAACACGGCTAACCACTGGATTGGATTTAAGCTGGTTGGCCATAAAAGCAATCGCGATGGTATTGGCGCCTCGATCAGAATCGATACGTCCAAAGGCGCGCAATGGTATACAGTGACCACCGCATCGAGCTATCTGTCGTCGAGCGACGTTCGCGCACACTTCGGACTGGGGCTGGACACGCGAGTCAAGACTGTACAGATCCTCTGGCCCAGTGGGTACCGGCAGACCCTGAAGGATGTGCAGGGTGACCGCTACGTAACAGTGGAGGAACCTCCCACGACCCAAGGATCCAAATAGGCTCCGCAGCCTCAAGACCCCGCTAAACCTTCCATGCACGCGACGTGATAACCAGCGGATTTGCCTGCTTAGAAGAACAGTTGAATTTGCTGGGGAGTGGCCGTGTTCACAAAATGCAGGAGAAGCGTGCGTCCGCTTTGACGATATTGACCGGGGTCGAGACGCTTGCCGTTCACCGTGATTTCCCGCGGAGGTCTGGTGGACAGGATGCGAACGACGGCGTTGGTTTGATCGATCCCCTCCGCCTTAAAGGCGAGGCTGCCGGCCGACGCGTGCTCTGCCGTGATTTTCGCGGAGGCTGCGAGGATGCGCGGCGTGGAGGTTGTGAAGTAGTTCACATCGAGCAGCAGCGCCCGGGTGCCTGGCTGAACGGTCACTTCTGAACTTTCAGAGAGGTCAGCGTCAAAAAGGTTGATCAGGTCGCCGGTCACGGTTGCTGGGTGTGCGAATGCCTGCTGGCTGACGGCCGGATCTTTATCCAGCCCTGCCGCGACCACATAGGGACCGCGACGCAGCACGAGCGCGTTCGTCTCTTGCAAAGATAGGCGGGCCGCACTGGCAGCGCGTTGCACAAGGTCGTAGACCCGGTTTCCGCCATCGGGTAAGTAAGTCAACGCGGCGGGACTTTGCGATTCGTACAAGACATATCCCTTGCCGACGGCGTGAATGCCGGTCGCGGAGGGCGGCAGCCCGAGCACTTCAAAGAGATGATCCCGAGGTGTGGCGAACTGATTTCCCTGGGAGTTCCACCAGTCTGTGGCTTGGTTGTAGGGATCCTTATCATCGTCGAGGACGATCAGGGCTCCGCCAGCGCGTACCCAGGCAGCGAGCGCCCTATGGAATTCTGGCGACGGTGGCTTTTGGCCCTCGTAGGTGAGGAGAAGGAGCTTATAAGGTTTGAGAAATCCGGCGGCGGATTTGGAGTAGGCACTTTCGATCTGTACCGGCTCCACCGGTATGCCGCGCATCAGCAGTGGCAGCGCAAGGCCGTAGAATTGCCCGAGGTTTTCGTCAGACGGTTGCGGTGCGACACGCTGAAACATGAGCGTGTCAGAAACCAAAACGCCTATCCCTTGTGTCCCGGCGGACTCCCATCGGATAGACGACGCGGGCTGCTCCATCTCATTGAGGGCATGGAACACAGTTTGCAGCTCTGTTTCGTACTGTTTGGGGATAAGGCTTTTTTCCGGATTCGGGTTAGCTTCAGTCTGCTCGCTCACCGGATGCATCGATTTGGGCCCGAAGATGCGCTCGGGCCAGGGGAGGATCTCGTAACGAGCCACACCGGGCTGAAGCAAGGAGGCGGTCAGCGTACTTTCCCAGTTGGTGCGGTAGTCGACCCAGGAGTGGTTGGGATTGTCTTCAATGGGATCGTTGAGATACCAGATGCGCTTGCCGGAGGAGCGAGCAATATTCTGCAGCGCACCATACTCGAGGAACGCAGTTTCGAAGGTACGCTGCCTGGTGACTCCGTTGTAGACATTTGGCGTGCGCGAAGTTCCTGTCCAAACCTGAGCGATATAGCCATCGGCACCGACGTCGAGCAGAGACGATTCCGGGCTGACGATCTTCCATTGCGCGTAATTGATGAGGGAATGGGTTGCTACGTAGCAAGGGACGATGAGGTGCTTGCTCGCGGCGTAGGTTCTCACCGCATCGAAGACCTGCGCCAGGGCGCGGCGATAGAGGAAGTACTTCAGCTTTGAAGCGCGATATTGTGCGTCGGGGGAGCTATCAGGCTCCTGCCAAGGCTCATGGTAGTACTCCTGCCATTCATGTTTGAAGCTATCGCTCCAGCCGGCGCGAGCCCAGAACTCCGGCTCTTCCAGATAGATCGCCTCAGCTCCCGCGTCGATCGCTGCTTCTACTCCCTTCGCAAGATAGCGGCCATAAGAAAGGCTTGGAGCAATATAGGGGACCTCGCGGCCGCTGTGGAGGATAAGCTTGCCGCTCTTTTCCTGCTGTGTCTCGTTCCAATGTTCCTTACCGTCAAAGTCTCCGCGCAGGTAAGGGGCGTAGCGTCCCCACGCCACCCCCGTCATGACGGTGACCCGGTAGCCATGATCGCGCCATGAGCGAATGCGATCAGCGGTGGTCTCGTCGATGCCATACACCATGACAGTGCCGGCATTGATGTTGGTGCGTGGTGACCAGGCCTGTCCGGTTTGAAAGATAAGGTGGTCTTGCGGGGTTTGCGACGAAGGATTTTGTGACCGGGCAGGGTGACACGTTAAGAGCAAAGCGCTCGTTAACGAAAGGCACGGCACGCATTTGCGGATTCTCATCACAAGTTCCCAGGCGAACTTGACGCTCCGAAGAAGCTTGCGAGCCGGGATTTTTCTTACGGGACCGAGTCGCGAAGGGAGTAGCACACGATATCAATACTATCTAAACTCGTCTTATGGTGTTACGGGGCAATCCTTCGAGTGGTTTCGGTCTTTCCACGGTTTCTCTGGTGCTACTGTCGCTATTACTCGGCGCCTGCCTTATGCCTGCCGCTGCTGGTCAATCTAGACCAACTAACCGCCGATCGGCCAGCTCGCCAATCGACCGATTGATGAAAGAGGGACAGGATCTCGCGGCACAAGGCAGATTTGCCGAGGCGGAAGTCCCGCTCAAACAAGCCGCGGAACTTGCCCCTGAGAACTACTCTCTGCTGACTTTGCTTGGCAAAGTCGAGGGTCGCGTCGGCAAACACGCCGATGCCATCGCCCTGTTTCGGCGCGTGGTCAGTGGCCAGCCGAAAACGGCGGATGCGCATGTAAACCTGGCTATTGCGCTTGCAGATGCCGGTGACCTCGAGGAAGCATTGAAGGAAACCTCCACTGCAGTCTTGCTTTCTCCAAAGCTGGTTTCTGCCCATCTGAACAGAGCGCGAGTGCTAGCCGATCTTCACCGTCCTGATGAGGCAGAAAACGAGTTCGCCGCCGCTCACCAGTTGGCCCCTGACAATCCGGATTGTCTCTTCTACTGGGCGCTGCTCGAAAAAGATCGTGGCAATCTGGAAAAGCAGACCTCGTTGTTTCAGCAACTGGTGCGCTTGCAGCCAGATAACCTGAAGGCGTTGCTGTTGCTGGCGCAGAGCCTGAAGGGCGAGTCGAAAGATGCCGAGACGATTGCGGTTCTTCGCCACATACTGCAGTTAAAGCCGGACTCGGAAAATGCGGTTTATATGCTCTCTATGGAGCTTCGACGGACCGACCCGGAGGAGTCCAAAAAGCTTCAGCAGGACTTTGAAACGCAAAAGCGCAAGGAAGCGGATTTAGCCCAGGTGAAATCGCTGGGCAATGAAGCGTATGTGGCTGCCAATAAGCAGGATTGGCCAGAGGCGATCAGAATCCTGAAAAAAGCCCTCGAGTCTTGCCAAGACTGCGAGGTGGCCGCGGCTTTGCACAAAAACCTCGGCCTGGCTTTGTGCAGTAACGGAAATCTCGATGAGTGCAAACAGGAACTGCATGAAGCACTAAAGCTTGATCCTAATGATTCGGACATCGTGAAGGCTCTAAATGTTGCTGCTCAGAAACAGTAAATTTTTTTGTGGTGAGGCTGGATTCGCGCCTTTAGGAGCCCGGCTCATCCACTTGTACTTGCTGGTCGACCCGTAAGTGTGTCAAGGTCTGCACAATCCCACTCGGCCAGCGAATTTCAATCGCAGCATCGGCATCAACTTTCCCCAAGCCAAAGTGCACTCGTGGATCGCTGGCCGACAGATATGAGCCCGAGGTCGTGACCGTTGCCCATTGCGAACCACATGCAGTTGTCAACTTTACGACGGCTCCAATACCGTCTCGATTGCTCTTGTGGCCCGTGAGACGAAGCGACAGCCAGTGATTGCCGGTAGCGGTCTCGTTGTGGAGGATATGAGCGAGGCCGCCGTTAGTGCTCACGACTGCATCGACACGGCCGTCGTTGTCCAGATCACCGGTGGCCATACCACGCCCCACCCAACCTTCCTTGAACAGTTCTCCAGAGATCGAAGAAACGTCGACGAAACTCTTGCCCGTATTCCGCGCCAGGAGCATGGGCTGACGGTAATGGATGTCGTTGCGCGTTTTTTCGATGTTGTCCAGGTCATGACCCTGCGCGATAAGAAGATCCTTCCATCCGTCGTTGTCGTAATCGAGGAATCGCATTCCCCAACCCGAGTAGGGCTGGGTCATGGCGCCGATGCCGGTCGAATCGCTCACATAGTCGAAAGATCCATCGTGCTGGTTGCGATAGATTGCGTATCTCTGGCCCGACAAGTCAGTCACAGCGAGATCGGGCCATCCATCGTTGTCGTAGTCGGCGAAGTCGACGCCCATACCGGCGAATGGATCCCCCCGGCGTCTACGGCCACCCCGGATGGAATCCCTACTTCCTCAAACGTTCCATCCGGTTTCTGGTGAAACAGAAATTCCGGAGAACTGTCATTGGCGACAAAGAGATCGATGCGCCCATCGCGATCGTAATCGGCGATGGCAATGCCCAACGCTTTCGCAGGCTTGTCGAGCCCCAGCTTGTGCGAGACCTCGGTAAAGTGTCCTTTGCCATCATTGTGGTAGACCAGCATAGGTATAGGTGGAAAATGGTCCGGGTGGCAGTAGCCTCGATACCCCTCACGATGCTCGCCGCACCATACGTCTTCCCAGTCCCACTGGATGTAGCGCTCCACGACAAGATCGAGCAGTCCATCATTGTCCAGGTCTACCCAGGTGGCGGAGGTGTACCAGGTGTTGCCGGCAGCCTGCGCCTGCGCCAGCCCGGCCTCTTCGGTCACGTCGCGAAAAGTACAGTTGCCGGTTCCGCGGTAAAGCCGATTGCCGCCATACGCGGTTACGAATATATCCTCAAAGCCGTCGTTGTCGTAATCCGCGATGGCCACGCCCATCCCCAGGCCCACCCCTTTCAACCCGGATCTTTCCGTGACGTCTTCGAAGGTGCCATCGGGTTTCTGGTGAAACATCCGGTTCCAGTCACCGGGACCGCTTTTCTGTGGGATCGAACCTCGTGGTTCGGGGTCTCGATAAGAAGCGCCATTCACAAGGTAAAGATCGAGCCGTCCATCATTGTCGCAGTCGAAGAGGCCTACACCCGAGCCCATGGTTTCAATTTGATACTTGGTCGCCGTGTGATTCGCGTTGTGCAGGAAGTGAACGCCGGCTTTCTCGCTGATGTCGACGAACTTTCCGGGAACAACCCGCGACGGCGCTATGCAGCCCGATTGGGAAGAGCTTGTTCCCGCCACGGCAGCAAAAGATAAGAAAAGAGTCACCACACCAACCGCGGTGTACAGACGTTTTTCGATCGCCCAATTGACGCCCAACCAGCGGCTGTTCTTTCCCAATAGAGACCTCCTTCCGGGAAGCGAACTTACGTCTGAGTATAGTAACTGCTGCATGGAGCCTATTTTGTTGCCTTACCCGACCCCTCCAGCAGGCGAAGCGATCTTATGACCTCCTCATCTTCGGGCGACTCCTTCTGTGCCACGAGCAATTCGGCTCGTCCGTTTTTCAGATCGCCCGAGTGGTAATAGATGAGACCGAGCTCCTTGTGGAGCTGTGGAAGGGCGCTACAGCTTCCGCAGATCTCCATCGCTTGCTTGAGCTCGGCGATTGCTTGTGGCCAATCGTGGGCGTCGGCCAATGCGCTTCCCAGGTTGAGGTGCGCCTCCGGCGACTTCGGTTGCAGTTCCGCCACTTTGCGAAAGGCGGCCAGCGCTTCGCTCGAATGTTCGAGCCGCTGCAGCACCATTCCATACACGGTGAGCACGGCACTGTTGTTCGCATCCAGCTGCACTGCGCGGGCTAGTGTGCCGGCAGCTTCGGGTAAGCGCCCCTGGCTGGCCTGGATCAGGCCCAGATTGGCAAAGGCCTGGCTGTATTGCGGATTGTTTTCTGTCGCCTCAACGAACAAGCGTTCGGCTTCGGCTGGATTGCCTTGCTGACCATACAGCACTCCCAAGTTGCTTTGGGCTTCAGCGTATTGCGGCTCAAGCGCGATGGCGGTTTTGAAGTTGCTCTCTGCATCTGCGGCTTCCCCGGCTTTGAACTGGAGAAAGCCCAGCTGGTTGTAAACCGGAGCAAACTTCGCGTCTAACCTCATGGCGTCTTGCAACGCCGCCCGCTCTCCGGCGTAGTCGCCAAGCCTATCCAGGGCGAGAGCGAGGTCATAGTGAGTGCGAGCATTCTTTGGATCGTTGGCCAACGCTTCGCGATAAAGATCGACTGCCTTTTGCGCGTTCCCGGCCTGCAAATCCGCATCGGCTTGATTGCCTTTAACCCCGGCGACAACGAGGTTTGCATCTTTTTGCTTGGCCTCGGTGAAGATTTTCAGCTGCTCGCGAGACTCTTCTTGCCGGCCCAGCGCGCGGAGGGCGAAAACGAGCTGAAAGCGCGCATCGTTGAAGTTCGGGTCCAACTGCAACGCCTTCTGCAGTTGCGGCAATGCTTCGGCCGGCTTGCCTAGCCGGACTAGCAAGAAACCCAGGTTATAGATGGCTTCGACATCATCCGGATTCAGTACCACGGCCTGGCGCAGCACGCTTGCCGCCTCTGCATAATGGCCCAACCCTCGTTCGACCACTCCATCGAAATACAGTGCTTCGAACTCGTGCGGATGACGCTTGAGGTATTCGGTAATCAAGGGCTCGGCTTCATCGAACCGCACCAACGCCGCCAGCGCTTTTATATACGACAGGCGGGCCACATCGTCCGACGGGTTAAGGCGAAGCGCTTCTCCATATTCCTGGGCAGCCTCAGGGAAACGCTTTTGCTGGCTGTAAGCGCTTCCGAGATTCAGGTGCGACTGGGCGTCGGATGGGTGCTCTTTGACGATCGCCGAAAGTATTTGGATCGCTTGCTCGGTATTGCCATTCTTCGAGTAGGCGACAGCCAGGTTCAGGTGCAGCGCCTCATCCGAGGGGGCGTTTTTTAGTAGCGTGATGGCCGCTGTGTAACGCCCCTCGGCGATTAGCGCTTTGGTCAGTCCGTCCAACGCCGGCACCGATTGAGTATCCTGCTTCAGAATGGTTTTGAAAACGTCGACCGCCGCCTCCTGTTGACCGAGGTTGCTCAACGACACGCCCAGCGGCAGCAGGATTCTCGCGTCAGATGGCTTGAGCCTGGAAGCAGTCTCCAGTTCCTGGGCTGCGCGCCGGGAGTCGCCGCTGCTGAGTAACGCGAGCCCGAGGTTGTACGGGCCCTCCCACTTACTGGGCGCCAGACGAATCGCAGACTCGAATGCCGGGATGGCGCAAGCATATTGGCGGAGACCGGCAAAGTAGGTGCCAAGCGCATTGAAGGCGGCGGCGGACGGATTCGAGGCGACGGTTTGCTCCAGATCGCTGGGTCCTTTGCAGGGAACACTCTGCGCTGCGAGTGTTATGGGCAACACATAAAACGTGACCACCGAGAGGAGCCGCAAACGCGAGACGCGCAGTTCAACGCAAAGGCCAAAAATGTGCTTGCAATGGATCATGCTGGCGGATAGGAAGACCGCACCTCAAAGTTTATAGTGTCTCAATGATTGCATCCATTTTCAGCGCCCCGCAAAGGGTGAAGCCAAACAGCCGGTATTCCTCAAGGGCTAAAGGCATCAGAAATGAATTTTTCCGCAGCCTGTAAAGCCGCCTCATGCCAAAGAATTACGGCACCGCTGAACAGGCTGCAGAAAAACTCGGTTTCTCTCCAACTCACCACAGAATCGTCATCCTGAGCGTAGCGCCTCACACATTTATCGCGTGATACGGCGCTTGATGGCGCGCAGTCGAAGGACCCCGACGGTGCTTATCTTACCCATGCTGTTCTGAGCTTTTCAACCACCGAAGCCCGCTCCTGGCGGACCCACCACGGTTCTTCCCAACAACGCAAAGGCTGGCAGCTCGAAAAAAAGCTGAACCTCATTCGCACGATCCATCCCGAGTTCGATCCCGTTCTCGGGCTTTGTGGTCGAAAAGCTCCGAGCGGCATGGGTAAGATAAGCACCCTCGGGGTCCTTCGACTGCGCGCCATCAAGCGCCGTTTCGCGCGATAAACGTGTGAGGCGCTCCGCTCAGGATGACGATTCTGTGGAAGTTGACGAAAAACGCTTACGTACGGCTTGAAGCCCGTACCCTTCAAGACTGGCTCACGGTTGCGGGCTATTCGCCTTGGCGCGCGCCAGCGCCTGCCGCATGAGATCGTCTTGCGGAAAAATGCCGGAATATTGCTCTAGCGCAGTTTCTGCTTTCGCGTATTGTTTGGCTTGAATCAGGTCCACGATCAGCATTTTGCGGCTCGATGGATTGAATGGGTCAAGATCGATAGCCTTCTCCAGCAGGGATATAGGCTGTTCCGTGTCCCCCAGGTGTGCCAGGGCATCAGCCAGATCCGAGTAAGTCGTCGCTGTCGTTGCGTCATTTTCCACGGCGCGCCGCAGATGCGCGGCCGCGGCCAGATAGTCGCCGTTTTTCAGGTCTCTGCGGCCCAACGAGGCCTGAACGAGCGGGTCGTTGGGTTGGGTCTGCTGCAGACGATCGAGAACTCTGAGATACGCCGCGACGTACTCGGGGTGTTTCTGCGCCAGCTCGCCGTAGGCCGCCAACAGAGTCAGCAACGGCGGCGGAACGGCTTGCTGACCGGGAGCTGGATTGATATGGATCAGGTCAGGCAGCGATGCCGTCGTCTGATGGAAAGCGAAATCCGGAAACGGCTCGTCGGGTCTGGCCAAAACGCGATGGTTGGTGGCGCTGGAGTGGGAGATGACCTGGATGTCACGCTTCGGCATATGGCAGCCTATGCAGTTGTTGGCCGGCTTTTGTTGCATTCTCGTCTCGATGGGCAACTTACAGCTTTGGTTCGTATGGCAAGTCAGGCATTTGGCTGCAAAGTAGGCTGGCGCCTCTTCGCGTGACGGCTCCACATGAGGGTCGTGACAAGTGATGCAGCTCAGGCGGCCGCCGCCTGCGCGATAGCACTTGCTTAGCGTCATTGAATAGTAGTGCTCAACGTGGTCTGCCGTGGGAGGAGATTCCGGCTGAGGCGGAACCATCAGAATCGAGAGCGTGTCGTCGAGAGGACGTCCAGGGCGAAAGTCCTGGTAGGTCTTCCCGGGCTTGAGGACCCGCGCATCCCCGTTCTGATGACAGCCCATACAGATGTTATCCGCGAGGTAGGGAGTCAGACGGGCTGGATTGACGATACGGGCATCGATCGGAGCAGCTCTTGCCTGCGTCTGAAGCCTTCCCTCGGACATGGTCTGAATATGAGCGGCGCCCGGACCATGACAACTTTCGCAGCCGATGGCCAGTTGGGAAAACGGCTTGCTGTCAAATTGACCAGTTGTTCCGGTTACCGGGTTTGGCCGGCCACTGTGGCAGAAAATGCAGCCAGGCGTGATTGGCCGGCTAAATCCCAAATCGATAAACTCATATCCCGGAGACGGCTCCCAAGTCATAGGATGGGAATAGAAGGACAGCGGCGCCTGAAAGAGATACCCATCTTTCGGAACGAGGCCCCCGAACCCATTGACTCCGGACCCGATAATCCATTCGAGCTGGTGGACGTCTCGAAAACTCCCCTTCCCGTCGCTTCCAGTCGCCGATTCGCTTTGATAGAGTTTTCCGTCCTGGGAGTAGACCTCAAAAAGCCGGTCGAGTCTTTCATTGAAATACCGCGAGGGAAGAGAAGCCTTCTGCAGAAAGGCCGGCGTCACGAGGGACATTGAACGGCCCATACTAGTTTTCGTAAATTGTTGATAGATTCCCTGATGGCACGCCGAGCAAGCCTGGGAACCGACATATCCGTTGTTGGATTCGCCGGCCTGGGTGACGACAGCATCACTCTTTGCCGCCCCACCAATTGTCATCAGCAGGAGCATTGGACATGCAAACAGGAACCCCCACAATGCCACCCTCCGCAATCCGCGGCTAGGTTCTCGTGGAGACTTTTCTTTCCAGGTCATGCCTTTACTCATGCTCCGAATTTGATCGACGCCGAACGTATCTGGCTCGTCGTTCCAGCTAATCCTCCTTACGATAGAATACGCGGCCGACCCATAAAGGCTTCGGCCGCGCGGTCCGCTGATGTTTCTTAGAAAACAATCTTGCCGCTAAATTGCAGTTCTCGATTGGTGTTTGCCTGGGCGCCGTCGACCGATCCGAAGGTGCTCGGACTGTTGAGATCGGTACTGTTGTACTCATTTAGACCGAAGACTGTATGGTTGAAAAGGTTGAAAGCTTCAGCGCGAAATTCGAACTGAGTCTCGTGCCAGAGGGGGAACGATCGAATCACCGAGGTGTCGAAATTGATCAATCGCTGGCCTCGGATAAGACCACGGTACGAGTTCCCGAACGTGTACTGTGCGGGAATCGCGAATGCTGCGGTATTGAACCACTCGTTTTTCGACTTGGTAAACCCGGAAAAGGGGTTGCCTATCTGATTCGCGCGTTCATATGTGTTGGAGTTGCCGATATTGGCAATGTCCGCGCTGTCCACCACGGTCTGGTTCTGACCGCTGCGTGCGTTGAAGATATTGTTGAGCTGCCAATTGCCTAGGATGTAGTCGCCGAAGCGGTTGCCGGTGGAATATCTCCTCCCCGGGCCGACCGGGATATCATAAATAGTGTTGATAGCGAGCGCCTGAGGCACGTTAGTTCCAGCGTAACCTCTCGACGCGCTGGGGTGGTACGCATCCTGCACGGTGAGACCTTCCGAGTTGAACCAACCGTCGTCTGCCGTGTAGCTTTCGGACCAGGTGTAGGCTACCTGGAACGAGAGGCCACTGGTGTAGCGCTTATCCACTGACACTTGCAGGGCGTTGTAGGTGGAACTTCCGATACCGTGGTCGTAAAGCGTTGCAATGCCATAGGGATAGGGCGCCCTTGTCCGCGGGTCCCCGGGACCGGGTGTGAGAGCGGTGTTGTAATAACCGCCGATATTGGTGCGGTGCGAGCCAGAGCCGACATAGTCCACTTTCACAGACAACGAATTGTTGATCTGCCGCTGCACGCCGAAGTTCCACTGCTCAGAATAGGCATTCTTATAATTGGGGTCGAAGAACCAATCGTTGTCCGTAAATGGGGTGGCAGGCGGGAACAGGCCGCCCCCCGGGGTGCCCCCAAAGGGGTTCTGGGAGTTAACGGTCGGCGTCGGCGACGCGGTGGTGGGTACGTTGACTTGCGGGAGGTCCGGATTACCGATATCAGGCCACGAACCCTCGGCGTTCTGCACCATCTGGGTAACCGCCGCCCAGTTGTCGTAGACGATGCCGAAGGCGCCGTGAACCGCTGTTTTGTCGTCAACCTTATAAGCAAAGCCGACACGCGGCCCGAAGTTGGTATGCACGTTGTGGCTTATCCTGTCGTTCGGACTCACCACGACATGGGCGGGCAGAGTTCCATTTCCAGGAATGCAGGGAGCATAGCCGCGGACTGAGCACGGAGGCGGCAACAACTGCACGATGTAGGTGCCGTTGTCCCAATCCATATCGCCGGTTTCAGGCCCCCCATTCTTGCCGATGGTCTTACTGACCCCGTACCCCGGTATGAAAGTGTAGTCGTAGCGCAAACCATAGTTCAAGGTCAGTCTGGGGGTTGCCTTCCAGGAATCCTGCAGGTAGGCGCTTAAGACGCCGCCAGGCCTTTCCAGTTCGTCGACGTTGCGGCGTTGTGCGGACTGGGGAACGTTAAGCAGGAAGGATGCCAAGCCGTTGCCTGTCGCCTGACTGGGAAATTGGGGCGCAGACGTTTGCGGATCGTTAAAGCCGAGTTGGGTGTAGTTGATGGTACTGGCAAAACCGGTCGAGACCCACCCCATCCCGAACTTCACCGTGTGGTTGCCGATAATTTGCGTAATGCTGCCTTGGTAGCCGGTGTTGTCCGTAGCGAAGGGTGTGAGGTTGATTTCCTCGCCGGCCCCGTTGATCCCCTGAATGCCCAACTCTGGAACGAAGTCGCGCCCCGAGGTGAAATTGCCGACGAAAGAGGGGTCCCAGCCAACGGCACTGATGAGATCGGCCGTGTTAGCTTTAAACTCGTTGATGCCGTTGTCGGCCACTTCGGAGTGCGAGCCTTGGAACTGCACGATGCGCGTGGGGCCGAAGACATGGACCCAGCTGCCGCCAAAATTGCGCGAATTGATGATCAGGCTGCTAGGTAACGTCGGAAGACCGGCGGACTGGGTGAGCGTCGAGTCGCTGAAGCTATAGCGGAACCATGCAGAATCTTTGGCTCCGAAGGTCTGGTCGAGGCGGACACTGAATTCGTTGAACTTTTGCACCTGGGGAGTGGGGTCGACCGCGTTCGCTGAGAACGAGCCGTTGCCCGTAGGATTGAAGAAGGGGCCCGCCGTAGGGTAAATAAATTTTGCCCAGGCGACCATTCTCGGGTCGATGCGATCCGCGGGAATCTGATTGTTTGGGAACGCAGTACGGCTGTAGCCCGTGGGGGTCGCGACGGTACTGAAAGGATCGTAAATCGGGTTTTGCCCGTTGTCCGATTCATCGCCGGCCAGTTCCGCGGCGGTGGGCACCAGGATGTCGTTATCCGACGCCCTGGAATAGCGGAACCCTTGATAAGCCCCATAGAAAAAGGTTTTGTTTTTGCCATTGTATAGCTTGGGGATTATGACCGGGCCGCCGATCGCCCCACCGAATTGGTTCTGATGGAAGAAGGGCTTGGACTGGCCTGTCGGAAGAAAATAGTTGCGGGCATCGAAGGCCGTATTGCGCAGGTAATCCCACGCGGCGCCATGCAACTCGTTGGTGCCGGTCTTGGTGACCACGTTCACGACGCCGCCAATAACGGAGCCAAATTCCGCGTCGTCCGTGTGAGATACCACCTTGAATTCCTGAATGGCATCAATGATCGGCGCGACCGCATAGGTGCTGTTGATGGCAGCATAATTGGGGAGGCCATCCGTAAGAAAGTAATCGCTGCGGTTGCTCTGCCCATTGATGGCAGGAAAGGTATAGTCCGAACCGATCGCAATGGCGGAGCCGAAGCCGCCACCAGCGATATTGGTGCCATTTTGGGCGGTCGATATAGCAACCACGCCCGGAGTGAGCGCGAGCAGGGCGGTGAAATTTCGACCGTTCAGCGGGAGGTCGTTGACCTGCTTGGTCGCGATCACGGCGCCCAAGTTGGCGTTCGTCACGTCCAGCTGGGCGGCGGAAGACTCAACGTTAACCACCTGTGTTTCCGTTCCCACGGTGAGAGCAAAATCGAATGTGGCGGCCTGGCCCACGGCCAGCACGAACGGCCCTAACTTTTGCGAGCTGAATCCCTTAGCGGTGGACTCGATGGTATAGTTCCCAGGCGGTATGCTGACAAAGCCATATGCACCCGCGTTGTTGGCGGTCGACGTACGCTGGACCGAGGTATCGACATTCGTTAACAGAATGGAGGCACCAGGGATTACAGCCCCGGTAGGATCTCGGATCACACCGTTGATTGATGCAGTTGAAACTTGGGCGCTCGCGGAACCCGCGAGGAGCAAAAGAAGAAAACTGAGGATGCCCACCATTTGCATGCCGGGAAGCAACCTTCTGCTTTGTCTGACGAAACTCTGCGCGCAACCTTGCATATCACACCTCTCCAAAACGGACATTCCTCTTAAAACGACGTGCTGTGACCGTATTTAGAATCTGGCCCAGCGACCCGGTAGATCTATAACCTTCGTAGTTCACTGCACTTATAATCTGGCCCTGCACCGCAGATGCTGACGTCATCGGTCCTCGACATACTTTCTCGCCCACACGATGGGGTAATCGCCATCCGTACTGAGTCCGATAAGTTTGTTGATCCTCGCGCGATATGGATCGTTATCATGCTACTGCCGTCCTTTTCGGCATTAAGAGAAGCAAGCCTCTCAGCAAACCTGCTCGAATCCATCCTGATAAATCACGTGATCGGTATCCCGTGAAAAGTTCGGCCCCAGGATGGTGGATTGATCTCTAAACGACCATTCGCGAGGAACATCCTTTAAGCCTGGAAAGTTTGGATCCTTTACCACGCCAGTCGTTGTGGATTTCCAGCTCACCGTGCTTCTCGTCGGCGTCGACCAGCCGTACATACATCGCGGTTCCTGATAATGCGGCCATCGCGTGGGGCATAAAAACCCAGGCCCAAAAGTCGGCCCGCTTTACGTTGAAGGCGCCTTCGAGGTGGTTGGGAGGAAGCTTGGAAGTATCGACCGGTGTGCGGAATTCAGAATCCAAAATGCCCAGGAAGATGCCACGATGCCAGGGGTGATCATCGGGTCCGGCGTTCGAGACGCGTTCTCCAGAGGGCGTATTAACCGGGTCAAAATATGCGGCGCTGGGGGATTGAAGATTCGCGGGAATCCTGGTCTTGTATTCGAAGACAATCTTACCCTCCGGCGTTTTCAGCTCCATACCCTCGGTGGTAGGTGTGAGCGTGTAGGACACCGAGCCTGCGCAGGCGTGCATGGTGCAGAGGAGCATGCTCAGGATGAATATTGAACGGGTTGCAGCCGAGAGAGCTGCGCCCAACTTCCTCGGATACGATGCCAATTGATTCTCTCCCCATCCTGCAGAGGTTCTTCTATCTCGTGGCCGATCCTCGTTCAGTCAAACTTCAGTCTTTTGACATGCGTTTAGAAACCACTCGTCACCTCTTGGACGGCAAATTGCCGGGCGGACAAATCTCGGCAGTGTTGGCGGAAATTTTTGATACAGTCCTCTACCGCAAAGCACAATATGCCCAGGTTGACATCGTTGTCAATTTGATTCGAAAAAAAATATTGGATGGGACGAGTTCCATATTGAACTGCCGCAGCCGTGTCCAAAAATGGACGAACCAATCAACTCGGCTGTGGAATCAACCACGGTTGCGAAGGATCAGATGCTGGCTACGGAAGCATTATGCCTGGCCGGTAAGTCGTTACCCTCGGGCTTGACACCCGCAGGACTGGCGAACGATTAAGCTCGTGGGCAGGACAACACCGCGGGAATGCCCACCGCGGCCCCCGAGGCGTTCGAATAGCAATCTTGCAGCTTCGCGTGCAAGCATCTCAACCGGCTGTCGAACAACCGATAGCCCGGGCGTTAACATGTCCGCGAGCTCAAAATCGTCGAAGGAGAACATTGGTATGTCGCGACCCGCCTTTTTCCCGAGTTGCCCCAAACCGCGCAAAGTGAGCATTGTGCAAACCCAATTCAAGGTAAAAATCGCGTCGGCTTTCTGAACGCCAAAGACTTCCCCTGCCAGCCATTCGGCCGTTAGCGAGTTCTCGTGCTCCACAATACACGCCCTCGGCTCAAGGCCCGCTCCTTTCATCCCAGCTCGGTAACCGGCCGCCCGTTCTCTGCAGGTATAGAGGTACGGGCGTGCGCCAATGGCGACAATTCTGCGCAAGCCGTGAGCCACCATGTGCTCAGTTGCCTCTCGTGCGCTGCTCCGATTGGTCACGGTCACGGAATCGAGGTCAGCATTTCGCAGCAACTGGTCGAAGGTCACAGCATGAACGCCCGCGGGCATAATATCGCTGAAAGAGTCTGTTCGGCTATCAATCGGAGCAATAACCAAACCATCGATTTGCCGGCCGACTAAGCCCTCGATTTCCGATCGTTCCAGACCGACTTCCCCACCGGAACTCGCAAGAATCACGACATAACCATTCGTCCGTGCAACTTGCTGAACAGCGTGCACCGCATTGGCGAAGAATGGGTCAGAAAGATTAGGCACAATCATTCCGATAGCTGCGGATCTCTTTGCCTTGAGCCCCCGAGCCAGTTCGTTCGGCCGATAGCCGAGCCGTTCCATGACTGTCCGGATTTTTGCTGCTTTTTCCTGGCTGACGTTTTTAGATCGATTCAGAACGCGGGATGCGGTCTTGAGCGAAACGCCTGCTTCTCGGGCAACGTCGACTAACGTGGGTACTTGGGTTTTTCTTACAGCCATTTTCCGGCCGATCTTGCCGATAAGCTTAGTAAAGCCAAGTTCCACCTGCCCTTTCGGGTGCGACGACAGAGCCAAGGGCTGTTCCCCGGGTTTCCGGATACCAAAGCAACACAACGCCAATCTGCAGGACCATGGTCAAGGAGAAAAAATAAAAGACGCGGACAGATGAGGCATGTTGCAAGATTGGAAAGATCGAAACCAGAATAGCATTCGTAATCCAATTCACCGACGAACCATATCCCTGCCCTGCTCCACGCGTTCCCGGCGAAAACAACTCACTAAGATACACCCAAACGACCGTTCCCTGAGAAAACGCAAAGAACACATTGTATGCAATCAGAATCGACAGATAGAATGGCGGGCCGAGGTGATGCGGGATAGCAAGGGCAAGGCAAAGCAGGCAGACAGCCATTCCGGCAGAGCCCCAAACAAGCAGAGGCCTGCGTCCCAACTTATCTACAAACGCCATGCCAAGGAGAGTCATGGCCACGCCGATAGAGGAAATCACAACCGTGTAAGTGTGCCCTAAGAAGACACCAAGACCAGCACTGGAAAGGATATCCAACACATACAACAACAAGATGTTCACACCAGAGAGTTGATTGAAAATCGCGATGCTCGTCGCCAGCAGAATGGGGCGTGTGTTCTTCCGGCAAAATAGCTTTTCATGACCGAAAGCTTTGTCCTGGTGCTCGCCAGGGCTGAGCCCGGAGTTCCCCTTTGAAATAAACTGCAGCAGGAAAACTAGAATTACTGCGGGGATAGCTCCTATTCCCATGCACCATTTCCATTCGGTCCCTGTTGCGGCCAAATGTGCCACGACTAGTCCGACAAAGAACGCAACCAGCACACCTGCGCCGACCTGAACCTGGAACAGGCTGACTAGCCGGCCGCGAAGAGCGGCTGGAGCTATTTCAGAAAGATAAAGCGGACAGGCGACTGTAAAGCCCCCAATAGACATTCCGGCCAGGAATCTCATAGCGGGAACGAGAATCCAAGCCGACGGAATTGGCGCGGCGATCCCGATCGCTGCAAGCGCATACAGGATAGAGCACCTCGCTATCAAACCTAGCCGGCCGACCCGGTCTGCTATCCGGCCCGAGAGAAGAGCCCCGCAGACCGTTCCCCATAAAGAAGACGCGACGGTCAATCCGAAAGCCGCAGGGGAAAGGTGCCATTGACCTCTGAGGCTTTGAGTGGAAGCAGAAAGTGCTCCGAGATCGTACCCGAAAATGAATCCGCCGAACGAACCAACCAATGCGGCCGTAAGCAGGCGCTTGTTCAACTGATGTTTGCCAATGCCAGCTTGTCGTAATTCGTACAACAGCAGGCGATTGCTCCCTGGCCATTCTAGCTGGAAACATCGGAGCTACGGCGAGGGGAAAGAGGGCCGGCGAACAAGACCGGAAGACGCCAACATGGTGCAGCGCCCGCTCGATGCGGGGGGTGGAAAACAACGTGTTTAGGAACGCTGCGCCGGTTTGCCAGTTTGGTGACAACGTTGTCGACATTTCCGTTCCCAGTATACTTCGCTGGTTCCAAGAAACCAGCAGCGGACCGCATATGCGGTCTCAGCGGGACAACTCCCTGAAACAACATGGCCAAGTTTGGCCAGCCTTATTTCGCAAAAGGGGATTTGGAATGGCCAACAGTTGATCCCGAGAAAGTGGATCGAACAGGCGACAGCCAAGCAGATAGCGAACGAGAAAGAAAGCCACGCCCAGATAGGCCCCGACTGCCAACAAGGATATGGTTTTCAATTCTGGCGCTGCCGGTATAGCGCCTTTCGGGCCGATGGGGCCGCAGGTCAGTTCATCGTGGTGATGCCCGATCCGGGCTGGTGCGCGCCGGCAGCAAAGGGGAGCCCATCACCGACGGAGTGTTTCCGGAATCCAAGGAGTTCCTTGCCGGATACTGGATCATTGACGTAGAAAGCCCCGAGCAGGCGTTCGCGATTGCCGCGCGGCTCTCGCAGGCGCCCGGAGCGGGAGGTAAGACGGGTGGCATGGCTGTCGAAGTGCGCCAGGTGCTGAGCAGTCACAGCGATTTAGGTCTATAAATTCGAACCAGGAGCGAGCATGGACGGCCAAACTCCGGAGATTGGGCTCGAGCACCTGCTGCGCGAATTGGCCCCGCAGGTGCTCGGCGTGGCCGCCCGGCGCTTCCGCGACTTTTCCTCGGCCGAAGACGCGGTGCAGGAAGCGATGCTGGCCGCCTTCAGGCAGTGGCCGCGGGAGGGCATTCCGGAGAACCCGCGCGGGTGGCTGATTCGGGTGGCATCGAGGCGGATGACCGACACGGCGCGCAGCGAGATGGCGCGCCGCCAGCGGGAGACCGCGATGACGACGGAGGAGGAGCCGACGATCGAGCCGGCCGAAATAGACACAGACATGGATTCCGAAGATACGCTCGTTCTGCTTTTCATGTGCTGCCATCCCGCGCTGAGTACCTCCTCAGCCATTGCGCTTACGTTGCGAGCGGTGGGCGGCCTGACCACTGCAGAAATTGCCAACGCGTTTATCGTTCCCGAGGCGACGATGGCGCAGCGGATCAGCCGTGCAAAACAGAGCATCAAGGCATCGAAGGTTGCCTTTCGCCTGCCCACTCCGCAGGAGCGTGGCGAACGGCTGCCTGCGGTTCTCCATGTGCTGTACCTGATCTTCAGCGAAGGATATGCGAGCAGCATCGGCACGCAATTGCAGCGGCTGGATCTGGCACGGGAGGCGATCCGGCTGACCCGCTGCGCGCGGGCGCTACTGCCGGAGGATGCAGAGGTTGCCGGCCTGCTGGCGCTGATGCTGCTGACCAATGCGCGGCGGGCTGCCCGAACCGGGCCCCACGAGGAGCTGATCCCGCTCGACAAACAGGATCGGAGTTTGTGGGACCGGGCCGAGGTCACTGAAGGCACGGGGCTGTTGGCGCTCGCGCTTGCAAAAGGAGCCGTGGGACTCTACCAGCTGCAGGCGGCGATCGCCGCCGTTCATGACGAGGCAGCGCGTCCGGAAGATACGGACTGGGCGCAGATTCTCGCGCTGTACGAACTGCTTCAGCGCGTGGCGCCCAGTCCCATGGTGACACTGAACCATACAATCGCTGTTGCAATGGTGCATGGGCCGCAGCGTGGGTTGGAACGTTTGCGGGTGCTGGACAGCGACGAACGGCTGGTCGGGCATTATCGGCTGGATGCAGTCCGCGGACATTTCTTCGAGATGCTCGGAGATCTCGAGAGAGCGATCCAGCACTATCGGACGGCGGCGAGCAAAACGACCAGTGTGCCGGAACAGAATTATCTGATGACCCAGGCGGCTCGGCTCGAAGAGGCTAGCAAACAATCGATGAATGGCTCTCTTGGCCCGGAATCGCGGCTTTGAATCTATTCAACTTCGAGAGTTTCACTCTGACACGAACAAAGGACTTGTCCCCATCTGCCGGATAGGCACCCTCAATTGCTACCAATCCGCTCGAGACCCTGCAAAGACTTGCCGGAAATCGAGTCGCACATGCCGGCCAGGCCCTCTCTTTCGGTGGACGAAGGTTCGGTTGGTTGAATGTCGGCAATTGTGAAATGACGATAGCGCTTTAGTAAGGGCCTGGCTATGCCAGCTCGGAGCTGTGCGTACCTCTAGCCAGAGGTAGGGACATGTTGCAGGAACTGATTCAGAGATGGCGCGGTATTGATCGTTTCTTGTCTCCGATGAAGTGGTTCGCTGAAGGCTAGCTTGCGTTCCGCGCGGCCCTGATTGCTTAGGGCTTGCTGAGATGAAGGTTTGTAAGTGAGGTACTGACTGCCCGGATTGGTACTGGGCCTCTCGCCATTCCCATATGTGCAACCGCTGTCCGACGTTTGGACTAACTGGTCGATTGGGTCTTCGAGCTTTTGCGTCTATTTGTCGATAACACGGATAGATATTTGGCGTGACTAAGGTGCGCGCTTGCGTCGATGAGCGCGTGAAAGCAAGGAACTCGAACAAGAAGTTGACGAAGTGGTCGACAGAAGGTGTGGAAGCGAATGAGAAAACCATGTGAGTGGGGCATTGGACTCTTGATACCGGTTGGAGTTTTGACGTTGGGCTTGTTAAGTCCCGTTGCGAATGCGCAAAGTGTATTCAACTGCTCTTCGTTTACTCCTACTGGAAGTTGCGGGGCGGCCACCGGCGCTACTCAAGCTTTCAATATCGTCATCGGTGCGCAAAGCTCTCCCAGCCTCTCCGGGTCACATATATTGCTGCTGAAAGCCGGAACGCACAGTGTTGCCGGGTTGGAGTATCAGACGCCGGTGAACGTACAAAACTTTACATCCACGTTTACCTTTGTTCCCAATGGTCAGAATGTCGCGTTCGTTCTAAATAATGCAACAAACAACCCGCCCAATGACGGCCCCGGCTTTAACAGCGGCGCCGGTTGCGAAGGTGGATTTTATCAGGCATTTGATCCTGTACATGGAAGCCCGAACAACGTCTTCGCCCTGGAGTTTGATTCCTGGAGTTTTCTAGGGAGTGAACAGGTGTTCACTTACAGTTCGGTGCAGATTTACCAGCAGAATCAGTCGCCTTGCAACCCGAATGACAGTGGTCCGAACTACGTGCTCACCGACAAGATAAGCACTTATCCGGTTCCCTTGAATTCACCCGCCAGCGCTCAAGGAACAACCACGGGGGATACCTATTCGGCGACTGTCACCTATAACGGAACCGCCTTAACGCTCAACCTATATGATGTAACCGCAGGTGGAGCGTGTCCCGGGGCCAAGTGCTTTACTAACACATGGAATGTCAACATACCATCGTGGGTGGGTGGTAATACAGCTTACGCGGGCTTCACGGCAGCCACTGGGATAGCTGGCATTGCTCCGCTCTATATCGATTCCTTCAGCTACGCCGAGGGATCGACGTCGCAGGCTGCCGCCCCGACGTTCTCTCCTGCCGCTGGAACGTATACTGGCTCGCAGTCGGTGACCATCTCCGGTGCCACTTCGGGCGCAACCATCTACTATACGACCAACGGAAGTACGCCTACCACATCCTCGACCCAGTACACCGGCCCGATTACGGTTAGCTCGACGGAGATGATAGAGGCTGTCGCAGTAGACACGGGCGACAGCAACAGCCCGGTCGCGTCCGCTGCCTACACCATAACCTCGATGGGTGTGGGTTCCTCGATGACCTGCCTACCTTTGCAATCGGTTCCCGGCTCGCCGGGAACGTTACAAACCGCCTGCACCATTGTTTTGACCCCATAGGTCCGGACAGCCTCACATCGCTCTACAATCTCCGCGTCAACGATACGTTTCAGGTGCGGGTCAATCCGAAGAGACCCGCACAGTTCTACTCTGCCGAAGCCAAGGGCCTTTTTACTGAAGTCAGTTTGGGTTACTGGGTCTGTTCGGCGGCTCCTAAATCCTTTGCCCACCGTAATTAGCGTAATATCGCGCAAACAAGCCAAACTGATGTGTGTACCCAAACCTGTACCCGAAAATGATGCCGAATTTGACGGCTATAACCTCGGGTCGACCGGCTCGCTTTCCAACGCCAGAACTCCGAAGACGCACTCGTGAGTTCTCCGCAGGGGTTCTTTGTGAACGAACCTTTCCAACGCCTCGACGCCGAGCGCGAACTCGCGCCGAGCCAGGGAGCGTTTCGCGCCAACCGCTCTGGAACGCAACCGGGTGAGGTTTTCCGGCAGGAGATACTCCGGGCCGTAGATGATCCTGAGGTATTCCGATCCACGGCACTTGATGGCGGGCTGAACCAATCCTCGTCGCCCCTTGGTGATGAAGTCGAGTGGTTTGACCACCATCCCTTCGCGGCCGACGGAGGTCATGTCTGTCCACCACGAAGTCGCAGCGTTGCAAGAAGCGCTGTCGTTCAGGTCAACGATTTGAAAAGGCGTAGCGAGCAGGAGACGCTCGTCCGCCGTGCCGAATCTTGCCAGCAGCTCCATATGCCACGTATGGCGTTTGTCTGTATGAACTGCCCCCTCGCTGGCGAGCAGGTGGAATGGAGCAAGCTTTAGATCATCGCACGAGTTCACCGGCCAGCAATACCGGCGGTACTCCCGAACATATCGATTGAGGGCATCCAATCGTTGACTGCATTTCTCCTGAAGCACAGCCACTCCTGGAGTTCGCTCGGCTGCCTTCGCCAGAACTGCTTCTTCGGCGCGAAGCGCCTGGACGCCGGAATAGCCGACCGGAGCGTATTGCTGGCGCAGCAACTCCTGGGCTTTCGACGACCACGGCATCAGCTCGCAGTCTAGGCACATCCAGTCGGTCGCCAGTTCCGCCCACAAACCGGAGGCCTCCGCCGCGTCGCGCAGCCGCAGCAGGAATGCGCTTTTGGCGGAGTCGTCGTTGAAGAATCGGCGACCGGTCCGGGTGTAGACCGCGCCGAGACTCGGCGAGATGACGCCGAAGCGCCGCTGCGACACGCTCTCTTCGCGACAGAGAACAACCACTGCCCGCGAACCCATATGCTTCTGTTCACAAATTACGTGTGACACGCCTTCGTGACGATAGTAGGAAAACGCTTCTTGCGGATGCTCCAAGAGAAACGGCTCTTTGCTCGTCTCGCAAGGCGACATCGTGGGCGGCAAATAGATGAGCCATTTGGGATCGATGGCGAAGCGGCTCATCACCTCAAGAGCTGCAATGGCATTCTCCTCACGAATGGTGATGCGGGGAAGTAAGCTGGTATCCACGAGGCGCTTGCCGATCACGTCGGCAATATCCAGTACGTCGTCCGAGGCCTGCTGAATCGACCTCTCAGCTGCGGGTGCCTTCTCCTCATCAGGCAGGAACGGCCGCTTCGATTCGTAGTACGTAGCGTGCGCGCGAACCGAGACAATCTCCTTCTCCGGATAGCGCAGTGCTGTGAGACTTCCACCGAAGACACATCCGGTATCGATGTTCACGGTATTGTTGAGCCATAGAGGTTCCGGTTGCGGCGTGTGTCCGTAGACAACCAGGGCCTTGCCGCGATAGTCCGCCGCCCAGTTGTAGCGGACCGGAAGCCCGAACTCGTCCGTCTCTCCAGTCGTCTCGCCGAAGAGAGCGAATTCGCGCACCGCACCCGAGCCGCGTCCCTGCATCGACTCCTTCAAGCCCGCGTGGGCGACAACCAGCTTGCCATCGTCAAAGACATAATGGCTGATGAGGCCGTCAAGGAACTTTGCCATTTCCTGGCGAAACTCTGGAGATTCTTTCTCTAGTTGGCGCATGGAATCGGCGAGTCCATGCGTCAGCTTCACATCACGGCCACGGAGTGCCTTTACCAGCTTTACATCATGATTGCCGGGTACGCAGAAAGCTTGTCCAGCCTGGACCAAGCGGGAGACGAGGCGAAGCACCTCAGGCGTTTGCGGCCCTCGATCAACCAGGTCGCCAACGAAAATCAGCTTTCGACCCTCAGGCGGTTGCGCCGCATACTGACCATCCTGCATTTCCACGGAGTAGCCAAGAGCGCGCAGCAACTCCAACAGCTCATCGAGGCAACCATGCACATCGCCAACGATGTCGAATGGCCCATGCTCGGACTTGCGGTTGTTCCATAGCGGCTGTCGTTCGATCGTTGCCGCGTCGACTTCTTCAACCGATGACAGCTTGAAAACATAGCGAATGCCTTCGCGCTCCAAACCGCGCAGGGATTTCCGCAACTGCTGCACTTGATTGCGGACTACATGAGGACCAAACTGACGATCTGGCCTTGATACGTTCCGGTCTTGGCAAAGTCTCTCCGGCAGATCAAAGACAATGGCCACCGCGAAGACGTGGTATTCGCGGGCCAGATCGATGAGCGTTTTGCGCGCTTCGGGCTGCACATTAGTGGCGTCGATCACAGTCAGCTTGCCGCGTGCCAGCCGCTTGCGGACGATCGCACCCAGCAGGTCGAATGCATCTCCCGTTGCCGACTGGTCATTTTCGTTGTCGGAGACCAAACCTCGGCAGAAGTCGGAGGATATCACTTCCGTCGGGAGAAAATGCTTCCGGCCGAAAGATGACTTGCCGGATCCGGAGGGTCCAACAAGAAGAACGAGCGAGAGTTCGGGAAGGGCGATCTTCAATTTGCACTCTCCTGCCGCGAGAAAACCGCCATCTGGGTGGGTGCTCCGTGTGCCGCCTCCTCTGGCCCGATCGGCTGAAAGCGCACCTGATATCCGAATCGAGAGGCCATCGAACTGCCCCACTGCTCGAACTCCGCGCGCGTCCACTCGAAACGGTGGTCGCGATGGCGAAACTGTCCAGCAGGAAGCGTTTCAAACAGCGGGTTGTACTCGGAATTAGGAGTGGTAATGATCGCAGTTGCCGGCCGCGCGAACTCAAAGAGTACTCGCTCAAAGGCGGAGAGCCGCGGGGCATCCAGATGTTCAATCACCTCCACGACCGCAGCGGCATCAAAGCCGCCAATGCGTTCATCGCGATACATGAGCGATCCCTGGATCAGGCTGATGCGAGAGTGTTGCCGCTCGGGAAGCTGATCAATCCTTAACCGCTTTTTGGCGATCTCGATGGACCGCCAGGACACGTCCATTCCAAGGATGGACTCAAATTTGGGGTCGGCAAGCAGAGATCGCAGCAGTTTGCCTTCGCCGCATCCCAGGTCGACAACTCGCTTCGCGCCGATGCCGCGTAGCACTGAAAGCACCGTTCCCAGTCGCTGTTCGTGCAGACCCAGCGGCCGCTCTACTTTCTGCTCTTCTTCGTCACCCACAGTCTCCTGAGGCTCGTCACTCTCGAGTTCGTCCTCGGACAAACGCTCCAGCGCTTCGCGAAGCAAGGGGCGCTGCCGCTTTAGATAGCGCGAGACAATGAGGTCTTTCTCTGGATGCTGCGCAAGCCAACCCTCTCCTCGATTCAGCAGCTTCTGGATCTCGTCCTCGCCGACCCAATAGTGCTTTTCGTTGTCGAGGACCGGAATCAGCACATAAAGATGGGCGAGCAGGTCTTGTAGGCGGGTCGTTGCGGCAATCTCGACGGAGAAGTAGGCCGACGCGCCCCACTCGGGGAACTTTTCGTCGAGCACACTCCCAGTGGCCGTCACGCTGTACCCAAGAGGACCGAAGAGCTTCTCGATCAGTCCTACACCTCCACGAGACGCGACGACGGGAAGGCTTGCTATCAGCGGAATCGACGTTTCGGCGAGTTCCTGCCGCTCTTTGCTGCGACCGCTCATCGCTGTAGAAAACATCTCCCCGATGGCCACGCTCAGAAAAGAGTTCGCCGTATACGGACGATCATTCACATACTGTTGCAGCTGGCGCGCTTCCCCGGCCGGACCGCGACGCCCTCTGATCAGCCCAATTGGATCGATCTCCACAAGCAAAGCGACGGTGCAGATCTCGGCAGTGGCCTCTGGGTAGAACACGTAAGCAGTGCCAAACGATATTTCCTCGCTTTGCAGGCGGGCGGGATTCTTGTGAAGCAGATATCCAAGGTCAGTAGCCGGATTATGCGTAGTCGATATGGTGAGGAGCATGCAACAGCCAGTTTAAGGTAACGGTGGAGTCTTGCGGTGCATCGACGGGATGCCGCCCCAGATAACCGCACTTTCTCCGCTCTCTCGACAAGATTCAGGTTGCAAAAGTTCAAAATGATGACATCTTCAATTGATCTCTTTACCAAAGGACGCCCAAATTGCTGGCATTCCAACTTAAACAGCTATGCGGGCAACGTCGGCCATCGAATCGGCTGCGTTGCTATATGGCGTCGTTTCGGTCGTACTAACCGGCCTTCGGCACCTTCCCGCACAATTTACTTCGCTGAGTAACTTCTTTGGCTATGTCTTTGACTTTGCGGTCAAGGATGCATTGTCAATTGTTACCAAGCCTCGAAATGCAAGCCGATCGTGATCGGCGTGGACAGTTGCGTTCGAGACAGCCCGTGCTGTGAGGTGCGCTTGCGTGTCCCTTGTTCCGGCTAGCGCCGGTTAGAAGACGATAGTTATGTTCGAATTTCTGAAACATGTATTGAGCGGTCAAAACCAATTTGCCTCTGGCGGCCTGTTGCTAATGCTCCTGGGCAGCGTTGGCGTATTCCTACGTCGTTTGCCGGAACAACTAGGGTCATGGTTCGCACACCAGACAACGATGATGATCACCGTCAAAGACGATGACGATTCCTTCGTCTGGGTGAAGGAGTGGTTCCTGGAGCAGAAGTTCCTGAAACGCGTACGTCGGGTGGACCTCGATACGTCGCTGCGAGGCCAAATCTGTCCTCCACGGTTAATTGCCGGCTCGTTTACGCCCAAAGTTTCAGTCTCATAAATTTCCAGGTAGCTTAAATGGCGCATCAGAAAAGTGCCTCATTGGCCTGCTCCCGATAATCCGCTGCGCACCCCGTAATCGACCGTCGCTGAGGCAAGTTAGGAGTAGACGAGCGGCCTGCGCAGAGGCTCACCTTCTTAAGCTGTTGAAAGCAAATAGGATGCGGACTGTAGCTATTCTTTATCCGAAATGGGACTCCAGAACGGAGATGTCGCTCTGCGAAATGAACATCGCAGCTCATAAGCAGTTTGGGGTAAAGGGCTCAGCGATCGGGCCTTGTATGGTGCCGGGAGGGTCACTCGCAAGTGCCTGGGCAGCGATCATGCGATCGAAAGGATCGCTTTGCTGGGCGGTGAGCCGGCCTGCGCGGAGCGCGCTCTGCACATCGATCGAAAGGAGTATGTAACCGGCGTGGTCCATTACCTCCGGAAAATCTCTCTCTAGCGCTTCCGCTCCGGGCAGTTTTCCGAGACGTACTTTGGCCGCAATCTCCCAGGCAGATGCCGCTGAGACGAAAATCACATTGCGCCGCTTTGGGCGATGGCCATCATCATCTTTCGGAATGTCTCCCCGGCGGGTTTAGAATGACCTGATGAATGTGGATTGGTTTGCGGTCGCTAAAAAAATGGCGGAAGCAGCACGTGTTAAGGTCGCTGAGGATCGGCGGCAACTCCAGGAGCTTCTAGACCAGCGTGCGAAGCGCCAAATTGACAAGGTGTCCTCCTCTTCGCAGTGAGGCGGCCTACATTGACTCTCATTGCCGGTGCCAACGGTTCCGGCAAGAGCACACTCACTAGCAGCAATCCTGATATCTTCGCCTCGATCCCGCTTTTGGATCCAGACGCAATAGCCAGAACCATTCAGTCTACGGTTGCCGGCCCTTCCGCCATCGCAGCAGCCCGTCAAGCCCTTCAAAGCATTGAGCAGCACCTACGCGACGGGCGGGACTTTGCGGTCGAGACGACGCTTTCGGGAAAGAACTATCTGCGCGTGATCCTCGATGCACGCGCCCTCGGATTCGAGGTCGTTCTCATTTACATCGGCACAGAGACTGTCGAAACCAATCTGGCCCGTATCGCAAATCGTGTTCTGGCCGGAGGTCACAACATTCCTGAAACAGATGTTCGGCGCCGCTATCAACGCAGTCTCAGCAACGCACTGATCGCCATAACACGCGCTGACCATGTGATCCTCTTCGACAATTCAACCGAGCAGGGATATCAGCTTGTCGCTGTGATCGACGACGGCAAAGCCGAATGGCTGGGGTCGTTGCCCAAATGGGCCGAGGGCATCCGGAATCGCGGTGAGTCAGGGGACAAAGGAAAGGTACTCCTATGAACGTCGTGCTGTAGCACGATGCCTCTTGCCCGGTTACCCTTGTCCCTGATGGGGAGATCCGGCGACTGGATACCCATCCCGCGAACGGAGAACCACTGCAATAGGTATCCTGTCGCCAAATCTTCCAAATCTTCCCTCGCCATCCCGGCTCAGCGCGTCCCGACGGGATTTGAGCCCGTGTTATCGCCATGAAAAGGACGGAACCTGTCCCGGTTTTTCTTGCATTGAACGCTCACGATCGGGGCCCGAGTGTGACAATCCAACATGAATCCTTACCGTGGGTGAATACCCTCAGATCATTTCCAGGACAAGAATATTCCAGGTTATATATCCTTTAACACTCAGTCCTTCCCCAGTATCCGGATGATAATACTCATTCAGAGACCCATTCGCCTCAAGGTCCTTCGACAGGAGAAGAATCGTCTTGTCGGCCAGCGCCGCCGCTTCTTTTTCATATCCGTAACGCTGCAAAGCTTTCCAGACGAAATAGTTCGCGATGATCCAGATCGGCCCAAGCCAGTCGCTGGGATTGCCACTAGCCTTAAGCTCATACATGGTCTCGCGTGACGAGAGTGATCTCACACCCCATTGCGCGCGGAGGCGATCGTCCGCGAGATAGTTCGCGCGCACCAGCTGCTGCGCGTTCTGTTGCGGCGCGATACCGCACCAGAGCGGCAGGAACCCGGTAAATAACTGGATCCGCAGCGGCAACGATTGCCACGACATATCCATGCCCCGCGGTTCCTGCGGAATGAGCTCCGCCCGCCGATCGACACATTGAACATCGACGGTGTAATAGAAACTGTCTCTGGGATCCCAGCAATATTTCTGGATCGCTTGCGCCAACACGTCCGCCCTGCCTGACAGGCGCTCGTGGTCCGCCGGACGTCCCAGCCGTCGCGCCAATTCCGCCGACGCCAGAAGATCCTGATGGAACAGGCAGTTGAGGAGCAGGTTGGCGGAGGAAAAGAAAGGGCGGCCGCAGGTGGTCGGATCATTGTCAACGCCGATCGCAACATCATCGCCCCACACCAGGAGTCCGATCGGGGAGGAATTGTGCTCCACCCAGCTATCGTAGAAACGCAAGATCGCATCGAAATGCGACTCCAGCCATTTTACGTCTCCACTTTGATCGCTGGCGAGTAGCCCAAGCTGGCCGAACACCGGCTTAGCCTGGTTGTGCGACTGCGCGTTCTTGCCCATGACCCGGAAGAAGTCCGGGTCATCGGAATGCATCATGATCGGAAGTTGCCCCTCCGGCGACGCATGATCGAGAAAGTTCAAGAGACTTCCGGAGACATGCTCGCAAAGCTTTCGCTTGAGCGGTTCGTCCCGCTGCAGGCTGGCAAGACGAAATAATCCCTGGCTGGTCCAAAGCGTGTCCCAGTCCCAAAGGTCCGCTGAGTATTTTCTGCCGGCCTGACTTTGCGCGATCATCGGATGCTTCAGAAGCCCGGTGGGCGCCCACAGGAGATCGGGCGCAACGCCCGCGAAATAGCGGAGAAGAGCGTCGGCGCGCCGATGGCGTTCCTCTCCGGAGAGGAACGCGGCGTTGCGGAGCGCAGATTTTTCCGCCTGCTCGCCGCGAACTGGCACGATGGAGACGGCACTTGAGGCGGCCAATCCCGCTAAAACATCTCGTCTGGAGATAGGTGACATTCGTTCCTCTGCCTCTTGGGCTCTCATTCGGTTTATTGAGTATCGTTTTGCGCGGTATCACCCAAATCCTGTAGGACAATGAGCGCGCGCTCATGCCGCTTTTCCTTGACATCCTTAACCTGCGCCAAGGCGTCCTGAGCAGCAGCCTTATTACCCAATTTCTTGTAAATCTGCGCCAGCTGATAGTAGGCAGAGCCGTCTTCGTCGCCAGCCAGGGCCAGTTGCAACTCGCGGATCGCTTCCTTCGTACGGCCTGTATTCTCGTAGATCTGACCCATCAGAAAATGCAGGTGCGGCAGCATCTGTGATTTTGCGTCCTTGGCACGATTGAGATAGTCTTCGGCTTCGGTCCACTTATGCTGTGTCACGAAAATCCGGCCGACGAGAATGTTGAGATCGGAGTCATTCGAGTTCATGGCCAGCGCGGTTTTCGCTGTGGCAAGCGCCTCATCGATGTTCGAATCCTGGTTGTATACCGAGGCGAGACCGAAGAGTGGGGCGGGATCCTGCGGGGCGAGTGCCGCAGCCGCTTTGTATTCAGTGACGGCCGGTTGGTAACGCTGGCTCTGTCGATACATGTCACCTAAGAGGAGGTGTGTTCGTTCGGAGTTGGGCTTCAGTTCCTCGAAGCGCCCGAGCGCCAGGAAGGCCAATCCTTCATTGGCCTTGACCGACCAGTAAAGCGCGCCGGGATCTCTTGGCGCCCGATTGAGAACAAGATCGCTGGCCATGACGGAAAGGTTGAAATTGCCGGTCATATAAGCACAGCGCGCTAGCAGGAGCAGTTCACGATCACCATAGCGATCCATGTCGTCTGCGAAATCTGCTGCGCAGCGGGCGTAACGTCCATCTCCGGCATCCGCTTCGGCAGACTGAACTCCCGCTCGCGTCTGCTGTCCGCCGCTGTGCATCGGGGAAGGATTCGCGCCCGTGGACGACGCGAAACCAACAGCCGGGGCTTCTCCAGGCAGGGTGGCGGCGAGAACTGCATAAAGAGAAGCGTCCAGGTCACCAGTGGCACGCCGCTGATTGAGCGCGACGGAAAGGGCACAGGTCGGCTCAGCCGGAAGACCCTGGGTCAGCAGGATGGCATAGGAACTAAGAAATCCTTCATCACGCACCCACAGTTTGGTGAGCAAGGCGAGGGCTGTTGTGGCATCGCCTTGCTGGAGATACTGGCGCGCGAGGCCCAGGCCGGCGAGGGAGCAATCGGGGGATTCGTCATGAAAGGCCTTCATCGCTGCGGCATTCTGCTGCTGGGCGAGATACGAAAAACCGAGTTGCGCGTATGCGCAGGGAAAGTGCGGATCGGCGGCGAGCACGGCCTGTTCCTGAGAAATAGCCTCGTGGACACGGGACTGCTTCTGGAGTGCTTCGGCCAAGAGGCTCTTTGCCCAGGGAGAATCGGCGGCCTCATCGGACAACTGCCAGCCCCGGCTCTCGACGACGTTTATGGCGGTAAGACCCAGGGCAAACCATGCGGAGCTGTTTTTGTCGTCAATTGCCAGGGTGCGCCGAAAGGCGCTCTCGGCAACTGCGAACTTTTTGTCGGAAACGTAAGCACGCCCCAGAGAAAGCGGCGCTAACGCATCATGATGGTTCAGAGATTCCGCCTTGATGAGAAATGGAATCGCCTCCTGCGAACGATTGATGTGGGTATAAGCAATCCCGAGGAATAGATTCGGTACATATAAGGATGAGTCGAGAAGATTGGCCTTGCGGAAACTCTGGATAGCGCTGGAGTCGGCACCGGTCGCCTCTTGCACAAGGCCGAGATTGGCCCAAAGCATGGGTAGGTCAGGACGCAACTGAACCGCCTTCTTGTAGGCATCCGCCGCGGCCTCAAATTCGCGATCGCTCTGGGCCCGCTTTGCTGTGGCCACCAGAAAAGAAAAATCCTGCGCGTGTGCCTGCTGGCCGAATACATTGGGAGCCGTGGCCAGCAGGAACAAGAGCAGAATTGTAAGTCGAGTATTCAATGTATAGTCAACCGCGAAACCTACCAGTAGAACTTGCCGGATACCTGGACTTCCCGAGCGGGGAAGGCGCTGGTGATTTTCCCAAAGCCCGATACGCAACTGCTGCCTGCATTCGGGTCACAACCCGCATACGAGCCGTTCGGAGAATAGAACTGCGGGTGGTTAAAGGCATTGAACATCTCGGCTCGGAACTGAATGCGTGTTTCTCTCGGTAGGCTCCAGTTCTTCAGGATGCCTAGATCGGCGTTGTTGAAATCCGGAGCACGCATGTATGAGAGGTATCGGGAAGCCGTACCGAAGGTCCCGTACGGAGCATAGCCAAAGGCCGCCGTATTAAACCACTCGTCGATGCTGCGGTGCGCCGCATGTACGTTGCCGATGACATCCGGCCGTGGATTGCCGCCGTAGGATGGGATGTTGTTACCACTGACGGCGATCGGGACGCCGGACTTCGCGCTCACGATGCCGGTGACTTCCCAGCCACCCAGAATCGCATCGGTCTTGCGATTGAAGTTCGATCCCAACGCCTTGCCGCGGCCCACCGGCAGATCGTAGATGTAACTGACGACCAGACTCTGCGGTGTGTCGCCGGCATCCACGCTCTTCTCCGCCGCTAAATTGTAGGTATTTGCCGGGGATGAATTGCCAGTCGCGGCCCAGGTGTTGAGACCTTCAGTGTTATCAAGGAATTTGGAGAACGTGTAGGACACCAATACACTCAAGCCATTGCGGAATCTATGGTTGTATGTGGCTTCGAGCGCGTTGTACAGGGAGAAGCCATTGTTCGGTTGATTCTCACTTACCCCGCAGTATTGAGTATATGGTTGCAGCAGGTGAGAGTAGACGATGGTTGACTGGTCCAAACCGCAAGAGGACTGTCCGGCGGCAATGTAACCGGAGAACGGATTGGCAACCAGGCTGTTCAGAACGGACGTTCCGAGAGAGGTATTTCGGATTCAACTGTGAGTGGTTGATGCCGTTACCGTTGATGATGTGCGTACCGTGATTGCCGAAGTAGTTCACTTCCAGCGAATCGTTCGGTGTGATCGCGTACTGGAGTCCGAGCATGTACTGTTGCACATAGCTCGACGGCCTGTTGTGGAAGTCGGCCCCCAGACTGTAGCCAACATCCTGAAGTGCGCCCAGCGTGTTTCCGGTTGCCTGAACAAAGCCGTTGGGCCACGGGTTCTCAAGCGAGAGGCCTGTCGTCGGCGTAAGACCAGCGTTAAGCGATGAATTTACGTTGGTGACAGGCGCGTAGCCGTCAGTGGTGGCGATGAGCTGGCTGCTGGACAGGGGAAAGAATATTCCATAGCCGCCGCGCGCAACCAGCTTGGGGAGCGCCTGATAGCTGAAGCCAATGCGTGGCGACACATTCGTATAGTGGGTTTGGTAGACGCCGCGGTTGCCGGACGACAGGAACTGCAGGGATCCCAGGAGGCCGCCGGAGCCCCCCATGGCGGCGGCGATCGGGTTCGTCGCGTTTGGGTCGAAATAGGCGCCACGATCGCCCTTATAGGTTGGGGCACCTTGAATTTCATAGCGTGCTCCAAGGTTGACGGTCAGCTTGGGAATAACGTGCCAATCGTCCTGCAGATACCAACTGTAGAGATGCGCGGTGGTGCCGGGGCGCGCTGCGATGCCGGCCGCGCCGCCATCCGGCAGGCCCAGCAGCATCTGGGCTACCGCATTGCCCGTGTTGGCGGTGCACTGGTACGGGTCGGGCCCACAGGTGAAACCGCCCTTGATATTCAACGAGTTTTGATAGACACCCTCGTTGTAGTACAGCGCGTCGACACCCATGAAACCGAACGAGAATACTTGTTTGCCCGCCACCTTGGTGAAATTGGCCGCAGCCGTCGTGACCGGGCCGCGGGCCTGGTTCGCGCCACCGATAATGTTGCCAAGGTCTGATTCATTGGCGACGGTGATCTGGGGAAAATTCGGATCCGCATCCAGGTATGCCGGCAAACCCAGGCTCGATGTCTTGAAGCCCACCGATTGACCCGCGTCGTCTTCGCGATGATACTGGACGCCGCCGAGCAAGTTCATCGTAAAGGTCGGGCTGAAAATACGTGTGTATCCCGCTACGAAGTCCCAGCGGTTATCGGATACCCTTACGCCCGGTCCAGCCGGATTCGAGCTTCCGTAGTACGCGGGTTCGCCCGTCTTGTACTCCATCTTGATGGACGCGCGCGCGTAATAGCGTGACGCATCGTTGATGTTGTGGTCGAGCCTCAGAGTGTATTCATTCGATGCCGCGGGCGCATTTCCGGTCACCGTGAGGTTGTTGCTCAGCGCGGGGGATGTCGTCGCTGGATAGTAAGAGATGAGTTTCGCGCCAACCGGGTCAAATGACCCTAGTGCGGCGACGTTGTTGTTGAGAATGGGATCGCGAATAAAACCGCTCTGAGTCGCTACCAGCCCGGTGGTAGGATCAACCTGACCGGCTGTAACCGCGCGACCGCTGCGCGGATTATAAATCTGCCCTGAATAGACCGGTCGTCCCAGAGCATCGGTTCCTACTTGAGCACCCAGCAGTTCGGAAAAGTTGCCTGCGCGGAAGTTGCTGTCCGGCACGGTAAAGACGCCCGTCGAAGGGGATGCTGCGCTGAAGTGCTCGTAAAGCCCAAAGAGGAAGGTCTTGTTCGGCTGGGTAATCAAGTGAGGAATGCGGAGGGGACCTCCGGCCGAAACCCCAAACTGTTGCCGCGTCACGTCCTGCTTTGGCAGGTTGTTATGATCGCTGAACCACAGGTTCGCATCCAGCGCCGCGTTCCGGTAGAACATATATCCATCGCCGTGGAACGCATTCGTGCCGGACTTGGTGGTTACATCCACAACGTTCCCTGAGCTCCATCCATACTGCGCGGTAAAGGAGCTGTTCTGAACCTTGAACTCTTCCACCGCGTCCACCGAGGGCACATACATCACCTCGCCCCAGTCTGGAGACACGTCGAAAGTTCCATCGAGGAGAAAAGCTGACGACCCGAACCAGCCGCCAGAGAAGTTCAGGAATGAAACGTCCTGGTCGGCGCTGTCGGTGGTATTTCCGCCGCCGCCAAGCAGAGTCTGGTGCTCGGAATTGACGTTCACCGAGGAATTGAGCGTCGCCAGGCCATAGACGTTACGAAGGTTCAACGGCAGCTCAACGATCTGTTGGCTGTTGACTTCCGCCGATATGTTCGAGTTGTCAGTATTCAGCAGCGATGCCTCGGATGTGACCGTGACGGTCTCAGAACTCGTTCCGACCGTCATGACCACATTCTGCGAAGCCGATTGCCCGGCATCGAGTTGAATTCCCTTCTGGACATACGTCAGAAAGCCCCCCGCCTTGATCGTCATCTCATAAGTCGAAGGTGGCAATTGGGCGAAGGAATACGCTCCCTGGTCACCGGTGGTGAAAACTCTTGTTATTCCTCTTTCCGGGCTGCTTAAATTGACCTCTGCTCCCGGTATCACAGATCCTGTAGGATCGGTGACGATACCACTCAGCGTCGCAGTGGTTACCGCCAGTTGCCCAAACGCTGCCTGGACTGCAAGCCCACCGGCAAGGAGCAGGGCCGTAAGGCAACCTGCCCTGTTCATAATTTTTTTTCGCATCTGAATCCTCCCTAATTGCATTGCCGGAAAGCCACAATCGATTTCGTCTCCGAAATTTCGGTCGCCACTAAAGTGCTTTGCCAGATCAGCGTCCAAGTTCAGACGGTTGAGCCCGAAGCGGTCAAGGTTCCTACGGTGGCAGCTGCCGGGACCAACCCCCCGTTGACGGGTCGCAAGTCATTGCTATGATTCAAGTTATTGGAAACGCATAGCGACCCGTATCAAGCGTGTGTTACGTTGTGATCGACCCAATCTTCGGTCGTGGAATGTGGCTATGGTGTTCGCCGAGGCAGTGAAAGGTGCTTGGCACCCCAAAACGGAGAGCGAAAAGCGGCTAGTGCAGTCGCAACTCGAAAAGATAGTGAGTGACGGGCTATTCGCTGCCAGTAAACGCTATTCGGGCTTGCTCCGGTACATCGTGGAGCAGACTCTTACGGAAAATGAAGGCACTCTGAAGGAGCGTACCCTCGGGGTAGAGGTATTTCAGCGGCCGCCGGATTACGACACCAATCTCGATCCTGTAGTACGTCACTGTGCCGCGGAAGTGAGGAAGCGGCTCGCCCAGTACTACCAATCACCGGCGCATGCGGGCGAACTAAGAATTGAATTAAATCCTGGGTCCTATGTTCCCGCCTTCTTACAACCTGCACCGAATGCACCTACCCTCGAAGTGACTCCGGCGGAGGTTCCCACTCAACCGGAAAAGACCAGCCAACTCAAAAGGACGAGAAAAATCCATTGGCCGGCGGCTTTGGCAGCTTCTGGGGTGATCATCGTCTTGGTTTTGGTCTTGGGCGCCCGATTCTGGAGGCACTTAGTAAAAAAGTCCGCTCTCGAAGAAGTCTGGTCTCCGTTGCTCAGCAGCGGCAAGCCTATCTTGTTCTGTATGGGCGGAACCATGATCGCTACCTATCCTGGTGATTCACAGCTGACTGAACTCCAGAGCGGGGCCGATGAGGACTCATCTCGTCAGGCGTTCTCGGACAAGAACGACTTTGTTCCTTTTTCCGACATGCAGATTCTCAGCGGTTTCCAGTCTTTGGTCGAAGCTCACGGACATGTTTTCAGGACTCAGAATTATCGGACGACCACTTCCTCTCAGCTTCGTGAAGGGCCGGTTGTTCTGATTGGGGCGCTGAACAACGACTGGACGCTGAACCGAACATCCTCTCTCAGGTTTCACTTTGAAGGGCTTGAGAACCCGAATACGAATCGCTGGATCGAGGGCGGAAATCAGTTTCCATGCGGCAGATCCGGCCAGCCTGCCTGCCTTCCGAACACTGTTTACTGGATCGCGGACAAACAGCACCCCGAGTCACGCGCGTGGCAAATCATCGCAAATCATTGGGAGAGTGATGTTCTCAAAGATTATGCAATAGCGGCCCGCTTCATCGACGAGAGCACCGGCCAGGTGGTTCTGGTCGCGGCGGGAATTGCGGGTAGCGGGACCAGGGCTGCCGGCGAATTCCTGACCGATGAAGCAAGCCTGAAACAGTTGGCGGATAGCGCCGGCGCCGACTGGGGTAAGAAGAACTTCGAAGTCGTCCTTAGCGCGGAGGTAGTCAAAGGGGTACAGGGCAAACCCAAGGTGGAAGCCCAAGCATTCTGGTGAGCGTTCCAAGCATAGTGTGTGAACTGCCCCTATCGGACCCTCGGTGGAATTAGGCAACGATCCTCCCAAGCAGGCTCAGTCCGAGCATTCGTGGAGCGTTCCGCGCCTCACATAAACGCCGGGCATTTGGCCGATCAGCCAATTGGATCGATCTCCATAGCAAAGCGACGGTGCAAAGCTCGGCAGTGGCCTTTGGATAGAACACGTAAGCAGTGCCGAACGATATTTCCTCGCTTTGCAGGCGGGTGGGATTCTTGTGAAGCAGATATCCAAGGTCAGTAGCCGGATTATGAGTAGCCGATATGGTGAGGATCGAGTAGGGAGGAGCCACTAAAATGCGGCTCCTCCCTACCAAAATGCGTGTGAAATTCGCCGACCCTTCGGTTGTGAAATCTGTCCAAATCGCCGCCAAGCTTACGCCCTGAGTTTCAGTCTTCGAAACTTCGAGGCGCTCATGTGGCGCATCAGAGAAGTGCCTCATGGGGGTGTCCCCGAGATGGGCCCTATTGCTGCCGGGAGGGGTCGAACCCCCACGAGGTTTTCGACGGATTTTGAGTTTCCCATGAACACCGTATGTCTATGATAAATAAGCGTAATTGAGCGTAATTAGCGAACTAGCTAAACCTCTTCCCACCTGTAATTTAGCGTAAATTGCCGAAATTAGGGCGAACTGATGTCTGTACCCGAATCTGTACCCGAAATCGTATGTTTGTCGGAGCCGTCTTTGGTTCGCGTTTCGCGATTCGGTTAGGAATCTCTGGCTTAGACGCATCTTCTTGACCGCTGTTTGGGCGCTCGGCCTGAAGGCTTTGGTGTTCGATGTCTTTGCAAAGGCATCGGGCTGTGACGAGACGCCGTCGCACGCTGCGCACTAGAAACTGTTCTCTTTCACGCGGTTCAGATTCTAGGTCCGATCGCGGGGATATCGGAGCGACGACCAGCGGACGCTGGTTGCCAGTTGCTTACTTCACCTGTAAAAGTTCCAGCCGCAGCATGTAGCTATGGCGCGTCTTCGACCGGATGGACTTGGAACTCCTTCATCTCTGAACTGAAGTACCGGCGCCTCATCCAGAACGCCACATTGACGAGCCCAATGAGTGCTGGAACTTCGATCAACGGCCCGACGACGCCGACGAAGGCCTCGCCGGATTTCAATCCGAACACGGCCACTGCTACCGCTATCGCCAGTTCAAAATTGTTGCCCGCAGCAGTGAAGGATAGCGTTGCGGATTGCGCGTAGTCCGCGCCCAGCTTCTTACCCATCCAGAAGCTGACCAGGAACATGATGAGGAAGTAGATGACGAGCGGGATCGCTATCTTGACCACATCCAGCGGGAGTCGCACGATCAAATCGCCCTTGAGGGAAAACATGACGAGGATCGTGAACAGTAGCGCGACGAGGGTCAGAGGGCTGATACGAGGAATGAAGCGAGTCCGATACCACTCCTCGCCCTTCGTGCGGATTAGAACGGAGCGAGTGATGAAGCCAGCGACAAACGGCACTCCCAGATAAAGTCCCACACTCTTCGCAATCTGGCCGATGCCGATCGGAACGATGCTCCCCTCAAGTCCGAACCATTTCGGCAGGACCGTCAGGAACACCCAGGCATAGAGGCTGTAGAAGAGCACCTGAAAAACGCTGTTGATGGCAACGAGCCCGGCAACGTAATCCGTGTCGCCTTCCGCGAGTTCATTCCAGACCAGCACCATTGCGATGCAGCGGGCTATGCCGATCAGGATCAGTCCGCGCATATAGGCGGGCTCGCCCCGGAGAAAAACTATTGCCAGGAAGAACATCAGCACCGGGCCAATAAACCAGTTCTGCACTAGCGACAGCCCGAGAACGTGCTTATTGCGGAATACCTCTCCCAGCTTTTCGTATCGCACCTTCGCCAGAGGCGGAAACATCATAATGATGAGGCCGATAGCGATAGGGATGTTTGTTGTCCCAGTCTGAAAATGGTTGACGAAGCCAGCAGTCGATGGAATGAAGTGGCCGATGGAAACGCCTATCGCCATAGCAAGAAAGATCCAGAGCGTCAGAAATCGGTCGAGAAACGACAGCTTCTTTCGAGCGGCAGGAGCACAGACGCGGCCTTGAGTGAGCGGAGCGGTAGACATTAGCAGGCCTCGCAGGGCGGTTCTTGGATCGTTGTGGGTAATGGAGCGCCATCGAGCAGGGCGTACTTCGCCGGAGAGCAACACGCTTTTGTCAGCCGCGACCTGTCGGCCTGCATTGTCTTTTCCTCTTTCAGCCAGCCGAGCGTCTGCCGCAGGATCTGTGCCGCCCCGATATGCGGAGGCATGATGATCCGATAGTGCATCCACTTCCCCTCCCGTCGGCCCACGACGATACCCGCGCTGCGGAGGTAGGCGAGGTGACGCGAGATCTTCGGTTGAGGGCCGCCAAGAATCTCAACAAAGTAGCAAACGCAAATCTCTTGGTCGCCAATAAGATTCAGTATCCGGAGCCGGGTGTTATCCCCGAGAGCCTGAAAGAACCGTTCCACGTTGAAGGTCTGCTTCGCTGTCATATATTTATGTATACGCCTTGACGTATACGAAAGCAAGACATATAGTCGCCTAAGCGAATGTTTGGAGGGCAATATGTCAGAGCAGCTATTGGATTCGGTGAAGTCGAAGTATGGAGCAGTTGCAGCGAGTACGCTAACGAACGACGATGCAGGCGTTAAGGCGGTTGCGGAAGCCTTTGGCTACAGCGCCGAAGAGCTCACTTCAATTCCGGCAGCCGCTAATATGGGCCTTTCCTGCGGCAATCCCACAGCAACAGCCCACCTGAGAGCCGGAGAGGTTGTGGTTGATCTCGGCTCAGGCGGCGGTCTTGACGTTTTTCTGGCGTCGAAGATGGTTGGGCCAGAGGGTCGCGCCATCGGCATCGATATGACCACTGCAATGATCGGACGCTCTCGTGAGAACGCGCAGCAGGGCGGCTACACCAATGTGGAGTTCTACCAGTCCACTATCGACCAGATCCCGCTTCCGGATGCTTCCGTCGATTGCGTCATTTCGAACTGTGTTGTGAATCTGGCGCCGGACAAGCCTGCCGTCTTTCGCGAGATCGCACGTGTCCTGAAGCCAGGGGGCCGCGTCGCCATCAGTGATATTGCACTGAAACATGAGTTGCCGGAAGCCGTTGCTCAAAGCATGGCGGCGTACGTCGGCTGCGTCGCTGGGGCCATCCTCATAGATGACTACCGTGCGGGGTTGCTCGCAGCAGGATTTCAGCACGTTGAGATCGTGGATAGCGGGGCTGATCTCAATGCTTATTCCAAGGTCGAGAATCAAGCTGGATGCTGCTCTCCTTCGATGGACACGGCCTCCGACCTAACTGTGCTCTCAGAGTCCTGCTGTTCGACAGACTCTCCTACCAGCCTGCATCAAGATCTGACGGCTCTGTTGTCTGAATATGATGTGAATACAGCGGCGGCGAGCGTCAAGGTTTATGCCGTAAAGCCGGTCAAGAACGCTCAAGCGGCTTGCTGTGGCCCGACCTGCTGCGCTCCAACGGCGGCACTGTGACCATCACCCCTCAAATCGACGTCGGATTCCACGCTCAGTTGGAACTGGCCCGGCAGGTTCAACTGCGCTTACTTCCGGAGCGGCGCTGCTGCCTCAGCGGCTGGGAAGTAGCGTTTTCCTACGAATCTGCTGGATTTGTAAGCGGCGACTATGTCGATTTGATTCCGGCGGGAGCCGATGCGTTCTATTTTGCTCTCGGCGATGTGTCGGGCAAAGGAGTGGCAGCGTCAATGCTGATGTCTCATTTGCATGCGACGCTAAGGACATTGCTGCCTTCAAACCGAACGATTGAGGAAGTCGTAGCCACCGCGAGCAGCACCTTTTGTCAAAACGCACTTCCCGCCCAATTTGCGACATTGGTGCTGGGCAAAGCAGATCGCAGCGGGAATGTGGAGTTGGTCAACGCAGGTCATAATCCAGTCCTACTTGTCGAAGGTGCTGAAGTTGAGGTTATTGCGGCTGCGAGCCTTCCGCTCGGCACGTTTTGCTCGGCCGAGTTCGCGAACGTAAAACGACGTGTCAGCCCGGAGAGCACGCTGTTCTTGTACTCGGACGGAATTACAGAATCGACCGATGAAGCCGGAAATGAGTTTGACCAGAACCGGCTTGCCCACACACTCCTTCAATCGAGAAATCTGCCCCCAACTGCGGTTGTGGAAACGATCCAACGCACCATCGGTCGTTATACCAACGGTACGCAACCAAGCGATGACCGCACGATGCTTGCGCTTCGCTGGTCACCGAAAGGGATTTGAACAATGCCACATTACAACGTCTTGTTCCTCTGCACGGGAAATTCCGCACGTTCGATCATGGCCGAAGCGATCATGAACCGGAAAGGGATGCCCACCTTCACCGCCTACAGTGCCGGAAGTCACCCGTCCGGTTCGGTGCGTCCCGAGGCCCTCAGCCAGATCGAGAACGCGGGTTTGAGCACTGAGAACTTCCGGAGCAAGTCCTGGAATGAGTTCTCTAAGCCGGATTCTCCCTCGCTAGATTTCGTCTTCACAGTCTGCGATAACGCAGCGAACGAGGTCTGTCCTTTGTGGCCTGGTCAGCCCATGACGGCGCACTGGGGAATCCCCGACCCCGCCGCCGTCCAAGGAACGCCAGAAGAGATCGAACATGCTTTTAGTCAGGCTTTCACCATGCTCGACCGACGCATCAGCCTTTTTCTCTGTCTTCCGCTCGCGACGCTGGACACATTTTCTTTGCAGAAGGAAATCGACGACATTGGGAAGCGGTAGCCCTCGCGATGCGATTCCACCCACTCAACACGATCACTACCGGGAGACACGATGCTTAAGGTAATTTTCGCCTGCGTACACAATGCTGGCCGCTCACAGATGGCCGCAGCTTTCTTTAACCAGCTTGCCGACCAAACCAAGGCTGAAGCCATCTCCGCAGGCACCGAGCCAGGTTTGCGAGTGCATCCGGAGGTTCTTGCCGTCATGCAGGAGATTGGCATTGATCTCAGCGCTGCCACACCACAAAAGCTGACCCAGGAGCTTGCAAACGATGCGGCCCTGCTTATCACAATGGGTTGCGGCGACAAATGCCCCTACGTTCCGGGCCTTCGCCGAGATGACTGGCCATTGTCCGATCCAAAAGGCCGTCCGATGGATGAGGTTCGTGCGGTGCGCGACGATATCAAGACTCGTGTTGCAGAACTCATTCAGGCTGAGGGATTGGAAAAGGAGGCGGCGTGACTGTTCGCCTGGTCGTTCTCCATCATGCCGCCTGAGCCCAACCTCCTCCGTCGTGGTTTCCGTCTTGAGTACGCCACTCTTGGCTGGAATGTAATCACGGTATGCGTGATCGGAATCGCAGCGCTCCGGGCCCGCTCGGTTGCGTTGTCGGGTTTTGGTCTGGACTCGTTGATCGAAATCTTCGCGTCCGTGGTGGTGATCTGGCACCTCAGCGACAGCAGACGTGACAGAGAGAAGCTGGCGCTCCAGCTCATCGGCGGATCATTTCTATCTTTGGCGGTCTACATCATCGTTCAAGCGGCGTACATCTTCGCTGTGGGCGGTCGTCCAGTGCCATCGAGCTTAGGCGCAACGTGGCTCGCCCTGACCGCACTCGTGATGCTGCTTCTGGGGTGGGGAAGACGGCGACCGGTCGCCGGTTGGGAAACGCCGTCCTGGTTGCCGAGGGGGCGCGTCACCTTGATCGACGCCTGTCTCGCGGGCGCCGTCCTGCTTGGCATAGCCCTGAATGCCTTCTTAGGTTGGTGGTGGGCGGACCCGCTCTCGGGAGCAGTCATCGTCTATTACGCGCTGAAAGAGGGGGTAGCTCACCGTCGGCAGGGCAGAACCACCGTTCGCTAGTTCCAATGTGTCCACGATCGAAAAGATCGTGGATCCCGAGGGCTGCCCGGCTCCGCTATCAAGGGACAGCCACTCGTACCACCGCAGGTACAGAAGCTCTTGGCATTATTCCCACTAAGCGACAGTTGACCGAAGGTAACAGCGAGCGTTTCTATTTCCTTCTTGCTGACAGCCACCAGATCATCACCGCGATTCCGCTTGCCACCGTTAAATCCCAAACACATAGCTGTCCGAACTTATAATCGGGCAAATACCGCCAGATTCCGAATCGGTCGATGACGAATTCCTCGAAACTCCACCACAAATTGAATGCGGCGAGACCCAGCACTATCCGCACTATCCAGGGTAGATCCCCAAAACCCACTCGTTGCATTGCTGCCTCCCAATTCGTTTTCGCTTTCAAGTAATTTCCCAACGCGGCCAGAAGTACAGTCTTGCTTCCGCCGGGCCCAGTCACTGTCAGTTCCAGCACACCTGAGTGCGCTGGCTCCATTTCAAGCGAGAGAAATGGACAGCAGAGCCGCTCCATGCTCATCCACTCAGTAAGCTGTGCCCGACTGATGAATCGTTCATCGAGTTTGATCAAATTCCCATCCGCGAGTTCGCTGCACGAGATCACTGCACCACCGACTCGCGCACGCAATTCGTGATAACGAACGCGCGAAGTCGAATCAATTGCTTGAAGATTGCAAGTCAACGCCACCGCGGCTCCTCTTCGATGTTCTTGGTGCCTGCATTATTCTCACGATAAAACTTGAAGTCGACTTCAAGTCAAGCAGTCTGTCCGCTAGACTTCATAGAGGCAGACCAGAGGATCAAATCGATGACTATTGGCGAGCTGTCGGATAAGAGTGGCGTGCCCACCTCAACCCTGCGTTATTGGGAGCGGATAGGCGTTCTTCCCAAGACCATGCGCGTTAGCGGCCAACGGCGTTACCAGGCAGATGCAGTCAACTCGGTTGCGGTGCTCCGACTGGCGAAGGCTTGCGGATTCTCACTTCCTGAGATGCGTCGGCTCCTGAACGGATTCCGCCCCAAAACCCCTGCTTCTGAACGTTGGCGGACATCGATCCGTGAGCATCAGGAAGTGCTGGAACGGCAGATCTCTCAACTTAATGCGATGCAGCAATTGCTCCATCAGGTTGAGCGATGCCAGTGCGCAGACTTGAGCGAATGTGGTCGCATCGCGTCACATCTGATAGGCCCGAGCCCTCGAAGACAACAGCGCAGTGCCCCGAGAAGAGCCTGGTCACAATAGCACCGAGATAGATAGGGGGATGATGGGTTTCTGCCCCTCTGCCCAGATGTGCTTCAGACATTGGCAATGAGACTAATGCCACCGACCAGCAGCACACCGCCGATGATGCGGCCAGTGTTTAGAGGGTGAGGTTGCATTCTGAACCAGCCGAAATGGTCAATGAGTAACCATCGCCGAAACTCTGTAGCGCACGCCCAAAGATGATGAAGGGGATAATCCATCCATAAGGCTCTCCTTGTATTAGCGTTGTCCAGCGAGCATCTGCATCAAGATCGCTCCACCAAGCGCGGCAAAGAGCGCCCCTGGCATAGCGACGGCACCGATCTTCAGGAACTTCCAGAAACTCACGTCGAGGTTCTCTCCTCCTGTGTCGCCGCCAGAATCCTTGCGAAGTGCCAGGAGCCAGAGGATCGTGGCCAACGATCCGGTGACGGATAGATTTGGTCCGAGGTCTACGCCGATCAGAACCGCATTGGCCATCAGCCCCTTCGTATGAGCTGCCTGGATCGTGCCGCCCGCAATCAGCCCCCAAGGGTAGGTTGTTCACGATGTTGTTTGCTATGCCGACGGCGAAGCCCACAACCATAGCGCCTACGCCGTGGCCGAGGCTTGACGCCCAGGCAAGCCACTGTTGCGTCAGGTTCATGGCTCCCTGACTCTCGACAGCATCAACCATGACAAACAATCCTGCGACCAGCAGAAGTGTTCCCCAGCTAATTTCGCGGGCGAGACTAATCGGATTCCTCCTCGCCTTGATGGAGACCACGGCTGTTATTATCAGCGCTGCGAGGCACGTCGGCAGCCCCAGGTCCTTCTTCATAGCGGAGGCCGTCAGGAGCACGGCAATCATCAGAGCGAGTCCGGCGAGAACTAGTTTGCCGTTCCCGCTCAGCTTCGTACCCTCTACCTCGCATTCAATGCTCTTGCAGAGTTCGTCACAAAACAGAAAACGCATGACGAGAAAAGTCACCAAAATCGATAGCAGTGATGGCACGCCGAAGTCTGCGAGCCACATCCCCAGAGGTGGCATTCCGGTATGAAAGACCACTAGATTCGCAGGGTTCGAGATCGGTAGCACAAAGCTTGCGGCGTTCGCGATCAACGCACATACGAACAAGTATGGAAGGGGCGAGACCTTTGCCCTACGCACCGCGGTCAGAATTGCCGGGGTCAGCACAACTGCTGTCGCATCGTTGGACATAAAGATCGTCACCAGTGTCCCTATGAAACGAATCGACAACAGCCACGTCTGGGAGGCAGATGTTTCTACACCCCATAGGGGCGCTTATTTCTTGAAGGTCTCCGTCAAGGATTCGCGTGGCAAAGTCGCAACCGATGAGATTCGTGTTGTGAGCGGATTTTCTGCGGAACGAGAGCGCGTAGAACGCGATCAGAACAACGCACTGGAGGCTTGGCCGGAGCATGGACTGCTAGGCACGCAACTCGGACCCAATAAGAACGGAAAGAAGTGGTGATGATACCGGGACAGATCGCACATGTTGTTCTGCCTTGTATTGTCGCCGTCAGCATCTTGCTGATGCTGCTCCGCCCGCGCGGAATCCCGGAAGTTTGGTGGATCTCTGGCGGAGCACTCCTCTTGATCACGCTGCGGCTCGTGCCCCTCAAGTCGGTAGGGCAGGCCGTCGCCAAAGGCAGCGATGTGTACTTATTCCTGATTGGCATGATGCTTCTGAGTGAACTGGCCCGGGAACAAGGTGTCTTCGACTGGGTAGCGTCGGTCGCGGTACGCGGGGCGAATGGCAGCTGCTCGCGTCTTTTCTTATTGGTTTACAGTGTCGGCACAGCGTGTCCGTCCAGATGGGCCGTTGCTTGCACTGCCTCAGCCTCGCCCCAGAATTTCGCTCGAACTCGCAGATTTCCTTGCGGCGATTCGCTTGCCTTCAGAACGCTGAACTGTCCCGCATTGACCGCTGTCCGGAGCGCGCACTTGACCCAAGCAAGTTGATCCCCGCTCACAACGAATGATGAGGGACTCGGCACATCAAAAGCGTTCATTGCCACAAAGTGGACCGAGCCAACCGTGAACGCATAGTGGGTTCGTTCCAACATTGCCTCAAGAAAGTTTCCGAAGCTCCTTTCGTAAACATCGTGGCCGCCAACGATGGCGCACCACGGTACGTTGAGCCGGTCGAGTTCTCTACGCACCACCGCATAGGCCGCCCGGCTTCCATCATCGGCTACATCGGCGGGCAAAAAGAGAAAACTTATCGAGCCGGCAAACGCTCCATTCACCTCGTTGACGATCTCTGCCAGATCGAGATGGTTTGCTCGCCAGCCTTGGTCATGTGCGGATCGCCAAGATGGACCCAGCTAATGACGCCAGCGGCATCGGGTGATTGGGGTTGAAAGGGACGGTTAGATCCGAGAATTGTCATGCTGGAAGCTCCTGGGTTACGGGTGGCGAAGAGGGATCACTATCAAGTTCGTTCCGCTCCGGGAGCGTCTCTGGAATAGCCGTCCATAACAAGACAAATGCAAGTGCGGCGACGGCTCCCAGAGATAAGAAAGAGAGAGACGTGCGTAAATGTGGCTCGTGCTCTTACCCGACTTCTCGGCCAAGGCCGTTACGTCATAACCGGGAAGGTCGAGCAAACGCTGGAACCCGACCGCCTCTTCGTAGGGGTGAACATCGACGCGCTGGGAGTTCTCCACCAGCTGCCACTCCAACACCTGGGCATCATCGATCTCAACGATGCGGGCAGGAATGGAGAAGAGTTCTGCAAGAAGCGCCGCGCGATAGCGTCGTGCTCCTGCAATCAATTCGAAGCCTTCCGAATTCGGGCGCACGGTGATGGGCTGAATGAGTCCGTGATGCTTGATGCTTGCTGCCAGCTCCCGCAGCTTACCTTCATCAAAGGTGCGGCGCGGGTTTGTGGTGGACTCGTGGATGGTGTCGATAGCGAGGTACTGGAATGCACTGCTGTTTTGCATGACGGCCCTCCTTGGGCGGGTTGAAACGTGCGGGATTGTTGGAGCGGGACGGCCTGAGCCGTCCGGCCCATGACGGAAAGAACTGTGACCGAATTGTCTTCGGGCGAACTACGCTGAGGCTGCGGCAAGTTACCGAGACTTTTCAACACGCCTCTTGCAGCTACATCGCAACTATGTCGGAGGAGTTGAGCGAGCGAAAGGAATGTAGCGCTTGAGAACATCGCCGAGCTTGCTACGCTGGCAGTATCCTCAAGAGACCTGTTTGTCGTTCTACCGTCACCATTTGGGTTGCGATCGTCAGCTTTCCGGGGATACAAGTGGTGATACTTTGTTCCCGAATTCCGTGCAGCGCCTTGCGCCGGCGTGCATATCGTAATCGGCCCCAACCATAACAAATGAGAGGGTTTCTGCTTCTGGGTGCATTACGGTGCAAGCTGATGCGATGTGGAAAAAACGGACTCAAAATCCGCCGAGGGCAACCTCGTGGGGGTTCGACCCCCCCTCCCGGCACCACCTCTTTTCCTCTCTAACTTATTTTCTTCGAGTTCCACTCTAATTGCACGGCCGAGAGGAACGGCTGTCCGGTTTCAGGTACAAAAATGGGTACACGGCGTATCGTGTTCACTTTGGATGGTTTAGAGGAATTATCGCCTTCCTATGGCGACCAGGAGATTCGTTCCGTTTCTCCTATTTACGCTCAATTACGGAATGCGCGGCGGATAATCGGTCCGCTTTAGCCGCAACAAAAGTGCCCTTCGACGGTGGTAGGGAATGGCCGCGGTTCGGGACAGGTGAGGCTTGCTACGAACTCATTCGTCACGCAGGTCGTCATCATGTGCTGCGCGCCGGCGGTCGGACATTATGCAAACCTGCACAGGCGAAAATCGCTGTTGAAGCTCGGTTTCGGAGTCCTTCCTATCCGCGCAGTTCTTTACATTCTCACCATCATTCGCGACATCAGCCTCAGACGCGGACTGAATATCATTTGGTCTCCCGATCCGGGCGAGGAATCAGCCATCGTCGGTCGGGGAATGGGAAGTGGGCACGGTGCCGGCAAGACGCTGCTCTGCCGCTTGCTTCGGTACTGCCTCGGTGAGGACACGTTTGCCAACGACGATCTCCGAAGAACCGTGGCCGAGCAACTGCCGACCGGTTTGGTCGGGATCGAAGTCCTTATTAATGCAGTTCAGTGGGCGGTGCTTCGGCCGATCGGCACCACACGCCGCCAGATCGTTCGAGCGGACACGACGCTTGAGGAGCTGGTTGAGTCTACCGATCCCAGCACCGGGATTCAGCCGCTGCTCGAAGCCCTGGACTTACTTGTGGTTCCGGACGAAGGCGAGCTATTCATCCCCAGCAGCCGGCCACATTCCGCTTGGTTGTTCGCGCTGGCCTGGCTGACGAGGGATCAGGAATGCCGATACGATCACATCCTCGACTGGCGGCACGCGCGCGCTGACACGCGATCTCCCGTCATCGGAACCGCGCGTGAACAAATGGTCGTCGCGGTACGGTCTCTCATCGGAGTGTTGGACCAGGAGGAGATCCGGCTGAAAGACGAGCGCGACAGTCTTGCCGAGGAGCGGCGATCATTGGAGCGCGATCTAACGTACTATCAGCGGCGGGTCGAGCAACTGCGCGCGGATCTGTCTTCCGTGCTCGGTACGCTGGACAACGCCGCCTCCGGCGGCGAGATAGAACTTGGAGAATGGCGCACGCAGGCTGAAGCTCGACTCGCACGCGAAGACGACGGCGTCCAGGTGGATGTCCTTCCAGAAATCCTCGCCGCCGAGGAGCTTCGTCAGATCGCACCAGACCGGATAACCCTCATTCGCAAGTTGCAGGGCGAGCCATCGTGCGAAGGCATTGTCCTCCGGGGTCGCGTGACTAAGGAAGAGCATGTGCCGTTCCTGGTTGTTCGGCGGTTTGTTGCTCTCCATTTTGCAAACCTCCCGCTTGAACCACATCTTGAGCAGCATCGATCGTCGCGGAAGAGGCGGGAATTCCCTTTCGAACGGCGCAACTTTTTTGGCTGTTACGCCGAATAGCGGGCAAATATTTACCCCAGATTACTCTCCAAGCAACAGTGTGGTCACCCGATTTGGTCAACATAAGTCTCGAAAGTATCGACCGTACAGCAGCACTCACTTGTGCTTAGCGGCAATTTGCTTCGCTTGGTCGATGACTGCCTGCTCATTTTGGAGTATCAATGCCTTTCGGCCGCAATTGGCGCGATAGACGATCAGATTCTCGTCCCCTCCCACAACACTCGGAAAAAGAAGCCCCTGAATCCGCACCGCTTCGAGTTCTCGGGCCAGCTCGATTGAAGCGCTCAAGTCATTTTTGGCGAGACAGGCCGTTTGCACCTCTTTGCCGGCTTGGGATGATCCGAGCGCGGACAGGTCCAAAGTCTTCTTCAACATCACCGCCACCGCGTAGACAACGCGAGGATACTTGTCGGTGCTGATCTGAGTCCTTCCACCTAGACGTGCCTTCCGAGCTGTGACCTCTTTGCTCGCTCCTGAGTCCGTCACGGAAAGGTACACCGCGCGGGCGCCGACAGCCGCAAAACGCCCGCCGTAAGCCTGTGTGCCGGCGCCGCTCAGGACATCAGCCGGGTCCATGTAGCGGTACTCGACACTGCGGAAGTACACCCCTTTTAGCGGGACCGCTTGGCCGATCCATCGCTTGATCGCTGCGCGCTGCCTGGCATTGAAGGTCAAACGGGTTGCCCCTCGCGCAACCTATCGAACTCGACGACCAGATCGCGGAGGCGGCCCTCGGCGATCAACTGCTGTGGAGTCTTTCCTGCGAAGGCCTCAAGCGGCGACGAGAGCCATTGTTTCTCCTCGGGAGCGACTACATAATCGTCCATGCGAGAGAGCAATTCCCGGAGATCACGTGCCCTTTTGTACATCTGACTGGTCCCCTTATCCGCCTCCCAATTCTGCAGGGTACGAGTAGTGACATTCAGGGCGCTTGCCAACTCTTCCTGACTCAATCCCAGCCTTTGCCTGGCATCAAGGAGGGCAAAGACTGGGTGCTCCTCTACGTTGTGGCGGGAGTGGGCCCGGATGTTCCGTGCTTTCAAGAGTTGTCTGAGGTGCGGCCAGTTGAAGGCCCACTCAGCCTCAGTAAATTTTTGTCGTCCAACCATCGTTCCCACGCGGAATGCAAAGTCCGCCGAGTGATGCGGTGTATAAACCAACAGGGTCGATACCTTGCAATTCCTAAGTGTGGCAAGGGTGCTCTCGACTGCAGCATCTTGTTCGGGGCTGGATAGATAAAGGACGCTTACCCAGGTTTTCCCCAGGACTTTCGTAGTGGTGCATGGAACAGTTTGAAACTTGGGCGAATAGGACGCAAACAGAGATTTTGCTTCATCCAGCGCCTTCGGCTGGGTCCAGACGACCAGTTCTTCGGTTTGGGTTGGAGTGTGCATCTTCACCTCCGAATTATTATACGCACTTTTTCGTGTGGCACGCAATATTTCCAGGAGTTCCGAGCACAAAAGCTGAGCCCACTTGGCCGTCCGGAACCAGATGGTACGGTCCGGCTGCAGATGACAAGCAGTTTCCGAGAACCGGAGGACTTGGCTGACCGAGAGTGGAGGTGCTGGAATCCTACCTGACATATCTACTTCTCCAATCCCAGGTTGTCATTCACGGCGGAGACGAAGTCCTGCTCCGCTCCCAAATACCGTTCTGAGGTCTGAATCGACGACGTGGCCGAGCAGGAATTTTATTTGCTCGAGATCACCGCCCCGCTTGCGACACAGCTTGGCGCAGTTGCGGCGCATATCATGCGGCGCCAATTTCTCCAGACCCATGGCGCGGGTGTAATGCTGAACGATCTGCAGCACTGCACCCGGCGTGAGATCCTCACCCCAGACCTTGCACCCTTGCGCACCGCGCGAAAGATCTTCCCTTCGGTAATGCCGGCCGCATGACTTGCGATTTGCCACACAAATCGCTATATACTCACCTTTAGAAGACCCCTGCGGTAGGAATAGCCAATGGGTTTGCGAAGACAATCGGACGAGCAGATCTGGCAGGCTCATGGGATATGGCCGAGACATCCTTGAGCGCAGGTACAGGCAGCGTATTCGACGGCGTAGAGAGGAAAGTTTAGCCGCATCAGGAGATTCCCCGCGTGGCAGACTTGAAACCTACTGTTGTGCATGAATGCGATCGTTGTCACGCTACTGTGACTCCCGCTGAATCCGGCCAAGGTGTCAACGTGAGCGGAGTCATCGAGTGCCGGGTGTGCGCACACGTGGGTCCGCTTCGTATCAAAGTAGTCATGGAAGATCGCCGTTGATTCTCACCCGGCCAGACTAAGGGGTGACTGCCTCTGCGGGATGCTCGAACTCAGGCTGCGAACAAAGGCACGCACGAATTCGCTCACAACTCTAGCTTGATTGTCTGATCTACAAGCAAGCTTCGTTTCCACGACGAGATCCTCATCCACAAGAGGGCGAATTGTGATGCCTTCCCTAGCTATCCGCCAAGCGCCAGCCTGAGTTATAACCGCAACTCCCAACCCACGAGACACGAATTGTGACGCCTCTTCGGCAGTGGTCACGTGATGTAGGGATGTCCCGGGAACCGTCGCCGGCCTTGCGCGCTGCACACCAGGTTGTCATAGAGATATGGGTGCACGTACCGGTCGAACAAAACACAGGAACGTACCCTGAGCTGATCAGCTGTAATCTCGGTTGACCGAGACGAGGTCGTCCTGCTCAAGCATAACGACGAAAAAGCGTTGTTTGGCCACTGACACAGAACTGATCTGTGAGGTTTCAGGAATACCCGTGAGGAACGCCAAATCCAGCGTTCCGTTCAAAAGGTCGTGCGACAATTCGACGGCAAATTTGCTCGTCAGCATAACGCTTAGGTTTGGGAAGAACGGGAGCCTAAGCGACAGTACATTAGTGATGAGATAGGGGTCTGTGTAAGGCGACTTGCCGACGTGCAGTATGATTTCTGAATTCTGGTTAGCGGCTCTCGAATCAATTACCGCCCGTTCTGCATGAAGAAGTGATAGCTTGGCTTGGGCCGCATATACCTCACCCGCAGCCGTGGCCATGATATTTCGACCTTGGCGGACAAAGAGTTCGTAGCCAAGCTGGTCGTGAAGATGACCGATCTGTTTGCTTAATGCCGATTGGCCGATATTGAGCTTCGTAGCAGCACGAGAGAAGTTCAACTCCTCCATCAGCACAACCGCCGCCCGCAGGTACTTCGTGTCCGATCCAGACATGGCCGACCCCCTAATACGAGGAGCCTTCGTCCATCTTCACTTGAGGATAACAGGTGTTCTCCCCTTTTAAGCCAAGCGTCAATGCCAACTCATACGCAAATGCGGCAAAGGATGGCTAGGTTTCCTGGCTCAGAATGGAATGAGCTATTCCGGCATGGAATACTTGCCGGACGAGATTTCATTGGACAAGCGTGAGCCCACCTCGCGAACCTGAACACAACAGATGTGCGCACGAAGTCGGAGGCAATCATGGATGAGAGAATCCACGTCGAGAAGAAGCCGGCCGCCCGAACTCTGCCGGATTCGTACGATCGAATCCTTGTCGGCCGTCGAGAGGCAGCTCGAATGCTTTCGATCAGTCAACGCTCCCTCGATTATCTGGTCGCAAAGAGGCAACTCAACGTCCGTAGAATCGGAGCCAGGGTGCTCATCTCTATGAACGAACTCAAGCGGTACGCTCGGGCCGATCACCCCAGGCCGCTTGCCGAGCGAACGAACGAGATAGACCCCACTCTTGCGAGCGCACGCGCCACAAAGACTTGCTCACCCTTCGAGCCTATCGACCGCGGCGTCTAGATGGGCACTCGACAGGTGCGCGTAGCGGGCGGTCATGCTGATTGTCTTGTGGCCCATCAGCGTTTGTGCCGTCTTCAGATCAACGCCGGACATAATCAATCTGGAACAGAATGTATGTCTCAGATCATGCCAAGTGAAGTTCGCGATCTTCGCTTCTGCAATCGCCAGCTCGAACCAAGTCCGAGGATCGTTGAGAGGCTCACCAAACTTTGAGTAAAAGATTCGACCGTTACCGGGCCGTTGCTTGCGAAGTGTGAGCAGAGCCTCCCTGCAGGACTTGCTCATCGGAATCTCCCGATCACTTCCGTTCTTTGTCTTGTTCAGATAGATCCGATTGCGCTCAAATGATACTTCCGGCCACTCCAAGGAGAATTGCTCCCCCTTTCGCATCCCGGTCCTCAAAGCGACTGTCAGGGCAGGATCGTGATTCGGAAATCTGCGATCAATGACTTTCCGAAGCTGCAGCTCTTCATCGGGTAACAGGTAGCGAATGCGTCCTGCACTCTCGGTGCGTTGCTCCACCAGGCGCGCTGGATTGATGGCGACCTTACCCGCGGCCAAAGCGAGCTTGAAAGTTTTAGACAGAAGCGCCTTGTAGCGATTGCAGGTCGCAGGACTCCAGTCCTGCTTGGAAATCCACAGGTCGATCCGCGCGGGGCTAATCTGATCGGCAGGTTGACTCCCAAACTCTTTAATCAACCGCTTCATACGAATCTTGACGGTGCGGATGTCTCTCTTGCCGTGACTGATGTACCAATTCTCTGCCTCGGTGGCGATTTCCAAGAATGTGCTTCCCTTAGCGCGCAGGTTTGAAGGCAACTTCACTCCGGCCCGGAGTTCGGATTTCCGCTGCTGATATAAAGCGATCGCGTCGCTCTTGCGCCCAACCTTTTCACGCTTGAGTTTGCCTTCTGCTCTGTACCGAATCCACCAAACGCCGCTCCCTTGCTCCTTCTCCCAAACGCCGGTTGCTTTTGCTGTCGTTTTCCGAGGCATGGCATCCTCCTGCGGAAACAATATCAAAGTATCCCCACAAGTATCACCAGCGCTTGTAGACGCGAAAAAGCCTCTCGAAATGAGAGGCTTTGATCTTTGCAACTTATTCATTTTTGGATGTTTATCTTGGT